>JBBCJB010000015.1:0-41804 GCA_037190485.1 Parapedobacter sp.
TGCGTCAGGAACGGCATCCACCGTCACCGTCAATTCGGCCGCCTCGCCGGGGGCATTCTCGCACACACCCGTGCCGCTTACCGTCACGTAGTAAACCGTCGTGCTCGAAGGGCTGACCGTGAGGACGGTCACCTCGGTGCCCAGGGTCTGGTCCGTGTAGAAACGGTATGCCGCGCCGGCAACCCCGCTCGTGACCAGGTCGGTCAAGGTCACCGATCCGCCCGCGCAGACGGTCACGTCCGTGGCGTCGATATCCGAAGCCGTGGCACGCGGGTTGACCGTGACCGTCACCGCCGTGCGCGTGTCGCTGATGCAGGTGCCGCCTCCCGCCATCGCCGCCTCGACGTAGTACGTCGTACTGATCGTGGCGTCTGTCAATGTATAACCATTACCCGTATGGAACGATGTCGTTCCATCCTCGGTCGTGTACCAATGGTATTCCAGGTTGTCCTGCGGGCTGGAAACCGCAAGCGTGGCATCTTCCCCTACACACACCGCTACCGATGAAATTGCCGGAGCAGGAAGCGCATCGCCGATCACGACGGATACGGTCGCCAAGTCACCGGGACCATTAGCGCATACGTTGTCGCCCGAAAGACTCACGTAATAGGTCTCGTTGGCACCATTGGCCAGTCCGCTCACCGTGAGCGTGCCCCCGTTCACCGCGTAGGTGACACCTCCCACGCTGCCGTTGGTAATCTCGTCGTTGCCCGCGGCATCCAAATACCAAGTGAATACCGGATTGGTGACGTCCAATCCTGAAGTTACGGAAGCCGAAATCACCACATCCTCGCCAGCGCACTGGCCAAGGATTGCGGGGACATCGATATCATCTGCGGTAACCTGATGGCGTACCTTCACGGTCACCACTTTGGCCGTGCCGGGTGCATGCTCACAGACCGTTGCGCTTTGCACGGTAACATGGTAGGTATACGTACCGACAGCCAAGCCAGCAATAGCATGAACCTGCCCCGATGTGGTCGTAAAAGCTATATCGGTCAGCGCAGCGTCGGTATACCACGTGAATACGGGGGCATCCGATACGGTCGTGCTGGTTGCGCTTACCTCCGCGTCTTCGCCAAAGCAGACTTCCACGTCATCGGCCACGATATCGGCGGCCGTGCCGTTCGCTTTCACCACGACCGTGATCGATGTACGCTCACCGATCTCGCAGCTGCCGAAGCGTACCGTTTGGACAAACAAGGTGTGCGTTCCCGCAACCAATGCCGGAACGTCCGCGACGGTATTGCCGCTTTCGGTGGTGTATAGTATATAGGTCGTACAATCATCCGGATCGAGGCTGATGTCCTCGCCCGCACAGATTTCGAAGCGATTATCGCCATTTGGCCCTGTTACCACAGCCGGGATCGTACGCGTCACTTCTGGGACGCGAAGTTCATCGACCACGCTGGCAATGCCGCCATACAGGATCTTGATCCGATCGAATGGCGCGTCGGCGGTGTAGGTTACGCGCCCTTCGCTAGCGCCGGGCAGTACCTGGATGTCCAGCAAGTTGGACGTACTGAGAATCGGGTTACCTACGGCTGTATTGCCCAAGTAGGGCTGGATCCTGAACGCGCCAAGTAACGTCGCGTCGAGTACGGATCCGGGTTTGCTGAAGTGTATCGATACCGTGTCGCCAGCCAGTGCAGGGACATCGTAAGCAACCTCCAATTTCGTCAACGCGTTTACGCCCGCCGTATTGCGCAATGTCGCGTAAGTGGCGTCATCGCCATCGGCTGCTTGACGTGGGTTGGTCACACCGGTAAGGCCGGATACCAAATTGGCAATACCCAAGGGGAACTCCACCCCCTCCAGGACATCACGTACACCATCAGGATCACTGCAATCGGGAGTGCCAGCTTGGTGATAGTAGGCATTGTATAGGCGAACGGTCTGCACCGCATTCAATACGGCGGAAAGCGCAATCCGCACCCCGCGAAACTGGGCCGTGGGCGCAAAGGTATATTCAAATACATTCAAGCCATTGACGACGGATGCCAGATTCGGGTCGACCCATTGCCGGCTCCCCACGTCATTGCCCAATGCGTCAACCGCTTGGACGTAAATCCCGCCAATTACACCTGCGGCGCCATAATCCTTTGCCAATTTGACGGTAACCGGTGTTCCGGCAGCGATGTTGTTACCCCATGTCAGGGTTTGCGACGTCTCACCCGTCAATCCCAACAGGTTAGTCGAAAGTATCTCGGATAACGTCGAATAGGTCGTTACATCGGCAGATGCCGCATTTGATGGATTCTGCACATCGCCCAAGATGGCGATGTCGATGCCCAGCAAATTGATTTTAGCTTCCGTCCATTCGGCGGCGCCTGTGTTATAGACGCGGTCGTATACGGGCGGACATTCCCCTTCATTATACACGTTGATAACGACCGATACCGATGAAGAGCAGACACCGCGGGTAGCGATCAAGGTATAGGTATATACGCCCGCCGTGCCGAACGGACCGAACACCGTGCCGTCGAAATCACCACCGTTTTGGTCGACCCACTGGTAAGTCACCCCGGTTTCGGCGGTGTAGGCCGGTACCGGGACGGATTGCCCGACCTCGATGGCATAGGTCAACGGACCATCCAGGCTCACTACCGGTTGCTCGCTCACGCTCACGGTCGCCCCATCTGAAATCGGGCTTTCGCAACCCGACACCGTGGCCAGCACGGTGTACGTGCCTGCAAGCGTGGCATTCAGCGTTTGGCCCGTAGCTCCGGCTATTTCTATGCCATTCAAGTACCATTGGTAGCCCGCTGCCGCACTTGCCGTCAACAACACGTTGCCTCCTTGGCAGATTGCCAACGGTCCATCCGCCGTGATCGTCGGAGCGGGCACGGGCGCCTGGATCACGACATCTACGCCTGCGGAAACCCCGCTCTCGCAATCGGAAGCATTCGTAACCACGACCGTATACACTCCGGAAACCGTGGCGGTATGGGTCACGCCCGTAGCGCCGGTCAGTTCATTTCCGTCCAAAAACCATTGATTGCCTTCGGAAGCGCCAGAAGTAAGCAAAACGTGCTCACCAGCGCACACGGTGGCACCTCCCGTAACAGCGATGGTTGGTGTGGCCGGCAACGCATTTACCGTTACCGTGACTTCGGCAGGTGGATTGTTGAAGCAAAACCCTGTTCCTTCAACGACAACATAATAGGTGGTGGTCGCCGTAGGGCTCACATCGACATTCGAACCGGTAAGCGCCGACCCGGTAAGGCCCTGATTTGTATACCACCTAATAAATGACGGATCAATGGCAACGCCTGGTATATCGGCCGTTAATGTAACCGTTTCGCCTACACAAATCTCCTCATCGGCTGAAAGGTCGATATCGCCCGCTACTATCGATGTACAATCGGTCGGCATGGAGTGATTTTCTGTCTCGGTCACATCGGCGTCATCCGCCGCATTACGATAAGTTGCCGTGCCCGTGTTATCGATTGAAGTCACACTGGCATCGATCGCTCCAACCGATACCTGGTAAGTAAACGTCTGGCTGGCACCCACAGCCAATGTTGGAATATGGAAAGAAACATTTCCACCGCTTTCACTTCCTCCGGAAACATAAGTTGTATTTGTCGGCACTAAGCCAGCTACGGCAATATTACCCAGGGCCTTATTTCCGGTATTGGTAATCGTCAAGGTGTAAGTGATGACATCGCCTTCTTCGGCCCGTCCGGTATTGCTTCCGTCACTTCTTCCAATCAGGGAGAAATCGATGTCATGAACCGGTGTTACATCCAACGACGTACCTGTTTCGCCTTCATCCGGCCCGCTCCCTTCCGGGTTGCCGTTGTTTACCGGCGGATGGCTTTGCTTCGATGGCACGTCATTCGCCGAGACAGCGGCAATGTTATTGATGACACTCACGCCCGTTAGATCCGCCAAGACCTTGACCGAAAACCTGACACTCGTAGTGGTTCCAACCGCCAAGGAAGGAATCTCGAAACTAACGGTACCGCCATTGTGCGTGCCACCCGATTCCCAGACGACACCGGCGGGAAGCACGTCAGTGATTTGCACGGCCGTAAGCTGCTGATTTCCCCGATTACGCACATAAACGGTATATTCGACGGTTTCGCCGCCGCTAACCGCCGTTACGGTCGCATCGCCGCCAACGGTATAACTCTTCCACGAAACCAAGTCGGAGATTGGATCGACCGGCACGACCGTGGGTGTGCCAGGGGTAGCCACCGCGTCAGGGCCTGCCGCCGGATCACTTGGATCCGCCGGCGGAACCGTTCCAACGCCTGGATCGCCCGTATAGGTTTTGACCACGGCGATGTTGCTGATTTCCGTCACGCCGGTCAGGTCGTTATTGACCCTGACCTTGTACGATACGCTCACCGTTTGGCCTGCGGGTACGGCTATACCGCCGAACGATACCGTACCCCCGCTCTCAGTCCCGCCATTCTCGGCAGAAACGAATTCCGTGTTTGCCGGCACGGGACCATCAACGCTCACTCCGGTCACGTCGTTGGTCGTGCTGTTATTCCGTATATATATGGTGTAGGTAATTTCTTCCCCTCCGCTCACCGATGTCCGGTCGGCAGCCATCCAGGTATCCACGTCCAGCATCGTCAGGGTCGTGGGTGCACTGGCCGGAGATGCACAGATACGCGTGGCAATGGCGGTGTACGCGCCCAGATCGACGGTTGCGAAATTTGCGATCGTCAACGTGATGTCGGTCTGTCCCGACACTGGGTTACCATCCTTGAACCACTGGAATGTTGTCCCAGTAGCGTAGCTCGCCGCATTCGTGATCTGCAACGTAATCGTTGCGCCTTCGGCCACCAATTGGTTGCCGGTAGGCGCGATGACCGGTGCTACCGGAGACGCCGTAACCGTAACGGTCAAGATACCCCTGGCCAAGGATTCGCATCCGTAACGGACGGGCTGTATCCATAAGGTATGCACACCGACACCCAATGCCGCCACGTCGGCCACCGCACCTCCAAGGGGCGCATCGTATAGCGCATAGGTGGTGCCGCAGTCATCGGGCAACCCGCTCAAGTCTACCGTTCCACCTTGGCAAATCTCGACGCTATTCAATTGGCCGTTGGGTGTACCCGGCAATTGCGTGGCCGCTTTGCGGGATACTTCGAATACATTCAATTGGGTAACCACATTGGCCACGCCGCCATAGGTGATTTTCACCCGGTCAAACGCGACGGTGGTAGGTATGGTCAATACACTGTAGGAGCTACCTCCCAAAAGGCTCAGCCGCAGCAAACTCTGGTCTACGACCAGCGCTTGCTCGACAGGCACGTTGCCGAAGAATCGCTGGATACGCAATTGGTCGAGCAAACCGACGTCCAGCAACGACCCCGGCTCACCCAATACGATTTGCAAACTGTCGCCCGCGATTGATGGCGTGGCGAATACCACTTCGAGTTTGCTTCGCGCAGCAACACCGGCGATATTACGCAACACGGCAGCGGTTGTCAAATCGCGGTCGACGGCATTGCCTTCATCGACGACACCGATCAGCCCCGTCGCCAGGCTTACGTCCAACAATGGTGCCTCATACCCACCGAAAACATCCACGACATCGCCGCCCGAACAATCGGCCGCGCCGATGTTGTGATAATATGCGTCATAGACCCGGATGGTTTGCAGCGCATTGACCACGGATGTCATCACGACTTTGATGCCCCGATAGGCCACTGCTGCACCCGTCTGCCCGGTCGGTACGAACGTATGTTCGAAGACATTCAATCCATTCACCGCTGCGGCCAGGTTCGGGTCGACCGAAACACGCGGCCCGATTTCGTCGCCAGCGGCATCGACCGGCACCACATAAATACCGCCGATCACGGAAGCGACACCGTAATCGCGTGCCAACTTGACCGTAACGGGTGTTCCGGCATTCACATCGGAAGCCCATTCCAACGTCTGTGACGTTTCGCCGGTAAGGCCCAAAAGATTCAAGTTTTCAACGACGGTTGAATAGGTAGACGGATTGCCATCTACGGCATTGCCGCCGTTGCTTACCGAGCCTAATTGGATGCCTAGCAGGCTGGTCGTCGTGGACGACTGGGTGGAAGCATATTCGCGGGTAAATGCCGGCGGGCATCCATCACTATTGACGATGACCACCACCGCCGCCGCGGATTGGCAACCCGCCGTGGACGTGGCTACGACATAATAGACATAGGCACCCGGTGCGGCAGGCATCGTGATCGGACCGCTCGGCGTAAAGGCATTGCCATTGTAATCATACCATTGGATGCTCGACGTCGCGACATTGGATACCGAAGGCGTAGGCAGCATGACACTGCCACCCGGTGCCACGACAAACGTGGTCTGCGCGGGCGAGAAGACGACCTCCGGATACGCATTCACCGTAGCCGCAACCGGTATACGCGGCGAAACACATCCCGTTACCGGATCGACTGCCTCGATGTAGTACGTACCGGATGCCGCAACAACCGATGAAGGTAAGGCCGTGCCGCCCGACGAAGCCGTATAATAACGATAGTCGTAGAAATCCGGCCGGTAATTGGCAATCGCGGCCAGGAGGTTCACGGAGCCACAGCCCGTCAAGGCCGCGACGAGTTCGGTGGGATCCTCCAGCAACGCCACCCTCGGCAACCGGCTCACTTCATATACACGAAGGGATGTCAGTGCCGTCACCGTATTTTCGAAACGTAATTCGACCCGGTCAAACGGGTCATCGACCTCGAAAGCCAATTCATATTTTTGCGTTCCGGGAAGCAATCGTGCGTTAATCAGCCCACCGTTTGCCGCCAAGGGATCACCCACCTCTTGGCCGCGATTGTACGGTTGGATCGTGAACGAAGAAAGCACGCTTAGATCGAGTAGCGAACCGGGTCGTTCCAAGACGACCCTGACCACTTGCCCCGGATTGGATACCGTCGGGAAAACCGTATTCAGATAGATGGTATTCAACGCACCGACCCCTACGTTCATCGTCGCAAATTCGGTATAGTCCGAATTGATCGCGTTGTACGGGTCGGTAACCTCACCAAGTGATGTCAATGCGCCGATGGCCCCTGACCGAGTGCCATGGAGCACGTCTACGGGCGTATGCCTTGCCTCGCAATCTGCAAAGGTACCGTTTTCATAAATATAGGCGTGGAAGAGATCGGCCGAAAGGCCCAATCCCAACCCGACACTTTGAAGCGATACGTAAACACCTTGATAGGCCGTGGAAGGCGTGATGGTTACCTCGAAAGTACCGGTACCCGAAAGCAGGTTAAGGAGCGATGCATCCGAATAGTATTCCGTTCGGTTTGTGGAGTTATGGCCAGCATGATGTCCACCCCCTGCTAACCATGGCCAATCGCTATCTACCGGTTGAAGCCCCGTAAACGTACCGATTGAAACACCATTCAGCAATCCCAATACCTCTCGGGGCAATGAGAATTTCACCGTCACCGGGGTACCCGAATCAATCGTTCGGACACCGGAGTGCTGCCCGTTGGTCGTGAATTCCAAAAACTGCGTGGTTTCAACGATGTTCAATAAGCCTACAGGAACATTCAACGAAGAATTGTCCCTCGGGTTCCCATTGACCGCTAGGGTCGGTCCTGTGACTGACCCGACTAGCGTTGGGTTGCCGAGTGCCCCCAATCCTCGTTCAAACTTGCCTTGAAAATTCGCGTAAGTCCGCTTCGGACCCGTCCCCTGCCCCCGACCTGTGGAAACCAGGCCACACACCAAGATCAGCAAAGAGACAAAGAAACGCAGGAAAGAAGTTTTCGGGCAAGTAGATGATGTTTCCATTCGCTATGGGATTATGAATCGTGAGACGTTTATCAACAGCTATTTTTATGTTTTTCATCGCGGCCACGAACCCCTGCCAAACCGGCAATTGATCCGCGAGCCTGAAAACGGTATGGTTATTGCGTACATTATCTTGGTAGATGTTTTTAGACATTTCCGGGGAGCGAAAGCTCTTCGGGAATGTTCTTTGAAATGCGCCAACCGAAACCGATTCTTCACGCAAAGATAACTTGGCCCCTATTCCAAACCCCCGTTCACTATGTTCATTTTATCGGGACGCGTTCATTTCGTTCACGAACAAAATCGACTTGATTTCGGCTTGTCTTATGTGTACGTTTGCCGTTGCGCGGCCAGCCCATGCCAAATGGCTGTTCGGCATAGGCGGAAGCATGATTGCAATGGCTGAAGGTAAGTTGGCCGAACTGGCTTGCACGACGCCTTGAAACACATACATTTTTCAAACACATCGCTTTGTTGGTGTGTTGTTGCTTTACACTTGCCAATTGGATGAATGACACCGAATAACGCAAAGGATCGAACTAACTAAGGACACTCATCGCTATGAAGACACCAATCCCCCCTACCTGACATCGTGGCTGACAAGGATATCGGCATGACATCAATATTCACGAATAATGGATTAGGCTATTGTTTAAACATCTACCCCAAATGAAAACATACCTACAGGCTTACTTCGATAAGCTGAAATTGTTAGTACTACACAAGTCCCAAATTTCACAGATCGTTCCCGCGGATTGCTACCGGCTGGCGCTCGAAATCAAAGCGGCCACGCAAAAGAGCGTAAGCGAAACCACCCTCAAGCGTGTCTTCGGCTTCGCGTCTTCGGTACACCAGCCGTCTAGCTATACGCTGAACGCGTTGGCAGAATATTGTGGTTTCCATAGCTGGGATACCTTCTACAACCAGATGGAACAAGGGAAGCAGCAGACATCCCAACAAGGGACATGGGCCGAGATTTCGCTGAATGCGACCAAGATCAGCCTGTTCAACATCCAAAGCAACAAATACAAATGCGGCATCCCGTACCACTTTACGATCCCTCGCGAGCACCTCGACGGCTTCGCCGAGCACTTCGTACGGAGCGGCGCCACGGTGGGCATCCTCAGTGGACCGGCCGGGTACGGAAAAACGGTGGCCCTATCGCGTTGGGTCGAGAAACGGATCAGTGACAACCTCGTCTCGGCGTCAAATGACATATACCTGTTCACGAACAGCCTGTCGTTGCTGCAGGGCACAGCCTATGGCTACCACAGCACCCGCTGGCTTGCCCACTTGCTCGGCTTTGAAACCACAGAATCGCTGGAACACTTCATGGAAACCCATCGGGGTGCCGCCCCCGGCAACTTCTATTTGGTCGTGGACGAATTGCACAGCGACCTGATCCCCGAAAGGCAGTTTTTCGCGGTCCTGACCCAATTCGTCGAGATGGTCCACCATTTCGCGCAATACCGGTGGTTTCGCGTCATCGTCACGTTGCGCGAAACCACCTTGCAAAAGTACGAGGGCCTATTCAAGAGCACCGTCATCAATCCGGAGTGGTTTTCGGTCATGAGCGGGGAGTCGGGCCGGAAATGGGCGTCCATGCCCGGTTTTTCAAACATCGAGCTCCATCAACTGATCCGCAACATCAAGGGCGACTCCGAACCCTTCCACCGCTCGAAAAGCGAGCACAAAAACATCATCGAGATCCCGTTGTTCTTCCAATACTTCTACGAGCTGCATGGCAGCCAACTGGAAATATCGCGATTGGGGCCGTTAGACGGATTCCTGATCGTTGCGCAGTACCTCCAGAAAAAAATATACAACGGCGTCAATACGCTGGGCAAACAATACCTGATGAAAGAACTGGCTTCGTTGCTCAGGCCCGCGTCGCTGAGCGTGGGCAAGAAACAAGCCTATGACATCATCAAACAATACAAGTCGGCCTACAACGACCTGCTTTATGCGGGCCTGCTCCACGAATCGAGCATGAGGGGTTCGATCAGGCAGCAGACATCCATCCAATTCCAATCGGACAGCATCGCCACCTATTTCCTGGCCACGCAACTGTACAACCAATACGATGACGTAGACCAACTTGTCCGGGCGCTGAACGGACTGGCGGCTGAAACGGCTGTACGGGTCGATATCGTGAAATGGTTGATCCTATTCTATATCGAATCCGGTGATTGCGGGTTGATCGATCGCTTTTCCGACCTGGCTTCGATGGAGGGAAGCCGTGCGTCCTTGATCGCGTTCATCGCCGATGCCATCACCAAGCTCCATGCACGCGGTACGGAAGATGTCAAAAGCAAACTGAACCAAGCCCTTTACGACAGCCCGTTCCTGGAATACGTGCTCAATGACCTGTGTTTCCAGGCCGAAAACGAACTCCATCTCGCGGCGCTCCTCGACTTCAGGCTGTCTAACCGGCATGACACGATCCTCCGGGTCAAATTGGCCATCATCGCGCTATTGCGATGGGATGAGGACGCGCTGGTCCAACAATTGGAAAAACTCGCCGAAAAGGGGCATCAGGCCTACGATGATTTTGACATCAATCCGTTCACGGCGCTGACCGCGATTTACCGATATTTCAAAGGTGCCGAGGTAACCCCTTCGATCTCGCTGGATACCGCCCGGCGTGCGCCGTACAGCAAGCCGCGAGGATCGTATGGCATGGGCCAGGTCACCGATATCCTCGTCTATTTCGCCATGAAGGTGGGCAACGATCGGGAAGTCGCGCATCGCTATCGGGCCATCCTCGATGAAAAGATGCAGGCGCAGGAAACCAGGGATCCGCTGGACCGACAGTTCGACTCGCTGATCTATGCGCTTTTCTTGCTGGAATGCCGGGACGCCGACATGGCCATGGCCCATTACATCGGGCACGCTTCCTATGCGGACACCACGGCCGGCCATCAACTGCTGAATACCTTTTTCCTTTTGCAGTATGCCCTGCACAAGGGCGAAGATATCGTCGAACCGGGCAAGCGCGTCATTGAACGCTGTGAGGCTTTTGGGTTCAGGCTATTGGAGGCCTACTGCCGGCTGCTCATCATCGAGGAGATACCCGAACGCGAGAAAAGGCAATACATCAACAACCTCAAGTTCCAGTTCGCGGCGTTCGGCTACACGACCGGCCTGGGTGCATTGTCCAAGAAGTACGGGTAACACCAGCAGCCCGGAGACCGAAGATTGAAGCGATCAATAGGGGATGTTCAGCTTCTTGAAGACAAAATGCCAAAGCCAAATCGGCCCCAATACCAGGAAACGCGAGAAATCGCGCAGGGGTACCGGTACACGTTCCAGGCGTTTGCCCAGGTATAACGCTCCAAGCGATAGCAACAGCAACACCGCGCACACCGACCACACCGCTGGTCCACCATCGCGCTCCACGTATTCCAGCTGCACGATGACGAAACTGAATAGCCCAACGACCAGCAGCATCGCATAGGAAAGCGTTGGCGCCAGGCGCAGGTAATAATAAACCACGGCCGCGATGAAGAACGACCCCCAATTCAGGAAGGTATCATAACCATGCTCGGCCAGGAACCCGATGGTCGGGAACGGAACCATCCAAACCAACCCCAACACCGCGAAGCAAAATACGGGCAACGCCACGTATTGGAGGATCCGATTGGTGGGGTGTTGGTATTGCCGGTCGAACCGCTCGAAATGAACGTCGACCGGCCGCTTGGGCGGCGATTTGACCTGCTTTCGACTCAAGACCTACGACTTACGACTATTTCGCATACGAAACCGACCGGGTCTCGCGGATCACCGTCACCTTGATCTGACCGGGATAGGTCATCTCCGTCTGGATGCGGGTGGAAATATCCGCTGCCAGCAACTCGGCCTGCGTATCGGATACCCGTTCGCTCTGCACCACCACGCGCAACTCGCGCCCGGCCTGGATCGCGAATGTTTTCTCGACACCGGGGTAGGAAAGCGCCAGCGCTTCCAGTTCCTTGAGGCGCTTGATGTAGTTTTCGACCACTTCCCGCCGGGCACCCGGGCGGGCGCCGGAAATCGCGTCACAAGCCTGTACGATGGGCGAAATCAATGACGTCATTTCGATCTCGTCGTGGTGGGCACCGATCGCATTGCACACATCGGGATGTTCCTTGTACTTTTCGGCCAATTGCATCCCCAGGATGGCGTGCGGCAATTCCGGATTGTCGTCGGGCACCTTGCCGATATCGTGCAGCAAACCGGCCCGTTTGGCCAACTTGACGTTAAGCCCCAACTCGGCCGCCATCGTGGCGCTGAAATTGGCGACTTCGCGGGAGTGCTGGAGCAGGTTCTGTCCGTATGACGACCGATAGCGCATGCGGCCCACCATGCGCACCAGCTCGGGATGGAGCCCGTGTATGCCGAGGTCGATGGCCGTGCGCTCGCCGATTTCCACGATCTCGTCTTCGATCTGGTTCTTGGTCTTGGCCACCACTTCCTCGATACGCGCGGGGTGGATACGGCCGTCGGTCACCAGGCGGTGCAGCGCCAAGCGGGCTATTTCACGACGCACGGGATCGAAACCCGACAGGATGATGGCTTCAGGGGTGTCGTCCACGATGATCTCCACGCCCGTTGCGGCCTCCAGCGCGCGGATATTGCGCCCTTCACGCCCAATGATGCGTCCCTTGATCTCGTCGTTTTCGATGTTGAAGATGGACACCGTATTCTCGATCGCGCTTTCGGTGGCCGTACGCTGGATCGTCTGGATCACCACTTTCTTGGCCTCCTTGGTGGCCGTGAGCTTGGCCTCGTCCACGATATCCTTGATCTGGGCGATCGCTTGCGTCCGGGCCTCTTCGCGCAGGTTTTCCACCAGTTGGTTCTTGGCGTCCTGGGCAGAAAGCCCGGCGATCGTTTCCAGATGCTTGATGTGCTGCGCTTTCAGCTGCTCCACTTCCTCCTGCTTCTTTTCGTTGAGTTCGGTAAGCCGTTCCAGGTTCTTCCGGGCATTGTCCAATTCCTGTTTCTCGCGATTCAACCCTTCCAGCTTTTGGTTCAGCGACTGTTCCTTTTGCCGGATGCCGTTTTCGCGTTGGTTGAGCGCGTTGTTCTTCTGGTTGGTCTCCTTTTCGTGCTCCGCCTTGAGTTGGAGGAATTTCTCCTTCGCCTCCAGTGCCCGCTGCTTTTTCAGGTGCTCGCCTGCCTGTTCGGCTTCCTTGAGGATTTTCTTGGCCTTGCTCTGCGCCGCCACTTCCTGCTTCTTGAACAAAAACCGCAGCGCGAATCGGCCGACTGCTACGCCTACCACAAACGCCATGATGATATATAGGTATTCCATCCGTTGTAAAGTTGCTTATTTGTTTATCTGTTTTATTTATATCCGTCTTACTTTCTATACTTCGTGAGTTGTCTTTCGCTTTCGGCCGTGGTTAGCCCCCCACGAGACACGATGAATCGCGTCGCTACGATTCGGCGCAAAAAAAAACCGCAATTAAATCAATCAGGTCTCATGTATCATAAACTTCTTTACACACGATTAGCGTATTGATCATGACCAGGTGGCTTTCGCAAAATGGCCTACATCTTTTTACGCTTTGTGATATTGAAGCGTTAAGTTTAAAATAGTGAAACCCGAATTTAACTGCGGTTAAATCGTTGTCCTAAGCTCTACTAATAAAGAACGTTATTTGTTGAAAAACTCGGCCAAAAGGCCATCCAGTTCATTCACAGCCTTTACCACTCCTACTTCATCCGCGCTCGACTTCCGTTCGGCCTTGAGCATCCCCGTGGCATAATGCAACACGCACATCGATAACAAATCCTGTTTATCCCTTACCGCGTAATTGTCTTGAAATTCCTTTATCCTATCGTTTATCAACTTGGCCGCTCGCCGAATCACCTCTTCTTCCTCCATATCGACCCGCAATGGGTAAATCCGGTCCGCGATGTTTATTTTTATGGAAATTTCTCCCATGTTTGAGCTAGTTCACTATGCGTCACCCTCGTGCCCATTATTTGAGCAAATCAATACACTTATCTATTTCCCGCACAAAATCGTTAATTTTTTGTTTTGTGTCAAGTATTTTTTCATTTATTCCTACTTTACCCACTTCCACGTCTTCCAGGGACCTCGCCACCGCAAGCGCTTTGAGTTGCTCCTCCAGCTGTTTGTTTTTATCCCCACTGATATCGAAAGCCACTTTCAGCGATTGCACTTCCAGCTTCAGCAGGTCGTTCTCTTCCTGCAAAGCTACGCATAAATCCAATAACTTCCGCGTGTTCTGGACTACATTCGCCAATTGTGCCGCTACCGATGCCATTGCTGCTATTCGCTTGTTTGCCTATTCGCTGATCCGCCTATTCGTGAGACGCGAAGCATCGCGTCCCTACCTACGTACCTCCGCCCCTGCTTCCTTTTCAAAATTATGAATTAATTTCTTAACGATCGCATCGATTTGTTTTTCGTTGAGTGTTTTTTCCTCGTCCTGCAAAACGAACTGGAGTGCGTATGACTTTTTGCCCGCAGGCAGCTTGTCGCCGGTGTAGACATCGAAGACATTGACGCTTTGAAGCAGCTTGCGTTCGGTGCGTTCGGCGATGTCGCGCAACCTCCCGAACGTTACGCCGGTATCGATCAACAGCGACAGATCCCGCCGAACCGCCGGGAACCTGGGCACGTCGCGATGGGAAATCCGGTGGTTGGCGATGGCTTTCAATACCAGGTCCCAATCGAAATCGGCATAGAAGACCGTCCCTTCCACGTCGACCTTGCGCAGGGCCGATCCAGCCACCGCACCGAACGACACCAGGGCCTTGCCTCGCCATTGGTACGCCAAGCCGTATTGGTAATGCGCTTCGGCCGCATCTACCGGCTCCAGCCCGGCGATGCCCAGCCGCTTGACGATGGCATCGACCGCGGCCTTGATGTGGTAGAACGAAACCGCGGTGGCCGGGTGGTTCCATTGCTCGGGCAGCTGCCTGCCGGTTATCGCCAACGCCAGCCGTTGCGATTCGAGGTACCCCGAGCCGCCGAGCCGGTAGGTATGGCCGTACTCGAACAACCGCAGGTCGGGCTGCCTGCGCTTCTGGTTATAGGCAATCGCTTCCAACGCCGAGAACAGCAGGCCCTGGCGCATGCTGTCCAGGTCCGTGCTCAGCGGGTTCAGGATGCGTACCGCGGTTTCCGGATCGTCCATGTAATCGCCCTTGGTCAACGAATTGCTGAGGATCTCGCGGAAACCGTTGCCGACCAACAGCTCGGCCACCTGGTGCTGCACCACTTCCTTGTCCGGCTTGGGCGAGGTATTGAGTGACGCACTGATGCGGCTTTCGATCTCGATGTTGTTGTAGCCGTAGATGCGGAGCACCTCTTCGATCACGTCCACTTCGCGGGTCACATCCACCTTGTAGGCCGGCACCTGGACACGCAGCACGCCGTCGTTATCGGCGAGTACCTGGATGCCCAAGGCCTCGATGATGCCCTTGATGGTCGGCTCGGGGATCGCCTTGCCGATGAGCCGCTGCACCTGCGCATACCGCACATCGAAGGTGAACGGCGGTATGGGCGCCGGATAGCGGTCGGACACCGCCGTCGAGACCCGTCCACCGGCCACCTCGGCGATCAGGAGCGCGGCGCGTTTCAAGGCTGGCACGGTCATTTCGGGATCGGCACCCCGCTCGAAGCGGAACGAGGCGTCGGTTTTCAACCCGTGGCGCTTGGATGTCTTGCGCACCGACACCGGATGGAAATAGGCACTTTCCAGGAACACCCGCTCGGTCGCGGCGGTCACGCCCGAATGCAGGCCGCCGAATACCCCGGCGATGCACAGCGGCTTCTCGGCGTCGCAGATCATCAGGTCTTCGGGATGCAGCTGGCGCACCACGCCGTCGAGCGTCACGAAGGTTTCGCCGGCCTCGGCCGTGCGGACCACCACCCGCTCTCCGGCCAACCGGTCGGCATCGAAGGCATGCAGGGGCTGCCCGAGTTCGTGCAACACGTAGTTGGTCGCATCCACGACGTTGTTGATGGCGCGTACGCCGATGGCGGCCAGCCGTTCCTTGAGCCACTCCGGCGATTCGCCCACGTGGATCCCCTCGATGGTGACCGAACTGTAGCGGGGGCAGGCCACCGTGTCTTCGACCGTGACGGGAAGCGCGGCGTTTTCGCCCGGGGAGAATGCCGATACGTCCGGCAGGCGGTAACCGCTCCGCAGGAACGCGGCGATATCGCGCGCCACGCCGAGGTGCGATGCCGCGTCGGCGCGGTTGGGCGTGAGGCCGATCTCGAAAACGTGTTCGTCCTGGATGTCGAAGAACGCCTTCGCGGTCGTACCCACGGGCACATCGCCCGGCAGGACCATGATGCCATCGTGCGAAGCCCCAAGGCCGATCTCGTCTTCGGCGCAGATCATCCCTTCGGAAACCTCGCCCCTTATCTTCGATCTATTGATCTTGAACGGTTCGCCGGCCAGTGGATATAGCGTGGTGCCCACGGTGGCCACCACCACCCGTTGCCCGGCGGCCACATTGGGCGCGCCGCAGACGATCCGCAGCGGCTCCTCGCCGCCGATGTCCACGGTGGTGACACGCAGCCTGTCGGCATTGGGATGCTGCGCGCAGGTCTTGACCTCGCCGACCACCAACCCTTCCAACCCGCCCTGTATGCGTTGCACGGTTTCGACCGATTCCACCTCCAGCCCGATATCCGTCAAGATACCCGAGATTTCTTCCGGTGTCTTTGCCGTTGTTATAAAGTCTTTAAGCCAATTGTATGATATCTTCATCCCGATTTCGGATTTTGGGCAAAGATAGCATTTTTGGCCAATGGCCGCCGCTAAAACCTCACAACAAACCGTCGTCGCGGAAGCTGTAGTACGTGGGGTGTGCGAAGATCACGTGGTCGTTGACGGAGATATCGAACATCCTGGCGGCATCAGCGAGCCTGTTGGTGAGCTGCACGTCCATGTTGCTGGGCCTGGCCGCGCCCGACGGGTGGTTGTGGGTCAGTATCATGCCACTGGCGCGGTACTCGAGGGCCAGGCGGATCACCTGCTTGATGTCAACGGGCGTGAAATCGCTCCCGCCCTTGCCGATGAGCTGCTTGGCGATCAGCTTGCAGCCGCTGCCCATGAACAGCACCCAGAATTCTTCGTATGGCAGGTCGCCGTAGAAGCGTTCCATGTATTCATGCACGCGTTTGCTGGTGTTGAGCACGGGACGCTCCTCCTCCTTCTGCTCCTTCTTGCGCCTACCCAACTCCAGGGCGGCCACGATGCCGACGGCTTTGGCCTGGCCGATGCCCTTGTACCGGCACAGTTCGGATACCGAGAGCCGCGAGAGTTCGTTCAGGTCGTTGTCCTGGTCGATCAGGATCCGTCGGCAAAGCGCCACGGCCGACTCGCCGCGCGACCCGCTCCCAATCAGGATGGCCAACAGTTCGGCGTCGGTAAGCGCCCGGCGCCCTTGTTCCAATAGCTTTTCGCGCGGCCTGTCGGCTTCGGCCCATGATTTGATGGTAATCCTCGCTAAGTTATCCATGGTAAATGCTAGTTATCGTAACAAATGTAAGGCGCCGATTCCAGAAAAACAACAGTTATACTAATTTTTTTAGAAAATTGCCACGTCCGGCCTTCCGGCCCTTCGGTCTTCTCGGTGTTCCAACTTCCAACTAAAACATTATCTTTGCAGTCCAATTTTTCTAAAAATGAGTAAAGCAATCATTAAAACAGACAAGGGAGACCTCACCGTACAGTTTTACGACGCGGATGCGCCGGGCACGGTGGCCAACTTTTTGAAACTCGCCAAGTCGGGTTATTACGACGGCGTGACGTTCCATCGCGTCATTCCCGATTTCGTCATCCAAGGCGGCGACCCCACGGGTACCGGTGCTGGCGGCCCCGGATACGAGATCAAATGCGAATTGGATGGTGGCAACCAATACCATGACCGGGGGGTGTTGTCCATGGCGCACCGTGGCCGTGACACCGGCGGCTCCCAATTCTTCATCTGCCATAGCCGCAACAACACCGCCCACCTCGACGGCGTGCACACCTGCTTCGGCAAAGTGACGGAAAATGTCGAGGTCATCGATGACATCCGGCAAGGCGACAAAATCCTGGGCATCACCATCACCGAAGAAGCGTAACGCACATGAACTTACACGCACTTGTCTCGGTTTCCGGCAAACCGGGCCTGTTCAAGCTGATTGGACAGAACAAAGGTGGTTTCATCCTGGAAAGCCTGGACGGAAAACAGACCAAAACCGTGGCCAACCTGGCCACCGCCAAGCTGGCCACGTTGGCAGACACCACCGTCTATGGCCATGAAGAGGAGCTGAAACTCATCGATATTTTGGAACGCATGAAAGCACGGGGCGAGCACCCCGATGCCAAAGCGGATGGAAAGACCTTGCGGGAGTTTTTCCGGGAGGTGGCCCCGGATCATGACGAAGAACGCGTGTACGCGTCTGACATCAAGAAAATCATCACCTGGTTTGGCATCATCAAGGGGTTGCCCCAATTTGACGAAGCCCCGGTCGATGAGGCGGACGCCAGCGAAGCGCCCGGCGCGTAAGCCGTGGCGCCAAACCAACCTACACTCAGAACAAAAAGATAATGGCGGCCACGATCGCCAAGCCGATCACCACCATCAGCCAGAACAGGCGGCCTTCGTTGGTGGTATCGGCACCTTTGTAGTGGTATTTCCGTTTGTATTGATTCATATTCATCATACGCTATTAACGACTATGCGTCCGTATTGTTTGGATGCGCATTTGCCCTCGATTCCACAACACCGATCCAAAATCACTCATGATGGTACGGTTCGCCCCTGAGGATACTGAATGCGCGGTAGAGCTGCTCCACGAAGAAAAGCCGGACCATCTGGTGCGAGAACGTCATCCTTGACAGCGACATGCGGGCGTTGGCCCGCTCATAGACCGTGTCATCGAACCCATAGGGGCCGCCCACCACGAACACCACGTGGTGGGCACTGCCCACCAGCAACTTGTTGAGGTAGCCCGCGAATTCGGTGGATCGGAATTCCTTGCCACGTTCGTCGAGCAGGACCAGGTGGTCGCTTGGCGAGACCTGTTTCAGGATGGCGGCCCCCTCCTGCGCCTTCTGCTGATCGATCCGTAGGTTCTTGGTGTTCCTGATATCCGGTATGACCGCAAGCTGGAACGCGACGTAGTGTTTCAGCCGTTGTTGATACCGCTCGATCGCGGCTGCGAAATGCACGTCGTCCGTCTTACCCACACAAAGCAAGGTTATCCGCATGGCTGCCTATTTTTTTTTGCAAATGAACGGGAAAAATCGGAAACCATCAAACCGCAACCCCATCTTTGGCACCCAATTTGCATTTCGCACGGCATTTCGATCACACATCCATTAATTAACACCAAGATGAAAAAAACACTATCCTTACTCGGTTTCGCACTGGTCATCGCAGGCGGCATCCGCGCCCAGGAAAGCGCGGCTGACACGGCCTGGAAGATCTCGGGCGAAAACACGCTCCTGCTCAACCAAAGCGCCTTCTCGAATTGGGCCGCCGGTGGCATCAACTCCTTTGCCGCCAACCTGGTCTTCAACTACGATTTCAATTACAAGAAGGCCAAATGGAGCTGGGACAACAAGGTCATCGCCGCCTATGGCCTCACCAAGCAGAAATCGATCGGTTGGCGCAAGAACGACGACCGCGTGGTACTGAACAGCCTGCTGGGTTACGAAGCGGCCGAACACTGGCTGTACACGTTCTACATGAACTTCAACACCCAGTTTGCCGACGGGTTCCAGTATGACGGCAACAACGACCGCACGCTCATCTCGACGGCGTTTGCCCCGGCCTACTTGAGCTTCGGCCCCGGCTTCGCGTACAAACGGTCGGACAATTTCCGGTTCAACCTCTCGCCCGCCGCGGCGCGGCTCATCTTCGTCACCAACGAAGCGCTGTCCAACCAAGGTGCCTTTGGCGTCGATCCGGGGTCGACATCGCGGTTTGAATTCGGTGCCTCGTTCGACGCATACTACAAGGCCAACCTGATGGAAAACATCAGTGTGGAAAATATCCTCAAACTGTATTCGAATTACCTGGAAGACCCGCAGAACGTAGACGTGGATTACACGTTCAACCTCTTCATGAAAGTGAACGACTACATCTCGGTGAATGGCGGGGTTCAGCTCATCTACGATGACAATACGCTCATCCCGCGCCAGGAAAACGGCGTCATCCTGGCCGGATCGGAGCGCCCGACCTTGCAGGTAAGGCAAGTGTTCGGCGCTGGGTTCACGTATAAGTTCTGATTCGGAAGTCCGGAGACATCCATTCGGGCTTCCGTCTCCGGACTTTTTTTGCCCGTCAGTCGGCCTTTTTCTCCACGATCACGAAGATGTCTTCGTTCTCCTTTTTCATCTTGTACTTTTCGCGCGCCAGGCGCTCCAAGGCCTTGGGATCGGTGCTGATGTCTTGGATAGTCTTCGTGACCCGCTCGGTCTCGGCGGTATAGAAGGCCTGTTGCGCCTTCAGCTCCTTCAATTGGGTATAGTAATCGTATTGGGTGGTCACGTCGTGGCGATCGAAAAAGAGCATCCATACCACGAATGCCGTGCTGGCGATGATGTATTTGTTCCGGATGATGGCAAGCAATCGTTCCATGTATACAAAAGAGGTTAAAAAACCTGAAACCACCAAATAAAAAAGGGGCTCTCCGCCCCTTTCCTTGGTTTCATCGGCAGCGCCGCTATTTCTTCGCGTACTTGAAGCCCTTGCCCAGGAACTTCGCGTTGCTGCCCAATTCCTCTTCGATGCGGAGCAACTGGTTGTACTTGGCGATCCTGTCCGAGCGCGAGGCCGAGCCCGTCTTGATCTGCCCGCAGTTGAGCGCCACGGCCAGGTCGGCGATCGTATAGTCTTCGGTCTCGCCGCTCCGGTGGCTCATCACCGAGGTGTAGCCGTTGGTCTGCGCCAAGGAAACCGCGTTGATCGTTTCGGTCAGCGAACCGATCTGGTTCACCTTCACCAGGATGGAATTGCCTGTCTGCGTGTCGATGCCCTGCTGCAGGCGCTTGGTGTTGGTCACGAACAGGTCGTCGCCCACCAGCTGCACCGTTGCACCGATCTTGTCGGTGAGCAGCTTCCACCCTGCCCAATCGTCTTCGGCCATGCCGTCCTCGATGGAGATGATGGGGTATTTCTCCGTCAGCTCGGCCAAGTACGCCGCCTGCTCTTCGCTGGTGCGCACGGCGCCTTTTTCGCCTTCGAATTTGGTATAGTCGTATTTGCCGTCGGTGTAGAACTCGGAAGACGCGCAATCGAGTGCCAGGCAGATGTCGCTACCGGCCTTGTACCCGGCCTGCTCGATGGCCTTCAGCACCGTTTCAACGGCATCTTCGGTACCATCGAAGGTCGGCGCGAAGCCGCCTTCGTCGCCCACCGCCGTGGAAAGGCCGCGGTCGTGCAGGATCTTTTTCAAGGTATGGAACACCTCGGCGCCCCAACGCAGCGCTTCGGAGAACGACGGTGCGCCCACGGGCATGATCATGAACTCCTGGAACGCGATCGGCGCGTCGGAGTGCGAGCCGCCGTTGATGATGTTCATCATCGGGATGGGCAGCGTGTTGGCATTCACGCCACCGATGTAGCGGTACACCGGCTGGCGGCTTTCTTGCGCGGCGGCCTTGGCCACGGCCAACGAAACGCCCAGGATGGCATTCGCCCCCAGGTTGCCCTTGTTCTCGGTACCGTCAAGCTCGATCATCAGCTTGTCGATCGCGTTCTGCTCGAACACGTCGATGCCTTGCAACGCTTCGGCGATCTTCGTGTTCACGTTCTCTACGGCCTTGAGCACACCCTTGCCCAGGTATTTGGATTTGTCGCCGTCGCGCAATTCCACGGCCTCATGCGCTCCGGTGGAGGCACCTGAAGGTACGGCCGCACGGCCCACGAAACCATTTTCAGTCGTTACATCCACCTCGATGGTTGGATTACCGCGCGAATCCAGTATCTGCCGCGCATGTACGTCGATGATCAAACTCATTGTCTATTCTCTTATTTAATATAAAAAGGTTAACGTTCTTTCCGTTGTCCTGCGCGCAGCTTAGTGTTTCAGAGACACGAAGCGCCCGCGTTCCAAAGGTAATCTTTATTTTTCAATTCTGCATCAAGCCGACGAAGTCGTCAAAAAGGTAGCGCGAGTCGTGCGGGCCGGGCGATGATTCGGGGTGGTATTGCACCGAGAACGCCTTCTTTCCCTTCACGCGGATGCCTTCGATGGATTTGTCGTTGAGGTTCACGTGGGTGATCTCGACCTTGTCGGACTTTTCGATGTCTTCGGCCACCACGCCGAAGCCGTGGTTCTGGCTGGTGATCTCGCACCGGTTGGCGATCACGTTCTTGACCGGGTGGTTGATGCCCCGGTGCCCGTTGAACATCTTGCTCGTGCGGATGCCGTTGGCCAACGCCAGCAGCTGGTGCCCCAGGCAGATGCCGAACAGCGGCTTGTCGGCCGCCAGCACGTCTTTCACGGTCTGGATCGCGTAGTCCATGGCCGCCGGGTCGCCGGGCCCGTTGGAGATGAAATAGCCGTTGGCACCCCACGCGTCCATTTCGGCGAAGGTGGTCTTGGCCGGGAATACCTTGGCGTACACCTGGCGCGCGTCGAAATTGCGCAGGATGTTGCGCTTGATGCCCAGGTCGAGCACCGCCACGCGGTGGGGCGCGTCTTCGTTGCCATAGTAGTACGGTTCTCCGGTCGTCACGGCCGAGGAGAGTTCCAGCCCATCCATGGAAGGCACCTGCTTCAACTGCTCCTTGAGCGCATCCACATCGAGCGTCTCTGAAGAGATGATTGCGTTCATGGCGCCCTTGTTGCGGATGTGGCGCACCAGTGAGCGCGTATCGATGTCCGCTATCCCCACCAGGTTGCCGTCTTCGAAATACGTCTGGATGGAGGCATCGGCCATCTTGCGGCTGTAGGGCACGCTGAAGTTCTTGCACACCAATCCGGCGATCTGGATGGTCGCCGATTCGGCTTCCGCATCGGCGACCCCGTAATTGCCGATATGGGCATTGGTGGTCACCATGATCTGGCCATAATAGGACGGATCGGTGAAAATCTCCTGATAGCCCGTCGTGCCGGTGTTGAAACAGATTTCGCCGGTGGTGGTACCGATCTTTCCGGCGGCCTTGCCGTGGTAGACTGTCCCGTCTTCCAGCAACAGTATCGCCGGTAGCTTGCTGTAGTTAGTCATTATCGCGATCAAAAAAAATATGCATAAAAAAAGCCCTCAACGGGCCGACGGCTGGAAAAAAGGGAAGCACTTCCGAAGGGTTTCCGGGCTTTGGCGACTGGGCCGCGCAGCGATGTCTTCCAGATTTCACGGGGGACAAAGGTACGGGATTTTCGCATACGATCCCATACCTTTTTTGATTTTTATACAGCACGTCAGTGCAGGCTTTCCAGCCAGGCCTCCAGGAGTGCCAACATTTCCCTATGGTACTTGAAATCGGGCTTCATGCCCCATCCGTGCCCACCTACCGGAAACACGTACATGGCCGCGGGGACACCGTTGGCCTTCAGCGCATCGTAATACAACGAGCTGTTCGCCGGCACGACCACGCGGTCGTCGTCGCTGAGCAGCAGCAGCGTGGGCGGCGTCATCGTGGTTACCTGCCTTTCGTTCGAGAACCCGTGCAGGTCTTCGGCCGACGGCTGATCGCCGAGCAGGTTCGCTTTCGAACCGCCGTGCGTGTTCAGGCCCATGCTGATGACCGGATAGAACAGGATCGAGAAATCGGGGCGCGTGCTCACCGGGTCGAAGCTGTAATGCGTGGATACCGTGGCGGCCAAGTGCCCGCCGGCCGAGAAACCGGCGATGCCGATCTTCTTGGGGTCTACGCCCAGCTCGGCCGCGTGCGTACGCATGTACCGCATGGCCTGCCAGGCGTCATCGAGCGGTATCGCCTTGTTTTTGTTGGGCATGCGGTATTTCAGGATCGCCGCGGTGATCCCGTTGGCATTGAGCCATTCGGCCACCATCGTGCCTTCGTGCGCGATGGCCAACCCGCCGTAACCGCCACCCGGGCACACCACCACCGCCATACCGGTATTGGTCCCGGCGGGCGGCGTATGCACCGTCAGCGTCGCGGTGGTCACGTTGGTGATCCAGCCACCGTCGCGCTCCACGTTTTCCGGCCCGCTAAGGCCGTTTTCGGAAGGCGCCTTGCCTTCCCATAGATCGATGACGTGTTGGGCATCGCTTGTCATGGCAGCAGTCAAAAGAAAAACGAGTAAATAAACAGGGTTACGCTTCATCAGTATAAATGGATTTCAAAATGATATTTCCCTTCCCGCTGGGTATGCAACGCCTCCAGCACGACACGGTGCAAGGTATCGCCCCAAACGTTGGCAAGCCTGGCGTCGTTGACGGCTATCCTTTCCACCCTCGCCCGGAACTTCTCCCGTTCGTATCGCAGGCGCACGCGCTCCTGGCCGCTGGCCACCGTCAGCCAACCCGGCCCGTCCAGTTCCACCGTACCCCATACCATGAAATTGATCTGGTTGGGCGTGTGGGGGTCGTCCAATGCAAATGCATCATCGATGGACAACTTCCTATCGCTGAGCCGGTAAGTGCGCTCCCATCGGCGCACCCCGCCCTCCGGCAGGAACGTCCCGGCGATGTCGAGGCTAAAGTACTGCTTTTTTCCATCAAACCGCACGTTGCGCGAACGAAAACCCGCACCTTCCTTCTCGGCATACCCATTCACATTGGGCAGGTTGTGGTAATCGCTCTGCATGGTCCATATCGCGTATCGGTCTGGACCGAACGTCTTTCCGGTGTACCGCTCCACCCCCACGTCGATGAAAACCGGCCGTTCATTGACATACAGGCTGAACGTACCGACATCGTTGTGGTTGTGGCTCTCGCCATTGTGCCCGCCCTTGGCCGCGAAAAACAGCGGCCCGTTGCGCATGTAGCAAAACTCCGTTTCGGGATACCAGGTATAGGCCGGTCTGTCCACGGGCGCTCCGGGCGACCCGATGGTACCATCGGAACGCAGGTTGTGCAGCGTACGGAACACGTCGCGGAATGACCGGACCGCCACCGGAGCCCGGGCCCGCAGCTCGGCCGCGAGCGCCGTCATCCTACCGCTGCCCACCGCCTCGCCATAGCGGTAGATCAACCGGTAATCGAGGTTTATCCGTGCGCCCGCATCCGCGAAATTGACCACCCAGCCGTCGCCCACGTAGCTGGCGGCGATGTACTCGCCCATCCGGCGGATCAGCGGATTGCCGAATACCGACACCCGACCACCCGTGGCGTCGTCAAGCAGCTGCAGGTAGTCATACAACTTGCCCGCGGCAAGCCCCCAGTAAGCCGGCCCTTCCTCGCAAGCCCCATCGCCCTTCACGTGGTTGATGAACTTATCGACCGACCGCGCGGTCTTGCCGACGGCCTCGCAGACACGCGCGCGATCGTTTTCCAACAGCAGGAAACACTGCAACACATTGAAATTGCACCATGGGTTCCAATTGTTCACCCCGCGCTGGCGGCCATTGACCGGAAATCCCTGCCACCAATAATCGTCGCGGAGCAGGTAAGGCGACATGACGCGCCGGTCTACCTCATCCACGATGCGCCGGGCGATCAGCGGATTGATCCGGTCGAACCCCTCGTGGAGGAAATGGTGTACCCACGCCAGCATGGAGCCCATTTCGGCCGCCAGCAAATCGATGGCCTGATCCCCATGATCGGGCAGCGACCCCTTGGCCCGTTGGATGTACAGGTGGGCCGACAACGACCAGGAGGTCATTTCACAGGCGTGGAACACGCCATTGACCAATTGATCGATGAATCTCCCCTCCCCTTCGGCCAGCTCGGCGAAAAGCAAGCCCGCGATGGCACGGATATTCTGGTCATAGACCGATTCCATGGCGCTGCGGTCGCCGCTCCGTTCGAACGCCAGGTAGTCGGTGGCTTTCACCACCCGCCACTCGTGCTGCAGGCAACGCTCGCCGTCGGCGATCAGCGTAGCCCGGTTGGCCGCCGTGAGCGCATCCCATCCGGCACGGTCGGCGTAGGCCGGAAAATCCACCCAAGACCGCCCGCCCGCCAAGGCGTTCGCCAGATCCACCTGCCGAAGGGCCTGTTGCAGCAGGTTTCGCTCCTCGCCGCGCACGGTCAAGCAGCACCAAGCCAAGCCCATGGCCAATAGGAAACCGCGCATCAGCCCTCCAGCGTTTTGAGCCGCATCAGCGCCTCGATGTAATAATAGTCGGCATAGATGATCGAGGCGTCGATTTCCGAGTTGGCCGGCCAGTTGCCCGTGCTGTGCAGCAACAGCGAGGGATTGGCGCCGCCGCTACGGTAGCCTTCCGAGCCCAACGACTCCAGCATCCCTTTGGCCTGCGCGAGGTAATGCGCCTGCTTTTCGGCGTCGCCTACCAACTGCGACAGTTCGATCAGCGCCGACGCCACGATGGCCGCGGCCGAAGCATCGCGTGGCGCATCGGGTATGGACGGGTCATCGAAATCCCAATACGGTATCCGGTCGTCGGGGAGCCGCCCCAGGTAATAGGCCGTTATCTTCTCCACGAACGGCAGGAACGCCGCATCGCCCGTTTCGCGATACGCCATGGTAAAACCATAGATCGCCCACGCCTGCCCTCGGGCCCACGCGCTGCTGTCGGCGTATCCCTGGTGGGTCACCCCACGCAGGAAACGCCCATCGGTGGTGTCGTAAACGGCTACGTGGTAGCACGAGCCATCCGGCCGGAAATGGTTGTCCATCGTGGTCTTGGCGTGTGCATGGGCAATTTCGTAGAGCGAGTCGGCCCCGCCGTTTCTCGATGCCCAGAACAACAGCTCGAGGTTCATCATGTTGTCGATGATGGTATTGTGCGGCCACCCTTTCCTGGCCGACACCCAGGGCCACGACAGGATGGTGCCCACCGTTGGGTCGTAGAGCGTGGCCAGCGTATCGGCGGCCCGCAGGATCACCGACTTGTAGGCCTCCTCGCCGGTAAGGCGGTAAGCGTGCCCGTAGCTGCAGAACAGCTGGAACCCCAGGTCGTGATCGAAAGGGGGTTGGAGCGACAGCGGCTCGAGCAGCCGCGTGTAGTGCTCGGCATGGGGCCTCAAGCCCGCCTCCGGTGCGGCCTCATCGGCATACCACAGTATGCCTGGCCAGAATCCGCTGGTCCATGCCGTGATGGGCTCGAAACTCCAAGCGTGCTGGCCGCTGTATACCCGGATGGGCATCACCGTCGTATCGCCGATCGCCCCGATGGTACGTTGCACCTGTTCAACGCAATACGACAACGCATCGCCCTGCCCGGTGGCAGGCTGCCCGCCGCTTTGGCAGGCGTTGAAAAACAGGGGGGCCGCCACCGCGGCACCCCATAACACTGATTTGATCCGCATCATTACCCTACGCATTTATTGGGCACTCCCCCCGGCCGTCAATGGCCATCCCGGATTCTGGTAGATCGGCGAGGTTTCGGGCGAGGCCTTATCCGGCGCCGAGATCAGGAAATGTTGCGCCGCGATCGGGTATAGGTAATGCGCGCCGTCAAACCCGAAGCCGTTGTAGAACGGATTGTTGGTCTGCACGATCTGGAAAGGCCGCAGGTAGGTGCTCAGTGAAGGCGACGACACCGTGTTGTCGCGCTCGTTGGCCTGGTCTGCCTTGAGCACACCGGCGGAATAGCGGTCCTGCAACGGCCCCCAGATCTTCGCGCCCTCCAACTGGAAGCCGTTCAGCTGATCCATCGCCCGCCAACGCAGCAGGTCGTCGTAGCGCAACCCCTCGCCGATCAGTTCGCAGCGGCGCTCCCGACGGATGTTGTACAGCGTAGCATCGATCGGCGTGCCACCGGAATACGCACCCCAGTCGTTACGGCCCTCGATAACCATATCGGTGGCGTCGATGGTTTTCCGGTAATCCTCATCCACCCCTGCGCGGCGACGCAGCGCGCGCCAATAGCCGTCGGCTTTGGCATCGACGGCGCCGTTGCGTTCATAGCTGGCCTCCAGGTAGATCAAGTAGGCTTCGGCCGCCCGGAACACCACCGCCGCCGTGATGTCGCGGTTCAGCACCTGCATGTCGAAATTATGCGAAAACCCCTTGCCGAGCATGTAGCCCGTCGAGGTGGAATACCGCGCATCGGCACTGGCCACGGGAGGCGCATCCGCGAATCGCTGCGGCGTGGCGATATTGATGAACGCCTTCACCTCGCCCGGTGCCTTCATGAACAGCCGCCAGCGCCAGTCGCGACCTACCTTCGTGTCCTCGATGAAATCGTCGCCTTGGTACCCGCTCCCCGCCGCATAGATCGGCAAGCCATTCTGCATCAGGAACGCATCGGCAAACTGGCGCGTGTAACCCCGGCCGGCCCCTTCGTAGAGCATGTGGTTGTAGGTATGGAAAATGCCCAGCCCCACGTTGTAGGTGCGCATCATCACCACCTCCTCGTACGCTTTCGGGTCGGCCGACGAAAACAGGTCATAGTAGGGATTGACCGGCTGATCGGCCGATTCGCGGATCACCTGGTTATTGGCTGCCAGGCCCGTTGCGTCGGCCACCTGCGCCGAGGCCGCCATGGCCTGGTCCAGGAAATGGTTTGCCTCGGCTTCGATGCTGCCCGCCGGGAAACCGTACCCACTGTTGTAGGCCTTGCCACCGCCGGGCCATCCCGGACCGTTGGGCACCCGCGCGGTACCCGCATGGTACTTGAGCCAGGTGCCTTCAAAGAGGGCCACGCGGGCTTTCAGCAACAAGGCCGCGTTTCGGGTAATGTCTGCCTTCCCGCCCGCCGGCTGGTTGTTCAACAAGGCGATCGCTTGATCCAGGTCTGCGAGGATGAACCGGGCCACCTCGTTGCGCGGGCTCCGTTGCGAAGCAAGCTCGAGCGCCTGTTGATCGTCGGGCAGCACCGTCTTCACGATCGGGAAATCGCCCAATTTCCGCAAGCGGAAAAAATATTCCTGCGCCCGGAGGAAAAAAGCCGATCCGATGTGCTGCTTGATGGCCGTTTCCCCGCCCGTCAGCTGTCCCTGCTCGTAGCGCGGCACCACCGTTTCGATAAAGTAGTTGAGTGCGCGGATGTTGGTGAAATTCCAGAACCCACCGGTCTGTGGCACGGTCCACCTGCCGGTGGCGAAACGATCGTTGGCCGTGCGCGTGGTCACGTTGTCGGTCGCGTCGTCGGCGTGGTAGAACGACTCGCCGGCATTGCCCATGTGGCTGGGCACCTGGCCACCCGTGGCCACGTCTTCGGTGTTGGCTGCCGTATAAGCCGCGTAATACCGGTATACGTAAGAAGCCAATTGCTCCTCGCGCCACAGGTAGCTCTCGGGCGACAATTCCGAAAGCGGCTCCATATCGAGGCGATCGTTGCACGCCGTCGGCACGGCGCCCGCGAGCACGATCAGCGTAAGTTGTATGAACTGTTTGATGTGTATGGTTTTCATGTGGAGCGGATTAAAAGTTAACATTGAGACCGAACGCAAAGACCCTGGATAGCGGATAGATGCTGCCGCCGTGCACGCCCACGCCCGCGGTTTCCGGGTCGAGCGTGCGCGTGAGCTTGGTAAAGGTGAGCAGGTTCTCGCCGGCGCCGAATACGCGCAGTTGCTGCAGCCCGAAGCGCTGCGTGAAGCGCGTGGGCACCGTATACCCCAGCTGCAGGTTCTTCAACCGCAGGTAGGCCGCGCTTTGGATGTATTTGGACTGCGTGAGGTGGTTCTTGCCGTTGAACATCGGCCTTGGGTAGTAGGCATCCAGGTTCTGGCCGAAAACATGGTCGGCATCCGCCCGGAAGTAGTCGAGGTGGTCGGTGAATGCGGTAGACCACCACTGGCCGCCCGAGTTTGCCCCCCAGAACACCATGCCCCAGGGTTCGTAGTCGCGTTTGAGCACCCCTTGGAAGAACGCATTCAGCGTAAAGCCTTTCCAAGCCAGGTCGATGTTGATGCCGGTGAGCAGGCGGGGCGTATTGTTGCCCAGCAACGACAGGTCGCCCATGTCGGTGATGGTCTGTGCTCCCGGATCGACCTTGCCGTCGCCGTTGAGGTCGGCATACATGATGTCGCCCGCAGTCCATTGGTTGCCCAGCGCATTCTGCCCACCGTTGGGCAGGCTGGCCAGGTGTGCCTGCATCTCTTCGTCGGATCGGGCGATGCCTACCGTGGTGAACCCGTAGATGTTGCCCAGCCACTCGCCTTCGCGGCGGGTGCTCAAGGCACCGGTGGCATTCGGGAATTTGGTTACCCGCGTACGCACGTCGGCCAGGTTCACGCGGATGCCGTACGAGAAATCGGCAACGCGATCCTTCCAGCCCAGATCCAGCTCCCAGCCCACGCTCTCCAGGTCCATGTTGTTGGTGTTGGGCACGGCGGCGCCGAAAATGGCAGGCAGCTCCACGCCCGCGCCGACCATGTCCTTGGTTTCGCGCACGTAGTAGTCAAACGAACCCGTCAGGCGGTTGTCCAACATCCCCCAATCCAAGGCGATGTTGCGGGTCTGTACACGCTCCCACGTGAGCAAGGACGACACCAACCCCGGCAACACGCTGGTGTTGGGCTGCACGCCATTGATGAGCCAGCGTCCGTTGGCGATGCCCGTGCCGATGGTGGAATAGGTGGGGTACAGGTCGTCGGTATTCTGGTTGGCCAACTGCCCATAAGACCCCCTGATCTTCAGCAGCCCCACCACCTCGGCGGCGTCGCCCCACCAGGTTTCCTCGGCGATGTTCCATCCAGCCGATACCGACGGCGACCAAACCCAGCGTCTGTCACGGCGAAAGCGGGAGCTGCCGTCGTAGCGCGCATTCAGTTCAAGCAGGTACCTGGCGTCAAAGTCGTAGTTTGCCCGCCCGAAAAAGCCCGTGGTGGCCCATTCCTGTTCATTGCCTGCCACCGACATGACGCCGTTGGTGAGGTCGAGCGAGGGCAGCAGGGGATTCAGGATCCCGGTACGGCCACCGGACAGGAACTTCCTGAACGAACGTTCGTGCTGCATGCCTGCCGTGCCGGAGAGGTTATGCCCCCCGAACGAACGGGCGTAGTTGGTATAGATATTCGGGTTGAGGAACGTCGATTTCCACAGCACTTCAGACACGCCGTCGGCAGACGGGCTGTAGGCCGAGCGATACGTGACCTCCGGGTTCTCGGCACTATGGGAATACACGATCTGCTGATCCTGGTGGGTGGAATTGCCGCGTATCCGCACATTGAAGTCGCCCGTTATCGTCCAATCCGGCAGGGGGGTCAGCGTGGCCTTCAATTGCTGCACATGCTCGTCGCTTTGGTCTTGGTAGCGCCCGCCGTCGGTCATCATGCCGATGTAGTGGATGTCGTTGGCCAGGTATCCGTTGGGATCGAAGACCGGGCGCACCGGGCGCGCACGCCGCAAGATATCGTTATAGAAACCGGCCGTCATCGCCGTGGGCCGGTCATAGGCGATCCGATTGAATCGGGTCACGTAGTCCATCCGGAAATACTCGGTGATCTTGGCACCGACCTTCGCCGTGAGGTTATACCGCGTGTAGTTTTCGGTGCCGTGGCGCATGAACCCGTCCTGATCCATGATCCCGGCGGTAAGGTAGTACGTCACGCGGTCAGTGCCCCCGTTCAGGCTCAGGTTGTGTTCCTGCGCAGGCGACCACTTGCTGTAGTATTCGTTCAGCCAATTGTGGTTGCCGTAGGCGAAATCACCGTTCCAGCGCCCGCCGCTCCCCACATACATGGCCACGGACGGGTCTGTCACCCCATCGTAGTAGTCCTTGACCAGCTTGAGGTAGTCGGCCGTATACAGCGCGTTGTTGGAGGTGTTGAACTGCGCGTCGTTGAAGTAATTGACAAACTGCCACGAATCCATCAGGTCGGGCAGCATCACCTGGGTATTGAACCGGAAGCTGTTGTTGTAATTGAACACGTTCTTGCCGCTTTTGCCAGACTTGGTGGTGACCAGGATCACCCCAAAGGCCGCGCGCGCCCCGTAGATGGCTGCCGCCGAAGCGTCCTTGAGCACCGACACGCTCTCGATGTCTTGCGGGTTTATCGACACCAGGTTGCCCTCCATGCCGTCCACCAGCACCAGCGGATCGCCGCTCGATCCAGAACCGATGGTGCCCTGCCCGCGTATGCGGATGGATTTGGAGGCATTCAGCTCGCCTCCGGCAGCCGTATTGCTAATGGCCAGTCCGGGCACGGCGCCCTGCAGGGCATTCACGGCATTCGTTACCGGCCGGTTCTCGAATACGCTGGCATCGGCCACCCCCACGGCGCCCGTGAGGTTCACTTTCTTCTGCGTGCCGAAACCCACCACCACCACCTCATCGATGACCCTGTCATCGGTCATCAACGGAATGGTGAGCGCCTGTTGACCAGCCACCTGTATCTGCCTGGACACGAAGCCCACGTTCGAGACGATCAGCACCGCGCCGGCATCGGCCGCGATGGCAAACCGGCCGCGGTCATCGGTCATCGCGCTCCGGGTGGTTCCCGATACCAGGACGGTTGCCCCGCTTACCGGCTGGCCCGCGGCGTCGACCACGGTACCCGTTACCCGTCCGGGCTGCTGGGCGACCCGAAGGCCGTCTACGTGTGCCAATTCGGGCCGCGCCAGGTTTCCGGTTGCGGCCTGGTCGGCAGCGGTTCCCAGCGGGGCCCGATCCATCGGCCGGGCCTTGAGGATGATGTAGTCGTTGTCGAACACGTAGGTGATCGGCGTGCCGGCAAACGCATCGTCCAGCACATCCAAAACCTTTGCAGACTTGCGCCGCAGCACCACCTGGCGGGCGGTGTTCACTTCCTGGTGGCTGTACACCACCAGGTAGTTGGTCTGCCGTTCGATCGCTTGTATCAGTTCCGAAACAGGGATATGGTTCGTTTCAAGCTTGATCCTCGCATGCTGCGCACCAGACGGGTGCGCCGCCAACTGGAATACAAAAACCGCTTGAAGGAAAAACGTAATTCTCATGATCTGCAAGGTTTCCCGGTATTTTCCATACCGGAATTGGGGCAATAGCCGTTTTAATTTCATAATTTTGAAATGATTAAGTAAATACTTGGTTTTACGGAAATCGGGGTACTTAGTCAAAACCGACCGGCGGATGCGTCAACATCCCCGGTTGTTTCTCCTTTGCGTCATCAAGGCTTTTTCATCGTGTTATCATTTAATCGGTTTACAATACTAAAACTATCAATTGGTTATGCGCACCGCGTTAGCGTATCCAATAGCTATTGTGGGTCTCGTCTTTTTTCAGGCTGAATTTCTGGGCTTGCTGGATGATGCGCAAGATTTCGGCTACGCCATCCTGGAGCCTGAATTTGCCGGTATAGGTCCGCGCCGCCAGCCGCTCGTTGGCAATCGATATCCGCACGCCGTAGTATTGCGAAAGCTGCTGTGCGATCGCCGACAGTGGCAGCTCCCGGAACTGGATGATTCCCTCCCGCCACAGGAACTCCTGCCCATCGATGCCCTGGGTCACGGTGGCCACCCCGCCTTCATAGTGCAGGAGTTGGTCTGGCTCCATCCGGATCCTATCCGTGTTGCCATCGGGTAGTTCCACTTCGATCTGTCCTTCCAGGAGGGATACCTGCGTGGCCCCCGCTTCCCGGTTGTCTGCCACATTGAACACCGTGCCCAAGACCACGATGGAAACGGACGAGGTGCTGACCACGAATGGATGATCCTTGTCTTTCGCCACGGTAAAAAAGGCCTCCCCCGAAATCGAAACCTCGCGCGCACCGTTGCCGAACCGCGCGGGATACGTCAATGTCGAATTGGCATTGAGCCAAACTTCCGTGCCATCGCTCAGGGTCAACGAAGCCCGTTGGCCGGCGGGCACCCGCAGGGTATTGTGCGCAACGGGTTGCTCGTTTGCCGGGCCTGCGCCAAACCATTGGCCGGCCGACCAGGCCCCGACGATCAACAGCGCGACCGCCGCGGCATAACCCAGGACGCGGAACAACGCCGGCTGTCGTACCCGGCGCGTTTTAACGGCCATGAAACGCGCGTAGTTTTCGCGGCCTATGGCCTCATCGCCGGGTTGTCCGGTCAGCGTCGCCAAGCCCGAGAGGTTCCGATAGCGGATGAAATCCGACCGCAGCGTTTCGTCCGCAGCCATGTCCCGCAGCAGTTCGCGACGCGAAGGCCCGTCCAATCGTTGGCTAAAGAAATCGATGATCCGTTCGTCCATGCGCATAGGTAACGAAGTGACGCGCGGAATCCACTAAAACAAAATGAAAAAAATCAGCGGAAAGAGATGTTTCAGTTCGGCACGCAGTTTCCGATAAGCGATAGCCACCTGATTTTCAACCGTATTGACCGATATCCCAAGTGCTGCTGCGATGTCTTTTTGTTTGATGCCCTCTATTTTGCTTTTCACGAAGATTTCGCGGCACCGCTCCGGCAATTTGTCGAGCGCCCGTTGCAGCAACCCGTCCAGTTCGGTTTCCGAAAGTTGGATGGTACCCATGGCAAGGAGGGCGTCGTGGTTTGCCCGCCATTCAAGCTCATACTCCTGGCGCACCGCATCTGCGGCTTTCTGCATCACCGTTTGGCGCCTCAGGAAATCGATACATCGGTTTTTGATGGCCAGCACGAGGTACGCGAAGAGGTTATCGTGCGATGAAAGCGTGGGAAAGCGTTCCCAAAGCTCCGTGAACACATCCTGCACCAGGTTTTCGGCATCCTCCTCGCGCAGCACATACTGCACCGCAAACCGTTTCATGCGCGCATAGTACCGCACATAGATGGTTTCGAAATCGGCATTGGCGCTCATCGAGCCAAACTTAGCCAAAGTTGCGGTTATGTGCAACAAGACCACCGCTAAACTTTAGGGCACCGCTATTTTGGCTGCCGCAGCAACCTGGCCGCCATCTCCCGGGCGATGCTTCCGCGCGTCAGCGGTCCTTTACGGTGTGGTAACCCGTGTTGACCTCGATTTACCGGACGGAAAGGGTGTCGCCCCGGGATGGAATCTTGCATCACCAACCCCGCGGCAGGGGCAGCTAGCCCCCTGCCAGCCGCCCAAGCACGGGTACTTACACAAAAAAAAGTTACAATAAGGGCATAGCATACCCACATGAATAGGTTTATTTTTTATTCATTCTTGGATATAATTTGCGATCTTTACCGTTGGTTAATTAAACGGCATAGGAAAATACACGTACGGGATTGAACCGCGGCCATCCAGCGCCTCGTATTTCCTTTACAAGAATTGGATTGCACAATACGCCCCAATCCAATTCAAATGACAAAGGCAGTGAGTAGAAAGGGAGGATATATACCTGCTGCCTCGCTTCTTGTAAGGGATTGCTAAGCGACGAGACGTTCAATGTATTTACCTACACCTTGGATTATATGTGTTTCATCAGTTATGCCATAGGCAATGTGTTTTCGTGTTCAATCATTCATGCGCATCCACTCCTAACGGATGATGAGACAAAGGTAAATAAAAATTATTTAATACAAAACTTAAATAATAAAATTTCATTTGAAAGGTAAAATCGAAGCGAAGAAGCTATTCGGCTCCCAGTTGAGGCGTTACCGGGAATCTACGGGGCTCTCCCAATCGGAATTCGCCGAACTGATGGGTACGGCTACCCCTTATATATCAGAAGCGGAACGCGGCATGATCAGCATGGGCCTGGACAACTTGGATAAGTACGCGGCTTTCTTCGGCGTCGAGTACTATGAATTCGGTAATCCGAAGTCCATGCCCCCGGACTTCGACGCCTTGCCGGCCGCCAGTAGGCGGGCCATCGAAAAGCTAAGGAAGCGACAGCAGCAAGCGAAGGCGAAAACCGTGGCGGAAAAGGCTGCCCAAAAAGAAGACGGGCTGCCAGGGCGTGCCAAACGGTTGCGTGGATTGATCGACAGCGGATTTTTCAAGCGTCCACGGACCGCAAAAGACGCGTTCGCCAAACTGAACCCCACGATCAAGAAAACCGACTATCACCTCCATGCACTGGAAGTCAATAAAATAACGATTACCCTTGGCCAGGGCCGTTTCATCGGCCTCCTCGACAAACTCGAGCCCGCGCCCGGCACCGCGGCCGTGCGCTTCGTGGAGAAAGACCCCACCGTCATCAAGTACCTCGACGGCCCGTCCGGGACGAAGGACATGGCGGCCGACGGGGATTGACTTCTAAGGAGGAATAGCGTTTGCCTTTCCAATTAATTTACGCTAAATTTGTAAATAGTAATCTTTAGCGTCTTATGGGAGCACTTGAATTGAAGAACTTGTTGATTAGCCGGATAGCTGAAATTGATGACGTCCAATTTCTCAAGGCCATTAAAACCATCTTGGACACAAAGACCGAAAATAGCGTCATGTCGCTATCCGAAACACAGCTTCAAGAGATCGAAGCTTCTCGTGCGGATATCGCCGCAGGCCGCTTTATCGAACAATCGGATTTGGACACCGAAGTCAACCGATGGCTAAGCGAAAGATAATATGGTCTCATAAAGCCCGTATCAAGCTTTTTGAGATTATGGAGTTTTATGCGAATCGCAATGGGAACACCAGCTACTCCGGCAAACTTTACAAACAATTCACAAAACAAACCAAACTGCTCCTTAAACACCCCGAGCTAGGCATAAAGACTACGGTTGATGGCGTTAGGGGTTTAATCATCGGCGATTACATTATCTTTTACGAACTAATCAATGATGATCTGATCATCCATACGTTATGGCCCGGTAAACAAAATCCCGATGATTTAGTCATCAAATGACCTTACTCGAATAAACATCGGGAATATGCTACCGATTTCACGCCGAGACGCAAGGCCATTGCCTTCGGACGACGATACCGGCCGCCAGCGGGTTGGGTAAAGGCAAACTGCCCGAACGCAGTACGGTATCCAGTTTGCACGGGATGGCGGCAACGGGTAGCAAGGTAGCAAGGCCAAACCGGCGACCGGCGGGAATAGTATCAAAAAAAGCCGGGGGTATGCGAAAAAGGGAACGACCGGCCGTTGTCCGGCCGCTCCCCGTTGGGATTAATACGTGATGATGAAGCGCAAGATGCCGTCCAACTGCGCGTCCGCATCGGTACGCGCCGCCGTCGGCGCCAACTGCCTCAACTCCTCTTCAGACAGGATCAGCTTCGAGCTGCGCACGGCAGGCTTCTCGGCCGGTTTCACCAGTTCGATGGGCAGGCCGTGGCGGATGAAGAACGCGATGCTTGCGCCCCAGTACTGGGCCAACGTGTCGTCCTGGCTTACGATGAATGCTTCCTGTTCGGGGGTGGTGATGAAGCGGTCCAGGAACCAGGCTTTTGGATTGGTCTCCACGGCTACGGCTTCCTGTTCGATCACGGTTGCCGGCGAGCCGTTCAATTCGTCTTGCCATTCGGCAAAATCCTCGGGGGTGGGGTGAAATGGTCCCATAAATAAACGATGTTTTGTGTAAGTGATTCGCGGGGAACCGGTGTCCTGACCGGAACCCTCGGCGGCTAAGGTAGGGACAAAAAAACCGCCAAAAAGCATCGGAAAGGCCGTTTTCGACTTGAACACTCGCCGCGAGCGCCTGCGCTTTCGCCACGCATGAACCTTCGCTGGGGGCATTTTTTGGCAATCGGCTGTCGGCAACGGGCTGTCGGCTTACGGATGTTGGGCAGCGGTGTTCGGCCATCGGCTATCGGCGCATGCCGGGCGGCTATCGGCGTCCGGAAACCAGCCCTTGCCGGATGCCGCCTTGCATTCGGCATTCCACTTTCGAATTACGGCACATGCCTGCTGCCAATTGGCGTATCCCGTGGAACTGTCGGCGTCCGGAAACGGGCTTCCGGCAGTTGCCGCGGGGCTTTCGGCATCCGGTTATCGACTTTTGGCGGATACCGGGGAGCTTTCGGGCTACGCAAATCAGCTATCGGCGGGTACCAGCGGGCTATCGGCTTCCGGAAATCGGCTCTCGGCGGATACCGGGCAGCCTTAGGTTTTCGGAAATCAGCGCTCGGCAGTGGCCGGTGGGCTGGCGGCTTTCGGAAATCGGCTCTCGGCGTATGCCGACTGGCCTTCGGCGTATGCCGGTGGCTTATCGGCAGTCGGGAATCAGCTTCCGGGATTTGCCGCGGTGCTTTCGGTGGACGCCCGGGGCGCTCCGGCGGCTGTCATCCGAGGCGCTTCGGCCAATGTTGGGCCAAGGTTCGGCCATCGTCGGGACAAACAGGGCCAATGTGGGCCAAAAAATCGCCCTACCCCACGGGATCGTCGGAATTTTGCACCAGCAAACGAAAAAATGGATATGAAGGACATGGAAAATCCGATACGCGCAGGGCCATTGCCAGGTCAATTTTCGCAGATGCGCGGATTCGCAATGGCGCTAGACAGGCCCACGCGAAAGGCGAATAAGCGACTCCGCAAAAACAAAAAGCAAAAAACAAAAAGTCTAAAAAATGAACAGAGTCTATTTAAGCTACTACAAATGGAGTGACAATGCGCTGGCCACCCTCGGTGGGCGCACGGCGGCTTTCCTGACCGGCAATGCCGATTTCCCGAACCCGCCCATCGACGAGGCCGATTATACCGCTGTGGCCGAGGATTTCAGGCAGAAACTCCAGACCGCCATCGAAAACGGCGGCAGGATCGCCATCACCGCGAAGAACAATGCCCGCCGCGCGTTGCTGGATGCCATGCGCCAACAGGCCTTTTACGTCAACACCGTGTCGGCGGGCGACGCGCACAAACTCGCCAGCTCGGGCTTCGTGCAGGTGCTCCCAGCCAAGTCGCTCAAACGTCCGTTGCCCCCGTTGCTGGTGCGGCTGGTGGATGGCGAACAGGAAGGCGAACTGCAATTGCTGTACGAGACCATCCCCAACGCCTGGGAGTATGAATACCAGCTCAGTGGTGCGCGGGATGCCGACGGCCAACCCGTATGGGATGAAATGCGCTCCACCACCAATACCCGCGAAACCCTGTTCGCGGGGTTGACCGAGGGCGTGCGTTACTTCGCCCGCATCCGTTCGCGCAACGGCAAGGGTGTCAGTGACTGGAGCCACACCGTTTCACGCATTGCCCGATAAGCCCATGCAGCACCGATCGTTCCGTTCCGTGTCCCGCCCAGTCGGCGGGACCGGACACCTCACGCTCCGCTTGCAACGCACCTACCATCCCGGCGGCACCAACGGCACGCTGTACCACAACGGCCGCGCGTTGTGCCACACCATCGAGCTGGCCTGGCGCGACAACCAGCGCCAGATCAGTTGCATCCCCGAAGGCACCTACCGGCTGTACCGCGGCGACTTCCCGAAGCATGGCGACCAACTGGCCCTGCACGACGTGCCCGGCCGCGACGGCATCCTCATCCACCCGGCCAACCACGCCCTGCGCGAACTGCGCGGCTGCATCGCGCCCGTGACCAAACACACCGGCCCCGGCAAGGGCATCCACAGCCGCATCGCGCTGGACCGGATCAAGGACCTGGTATACCCCGTGCTGGAAGCCGGCGAGGATGTCTTCCTGGAAATACGCGCTACGAAACCTGAAATTCGAGACCATGATCTATAGGAAAGCAAAACGGATCCTGGCTGCGGCGAGTGGCGCTATCCTCGCCGCGCCGGTGAAACTGCCGCCCAAGGTGGTGGCGGTGGCGAAATACATGGCACTGGCCATCGGCATCCTCGATACCGTGGAACAAGACAGGGAAGGAACCGGAAAAACGGATGGCGATGAAGGAAAATCTCCGGGTTAACCTCTGCACGGGATTCGGCACGCTGCTGGCCATCCTGCCCCAGCTGGACGCAGCCGACCTGCTCAAGACCGTCATCCTGGCCATCGTGGGCACCCTGGCGAGTTTCCTCGCCTCGCTGGTCCTGCAGCGGTTGTTCAGGAAAAAATAAGGGGCATTGAACCGCAATGGAACAATGCCTTGGAGTGGGGTAGAGACGCAAAGCATTGCGTCTCTACATCCTTATATTTTTCCTTTTGGCCCAGACCACCACCCCCTCGCCGCTACCACCTGCGCCCGCCGCAACCGCACGCTCCGCCCCCGGTAATAGGATTTCAGGCGCCCATCCTGGCGCATGTTATCCACGGTCGTCTCCACGCAGTTCAGGATCTTCGACGCCTCCGCGATCGTGATGGCCTCCGGCCCTTCCGGCAGGCACTCGGGCTCCGGCCCGTCGCTCCAGTACAGTTGCCCTTCGGGTACCGGCGCGGGTTGGTCTGGCGCAGGCGGCTGCGTGTTGTCCAGTAAAAAACCGATGATGATGTTGTTTCCGTTTAACTCGATATGCGTGATCTTGATGTTGAATTTCCGATTGCTGTTATTCATGATGGTAGTATACTTTGTGGGCATACCACCCGGCTTTGTCTGTGTTACGGCTGGCTATCGTGCCGGCGGCGGCGTTGCGCTCATCCCATTCAACCGCCGCCCTGCCCCGTGATGACGTCGTCGAGGTACGTCTCGCCGATGCGCAGCTTCACGTCCTGGTAGGGCTCGGCCAGGCGCACGAAATTGCGGTGGTTCGCGCGGTCGAGCTCCAGCTTGGCTATCGCCTGGCGATGCACCATGTGCTTGCGATGGATGCGGCGGATGTCGGTGCCGGCCAGGTCGGCCTCGAGCTGGTCCATGGACCCGACCACGACCTCCTTGCCGCCGTCGGACCGGAATACCTGGCAGGCGTGGTTGGCCACCTCGATGTAGGCGGCGTGCGCCAGCAGGTGTTCGGTGTCCAGCTCGCCGCTGGCCTGTCTCCGGCGCTTGGCCGGCGTGCGGGCCGCCGTGATTCGCATGGCGAGTTTTTCGTCGGCCTGCCGCTTCAGTTCGCGGGCCTGCTCCACGGCCTGCCCCGCCCGGGCGACGAGCCCCTGCAGGTGGCGCCACAGCACGAGCGCGACGCAACACAGCGCGTTGAACACCAGCAGCAACAGCGCCGTGAGCCAGAACTCCGACCCGAAATAGGGATCGAGGTTGGCCGTGGCCTCGCGGCCGGTGAAGATTCCGGCGTTCCACGCCACGGCGACCGCGAGTGGCAGCGCCACCCCTACCCCGAGTTGGATGCCCAATCGCTTCGACCGGTTCCCGTGCCACGGCACGTGCCTGTCCAGCAGCCGCGTGGCGTATTCGCCGAGCGTCATCACCGCGAAGGCGATGAGCGTGCTGAACAGCCACGAGAGCCAGAAGCCCCAATGGTACTTGAGCTGGGCGAACGTGTATTCCGTATCGTGCAGCAGGAACCACAAGCCGATCGGGATGGCCAGGATGAACAGCAGCGCGGACACCAGTGTGCGCAAGCGGTTACTGGTCAACGTGCGGGCCTTGCGGACCAGGAATTTCGTGATGTTGTGTAGTCGTTTATTCATAGTGTATTTTTCTTGGTACCCATTGGGCGGACCTACCTGCGGTGGGCAGACACTTAGGTCGGCCCCTACCCATGGCGTCAAATGCCTAACTGCTCGCACAATTCCAGCACCCGGGCTACGTCCTTTTCCCGCAGCTCCAACAGGTTGGTACTGACCTCGTCCCGAATCAGGATCTTGGCAACTTTGTTGCCCATTGTGACGAACAGGTAGGCCGTGTCGGGCCGGGTTGTTTTCCCGGTGGCTTCCTGCACCAGCCGCTCCAGGCCGGGCATGCCCAATCTACCGCTCACCGGGGTTTTGTACTTGGTGAGGTACCGCTCGCCGATGTAGGCGTAGAGCGGGTCGTCGGCGGATAGAACAGCGAGTATCGTGTGCATATATGTTATGTTATCTTTCCTTCAATCGTCCAATCCCATCGATTGCCTTACGTCGTCGGCATGCGCCCGGGAGGTCAGCCTTTCCAGCAGCAGGAACGCCACGTCCAGTGCCCCCGGAGGGTTCACCGAGGTGATGATGCCTTCGCGGAAGGCGATGGGCAGTGCCCCGCTACGCATCGAGGCGATCGGTTTGCCCTGCCCATGGAACGTCCGGATTACCTCCACGAACCGTTCGCTGCAGGCCTCCTCGTAAAACCCGTATTCCCCGGATCCGCCCGGTATCGCCAGGGCATCGAAACGATCGTAATCGACATCACCGATTATATGGTCGACGGATCGCCAGAGGCCCGAGCTGTCCCGCGCCTGCCTGGCCAGCCCGCAGGTGGACAGCCGGGTG
>JBBCJB010000016.1:0-248628 GCA_037190485.1 Parapedobacter sp.
CCGCAGGGGTGGCGTTCCGCGCGTTCAGCCGCAAGACCCGGTGGGCCATGAAGAGGCCGTAGAACCGGTAGCCGATGGCCAATATCAGTAAGGCCGCGAAGACCAGGGTGAGCGCGTTCATGCCGTCTAGAAATTCCATGAGCGAGTAATGTTAGTTGACCGTTGCCTATGCGCGGTATCCAAAAATAAACGTTACCGGACAGGCCTAGCCAATACCTGGTTTTCTGCTAAAAGTTTGTTTTTCAATGCACCGTAATCAATGTCCTGTACGGCCTTACCGCCATCGATGGCCAACGCGGCGGCCACCGCAGCGCTTTGCCCCAAAATCATGAACACCGGCTCCATGCGGATGCTGCCGAAGGCGATGTGCGAACTCGACAGGCATACCGGTACCAGCAGGTTCTCGCATTCTTCGCGTTTGGGGGTGATGGATCGATACGAAATGAGGTATGGACCGTTTTTGGTCGACACCCCGATATCGCCTTCGTTCTGCACGTAACCATCCGGCTTGACATACCGTTGTACGTTATGTGAATCCAGTGTATACGAACCCATGCCTATCGGATCGGTGATTTCGCGCTCGCTGAACGTGTCATGTTCGGTCATCACATACTGGCCGATCATCCGGCGTGCTTCGCGGATGTACAGCTGGTGCGGCCAGTTGCCGTTGTCGGTAAACTCGTCCTTGGCCAGCCCCCATTGGGCCATCTCCTCGCGTACATCCTGCGGTACCTTCGGGTCGTTGGCCAGGAAATACATGAGCCCTTTCTGGTAGTCTTCATGCTCACGGATGATTTCACGCCGCCGCTCGTAACTGGCCTCCGGATAGTCATAATTCATGCCGATGAAATCCGTGCTGAACGGCCCGTGGTTGTTGGTGTCGGTCTTTCGGTTGGGCACGGGGTCGAATTTTTCGAAGGCCTCGCGCCAACCCGAGGAGAAAACCCGTGCCAAAAGCTCGTAATTGTCCGGGTTGTAGTTGTCCGGCTTGGGGAAGGCCTCCCGGTTATCGGGGTGGTTGCTCAGGCACATCCGGAAACAATAGGCCTGCACGCGGTGGTCGCCTGCGCCATATTCGCCGGGATGTTCTCCGGACACGCCGAATAGCAATCCACTCGTGCTATCACCCGGCACCTTGTACGGGCTGATATCGGCCGCAAACCAATGCTTATGGTGCAAAACGCCGGTTTGCACCCCGTTCCATTGCTCCCCATAAGTGGCCGTGGATTCCCGGCCAACGTGGTAGCTTACGTTGGCGGCGGCCATCAGGTCACCTTCATAGGTGGCATCGATGAATACCTTGCCGGTATACGTGTTCCCGCTCAGGGTGGTGATAGACACGATCCGACCACCCTGTTTGGTTACGCCGCGTTCCCGGTCAAGCCATTCGTCTCGACGGATATCCAAATCGTATTCCTTGACGTAATCCTCGAAGACCTGCTCGGCAGCATGGGGTTCAAAAATCCACATCGTACGTGCATCCCCATCGATTGCAGGGGTGCCCTGGCCTTTATTGCCATATTCGGCCTGTCGCTGCCAACGCCAGTTCGCACTGTCTGCGTAATGTTTATAGATGCGATGGTAAAAATCGCGTGCCAAGCCTCCGATGACCGTTTTGTGACCGGTATCGGTAAAGCCCAGGCCACCCGATGACAGGCCACCCAAGTGCTTGTCTGGCGAAACGACAATGACCGATTTGCCCGACTTTTTTGCTTGTACCGCCGCGCTGATGGCCGCGGAGGTACCACCGTAGATGATTAAGTCGGCTTCTGCGGTTCGATTTGCATTCGTGGTTCCACAGCTCGATATCGCGAGGGACAACAATGCTGAATATCCGATTCTGACTAATTTTTGCATGGTCTTTATGAATGTGTTAGTATTTTCTGTAAATAAGCGGGATAGCTTGCGCGATTTGTCGAGCCATCCCCACGCGTAATGCTGTCGCCGAAGCAGACAATCCGACCCGTGGGCAATTGCTGGCATTGGATCGTCAGGCCCACCGCCAGTGCTAGGAAGCGGTAGCCAATCCGGGTGGGATGGACCCCATCCGCACGGCCGCTGTTCGCTTCGTTCCGAAGCAGCGAATCCTCATCCAAGCCGATATTGCCAATTTTTTGGAATAATGATCCAACATCCAAAAAGGCTGAACCTGTCTGATTTGCTGCTTTTTGGATGGCCTCGTTGTAAACGATTCGATGTCTTTGGGGACCCAAAGGTTGGAAAAAAGCTGCGGGATGCCGGGTTAGCAAATAGGGTTCGTGGAAGGGCAGTATGCTAAGTAAAAGAAGCTTGCTGCCCGTAGACATGATTTGATTGGCGAGTTGGATGAGATTGGTTCCATATTCATCTATTGGCACATGCTTGCCACGGTTCATGTCGTTGGTGCCAACCATCATGACTACCAAATCGGGTCGTTGCGAGAGGCAATCTTTTTCAAGCCTTGCCAGCAGGTTTCGCGTATTGTTGCCATTGATGCCGGCATTGAATACGGTTACGTCTCCATGTGCCGTCGGAGATGATGGATAGGGATCCCCCGCCCAACCCAGACCGGAAAAGCCGGTGGCGAGGGTACCCAAATCCAACAAGAATTTTTTCCTATTCATCGCCGAGCCACACCCATTTCACCGCGTCGATGACCACTTGGCCAGTCGTTCCGGCGTTACTGATTTCTACCCATCCAGATTCGCCTGCGTCGAATAGGTATTCGCCCAACGGTTTATACACGAAAACGGTGTTCGAAGTGGATTGGTCGAGCGTCAATTCTTGCGTGCCTCCACGATGTTTGATGGTCAAGGGCACATTTTTCGCGCGGTTATTCCCCGGAGAGTAAGCGATGGAGACCATATAGCGACCGGATTTGGGCAAGTCTGGGATAAATCGAGCGGCTTTTTCGCCTTTTTTCGTGTCTCCATCGATATAAAGTAAACGGAAATCGTAGTTTGGTGAACGAGAACGTATCCATTCGCCCGTCAGTTCCCCATCTTCAGCTTCGACATTCACGTCGCGCAGGGTCGACCCTCCAACCGGGATTCCAGCCTTTATGAACGGTGAACGCAAGCCGTTTTCGTCTTCCACCAACAACGCAATATCGTGGACTTTCGCCGTGGCGAACGTATGGGTGAACGTTTTTTTCGTTGCGTGCTCCGCGCCGGTTCCATCGACGCTCCACCAAATCTTCCGCAAAGGTTGGCGTACGTCCTTTTCCACGACAGTAATCGTGACCGGTTCGCCTACCTTGGGTTCTTCAGGACTGAAGCTGATCGCGACGTCCGGAAGGTACTGTGCCTCCAACACGGCACCCTGCCGGACGAGAAGGTCCTGCAGGGATTTGATTTCAACGTCTTGGATAGCGGTTCTGGACGTCAGGGCCAAGTGCACGGCGAGCCCGCCCGCGTGGCCCAACATCATGAACACCGGCTCCATGCGGGCGGATCCGTAGGCAACGTGGGTTGCCGAAATCCCACATAACACCAATAGGTTCTCGTTGGCAGGTGGCACGATGACTTCATACGGTATTTCATAAGCATCGCACAATTCGATGAACCCGCCCTCGGGTTGCAATCCCTTATCGGTCATGATATGATCCACCACGTGGCTGTCCATGTTGTAGCTGCCCAAGCAAATGGTGCGTTCTTTGTATCGATCCGTCAGGATGTCATTTTGGGTCAATACGTATCGCCCGATCATCCGTCGGGCTTCCCGTACGTACAATTGCGGCGTGACGTGGTCGTTCTCCGGATATTCATCCGAAGGAAGCCCCCATTTGCGGGCGTCTTGACGAAAAGCCTCGGGAAGATCGGGGTCGTTTTGGAGCATGTAGAACAACGTTAGCCAGTGATCGCGAACTTGTTCGTAGATATCCTGCCGCTCTTCCCAACTGGCCTCTGGATAGGCGTAATTGACGCCAACAAGGTCGCCATCGTTGTTGTCGTGTTTGCCGTTGGGCATCTCTGATCCGGGTAAGTGTGGAAGCAGCTCAGCAAGTGACGTCAGGCCTTCGGCGATGACTTTGTCTTTAAGCGCCTTGAAGCGTTCCGGTTTGTAGCGTTCCGGTTTCGGGAACAACAGTCGGATATCGTCGCGACTGGTGAGGGTACCCCGGATGTTATAGGCCTGCAACTTGTGGTCACCGGCGCCCCGCACCCCCTTCGGGCCGATATTGACACCTGCGAACGACTCGTTGTACTCCCATTGGCTTTCACGTCCGACGCGGTAGGGAACGCCGGCCGCTGCCATGAGGTCTCCCTCGTAGCTGGCATCGATAAACTGCTGGCCACCTAGGGTTTGGCGGGTGCCGGATTTTATCTCTTCAATGGTGATGGAGGTGATCTTTTGTCGATGGAGCGTTGCATCCACGAGCCGATGGCCGGTGAGTACGGTGATATTGGCTTCCTTGACCATGTTGTTGAAGACCTGTTCGGCAACGCTGGGTTCGGTGAAAAACCCTTGATAGGACTTCTCCGCTTGCTTGGAATCTGCACCGTAACGCGATACATAGTATTGGTAATTGCGATCGAAGAATTCCTTGGAAAGACCACCGATGGTTTCCGCATCGCCTACGTCGGTGCGGATCAATCCGCCGGAAATCATACCGCCGATACGAACTTGCGGTTCGACAAGGATTACGGAATGTCCCATTCTGGAGGCAGCGATCGCGGCCGTGATACCGGCGGGGGTGCCGCCATACACGACCAAATCGGCATTTGCAGGAGGTTTTTGATTGTTGGGATAGACTACTTGGGGCACAAAGGCCACTGAAAGGATGGAAACGAGCGCGATGGCTACGGTTTTCATGTTCATCATCGAAATACGCATAAAAAATAGTATCTAGCAATTAATAGTTTGGATTCTGTTTAAAGCCTGTTTGGTTGGTCGACAGGTCGATTTGGCTCTGCGGTATCGGGAATAGGTAGTTTTTTGCCGCATCGAAGTTGGTCGACGTGTTGACGATGGTCGTGAACGAAGTAGACCGGGTCTTCTCCAGGAAATGTTCGAACATGCCAGTGCGGGCGAGGTCGAACCATCGCTGGAATTCGAAGCAGAGTTCACGGGCGCGCTCCATCATGATTTCTTCCATGTCGACGTCAGGGGCGGTATAGTCATGAAATCCTGGCGTTTCTGATTCGGGTATGGGCAATCCACTCGCCGAAAGCCCCCTTGCACGCTGGCGTACGCGGTTGATGGCCTCCAGCCCTTCGTCAGAAATCTCGCCATTTTTCTGGTAGTCCGCCTCCGCGAACATCAATAATACGTCGGCAAACCGGAGTACGATGACGTTGTTCGGCGCATTGGAATACAGGTATGCTGATGTCTCGCGCCACGATTCACCCCATCGGTATTTTGTAACCCCGCATCTGCCCAGCACCACTTGATTGTAATTGTCGGGCGTGTAAGCGGTGCCCCAGATTGACGTGAGCCTAGCCGGCGTATTGTTGACCACATTGACCATGGAATCTGTCAGGTTCCAAAGCCTCCGTACGTCGTAATCGGGCGCATCAAGCGTGGGTTTGTAGTACGTGTAGAATTTTGGAACATACACCAGGTTGCATTGGCCGATCATGGCGTTGGTATGGTAAGCGGGGTTACCATTGATGGTGCCACTGGCAATCATGCCATACTCTTTTGTCCACTGCGTGCCATAAGGGACAACCGAACTGAATTGGAGTTCAAAAATGGATTCCTTATTGACGTTCTTGTTTTCAATCTTGAACACATCGCCGTACTCGGGCAGCAGTTCCGCGCCGCTGTTGTCTTTGACATCCCGTAGCGTTTCCCAAGCCAGCGTATATAATTCCGGCGACGATTGGGCAATCCCTGCATAGCCGGGTACCTTCGCTGCCGCTTTTGCAGAAGCCATGGTGAGGTATACCTTTCCTAACAGTGTCTTCGCGGCCCAATGATTGGCGTGTCCATTGTTGGTTTTGGCGGTCGTGAGGATGCCGTCGCTCGCAGCAAATGCGAGGTCATCCAGGATAAACGAATAGACCTCGGCGATTGGTCGGCGGGGTAGGCCGTAATCGAAATCACCGGTGATGGGCTCGGTGACGATGGGTACTTCACCGAATGCCTGTACCAACCTGAAGTAAACGAACGCGCGGATGAAGCGCGCTTCACCGATGATTTGATTGCGGTCGGCCTCCGTGATCTTGCTAACCTGTTGGGCGGCATGGATTAGGATGTTGGCGCGCATGGCAATCTCGTAATGCCTGAACCAATACTCGCCGATAGCACCTTCGTTTACTGAAAAGGTATACCTGTCGAAATTGAAACGCACGCCGGTAGACCCTTTGAACATGGCCTCATCCGTGCCGATTTCGGTCATGAACAACGGCGTGTTGGTATAGACGCCGAAAAGGTCCTTGACCGAGGAGTACATGCCGACCACGCCGGCATCCAGGGTTACTTTGTCAACGAAGAAATTGTCTGCGGTGTATTGGCTTTCCGGCGCTTCCGCCAGGAATTTAGTGCAGCCCGTTTGCGAAAGGAGCAGACAGATCGCCGCGCACAGCCATAACGTGTTTGCCTTTATTATTGCTAGTCTCATGATCATCACCTAAAAGCATTAAAAATTCAATCGAAAACCTAGGGCATACATCCGCGATCGCGGATAGGATGCATAATCGAGGGAGGGCATCAGGTCGCCGAAGTTGCCCTGCCGGGTGTTCACTTCGGGATCATATCCGGAATAGTCCGTCCAGACCCAAAGGTTCTTCCCGCTCGCGAAAACCGTTAAGCCCTGTAGGCCAAACCGTTTTAGCTTCGTGACGCCCGAAAGGCTTAGGCGATAGGATAGGGTCAGGTCCGCTAACCGTAGAAATGAGCCGTCTTCCACCCAATCCGAAAGCATGAGCAGCTCTTCCGGCCCACCGGGCATCCGGTAGGCATTGCTCGGGTTACCCTGTTCGATGAGCGCGCCGGTTTGCCGGTCATATCGGCTGGGCCGCCACGCGTCTGCCGCCCCTTGCGACATGTTGTTGACATTGCGCCCATGTTCCAACGAAACCCGGTTTGCATTGTAAATCCGGTTACCGTAGCTATACGTGAACAGCGTATTTAGGCCGACCTGTTTGTATCGGAAGACGTTGGTCAGCCCACCCATGAAATCCGGTTGTCCAGTACCCAGTACCACGCGGTCGTTGGCGTCGATGATGCCGTCGCCGTTCTGATCGATGAAGCGTCGCGTGCCCGGACGAACATTCGCAATGGCCTGGCCGTTTATGGAACGCAGTCCGGATGCTTGGACCGCTTCATACGATTGATAAATGCCGTCGGTGACGTAGCCGAACCATTGCCCTACCGGTTGACCATTCCGGATAAACGCGCTGTTGCCAACGCCGGGCACGACACCGGGATCCAGTCCGAGATCGGCGCCGACTTCCAAAGCCTTGGAACGGTTGATGCCGATATTGGCATCCAGGTTCCACCCGAAATGCGCTTTGTCGACGATTGCGGCCGATAGTGTCACCTCGACTCCGCTGTTCTGGATGGATCCGAGGTTGGTCCATGTGTTGCGGAAGCCGCTATACGATGGCGTTATTTTCTGGATGAGTAGGTCGCGAGTTCGTTTGAGGTACCATTCCGCGGTGATACCCAGCCGGTCGTTCAGTAATCCGATATCCAAGCCGGCATTGACCTGCGTGGTGGTTTCCCATTTCAGCGCGATGTTTTCTGGCCGTTCAACGACCACGCCGTAGTCGGGGGTTTTCCCATCCATGGGCGAGAAATAGGTGCCGATGGTCGACAGCGTGAGGTACGAAGGGATTGCCGTATTGCCACTCTGACCGATGCTGGCGCGCAGTTTGAGGTTGGATAGCGCTGGCAAAGCATCCATGAATCCTTCTTCCGAAATGTTCCAGCCGATGGCTGCAGATGGGAAATATCCCCATTTATTGTTTCGACTGAATCGTGAGGAACCATCAGCGCGGAATGTCCCGGTAAACAGGTACTTGCCCTTGTAGTTGTATTCGGCGCGACCAAAGAACGACGCCATCGTCCATTCGGTTATCGTGTACGTGGGAATGATCGGCACGGTACCGTTCTGGAGTCCGTATACGCCTAGTATTTCTATGTCGTAGTCTTGATTCTCGGCGGTGATCAAGTTGGTGCGCTGTTTTTCAATCGTAGCACCGGCAACGGCATTTATCCGATGCGATTCGCCGAACCGGTCCTTGTAATACAGCAGGTTTTCATTCATCAGCTTGGTCGTGGTGCCGCGCGATAAATAGGCACGCCCGTTGAAGCGCGATCCGGATGCGGTGAATTTCGGGTAATAGGCGTCGGTATTGCTGTTCGTTGTACCGTAAGTGCCCGTCAACTTATAGGTAAAGCGCTTGTCGAGTTTGGCGTCGAAGCTGATGCGCGACAGCCAGTTCGTTGGATAGCGCACGTTGGTCACGTATTTTGCCAGCGAATACGGATTGGTGGTGATGTAATCGTCAACAGCAATGTTGTCTTCCACATCGCTTTGGGTCAGTGGTTCGGTGGGCGGTTTTACCAACATGGCCGTCACGATGGGGTTGGAAACGACGCCTCCGTTCAATGAACCGGCGATGAAGCCATGGGTCGCTGAACGGTCGCCAGACAGGTTCAACGTCATGTTAATGGCGGGCGAAAGCCGTTGCTGAAGGTTGAATCGACCTGTAAAACGCTCGAAATCGCTGAACACGACCAAGCCTTCTTGGCCCAGATAGCCACCCATGAACGAGAATTTCGTGTTTTCAGAGCCGCCTGCGATATTGAGGCGATATTCCTGTACCAAACTGCTTTGGAACATCGCGTCTTGCCAATTCGTATTGGTCGAATCTGGCAAGCCGTAGTTTTCCCAATCGTGGTAGGTGGCGTCTTCGGCAACGCCCCAGAATCCACCTGGCTCACCGAGCGGTGTATCACGGTAATATGTAAAACCAGGAAGCATACTCGCGGGCGCATCCGGATCGGTTGTACTTGGGGGGGCGAAGACATAGGCCGAGGCCAGGTATCGTGCACGCGCAAATTCCCGGGCATCCATGACCGGGAAAAGCCGCCCGGGTGTTTGTGCCGTCAGGTTTGAGTAGAGCTCGATAGCCGTTTTGCCGGCTTTGCCGCTTTTGGTCGTGATCATCACCACGCCGTTGGCGCCGCGGGCGCCATACATGGCTGTGCCGGAAGCGTCTTTGAGGATCTCGATCGATTCGACATCACCGGGGCTGATGTTGTCTGCATTTTCTTGCAACACACCGTCAATGACAAAGAGCGGGGTACTGCCTGCACTGATGGAGCTGGCCCCACGTATCCGGAAGGTAAACGACGAACCGGGCGTTCCGTCATCCTGAGTGATTTGCACGCCCGCGGCTTTTCCGCGCATGGCGTCGGCTAGTGACACCATGGTACGCTCGCTGAGGGCCTCCTGTTTGATCGTGGAAACGGCCGCGGTCAGGTCCTGCTTCGTGGTGGTACCGTAGCCGACCACGACTACTTCATTGATATCAGCGGTTAAGCTATACATGGTCACATTGATGGATTCGTGATCGCCAATCGTGCGCTCGATTGCTTGATAGCCAACCATCGAAAAAACCAAGGCGAGTCCCTGTTTCGGTATGGTTATCCGGTAATTGCCCTGTGCGTCGCTCGTAGCGGCTCGGTTCGTCCCCTTAACGGTTACCGTCGCGCCTTCTAGGGGCGCGTTCAGCGTGTCCGTTATGCGACCTTGGATTATCCGTTGCTGCACGCTATGTGGCAACGATTCCGGTTTTTTCTGGTTGCCTCGGTCGATATGGCGAAGCACGACGGTATTGCCCTTGAGTTCCCATATCAAATCTGCGTTTTTTGCCAACGCATCCATCGCTTGGCGCAGGTTGGCCTCGCTGATTTGCACATTCACCTTCATGTTGGCCAATTCCTCTCCCTGAAGGAAATAGAGGTAGCCACTTTGCCGCTGAATGTGGTCCATTACTTGGGGAAGCGGCATGTCGCGCGCTCGCAAGGATATCGTCTGTGCGTTCAGTGCTGCGTTCACCTGTATCACCGCACTCAGCGAAAGAAAGACGGTTAGCTTCATCATCCGTAGTAATCGGTGCCCGAAAAGCCAACCAAGGCCTTTTGGACATGCATAAAAAATCATAATTTTGTAACGTTTGGATTATGTTATCAATTGGTTACACCGTGTGGCACGTTGTTTCGCATTGGTGTCAGCGACATCCAAATCGAACCGGATTGTGCCGCCAGCACTTTCCGGTTTTTTTGGCGCTGATTCGATTGAATCATGTGGGTTTGTGAAATTCGATCATAACGTTTTTAATATCGGTGATTATTTATTGGTTTTTATTGCAATACGACGATTCGGGCTTTCTGATTGCCTCGTTTTTCCAACCGGAAGTTGACATCTCCGGTCTTCATGATCTCTAATACCTCATTGAGTGTGCTTTTTCGGCTTATCTTGCCATAGAAAGGGAGTTGAGGGGCCTCCCCTTCATACTGGATTTCTACGTCATACCAACGACCCAGTTGCCGCATGGCATCCGGAAGCAAGGTGCCATTGAACGAGAAATGCCCTGATTTCCAGGCAACGTGTTGGCTGGTATCCACGGTACGGATTTCGGCAACCATGCCGCGTGTCATGGCTTGTTGTCCGGGTGTTAACGTAAAGATTCGGGGGTTGCCAGCGACAGAAACCTTTACCCGACCTTCCACTAAGGTGGTTCTGGTTTCATGGTCATCGGGATACGCGGCGATGTTGAATCCGGTGCCAAGGACCTCGATTTCTTGATCCTTGGTGGTTACTTTGAACGGCCTTTTTTGCGCGCTAACGTCAAAATAGGCCTCGCCATCCAAAAAGACCGAACGCTCACTGCCGACGAAACGGACTGGGTATCGCAATGTGCTGTTCGCATTGAGCCAGACCTGTGAACCGTCCGGAAGGGTCACTTGGTACGTGCCCCCTTTTGGGGTGGTGAGTACGAGCGTTTCGGGCGTCAGCGATTCTTCGGTTCCACCCAAGCGGGTAACGGGTAAATTTCCATCGGCATAGGTGATTTCGCCGACGCCAACGATGATGCCGGTTTGGGCTTCGTCGAGATTGAAGGTGCGACCGTCTGCCAAGGTTAGCGTCGCGCGGTTGCTGCCCGGTAAGACATCTGCTGGATTTTGTAAGCGCGTTCCTAAGAAAACCCACGTGGCGCTTGTTGCCACCACGAGTATCGCCGCCGCGTAGCCAAGTACCCGACGGATACGCCGGGCTGTGTCGCTACGTTTGGTTGTATCGCTACGGTGGCGCTTGGCGAGCAGCTCAGCCAACACGTTTTCGGCAGCATGCGGTGGTTGTGCTTGTAGCAATGCCTCCCTGGTCGACCGATTCATGAAATCTTCATGCACGACTTGATTGCGTGGAGATAAGGCAAGCCAATCGGCAAGTTCCCGCTTTTCTGCATCGGTGGCGGTGCCGTGTAGGTCTTTGAGCATCAACTGCCCCATGCGTATCGCCTGCTTTTCCCCGTAATCTGTCAACTGTATTTTTCGTTAATTCATAAGCCAAACAACGCCGGATGCAAAAAGTACCAAACGACAGGCAGCATGTTTATGGTTTATGTTTCAATATGCTGTTTTACAGCCAGATATTTTTTTGGCCTGCAATTGACGCGAAAGCAATCAGCAGGGAGAACTGATCGGCCGTGAGCCTGGAACGTAGCAAGGCGAGCGCACGCAACTTTTGGTTTTTGACGGTTTGTAGCGAAATCCCCAACTCATCCGCCGTCTCCTGATTGCTCAAACCAGCTAAATAGGTTAGTGTAATAACCCGCTGTGCCTGGTTTGGTAGGCCGGCTACGGCCTGTCGCAATTGAAAAACAGCTTCGGATTGAGCAATCTGGGCTAGATAGTCATTGTCGTTTTCGGCATGCCATTCTGCGAAGATTGCTTCGCGTTGAGCAGCCCGTTCCGAGGTTTTCCTGGCATTCAGGCAGGCGTGCCGAATCGCCCGGAACAGATAAGATTTCAAATGCGTACGATCGTTGAATCGGGTGTTGTCTTCCAAGAGCTTCAGAAACGTGTTTTCGGTGATGTCTTCCGCTTCCTCGTTGCTTGGCAAAAATTTTCTGGCAAATTGATACATAGTTTCGTAATAGGTCCTGAAAACCATGGAAAACGCCTTTTCGTCCCCCGCGGACAAGCGCGCGAGAAACTCTTGCTCGTCCACTGTTTCTAACCCATTTCCAGCCATTTCGGAAGTCTTTTGCTGGCCAAAGGTATGGAAACTTATTGTTTTTCAATAATTGCGTGTCGTATCAAGGCCACCAATGTGGTTCTGCATCCTGTTTTGTTACAGCGATTTCCGCACGATGACCCGTGTCGGGTTGCGCGCCACGACCGTTTCCTTGTCCAGGATGGATCGGGCTACCGCCTTGCCCATCGCCTCGAAATCGGTGGAGATGACCGTGATGCCATCCTCTAGGATTTCCTTCACGGCGGTATCGTTGTAGGAGACGAGCCCCACGTCTTTGCCGAGTTTGAAGCCTTTGGCACGCGCGAGCTTGATCAGGGCTACGTCGTCCGTATCGTAGCGGCTGAAGGTGATGTAGGCATTGCCTTTCTTGAAGCTGCCTCCTTCCACCTCATGCTCGATGGCGTAGCGGTAGCCGTGCTCCATGCAGAACCGAAGGAAGCCATCCACCACGTGGCGGGCATGGGTCGCTTCGCTAGGCGCGATGAGTATGAGCTTTTTGTAGTTGGCGAGTTGATTCGTCAATTGCGAGAGCCCGTCGTAGAGGTCGTGCTCGAAATCCTGGAAAATACAGGTGTAGTCACCTTCCAACCCAGGTTGATTGTAATCGATGATGATGCGTTTCTGTGCCGGGATGAGGTTGAGGATCGCCGATGGGTCTTCCTTCAAAAAGGTAGTCACGATGAAATGCGTGTAATTGCCCAGGTTTTCGCGGATCAGGCTTTCGAAGACCTTGGCATTGTGATGATGGAAATAGACGTCTACGTCCGCTACGCCCTTGAGTTGGTCGAACAGCGTATGGTAAAAGGTATCACGCAGGATGTTCATCTTGTCCAGCAGGAGGAAAACCCGGTAGCTGTGGTCGACCGATTTTTTCTTGACGTAATAGCCTTTCCTGTACACCGATTCAATGACGCCTTTTTCCAGCAAGTGATTCAATCCTTTCAGCAAGGTTTCCTTGCTCATACTCAATTTTTTTTCCAATTGTTTGAGCGACGGGATGCGATCGCCGATGTGGAGTTCATCGGATTCGATTAGCCCGTTGATGTAATCCACCAACTGCATGTATTTCATGCGTTGGGTGGTGTTCTGGCTATTGTCAAGGACAGCTGTCTGCATATGGTTGGCAAAATTACGTAAAAACCATAACAAACCAAACCAGCTATTTGCCGATGTATGTTATCCTTTAGGTCTGATTTGGTGTCAGGATAAAATATTTTTAAATTTTTTTTGGAAGTAATGCGGTAAATGTCCTATACTTGCAATGTGGTTTTAATACCAGACCACACCAGACCAGTTGGGGCTAAAAAATGAGGTACAGAGGTCAGTTTCTTTTCCGTTTCCTTTCGCTTCATGTCTTATTGATGGCAAGCGGTACGGTAGATGTGTTTGCGCAAAGCATATCGATCGAGAACGAACGTTTAAAGATAGTTTGGGTAGAGACGGATCGTGGGTTCAAGCTGGAGACATTCGCGCTGAAAACGGGCGATGTCGGTTTAAGGCCTATGGCCAATCCAATCGGGCGGCACAGCTTTATGTATGCGGATTCGTCTAGCGGGTTACCGCAGCAGGTACAAGACGATTTTGGTTTTCCAGACTCCTCTTATATTTATATACGCAGGCGTTGGACGGACGGGCTAAAGCCAGCGGCGCTGAATACGGCTGGCGAAGAGACTTCTTTTTTGCCTGGCGAGCTTGTTGGGCAAAGTGAGAGACAGGTGGCTTTCAGGAATTCGTTTCCAATGGCAGAAATGATGACGACATGGTCGCTGGATTCGGAAGCAGCGGGAGATGTGGTTGTTGATATGAAAATAAACGTATTGGAAGATGGTTACTATTCATTCAAAAGCCCGTTGATAGCCAAGGTGCATAAACGGGAGCTGGAATGGGCCACGGTGCCTGGATATGTGCATTCAAATACGATCAGTAAAGACTTTGTGCGGGCTTACGCCTATGGGCACGGGGTGCCGGAGTTGCCTGTGGTGGTGCGCGAGCGCGGTGCCGGTACACTTGCCGCCATGGCTACGACCACCGGGGGGCTTTCGCTGTCGGTCACTGCAGCCCCTGGTTTGGGCCGGGACCCGTGGAAAAAAGATACCTTGTCGAATTCGGACTGGCAGGTAGGGCTCTCAGTGGGGTTGGACAGCCAGTATGTTAGTCCGATCATCACTTATCCCGTGATCGGTGAGCCGGGCTCGTACCTCCGGAAGGGTGATACGCTCAATTTCCGGGTAATGGTCTCTCTTTCTGACAAGGGATGGTTTCCGGCATTCCGCCATATCGTTTATGACCATTACCGGCTTAAAGAACAACTTCAATGGCGTACGGCGCAGCAATCGCTCACAGACCGGATATTAGCCATGCGTGATTACTTGGCCGACGACACCACTTCGCTGTGGCGCGTGGAAGAGCATCAAGGGCGGCTCATCGGTGCTCAGGAGTACCACGGTGGGGTGCTGGGAGCACAGCGCGATGCCATGAAGAATTCGGACTACGGGGCAATGTGGATGCTGGCGCACCTGATGAAAGACAGTGTACTTTTGAACTCGAGATTGCCCTACGCACGTAATTTCAAGCTGGAACAGCAAGACGTATCCGACCCCTTTTTCAAAGGTGCCGTTAAAGGGCAGTATTTTTTGTGGAAGAGCAAGCGCTTTGTGGAGGAATGGGGCAACTATGTGGAGCCTATTGCTGTAACCTATTACAGCATGCTCGATATTGGCAACATGTTGCTTTTTGAGCCAGACGATTTCGAATTGAAGCAACGCTTGGCATTGGGAGCAGAGCGCCTGCTCAACTGGCAGCTCCCAGACGGGAGGTGGGAGGTGGCCTATGACAAAGATAGCAAGGAGCCTGTTTTTGAAGACCTCAAAGATTACCGCCCAACGTTCTATGGTTTGTTGGTGGCTTACCGGATTTTAGGCGACAAACGGTACCTGGAAGCTGCCAAGCGCGGAGCCGACTGGTTTTATGAGAATGGTGTGAAAAACGGTTACCTGCTGGGGGTATGCGGCGATACGCGGTTCGCACCTGACTTTGCTACAGGGCAAAGTTCACAAGCCTTTTTGGACCTGTATGAACTGACCAGCCTGGAACATTACAAGTGGGCAGCCATCGAATTGGCACGTATTTACACGCTGTCGATTATTACACATCCGCTTCCTTCCGACAAAGAAAAACGGGTTAAAGGTAAGGCAATACAGGACTGGCAGATTACCCAAGCGGGGTTGAACTTCGAGCATGGCGGGTTGTTGGGGTCGTCAAATTGGGAGGGACCAATCCTACTGGCCAGCCACGCCGGGCTATTCGCACGGATAGCCCGGTTAACGGGTGATTCGATTTTCGCAGACCTGGCCAGAGCCGCGGCCTGGGGCAGGGATGCGTTTGTAGCCCCGTCATCGTCTGTCGCATCGTACTATTGGAAAACCATGGACCGTGGGCCGGGACCTTATCCGCACCATGCGTGGTGGCAGGTAGGTTGGATAACGGATTACCTGCTTTCGGAAGTCGAACTGCGGTCGGGCGGGCAGGTGAGCTTTCCTGGCGGCTTCATCACGCCAAAGGTCGGGCCGCATAAGCCGTACGGCTTTACGGCCGGAACGGCGTTCGGGAAAGCTGTTGAGCTGTTCATGCCGCGTGATTTCATTCGATTGGATCACCCCGACGCAGATTGGATCGGTGCGCGGGATGTGGTTACAGGCGAAGTGTATCTCTTTTTGCTTAATAACAGTCTGAGGCGGGTATCGGTAGGTATTGAATTGATCAATAAAGAATCTAACATTGAAAGCATTGCCATCGAAGCGGGAGGCTTGGAGGTAATCAATATCGGGGTGCAGTAATAACTAATTTTTTAACCTTTTGTTATGAGTATGTTTCTTTTTTCTAGATGTAAATTGGTTTTGGTTGCCATTGCCTGGCTGACCGCGACGACAGCAGCTTTGGGCCAGCAGCCCGTGGTGGGGACGGTAAGCAACGAGGCGGGTGAGCCGCTTGTTGGCGTGTCTGTCCATGCCAAAGGGAATGACCATATTCGCACGATAAGCAACCAGGCTGGTAGGTTCAGCGTGCACGTGGACACCAAAACAGTATTGGTATTGACAAACATGGGCTTCCTGGCAAAGGAGGTGGTTGTGGAACCGGGGACTACTATCGAAGTGGTGATGGACGAATCCGTCGAGTCGTTGGAAGAAGTGGTGGTCGTGGGTTATGGCCGCCAGCGCCGGACGTCGGTGACCGGGGCTGTGAGTTCTCTAAAGGGCGAGGAGTTGGTGAAAAGGCCAGTCATGAGGGCGTCTGCAGCATTGCAGGGCATGGCTGCAGGTGTAACGGTAACGCAGTCTTCCGGTAAGCCGGGAGGCGATGGCGGCACCATCCGGATACGTGGTATAGGTACCCTAGGCGATTCCAATCCGTTGGTGCTGATCGACGGGGTGAACGGCACCCTAGATGGCGTTGATCCCAATGACATCGAGAGCGTTTCCGTGTTGAAAGACGCTGCATCCGCGTCGATTTATGGCGCTCGTGCGGCAAATGGCGTCATCCTCGTTACAACAAAGAAAGGCAAGGAAGGGAAGGTAAACCTAAACTATGAGGGTTTTGTGGGAAAACAGGCATTTACCGACTTGCCGGAAATGGTAGATGGCTATACGTATATGTCCAAAGACAATGAAGCGAGGAGCAACGTTGGGCTTACGCCGCTTTACAAAGAAGACGTTTTGAGGGATTACCTGCAAAATAAGGATACAGACCCGGATCATTTTCCCGATAACGATTGGCAAAAGCTGCTTTATACAGGCTCGGGCTTGACGCAACGACACCACATAAGCGTAAATGGCGGAAATACCGTGAAAGTGATGGGCTCTTTTTCTTACCAAGACCAACAAGGGCTGGTACCGGGTTTTAACTATGAGACCTATGCATTCCGTTTAAATACCGCCACCCAGATAAATGAACGGTTAACGCTCGAAACGTTTATAAACGGTAGGCATTCGCCTGTTTCTTCCGCCGTGCAGGGCGACGGCGTGGTTGGCGCGGCCAATCGCATCCCTTCCATATATACGGCACGATTGTCTGACGGTAGGTGGGGAATAGCGAAAGATGGGTACAATACATTGGCTGCCCTGGAAGACGGCGGCGATTACCGGGAGTTCTATAACTCGCTGCGCTTAACTGGCCAGCTTACCTATCAGGTGCTGCCGGATTTGAACATTGAACTGGGATTCACACCGAATATCAGCGATTACTCGCAGAAAAATTTTGCCAAGACCATCGCTACCTACCTGCCGGGCGAAGAGAAGCCGGCATTTATAACGCCGAATGTGGCTAAACTGACGCAGCGAGAAACGCAGGGCTGGGAAAACACCACGCGATTGTTGGTCACCTATAAAAAGGATTTCCGTAGACATGAATTCCAACTTTTGGGAGGCTTTGAACAAATCGACTACAAATTCCGGGCGATGAATGCGTATCGAGAAGGCTTTGAGTTTCCGGAGTTGCAGGAACTGGATGCCGGTGCGCTTCCTAATTGGACAAACAGCGGAAATTCCACGACATGGGCATTGCAATCCTATTTCGGAAGGGTTAATTACAACTTCGCGGATAAATACCTTGTAGAAGCCAACCTTCGCGTGGACGGATCGTCCCGATTCAATTCGGATAGTAGGTTCGGGGTATTCCCTGCCGTTTCACTGGGATGGGTGCTGTCAAATGAAACATTCCTCAAGGATTTGGCTTGGATGGATATGTTAAAACTTAGGGGCTCCTGGGGGAGACTGGGCAACCAGAACATCGGCGATAATTTTCCTTACGCATCATTCCTTTCGCTCACCGGAAAATATATCTTCAATGGTAAACCGGTATCGACTGCTATCCTGAACGAGCTGTCCAACCAGGAAATCTCATGGGAAACAACGACCTCTAGGAATATCGGGCTTGATTTTTCGCTTTTCAGGAACCTGGATGTAGCCTTTGACTATTACCAACGGGAAACCTCCGGGATTTTGCTTAAGCTCGAAATCCCGGCGACAATCGGTTTGCTCCCCCCGTACCAGAATGCAGGGGTGGTGAGGAACACCGGATGGGATTTCCTCGCGAATTACCGAAATAGAATAGGGGCTTTCAATTACTCCGTGGGAGCCAATCTTTCCAATGTGAAAAACGAGGTCATGGATTTGAAAGGCACCGGCCCTTACATCAATGGTTACCGGCTTATCCAAGAGGGCTATCCGATCAACTCGCTTTATGGATACCGCGCGAACGGCCTGTACCAAACGGAGGATGAGGTGGTAAATGGCCCTGAACAGTTTGGCAACGTGAAACCCGGCGATATCAGGTATGTGGATGTGACTGGTAATGATGTGGTCAATGCGGATGATCGCGTGGTGATTGGTAACCCCATACCGCGCATGAATTTCGGGGTCAATCTGTATGGCGAATATAAAGGGTTCGATTTGAGTGTATTCCTCCAAGGTGTGGGTAAGCGGGATGTAATATTGACCAACGAAGCGGCCTGGGCACTCTACAACAATAATAACATGCAGGTCTGGCAACTCGATTATTGGACTCCGCAAAACGTAAATGCGAGATATCCGAGACTGGTGGCGGGTTCTACCCACAACAACTTCCAGTTCTCCGATTTTTGGGTGAACGACGGTGGCTACATGCGCATAAAAAACGTGCAGGTGGGTTACACATTGGCTTCCGATAAGCTGAGACAGTTCGGTGTGCAGCGCCTGCGGGTATACGCCTCGGGCGATAATATCTATACATTTCATAACATGTTCCCTGGGTGGGATCCGGAGCGCCCCGATGGAGACTCCAGTCCTTATCCGATCGCGAGCACGTATGTGATGGGCGTATCTTTGACCTTTTGAGTGTGGACATCGTATAAACCTATAAAATTGTTTGAAAATGAAACAAGTAAGTCATTATAAACTAGTGTTATTGGTCGGTTTGTTGGCATTTACCTCCTGCCAAAAGGAATTTTTGGAAAGACGTCCGTCAGACCGACCTGCCAATGAACTTTTTTTCGCTAACGAGACTGAGCTATTGCTGGCATTGAATGGTGCCTATGAAGGGCTGTATTGGCAGAACAGCAGGGTGCCTTATCCGGTTTGGTTCGATTCATCGACCGACATCGGTTTCAACCGTGGAGACTACGCCGGAATGTTTACGGTACAAGGTGGGCAGTTCAGCACAGAGACGGAGGTATTCTATACCATCTGGGCGTCGTTATACCAGCGCATAGCGCGCTGTAACAACATCATTTCGAATATGCATAAGGCGAAAGATGTGGTTGGTGAAGACGTGTACATGGCCGTGGAAGCGCAGGCGAAGTTTCTACGCGCGTTTTTCTATCATTACCTGATTAACCTGTATGGCGATGTCCCTTTCGTGACAACGATGCTTTCCATCAGCGAGTCAAAGGTGGAGCGGACGCCGAAAGCGACTATCGCTGAGCAGTTGTACGCGGATTTGGATCTTGCTGCTCAATACCTTCCCGAAACATGGACAGGCGATAATATAGGCCGAATCACCAAAGGTGCAGCCCTTTCGCTGAAAGCGCGGATAGCACTCCTGCAAGGAGATTACCGAATTGCAGCACAGGCAGCCAAAGACGTAATCGATTCGGATGTGTACGAATTGCATACAGATTTTGAATCCCTGTTTCTCCTCGGCGGTAGGAAATCGAAAGAGTCAATTCTGCATATCCCGTTCCTCAGAGGGGTCACAACCAGCGGGATTCCGCAGTATTTTGGACTGAGGGCAACCCAGGGATGGTCTGTGGCCGTGCCCAGGCAGACGATTGTCGATTTTTTCCAGTGCATTGATGGGAAACACATTGATGAGTCTTCGTCCTACGACCCCGTTCAGCCTTATGACAATCGGGATCCGCGCCTCAAAGCCTCAATCCTGACCCCGGGACAATGGTTTGGCGACTACCGGTTTGAAAATCATCCGGACAGTTCAACAACGCTCCGGAAACAAGGAGATAATGTGGTACGGGTGAATAATCAGGAGGTGACACACGCGTATGCCACGTTTACGGGATACATCTGGAAGAAATACCTGGATCCGGTGGAATTGCCTGCGTTTACCACGCAATCGGAGGTCGATTTCATGTTTATCAGGTTTGCGGAGGTGTTGCTTACTTACGCCGAGGCCAAAATCGAGCTGAATGAAATCGACGCGACGGTAATCGATGCGATAAACCGGGTGCGTGGCCGGAAAAGCGTAGAAATGCCGCTGGTGACCGAAATGGATAAGGCATCGCTCACTAAGCTTGTGCGCTATGAACGCACGGCAGAACTTGCGGTTGAAGGCCACCGATTGTTCGATATACGGCGGTGGGGATATGCAGAACATATCATGAAAGGTAACGTGCTCGGCAGGAAAACCAGGGCATTTTACGATCATTACCCCGTGCCGACCATTGATGCGTACGGGCAGAGCCACTATGCGAACGAAGCGGAGTTTTTTAACGTCATTGCCGTGAGCGCGTTTGACCCAGGAAAACATTATTTATGGCCGATTCCGCAGAAAGATCGGGATCTGAATGAAAAGCTTGGTCAGAACCCAAATTATTGACGATAGGGAGAATTGTGTATGTTAAGGTCAAACCCAATAGTCGTATGGGCAAAATGGTTGCCTACCATCGTTCTGCTTCTTGCAGGGCCTTGTGCACACGCCGCACAGGATGGCGGCCGCCAGGAAAAAAAAGGGATTACCGTATGGGGCGATAAGCCGTGCTACGTATCACCATATGACATTGAGCAGCGCGGTGATTGGGAAATCCGTGGGTTCGAGTCGGCGACGCAGCTGGCAGCCTTAACGGGGCCTTTCCACCGAAAACCGGACGGATTGAAACCCGCCGAAATTAATTTAAATGTAAAGGAGGCAGGGTCGTATGTGTTGTGGGTGAGGTCGCTCGACCTTGCCGAACACCAACAGGGCGAGCGTTTCTTTTACGTGGAAGCCAATGGTAAGGTGTTACGTAAGCGTTTGGGGGCCCACGGCCATACCGGTTTCCGGTGGGAACGTGTAGATCGGATACGGCTTACCGGCGGGGAAAACAGCTTGCGATTGATCGATTCGTCCGCGTTTTATGCACGGTGCGACGGCATTTTTTTGACCAAAGACGAGACAATGACGACAGAAGGCGTCGACCGGTATGTAAGCACGGATTTGGTGAGGCGTTATCACGCAGCACCGTTGCTTGCTCCGAAGGGACTTTCGGGCAACGCCCGGATAACGGACAGAATTACGTTGGAAAACGACCAACTAACGATCAGTTTCTATCAACTCGAAGCCGAAGAACACGCTCGGGTAGAAATCACGGTGGAGTCTAAAGGGGTGTTGATGAAAAAAAGGAGCGACGGCAATGAACTCATATTGCTGAGCGCCGCTGAATCCCAGCATTTTTACGATCAGGGGTTTCCGATTTTCAGATCTGTGCTCCAGGACGATGGCGGGAATAGGCAGGTTGCGGTAAGCAATAATCCCTATGAAAGCTTTCGCAAATCCTGGCTCGTGCCGCACCACGTGAAAAAGAACAATGATGGATCGGTAGTCGTGCACTATGCGGCGGATGGCGTTGTGGTACGAAGTACATGGACGTTGGCAGCAGGCTCGTCGGATCCCTTGGTGCGATTAGCGTTGGTACCCGAAAAGGCAGGCGTCTACAGTGTGATCATACCGAGTGCCGGAGCGTTTGATGAGGACGAATACACGTTTGCCCTTGCGCCCATGCGGGTCGCCAACAAACGCGTGCACCCAACCCCGTTGGTTTATACGGAGCAGTATTTGTTTACGCCCATGGCAACGGTATCGCTGCCCAAGGGCAACGCCATATCCAGTAGTGAAGCTGTCACGATGGGCCTGGCTGTGGATCCTTCGGTGCTGGAACTGAAATGGACTTATCATTGGAACAACGAATTCGGGGCATTGCTACGAAACGAAGCGGGGCAGCTCGCCCCGGCCCTGATCGCGCCATTGCCGGGGTCGACCAGCAGTAAATTCGACACGGGAGATACGTTTGAATTTGCGTATCGCCCCATTTATCACATTGGCGGATGGTTCGACACATACAAGAAATCGATTACCGATGTGTATGGGTTGAAAGACTATCGAAAGAACTATTATTCGTCCATTACGCAGGCCATTTTCAATACACGGGATTTGATGATGGACGACCATTTCGGGGGGTGGGACAGCATTGGAAAAGCCCACTGGAACATGGAGGGACGAAGTTTCTCTTCCAACGCCAATCCGATGCAAGCTGTGCAGACTTTTCTCCTTACGGAAGATGAAGCAGTGTTGCGGAAACGTGCTATTCCTACGTTGGCTAATCTCCTCACCCGCGGGCACCTGCATTTCAAATCAGACACGTTGTTGGGCGGCGCAAATTACTTCGGCGGCAAGGCAACGTTTCCCCGGCCGATCGGCGAGCCTATAGCCGGTTACAACGCCCCGGTGTTTGATGGACTTTACGAAATGTCGGGGGGGCGGATGCCCGTGCTCCGGGAAATCGCCCGTGAAAAAAGTAGAAAACCGGTAGTCAATGCGTATGGCAGTATCCCCAATTTTGTTAACCACCTCACACGGTTTTCCATGAGTGGAGATTCGTTGTCGTTGGATTCGGCAATAAATTTGGCGTTGGAATACGTCGATAAGGAGGTGTACAGTACGGCTTCCACACCGGCAAACTACAGCGCATTTTCGTATATTAGCTACGTGCCGAATATCGCCGCACTGATTGATGTGTATGAGGCAACAAGCGATAAGCGCTTCCTGGATGCCGCTGAGGAGGCCGGTCGGATTTTGCTGACGCAGCTCTGGGTGGCGAATCCGGAAAAATCACCGATGACCGATTCCATGTTCATCACTGCCGATGCAATTCGCAAAGCGCCATTTAACGAAGGACACGACTTCTTTTGGCATGGTTCAGAAGTCTGGCGATTGGGCAGTAGAAGGGGCGTAAAGGGACCGCCAGAAAACCTGCATGAATTAACCGATGAAACCGTGCCCAACTGGTTGCCATCCAGGGTCGGACTCGGGTTGGAACAGCCTTCTACATTTTTCAACGAATCGCTAAACATGATTATGTCTTCGTGGGTTGGAGACTTGATGAAACTCTCGGCCTATACGGGTGAACCACTATTTGCTGTGGCGGCGAGAAATGCGATTGTAGGACGCTTTAGCAACTATCCGGGCTATTACCAGAATCGATTCATCACATTTCAGCAAAAGCCGGAATATCCCTATAAAGGGCCTGATTTCTCTTCTATTTATTGGCACCATATACCGCCGTTTTTGGCCATGTTGGAAGATTTCCTATTTGCCCAGGCACAGGCTTGGTCGGGTGGGCGGATTTACTTTCCTTCATTGCGGCAACAGGGGTATGCGTATTTCAACGCAAATCAATACGGGCATTTGCCGGGCTCTTTTTTCGGCGTGAAGGAAATGTGGCCATGGCTGGACAGGACGGTATTAACGGTTGACGATATGCAGATTGATTGGTTGGCAGCGCGTTGCGATGGTTTACTGGGTGTGGCATTGATGAATGAGTGTGCCGATACAGTGACGTCTACGGTGGCGCTGGGGCCTAAAGCGGGCGAAGACTACACCGGCGGTGCGACACTTTTCTACAACGATGGGCGGGTGGAAGAAGTGACAATAAGCGGAGGGAAACTGACACTGGCCATACCGGGGCATACCCTTGTTGGACTCGTGGTACCGACGGAGGCGGTGCGCGCGCCTTCGTTTGCAACGCCCGTACCAACCGTATCCGCGGAGGTGCTGAATACGGTGGTTGAGCACGATTCGGGCAAGGGGGTGGTGATGCAGTTATCGCCCGATCGATATTTTGGATACATATATACCACCAAACAGCCCATTGAACTCAATAGGTTTATTGTCGATTACCGCATCGGGAACGGTGAAGAACGCAGGCTGGCGACGGATACCTATCCGTTTGAGTTTATTATTGAGGTGGACCGACCGAGCGAGCCCCTTATGTATTCGCTAACGTTCGAACAATCCGACGGGAAAGTTTTGAAAAGCCAAGCGTATACCTTGAAACCGGTGGGGTCGGAGAATGGAGCAAGCGATGTCAAGTAGCATAGTAAAGAACGTTCATTTACGCGTATCCGCCGTGCTGGGATTTGCCTGTTTATTGGGTAGTCAGATAGCGAACGGAAATCAACAGGAGGCACATCAGCCAATGGGTACTAAACAGGATACGTTGGAGCAATGGGTAGATTACGTAAATCCGCTGATGGGCACGGCTTCCACCCCTGAATTGTCTGCTGGCAATACGTACCCGACGATATCGCTGCCATTCGGGATGAATACCTGGTCGCCACAAACGGGAACGATAAATGATGGTGGACTCTATACCTACACGTCAAATTACCTATACGGCATCCGGCAGACCAGGCAAGCGAGCTATTGGATCAAGGACTACGGCCAATTTTCGCTGATGCCGGTAAACAGCCGGAACAAGTATCCCGAGGAACGACGGAAAAGCTGGTTTTCGCATAAAGCGGAAAAAGTACACCCGTATTACTACAGTGTTTATTTGCCGGATCATCAGGCCGACATCGAATTATCGGCGAGCGAACGGGCAGCCATCATCCGTTTCAGCTTCAGGGAACCGGATAGTGCTTTTTTTGTCATCGATGCGTTTGACGGGGGCGCTTACATAAAAGTCATCCCCGAAGAACGAAAAGTGATCGGTTACTCCGCAAAAAATAACGGCGGTGTGGCTGGTAATTTCAGGAACTATTTCGTAATGGTTTTTGATAAGCCTTTTTCGTCTGTGCAGGTGTGGGACGACGACGACCGGCTACTGGATATAAATGAGCTGGAAAGCAAACACGCTGGAGGCTTGCTGGGATTTGACCTCGGTGTGGGGGAGCAAGTTGAAGTGCGGGTGTCTTCCTCTTTTATCAGCCATGAGCAAGCCGCGATTAACCTACAAGAATTGGACGGCGATGATTTGGAGGCTGTAGCAGCGAAAGCGAAAGCACGCTGGAATGAAGAATTGGGTAAAGTTAACGTGTATGGTGGATCGTTGGCAGAACGCCAGACGTTTTATTCCTGCCTGTACCGCATGTTGATCTTTCCGAGGAAATTTTATGAGTACGACCTAGCGGGCAACGCATGGCATTACAGCCCGTACAACGGAAAGGTATTGCCGGGCTTGCTTTACGCCGACAATGGGTTTTGGGACACGTTCCGGGCACAGTTCCCGTTTTTGACGTTGGTTTACCCAAGTGTGGTGGCTGAGGTGTTGGAATCGATGGAAAACACGTATAAAGAAAGCGGATGGCTGCCGGAATGGTTTGCACCTGGCCATCGCGATTGCATGATCGGTTCGCACTCCGCGTCGATCATCGCTGACGCTTACCTCAAAGGGGTCCGGGGCAACTTCAGCATCGATACGCTTTACCAAGCCCTATTGAAAAATACCACCCAGGTGGGCCCGGTGAGTTCCGTGGGGCGCTTGGGAGCGAAGGATTACAATGCGCTGGGTTACATCCCCTATGACGCCGGAATCGACCAGAATGTATCGCGTACGCTCGAGTATGCATACAACGATTTCTGTATTGCTCAGCTTGCCGAGGCGCTAGGGAGACCCGCCGAGGAAAAGGACCTCTTTCGGCAACGTAGCCTTAACTATCGGAATCTGTTTGACAACGAAACGGGTTTGATGCGACCAAGGGGTCGCAACGGTGTATTTATCCCTGATTTTGACCCGTTCCGTTGGGGAGATCATTTTACTGAAGGCAACAGTTGGCAATACTCATGGTCTGTATTCCACGATCCGTTGGGGCTGGCCGAATTACAAGGAGGTGTGCAGCCATTCATCGCAAAAATGGATCGCGTGTTTTCGATGTCGCAACGTTTCGATATCTCGTACTACAAACGGGGTATCATCCACCTGGTCCGTGAGATGCAGGGGGGGGATATGGGGCAGTATGCTCATTTGAATGAGCCGATGCACCATTTCGTATACTTGTATAATACGGGGGCGCCCTGGAAAACACAATATTGGGCACGGGAAATCATGAATAGGTTATATTCGCCGCATCCCGACGGTTATCCGGGTGAGGAAGACAACGGGCAGATGTCTGCTTGGTATGTGTTTTCTGCATTGGGATTTTATCCGCTGTGTCCCACGGCGAAACAGTATGTGTGGGGAAGTCCCCTTTTTAATCGAGCTGTACTCGACCTTGAAAATGGTAAAACGTTGGAAATAAGTGTCCCTGAAAGTAGCGCAACCAATCGCTATGTCCATGCGATACGGGTGAATGGAAAGAATTACCCTCATAATTGGGTCGATCACGAGGTGATAAGCGAAGGTGGACTTATTCAATTCGACATGGGCCACTTGCCGAATCATGCACGTGGCGTTGATAAGGTTGACTTCCCTTTTTCGGTTTCGGCGATGGGACGCTAAATAGCAAATGAAAAAAATGAAAAGGATTATGCGGAGGTTTTTAGTGCTGTCGGTATGGGCATTGGCCTGCCTAAGCTGCAGTGGCCAAACGAAACGGACTGGTGACTACGACGTGGTTGTCTATGGAGAAACGCCTGCCGGCGTGACGGCCGCCATACAAGCTGCAACAATGGGGCAGCGGGTAGCGCTCCTTTCAAATACGAGGAGGTTGGGAGGCATCATCGTAGAGGGCTTGGGCGGAACGGATATCGATAACCATGGTGGTTTCCAGAACAGCAGTGCGGTAGGAGGGCTTGCACTGGATTTTTACAAACGTATCGCAGCAAGATACGGGTGGTTGGATGAACTGGAAGCGGCGTTAAAGGAGGGACAGAAAAAACCGGCATTGTGGCGTTATGAACCCTCGGTCGCCGAGCAGGTAATAGCCGATTGGATTAGCGAATTCGATATAGAGGTTTTTTATGGTGCTCGGTTGGATGAATCCAATCATGCCGTAGAGATGATTGATCGGAAAATAGGCAGCGTCAGACTGCAGGATGGGAGGTTGGTGAGTGGTAAAGTCTTCATAGACGCGACCATAGAGGGCGATTTGTTGGCAGCGAGTGGTGTGACCACGGTGGTGGGGCGTGAGCCGAACGCACAATATGAGGAAAGCAGGAATGGAATTATAGCCCGATCAATCAGCAAACCTATGCGTATCCAAATAGACCCTTATCGTGTGCCCGGGCAGCCATCGAGTGGCGTTTTGTATGCCATAACTGATGAAGAATGGGGGGTGGAGGGGGCCGGAGACCATCGGTTGCAGGCGTACTGCTTGCGGGTGTGCCTTACCGACAGCGTAGAAAACCAGGTACCGTTTACCAAGCCCGCTAACTACGACCGCGATCGATATATCGCCTACGTGAGATACATCGAAGCTGGCGGAACGTTGTCTGTTCCGCGGTCTAACATACCGGGGCGTAAAACTGATTTTAACGGTGGTGGCGACTTTTCACACAATCTGTTCGGCAAAAATTACGACTATCCGTTGGGCGATAACGCAACACGCCAGGCGGTATTCGATTACCACCTTTCTTTTACACAAGGCTTGCTTTATTTCTTAAGCCAGGATGAGGAAATTGGGAGGCTTGCGCCGGAATTTCAGCTTGAATGGAGACGGTGGGGATTAGCCAAAGATGAATTCACGGATCACGGAAACTGGCCTCGCCATTTTTACGTACGTGACGCAAGGCGGATGGTCAGTGATTTCGTGATGACCGAACACCACGTGAAAAAGGCCGATGCGCAACCCATCCCGGATCCAGTAGCGATGGCCTATTGGCCGCCGGACGTGCACAGCGTTCGAAGGATTGTGTTGAACGACACGGTCTATAACGAAGGGGCGGTTTTTGGAGGCAATTGGTGGAAGCCGTTTGGTATAGCCTACCGAAGCTTGGTGCCTCAAGCTGATGAATGTACAAACTTGCTTACGCCAACGTGTCCTTCTTCTACCCATATCGCCTATGGTGCAATCCGGTTGGAATGGACGTTCATGGCCCTGGGACAGGCATGCGGCGCCGCTGCAGCAATGGCAGCGGAGCAGGATGCAACCGTGCAGCAGGTTGATTACAGGGTTTTAAGAAGGGTGTTGACCAAAGATGGCGCCGTGTTGGAGCTTTAGTAGGTGCGCCGTGAACAGCCAGTGGACTAATTTGCTGTTTGGTCTAGGCAGGCTTGTATTGCCGATGCTTTTCAGCGTTATGTGCATGGCGCAAAGCGCCGTTGAAAACGACAAGATATCCGCGTCGCAAGGCATCAGCGCTCCGCTGTTGTTCCGCGTCATGGACGACGGTTTGCCGCCGGTAATGGCAAGCGCGTGTCTTGAAGGCAAAGATTATACCCCACGCAATGGACTGCCTGATTTTTTCAACAGAATAGCGCTAGCCAATCAGAAAGTCGTGGTCGCGTTTATCGGCGGAAGTATAACGCAGAGCGATCACGGGTATCGGATGCAGACGGCTAAGTATTTGGAAACAGCTTATCCGAATATCCGCTTCAAATGGGTGAATGCGGGCATATCCGGCACCGGGACCGACTTAGGCGCTTTCCGTCTGCGCGAACACGTGCTTAGCCAACAGCCAGATCTGGTCTTTATCGAATTTGCCGTTAACGGTGCCTATCAGCCGGGTATGGAAGGGATGGTCAGGCAAGTCATCAGGCACAACCCGAAAATCGATATCTGCCTACTCTACACCGCATTGGCTGCAGACCTAGCGCTGTATCAAGAAGGAAAGGTGCCGTCGCGCATCGCCGGCCTGGAACGGATCGCTGAACACTATGGGCTGCCTTCCATACATCTCGGGCACAGACCTGCACACTTGGTGTCAGCTGGAAGCTTGGTCTGGCGAGGCGAAAACAGCCATGGAAAAGATCGCGTGGCTGTTTTTTCTTCAGATGGAATACATCCGTTGCCGCAAGGGGGCAATCTATACGCAGGCATTGTTGCCGGCAGTTTGGAACGGATGAAGACGGTGGAGTCTCCGGCCAAACACCGGTTACCGGAACCCTTGGTATGTGGCAAATGGGAGCTGGCGGACATGTACTTTCCAAGCCATATTGGAACGCATGACAGGGGATGGCATCCGCTGCGAACAAACGGGTCGCAACTGGATCGGTTCAATGGATGGTTCGATACGTTGTTGGTTGCCGAGAACGCTGGGGCGCGATACACGTTCCATTTCGAAGGGGATATGTTCGGCCTTTTCGATATTGGAGGGCCGGAGGTTGGCCAGCTAAATATTTGGGTGGACGATTCGCTGGTTTCGTTGATTCCATTCGAAACCGATAGCCGAATCCACGCGGCCGACCTGATCGGAAGTGCACATATACCGCTGAATCGGTTCAACAGGTTCTGCAATAACCGATATCGGGGCCAGTATGAAGTGATAGCAGTACCGTTTGGTTACCATAAGGTAATGTTAGAAATCTCGTCGGATCGTGCGGATAAAAGGGCGATTTTGGGCCCGAACCAATGGGAAGATATCACAGGGAATCCTGAGAAATACGACAGAACGACGGTTTATTTAGGCCGGATACTATTGCGGGGAAGGCCTATCGCAAAGCCAAGGAATAAGTAAGCGCAATGCATTAGCGCGTTATTGCATGCTATATAGAAACGGGTATTTATGAAGTTACAAGAAGGGTTTAAGGAAGAGGGAAGAAAGCGATATATCGAATACATCCAAGCCGACTTCATCATCACCGGCGGTGGCCTATCCGGTGTCTGTGCGGCCATCACGGCGGCACGCCAAGGATTGCAGGTCGTGCTGGTGCAGGATCGCCCCGTGCTGGGGGGAAACGCCTCTAGCGAGGTACGCCTATGGGTACTGGGTGCCACTTCGCACATGGGCAACAATAACCGGTGGAGTAGGGAGGGAGGGGTAATCGATGAGTTGCTCGTAGAGAACATGTACCGGAATCCTGAGGGCAATCCAATCATCTTCGACATGATCCTGCTCGATAAAGTGGCCAGCGAACCGAACATCACCTTGTTGCTGAACACCGCCGTGTACGAGGTAATGAAGTCAGGAGCCGATATCATCAGCGGGTTGAAGGCGTTCTGCAGCCAGAACTCCACGGAGTACCTGCTGGAGGCGCCGCTTTTTTGCGACGCGTCTGGCGATGGGATTGTGGGCTTCCTGGCGGGCGCGGCCTTCCGGATGGGTGCCGAAAGCCGTGAGGAGTTTGATGAGCCGATGGCACCCGACGCGGCGTACGGCGAACTGCTGGGGCATTCCCTGTATTTCTACAGCAAGGATACCGGCAAGCCCGTACAGTTCACCGCGCCCTCGTTCGCCTTGGATGTATCCAAGGAAATCCCACGCTTCCGCAATTTCAAGGCCAATGAGCATGGTTGCCAGTTGTGGTGGGTGGAGCACGGGGGCAGGCTGGATACGGTACACGATACCGAGCGCATCAAATGGGAATTATGGAAGGTCGTTTACGGAATCTGGGATTACATCAAGAATTCGGGTGAATTCCCGGAGGCGGAGACCATGACGCTGGAATGGGTGGGCATGATACCCGGTAAACGGGAAAGCCGCCGCTTCGAGGGCGACTACATGCTCTCTCAACGCGACCTGATCGAGCAGCGTACCCATCCCGACGCCGTGGCTTATGGGGGATGGTCCATCGACCTACACCCTGCCGACGGGGTTTTCAGCGACCAGCAGCCCTGCAACCAATGGCATAGCAAAGGGATTTTCCAGATACCGTACCGATGCCTGTACAGTAAGAATATTAACAACCTGTTCCTCGCCGGTAGGATCATCAGTTCGAGCCACGTGGCTTTTGGGGCTACCCGGGTGATGGCAACCAGCGCCTACACCGGACAAGCGGTAGCGGTCGCCGCGGCGATGTGCAGGGACAAAAGTAGCTTGCCGAGGGATTTAGGTGCCCATGGACGTATAGCCGAGCTTCAAAACGCGTTGATACGGACAGGGCACTACATTCCTGGTGTCCAGCTTCAGGATGATTCGGATTTGGCCCAAACAGCTACGTTAACCGCTTCCAGTGAACTCGCTTTGGCGGGTATCGGTACGGATGATGGCGATGTGCAATGGAAACCGTTGGATATATCAGCCGCGCAGCTGATACCGCTTCCCGCCGGAAGGATTCCGGTGTTCCGTTTGCCGGTGCAGGCCGATCACGAAACCCGATTGCAGGTGGAGCTACGAGCCAGTAGCCGGCAAGGAGGTTTTACGCCCGACACGGTATTGGCGGAAAGGTCGATAGCTATCGCAGTCGGCGAAGCCGAGTTGGTGCTCGACTTCGACGTAGCGTTGGTGGATGCGCAATACGTATTCCTGACGTTCCTGAAGAACCCTTCGGTGCGGTTGCCCTACAGCGAGCGGCGGGTTACCGGTTTGCTAACGGTATTCAATGGCGTGAATAAAAAGGTTTCCAACAATGGGCGCCAGCGCCCACCCGCCGATTCCGGTGTGGACGATTTCGAGTTCTGGTGCCCGCAGCGGCGTCCGGAGGGACAGAACATCGCCTTGCGCCTTTCCGATCCGATAAGCCTTTTCTGTGCGGAGAACCTGCGGAACGGGATAGAGCGGCCCGTAAGCCATCCGAATGCCTGGGTGGCCGATCCGTTCGATGAGAATCCGCATGTTCGCTTGTCATGGAACGTACCGCAATGGATTGCCCGGGTCGAATTGGCTTTTGATACCGATTTCGACCATGCGATGGAATCCGTGCTGATGACACATCCCGAGCGGGTAATGCCATTTTGTGTAAGCAACTACCGGATCGAAGACGCTGCAGGAAATACCGTTTACCAAAAAGAAGGCAATTACCAAACGCGGAATGTGATTACCTTTGACCAACCGTTGCAAACCGGCAGACTGACCATCTTTGTGGAACATCCGTCGAAAGACGTGCCTGCAGCGCTATTCGCGATTCGGTGTTACGCGGATTAGGATTGCGGCATTAAAATAGAATAAGATAAGACAATTAAAAGAAGCTGAAAGCCGATGGCCGACAGCCGATAGCTGACAAGAATGACTACACTCGACTACTGGGTAATTGCCATATTTTCCATCGGTATCTTGGTTGCCGGGCTTTCCATGAGTGATCGGAAGGCCAACATGCAATCGTATTTCGGGGCCAGTGGAGCGCTGCCTTGGTGGATGAGCGGCCTCTCGCTGTACATGGGTTTTTTCTCGGCGGGCACGTTCGTGGTATGGGGTGCCATCGCCTACGAACAGGGGTGGGTGGCCGTGACCATCCAGTGGACCATGGCCATCGCGGGTTTCCTGATCGGCCGGTTCATCGCGCCGCGCTGGCGGCAGACCGGGGTGCTTACCGCCGCTGAATTCATGCAGCAGCGGTTCGGCAGCGGTGTGCATAAGTTCTATACCTACGTCTTCCTGTTGATGAGCTTCGCCTACAACGGCGCGTTCCTGTACCCGGTGGCCAAGCTGGTCAACGTGTCGACTGGGTTGCCGGCGCACTACGCCATCATGCTCTTCGGCCTGATGGCCGTGCTGTATACCACCTCGGGAGGCCTGTGGGCGGTGATCGTGACCAACGTGCTCCAGTTCGTGGTGCTCACGGCGGCCGTGCTCATCGTGGTGCCGCTGGCTTTCGAACGGATAGGAGGGGTTTCCACCTTTATCGAGGTCGCACCGGAAGGTTTTTTCAACCTGACGGGAGGCGGGTACACGGTCTGGTTCATGGTTGCCTTCGGCTTTTACAACATGGTGTTCATCGGGGGCAACTGGGCCTACGTGCAGCGGTATACGAGCGTGCCGACGAAACGCGAGGCAAGGAAAGTGGGCAACCTGTTCGGATGGCTGTACCTGGTCAGCCCGGTCATCTGGATGCTGCCGCCGATGCTTTACCGGATGGTGAACGTGGACTTGGCGGGCATGGAGAACGAAGGGGCTTACTTGATGATGTGCAAGGAGGTGTTGCCAGCGGGCATCATGGGATTGATGATCACGGGGATGATCTTCGCCACCACGGATTCGGTGAATGCGTCGCTCAACGTATCGTCGGCGGTGTTCACCAACGATGTGTACAAGCGGCTGTATCCGAAGGCTTCGAACGGCTCGTTGATGTGGGTAGCGCGGCTTTCCACGCTGGCGTTCGGGGTCGTTACCGTGGGGGTGGCCTTGCTGGTTCCTGCAATGGGCGGGATCGTGGAGGTAGTGCTGAGCATAGGCGCGCTGACGGGCGTTCCGTTGTACGGTCCTGCGGTGTGGGCGCTGTTTTCGAAACGGCAGACATCGTTTTCGATATTGTTCACGACCATTGCCAGCCTCGCTGTGAACGTATTCTTCAAGTTCGTTTCACCGGGTTTGCTTGATATCGCGTTGGACAGGATGGGTGAAACGGTCTTGGGCGTATCGCTTCCGATTGTGCTGCTGGCCGTTTTCGAGGTGGTGTATCGGAAGACACCGTATCGCGTGGTAGACGTGGATTCGATGGTGCCTGCCGAGGTTGCCAGCGAACAAGCGCATGGCGAACGGCAAAGCAGGTTGGCGATTAAAACGGTTGGCTACGCATTGCTTGGCGTGGGATTGATGATCTTGGTGCTGGGTTTGTTGGCTTCGCATGGGCAGGCATCGGTCATCGTCATTTCGTTGTCTATCGTGCTTTTGGGCACCGGACTATGCTGGTTTCCGCGCAGATCGAAGGCGAACGGTCGATGAAGCGTTTCCAATTCCCGCCAAAATTTGCTATCATTACGCCAAAATAAAACAAGTTATGGCAACAATCACGTTTAAAGGAACCGAAGTACATACCACGGGGTCGCTACCGGCCGTGGGTAGCCAAGCGCCCGATTTCAAATTGACGGCCGGAAATCTTTCCGACAAGTCGTTGGCCGATTACGCAGGCAAACGGGTTATCCTGAATATTTTCCCGAGCATCGACACGGGTACGTGCGCGGCATCGGTACGGGCGTTCAACCAAAAGGCAGCAGGCTTGGACAATACGGTGGTGCTTTGCATCTCCCGCGATTTGCCTTTTGCCCAGGGAAGATTCTGCGCGGCCGAAGGCATCAGCAACGTGGAAACGCTTTCGGAATACAAAGACAGCGGCTTTTCGGACGCGTACCAACTCCGGGTGGCCGACGGTCCATTGGCGGGCCTATTGAGTCGCGCGGTGGTCGTCGTCGATGAACAGGGCAAGGTTGCGTATACCGAGCAAGTGGCCGAAATCGCCGATGAACCCGACTACGAAAAGGCCATCGCGGCGTTGAGCTAACCCTTACGCCATTCCTTATATTGATTGATCAATCCATTGGTCGACGCATCATGGCTCGTGATGGGTTCATCGTTGCGCAATTCGGGTAGAATCTTGCCAGCCAATTGCTTGCCGAGTTCTACACCCCATTGGTCGAAGCTGAAGATGTTCCAGATAACCCCTTGCGTGAATATCTTGTGTTCGTAGAGCGCGATCAATGCGCCTAGTGTATAGGGCGTGATTTTCTTGATCAGGAAAGAATTGCTCGGGCGATTGCCTTCGAATACCTTGAAGGGGGTAATCCGTTCGATTTCTTCGTCGGTTTTTCCGGCGGTCTTCAGTTCGGCAATGACGTCATCTTCCTCCTTGCCGTTCATTAAGGCCTCGGTTTGCGCAAAGAAATTGGAAAGCAATAAGGTGTGATGCTCGCCGATGGGGTTGTGCGTTTGTGCAGGGGCGATGAAATCGCAAGGAATCAGTTTCGTGCCTTGGTGGATGAGTTGGTAGAAGGCGTGTTGACCGTTGGTGCCCGGCTCGCCCCAAATGATCGGGCCGGTTTCGTAATCAACCGGCTTTCCATCGCGATCCACGTATTTGCCGTTGCTTTCCATGTCGCCCTGTTGGAAGTAGGCCGCGAAACGGTGCATGTATTGGTCGTAAGGGAGGATGGCCTGGGTTTCGGCATCAAAGAAATTATTGTACCAGACGCCCAATAGCGCCATGGTCACCGGGATGTTTTCTTCTAATGGCGTTTGCCGGAAATGCTCGTCGGCAGCGCGGGCACCGGCCAAAAGCTGTTCGAAGTTTTCAAAACCGATGCTGAGCACGATGGATAGCCCGATGGCGCTCCACAACGAGTACCTACCGCCTACCCAGTCCCAGAATTCGAACATGTTGTCGGTGTCGATGCCGAATTCGGCTACCGCCTTGCCATTGGTGGAAAGTGCGGCGAAATGCTTGGCGACGTCGGCCACAGATGCGCCTGAATCCAAAAACCATTGACGTGCGCTATGGGCATTGGCCATGGTTTCCTGCGTGGTGAACGTTTTCGACGCGATGAGGAAAAGGGTTGTTTCGGGATTGACGCGTTTCAGCGTTTCGGCGATGTGTGTACCATCGACATTCGATACGAAGTGGACGTTCAGGTGATTCTTGTAAGGTCTGAGGGCTTCCGTGACCATGACTGGGCCCAAGTCGGAGCCGCCAATGCCGATGTTGACGATGTCGGTGATGGCTTGGCCGGTATGTCCTTTCCAGCCGCCTGAAATGACCTGGTCGGCAAACGCGCGCATTTTGGCCAATACGGCGTGCACCTCGGGTGCGACGTCCTGTCCGTCCACGATAACCGGCTGGTCGGGGCGTCCGCGAAGCGCGGTATGCAAAACTGCCCGGCCTTCGGTCTCATTGATGGCTTCGCCCCCGAACATGGCGTCAATCGCTTCAGGAACGCTACACTCCCGTGCCAATTGAACGAGTAGGGCCTTAGTGGTGTCGTCTATCCGGTTTTTGGAATAGTCAAACAGGATGTCCTCGAACGTGATGGAATACCGCTCGAAACGGTCGGCGTCTAGTGCGAACAGTTCGCGGAGGTGCTTCGGTGCGATATCGATATAATGATTGCTGAGGTAACTGTAAGCCTGTGTTTTGGTGAAGTTGGTACGGGGTAGCATAATCAGTATTTTTGTTTTGGCGAAATTAAGCTTTTTATGCCAATATGCCCATGATTCTGAAATTGGATTTCGTTTTAGACAATAAAAGCCGTATAATCGTGTTTTTAAATGGTGAAAAACAAAGACAGAAACAGCCAATCGGACATGAGAAACGTTACATTGCTAGCTATCGCGCTTATGGTATTTTCCTTCGGAACCCTTGTCGCCCAGACCACAACGAGACGGGAACCGCCAAAAGGTTCGCTCACCAGCGGGACGATCGATAGCCAGTTTATTTATATTTATGCAATTTCGAAGACCCAGGATGGCATCGAGCACGTCCGCCAAGCCAATCTGGACTTGCTCCGCAAAAACGTGGCCGACACCATCCGGATGTTGAACAGGCAAATCGTCGACCTGAAAGCCAAGGATGATGGACAGCAGGCTTCGGTAGACGCGATGGCCGATTCGCTTGTGCAGGTGAGGAATGACCTTCAAGTGACGCAACGGGAAAAGGATAGCTTTTCCTTTATCGGCATTCCGTTGCAAAAGGGAACGTACAGCCTCATGATGTGGGGCATTGTCGTGCTGTTGGCCTTGGCGTTGGTCTTTTATATTTACCGGCATAACCAAAGCCAGGTCGTAACAACAGATACCAAAAAGGCCATCGAGGAACTACAAGCGGACTTTGACCAACATCGCAAGAAGTCCATGGAAAAAGAACAGAAACTCATGCGGCAGTTACAGGATGAAATCAATAAGCGATTGGGATAACGATCTTAGGCAATCCGTTTTCAGGTCGAACCGCGTACCACGAGCCGCCCTTCCGAAATGGTGATTTCGGGCGGCACGTCCGTAAATCGCCTTTTGAGGGCGTCCAGCATGTGCTTGCCGGCCAATACGCCGATTTCGTAAGGTTGCTGTTCATACGTCGTCAAGCCCGGTTCGACCAATCCCGCGGCCGGATCGTTGCCAAAACCCGCCACGGCGATATCGTCTGGCACCCGAAGCCCCTTGCTTTTCAACAACTGCATCGCTTGGACCGCGCCAGCGTCATAGATCGTGCAGATCGCGTCGGGCGGCTCGGGCAATGAAAGCCAATGGTCCAACGCGTTGGATACGTTTTCCGCAAGGAAGCGGGTATGCACCACCAAGTCGCCATCAAAGGCGATTCCACGCTGGCGCAACGCAGCCATGTACCCCTGCTGCCGCAGCTTACTCGCCTGGAGGTGCTTAGGGCCGGATAGCAGCGCGATGCGCCTACGTCCGCGCTCAATGAGGTGCTGTGTGGTTGTATACAGTCCGTTGAAATCGTCTTCAACCACCTTCGGTATCGGTAGTTCCTGGCAAATCCGGGCGAACGATACCAACGGGAAGCCCTTTTGGTACAGCATCTTGATTTGGTCGAAATTACGCGTATCGCGCGTGTGGCAGATCAAGAACCCATCCACCCGGCTCAACATCAAGGCCTGGATGTTCTCTTTTTCGATTTGCGGCGATTCATCAGATTGGGCAATGATGGTTCGGTAGCCCATGCGCGCTACCGCGTGCTGGATCCCGCTTACGATGGCGGCGAAAAATGGCTTTTGGATATCCGGAATGATTACCCCTAACATCCGGGTCTCGTTCTTTATCAAACCAAGGGCCAGCATATTGGGCTGGTAATCCAATTCCTTCGCCATTTCCAAAACCGCCTTCCGCGTTTCTGGATTCACATTGGGGTTATTGGTGAGCGCGCGCGAAACCGTCGATTTCGAAATCCCCAATTTCTTCGCGATGTCAATGATGGTAATTTGATGTTTCTTCATTTTTTTTGATCGCATGGTGACACTTCGCAAAAATGTAAAAAAAAAATTCAAAAAAAAATACCATATGGGAACGGTTGCGGGAATGTTCCCAATATAATGTTGGGAATTTATCGATGATAAAGCCTTGTTTTACAATTAAAAATGACATAGTTTAGCGTCAGATTATGAAACTATAAGCAGCTATTAAGTAACGTTCAAGAATTCTAGATTAACGAAGCGGGCCATGCCCGTGACCCCAAAAAAATCGGGATCAACCCGTATCGGATTGGGGAATGAAAGCATATTGTATTAACTGAAGACGATGAGATTTATTGAAGAAGCAACAAGACAGATTCCGGTATTTGCCGCACCGGATGTATTGGTAGTCGGCGCAGGGCCAGCAGGTATCGGTGCAGCCATCTCGGCGGCGCGCAATGGCGCAAAGGTCATGCTCTTGGAACGCTATGGATTCCTGGGCGGCAACCTCACCATTGCCATGGTCAATCCGATGTTTACGTTCCACGATGTCAAGGGCAAGCAGGTCATTCGGGGCATTGCCGGTGAGCTAGTCGACCGGCTGGTGACACTCAAATCATCGCAGGGGCACGTTACCGACCTGACGTTCGACAATGCATCGATGACCCCGTTCGATCCCGAAGGCATGAAATACCTGCTCTTCCAATTGGTGCGTGAAGCTGGGGTGGAATTGCTACTTCACACGTGGGCCGTTGGCGTAACGCGCGAGGGCGGCCGGGTCGAGGCGGTCATCATCGAGAACAAGTCCGGTAGGCAAGCTATCACGCCGAGGTACGTTATCGATTGCTCGGCAGATGCAGACATCGCCGCTTGGGCTGGTGCGCCGTTCGTGAAGGGACGCGAGGAAGACGGAGCGATGCAACCCGTCACGCTGTTTTTCCGCATCGGTGGCATCAACATGACGGGCCTGCGCGCATGGATGAAAGGCAACCGTGACCTGTTGAAAGACGCTCCTACCGACGCCGAAATCGATTCCAGCAAGGCCATCGCTTTCCTGGGGTTGAAACAGCTGGTTAAACTCGGCATGGAAAACGGCGAATTCCCGAAAGACGCAGCGCCGCGTATCCTTTTCTATGAACTACCCCAGGATGGCCAGATTGCTGTCAACGCCACCCGTCTGCAAGGCATCGACGGCACCAATGCCGCCGACTTGACCCGAGCCGAACATGAAACACGGGTGCAAGCCTGGGAAATCCACAAATTCCTGCAAAAATATGTTGGCGGTTTCGAGGGATCCTACATCCTGGACACCGGTGCACAGGTCGGCGTACGGGAGACGCGGCACATCCGCGGCGACTACCAGCTCACGGAAGACGATGTGCTGGCAAACCGGGCGTTCGACGATGGTATCGCGTGCGGTACTTTTGCCATCGACATCCACCCGCCCGAAGGCGAACAACAGATATTCACGGGCTCAGGCAAAGCCGTCTATGAGGTGCCTTATCGCACCTTGTTACCCCAAGGCTTGGACAATGTGTTGGTTGCCGGCCGAAGCATTTCAGCCACGCATGCGGCCTTCGGCTCCTCACGCGTCATGGCCACTTGCATGGCCATTGGCCAAGGCGCAGGGCTGGCCGTAGCCAACCTGGTCAACCAAGATGGCGGCGACGTGCGGAGCGTGGACGTGGCACAGCTTCGGCAACAGTTGATCGAACAAGGCCAATACCTGCTTGGCATGGCCGACGACCTGCCGGCCGATTCGTCGTTGGTGCTTGATAAGGGCGAAGGCTCCGGCGCTACCGCTTCGCACTTCAATCCTTTCAAAGACAAGAACCATGGGTAGGTCTTCTGGCAATATCCGTTGGGGTATCGCGGTGCTGCTGTTCTTTGCATCCACGCTGAATTACCTAGATCGACAGGTATTGTCTGTGCTGGCACCGACAATACAGGCCGAGCTCGGGCTCACGGACGTCGATTATGCATTCATCACCTCGTCGTTCCTGCTCAGTTATACGGTCATGTATGCCGTCAGCGGCACGCTGGTGGATCGGCTTGGTACGCGCAAGAGTTTCCTGTGGGCGGTCGGCGGTTGGTCCATCGCCAACCTCCTTCACGCGTTCGCGAAAACGGCCATGCAATTTTCCGTCTTCCGGTTCCTCCTCGGTATCGCCGAATCGGCCAATTTCCCGGCTGGCGTCAAGGCCGCCTCCGAGTGGTTCCCGCTTCGGGAACGCGCGCTCGCCATCGGCATGCTCAATGCCGGGTCGTCGGCCGGTGCGGCCATCGCGATTCCGCTCGTATCGGTTATTGCCGTACAATTCAACTGGCAGGCGGCATTCATGGTTACCGGTTTGCTGGGCTTGATCTGGATGTTTTTCTGGCGACGCCAATACTACCTTCCGCAAGACCATCCGCGGATCACGCCGGAAGAACGCGAACTCATCCAGGATGGAGAGGCCGAACCGCCGCGCGAAACCGAAAAGACTGGTATCTGGAGGCTATTGCGCATGCGCCAAGCATGGGGTTGCCTTTGCGCGCGCATCTTCATCGATCCCATCACTTACTTCCTGATTTTCTGGATACCGAAATACCTCCAGGAACAGCAAGGGCTTACCCTGGATCAGATGGGCTACTTCGCCTGGATCCCATTCGTCGTGCTGGCCGTAGGTACGCTGTTGGGCGGCATCATCCCGCGATGGCTCATCAATCGAATGGGTTGGTCGCTGAACCGCTCGCGAAAAACGGTGATGCTTTCTGCATCACTGCTGATACCGGTCTGTTGCGCCGTGTTGTTCAATGCGCCAGGGATGACCGTTGCGATTGTCGCGATTGCCGGCATCATGTTGGGGCACGGCCTGTGGGGCAACATCACCATCCCGGCCGAAGTGTTCCCTCGCCACGTACAGGGTACCCTCACCGGCATCGGCGGCACGCTGGGCGGCGTGGCTGGCATCCTATCGCAACTATCCGTCGGATGGACGGTACAGCACCTGTCGTACGCGCCGATATTCATCGGCATCGGCATCGCTTACCTGTTCACGCTGCTTTGCGTACAGCTGTTGACGGGCAGGCTGGGAGAAATAATTACGTTAACCAAATAATAAATCCAATGAGTAAACCATTTTGTAAACCATTATGTCGCCTCGGGCTGGGAACATTCACCCTGTTGCTGGCCCTGTCGCAAGCGCTGTTCGCACAGCAACGTACCCCCGTGAGCGGGGTTGTCACGGACGACCAAGACTTACCGCTTGCCGGTGTAACCGTGACGCTTGGCGGAACGGGCAATGCGCTGACCACCACCGACGGTTCTGGCAGGTTCCTGGTAGAGGTCTCCGCCGACGCTACGCTTGTATTTTCACTCATCGGCTTTACCCCGACCGAGGTGAACACCGCCGGCAACCGTCAATTGCGCGTGGTGCTCACGCCATCCCTCTCTGCGCTTGATGAAGTCGTGGTGGTCGGCTTCGGCACCACCAAGAAAGTGAACCTTACTGGCGCTGTCACGGCAGTATCGGGCGACGAGGTCGCCAAGCGGCAAGTGGGGCAGACGTCCATGGCCTTGCAGGGCATGGCTCCGGGCGTCACCGTCACGCAAAGCAACGGACAACCCGGCACTGATGGTGGTGCCATCCGCATCCGGGGCATCGGAACCCTGAACAATTCGAATCCACTGGTGCTCGTGGACGGCGTGGTGATGTCGCTCGACCACATCGACGTATCGACCATCGAATCCATTTCTGTGCTGAAGGACGCGGCGTCATCCGCAATCTATGGCTCACGGGCGGCCAATGGGGTCATCCTCGTCACCACCAAACGCGGCAAAACGGGCCAATTCTCGCTATCGTACGATGCCTACGTGGGCCGACAGCGCCCCACCGATATGCCGAAGATGGTCGGCGGGCTGGACCACATGAACCTGATCAACGAAGCGCACACCAACGTCGGGCGGTCGCCATTGTTTTCGGAAGACTATATCCGGGATTACATCGCCAATAAAACCAGCGACCCAGACCGGTATCCGGATGTCAATTGGCAGGACGAAGTGCTCACTGGCAGTGGCATCCAGCAAAACCATGCGCTCGGCATCATGGGCGGCACGGACAAGCTACAGTTTTTCGGCACTTTTGGCTATCTCAACCAGGCCGGCATCATCGAGAACGTCAATTTCCAGCGGTATTACTTCCGGTTAAACACCAATATCCAGATCAACCCTAAACTCCGGGGATCGTTTGACCTCTATGTGCGCAACAATAACCGCAAATCCGTGGCCGAAGGATCGCACTTTGCCACCCCAGCAGCCTTTAGTGCAAGTACATCCACCGGCATGATCTTCGGGCTGATGAACAAGCTCCCCGCTACACAGGCCGCACGTTATACGAACGGACTGTGGGCGGAGGGACAGAACGGCGCCAACCCAGCCGCCATTATCCATGAAGGTGGCTGGTGGCAACAAACAAGTACGCCGATTGCGGGCAACTTCGCCTTGGAATACAAACCCATCCAATCGCTGACCGCGCGCGTGGCCTATGCACCCACCTATGAACAGCCGGTTACGCGTTCGTTCAGCAACGTCATCAAGACCTATGACGCCGATGGCACCCGCCGTTTCTCCGTGCCGGCGATCAACGAGTTGAATGAAGATGCTGGCAACGATCGGCTCGACCAGATTGAGGCTACATTGGCGTTTTCGAAAGGTTTCGGCCCACATAACGTTGGCGCGCTTGGCGGCTATCAATACCTTACCGGCATAAACCGGGGGTTCAATGCATTCCGCGACAACTTCCTTTTCCCCGACTATACCGAACTCTCGGCGGGTTCTTCAGAGAACATGCGCAACGGCGGCTCGGCCACCGACTGGACGTTGATTTCCTATTTCGGACGCGTGAACTACGACTACCTTGGCAAGTACCTGTTTGAAGCGAACATCCGGTACGACGGTTCCTCGCGCTTTGCAGAGGGCAATAAATGGGGTACGTTCCCTTCGTTCTCGGCCGGGTGGCGCCTATCGGAGGAGAATTTCATGGCTGGCACCAAAAATTACCTGGATGACCTCAAGCTCCGTGTTTCATGGGGTCGCCTGGGCAACCAGGAAATCGGCAGCAACTACCCTTTCGCGCCCGTCGCCTCATTGGCACCGCGGTACATCTCTGGCGACGAGGTTCGCAACGGTGCCGCTATCCTGAACCTGGCCAATACGAATATCTCATGGGAAACCACCGAGATGGCCAATTATGGGTTGGACATCCGGTTGTTGCGCAACCTGTCGATCACGTTCGACTATTACCGGAAAACCACCCGTGGCATCCTATTGGAACTGAGTATCCCGAAAACCATGGGCGTGGGCGCACCGTTCCAGAACGCCGGTGTCGTCGAGAACAATGGCTGGGATGTCCAAGTGGACTATAACCGTTCGCATGGTAAATTCCGGTATTCCGCCACCGCGACGCTCTCGGACGTGCGCAACAAGGTAGTGGACATCAAGGGGATCCAGCAGACCGGTACCATCGTCAATCGGGAAGGCTACGCCATGAATTCGCTTTTCCTGCTTAGGTCGCAAGGTTTGCTATCTACCGCCGATTTCGGTGCAGACGGCCAATACCTGCACGCCGTCCCCCAATTCGGGGTGGTGGCCCCAGGCGACATCCGATACCTTGACGCAGACGGCAACAACATCGTCAACAACAACGATCGCGAAGTCCTGGGCAGTACGATACCCCGATATACCTACGGCCTGAACCTTTCGTTCGGCTACGGCGATTTTGACCTATCTGGCCTTTTCCAAGGTGTCGGCAAGCGTGACGGGTATCTTTCCGGAAGCGCGATCCTGCCATTTCTGGCTGGCGGTACCGCTTACGAATACCAAAAAAACCGGTGGACGCCGGAAACCCCGGATGCGGAGTTCCCGCGTTATGCATTCGGCGAGAACCACAACCACCAAAACTCCGATTTCTGGATGCGCAGTGCCGCCTATCTTCGCATCAAGAACCTGCAACTGGGCTACACGATTCCTAAAACGGCGCTGCAACGCATCGGGGTTCAGGGTGCCCGCCTATACCTTTCTGGCGAGAACCTCTTTACGTTTGACAGTTTCTGGCCGGGCTGGGATCCGGAGATCTCCGCGGCCAGCAACGGGGCTTACTACCCCCAGGTCACAACGTACAATATCGGATTGAATGTCAAACTTTAATCGAACGGACATGAAGAAATCACTTATCATTATCACAGCCATCCTGTTTTTCGGATGCAGCAATGACCTAGAGAAATTCCCGTTGGACGCCCCGTCTACGGATACCTTTCTGAAAACGGAAGCGGAGTTGCAGGCTGCCATTGTTGGATGCCTGAGTCCATTGAACCTTCGGTTCGGCGAAAATCCGTACATCATCGTATTTGACATGTTCTCGGACATCGCTGCCAACCGCGATGTAACGCCCCACGCGATGTGGGGCACCCCCACGACGAACTACGTCAACAACATGTGGAACACGATGTACACGGTCATCGCCCGCTGTAACTTCGTCATCGACAACATCGACCGGGTGGAATCGTCGAGCGAAGCCGTCATCAATCGTGCACTGGGCGAAGCCCGTTTCCTACGTGCGTATAGCTATGCGGTACTGATACAGCTGTATGGCGACGTGCCGTTGGTCACGACCACGCTTCCCCTCGCCGATGCCTACGTATCGCGCGATTCCAAAACGGCAGTCGTCGATTTTATCTTGACCGAGCTTGATGCCGCCGCCACGCTGCTTCCCCTGGCCAATGAGCCCAACACCATGACCATACCACAAGGGGCAGCGTGGGCCTTGGCGTCCCGGGTGGCCCTTTACAACGGACGTTGGAACGAATCCATCGCCGCCGCAACGAAGGTCATGGCGCAAGAAGGCACGCAATACGTGTTGCATCCGGACTATGGCACCATCACCCACCGTGCGGGCAAGACATCCAAAGAGGTGATTTGGGCCATCCAATTCAACTATACGGACATCATCCAAGAAACACCCGTGTCTTTCCGCTCACGCATGGCCGCTGGATTCAGCAACCGCATGCCCGTACAATCGCTGGTAGATTCTTACGATTGCATAGACGGTCTGTCCATTGACAAATCGCCCTTGTATGATCCCAAGAAACCTTATGAAAACCGCGACCCTCGGTTGGGCATGAGCATCGCGCTTCCCGGTTCTGTTTATTACGGATACCAGTTCGAGACCCACAAGGATAGCCTTCAATGCTGGAACTACAACGTGACGCCTGCGGTACGCGTCGCTAATCTAGACGCCACCCACACGTTCGCCAGCTTCGCCGGTTACTGTTGGCGCAAATATGCCGACCCTGCCGAAGAACACGCTACCCGATCGGACATCAACCCCATCATCATGCGGTATGCCGAAGTATTGCTTAACTATGCCGAAGCCAAGTTAGAAGGAGGCCAGATCGATGACGAACTCTACGAAGCGATTAACAAGATCCGTCGTCGTGTGGACATGCCCGAAATCGCCAAAGGCCAGACCGCAGCGGCGCTGCGCACCATCATCCGCAAGGAACGCAAGGTCGAATTCGCTGGCGAGGGCCTACGTTACGCCGACATCCTGCGTTGGGAAATCGCCGACCACGTCCTCAACGGGCCCTGTTACGGCAGGATACCCCGGGGGCTGCTCGCTTCCGCACCCACGTTCGACGTGAACGGAACGCCTAATTATGCATCCGTGTCAAATGCGTCCGAAATGCGCGTTATCCAGACGAGGTTATTCAATCCGCAGGCAAACTACCTATGGCCCATTCCGGATATCGAGCTGCAGACCAATAAAAACCTGACGCCGAATCCGGGTTATTAACGGCTATACAATTAACTTCGCAACGGATGCAACGACACAAAAGCAAGAAAACAATCACCTGCATATGGGCACTCCTCGTCATGGGGAGTGCCTTAACGGGGCACGGGCAGGTCACCACCGTGAACATATCCGTCCCTGACAATCCTGTCCAGATTGACCCGATGATATATGGCCAGATGCTGGAAAACGTCAATGACAGCATGATCTACGGCGGCGTCACCGATTTGCGCGGCAATGTACGCGAACACCTCATCCCGCATTTGCGCGACTTGCAGATCCCGGTGATGCGTTGGCCCGGTGGCACGGTCATTTATGAATATCATTGGGAAAAAGGGATTGGCCCTCGAGAAAAGCGTCCAACCGTACCGACCTTAGCCTGGAACGGTACGGAGAACTACCAGTTTGGCACCGATGAATTCCTGCAATGGTGCCGGGTAGTGGGCACTACGCCTTACATCAACCTCAACATGAGCCTCCACCCCGACTATAAGGCCACGATGGCAGACGCCCTCGCATGGATGGAATACGTCAATGGCGACCAAACAACGCCCTACGGACGGTTACGGGCACAAAATGGACATATCGATCCGTATGGCGTCACCTACTGGTGCATCGGTAACGAGAATTACCTCGATAGCCGGGCTGCACGCGTGAAGGAAACCGACGTGGAGTATGCCGCACGGCTTAAGCAATGGGCCACCGCCATCCGAGAGCAGCATCCGAATCTACAGCTGCTTGGTATCGGCCGGTCCATTCCATGGAACCGAACCGTCCTGGAAAGCTGTGGCCAACTGGTTGATTTCCTCACCCAACATTACTACGTAAACTCACGCGTCCGCAACGGCGAAATCCAAAGCCCGATTAGTACGCTATTCGCCCCAGCAAAGATGGAAGCCCATCTCGCTTTGCTCGGCGAACAACTCCGCGTCATCAATCAACAACTTGGCCGCACCGATCGGCCGATCCGGCTAAGCGTCGATGAATGGAATAACCGGCATTCGGTCAATGAAGGAGACCGATTCATATTCAGCCGACAAGCTCCCCGCCGACAATTCGACGTGGCCGTGGTGGCCGGCATGCTCAATGCGTTCATCCGCCAAAGTCCACACGTAGGGATGGCCAACTACATCTTCCCGGTCAATGCACACGGACTTATACGTACCGTTGGCGATACCGATGCGTATCAAACAGCAATCTATCCCGTTTTCAAGTATTACCGGCAAGCGATGGTGGGCAGCAAACTCCACGCGCAGGTAAACGGCCCTTCGATTGCTACTTCCGCCATTGAACCGAACATAGCTGGAGACAGCCATGAGGCCGAATTCACGGTCGACTCGTTGACATACATCGATGCCGCCGCGGTCCTGGACAATGCCGGGCACATCCAATTGGCGCTCGTTAACCGCGCGCACGACGCCGGGCATGCCGTTACCATCGCGATTCCCGACGGCTATAGGGCCGAATCGATCTGGATGCTTGACCATAACAGCATCAACGCTGCCAACCGTCACGAAAATCGTGGGGAAATCAGCCCCGCCGTCCGCATCGTGAGCGGTCAAGGGAATCACGTGACCACCACCATCCCCGCTTGCGGGTTACACATCGTTAAACTCATACGTAAAAAATGAAAAAGCAACTCCTCCCCCTTTGCGTACCGATCGTTGTCCTGCTATCGGGACTTGCACTGTCTGTCCAAGGCCAGACTCAACGTCAGCAAACGAACGTAACGATCGCTATACCGTCCAGCCCGGTCTCGATAGACCCGATGATCTACGGCCAGATGCTGGAAAACGTAAATGACAGCATGATTTACGGTGGCATCGCCGATTTACGGGGCAACGTCCGCGAGCACCTGATCCCGCATTTACGCGACCTGCAGATTCCGGTCATGCGCTGGCCCGGTGGAACGGTCATCCATGAATACCGCTGGCGATATGGTGTCGGTCCGAAAGACCTACGACCAACCGTCAAGAACCACCATTGGAATGGCATCGAGAACTATCGGTTCGGTACCGACGAATTCCTGGAGTGGTGCCGGGATATCGGCACCGAACCGTACATCAACTTCAACATGGGCAACGACCCTGAGTTCGCGGGCGCACTCTGGGAAGCATTGGAATGGATCGAGTACGTAAACGGCGACGCCGCAACGAATTTTGGCAAGCTCCGGGCCCACCATGGGCATCCGGCACCCTACAACGTCAACTATTGGTGCATCGGCAATGAAAACTATGGCCCTTGGGGCAAACACAGCATCGAAACCGCTGCGGTTTACGCGGCCAAGCTCAAGCATTGGGCTTCGGTCATCAAACAGCAATATCCAGACCTCCACTTGCTTGGCATCGGCCATACGCTAGATTGGAACCAAACCGTGCTGGATTCGTGCGGCGAGCTGGTGGATTTCCTCACACAACACTATTATGTCACCTCACGAGTCAAAGACGGCGAGCTACAGGACGCTGCCAATACGTTGTTCGCACCAGCGCGCATGGAAGCCCATCTAGCCAAATTGGGTGCACAACTGAACACGCTGAACAATCGATTCGGCCGCGCCAACAAGCCGATACGGCTTAGCGTCGACGAATGGAACAACCGCCATTCGATTAATGAGGGCGAGCAGTTCAAATTCACGCGGCAGTCGCCGCGTCGTCAATTCGATGTGGCCGTGGTAGGCGGCATGCTCAACGCATTTATCCGGCAGAGTCCACACGTTGGCATGGCCAATTACATCTTTCCGGTCAATGCGCACGGACTCATCCGCACGGTAGGCAACACCGATGCCTACCGCACACCGATTTACCATGTCTTCGCGCAATACCGCAAGCAAATGGTTGGAAGCAAACTCGGGGTCACCGTCGAGGGACCGTCGATTGCCACGTCGACCATCAAGCCCACGGTAGACGGAGACGCCAATCGCGATAGCATAACCATCCCCGAAAAGTCACTTCCTTACGTCGACGTTGCCGCCGTCCGCAACGATGACGGCAATATCTATGTTTCGCTGGTCAACCGCTCGCACGAAAACCCGCATACGGTGGCATTGACCATCCCTATGGGTTATTCGGCCGAATCCATTTGGTCGTTGGACCATGCGGACGTCAATGTCGCGAATACGGCTGAAGAACGGGATTCCGTTTCACCGAAGACCGCCCAGGCCAAAAGTCGGCGCGGTAAGGTGAGCACCACCGTCCCTGCCTGTGGCCTTCATATCGTGAAGCTGGTGCGTGTGCACTGATTCGCCCTCCCTTGCCTATGGGAATACCTTATAAAGTGCTGATTTCTCCCGAAGGCGAGATCGGGTACAGGCAGATGGACACGATAGACCCCTTGGCGTTGCGCAAGGAAATCGTTGAACGGATCGACAGGTATTGCCCCTGATCCGGAAAATTGAGGCCGTCCGTGAGCCAGTGCTTGGGTTGCGTGGGATCGGCGAATAATTCTTTGCATTTAAATTTGCTTTTAATTCTTTTAAACGTATTTTTGCAGTCCAAAAATAAGGCCTGTATTTCGCCTTTATTAGATTGGTTTATAAAATTTTAGTTCCTGATAATATGCCCAATATTGGAAAAATAGCCCAAATCATCGGCCCGGTGGTCGACGTGAGTTTCTCCGAGAACGCCCAGCTCCCTAAAATTTACGATGCGTTGGTAATCGAGAAAGAAAATGGTCAGCGTGTTGTATTGGAAGTGCAGCAGCACTTAGGTGAAGAGCGCGTGCGGACCATAGCCATGGATGCAACGGAGGGGCTCACCCGCGGATTGAAAGTGGTCGACACGGGTGCGCCGATTAAAATGCCGGTGGGCGATGCAATCAAAGGGCGTGTGTTCAACGTGGTTGGCGATGCCATCGACGGCATCCAGGACTTGGACAAATCGGGCGGGCGTAGCATCCACAATACGCCGCCGAAGTTCGAGGATCTCTCGACCGAAACGGAGGTGCTCTTTACGGGCATCAAGGTGGTCGACCTGCTCGAACCGTATGCAAAAGGCGGAAAGATCGGTTTGTTCGGTGGTGCGGGTGTAGGAAAAACGGTATTGATCCAGGAACTCATCAATAACATCGCGAAGGCCTATTCCGGTCTTTCGGTTTTCGCAGGTGTAGGCGAACGTACCCGCGAAGGCAACGACTTGCTCCGCGAGATGTTGGAATCGGGTATCATCAAATACGGTGAGGAGTTCATGGAGGGCATGGAAAAAGGTGAATGGCCCTTGGAGAAGGTCAATGAAGAGGAATTGAAGGATTCCAAAGCGACGTTTGTGTTTGGCCAGATGAACGAGCCCCCGGGGGCTCGTGCACGTGTGGCCCTTTCAGGACTGACCATAGCCGAGTATTTCCGCGATGGCGACGGAGAAGGTGCAGGCCGCGACATTTTGTTCTTTATCGACAACATCTTCCGGTTTACCCAAGCGGGGTCTGAAGTGTCGGCGTTATTGGGCCGGATGCCTTCTGCCGTAGGTTACCAACCCACGCTGGCCACCGAAATGGGACTCATGCAGGAGCGGATCACATCCACCAAACGCGGATCGATTACATCGGTACAGGCGGTTTACGTACCGGCCGATGACTTGACCGATCCCGCGCCGGCGACGACGTTTGCCCACTTGGACGCAACAACGGTGCTTTCACGGAAAATCGCCGAGTTGGGTATCTATCCGGCCGTGGATCCGTTGGATTCCACTTCGCGGATCTTGAATGCCGCGACATTGGGCGACGAGCACTACAACACGGCCCAACGTGTCAAGGAAATCCTGCAACGCTACAAGGAACTACAAGATATCATCGCGATCCTGGGGATGGACGAATTGTCTGAGGAAGACAAATTGGTCGTAGCGCGCGCCCGTCGTGTGCAACGCTTCCTGTCGCAGCCCTTCCACGTAGCCGAACAATTCACCGGTCTCAAGGGCGTACTGGTCGACATCAAGGATACCATCAAAGGATTTAACATGATCATTGATGGCGAAGTCGACGAATATCCTGAGGCGGCATTCAACTTGGTCGGTACCATTGAGGATGCCATCGAAAAAGGCAAGAAACTGTTGGCGGAGGCTGTTTGATGAAACTAACGATTATCACGCCCGATAAGCCCGTATTCGAAGGGAATGTCACTTCGGTGACCGTGCCGGGCAGTGCGGGTTCGTTCGAGGTGCTGGAAAACCACGCGCCCATCGTGTCCACGTTGGAAGATGGCAAGGTGATTATCCGCACCGGCAAGAGCGAGGAGATTATCAACATTATCGGTGGCGTTGTGGAAGTGATTCACAACAACGTCACTGTGCTTGCCGAGGGGATAACGGAAAAATAGCGCCAAGCGAAATAGCAAACAAAAAGCCCCTCGGTAAAGCGTCTCCGAGGGGCTTTCTTTTTTGATGACTTTTTCGGTTGAAATCTTGATTTTACGCAGAATTTTGGATGACACCGTAAGTTGACAAGAAGTTGTACTGAATACCGAAATTGGTTTTGGTATATTTTGTATGAAATAAAATTTTGTTATATTGTTTTTTATTTAATAAAATGATGTTTTGTTTTTCGATTTTAGCAATTTAATTCTTTTTGCAAAAAAATAATTTTGCTATTGCCAATGATCGATAAACATCATACCTTGATAAAGTCAAACGCAGGTAAGAAAGCCGGGTATTCCGTATGGCGGCAGTTGGGCAAATTTTAGGAATGTGAAGATGAACTATTTCGGTAAAAACACGTGGGTCTATGTAGACGGTGAGTTCGTCAAAGCCGGCAGCACCGGGGTGGATTTATTTGGACAATCGTTGCATTACGGGTATTCGGCCATCGAGGGTATCCGCGCTTACAACACGCACAACGGTACCCGTTTATTCCGGGCTGAACAACATTATGAAAGGCTCCGTGGTTCATGCGAAACCATTGGCATCCCTTTCCCATGGGAAACGGACGTATTGGTAGACCAGACCTACCGATTGCTGGATCGGAACAACCTGCGGAGCGCCTACATCAGGCCATTGGTGACGACCGGCCATAACATGTACCTGACGCCTGCCGAGGACGCTAGCATCGTAATTGCGGCTTGGGAGTGGGGACCATTCCTGGGTACCGACCTGATCCGTGTGACACTATCGCCCTACCGGCGGCCGAATCCCGCGTCCATACCGCCTGATGTCAAGGTTTCCGGTCAATACGTGGCGTCCATATTGGCCACCACCGAAGCCACGAAACGGGGGTTCGATGAAGCAATCCTGTTGGACGATCATGGTTACGTAGCGCAGGCATCCAGCAATAATTTGTTTATCGAAAAGGACACAACCTTGTTTACGCCCGCGCTCGGCGCTGTTTTTCCCGGAATCACCCGGCAAACGGTACTCGACATCGCGCGTGCCCTAAACATCGATGTGGTGGAGCAGCGAATTTCTCCCGAACAGCTGAAAGACGCAGACAGCGCTTTCCTGACCGGAACGGCAACAGGCATCGTGGGGATTGCGGCCATAGACGACGTCGTCTTTTCCGAAACCTGGAGCGATACGCTTGGCGCCACCATTCAACGGGCCTACAAGAATCTCACATTGGAAACAGAAAACTATCAAGTGATTATCTGATCATGTTAACTAAACAAACAACCGAATTGAACAAGTACAGCCGGGTATTGACACAGGACAAAACCCAGCCCGCTGCCCAAGCGATGCTTTACGGCATCGGATTGACCGACGACGACATGAAAAAGGCGCAGGTTGGTATCGCCAGCATGGGGTATGATGGCAACACCTGCAACATGCACCTCAACGCATTGGCCGCCGTGGTCAAGGAGGGCGTATGGCAAAACGACCTCGTCGGATTGGTATTCAATACCATTGGCGTAAGCGATGGCATGAGCAATGGAACCGATGGCATGCGTTACTCGCTTGTGAGCCGCGACATCATCGCCGATAGCATCGAAGCGATTTGTGGAGGGCAATACTACGATGGTGTGATCGCCATACCAGGTTGCGACAAGAACATGCCAGGGTCTATCATGGCCATGGGACGACTCAACAGGCCATCCATCATGGTCTATGGGGGCACCATCGCGCCTGGGCATTACAAAGGACAGGATCTCAATATCATCTCGTCGTTCGAAGCGCTGGGACAGAAAATAGCGGGCAATCTTTCCGAGGAGGATTTTATCGGTATTGTCAAGAACAGCTGCCCAGGGGCCGGTGCGTGTGGTGGCATGTATACGGCAAACACGATGGCGGCAGCCATCGAGGCACTGGGCATGAGCTTGCCATACTCGTCATCAAATCCCGCGGTAAGCGAGGAAAAGCGTGAGGAATGTTTAGCAGCCGGCGAATACATCCGCATCTTACTGGAGCGGGATATCAAACCCTCGGACATCATGACGCGTGAAGCATTTGAAAACGCGTTACGTGTAATCATCGTTTTGGGCGGCAGTACCAATGCGGTGTTGCATTTCATCGCAATCGGCAAAAGCGTGGGCATCGATATCACGCAAGACGACTTCCAGCGGATGAGCGACGTGACTCCGGTGCTGGCCGATCTCAAGCCTAGCGGCAAATATTTGATGCAAGATCTGCACAAGTACGGGGGCGTGCCAGCCGTGATGAAGTATCTACTGAACGAGGGATTGCTGCATGGACATTGCCTCACGGTGACCGGTAAGACGCTCGCGGAGAACCTGGCAACGGTTATACCGGTCAATGAACTAGACCAGCCGATTGTACAACCATGGGATAAGCCGATCAAACCGACCGGACACCTGCAGATCCTGTATGGTAACTTGGCGGAAAAGGGAAGCGTGGCCAAGATTTCGGGAAAAGAGGGCGAGCGGTTCGAAGGGCCGGCTCGGGTGTTCGATGGCGAAAAGGAGCTGATTGCCGGTATTTCATCCGGGCGGGTAAAGGCTGGCGATGTGGTGGTCATCCAGAACGAAGGCCCCAAGGGTGCCCCCGGTATGCCGGAAATGTTGAAACCCACGTCGGCGATCATCGGCGCGGGGCTCGGGAAGAGCGTCGCGCTCATCACCGACGGTCGCTTCAGCGGCGGTACCCATGGCTTCGTGGTCGGGCACATCACTCCCGAAGCCTATGACGGTGGGCTTATCGGCCTGGTGGAAGACAACGATACCATCATCATCGATGCCGTCAATAACGCCATCACATTGGTCGTAACGGATGAGGTAATCGCCGAGCGCCGCGCACGGTGGCAAAAACCGACACTGAAGGTTTCGAAAGGTGTCCTTTATAAATATGCCAAGACCGTAGCCGATGCAGCTTCCGGTTGTGTAACGGACGAGTGTTGATGACGACGGAAGACCGAAGCGCGGGAACGAAAAAGACAGAAAACCAAAAAAGCGAATGATATGAATACGCTGGAAATCACGAAAGACACCCCACACAGTACGTTGGAGGAACAAGCAGGGACAACCAAGATCAGTGGATCCCAAGCGGTTCTCGAGGCATTGCTTGCCGAAGGTGTAGACACGATCTTCGGTTATCCCGGAGGCGCTATCATGCCAATCTATGATGCGTTGTATGACTACAACGATCGGTTGCAGCACATCCTGGTTCGCCATGAACAGGGGGGCATCCACGCCGGGCAAGGCTATGCAAGGACATCCGGCCGGGTCGGGGTGGTTTTCGCCACCAGTGGGCCTGGCGCCACCAACCTGGTTACGGGGCTGGCCGATGCGATGATTGACAGCAATCCCATCGTGTGCATCACGGGGCAGGTATTTGCACACCTGCTGGGTACCGACGCGTTTCAGGAAACGGATGTGATTAACATCACCACGCCGGTAACCAAATGGAACTACCAGGTAACCGATGCATGCGAAATCCCGACCGCCTTGGCGAAAGCTTTCCACATAGCCCGTACAGGTAGGCCCGGGCCGGTGTTGATCGATATCACCAAAAATGCCCAACTGCAGCTCTTCGAATACCAAGGCTATGCCAAATGCAACCACATTCGGAGCTACCGGCCCAAGCCGATTGTACGTCGAGCGTATGTTGAGCAAGCGGCCACGCTAATCAACGGGGCGAAGAAGCCGTTCGTGCTGTTTGGCCAAGGGATTATACTGGGCAAGGCTGAAGCCGAGTTCAGGGCTTTCATCGAAAAGGCTGGCTTGCCGGCCGCAGCCACCGTCATGGGGCTCAGTGCGCTCGAAACCGACCATCCATTGCACGTCGGTATGCTGGGTATGCACGGCAATTACGCGCCCAACGTCCTGACCAATGCGTGCGATGTACTCATTGCGGTGGGCATGCGGTTTGATGATCGCGTGACCGGACGGTTGGACAAATACGCCAAACAGGCGCAGGTGGTACACCTCGACATCGACCCGGCAGAGATCGATAAGAACGTGAAGGCCGCCGTGCCGGTGTGGGGAGATTGCAAGGAAACCCTTCCGTTGCTGACCGAATTGGTCGAAAAGCGCGAACACACGGATTGGCTGGCGCATTTCCGCAAGTTGGAGCAGGAAGAGATCAAGGAGGTGATCACAGACGAGCTGAATCCGAAATCAGCTACCTTGACGATGGGTGAAGTGGTCAAGCTATTGAATGAGTTGACTGGCGGAGACGCCGTGATCGTCACCGACGTGGGCCAGCACCAAATGGTAGCGTGTCGCTACGCCAAATTCAACCAATCGAAAAGCAACGTGACATCGGGCGGTTTGGGCACGATGGGATTCGGCCTACCGGCAGCCATCGGCGCATGGTATGGTGCGCCAGACCGCACGGTTGTGGCCATCATCGGTGATGGGGGCATCCAGATGACCATCCAGGAATTGGGTACCATCATGCAATTCGGCGCGAAGGTGAAGATCCTGATCCTGAACAACGAGTTTTTGGGGATGGTGCGCCAATGGCAGCAACTGTTCCACGACAGGCGTTATTCGTTCGTGAACATCACCAGTCCCGATTTCGTGACCGTGGCAAAAGGCTATGGCATCGCCGGTCGAAGCGTAAGCGAACGCCAGGAGTTGAAAGCGGCATTGGCCGAGATGATTGCGCACGATGGTTCTTACTTATTGGAAGTGATGGTAGGCAAAGAGAATAATGTGTTCCCGATGGTACCGCAGGGAAGCAGTGTTGCAGAGATTAGGTTGAAGTAATAACGTAACATGGAAAAGCAGGAGTATACGATCACGCTTTATACGGAAAACACCATCGGGATGATCGGTCGGATTTCCACTATTTTTTCGAGGCGAAAAATCAATATCGAAAGTCTCAATACATCCCCATCGGAAGCTGAGGGCATTCACCGGTTCACGATCGTCATCCACGAGACCGAAGAGGTGGTGCGTAAGCTGTGCCGCCAGATCGAGAAGCAGGTGGAGGTCTTGAAGGCGTATTACAATACCAACGATGAGGTGATCTGGCAGGAGCAGGCGTTGTATAAGGTGCCCACGGCGGTCGTAACCGAGAAGGCTCCCGTAGAACGGTTGCTGAGGCAGTATGGTGCCAGCGCGGTAGTGATACGCGCGGATTATACCGTGTTCGAAACGGCCGGACATCGGGAAGAGATCGATGCGTTGACCGATGCGTTGGCCGAGTACAGTTTGATTGAATTCGTGCGCAGCGCGCGGATCGCCATCATCAAAGACAGCGAGGGATTCCATAAAAAGCTGAAGGAATTCGAAGAGGCCGAACCTGCTGAAGAAGTGGTGGAAAACCGGTACCTGAATAAGCAGGACAAGGTATTTACGATGTAACCGAGCATGGAGCAGGTATTTAAATTCATCGTCGATTCCCGCAAGACTTTCATCGATTTGGTGGATGGGCTGTCCATCGCCGCGTTGAACGATATTCCGGAAGGCTTCAATAACAACATCATCTGGAATTTCGGCCATATCGTGGTCAGCACGTCGCTGTTATGTTACGTGCGTACCGGGATTCGTCCCGATGCAACGTTTATCAAGTACGTAGACACCTATAAAAAGGGGACAAAGCCTATGTATGAAGTAACCGTTGCAGAGGTCGATGAACTTAAAGCATTGGCGCTTTCCACGATCCGCACGCTTGAAGAAGACTACAAGCGCGGGTTGTTTGTCCAAATCGATCCGGTCGAAACCGTCACGTTCGGAATCACCATTGGCACCTTCGAACAATTGCTGATCATGACGGCCGGCCATGACAACGTCCATTACGGCTACGCGATGGCGCAAAGGAGAATCATAAATAACCGATAAATAGCAACAAGAAGACAAAGGATAAAAAAATGGCAAATTACTTTAACACCTTACCCCTCAGAGAACAATTAAATCAACTAGGCGTTGCCGAATTCTTGGACATCACCGAGTTTTCGGACGGTGTAAACGCACTGAAAGGCAAGAAAATCGTGATCGTGGGTTGCGGTGCCCAGGGCCTGAACCAGGGACTCAATTTAAGGGACAGTGGCTTGGACGTTTCGTATGCGCTTCGCAAGGAAGCCATCGAGCAAAAGCGCGATTCTTGGAAGAACGCCACTGATAATAATTTCAACGTCGGAACCTACGAGGAGCTGATCCCTACGGCCGATTTGGTGAGTAACCTGACGCCGGATAAGCAACACTCATCGGTAATCGATGCGGTGATGCCGCTGATGAAAGAGGGAGCTACGCTATCGTATTCCCACGGGTTTAACATCGTTGAAGAGGGAAAGCAGATTCGCAAGGACATCACGGTCATCATGACCGCACCGAAATGCCCTGGATCGGAAGTCCGCGCGGAATACCTGCGTGGATTTGGCGTGCCGACACTGATTGCTGTACATCCTGAAAACGATCCGCAGGGTAAGGGCCTGGCCGAGGCAAAAGCATACTGCGTCGGTACAGGTGGCCATAAAGCGGGCGTGTTGCGTTCATCGTTCGTGGCCGAAGTGAAATCCGACCTGATGGGTGAGCAGACGATCCTTTGTGGCTTGCTCCAGACGGGATCCATCCTTTCATTCGACAAAATGGTAGAGAAAGGAATCGACGCGGGTTACGCCGCGAAACTCGTGCAATATGGTGTGGAAGTGATTACCGAAGCCTTGAAGCAAGGCGGAATCACCGCGATGCTGGATCGCTTGAGCAATGTCGCTAAAATCAAAGCATTCGAGGTTTCCGAAGCGCTGAAAACGATCATGCGTCCTTTATTCCAAAAGCACCAGGATGATATCATGTCGGGCGAGTTTAGCCGTACGATGATGGAAGATTGGGCAAATGGCGACAAGCAACTTTTGGGATGGCGCGCGGCAACTGGTGAAACCGCGTTTGAAAAGACGCCGGCGGCCGATGTGAAGATCGGTGAGCAGGAATACTTCGATAATGCCGTATTCATGGTGGCGTACATCAAAGCGGGCGTGGAGCTGGCTTTCGAAACGATGGTTGAAGCCGGTATCAAACCGGAATCGGCTTATTACGAGTCGCTACACGAAACGCCGTTGATTGCCAATACGATTGCCAGAAAGAAATTGTTCGAAATGAACCGCGTGATTTCCGACACGGCGGAATATGGTTGTTATTTGTTCGATCATGCTTGTAAGCCGTTACTGGCCGACTTCATGAAAACCGTCGACACCGATATCATTGGCAAAAACTTCAATGAAGGCAAAGACCTCGCGGTGGACAATCAAGAGCTGATTGCGGTGAACGATGCCATCCGTAGCCATCCGGTCGAACAGGTGGGCGCCGTGTTGCGCAAAGCGATGACCGCAATGAAGGCAATCAAGACTGTTTAGGTCGTGCTGGCGATCGAGCTGGCCGGTCGACCGACCGGCCAGCTCGCTATCGCTACTGATCAATGGAAGGTATAATTGTATTTCAACGGCAATTTGCATAGATTTGTAACCGCATAACGCGCCATGTTGCACCCCGTCGTCCATATAACCAAATTAAACCTCCGATACGGCAACCGTACCGTACTGGATGGATTGGATTGGCAGATTTGGCCGGGCGAGCATTGGGTGATCGGTGGGCCAAGCGGATCCGGTAAAAGCGCCCTAGCCAAGGTGGTTGCCGGATTGGAAAAAGCGGACGGTACGGTGCAATATGCCTTCGACGAACAGTCGCGGCTTCCCCAGAAGGTATTATACGTTTCCAATTGGTACCAATTCACGAACCTGGAAGGCGATCGTAACTTTTACTATCAGCAGCGATACAATAAGCAGCAAAAGAACGATACGCTGACGGTATTTGCCGAGTTGGCCCATTATGCGGCCAAAGAGCGCCTGAATCTCGACGATGTTTCGCGGTACGTGGAACTCCTGGAGTTTTCGGATTTGAAGAATACGCAGTTGATCGAGCTATCCAGCGGTGAACACAAGAAATTGCAGCTGATCAAAGCCCTATGGCTGAAGCCGCAGCTGCTGATCTTGGATGAGCCGTACACAGGGTTGGATCGTGCTTCGCGCGCAAAGTTGAATCGGTATTTCGATGAATTGGCCGAAGCAGGCGTGCACCTGGTACTGATTACCTCCCATACGGAGTTGCCGCGATGCATCAATCGTTTTGCGCAAATCAGCGAAGGCCGGCTCCACGGCGTGCAGGGAGCGGAAGCCTTTACTGCCGACACACGCCGTGCGAATAGGCCACTGCCGGGATTTCTTCAAGAACAGCCGGATAGCCCTGCGGAAACGCTGTTCAGCCTACGAAACATCCATGTCCGGTACGGTGAAAAGCTGGTCTTGAAAGACGTGAGCTGGACGGTTCAAACCGGGGAGAAATGGCTCCTGCAAGGTCCGAACGGGTCTGGCAAGTCCACGTTGCTCAGTCTCGTCACCGGCGATCATCCACAAGCCTATGCCAATGACATCCAGTTGTTCGGCCAGCCTCGCGGAAGCGGTGAAAGCATCTGGGATATCAAAAAGCGCATCGGTATGATTTCGCCCGAGCTGCATTGGTATTTTGATAAAACCGCAAAGGTTTGGCAAGCGGTAGCATCAGGTCTTTACGACAGCATCGGCTTATTCCGGCAATTGGGTTACCAAGCCCAAGGGCAGGTCAATCAGCTGTTGGAGTTTTTCGGGCTCGCTTCCTACCGGGATCGGTTGGTCACGACGCTTCCACTGGGCATGCAACGCCTGACCTTGTTGGCAAGGACAATCATCAAGAATCCACCGTTGCTCATATTGGACGAACCGTGCCAAGGCCTGGATCAAGCACAAACCGCCCATTTCAACGCGATGGTCGATGAGCTTTCCGGTACCGGCAATACATTGATTTATGTAGGCCATTACGAAGCGGAACTGCCGAATTGCCTTCAGAAAAGGATGGTGCTGGAAAAGGGCGAGGTGAAAATCAATGAAGATATCACGGAACTTGTTTATTAACTAGGATAACATAAAAAATAGTCGCTATGCTGCACGATCCAAATCGTATATACATTTTCGATACCACGCTCCGCGACGGGGAGCAGGTGCCGGGTTCGCAATTGACCACACCCGAAAAGCTGATTGTCGCCGAAGCACTCGAGTCATTGGGTGTCGATGTGATCGAAGCCGGATTCCCGATTTCGAGCCCAGGCGATTTCAATAGCGTGGTCGAAATCTCCAAATTGGTCAAAAATCCGACGGTGTGTGCGCTCACCCGCGCCAACAAGGGCGATATCGATCGGGCGGTGGAGGCCCTCCAATATGCCAAGAGGCCGCGTATCCACACGGGTATCGGGTCTTCGGACATGCACATCAAATACAAATTCAATAGTACGCGAGAAGCGATCTTGGAGCGCGCTGTCGAAGCTGTTAAATATGCCAAATCATTCGTGGAAGACATCGAATTCTACGCGGAGGATGCTGGAAGGGCAGACAACGAGTACCTGGCCCAGATGATCGAAGCGGTTATTGCCGCCGGTGCTACGGTGGTGAACATACCCGACACGAACGGCTATTGCCTCCCGGAACAATACGGTGCGAAGATCAAGTATCTGAAAGACCATGTGCAGAACATCGATCAGGCCATCATCTCCGTGCATTGCCATAACGATTTGGGATTGGCCACGGCCAATAGCCTAGCGGGTTTACAGAACGGTGCCAGGCAAGTGGAGTGTACCATCAATGGCATCGGCGAGCGCGCCGGAAACACCTCACTCGAAGAGGTGGTGATGGCCTTGAAAACGCACCAAACCCTCGGTTTGCATACGCAGATCAATACCAAGCAGCTGTATCCGATCAGTGGGATGGTGAGTCGGATGATGCGTATGCCGGTTCAGCCGAACAAGGCCATCGTAGGCCGGAACGCGTTCGCGCACAGTTCCGGTATCCACCAAGACGGCGTTTTGAAGCATCGCGAGAATTATGAGATCATCAACCCGGAAGACGTGGGTATCGACCAATCTGAAATCATTTTGACCGCGCGCAGCGGACGGCATGCACTGAAGCATCATTTGGAGCGGCTTGGCTATACCATCGAACGCATTGACCTCGACCAAGTCTATCAGCGGTTCCTTGAGCTGGCCGATGCCAAAAAGGAACTGAAAGACGACGACTTGCTCCAATTGATGGGAGCCAAGGCAGAAGAAAGCTTCAAGAATGGTGTCTCGATCAACGCGCTTCAGGTTACTACCGGTGATCAGGAAGCACCGGAAGCGACCATCTCGCTGCACTTCGGCGGTGTGGAGCACACGGCCACGGCCACCGGCAACGGACCGGTCAGCGCGACCATCAAAGCCATCGAGGAAATCACCGGCAAGCATGTCGAAATCAAGGAATTCAATATTCATTCCATCCATGGGGGCAGTGATGACGTGAGCAAGGTCGACATGCGCGTGGTTTACGACGACAAATCGTATATGGGCTATGGGTTCAGTACGGATATTGTGCGGGCGTCGGCCAATGCATACCTAGACGCCTTGAATAAGTTCATCGAAGTCGAAGCGGTGAGCCACTAAGGTTACTAGACACGAAGAAAAAAGAACAACTATACTAAAATGGGCAAGACATTATTTGATAAAGTTTGGGATGCGCACGTGGTGCGTTCGATTGAAGGGGGGCCTGACGTGTTATTCATCGACCGCCACCTCATCCATGAGGTGACCAGCCCGGTGGCTTTCCTCGGATTGAAAAGCCGGGGCATCAAGGTGCTCTATCCGGAGCGGACGTTTGCTACGGCCGATCACAATACGCCGACAATCAACCAGCACTTGCCGGTTGAGGACCCGTTATCGGCCAACCAATTGAAAGCGCTCGAAGAGAATACGGCAACGTATGGCATCCGGCATTGGGGGTTGGGACACTACAAGAATGGCATCGTGCATGTCATCGGTCCGGAAAACGGGATCACGCAGCCCGGCGCGACGATTGTATGCGGCGATTCGCATACCTCCACCCATGGTGCTTTCGGGGCCATTGCATTCGGTATCGGCACCTCGGAGGTGGAGATGGTCTTGTCCACCCAGTGCATCATGCAGCCCAAGGCCAAGAAGATGCGGATCACCATCAATGGTTCGCTGGGTAAGGGTGTGTTACCCAAGGATGTAGCCCTATTCATCATCTCCAAATTAACAACCTCCGGCGCGACGGGATACTTCGTGGAGTATGCGGGTTCGGTGTTTGAGCAAATGAGCATGGAAGGCCGAATGACGGTGTGCAACCTGAGTATCGAGATGGGTGCTCGTGGCGGGATGATTGCACCCGATCAAACCACGTTTGACTACATCGAAGGACGTGAATTCAGCCCAAAGGGCGCCGATTGGGATAAGGCCATGGCGTACTGGAAAACGCTCAAAACCGACGATGACGCGGTGTTCGACAAAGAATATACCTACAGCGCTTCGGAAATCGAACCCATGATCACCTATGGTACCAACCCAGGCATGGGTATAGGCATCTCGCAGGATATCCCCGACGCCGAACAGGTGGAGGGAGGAAAGGCTACCTATGAGAAATCATTGGGATACATGGGCTTCCACGAAGGCGAGGCCATGGTGGGCAAGAAAGTGGACTACGTATTCTTGGGTAGCTGTACCAACGGCCGCATCGAAGATTTCCGGGCATTTGCATCGTTGGTGAAAGGCAAGAAGAAAGCGGACGACGTGACGGTATGGCTGGTTCCAGGATCGCACGTGGTCGAAGATCAGATCAAGCAGGAAGGCATTCTGGATATCCTGACCGATGCCGGTTTTACCTTGCGCCAGCCGGGTTGCTCGGCGTGTTTGGCCATGAATGACGACAAGATTCCTGCAGGAAAATATGCCGTGAGCACATCCAATCGTAATTTCGAAGGCCGGCAAGGACCGGGTGCGCGTACGCTGCTCGCCAGCCCATTAGTCGCCGCCGCTGCCGCGGTGACCGGCAAAGTAACCGATCCAAGGACGCTAATTTAACACAAGAATGGCATACGATAGTTTCAATATACTGAAAAGCACGGCGGTTCCGCTTCCCATCGAGAACGTGGACACCGATCAGATCATACCCGCACGCTTCCTCAAAGCAACGGAACGCAAGGGGTTCGGCGACAACCTGTTCCGCGACTGGCGATATAACGCCGACGACACGCCGAAAGTCGATTTCGTGCTCAATGACCCAACATTCAGTGGAAAGATACTGGTGGGCGGCAAGAACTTCGGGTCGGGCTCTTCGCGCGAACACGCGGCATGGGCCATCTATGACTATGGGTTCCGTTGCGTGATTTCCAGTTTCTTTGCCGATATCTTCCGGAATAACTGCTTGAACATCGGCGTGTTGCCGGTTCAGGTGAGTGCGGAGTTCCTCGAACGTGTTTTCGCTGCGGTCTACGCCAATCCAGCAACCGAACTGGAAGTCAATTTGCCCGAACAGACGGTAACGTTATTGCCTACTGGTGAGCAGGAATCATTTGCGATCAACAGCTATAAGAAGAGCAACATGATGAACGGCTTTGACGATATCGATTATTTGCTCAACATCAAATCCGATATCCAGGAGTTCGCGAAGGCACTTCCGTTATAGCCATGGAACGAAGGACGATCGAAATCATGGATACGACACTGCGCGACGGGGAACAAACCTCTGGCGTGTCGTTTTCGGTTTCCGAGAAATTGACCATCGCCCAGCTCCTATTGGAGGAACTTCGGGTGGATCGGGTGGAAGTAGCGTCCGCGCGCGTATCGCAAGGCGAGTTCGAAGCGGTGAAGGCGATAGCCGATTGGGCATCCCAACAGGGCTGCCTCAATCGGGTCGAGGTGCTTTCCTTTGTGGACAATGGCGTTTCCATCGGTTGGATGGAGAAAGCCGGCGTACGGGTACAGAACCTATTGACCAAAGGTTCGTTGAACCACCTTACCCACCAGTTGCGGAAGAAACCGGAACAGCATTTCGACGAAATCGCTGAAGTGATCCATGCGGCGGGGCGATGTGGCATGGAAACCAACGTATACCTCGAGGATTGGAGCAATGGGATGCGCCATTCGCCAGATTATGTGTTCCAGTACCTCGATTTCCTGGTCTTGCAACCCATCAGGCGCGTCATGTTGCCCGATACGTTGGGTGTGCTTACGCCCGCCGAGACACGACAGTTCATTTCGGTGATAAAAAAGCGGTATCCCGGCGTGCATTTCGATTTCCACGCGCACAACGATTACGACCTGGGCACAGCCAATGTGCTGGAAGCGGTTCGCGCGGGTATAGATGGGCTCCATCTTACCGTAAACGGCATGGGTGAACGTGCAGGTAATGCGCCGTTGGCGAGTGCCGTGGCCGTTATCAATGATTTCCTGCCCGAAGCGACCACCGGCGTAAACGAGTCGGCTATCTACACCGTCAGTAAATTGGTCGAAAATTTCTCTGGCGTGCGTATCCCGGCCAACAAACCCATCGTAGGGGATAATGTCTTCACGCAAACGGCTGGGATCCATGCCGACGGGGACAACAAAAATAACCTGTATTTCAATGACCTATTGCCCGAACGGTTCGGGCGTAAGCGAAAGTACGCGCTGGGCAAGACCTCGGGCAAAGCGAATATCGAAAAAAACCTCCAAGAGCTGGGTTTAAGGCTAAATGACGATGATCTGCGAAAAGTGACCCAGCGGGTTATCGAGTTAGGCGATAAAAAGGAGACGGTAACGACCGACGACCTACCGTACATCATTTCGGACGTGTTGGCTTCCAAGGCGCACGAAGAGAAAATCGTCATCGAATCGTACGTGCTCACCCATGCCAAGGGCTTGCGCCCTTCTGCAACGATTGCCGTAAGGGTAGCCGGGAAGTTGTTCGAAGAACACGCGCAGGGCGATGGGCAGTTTGATGCATTCATGAATGCGCTGACCATGGCGTATGCCAAAAACAATGTCAAGTTGCCCGAACTCATCGATTACAACGTCCGCATCGCGCCCGGAAGCAGCTCGGATGCGCTCTGCGAAACGACCATTACCTGGGAGACGGCCGAGCGTACGTTCTTTACCCGCGGGCTTGACTCGGACCAAACGGTATCGGCGATCAAGGCCACGCAGAAAATGCTGAACATCATTGTCAAGACGGAGGAGACAGCAGCGATGAGACTTGAGCTATGACGTAGGAGACAGGGCTTCGGACTCCGGTCTTTAGATTTTTTTAACTTTTTGACTTTAAAATATGGAATTGAATATTGCGCTTTTGCCGGGCGATGGAATCGGGCCCGAGGTGGTCGGACAGGCAGTAAAGGTCGTGGATGCCGTGGCCCAGAAATTTGGACACCAAGTGAATTGGACATTCGGCTTGACAGGGGCGGCAGCCATTGATGCCGTTGGAGACCCTTATCCTGACGAGACGCACGAAATTTGCATGGCGGCTGATGCCGTGTTGTTCGGTGCCATCGGACACCCACGTTTTGACAACGATCCCAAAGCGCCGGTGCGGCCGGAGCAAGGGTTGCTGAAAATGAGAAAGAAATTGGGACTTTACGCAAATGTCAGGCCCACGTTTACGTTCCCTTCCCTAATCGACAACTCACCCTTGAAAAGGGAGCGCATCGAGGGAACCGATTTGATTATCCTGCGCGAGCTTACCGGAGGGATTTATTTCGGCGAGCGCGGTCGTAAAGACAATGGCGATACCGCATTCGACACCTGTACCTATACGCGCGAAGAAGTACAGCGCCTGGCCCGCCTTGGTTTCGAAATGGCGATGGGGCGCCGTAAGAAATTGTGCTGCGTGGATAAGGCCAATGTATTGGAAAGTTCACGGCTTTGGCGCGAGACCGTACAAGACATGGAAAAGGACTTCCCGGAAGTGGAGGTAAGCTATGAGTTTGTCGATGCCGTCGCGATGCGTTTGGTACAATGGCCGTCGGCTTACGATGTGCTCATTACCGAAAACCTGTTCGGTGATATCTTGACCGACGAGGCCTCCGTGATTTCGGGTTCCATGGGGTTGATGCCATCTTCGTCCATCGGTGTGCATACATCGTTGTTTGAGCCTATCCATGGTTCTTATCCACAAGCCGCGGGCAAGGATATTGCAAACCCACTGGCCACCGTGCTTTCCGCGGCCATGCTATTCGAGGACGGTTTCGGCTTGAAGGAAGAAGCGGCGCTCATCCGCGCTGTCGTCAATCAATCGTTGGCTGAGGGAATCGTGACCGAGGATTTGGCCGGAAACAACAAGGCCTACAAAACCAGTGAGGTTGGGGATTGGTTGGCCGCCCGGGTCGGTGCGCGGGAAGAAGCGGCAACATCGGCTTCATGATCGAAGCGGTCGAATCGGCAGCAAAGCGATTGGAAGGGGTGGTCACGCACACCCCTTTGCAATTCAATCGACGGCTTTCGGAACGTTACGGTGCGTCCATCTACCTGAAACGGGAAGATCTGCAGGTAGTCCGATCCTATAAACTGCGGGGCGCATTCAACAAAATCAGTAAATTGACGGCAGAAGAGCGTGGTCGTGGGGTGGTGTGTGCGAGTGCCGGCAACCATGCGCAAGGTGTTGCATTTTCATGCAAGCAACTGGGCATTAACGGCGTGATTTTCATGCCGGAACCCACCCCGCGGCAGAAAATCAGTCAAACGGAGATGTTCGGCGAGGGTTGCGTGGACATCGTGCTTACCGGCGATACATTTGACGATTGCCAGCAAGCGGCATTGGCCTATGCGGCCGAACAGGGATTATGTTTCATCCACCCATTCGATGACCTTGACATCATCGAGGGGCAAGGTACGGTCGGCTTGGAGGTGTTGCAGGATTTACCCGATGCGGATATCGTCATCATGCCGATAGGCGGCGGTGGATTGGCGGCGGGCGCGGGAGGCTACCTCAAGGGAATCAACCCCAATATCAAACTGTTCGGTGTCGAGCCCGAGGGTGCGCCTTCGATGAAAGCGGCCTTGGAACACGGGGGAGCGGTAACGCTGGGCGAAATCAATCGGTTCGTGGATGGGGCCGCCGTGAAACGTGTCGGCGAATTGACCTATCGGCATTGTAGGGTGTTGCTTAACGGCGTACGCCTGGTCCCGGAGGGGAAGGTTTGCTCCACGATCCTTGAACTTTACAATAAGGATGCCATCGTGGCGGAGCCAGCGGGGGCATTGGCTATTGCGGCGCTCGATTTCTACGCCGACGAAATCAAAGGCAAAAACGTGGTATGTATCCTAAGCGGCGGTAACAACGACATCGATCGGATGGGCGAGATCAAGGAACTTTCGCTCCTGTATGAGGGATTGAAACATTATTTCATCGTCAGGTTTCCGCAACGCCCCGGTGCGCTCAAATTGTTCGTTAACGAGGTGCTTGGACCGCATGACGACATTACCCGGTTTGAATTCATCAAAAAGACACAGCGTGAACGCGGACCGGCTTTGGTGGGTGTCGAATTGCGGCAAGCTGCCGACTATGCTGCCTTGGTGGCGCGCATGCGCGAACACCGCTTTGACTTCAAGGAAGTGAATCGCGACCAAACCTTATTTGAATACTTGATCTGAACTACACCAACAGGCAAAAAGGTATAGTTGCAATAAGCATACCTGAAGTGTACATAAGTTATCCACAACGAGCGATTTTGTTGGCTCGTTTTTTGTTTAAACTTTTGATATGTTGGTGGTTATTGGTGGTGTAATGATGCCCTGTTATCAACAATGTGAATAAATCCACATCTGTTGATAACAAAACTCCCCGTCCTGAAATTAAATAGCTGATATTTGTTCTAGGCTGTGATTCGCCACCATCGAGACAATGATGATCGGAGTCTACCCTGAAAAGTATCCGTAACTCGATGGATGTTGGACTTTTAAATTTTATTGCTATGACACGGATTATAAAATTCGAAAAAAATGATTGTGCACCTTGCAACCAAGTGTCGGAATTCCTCGACCGCAAAGGCATCAACTATGAAAAAGTAAATCCGTTTGATAAACCGGAATTGGCTATCCAATATAAGGTACGTACCGTACCCACGGTGATTGTCTTGAACCAGGACCAAGAGACACAACGCATCATCGGGTTCAAGCCCGAAGAACTGTCTGCGTTGGTGGTGCAGTAAATTTGAAGTTTGAAGTCCGAAGTCGGCGTTCGGAAAAGTAATGGAATCATAAAAACCCCCTCGAAATGTGGGGGTTTAGCATCTAACAAGGTTTGGGGAATGGAATGGATATATTACGATAGCAAAACAGGCAATGTCGATCGGTTCATGCAGAAGGTGGCCGATCGGACTGGCTGGGCTATCCAGAAAATCGAGCCGGCGTTGGCCGTAGCTCACCAAGGCCATCTCGTGACATTCACGACCCGATTCGGGGAAGTACCGGATACGACCAGCAGTTTCCTCCGACAGGCGAGTTCTTACGTGCTTTCGGTATCGTCAAGTGGAAACCGCAACTGGGGGAGGAATTTCGCCTTGGCTGGCGACAAGATAGCAGCCGAATACGGCATACCGCTGGCACTCAAATTCGAGTTGTCGGGAACGGACGAAGATGTCAATGAATTTATAGCGATTATTAAAGCAAGGAAATACGATGGTAACAAACGAGGTAGCAAAGAGCTGGATTTTGCTCAATAACGAAATCATGGTCAAACATGATGACGAGTTCAGCCTGCATAAGGACAAGGAAGCGGTACGCGCTTATTTTTTGGAGTATGTCAATAAAAATACGGTTTTCTTCTATACGCTGAAGGAGAAAATCGACTACCTCATCGAGCATAATTACTACATCAATTTCTACGAATGGTTTACATTCGAGGAGATGGAAAAAGTGTATCAATTCATCGCTTCCAAGAAGTTCCGTTTCCCCTCGTTCATGAGTGCCTTCAAGTTTTTCCAGAGCTATGCACTGCGCGACGATTCGGGCGAGAAGTTCCTGGAGCGCTATGAAGACCGCGTCGCTGCGGTTTCGCTATTCTTGGCTAGGCATGGGGGGATAGATCATGCGTTGCAATATGCCGAATTATTGATCAATCAGGAATATCAGCCCGCAACACCGACATTCCTCAACGCCGGCAAGAAGCGTTCAGGCGAATTGGTATCTTGTTTCCTCGATGAAATCGGCGATAACCTCAATGGGATTGGCTACGCGGTGGATTCAGCCATGAAACTGTCATCCATCGGTGGTGGGGTGTCGTTCAATATCTCGAAGATCCGTGGTCGCGGGGAAGCGATCAAGGGGGTAGAAGGACGTGCGGGCGGGGTATTGCCCATCATGAAAATCCTGGAAGACACCTTCTCCTATGCCAACCAGCTCGGGCAGCGCCCCGGAGCCGGCGCGGTTTACCTCAATGTTTTCCATTCGGACATCGAGGAGTTCCTGGATTGCAAGAAAATCAATGTGGATGAGAAAGTGCGCATCAAGTCACTTTCCATCGGCGTGATCGTCCCCGATAAATTCATGGAACTGGCCGCCAAGGATGAGCCCTGCTACTTGATCCATGCGCATACCGTCATGCAGGAGTATGGCAAGTACTTGGATGAGCTGGATATGGACGCCATGTACGACGAACTGGTAACCAATCCGAAAATCAAAAAGCGAAAGGTCAATGCCCGTCACCTCTTGGTGAAGATTGCCCAGACCCAGAAGGAAAGTGGGTATCCATACATCTTCTTCAAGGAAAATGCAAACCGCCAACATGCGCTCAATGGCATCGGTAAGGTTAAATTCTCGAACCTGTGTACCGAAATCATGCAGGTATCCGATGTGTCCGACATCAATATCTATGGCCAGGAAGATACCATCCGTTACGGCATTTCCTGTAATCTCGGGTCGCTGAATATCGCGACGGTCATGGATAACAAGCGTGTGGAACAAGCCGTAAAGACAGCGATGCGCGCGCTGACCATGGTCTCTGACGTAACGGATATCGCCATGGTGCCGTCTATCCAGAAGGCCAACCGCGAGTTGCACAGTGTGGGGTTGGGCACCATGAACCTACATGGATACCTGGCCAAGAATTTCATCATGTACGAGAGCGAGGAAGCCTTGGATTTTGCCAATGTATTCTTCATGATGGTCAATTTCTACTCGTTGCAAGCCTCGATGGAAATCGCCCGTGAACGGAAAGAGACGTTCGTGGGTTTTGAAAAAACGGCTTATGCCGATGGATCCTATTTCAATAAGTATACCGGACGCGACCACTTCCCGACAACCATCAAGGTAAGCGAATTGTTCGCAGGCATCGCGATTCCAACGAAGGAGGATTGGAACGTGCTGAAACAGCAGGTGCAGGAGCATGGTATCTACCACGCCTACCGGATAGCGGTTGCGCCCAACCAATCGACATCGTACATCATGAACGCGACGGCATCCGTGATGCCGATCGTGGATACCATCGAGGTACGCGAATATGGCGACAGCACCACGTATTACCCCATGCCCTACCTCACCAACGAGAATTACTTTTATTACAAGTCTGCATACGATATGGACCAGATGAAGGTGTTGCGGCTGGTCTCCGTCATCCAGCGGCACGTAGATCAGGGGATATCCACCATTTTGCACACCAATTCAAAAGACAATACACGGGATTTGGCGCGTTACTACATCTATGCGCATAAGATGGGATTGAAATCACTGTATTACACGCGCACACGCAAATCGACCATTGACGAGTGCGTCTCGTGCTCGGCGTAGTTTTAGATACGAGATACGTTGTACTAAGTACTGAAAGAAATGAAGCAATATAAAGCCGTCAACTGGAATGAACCCGAAAACGATTATGCGCTGATGTTCTGGGAGCAGAACATCAAGCAGTTCTGGATTGACACCGAATACATCCCTTCAAAGGATATCGATAGCTGGAAGTCGCTATCGCCTGCTATGCGCGAATGTTATAAGAAGGCATTGGGGGGGCTCACGCTCCTGGACACGTTGCAGAGCCACACCGGGATGCCGAAAATCATGGATCACATCGATTCGTTGCAAAACAAGTCGGTGCTGGCATACATGTGCATGATGGAGGCCATCCATGCGAAATCGTATTCGACCATTTTTACCACGGTCGCCACATCGCAGGATATCGAAGATATCTTCAATTGGGTGCAGAACAACAAATACCTGCAATTCAAGGCTTCGATGATCGATAAGTACTATCGCAAGCTGGCGGATACCGATATCAGCAAGGAAGACCTATTCATGGGCTTGTGCGCGTCGGTATTGCTGGAGTCCTTTCTGTTCTATAGCGGTTTCTTTATCCCCCTTTGGTTATGTGGACAGGGACACATGGTCGCCAGCGCGGATATCATCAAGAAAATCGTGGCCGACGAATCCATTCACGGCGTGTTCGTTGGCCTGCTGGCGCAGGATGTGTACAAGAAGCTGCCTAACCCGGCCAGGGCAAAAGAGAAGCTCATGGACCTGCTGAACGATTTGTATGATAATGAGCTCAAGTATACGGAAGAGATTTATACCGAGGTGGGGCTTACCGCAGAGGTCAAGGAATACGTGCGTTACAACGCAAATAAAGCACTCATGAACCTTGGGTTCGAGCCTGCCTTTGAAGTGAAGCGCGTGAACCCGATCGTGTTGAATGGGTTGAACGTAGAAACCACCCAACACGACTTCTTCTCCAAAAAATCGACCAACTACGAAAAGGCTACCGAAATCGTGCACCTCAGGGATGAGGATTTCGTGATGGATACGTCGCTCGCGATCTAGCGACAGCAGTTTCCCGTTTTTGGTAAGCGGATTCGGAAAAAAGCCAATAAAAAAAAAGCAGGATATCCCCTAAAGGTATCCTGCTTTCGTTTATAGGGTATATACGGTCGTCTAAACCGTAGGCAATTCCCAGCCCTTGCGATATTCGCGCTTCACGAATTGGTTCACCTCATCGAAGTTGGTGACCTTCATGTTCGCGTTGTCCCATACCAGCTTCAGGTTCCGCCCTGGGTATTTGTTGTCAATGCGCATGTCAGATCCCCTGATTGCCAGGTTAGACATGAGCAACGCTTCGGTAAGCGGTCCAGCGATTTCGAATGGCGCGCTCACCGCTTTTTTGCCATGGCCGGCGATGCAGGCTTCCACCCACTGTGCGTAGTGTCCGCTGGCACCACCCGGCACACGCTCGTATTTCACCGGCAGCTTGTGTTGTTCGGTCAACGAGGTTGGCAATAACCGTGGGTTTTCGGCATAACAACCCGCCATCATCTTGCCCTTGGTTCCAATGAATAGGATGCCGTTTCCGCCATCGCCGAATACTTCATTCGGGCCGAGCTCGTCCGGACGTTGTGGTTGGAGGCCGCCGTCCATCCAATGGATTTTGACATCACCGGTTGTTTTGTCCGTTTTCGGGAAGGTCATCACCGCGTAGCTCGACGGGGGGCAGCTTTCCGGGAAATAACCCCGTTTAAATTCGTCGACGTAAACCGAGCCCACGCTGGCTTGCACGTCTTTCACGTACTGGAGCCCCAGGATGCTGAACGGTGCCTCCATGATGTGGCAACCCATATCACCGAGTGCGCCAGTGCCATAATCCCACCAGCCGCGCCAATTGAAAGGAACCAATTTATCGATATAATCCTTGTAGGGAGCGGTTCCCAGCCAAAGATCCCAATCCAGTTCCTTCGGGACATCCGCTTTCTGTGCGGGCCATTGGATACCCTGTGGCCACACGGGGCGATCCGTCCAGGTGTAGATGGTGTGCACGTCGCCGATTAACCCGGCATCGAACCATTCGCGCATGATGCGAACCCCGTCTCCCGATGCACCTTGGTTGCCCATCTGCGTCACGACCTTGTATTTTTTTGCGGCTTGCGTGAGTGCGCGTGCTTCAAAAACGTCGTGGGTCAGGGGTTTCTGTACATACACATGTTTGCCCAGCTGCATGGCGGGCAGCGTATGGACGGCGTGGTTGTGGTCCGGGCCCGATACCGAAACCGCATCGATGTGCTTGTGTTCCTTTTCCAGCATTTCCCGGAAATCGCGATAGTACTTCGCTTTCGGGAAACGTTTTACCGAACCCGCCGCACGGCGGTCGTCCACGTCGCAGAGAAATGCGATTTCGGCTTTTCCGCTGTCATGGAAGCTCCGCAGATCCGATTCCCCTTTGCCACCCACACCAATGCCTGCAATAACCAGCTTATCGCTGGGGGCAACGAATCCGGTGCCTCCTAATACGTGCCTGGGCACGACCATAAAACCTGCCGCTGCCGCAGCGCCCGTTTTGATGAAATCCCTGCGGTTCCCACCCGACGTCGATTGTTTACTCTTTTCCATGTAAAAATTAAATTGTTTTAGCGTATACCTGATGTCATAATAGCGATTGGTTTGCTTTTTCGCAGGGGCTAAGATAATGAAAATGCCAACAAGTTGTGTAACAACTTGCTGGCATTTGATTATACTCGGTTTAATTTGCCAACGACAGCGTCCTGATCAGGGTTTTCTTGGCGAGCGGTAGCAGCGTATGCTCCAGCGGAAAGGTCATGTCGCTTTCGATATGGTATACGGCAGGATTCGGCAGCTCCTTTCGGGTATGGATCAAATCCCTTCGGATGGCCTCAGGCGTGTTGTAAACGAAATGCCGCTCATAATCGGTAACGTATGTAGTATGGATGCCGCGGTATTTCTCGTGCTGGCTCTCGAAGAGCGTTACTTGGTATTGATAGACACGTACTTGCTTCTCGGTACCATTGCGGAGGAGCATGTAGCCGTGGTATGGATACAATGGCCGCACCCCCACCTCGGCGATGGCCAAGTGTTTTTCGACGAAGTCGTGTATTTCCTGACCTTCCTGGAGGGCGGGTTTGAGCTTGCCCGCCGCAAAAGAAATGATTTGTTCGATTTCTTGCATCATCGCGTCATCATTGACGATCTTTTCATAGGCAGTGCTAACGGCAAGTACGTCAACGTGGCTTAATTGCACCGGGAAGTTCGTTTCCAGCGTCTTTTTGTCGTCCTTGAACTTTTTCAGGTTGTTGTAATGGAACACCAGGTCGTTTAGGGTGGGGTACAGTTGGGTCTTGTTGAAATGTGCGTTGATTTGCTGCAGGTAGGCAAGCAGCTGGTATTGTTTGTGTTCGAAATCGATAGGTGCTTCAATAAACCAATTCGCGTTCAATGTTTGCATATGCGACCTCCTTGTTTATGTACCGTGAAAATACAAAAAGCAGGGATGAGTTGCAAATCGGGGCAAAAAAAAAAGGCTATTTTTGCGGCGCAACAACGGAGGTACCATGAAAATCATTGCCATCGGCCGTAACTATGTGGAACATGCCAGGGAGTTGGACAACCCTGTGCCCGATAATCCTGTCATTTTCCTGAAGCCCGATACCGCATTGCTGAAGGGCAACCGTGATTTCTACTATCCGGATTTTTCCAAGAATATCCACCATGAAGTGGAGGTGGTATTGCGCGTATGCAAGGAGGGGCGGCACATCGGCCCGAAGTTTGCACATACCTATTATGACGCCATTGGGTTGGGGGTCGATTTCACGGCGAGGGATGTCCAGCAAGTGCATAAGGAAAAGTCGCTGCCTTGGGAACTGGCCAAGGCCTTCGACGGTTCGGCCCCGGTAAGCGATATGATACCCAAGGAAGAAATCAAGGACGTACACCATATGTCGTTCAGGTTGGATAAAAACGGACAGACGGTTCAGGCAGGCAATACCAAAGACCTGATTTTCCCCTTCAACGATATCTTGGTTTTCGTGTCGCGATACATCACCCTTCGCAGGGGCGACTTGGTGTTCACCGGTACGCCCGCAGGCGTAGGCCCGGTATCGATCGGCGATCGACTCGAAGGATTCATCGGTGACCGGAAGATGTTCGACTTCCGGGTGAAATAACATGCTGCAGATGCGAATCATTGCTTTTTGTTTACTCTTCGTTTTTCCGTTTTCGTGGGTTGTCCGGGCTCAGGGTCCGGTAATCAAGAATCGCGAGTACCCGCAAGGCTATTTCCGGAGCCCATTGGGGATACCGCACCAGGCTTCGGGTACGTTTGGCGAGCTTCGCTCCACCCATTTCCATGCGGGCGATGATTACCGTACGCAGCAGCGTGTGGGACTCCCGCTTTTCGCGGTTGCCGAAGGGTATGTTTCGCGGGTGCGCGTACAGATCGGAGGGGGCGGCAATGCCGTCTACATCGACCATCCCAACGGATACACAAGCGTATACCTGCATATGCACGAGTTCAACGCGACTTTGGCAACCATCGTCAAGGCCAAGCAGTATGAGTTGCAGCGTTATGACGTCGATATACCCCTGGAGGCTGGACAGGTGTCCCTGCAAAAAGGCGATCGGATCGGCCTAGCCGGGAATTCCGGGAGCTCGCAAGGGCCTCACCTGCATTTCGAGATCCGGGATACCCAAACGGAAAACCCGTTGAATCCGCAGCTATTCGGCCTTGTTTTTCCGGATAATGTGCCTCCAACGATCCATGGTTTTACCGTTTATGACCTGGGCGATGAACCGTTTAGCGAGCATACACCACGGAGGCACCGATCGCCGCAGGGCACAGGCGAGGTGATTCCGGTAAATGGTCGATTCGGTCTCGGGATCAATACGGTGGACCGGCACACCGGGACGTCTTTCAATAACGGCGTGTATTCCATCGAGCTCCTGCTGGACGATAAGCCCGTGAGCACGGTGCTCTTTGAAGAGCTTTCATTTGCCACCTCGCGCGCGATCCATTCGTATGTCGATTATCCGCATTACATCCTTAAGAAAGCCCGGATCCAGAAGAGTTTCAAGGATCCGAATAATCCCATCGCCATTTTCCATGTGCTGGCAGGCGATGGAAGCATCACGTTGACAGACGAACAGGTGCACACGCTGACCTATCGCGTGCGCGACGTGCACGGCAACACGCGTACGCTTTCATTCAACGTGCGAAATACGCCGGGGTTCAAGCCCGATCGGAAGCGCGCACCCGGAACCGCGATGTTCCGCTACGATCGCGAGAACACCTACAACGCCGAACACATCGAGCTCGTCATGCCGCCCAACGCACTGTATGACCATTTGCATTTCAATTACCATCAGGGTGCAAAACCTGCAGGTGGTTATTCCATGATCCAGCACGTGCACAATCGATTCACGCCGCTGTTCGAAAGCTATGAATTGAAAATCAAGCCGGATACGTCATTGACCGAGGCATTGGCGGCAAAGGCCATCATCGTGGATGTCGAGCGTAATTCGCACGGCGGCAATTTCGATGGTGGGTGGGTGCGCACCAAAACCAGGTCGTTCGGTAGTTTTTATGTGGCCGTCGATACGGTACCGCCCACGATACAACCCCAGCCGGTTACGGCGGGTCGGATCAGTTTCAAGATTTTTGATGACCTATCGGGAATCCAGGCATTCAACGGCTACATCGATGGACAATGGGTATTGATGGAGTACGACCCGAAAACCCGCTCGTTGTGGCATGCGTTTGAACCCGGCTTGTCGGCAGGCAAGCATGCGCTCAGGCTGGAGGTCACCGATTGGAAGGATAACAAGCAAGTTTACGAAACCACCATTACACGATAGGCTAAAGGATAAATCCATGGGAAAACTGAACGTGGGCGACAAAGCCCCAGCGATATCGGCCAAGAATCAACACGGGGCATCCGTTTCATTAAGCGATTTCAAAGGGAAGAAAGTGATCCTGTACTTCTACCCCAAAGACAACACGCCCGGATGTACCGCAGAGGCTTGTAATTTTCGCGACAACTACCGGTCGTTGCAAGCCGATGGGTTCGAGGTCATCGGCGTAAGCATCAACACCGAGCGGTCCCATCGCAATTTCGCGACGAAATTCGACCTGCCATTCCATTTGCTGGTCGATGTCGATCAACGGATCGTCAATGACTACGGCGTGTGGGGCGAAAAGATGCTCTACGGAAAGAAATACATGGGCACGATGCGCACCACGTTCATCATCGACGAAAAAGGCGTCATCACCCACATCATCGACAAGGTGGATAACGAGCATGCCTCACAGCAGGTGCGCGCGTTGATGAACGCATGAGGTGGGGGCGTGTGCTTGCCGTCTGGCTTCCATTGCTGCTGGTCGGCGGCCTGTGGGGTGCGTGGCAGTACCGCCAGTATCGGTCTTACCAGGCGTTGATACCCAAGCAGACGACCTGTTTGATCCGTATCCACCTGGACGGCTTGTTCAGGGACGTGGGGCTGAACGCGTTTTGGAACCGGGCACATTATGATTCCCTGCGCCACAATGGGCCGGAAGGGGCCGATTTTCGGAGTTGGCCAAACACCGGCGCGTCGATGCCGGCGAACCTGTTCCTATTCCAATTGCCACACGTCCAATCGGAAATCTTTCCCCACATTTATTTCGGTACGCTGCAACTTACGGATACGGCGGCATTCACAACGCTGCTGCGTACGCATTTCGCTATGCAGATCTTCCGGGGCGGCGATGAGCCGGCCATCGCGGTTGCCGATCGCGTCCTGGTGGTGTTTTCGGCCGATCGCGCGTGTTTCGCCGTGTCGCTCCGGAAACCGGTACAGGACATCGCAGTGCTCGAGGAGGTTTTGCATTCGTTGCTAGCGGCTGAGGGGCATGTGCCGGTCAGTGAAAGCGCGTTTCGCGACATCAAGCACCTCGGCGGACACATCGGTTGGCAGGGCAGGGGTCGCCGCGCGGCCTCCATTCGATTCAATGCCGGGGTAGCCAAGTTTTCGCTCACGCTGCCTGCCGTGGCGGCCCCATCGTTGTCTGGGGGCGTGCCCGATTTCCCCGACACCAACGCGGCGAGTTTTTGGTTGAACGGGATGGTGGGCGATTGGTTGGCGGGTAAGCGACTCGATTTCGGGGGGTATACCCTACATGGCGATAGTCTCCTGAAGCATTACCAAGGGAGCATGGCATTGGAGTGGAAAGGCACCGTTATGCAAACCGATACGATGATCAGTTACGATTACGATGCCGATTTCGTCATGCAGGAGCGCCGGGAGCTTGTGGAGCGCCCGGTGCCAGACATCCGCCTTGCCATTGCCGCCGACACCGGCCTGATGGGATACCTGGCTAGGCAGGACGTGATGGACCCGACGCACCACCTGGTAAACCGTTCGGCTTTTCCGTTGTTTCGCATCAATGCGGGTGCTACGTCTAGGGGATATATGCAATGGTTTACGGCCGTGCAACCGGCGGCGTTACCCCCGTCGGGCGAAGGCGATGGGGAAATGTTGCATGTGCGGATCGACTTCACCCGCTTGGATAGCCAAGCGTTGCCCGTCTCGTTGTCGCCCATTTTGGGCATCTTGGATAGCTTGGAAGCCACGGGCGTGATGGCTGGCGAAACCGCACAGGAAATCACGGGAAATCTGCGCATGAAAAACTATCGGATCAACAGCTTGGTGCAGTTGCTTCACGCAGGCCGGTTGGCGGAGCACCTATAACAACTTGGCCGCAATTTCAGCCCTGCGGGCGATGTGGGTGAACGAAACCACATGATGTTCTTGCTCCAACAGGTCGTAGAGGATGAGCATCTTTTCCCAGATGGCTCGCCGGTTGGCATCGTCCCCTTCCATGTTGGCGGCTTCGTCCAAAAAATCGGCCAACAGCCCCAGTTCTTGCGGATCGAATTCCTGCTCGCTGAATTGCTGTCGGAACAGGTTTGTTGGCGTTTCCAATAAATCCGTGATGCTCGTGCCGAAATAGTCGCCCAAAGCGGCCCGTATGGCCGATTGGGCCTCAGCTTCCTGGTTTTCCACGATCAACCGCTTGACCTTGGCCAGCGTGTGGCTCAGTTGTTGCATCTGGGCGGTCAGCGAATCCCTTTTTAGCATGTCAAATACCTCCGTTATGATTGTCCTTCAACGACATATCCCAGCATATATTCTTGGAAACGCTCATAATAGACCTTGAATCGGTCTGTCCGGTCCGGGGCTTCCAAATCCAGGAAGAGCACCCCCTGGTCTTGGTAATCGAAGGGCTGGATGGTCATGTTGTCCTTGAATGAAACCCCTTTGTTTCCCTGTAATTTGTATACGGCTTCCTTGGCACACCAGCAGGCATAGAGTTGCTCGATATGTCCGTTGCCGATGGCCTCCAGTTCTTCCTGTTTCATGAATTTGTCGGCGATGCGCAGGATCTTCGGTTTCACGAGCTCCAGGTCGATCCCCACTTCACCGTTGTTGCTCATCATCACCGCCGCGTAATCGAATGAGTGCGTGAGCGAAATGCGCTGGGGGAAGTTCGCCAGGTAGGGCTTGCCGTTTTCGTCCGAAGGGCAATCGATGAAGCCTGTCGTGTCTAGCATATGCCGTAGCAGCACGCGGGTCGCGAGCCAATGCAGCGTACGTTTTCCTTTGTTCAGCTTACTCAGGATGGCTTGTTCGCGGCCGTCCAGCTGCAAGCGGCCGATCAGGTCTTCAGCCGTCTCTTCGATGCGCCAGATGGCGAATCGCACATCGTTATCCAACTCCCGCAAATAGACCAACGCCATAAGGCCAAAGGTACGAAAAAACCCGGCATACAGCATACCCCATGACAGCGCTTTGGTACTAGACCGTTATTTTGGTGCTCCAAATATCGGAAATGAAGATGGAAAAAGTCGCATTCAAGATGAAGCTCCTGCCCGGTTATGCCGCCGAATACCAAAAGCGGCATGCCGCAATCTGGCCGGCGCTGGCAGCGCTGCTCAAGGCCAATGGCGTGAACGATTACACGATATTCCTCGATGAAGAGACGAATACCTTATTTGCCGTGCAGCGGCGTGCAGCCATCGGGGCATCGTCTCAGGATTTGGGTAGCCATCCCGTGATGCAGCGTTGGTGGGCATACATGGCCGATATCATGGAAACCCACGCCGATCACTCGCCGGTAAGCAGGCCGTTGAAGCAAGTATTCCATTTAGATTAGCGTATCTCGATTTAACCCCTTAATTTTAACGCTCGGAATAGCGTTAAGAAAACATGAAAACAGTACCCGTGCTCGAACACATCCATATCAATGAATATGCGGCCACGCCCAAGTACCTGCAATTGGCCAATGCCGTTGTCGGTGCGCTTGAAGCCGGAAAAATCCAGAAGGGCGATATGTTGCCTTCCATCAACGAGTTGAGCTATGTACTGGAGATATCGCGCGATACGGCCGAAAAGGGCTACAAACACCTGAAGCAGTTGGGCGTGTTGGGTTCTGTTCCCGGCAAGGGATACTACATCACCAATGCCGATTTCCGACAGAAATTGCAAATCGTTTTGTTTTTCAATAAGCTGAGTTCGCATAAGAAAATCGTGTACGATGCGTTCGTCCAAGCCATCGGCAGCGACGCGGCGGTAGATTTTTACATCTACAACAATGACCTGTCGCTTTTCAAGAAGCTGCTGCAAAACCTGAGGCAGGAGTATACCCACTACGTGATCATCCCGCATTTCATCGAAGGGCGCGACAAGGCCGCAGACATCATCAATACCATCCCGAAAGAAAAGCTGGTGCTGCTGGATAAACTGGTGCCCGACGTGGATGGCGATTACGCCGCGGTTTACGAAGATTTCGAGAAAGACATTTACCAAGCCTTGGAACAGGCCCGCGAGCGATTGAGCAAGTACCACACCTTGAAACTCATCTTTCCCGACAAAAGCTATTTCCCGAAAGGAATCATCAAGGGGTTCTATCGGTTCTGCCAGCAGTACGCTTTCAATCACTTGCTCGTGAGTGATATCTCGGAGGAGCCGATATCCGAAGGGGAGGCCTACATCAACCTGATGGAAGACGATTTGGTGAAGCTCCTGGATCGCGTCATCTCCATGGAATTGGAAATCGGTAAGCACGTTGGCATCATTTCTTACAATGAAACGCCGTTGAAACAGTTCATCCTCAATGGCATCACGACCATTTCGACCGATTTCAAACGGATGGGGGAGGTTGCCGCGCGAATGATCCTCGAAAACGACAAGCGCCATGAAGCCGTGCCGTTCTATTTGACGCTTCGACCGTCGGTTTAAGTTAGTCGTAAGACTAGCGTTGACTTACGACTTTTAACGGGAATTGCTCGATGACGCCCGTTACGATATCAGGCAGTTTGTTGATGGCCTTCTCGGGGTCTCTCACTTCGCCCGAACCACGCGCTTGCCAGACCACGGTGTTGGAACGCCTGTCTTTGGCTTCGATGATGATGTGCCCCGAGCGATAGCGTTCCTTGCCTACGGGCCGGTTCCAACCTCCGCCCCAGCCCATGCCACCCCAGCCCCAGCCTGGGCCCCACATCCAGGGGTTGTATCCCCACATGCCCATACCCCACGGGCCGAAGGGAGCCCCGCCATAGATCGGCCGGCTCTTATTGTTCACGATGGCGATGTACCGGAACAATAAATCGGGGTTTTCCTTTGTGTAGGTCAACCCCCGGGCTTCCAATTCGCGATTGGCCGTCTCCAGGATATTGGCATTGGCGATGTCATTGTCGTAATACGATTTAGACAGCGAATCGACCGGTGGCAACCACCCGTAGGTACGGTATTGCGAAAAATCGGTGCTTTGTATTTTGGTGGTATGGTACCGGTATGACGAACAGGACGCCAATACGAGTAACGGGACAATAAATGCGACTAACCTTTTCATGGCTACAATCTCCTAATCATTGCGTGTACCCAATTTAGACGAGATTGGGTAGCGATGGTTTAACCGGTGATGCTAAAATCTACAACGGATACCTGGCCACCAACGGCATGGACCTGCCCGCACCGAAGGCTTTGCTGCTCACCCGCAATATCGGCGGTGATTGGAAGCGCTTGAACTCGGCACGATTCACGAGCCCCAGGATCCGGTTTACCACGGTCTCTTCAAAACCCAGCGCAACGATTTGCGCCGCACTCTTTTCATTTTCAATAAACTGGAACAGCACGGCATCAAGCAATTCGTATTCGGGCAGCGAATCGCTGTCTTTTTGTCCAGGCCGCAGTTCTGCGGATGGCGGCTTGATGATGGTGTGCCGCGGGATGATTTCCCGCTCCCGGTTGAGGTAGCCAGCCAGCTTGTATACCTGGGTTTTGTACACGTCGCCAATGACACCCAGCGCGCCTGCCATATCGCCGTACAGCGTGCCGTAACCCACGGCGGCCTCGCTTTTGTTCGACGTGTTCAGCAGGATGTATCCTTGTTTGTTCGAAAACGCCATCAGGAGCGTACCGCGGATACGCGCCTGGATGTTTTCTTCGGTCACATCAGCCGTCAAGCCTTTGAATGCCTGGGCCAGGCTTTGGTCGAACGCGCCTGCCATGGGCTGTATCGGAATCAATTCATGGCGGCAGCCGGTATTCTTGACCAGGTCCATGGCGTCGGTGATGGAGTGGTCGCTGGAATAGACCGATGGCATCAATACAGCCAGGACATTTTCCGATCCAAGGGCCTCACAGGCAAGGGCCGCTACCACGGCCGAGTCTATTCCGCCCGACAGGCCGACCACGGCTTTCGAGAAACCCGACTTGCTGAAATAATCGCGTATGCCCAATAGCAGGGCATCATGGATAAGCGGTGTGTCCAACGGGCGTGCGATGGCACCGGCCTCATGTAAGGGGATGACGGTGTTGTCCTGCCAATCGTAGCACCTGAAATCCTCCTCGAAGGAACCCATCATGTCCACGGTATCGCCCGAGGCGGACACCACGAGCGACCGGCCGTCGAAAATCAGGTCGGCATGGGCACCCACCTGGTTTACGTACAGGAGTGGCACGCCGGTGTTCTTCGCGTGCGTGCGCAACACCTCCAGGCGCTCGCCCAGGTGGTTATAGGAAAACGGTGATGCCGCGATATTGATGATGATCGCTGGGTGTTGATCGGCCAATACCTCCATCGGGTTCCTGCGATAGAGTTTCGGGCTGGCGATGTTCCAGAGGTCTTCGCAGATGGTCAGTGCGATTCGCCTGCCTTTGTAGTCGATGCAGCCGAAATCCTGGGCTGGCTGGAAATACCGGTATTCGTCGAACACATCGTAATCCGGGAGCAGTCCTTTCTGCACCACGTGGGTTACCTGGCCATCGGCGATAAACAAGGCCGCGTTGTGGAGCGGCTTGCCCTTGCCGGATGTGTTGCGTACCGGGGCGCCGATGATGCACGCGATTCCCGTACAGTGGCCGGCAATTTCGGCGATGGCGGTTTCGCACCGATGCAGGTATGCCGGAGAACGCAGCAGGTCTTTGGCGGGATAACCGCCGATCGCCAATTCAGCGAACACCACGAGTTCGGCGCCTTGGCTTTTCGCCCTGTCGATGGCCTGTATGATCGCTTTCGAATCGGCGTCAAATGCGCCGATGTGGTAATTGAGCTGTGCTAGCGCGATGATCATCAGAAAAAGATTCCGAAGTTAAAGGCTACGTAAGAATTGCGGGGCTCGCCGTCTTTGATGGCGCGCGTGAACCCGTTGTTGAAGCTCAATCCGGTCATCATGACCAGGTTGTGGTCAAGCTGCCACTCCACGCCGCCACCGATTTGCAGGGCCAACCTGAACAGGTCGGCATCGCTGCCCATCGATGAAAATGACGAAGCACCCAACGACTTTTCCTTGGCATTGACCTTGATACCCCCCGTGAAGCCGAATTGCCCGTAGTAACTCCGAAAATAGCGCATCGTGCTTTTCAATTTGAGTGAGATGGGTATCTCGGCATACTGTAGCCGGTAGTTGTAAATGGGTTCCGTACCCGGCAGCACGTTTATCCTCGGGTCGGCGAATTCCGTTTTCGTATTCAACGTATTGATGAGCAGACCGGTCGAGAAATAGTAATTCTCCGTGAAAGCGAAATCGGCCAGTAACCCGTAGGCGTAGCCGAATTTGGGGCTGTTGCCATAGCCGTCAAGGTCGCCGTGGCGCATCCAACCCATATTTGGGGCAAACGTGATGCCGAAGCTCATCGGTTTGTATTGATATACCGAACTATTATAATCCTGCGCGTTTGCGCGAAGGCCGGCTGTGATCGATAAGGATGTCAATAGGGATAATATGATGGCGTTATTTCGCATAGGATCTGGAATATCTTTGTAAATCACTAACTTCGTTGCCGGCTAACGAACAAAAATGATGCTCAAAAACCACAAGGCGCAAATTTATTGCTTTTTTTTGATTCTGGTGCTGTTTTCCTGCAACCGTCGGGCGCGTATCGACGTCAGTCACATCGACGTCGACATTGCCATCGAGCGCTTCGACAAAGCACTCGATAGCCTGTCGGCGGATAACATCCTGCAAAAGAACCAAGCATGGCTTAAGCAATACGGCTATTTCTATGCAGACTATATGCAACACATGTTGGAAGCAGGCAATCCATTGGACAGCCTCCGGATCGCTTCGGTATTGACTGATGTCGTGGCATCGCCGGATTTCAAGGCCCTGAAGGCCGACGTCTATCGCGTCTATCCCGATCTGGCCCGGCAAGAGGCGGGGCTGACCGACGCGTTCCGGCACCTCAAGTATTATTTTCCGCATATCGGTATCCCGCGTTTCATCGCCTTTTTTTCTGGTTTTGCCGTGCAGACGCCCATCGGCGAAGGGTATGTGGGTATCGGGCTCGACATGTTCCTTGGGGCAGACTCGCGGTTCTATCCGGCATTGCGTGAAAGCATTCCCTTTTACCTGTCCCGTCGGTTCACGCCTGAAAACATCGTGCCGCGGGTCGTGGAAAGCTACATCCGAGAAGAGCTCTATCGACAGGATGAGCTGGATGTGACACTCTTGCAGCATATGGTGTACCACGGCAAGGTGCTTTACATCATGGATCAAGTGATGCCAACGGTCGCGGACAGCCTGAAGATAGGCTATACGAGCCAGCAATGGACGTGGGCCGAGCGTTTCGAGCGCGACGTATGGGCGTGGCTCCTGCAAGAAAACCTGCTCTATGAAGCCGATTACAACCGCATCCAGAAATACCTTGGCGAGGCACCGTTTACGCCCGAGTTGGGTGACAACAACGAATCGGCGCCCAAGCTGGGGCAATTGATCGGGTGGAAGATCGTCAATCGCTATATGCAACGGCATCCGGAAATGGCACTGCCCGCCCTGCTGGAGATTACCGATGCCCAAGTGATCTTGGACGGCGCGAAGTATCGGGGCACCTAAGAAAAAAGCCGCACCTCGGTAGGTACGGCTCATATCGTGTCACTTCGAAAAGCGATAGTTACTCGTTCTTGACCGTAACCTCATAGTCCAACGAGAAAAACTGCGGTATGCTATACGTTTGGGTTCTGGTATCGAAAGAACCGCCTACACCGTAGGCAACCGGGCTAGGCAGGAAAAACCGGATCTTGCCGCCTTTCTTGACTTTGGTGACCATATCCTGGAAGCCCAGGATGTTATTGGATAGCCTACTCTCATACGAATCGTTCGTTTGGAGGACGCCGCCGGCCGGATTTTTCAATATATACGAAACGGTAACGGTAGAATCTACCGTGATGGGGTCTCCCGTGCCCGGCTCGAGGATTTTGAAATACACATTGTCTGCCGTCTTTTCGAACTCATCGATAGCCAAGCCAGCCTTGCCGATCATGTTGCGGATAACCCCGTCTTCATAATCCGTGAAATTATCGTGTACGGTCACCACGTAGTCCAATGACGCATTGGGTGGAATGCCTTGTGCCGGTACGCCTTTTCGGCCGTACATCAGTCGAGAGGGCACGATGATGCGAACCTTGCCGTTTGTCTTTTTCAGGATTTCACGGATCACTTCCTTGAAATCGCCCGTGCGTTCCACGGTTGGGGTGCCGGCCGCCGCGTTGCCGAACGGGAAATAGCCGAAGAATTCGGCGTAGCGGTTGTTACCATTCAGCGTATCGCTCGCCGAATATTTTCCATCGAGGCTTTTTACCGTATAGACGACTGGAACACTTTTCCGGTAATCGATCGGGCTGCCGGTTCCTTCCTCCAGTAGTTGATAAAACAAGTCGGTTTGCTTGTATTGCTGTACCGTCAGGTTGTTCTGCTGGATGTATTCGAGGATATTCTTGTTGTCAAGCTCCTCGAAGGAGTAGTATTCTTGATCCTTGCAACCTGCGACGAACCCAATGGCTAACGCGAAGGGGACAATACGGGAAATCGATTTGGTCATCAATTGCTGCTATGCCGTTGGAGTAAATTAATTGCTTGTTGAGGGGGGCTGAATATCAAGTACCTCGATTTCGAAATCAAGTGGTGAGTTCGCGGGGATGGAACCGTTCGTTGCGTTTCCATAGGCCCACATCGACGGGGTAATGATCCTAATCTTGGCGCCTTTCTGAAGGCCTTGGCTCGTGAGGCCATTCACTTCTTCCCCGCCGATTGTCTTGGGCAGGAACGCGATGTGCCAAGCCGATATCGTGGATCCCAAGGTCGTCGACCAGCCGGCATCGGTCTGGTTTTCGTCAAACTTGGTGCCATTGAGTAACCATCCGCTGTACTTTACCTTGATCCTTGGATTTTCGATCTGGTCGTTCACGATTTTATATTCGTATGAGCCAGCTTCTCCGGAAGCGATGATCTGATACCAGATGTTGGAGTTTGCATCTAGCGTGGCTGCTGGGTATTTGGCCTCCACGTATTCCCTTATGATGGGTTTTTCGAGTTCTAATTGGGCAGCGGGGTCAAATGGGTCGCCGTCCTTGATACATCCAGACAGCCCCAAGGTCATCGCAAAACCCAACACCAATACATTTATCTTTTTCATGCTACTACAATTCAACCTTGCAAGCGACAAAGTTATTCAAATAATCCGATTAATTAATCCCTTAACACAATTTAACAAAACAAGGGGGCAAAGGTTTGTCTCGTTGCTGCGCAATCGACACACCGTCCCATAGCCTCGTCCTAGCTAGACGGAGCAAGGGCGTCGAGCGCTACAGCAAGGCCTTAAATCACTTTCTTTTGGCGCCAAAAACCTGGACCCAGTACTTGCCGTCGTGTGCGATGGCCATCTCGGCGTACGACTCGCGCATGATGTTTGCGCAATGACTTGGGCTGTCAAGCCACTTGCGAACCGCCGCCGCGACATCGAAATTGCCAAAGGCGATATTTTCGCCGTAAGCAAGCAAATCGGTGGCTGTCGTGGCGTAACCGCTGGCGGTAAGGCGATGATAGACATTCTCTCCCGCCGGGCTGGTGTGGCTGAAGTATCCTTTCGCATGCATGTCCTTGGCGTGCGCCAGCGCAGTGGCGTACAATTTGGCGTTCCAGGTCACTTTTGTGGTGCCCGGCATGGTCTGCACACCGCATTGGCATCCCTTTTCCCGCCAGGCATTCACTTCTGCCAATGCCAGGACAATGGATGAATCGGTTTCGATGGGGGGCGGTTGTTCGGTCGGTTCGATCACTGTTTTCGGTTGTTCGGTCGTGCTTGGATCCACCAATTCATTGCTGTTGGGCTCGCAAGCTGCCAGCCAAGCGAACGCGCATAAAACCGTTGGAACCAAGTATTTTAACATAGGTAGATGTTAAATTTCTTGCAATTAAGGAAACTTTTTGCACTCTTCCAAATAATTTTTATCGATTTTTGACGTTTGGCTTCAAATTATTGCTTTTCAGTTGTTTTGGCGAGGATGTCCGCCAATGTTTGGAGCGCTTCCGGTCCAAGTACGCCGGGGTATTGAAGTAATAACTCGAATTTTTCGCTGATAAGCACCCAGGTCGGGAAAGCTAGCCTGTTGCCCACGGTACCCAATGCTTGCGCCAGTTGGTGGGTGCCGGTAGCGGTACCCGTAGCCTCGAAATGGTATGTCCTGCCGTTTAACGTAACCGGTTCTTTCGATTCGGCATCGAGCTCCGAAAAATGGAAATGTGCAGCGGCTTCCGTAAAATGGCTGTTTTTCTTCAATTGCGCTTTTTGCATCGCGCAATAGGTGCACCAATCGGTGGATATCAAGATCAGCGCGGGTTTGGGGTAAAGGCGCATGCTATCCGCCAATTCATGTATCGGGATCGGCCTTACCTGCGCCGCAGTCGGGGCAATCCCCGAAATGGACAGGACAAGGGCCATACCGACGAGTTGGAAGGATATAGACATGCGCCTGATGGATTTCATGATAACGATCGTCAATAGAAACTGTACCGGATGCCCAGGAATCCCCGGGCACCTTGGTTCGGCCCATACACGTAGGCAGGATCGAATGTGAGGCCGTATGGGTTCTCGGAAGTAACCAGGGGCTGGCCTTGGCCATCCCACTCGACGAGTTTATCAAATGGGTCGTGTGCCCTTGCGATCAAGAAAGGGATGCCTTTATTTGGCGTCCAATTCAACAGGTTCTTCACGCCGCCATAGAGCTCGAGGCCATTGTTGAACGATTTGCTCACCTGGATGTTCTGGATGCTCCACCAAGGGGAGCGATCCGGCCGCGGATCCGTGTCGCTGAGCAAGGGCAGCCGCATCGGGCCGTAGAGGTTCCCGGTGTAGTCGATTGTCATGCCCAAGCGCTTCAGCGTATAGCTGGCGCTCCAAACACCCGTGAATTTTTCGGTGAACAGCTGTTGGATCCGCTCGCCTTCCTCGACGCTGTAGACGTCCATCGCCGTGGCGCCCGCGTTCAATTTTAGCCCGTTCATCAGCGCGAGGTCGATGTTGAGCGATATCCCCTGCGACACGGCATGGCCATCGAGGTTGCCGTAACGTACCTCTTTCGGGTCGGCATCGTAATCGGCGATGATCTTGTTGTTGAAATACGTATAGAACGCGGTAGCATCGAAGCCGACGATACCGCCGCTGCCCAGCGGCACTTTCTTGACGAAATTGATGTTGCCGTTCCACGATGTTTCCGGCTTCAGCTCGTCTTCGAATACCACGTCACGGGCACCCGTGAGCGCCATATGGTCTTCGGTGAAGACGTTGGCCACACGGTAGCCATTGCCGAAGCTGAGACGGAGCACGTTGTTCTTGTCGGTGGTATTCCATTTGTAGTTGATGCGCGGTGTCAGGATGCTACCATGGAGGGAGTTGTAGTCGTAGCGGGCACCCAATAGAAGCTTGTGGTTGGCATGCAAGCTGATTTCGTCCTGCAGGAACACACCGGGGAGCCGGGTATGCGAAGGTTTGTTCACGTTGGGATCGTCCGGATCGGCGGTGATGACCGTATTGTCATCGTAGTACGTATAACGGTAGGTGAGCCCAGCCAAGAGGTCGTGTCTGCCCGCCGGTTTGTTCCAGACCAATTGCCCGAAGCCGATGTATTGATCCGCCAGGAAGTCCATGTCGCCGTACACGCTGTTCTGGTCATGGCCATTGGCGCTGAACATGAACGTGATATTTTCCTTTACGGGCAACTGATAGGTGCCGAACACTTCCCAGCGGCTGGTGTAGATGCTCTCGCCATAGACCTCGTCGCCGCCGCGGTATTGTGGCCCCCAATTCATCTCGCCGCCCCAGCGGTCTTCGTAGACGTAGCGCGCCGCGAACGAAAAGATCCGGTTGTCTTTCCGGTTCACGTTCCATTTGTTGAACACCGAAATGCGGTGCTGTAGGGTCACGTCGGTAAAATTGTCCTTGTTGTTATCGATCGGGTTCTGGTAATTGAAGTAGCTAGCGCCCAGCATTGACTGTATCTTATTGCTGACGTTGAATTTGCCGGCGACGTCGGCGCTGATCTCGCCCCAACTGGTGCCGAAGGCGTCGACCGATAGCAGGGGCGTGGTGCGTGGGTTTTTCGTGATGATGTTGATGAGGCCGCCCACCGCCTCGCTACCGTAAAGGGTCGAGGCGGGCCCTTTGACGATTTCGACGCGTTCGATCAGTGCCTGGGGGATGCCGCTCAGGCCATAGACGGTGGAAAGGCCGCTTACGATGGGCATCCCATCGATGAGTACCATGGTATACGGACCTTCCAGACCATTGATGTGGATGTCGCCAGTATTGCAAATGTTGCAGTTGAGCTGCGGGCGCACACCGTTGATGTTTTGCAGCGCGTCGAATATGGTGGGCGCGGGGTTGGCTTTGAAGAATTTGGCGGTATACACCTCCACGGGCACCGGGCTGTCCAGTTTCGACACTTCCTTCATGGTGCCGGATACCACCACTTCGTCGAGCGAAGCGCTTTCATCCAGGAGCATGATGTCTTTTTCCACCGGCCTGGCGCCGTTGGTACGGACACGCACGGTGTAGGGTTGGTAACCCACGTATTTGACGGTGATTTCCCAATTGCCTGCGGCGACCTCCTTCAGCAAGTAGGTGCCGGCACTGTCTGCGGTGGTGCCGATATTCAGCGCGGGGATGCTCACGGTTGCCCAAGGAACCGCATCGCCGTTTTTATCGGTGATGGTTCCACGAATCGTGGAAGTGGTTTGGCCGTAGGCCATTGAGGTCATCAATATTAGTGCAAGCACATATAATCGTGTTGATATGTTGTTCATCTGGAAATAAAATTGTTAACGGAATCGACTGCCGGCCGACAGCCGCCAACGCGCGTTGGGGATGCCGGGCTAAACGGGCATCGGCAGGCCGCATGCGGCCTGCTGAACCATGGCCCGCCGGAAAACTAAAGGAAAGTTAGCCGATTTGCGGTGGTCCGCGCAGGTATGTATCCGTGAAAGCAGTGGCAGGCGCATCCTGCAACCGGTACAGGCCCCAGGCCATGGGCACCGGGGTGATGATGGGTTGCGCATAGCTGAAGAAGTCCGTTTGGATGATGCTGCCTTGGAAGACGACGTCCAGCAAGTGTATCTGGCTTGCAGACTGGTGGTGTTTGGTCGCGTCGGGATCGGTCTTGAGGTTGTAGGGGTGGACGTGGATGACGATCCGTCCGTCGGCCGTCTTATGCTTGTGCATGAAGACCGTACCGCTCGCCACAATCAAACAGAACAAGGCTGCCTGGAACAAGGCGAGTTGTGGGCGTATGTTATCGATCCATTTCACGTTTGATACCGGGTTGCCTATGCGATACCGCAAAACTAATCAAAAAGTTTGGTTAATCTAACAAATTTGGCTGGAATTAATTGCACCGACCCTAGATCAGCCGATTGTTTTCATCGGGGAACACCAACAGCGGTTCATAGCGCTTCGCTTTCTCGAAATCCATCAGCGCATAGGAAATGACGATGATGACGTCACCCACCTGCACCAGGCGCGCGGCAGCACCGTTGAGGCAAATGACACCCGAGCCGCGCTCACCCTTGATCACATAGGTTTCGAAACGTGCACCATTGTTGTTGTTCACGATCTGCACTTTTTCATTGGCAATGATGTTCGCCGCATCCATCAAATCCTCGTCGATAGTGATGCTCCCCACGTAGTTCAGCTCCGCTTGCGTGACGCGCACGCGGTGAATCTTGGATTTCAATACCTCGATAACCATGGTACAAAGGTACGGAAATTATCAGAAAACAACTTCATCGGGGTGTCAAGATCACGTTGTCGATGAGCCTTACGCCGGCTACCCAGGCGGCCACGAGTGCCACCAGTGAACGATGGTGTGTCGTATTGCCGGCCGGTTGGAAGGTGTCGGTGTCGTAGATTTCGATGTATTCGGGCTGCACGCCGGGGCTGTGCGCCAGGTGGTGCGAGGCGGCCTCCCGAAGGGCGTCCAGGTTTTTCGTGCCAAAGTTGGCGTGCAGCTGCCGCAAGGTGCGGTAGAGTGCCAATGCCTGGTGGCGCCCAGCCGCAGAAAGCCGGGCATTGCGGGAGCTCATGGCCAAACCATCCGGCTCGCGGATGGTGGGACACATTTCTAGGGTAAGCGGCAATCCAAGTTTGTCCACCATATAAGACACCACTTTGAATTGCTGGAAATCCTTCTGCCCGAAACAGGCGATATCGGGTTTTACGGCGTCGAAAAGTTTCTTGACAATCTGCGTGACGCCTTGGAAATGCCCAGGTCGGTGCCGTGCCTCCAGTACCTCGTCGAGATGCCCCAGATCCAGGTGCCACTTCACGTCGTCGCCGTACATTTCCTCCACCGCTGGATGGAAAAGCACATCGCAGCCAACGGATTTCAACAACGCGGTGTCTTTCTCCAAGGTACGCGGATAGTTTGCCAGGTCGCCGGGGTCATTGAATTGCGTGGGGTTCACGAAAATGCTGCACACCACGATTTCCGCCAATTCGCGTGCACGTTCTACCAAGGCCAGGTGCCCTTGGTGGAGCGCGCCCATCGTGGGCACGAATGCGATGCGCATTCCGCGGTTGCGGAATTCCTGGAGCGTGTCATCCAGGGATGTTTTGGTCTTGACGGTTTTCAACAGTTAACACAGTTTTTTGTTTGGCAAAAATGGTGATTTTTTGGCAATCCCATCAGCGGATTGGGCAACTAATTGGTATATCGAGAAAAAATGATTACCTTTGCAAACCGATTTTACTTTTCTAATAATAAAAATGAACTAATTGGAGATGGCAAAAACGAAGATTCTGTTTGTTACCCACGAGATGTCGCCTTTCCTCGAACTAAGTAAAATTTCTGAAATTACCCGTCAGCTGCCGCAGGCCATGCAGGAAAAGGGGTACGAGATCCGGATCCTGATGCCGCGTTTCGGGAACATCAACGAGCGACGCAACCGCTTGCACGAGGTGATTCGGTTGTCGGGGATGAACATCGTCGTGGACAACAACGATAATCCCCTGATCATCAAGGTTGCTTCCATCCCGGCTGCACGCATGCAAGTCTATTTCCTGGACAATGAAGAGTACTTCCAGCGTAAACACGTGTTCTGCGACGATTGCGGCAAGTTTTTCGACGACAACAACGAGCGTACGGTGTTTTTCTGTAAGGGTGCGCTCGAAACGGTCAAGAAGCTCGGATGGGCACCCGATGTCGTCCATTGCCATGGGTGGATGAGTGCCTTGGTGCCGGCATACTTGAAGACGGCCTATAAGGACGATCCCACGTTCAAGGATGCCAAAGTCATCTATTCGCTTTACAAGGAAGAATTCGGCCAACCGTTGGGCGAGAATTTCGCAGCCATCGCCCTGACAGGCAACATGACCAGTGATGATGTGGCGCCTTATGGTGCGGGTGATTATGCGGGCTTGTATCAAGGTGCTTTGGCGTATTCCGATGCCGTGGTCTTGACGGGAGGCGACGTGGATCAACAGCTGTTAAATATTGTTAAAAAGAGCGATATCCCGACATTCGAGGTGGAAAACGGCGAAGAATTCGAAAATTATTGCAACCTTTACGAACAATTTTCGAGTGTCGAATTGGACACGGCGGTAGAGGCATAATTTATATTTCTTTGCGAATGAGCTATCATACCAAAGACTTATTGACCTTGTTGATAAGTCTTTTTGTTTTAGGGGGGTGTACCAACCCCTCGGGGATTGGATTGGATGTGGATCCCGAAGATGAAATCGTGGGTATGCTCACGGATACGCTCACCTTACGGGGCGCTACGGTAAGGGATGACAGCACGCGATCGGTTTCATCGGCGTCGACGTATACGGCTTTTGGTTTATTCCTGGATCCGTCCATCGGTGAGACACGGGCCGACCTGGCGTTGTCGTTGGGACGACCGGGCACCGTACCGCGGATCCGGCCCGACGCGGAAATCGATTCCGTGATATTGGTGCTGCCTTATGGGCAAACCGGATCCGAGTATTTTGGCGACACCACCGCATCGACATTTGCGCTGCAGGTGCGCCAATTGGATGAGATTTACGTGGATGGCACCTACGCCACGAAAGATTGGGCCGTTGGCGATGAGGTCATCGGTTCGAAGTCGATTTCACGGTTTGCCTATAAGCGGACCGACAGCATCAGTGTGCGCAGACACATCGATGGGAAGGACTCGCTCGTCAAGGAGATGCCGCAATTGCGCATTTCGCTTTCTGCCGATTTTTTCAAGGAATTATTCGCCGAATCGGTCGATTCCGCATCGCTCTCTACCGCGGTAGGTTTTCGCGACCATGTCAAGGGGCTTTACCTCAGCGTAGACGATGGTGCCTCGGCGGGCATTGGCGGACTCACCGGGTTCAGTGGCATACCTAGCGTTTCAGGCATACACCTCACGTTCCGCCAGCCGAACGGTAAAACAGGCGAGGATGCGGGCACCGACACCATCCGGACTTTTTTCCCGACGACTATCAGTGACCAAAACACCGGAACATCCGTCTACGGACTTGCCACGAGTGTGAAACGTACGTATACCGACGCCATCGAGGCGCAATTGGATGCCGCAGAAGACAACTACGACAAACTCTATGTCCAAGCACCGAGTGGGCTAAGGGCCCGTCTACGCATCCCGCATATCGATTCGCTCAAGGGGCGGGATATCGCGGTGAACAAAGCCGAGTTGGTGCTCTATGTGAACGGGGTGCCTGCGGACGGATTCAACACGCACGCGCCTCGGCTTACGCTGTACCGCGAGGACATCGCCGGACAGCGGCAACCCATCCCCGATGGCGACTCAAGGAGCAGCGGCCAGAATTTCAGTGGCGATGGGCGGAGCCTTTGGTACCGCTATGGACATTGGCGGGCGTTTGGTGGAAACCGGGTAGCTGACGGAAATGGGAGGCAGCGCTATGTTTTCCACTTGACATCCTATATCCAGGACCTGCTCATGGGTAAAATCAACAGCGCAGAGTTCTTCATTGCTCCCGCATCCGAGAACGACAGTACGGTTCCGTATTTTCCGGTATTGAATACAGGAGGCCGCGCAATTATCGGCAACACCGACAACCCCGATGTACGCATCAAGTTGAACATCTATTACACGCAGACGGTAACGAACTGACGTATCCCCGTTGCGGTTTCCAAGGAAAAGCCCCTTCGCCAAGTTGGCGAAGGGGCTTTTCCTTGGAATGGGGGGATTATCCGCTAGAAAATCCCGAGAACTTTCTTATTGCCCTGTCCCCGTGAACGATTGGCCGGGAAGCTGGGCTTCACCTTGGTGTTTACCTCCGGGGAACCCACGAGTGTCATCGCGCACCGGAAGCCGGTCATGGCATTCGATACATCCTGTTGCATGAAACGCCGGGTAGCCGGATTGAGCCAATAGGCCCTGTCGTTCCAGGAGCCACCCTTATAAACCCTGGATTTGTCGTTCACCAGCGTGGTTGCCCCATACAGTTCGTTGTTCGTTTCGTCGGCATAGCCGCGTACGTCATGGGTGAATGTGCTTTGCGCCGAATCGGGTGCCGCAGCGGCGGCCTGCAGTTCTTCCCAGGTTTGTTTTTTGGGTGCCTTGGCCGGTACCCGTATCGGGCGCCCGTATTTATCCTTGGCAAGGATACCCTGTTCCGCGTTTTCGTATTGTTTGTCCATATAGACGTTCCCACGGAACGGATTGAAGTCTTCGAAATCTTCGTACGACAATTGCCGGTACACATCGCTCACCCATTCATTCACATTGCCTGCCATGTTGTACAATCCGTAATCGTTCGGCAGGTAGCTCGTTACGGACACGGTGATGTCGCCCCCATCATTGAGGTAGCCCGCCACGCCCATGTTATCGCCGCCGGTGGGCTTGAAGTTGGCCATCATCAACCCTTGTGTACGCCTTTTGGGTGAGCGGACACCCAAGCCATTCCATGGATAGACTTTCCCGCTCTCGATGTTGCCGTACTCCGTGTTTCCCACCAGGCCGAGGGCGGCGTATTCCCATTCCGCTTCGGTAGGCAACCGGTACGGCTGTTTGAGCACGCCGTCTTCCATCCGGACAGGACGACGCGCGTCTTGTTCGGCGCCCGGTCTGTTGTCTTTCGGCATCCGTTCGCCGTCGATCCCCTCGCCGCGGTACTGGCCGTTGAGGTAAATGTCGGTGTTGAACGGTTCATTGGGGCGGGCCTGCGATTCAGCCAGATCGCGATACCCAACCAGCGCGCCCTTCTGACGGAGGATATGCTCATTTACGCGGTCGGTTCGCCAGATGCAATAGTCATTGGCCTGCTCCCAGCTAACCCCGACCACCGGGTAATCCTGATAGGCCGGATGCCGGAGGTAAAGGTCTACGTAAGGCTCATTGTATGAAAGCGGGTTACGCCAAACCAAGGTGTCCGGAATGGCGTTGTAATAGAGTTGTTTGTCGTCCGGGAAATTCTGGTTAAGCCAGTGCAGGTATTCCAACCAGTCGGCATTCGAAACTTCGGTCTCATCCATGTAGAATGAAGCCACGGTGATGCGGCGTTTCAGGTTATCATGTGCATAGGTGATGTCTTCATTGAGGCTGCCACCCATCACGAACGTGCCACCTTCAATCACCACCAATCCTGGCCCCGGGCCTTCTTTCACTTTCCTGTTGATCTGGAGACCGCCATTGTGGGGGTCGTTGTAGGCCACTCCTGTCTTTGGCGACACACCACTCCTGTTTTTACAGGAAACGAGCAGACCGCCGCAAAAAAGCGCCAATAAGAGATAGACGAGATTAGTCGTTGTTGTTTTCATTCGGTACTTCACAAACGTACATTTCTTTTCCAAGAACCAAAATTAAAATAATTATTTGAAGTTCTTCGCACCCAAACTCACTTTTAACGTACAAATAGCATACCATTTGGGATTACAGCGGTATTTCCCTATGTTTGGTGCGGCCGTCGGCAATCGGCAATCAGCTGCCGGCAATCCGCTATCCGAAAGCCGGTACCCGAGCGCTGATGGCCCAAAAACAAGAAAGAATGAAGATAAAGGTCGGATTCGGATTTGATGTGCATCAGCTTAAGGAAGGCCATCCATTCGTGTTGGGGGGCGTACAGGTGGCACACCATTCGGGGGCGTTCGGTCATTCGGATGCCGACGTATTGGTGCACGCCATATGCGATGCGGTGTTGGGCGCTGCCAACCTGGAGGACATCGGCTACCATTTCCCCAACACCGATGATCGATGGAAAGGCATCAGCAGCCTGGTCTTGCTGCACGAATGCATGGAGCTGCTTCGACGCAATGGATGGACCGTAGGCAACATCGATGCCATGCTTTGCTTGGAGGCACCGAAAATCAAACCCTACATTTCGCAGATGAAGCAGCGACTTGCTACGGCGACGGGCATGGACGAAGAAGACATCTCGATCAAGGCCACCACCAACGAGACCATGGGCTTTGTCGGGCGGCAGGAGGGTGTCGTGGCCTACGCCGTTTGCCTCATCCAGAAGCAAGCCTGACGCCGTGAAGGGGCGTCCTTAGGCTAGCCATCGACCCATGCTATCGTCAGCTCCTCTTTATAGGCGAACTTGAGCAGATGCCTGACCAGCACGCCTTTGATATTCTCGACCCCTTCGGTAGTTTGTGCGGCGATGTCGAAGACCAACGTCGTCGGTGTGGCCGACATCGTGCAGCTTCCGAATGGAAACGTCGCCAAACCTGTCGTGTCCGTGTATTCGGTTGCTATTTTGTGCCGGAAATGGCGGCATAGCTTGCCGATGTACGCGCTTCCCGAGGGGGTTTGTATGGTGGTGGTGGATTTTTTCATGGCCAAAGATACCATTTTCTTACCTTTGCCGTGCCCATGCAGCGCAACACCGATTCGATTTACACGATTCCCTTCATCCTGTTATGCCTGAGCTCGTTGCTCTTTTCGGCTAGCTTCAACATGCTCATTCCCGAGCTCCCGGACTACCTGAGCGGTTTGGGCGGGGGCGAGCATAAGGGATTGATCATCGCCCTGTTTACGCTTACGGCAGGCATCTCCCGCCCGTTCAGCGGAAAACTGACCGATACCGTGGGCAGGGTGCCGGTGATGGCCGTTGGGTCGGTGGTCTGTTTTGTCTGCGGTTTCCTGTATCCCGTTTTGTCGGGCGTGGCGGGCTTCCTGTTCTTGCGGCTCGTGCATGGGTTCTCCACGGGTTTCAAGCCTACCGCCACCGCTGCCTATGTGGCAGACATCATCCCCCGTGAACGATGGGGCGAGGCCGCCGGTATCCATGGGGTGTCGTTTTCGTTGGGTATGGCCATTGGACCGGCGTTGGGAAGCGCGATCCGGTTGCATTACTCGATGGACGCATTGTTCTACTGCTCTTCGCTATTTGCCCTGCTTTCGATCCTGATTTTATTCAATATGAAGGAGACGTTGCCCGCCGCACGCAAGCAGGCGCTCGCCTGGTCGTCGTTCCGGATTTCGCGGAGCGATTTGATTGACATCCGCGTCTTGCCCGCGGCCTTGGTCACGCTGCTGGCCTATGTGGCCTACGGTGCCATCCTGACCCTTATCCCCGACTGGACAGGGCACCTCGGTGCAGCCAATAAAGGATTGTTCTTCGTGGCCATGACCATCGCGTCGATTGCCATACGGTTTGTCTCAGGTCGGTCTTCCGACCGGTATGGGCGGGTGTTGGTCATCAAAATCGGTTTGGGATTGTTGGTCATCTCGCTCATCATCTTGGCATTGGGAAACACCGTTTCCCTGTTGCTGGTCGGCGCTTCGGCCTATGGCGTCGCGACGGGTATCCTGTCGCCCGCGGTGAATGCATGGACGATAGACCTGAGCCATCCCCAGCACCGCGGCAAGGCCATGGCGACGATGTATATCGCACTTGAAGCCGGTATCGGTTCCGGGGCATTGTTGGCGGGTTGGCTGTACCATGATATCGTCTCGCGTATCCCGTATATCCTGTACGGTACCGGGGCGATGGCACTCCTGGCGCTGGTTTATGTCGCGTGTTATCGGCCCCGGCCTACGGATGGGCCACATCATCCACGATAAGGGTGGGCCATCCCTGGCTGCAGTTTTCGACCCGTATGCGTACGCCGTATACCTGTTCCACGATGGCGGGCGTGATGGCCGTCGTAGGCGCTCCATCGCTCACGATGATGCCTTTGTCCATCACGATGATGCGATCGGCCCAACGCAACGCCAGGTTCAAGTCATGCAGTACCATCACCACGATCCGCCCATCGCGAGCGAATGCGTGCGCCAAGCCCATCACCTTCAATTGGTGCCGCAGGTCAAGGGCGCTGGTCGGTTCATCCAACAGGAGGACGATCGGTTCGCGCACCACGCTGCGGGCCAAGCTCGCCAACTGCCGTTGGCCGCCAGACAACTGACTGAGCGGCTCGAGCGCCAACGGGGTGATACCGATACGCTCGAGCGCCGCGATCGCCCGTTGGTGCAAGTGTGCGTTTCCGCGGTCGGCCGCATCCAAGGGCGATGCCTTCAAGGCGCTGATCACGGCTTCCATCACGGAGAGGTTGATGTCGGTAGGCACGCTTTGGGGCATAAAGCTTACCAAGCCTGCCCGGGCTTGGGCCGATAGGGCCGTAAGCTCGCGGTCGTCCAGGCGAATGGAACCCGTTACGCGGAGCAGGCCTGCCATGGCACGGAGCAGGGTCGATTTCCCTGCACCATTCGGGCCTGCCAATACGATGACCTGACCGCTGGCCAATGGCGGTAGCGTCAAGCCATCGATGACCTTCTTCTTGGGATACCCTACATGCAAATCGCTGATCAATAGCTGTGCCATCCGTCGTTTCCTTACCGTCGCTTTTTGTGCAGGATGAGCGCCACGAATACGGGTACGCCGATGAGCGACGTGACGATGCCTACGGGCACGATGGCCCCAGACACCACTACTTTGCTGATGATCGAGGCCAATGACATGATCAATGCACCCGAGAGGATGCTAGCCGGCAACGAAAACCGATGATCTTCGCCGATCAGCAGCTTGGCGATGTGTGGGCCTACCAAACCGATGAAACCGATGGTGCCTACGAAAGCCACTGCGCCAGCCGTGAGCAAGCTTACCCGCAACAACGAAAAAAAGCGGAGCCGTTTTACCGCTACACCGAAACTGCGGGCGCTCTCCTCACCCAATCGCAGCGCCGTAAGTTGCCAAGCGGACGCCAGCGAAAACGGGGCGACCAAGACCAAAAGCCCGAAAAGCAAAGGGATGTTGTCCCAATTGGCCTTGGTGAGCGACCCCAGGCTCCAAAATACGAATTGCTGGAGCGCTTCGACCGTGGCGATGTACTGCATGATGCCGGTAAAGGCATTGAACATGAACACCAAGGCGATGCCGAACAAGACCAGTCCTTCCGGACCTGCGCCACGCAGCGAAGAGAGCGTCTGCAACAGCAGGGTGGCGCCGAAGGCGAACAGGAATGCATTGACGATGACCATCCAATCGCCGCCGACGCCGGGCAGGCTGAGGCCGATGACGATGGCCAAGGCCGCGCCGAATGCAGACGCCGCCGACACACCCAGGGTAAACGGGCTGGCCATGGCGTTGTTCATGATGGTCTGCATCTCGCAGCCGGCCAACGAGAGCGAGGCCCCGACCAACAACGCCATGATGGCGTAGGGCATGCGCACCTCCCAAACGATCACCCGTTGGGAGAGTTCCATCAAGTCCGGGGAGAAGATCGTGCGGACGACGTCCATGAATTGGAGCGTGGACGGGCCCACGGCGATGTCGATCAAAAACGAACCGATCGTTGCCAAGGCCAGTGCGATCAACAGGGAAACACGTTTGATGAACTGTTTCCGGTACCCTTGTTCAATGACTGCGATTGGCGTAGACAACGATTGCTCCTTATGGTTTCAATTCCGCAAAGAAAACACCTTTTAGCGGTACGGCCAAAAATCGGCTGTTTATTTCTTGCAATACGCCATGGGGCCGGAGTTTACCGAACAATTCGGGGTGTGTCCACTTGGCCAATGCCTCGACAGCCGCGATGTTCAGCGGCGAGTCGTAAAAGAGGTGCCACATGCCGTAGACGTTCCCTTGTCGGATGGCATTCAATGGGCTGACCACCGGCCGCGCCGCCAGGTTGGCCAGGCTCTCCTGGGTTTGGTGTGTCCAGACGCTTTGCCCGATGATCAATCCGTCCTCGCCTGGTTTGGCGATGCCGGTGGCCACGTATACGTCAGGCTGTTGGCCGATCACGTATTCCATGTTCAGCGTGCCCACTTCGCCAGGAAGCGTTTTGCCGATGTTATCGCCGCCGACGAAGTCGATGAACTCGCCCAGGTTGCCTTTGCCGGGCGAACCCGGAGGCACGGCACCGCGGATCATCTCCATGTATACCTTCGGCCGCTTCAGGTCGGGGTGCTTCGCCAGCGTACCCTTGATGTGGTTCATGCGCCGCTGGTAGAAATCGATGAATTCGGCAGCCTTTTTCGATTGGCCCAATACCTGCCCGAGCACTTCGATGCTGGGTACCGTATTGCTGAACGGGTGCAGCCTGAAATCGATGAAGACGATCGGGATGCCCGCTGCTTCCAACGTACGGATCACATCGGCCGATTTGGCATCGGGGCCGTGCGATCCCGCGCCAAAGATGGCCAAATCGGGTTTGAGGGCCACGATCTGCTCGGTGGATACGGTCTCTTTACCGGATGTGCCGATGAGCGGAAGGCGATCGATTGCTGGGAATCGTTTCCGGTATTCTTCGTAGAGCAGCCCGCCTGACTTCGCGAAGTCGCCCGTCCACCCGGCGATGATGCCCACCGGATCCGGAACGAGCAGGCTCAGTGTGATCAACTGCCTGCCTTCACCGAGGATCACCCGTTTCGCGGGCCCAGGGATGGTCACTTCACGCCCCACCACGTCGGTCACCGTGATGGGTTGCGCATGGAGCTGGCAAAAGCAGGCGACCCCCAATAGGAGGGCCGCTGCATTCCAACGTGTTTTTCGGTGCATCACGATCAGGGTTTGATGAGGCTAATCGAGTCGGCATCCGGGGCCGGAACCGGCTCGGGCGCTTCTTCACCGCGTTCGGCCACGGCTTGCTTGTTCGTCACGAATGCATGGCCGGTCTTGTGGTCGATGGCGACGGTATTCGGCAGCGCGCCGATTTCGAAGGTTTTGATCACTTCGAGCGACTTGTCGTCAATCACCGTAACCGTGCGGCCATGACGGTTGGCCACGTAGATGCGGTTGCGTTTCGGGTCGTGGTTCACGCCCAAGGCGCCCTTGCCCGTGGGAATGGCCTTGATCAGTTCGCCGGTTTCCGCATCCAGCACCGTGATGTTCTCGGTGGCTTGGTTAGCCACGAAAAGGCGATTGCCCTTGGCATCGTGGTGCACGTTGGTTGGCCGTTCGCCGTGCGCGGCGAATTTCTTCAGCACCTTCCCGGTTGCGCCGTCTACCACCACCACTTCATTGTCGCGCATGGCCGTGGCGTAGATGACGTTCTTTTTCTCGTTTACGTAATGGCCTGTGATCGCACCACCCAGGTCGCCGTAGAATTTGACGAATTGATTGGTCTTGGCGTCGATTACCCAAAGCCCGCCTCCGCGTACACTGCTGGCGTACACCAGGTCGCGGCTTTCATCCACGCGGATCTCGCGCGGGGCACGTCCATCCGCATCGGCCTTGATGTGGGTCTGCTTGCCCGTTTTCAGGTCAATGGCCGAGACGATGCCCGTGCGGCTGTTGGTTGCATACAGCGTCTGTGTGTTGATGCTGATGCCCAATCCCATCGGGGCTGATTCCGGCACGGCAATGCTATCCACGGTTTTCAGCGTCTTGGCATCTATTTTATAGATCTTGCCCGTAGCACCCTGTTGGCCGGCGCCGGATACATAAACGAACCCATCCTTCGGATTGAAAACGGGTTGGTAAACGTTGGAATTGGCACCGATCTTTTCGGTATTCACCAATGTTTGCGCGTTGGCCGTAGCCAAGCAAAGCGCGATAGCAGCGAGTGCAGTGCTTAATTTCTTCATTTTTTATCTTTATTATGCGTTAACGTATTTTCTTACGGGGTTATCAGGCTTACGGAATCGCCATTGGCCAGCGGGGTGGGGGGGGCTTGGCCTTCACGGGCACGGCCGCCCACCTGCTTGTTGGTCACGTAGGCCGCGCCGGTCTTCGGATTGATGGCCACTGTGTTGGATAGCCCTTCCGTGGCCACGGTAGCGATAACCTTGTACGCGCCAGCGTCGATGACCGTGACGGATTTGCCCGTGCGGTTGGCGGTATATACCCGGTTGAGTTTGGGGTCGTACTGGATGCCGATGGGGAATTCGCCGACTTCGACCTTTTGCAATACTTCGCCCGAGGTCGCGTTCAATACCGTCACCAAGCTGTTCTTGGAATCGTTGATGAATAGCCGATTGCCCTTTTGGTCGAACGCTACGTTCATGGGGCTTTCCGAACCCGACGGGAAGGATTTGACCTTTTCACGGGTTTTGGTATCATACACGTGCACTTCATTGTCGCCCATGGCCGTCACGTAGAGCAGGCCTTTCTTGCTGTCGATGGCCAAACCGGTGGTTGTCTTGCCTGCATTTTCCAACGAATACAGGTAGGTGTTGGTCTTGCCGTCGATGACCCAGACCGTGCCCGGATCGCCGACATCGGAGACGTACACCAGGTTGGTTTTTTCGTCCACCACGATTTCGCGCGTATGGCTCTTTTCGGCACCGTTGCTGATGGTGGCCAATACCTTTCCGGTTTTGATGTCCACGGCATGGACGGAGTTGCCACGGGTGTTGGAAGTGTACAGCGTACGGGTCTTTTGGTTGATGCCCAGCCCGAAGCCCGCGATATCGCCCAACGCGATGCTGTCGGTGACCGCCAACGTGTTCGGATCCAGCTTGTAAATAAAGGAGGCCGCGACATCGCGTTGCCCGGCCGCGACTACGTACACCGCGCCATCGCTGTGATCCACGACGATTTCATATAGGCCTTTGCCCACTTTTGCTGATTTGGACAATGTTTGCGCTTGAGCGGTGCCGAGCGTCGCGGCGGCAACCAGGGCCAATGTGCCAATTTTGGCCAATGGGTTTTGGGATTTAACGTGTTGCATATTGATTTTAGAGATTAACGTAAAACATGAGCATTAATAAACAGTCGTTCGGGTGCCTTCGATGAACCACCGATAAAAGGCGGGGAACGCTTCGCGCCAATACAGCGCACCGTGCCGTCCGTCTTCACGGATCGCCGAGGCGATTTCCGGGTCGGCGGCTTGGCGCAGCAAACCGATGGCCCGTTGCACGTCATCGTTCATGTGCACGAACGTGCTGTCGGGCTTGAGGCGGTTTTCGCTTTTGCCGGCGTAGAAGTAGTACCGTTGCGTATGGATGTCTGCTATGTTTGTCAGCGTAGTCAGTTCGTTTTCGATGTTGCCATGATCCAGCCAGATCGATGGCGAGAAGATGCCCGCCGAGCCGAATACCGTGGGGTAGGCCAGGCTTCCGTAGAACGAGATCAGCCCCCCCATGGAGCTCCCGGCAATCCCGGTGTTGGCCTTGTCGGGCAACGTCCGGTAGTTGGCGTCGATGTAGGGTTTCAGGGTCTCCGCAATGAAGGCCAGGTAAGCCGGGCCCTCCACGTTCGGGTGGTCTTCGTTGGGCCGGAAGTAGTACTCCGGCACGCGATCCTTATAGTCTGTCTGGTGATTGATGGCCACCACGATGCATTTTTCGGCTGCGGCATCGATCACTTCGTCCACTGCCCATTCAATAGGGCCGATGCGCCCTTGCGAGGTCGCTTCGTCAAAGACATGCTGGCCGTCTTGCATGTACAGCACCGGATAGCGCTCGTTCGCGGTATCGTAACCTTCGGGCAGGTAAATCCAGATCTTGCGGTGCCGGTCCAGCTGCGGGATGTAGAATGCCGAATCGAGCAGGTGCACGTTTGCCGAGGCGGTAGACGCCGGGAAGTCGTCGCGCCAGCCTTCGACTTGGCACACGATGGCCGTGTCGCGATTGAGCGTGGCCACCCGCGGCCCCACCAACCTGCCCTCGGCGGTGCATTCGGATGTTTTCCAGTCGCCCCGCGTGAATTTGAATTCCAGCCGGTCGCTGGGTACATCTTTCAATAGCACGCTGACGCCATAGGATCCGTCAGCGTGTTTTTGCAGGGCCATCGATTCCTGCGCCGGATTCCACCGGTTGAAATTGCCGGTGATGTAAATGGGGTCGGCCATGTGGGTGCCCGGCACAGCGCTCACGGTTATGGTAAGCGTGTGCTGGGCCATTGCGTAGACAGGCAACAAAAATGCCCATATGGACAACCGGCGGTACATGACGGATTAGTTGGTTATCGTTATCTTGGTAAAGCCAGACACCGCGCCCCCTTCGTTGACTTCAAATAACTTAGTGGCCGAATTCGTGGCGGCATTGTACTCATAGTAGCCATTGGCCGTGCTGTTTTGGGTGGAACCCCTCAAAAGCACTTTTCCGTCCACTTCCGTTACTGCCAAAGCCGCACCAGGATTCGTTCCTGTCGGGATGCCTGTTATTTCGGTAAACGCTTTCGTGGCGATGTCTACATTGTAAAACTTCCAGATATCGGCAGAATTGATGTTCCCCGTGGGGCCACCCGTCAGTGGAACCGTATTAAGCGTAACGATCAGTTTGCTGTCTTTTGCGAAAACGCCTACGAATTTACCGTCATCCGCAGACCTGAAGTCCGAGAAACTCAATGTCCAGGTGTTGTCGACGTCGGTTTCGCTTGCCTTGATGCGGGCAATTTTCGATTTTCCACCTAAACCTTGGGGGCTTTTTCCCTGTGTAACGATGTATAGGTCGCCGTTGGTGTCGAAATCGTACATGTGATTGTCGTTGATGTACGTGATGGCCCCAGCGTCGGCTATCGTAGTGGTTTTTTCATGGTTGCCGCTTGCGATATCGATGACGGCGATGTAGATGTCAGGGAAGTAATCGTCCCAGAATCCGATTTGGTTTACCGGGTTTTTCGCGTAGGTGATACTGGCAAACAGCTTGCCGTTTTTTATCGCCAGGAACTTTTGGCCGATCGCCCTGAACGTGATGCCAGCTTCGCCGACGCCCCGTTGGTTCACGGCCGCGGCCAGGTCCAACGACCCCGTATTGGCCATGGTCGTTGGGTTGAACTTCTGGATTTTCGTCGGTTCGGCGGCGTCCCAATAGAAACCTGATGTTTCGTTTTGGATCACGAAATTGCCCGTGCCGAAGTACTTGGCTGCTTCAGTTGGGTTTTTCGACGTCAGGAAGGCTCCGGAGGTAACGGTACCATCGCTGGCTATTTCGATTTTTTCTATACCTTGCGTGGCGTCGGCGCTGCGCGATATTTTGAATATCCAGTTGTTGTATGGTCTCCAACCGGCCATGCCTCGGTTTCCGGAAAGCGATTTCCCATCCACGACATTCGAAATCGTGCCGGTCGGAAGCTCGCCGAACGCACTGATATAACCTCCACCATTATTTTGGGTACGGTCAGCAACGGTCATCAATACATATTTGGTATCGCCGTCGTCCGGTGTGCCGGGGTTATCTTTCTTGCAAGCTGTCGCAACGAGGCCTAGTGTGGCCAAACCCAATAGGGTATACTTATTTATTGATTTCATCATACTAGCTTTTTGTGGATTTGATGTGGTAATTTATCTTGAAATGTACGCTCCTGCCCGGGCGTTGTACCTTGTAATAGTCGAACAGTTTTGAATCGGTGAGATTTTTGACCTCTACCCCCAAACCGATATTCCGGTTCGGCAACCAATAGTTGAATCCAGCACTGGCAAGGATTTGATCGGGGACGAGGTCTTTGGTTTGTACGCCGGATCGTCCGAATAAACCCAAGAACCCCGGGGCCTCCAGGTGCCGTGGGATGTAATTGAGATAGAACTCTCGGATGAAATTGAAATTGATATAGGGTTTCAGGACATCAGTACCCGTGATTACACTATTGAAATGCCCGGATAGGCCTGCGTTTGCGAAGAAAAATGGCGTATTTCGTACCCGGGTGCCATTTATCCATTTATACAATGGCGTGGCTACGTCTATCATGCGATTGTCTTGCCACGTGGCGTTTGCGTTGAAAGCGATAGCCCGCGTTGGCCGGAAATTGAAATCGATATCGAAACCGTATCCCCGGATGCTGTCCAGGTTTTGGTATTGCGCGAAAGGGGGTTGCAGCGGGACAAGCAAAATCATTCCTTTTGTCTTGCGATAGAACGTCCCGACTTCTACGCCGAGTTTTTCTGTCGCGTAGCTGTAGCCCAAATTAACATTGAAGCTCCGCTCCGGTTTCAAATTGAAGTTTGGTGCGCGGGTATCATTATTGCCGAATAGCTCCTCTTCACGGGGCAATCGATTCGTCAATTCAGCCGATGCGCGTAAAAAACTGCGATCCGTGAGTTGGTACCTGACGGCTTCCCCGATACCCCAATTGTCGTCAGTGGCGGTTGTGAATTTATCCAGGTCGGTATCATTTGCCAAAAAGGCGTTGATGCCCGTCGACTTGAAACGGAAGTATTTGATGGATGCCTGGTTGGTCAGCGCTCCGTCCAGCCATTTCGATTCCCACATCACTCCGGCAACCGTTTTCAGGTAGCTGGCCGGCTTACTCAGGACGTCGATGTCCGTGCCGGCGAATCGAAAGCCGAGCGGGTCGCGACCGACCCTTTCATTGTAGCTAAGCACCGCATTCGCTTCCAGCCGATGTGTCCGGTTGATCTGGAATGCAATACCCGTCCGCGAAATCAGGTTGGTGAAATCAATGTCCGAAAGCGACGGATTCGGGCTTTCTCCCACGCCATCGCCTGGCCGAGGCAAGAATTCCCCGAACCAGTCGTATGTGCCGCGGATGGTGTCTATACGCCCCCTATTCGTCATGCTGTAGGAACCGAATTGATCAACGGAAAGGCGCTGGCCAAAAAAAGACTTTTTGTACCTTACGGAAGGGACAAAGCCTTTGTTGTTCAAACGGATGGCGCCATATGGATTGGTCATCAAGGCGGGATGCTGAGAGGCTCTCGAAATCCCGTATGTCGCGATAGCGAGCTTTAGCTCATCCGCCCATGGGCGGTTTCGTATCCCGAAATAGGCTTCCCCAAAGGCATGCCTGTAATCATTGTGAAAAAGCCGAACGGTCGTTGGGACCAGGTTTCCATTCCGGCTAACCTCCACCTCGGCGCGGTAATCGTTTTCCGAATAGTTAGCGAAAGCATCCAACCCCGCAAAGTAGCGGTTTTTCCGGTCGGCGTAGTGAAAAGACAGGTTGCCGATATGGGTATTGAACGAAGCCACCTCGTAGGATGCGTCCAACCGCGTGCCTGCCTGCCGGGACGAAACCAAGTTTACGGCACCGCCCAACGCATCTCCGCCTATGGAAACGGGTACAACACCTTTATAAACCTCAACCCGTTCCAGCAGGTTCAGTGGAACATTATTGATGCCGTAACCTCCACCCAGGTATTCCAACGGGATTCCGTCGCGGAAATACTGCACCGAATTGCCTTGGAAACCATTCACCGATACATCGACTGCATTGCCCAGCCCCCCGCTCTGCCTGATCCGGATGCCCGGTGCCCGGTTCATCAGTTCGGCCAGCGTGGCGGGCTGCTCGGCCACGGCACGCGTATCGACCACCACAGCCCGGATGGCTTGCTCGCGTACCTGCTGGGTTTCGGTCTTTCCGGTTACGGTTACGTCGTCCAGTACGCGGGCGTCGGGCGTCAGGCGGATTTCGATAAGTGTCGGTTGGCTCTCCAAGGTCACGCTGCCCGTGTAGGGGTTATATCCCAGGTGAGTTACGGTGAGCGTGTACCGTGGTTGCTGAAGGCCCACGAAGGAAAACCTGCCGGATGGGTCGGTGATTTGCGGGGCGATGCCTCCGCCGATGCTCACCGACGCACCCGCCAAGGCCCGTCCATGGGCATCCGTTACGGTGCCGGATAAGCGACCGGATTGGCCAAGTGCCTGTATGGATAGGCTCATGAACATCATATACGCAAACAAACGAACGTACTTTCCCAACGCAGCGATTTAAAAATCGCCGCTAATTTAGATTAATTATCGATAGTAATCAAACAGAATGTTAACAAAGCCGCCATTTGCCACGGATTGGTTACAAATGGGGGGGGCGGCAGCAGGAAAAAACAGGGTGGGTTATTGACTTCGGTCAGTCCGCCGCGTCAGGTCGATGTCGGCCGACACCGCCACGCCGGTGGAATACAGCCTGAGGGTGCCGTTGCCGATGCCGGTGAGGGGTACCTTGACAAAGGGTTGTACGGTGAGGCCGATCGTGGGGCCCACCTGGCTGCGGTAGCCCATCGATAGGTTGCCCACGCCAAGGATATGGCGGTTTTCGTTGCGCAGCGTGAACGCCTTTGGGTACCCGTACTCATATTGGGGATAATGGTACACATAGCTTTCGCGTAGCATGAGGTAGCTCGATACGCCGGCTGCGATAAACCAAGACGACTGGCGCCGCCGCCGTACGTCGATGCCGATGTTGAACGGGATATCCAACACGCCGCAATCGGCCTCGACGAACAAGGGCGTACCTGCGCGGTTTTCCCAACGCAGGCGGGGTTTATACGCAGCAAACGGTGTCTCATAGCGTTTCTGCGCATAGAGTGCGCCGGTGCTGACCGTGAGCCAGCCGTTGAGCCGGTAGGAGGCTAACAGGCCGATGTTGCCGCTGAGCCGCCCGCCTAACGGGCGGGTACCCGACAAGTCGGGTGCGGCAAGGATGCTGAACGCCCAACCGCGGTTCGACAAGTCGGTTGCGGTAGATTCGCTAGGCGTGCCGATGGTGGCAACCGGCGAGGAAGCTGACGGGGGTACGGCACGCGCTAGCGAAATGCGACCGTCAAACCCGGGTGGGCGGGACAATGCGGTTGCGGGTATCGACTGCGGTACCGCCGTCGCGATGCGTTGGTGATTCGTGCGGCCACGCTGCTTGGCATCCGCTGGCGGCATGGCCGGTTCGTGCAGCGTTGCCGATGTGGGGATGCGCGGTTCGGTTTCCGGCAGTTCGACGGTTTCTTCGCCATGCTCGCCGGGCACGGCGATGGGGTCGCGTGGACGTGTGTCCGCCTGCGGTTGTGCCGTGGAGGCGGAGGTCGGGGTACCGTCGGTCGCCGTGTGGCGGTCTGAAACCAATACCACGGCCGCGATGGCCGCGGCTGCCGCCGTACCGATTCCAAACCAGCTCAGGAGCCGGGCTTTCCGTTTGTCCGAAGGCCGTATTTTTTTGGCCACCGCGTTCCAGTCCTTTTCATCAAAGGGGATATCCGGGTCGGCGAGCCTTTCCCGGAATAACCGATCTATGGGGTGCTTATCTTCCATGTTGCCTTGCTTCTTTTTCCGGCTGGTTATCCGCCGGTTCACGGGCACTTTCCGTCACCAATTCCTGGAGCCGTTTGCGTGCCTTGTGCAGGTTTGACTTGGATGTACTCACCGTGATGCCCAGCAGTTCGGCAATCTCATGGTGACTATACCCGTCTATCGCGTACAGGTTAAATACGGTTCGGTACGCCGGACTCAACGACCGTACCATGGCCAATAGTTCATCGTAAGCCAGTTTGCTGTATATGCTTGCTTCGTCGCCCAAGTGTTCATAATCATCCACATCATCCTGCTGCGCGAATTTGAGGCCCGCCCGGTAATAATCGATGGCCGTATTGGTAAGGATTTTCCCTATCCATGTTTTGAAGGGTTTCGAGGCATCGTATCGTTCGATATGGCTGAATATTTTCAGGAAACCCTCGCTCAGGATGTCCGAAGCTTCGTCCGGGTTGCGGGCATACCGCCTGCAGATCCCCATCGCGAAGCTATGGAAACATTTGAACAATGCATATTGGCTCGCTTTGTCGTGCTTCAGGCAACCGTCAATATGCTTTTGTATCCCTTCTTCATTAAGCGTCGGCAAGCTGTTTTCGTTCGTTTACCTCAGTAATACGGTGAAACCGGACAAAAGGTTGCCTTGCAAAAAAAATATTTTTTTTGGGGGTCATGCAGGCAACCCGCAGTGGCCTGCGTCCGTATAAGGGGGTATAGATAACCCATCAATAGACGATGACCATGAAGATTTATCCCATTCGATTTATGCTGGCGGCCACGGTGGCCTGCTTGCCGATCCTTGCCTGCAACGACGATCGGCCCGAACCCGAACCGGAAGCAAGCGGGGTACTGGTGAAGACCGATGCCACATTCGGGCAGGTCCTGACCGATAGCGCAGGCATGGCGCTCTATTTCTTCTCGCGCGATGCCGACGGGAATTCGGCCTGCACGGGCAATTGCACCGCGTTGTGGCCCAGGTACCATAGCCATTACGCTGCCGATAGCAAAGGCTTGGATAGCGACGACTTCGGCACCATTACCTTGGCAGACGGATCGTTACAGACCACGTATAAAGGCTGGCCGCTGTACTACTACGCCAGTGACGAAATGGCCGGCGACATCAGCGGAGATGGTTTCGGCGGCAACTGGTTTGTCGCTAAACCGGATTATTCCGTGATGCTGGTGCGCAGCCAGCTGGTTGGCGGTGACGGCACGCTGTACCGATCGGATTTGGTACCGGGTGAGGGGATGACACCCTATCTGGTCGATGCCTATGGCCGCACCCTCTACGGATTCGTCAATGACCGGTACAACACCAACAAATTTACCAATGCCGATTTTAGCAATAACGGTGTTTGGCCTATTTACTGGATGGCCACGCAATCGGTGCCATCCGGGGTCGCTGCCGCCGATTTTGCGGAAATAACGGTGCATGGCCGGCAGCAACTGACCTACAAGGGATGGCCGTTGTATCATTTCGGGCAAGATGCCGGGCGGGGTCAGACCAAAGGGATTGATTTCCCTTCGTTAGGTATTTGGCCGGTATTGAACGCGGACTCACCCGAGGCCACGGCACCTTAAGTCGATGACAGCGAACCAATACGATGACGGGATGGAACAACAGCAAATGAATTGGAAAGCACGGGCCGCGGCATGGGCTGCGGTGCTGGCGTTGGGTTTTGCCGGATGCGGTAAGGACAAAGACGGGCCTGCTCCGGATCCCGGCGGGGGAAATGGCGGCGGCGACGTGACTGTCAATAACGTGACGTACGCCAACTTTGTCGGCGCGTTGCTGCAGTCGAAATGCAGCAGTTGCCATACCGGTTCGGGGCCGGGTACAGCGAGGTGGGTCTTTTCGGGGTACGGTTCGGTCAAGGACAACATGGCGCGCATAGACGATGTGGTGATTGTACGTAAGATTATGCCACAGACGGGCAGCCTATCCAGTCGGGAACTGGAATTGCTGAAGGCGTGGATCGATAAAGGCGGGCCGCAATGAAGATCGCCAAGTGTTGTTTTTTGTTGATTTTGCTGTCCTTCCGGACGGAAGCGCAGGAAATGCTGATCGATAAGAACAGCCGGGTTTCGTTTTTTTCCAGTGCCCCGCTTGAAGACATCTCGGCCGTTACGCAGCAGGCTGCGTCGGCACTGGATACGCAGCGCCTTGAAATCGCCTTTAAGGTGCCCATCGCCGCGTTCCTATTCAGGAAGGAATTGATGCGCACGCATTTCAATGAAAATTACCTGGAGAGCGATCGGTATCCGCACGCCGCATTTAGCGGGAAGATCAGTCCACCCCCGGCTTGGCAGGTCGATGGAAGCTACCGCATTGCGGTGACGGGAAACCTGGATATCCATGGCGTGAAAAAGACCTATTCCGTACCCGCAACCGTCGTTGTCAAGGGCGAGACGATTTCGGCAAGTTCCACGTTCCGCGTCAAGCTCGCCGATCACAAGATCAGGATACCGCGTGTTGTGACCAGAAATATCGCGGAGGTGGTGGAAGTAACGGTGTCGGCAACCTATCAAAAGCAGTAACTGATTATACGTATGACCATCATGTTAGCCATAAAGCATCTCCTGCCATTAGCCGCAGCACATGCGTTCATTTGCCTGTCAGCAATGGCGCAGACCGGCGTGTCGGCAGCGCTTGAAAAAGATAGTACCGACCGGAGCATGGGGGAGGTGGAGGCCACGTTCAAAACCACGCGCATCATCAACGCACAGTCTACCGAAACGATCCACAAGCGCGAACTCGACTTCAAGGTCGATCACCGTTTCGGGGACATCGCCGGTGCCAACGGCGGTGCCAAGCATTTCTTTGGGCTTGATAATTCATCCGACATCAAGATCGGTTTTGAATACGGCGTAGCCGATGGCCTGAATGTGGGCATCGCCCGGGCCAAGGGCACCACCCGGGTAACCCAACTCTACGAGGCAAGCGTGAAATACCGGCTATTGCGGCAAAGCGTCGATGGAAAAATGCCGGTTTCGGTCACTGGTTATGCCACACTGACGATTCCCGGCGTGGGGGCAGACCGGCAAAACGAGGGCGAGGCCATTTCCTACCGGCGGTTTTCCGATCGGATCAACGCGGTGGGCCAACTCATCATCGCACACAAGTTTGGTCCCGGTTTTTCGCTCGCGCTGCATCCCACCTATATCCGGCGGAATATGACGGCTTACTACGACACCGATCAGGACTTGTTCGCATTGGGTGTAGGTGGACGCTTGAAGGTGAGCAGGCGCATGGCGTTGGTGATGGACTATTTCCTGCCTTTCCGATCGTCGGCAAGCAAGGAGCGGTATGCGGAGGTCCTCACCACGCTGTATAACCCGCTGGGCGTGGGGTTGGAGATCGAGACGGGCGGCCACGTGTTCAACCTCAATTTTACCAATGCCACCGCTATCCAAGAGATGCAATACATCGCCGAAACCACCTCGTCCTGGACCAAGGCACAATTTCGGTGGGGCTTTACCATCTCCAGGCGTTTTTCAATCTGATCGGTCATCCCGTGTCACCGCCCGGATGACGGTATAGATGCTGATGCATACCCCGACCAAGGCAAACAGCGCCGTCCATAGTGGCGTCTGCGCATCCCGCGACTCATCGATGCGGTAGCCGATGTAGGTGAATATACCGATGATGGCGAGCATCTGGAAGCCGACGCCCGTGAAATAGGCATACTTGCCCAGGCCGTTATTCAACGATGGCTTGGGGCGTTTCATACGCGATCAGTTTCACTTCCGGGCTGGGACCGGGTAGGGCCAGGTTCCTGCTGGTGGCGCAACGGCCATTGATGGATGCGCCATCCTCGACGATCAGGCGCGTGGCCTCGATGTCGCCAAGGATCGAGGCTGAACGATTGAGCTGCAACACCTCGTTGGCCACGATCTGTCCGCGTACGGTACCGGCGATCTCGGCCGAATGGCAATTGATGTTGCCCTGGATGTCTCCCTGTTCACCGATCACGAGTTTGGCGGTGCAGGCGATGTTGCCCATGATCTGGCCGTCGATGCGCAGGTCGCCCGCGGTGTCGATGTCGCCGTTGATGGCCGTGCCTTGGGCGATCAGGTTGATGCTGCCGCCACGTTGTTCAAGTGCTTTCTCGGTTTTCCTGTTTACGAACATGATTGATTTGCTGTGGTTAACTGTTTCGTTCTCTCAAAAAGCGATGTAATCCGTGGGGTCCACCGGATTGCCGTTGTGCCACAACTCGAAATGGAGGTGCGGCCCGGTGCTCAGCTCCCCGGTATCCCCGGCAAAGGCGATGACCTCACCGCCACGTACAAAGCTACCAACTTTTTTGATAATGGAAGCGCAATGTTTGTAAAGCGATATTAAGTTATTGTTATGCTGCAGGATGACGACGTAGCCGGTTTCGGGGGTATATGAGGCGAAAAGCACATGGCCGCTCAGCGTGGCGCGTACCGGTTCGTTGGTCTTCACGGCGATGTCGACCGCGTAATGCTGTTCTCTTGCGCTGAAACTCGAGCTGATGATTCCCTTGATGGGACTGTAAAAGGTATAGGAAGCGATTCCGGTACGCGTGCGCCCAGGGTTTTCCGGAAGGTCGTATGGTGCGCCGGATTCGACGAGCCTGCGCAGGGCGAGCTCGTCTTCGGATAGGCCGACATCCGGAGGCGTGTCTGCAGCGGCAGCGGTCTCGTTTTTCTCCTGTTGCTTGCCGGCTTCGGCCAGTGTCTCGCCCGCTTGGCCGCTCATCACCAACCGGAGGTTTTCGAGGTAGGTGTCGTTGGCATGTGCCAATTGCTCCATGGAATCGATGCGCGCATAGGCTTCCAGGAGCCGGCCGCGCTCGTAACTGCCCAAGGCCGACCCGATCACGTACTCCCGCAGGTTGGTGGATCGGATGAGGACAATCGTGAAAATGACCAGTACGACGGCCGTCGATATCGCGCCGGTGATCCAATACCACAGCTTACCGCGGAAAGCGGCCGTTTCTTCGAATGTCTCCTCTTGCAGGATCACGACCTTATAGCGCGTGTTGAGCGCTTTCGAAAGCTTGTTCTTTTGTTTAGCCAATGCTGCCCCTTTCCATGCAACCTATCGAAATAAATGATACTTTTGCATGTGTTTCCCAGCAAAGGTATTCAATATTTATGGCACATTGGCTAAGAATTGGCGGGCTGCGCTTTTTGGCAATCACCGTGGTGTCGAGTGCCTTTGTCGCCTGCGCGACGAGCAAGCGGGGAGCTGGGCAACAGGAGTACGACGTCATGGAAAACTTCACGGCGAAGTACAACGTGGTTTACCATGGCCGCAAGCTCATCGCCGATGTCGAGCGGGCGAATTTCGCCGCGCATCAGGACAACTACCAGCAGTTGCTTCCCGTGCTCATCGAACCCACCGAAGCCACGGCGTCGACCAACACGGCATTGATGGATTCGGTCATCGGCAAGGCGCTCCACATCATCAACCGAAAGTCGCGCAGCAAATACATCAACGAAGCCTATTTGCTTACCGGGAAAGCCAACTACCTGAAAGGGAATTATTACAATGCTGCCGAGTTCTTCACGTACGTTGCCAACGCGTTCGCGGACGAGCCTGCGTACCGGCAGGCGGCGTTGGTGTGGAAGGCGCGGGCGCTCATGCAATTGGGCAACCTCACGGAGGCTGGATTGACGTTGGATACCGCATTCCTGGGCCTGGAAACGGAAAAGCAGTCGGTTGGGTTGGCCTTCGCCACGCAGGCGCAGCATTACCTGCTTACGCACGACGAGGAATCGGCGATCACGATGTTGCAGCAGGCCATCAAGCACGGCCGACACCGCCCCACGACGCTGCGCTGGCATTACCTGTTGGGACAATTGCTCCAGCGGCAAAACCGTCCGGAAGAAGCTTACGCCCATTATGGCCGCGTGGTGCGCAGTAATGCGCCCTATGAAATGTCGTTCCATGCTGGGTTGAACCGGGTGTTCCTCGCTACGGCCGAAAACCCGACGGGGGCCGATCGCGTGCGGTTGCTGCGCAAGATGCTCCGCGATGGGAAGAACGCGACGTTCAGGGACCAGATCCATTACCAGATCGCCGAGGTGTTCTATGCCGATGGATACGTTCCCGAAGCATTGGAGAGTTACGAGCGGGCCTTGCGGCAATCGGGCAATAGCCGTTACCAGACCGCACTGACCTACCTCAAGTTGGCCGATCATTATTTCGGCCAAGCCGACTACCAGACAGCCAAGCACTATTACGATAGCGTGGGGATGTCCCTGCCGTCCGATTTTCCGGATGCCGGCACGATCCAACGCAAGATAGCCAATTTGGATGAACTGATCGCCCAGTTGCAGGTGGTGGCGCACCACGACAGCCTCCAATACCTTGCGGGGCTTGGCGAGACCCAGCGGCACGCCGAGTTGGACAGCGTCATCGTGCGTGCCTATGCCAAGATACAGGGGGCCAGGCAGGCGGCCACGAAGAAGCCGGCGAGGCCCTCATCGGTGCAACGTTCGCCATTTGATGACATGTCGGGTTCGGCGGTCACGTATACCGATAATCGGTTTTACTTCAACAATCCCGACGCGATGGGCATGGGGCAAGCCGAGTTCAGGCGTCGGTGGGGAAACCGGCAGCTCCGTGACAATTGGCGGTTCAGCGATATGCCTGGGGGAGCGGTGGCCGTGGGGGAGGCATCCCCGACGGCAGTGGATGGCCCGCCCGGTACGGTCGAAGCCACCGAGCTGGATAGCGCCGCTTGGGCTTCGGCATTGCGCGACACCTTATTGGCGCAATTGCCCGATACGGAGGCAAAGCTGGCCGCTTCGCATGCCCGGATACACGATGCGTTGACGTACATTGGCAATACCTACCGCGATGAGCTGCGCGATCCCAAAGAGGCGATAAATGCCTACGAAGAACTTTTGAAGCGATATCCCGATACCCCGGACAAGGCGCTTCTCTATTACAACCTCTTCAGGTTATACGAGGGGCTGGATGCATCGCGCGTAGCCTATTACCGTGAAAAGTCGCTGCAGGAGTTTCCGGACGGATTGTACAGCCACGTCATCCGGGATCCGATGTACCTGGTCAAGCAGGAGCAGCAGCAGCGCGTATTGGATCAGGCCTATGAGCGGGTTTACACGCACTATACGCAGCAGCGATACGCCGCGGTGATCGATGAGGTGACATCCCTGCTGGCCCGGGGGGAGGGGCGTACGCAGACACGCAGCCAGTTGGCCTACTTGCGCGTGTTGGCGTTGGGAAAGACCACCGCGCTGGCTACGTTTGAAGATGCGCTGACGCAACTCGCTACCGATTTTCCGGATGACAGCCTGGTGACGCCGTTGGCGAAGCAACACCTGGCGTTCATCGAGGCCAACCGCGACACGCTGGCCTCGAGAGCCTATGCCCTGTATGCCGTGGACCGCGACCGTGAACGATTCGTGGATGAGCCCACGATGACGCTTTGGCCGCAATTGGTCATCGATCGGGGTCCGGAACGCCCCCAGCCCCGCCGCGAATTGCAAGTGGCGGCCGCAGGGCAAACGGGCGTGCGCGAGGGTAGCCGCTTGGGGGCTGCTTCCGGCGTTTCCAGGCAGCAGTTGGCCAGGACGGCCGAGGTAGGCGAACTTGGTCCCAATGCATATCGCGATCTCGAATTACTGCCCGACTCGGCCAGCTATTATTTCGTCATCCACGTGATGAATGAACGGGTCAACCTGGCCCCGTCGCGGTTCGGCATCGGCCAATTCAACCGGACGCGGTATGCGGGTACGGCCATCACGCACCAATTGAAAACGGTGAACGGTGAAAGCCAGCTGATCTATATCGGCCCGTTTGCCACGTATGACCAGGCCCGTGCGTATGAAACGCGGGTATTGCCGCTTTTGCCGGATATCATGAAAATACCGAGCGATATCTATCATACATTTCTGATCACGGAAGCCATTTTTGGCACGTTATCTGATTTCGAAAAGATCGACGATTACCATTCCGTATATCAGGATGAGACGAACCGGTAGAGACGCAATGCGTTGCGTCTGACGAAATGAGAGGCGCACGGTTTTGCGTCTGATGAAATAGGGTAGAGACGCAATGCGTTGCGTCTGATGCAACAAAGACGAATGAAGAAACAGACAAAGAAGAAGAATACGCTGACCGCCGAAGAGGCCAGGCGTTATACGCGTGGGTTCTGGCGGGTTATCCTGGGGGCCATCCTGTTGGGGTTCCTGTTCATTTTCCTGGTCGGCATCGGCTTGTTCGGCAAGCTGCCGACGTTCCGCGACCTGGAAAACCCCAAAAGTAACCTGGCTTCAGAGGTCATTTCGGCGGATGGGGTGGTGCTGGGTACGTATTTCGTGCAGAACCGCTCGAACGTACGGTATGACGAATTGTCGCCTAACTTGGTACAGGCCCTCCTGGCAACGGAAGATAAGCGCTTTTATCGCCATTCGGGCATCGACTACCGGCGTACCTTCACCATTATTTTCTATAACCTGATCGGGAACCGGCAAGGCGCGAGCACGATCACGCAGCAATTGGCCCTCAACCTGTTCTCGGAAGGCCGCGCACGCAGCACCGGAAAACGGATCATCCAGAAATTCCAGGAATGGATCACGGCGGTGCGGTTGGAACGCAATTACACCAAGGAAGAGATCATCACGATGTATTTCAATACCGTCGATTTCGGTGCATACAATACCTACGGCATCAAATCGGCGGCCCGTACCTATTTCAACACCACGCCAGACAAGCTGAATGTCCAGCAGTCTGCGCTGTTGGTGGGCATGCTCAAGGGCCCCGGTATCTATTCGCCGGTCCGGTATCCGCAGAACGCCATCCGTCGGCGGAACCAGGTCATCGAGAACATGCGCAAGGAAGGGTTCGTGACCCGTGAGGAGGCGACGAAGCTGAAAAACGAACCCCTGATCACGGATATGCGGATATCGAACTATGGCGAAGGGCTTGCCCCGTATTTCCGGGCGGTATTGAAGCGCGACATCCAGCGCGAGTTCAATGAACTGTCCATCACCAAGGCCGACGGCACGCCGTGGGACCTGGATCGCGACGGGCTCCGGGTATACACCACGATCAATTCGAAGATGCAGCTGTATGCCGAAGAGGCGCAACAGGAATGGATGAAATCGATGCAGGCTACGTTTGACAAGCAATGGAAGAGCCGCGACCCCTTCAAGGGCGACAAAGCCAAATTGCTCGAAACGGGCATGCGGCGATCGGATCGCTACCGGGTACTGAAGCAGGCCGGTAAATCGGACGCCGAGATCAAAACCGATTTCGATACCCCGGTGCCGATGACTATCTTCACGTGGCGGGGCAATAAGGACACCACCATGACGCCCATGGATTCCATCCGGTACAACAAGCTCATCCTGCGGAACTCCTTCATGTCGATGGAGCCGCATACCGGTTATGTCCGTGCATGGGTGGGCGGGATCAATTTCGAGCATTACAAGTACGACCAGGTGAAGATGGGGACCCGCCAGGTGGGGTCGACCGCCAAGCCATTCACGTACGCCGTAGCCATAGACAACAGCTTCTCGCCCTGCTTCCAGGTACCCAACGTGCCGCTCACGGTGGGCAGCGGCCCCTATGCCTGGTCGCCGCGTGGCGAATCGGTGGGGAGTCCCATCACGTTGCGCCGCGCATTGGCGCATTCGCAGAACTATGCCACCGCATACATGATCAATGAAGTCGGGGCGCGGCCGGTGGCTACGCTCACCAAGCGGATGGGCATCACCTCCGAAGTGCCCGAATACCCATCGATATCGCTGGGCGCTTACGAAGCATCGGTATACGACATGGTGGGCGCCTATTCGGCCTTCGTGAACCACGGGGTATGGGTGGAGCCCACCTACCTGCTGCGCGTAGAGGACAAGAACGGCATGACCATCTATGAGAAGGCCCCCAAAGTGACCAAGGTGCTCAATAGTGAGAGCGCGTACATCATGGTCGATATGCTCAAGAGCGTCGTGAACGAAGGTTCGGGCGGCCGCATCCGTTGGCGCTACAACCTCACCAACCCCATCGGCGGCAAGACGGGTACCACCAACGACAACGCCGATGCGTGGTTCATCGGCATCACGCCCGAACTGGTGAGCGGCGTATGGACGGGGGCCGAAGACCGCGGCATCAGCTTCTATTCCATGGCCGAGGGGCAAGGGGCGCAGGCCGCGTTGCCCGTTTTCGCGCTGTACATGCAGAAGGTGTATGCCGATGCGTCGCTCGCGTATTCCAAAGGCGACTTCGCGTTGCCGGAGGGCGGGCTTACGCGCGAACTGGATTGCAGCAAATACCAGCAATTCTATGGCGAAGACCGCGAAGAACAGCTGGATGACCGGCTAGGGTTTTGATGAACGATTTTGACTACCGTAAAGCACTTGAAGCGATACCGCATCGACCCGGGGTGTACCAGTATTGGGATGCACAGGGCGAGCTGATCTACATCGGCAAGGCCAAGGATCTCCGCAACCGCGTTGGCTCCTATTTCGTCAAGACCAACCAGCTCAATGGCAAGACGCGCGTATTGGTGCGCAAGATCAACCGCATCTCGTTCACGATCGTCGATACCGAAATCGATGCGTGGCTGCTCGAGAACAGCCTGATCAAGAAGCACCAGCCGCGGTATAACGTCATGCTCAAGGACGACAAGACCTACCCCTGGATCGTCATCAAGAACGAACCGTTTCCCCGGGTATTCCCTACGCGGAAGTACATCAAGGATGGTTCCAGGTATTTCGGGCCGTACGCTTCGGTGGGGATGATGCATGCCATCATGGATACCATCCGCGAGTTGTACCCCTTGCGTACGTGCAACCTCGCGCTCACGCCCGATAACATCGCCAAGGGCAAGTTCAAGGTGTGCCTGGAGTACCAGATTGGCAACTGCAAGGGGCCATGCGAAGGATACCAGACCGAGCTGGATTACGAGCAGAGCCTCTCCGACATCCGCGATATCCTCAACGGCAAGATCGGTGTCGTCATCCGTCGGCTCAAGGGGCAGTTGGACCTGGCGGTAGCCGAGCTGAATTTCGAATACGCCCATTTCCTCAAGAGCAAGCTCGACCTGCTGGATCGTTACCAAAGCAAATCGACCGTGGTGAGTGCGTCCATCAGCAACGTCGACGTGTTCAGCATCGCGTCCGATCAGGGGCATGCCTTCGTCAATTACCTGAAGGTGATGAACGGCGTCATCATCCAGACACAGACCGTCGAACTCAAGAAGCGGCTGGACGAGACCGATGTCGAATTGTTGAGCCTGGCCATCCCCGAGATACGCAACCGCTTCAACAGTACGTCCAAGGAAATCATCGTGCCGTTCGCCATCGACATCGATGCCGAGGAACTTAGGTTCACGCAGCCCAAACAGGGCGAAAAGAAAAACCTGTTGGAGCTTTCGCTCAAGAACGCGCTGTACTTCAAGAAAGAGCGGCTCAACCAGTACGAGAAATTGAACCCGGAGCTGAAGACCGAGCGTATCCTCACGCAGATGCAAAAGGATCTCCGGCTCACGGAGTTGCCCCGGCACATCGAATGCTTCGACAATTCGAACTTCCAGGGCAAGTATCCGGTATCGGCCATCGTGGTGTTCAGGGATGCCAAACCGTCCAAGAAGGATTACCGGCATTTCAACGTCAAGACCGTGGTCGGCCCGAACGACTTCGCGACCATGGAGGAGGCGGTACATCGACGGTACCGGAGGTTGTTGGACGAAGGGGAAACACTTCCCCAACTCATCATCATCGACGGTGGCAAGGGCCAGCTTTCCTCGGCCCTGAAGAGCCTGAAGCTGTTGGGTATCGACAAACAGGTAACGGTCATCGGCATTGCTAAACGGCTCGAAGAATTGTATTACCCCGGCGACCAGTACCCGCTGTACCTCGACAAGAAATCCGAGACGCTCAAGGTGATCCAGCACCTGCGCGACGAGGCCCACCGGTTCGGCATCACGTTCCACCGCAAGCAACGCAGCCTCAAGACGTTCCGCACGGAGCTCGAGAACGTGCCGGGCATCGGCAAGACCACCGCCGAGAAGCTGTTGAAGGCCTTCAAGTCGGTCAAGAAAATCCAGGAGGCGAGCGAGGAGGCGCTTCGGCAGGTGTTGACCGAAAGGCAAGTAAAGGCCGTGCAGGACTATTTCAGGTCGAGCACGGCCGAAGGGTCGGGAGCGGACCCGGACTAAAGCTGCAACGGCATGAACTTCGACGTCGCCTGTTGGCTGACGGGAATCGATCCCACCTGCGACCAACCTGCATCCATCTCGATCAGTGCGAAATTGACGTAATTGCGCGTGGTGCCCAGCAACGATTTGCGTACCGAGAACTCGATGCTGTTCTTGCCGCCCGTGGTCTTGAGCTGCGAAAAGAGCAGGCCTTCGCCAAAGGACGCCGCAACGTCCCAACCCCAACCGTTGTCGGCACCGATGTGCTTGAATACGCTCCCGGCCGAAGCGAGCGGGTTGGAGCGGTCGTAGTTGCCTTCGATGAGGAAATCGGCACCCGACGCCACCGGGTACATCCAGGTCTTGAATCCGGTTTCCGGGTTGTTGTCGGCATCGATGTACAGGTCCATGACCGCCAAGCTGAACTGGTCGGTGCCTTCCACGTAGAAGTACAGGAAATCGGACGATGCGAACGCCTTGATGCCGGTGATGTTCCCGCCGGAACCGTCTTCGACCAGGAGGTCATGGGGTACGTTGTCCCAATCCGAGAAATCGCCGTCGATCTTGATGTTGGGCCCGAGGATGACGACCGTATCGGTGAACGAACTTTCCACGTCGCCCAAGGTTGCGGTAAGGGTGACGAGAAAGTCGCCTTTCGCACGGAAAATATGCTGGGGCGATCGTGCTTCGGACGAACCGCCATCGCCGAAATCCCAGCGATAGGCCGTGGCACCGGTCGAGAAATTCGTGAAGTTCACTTTGAAGCCGTCGGCCACGTAGCTGAAGACGGCTTTGGTCTGGTTGTCGTCCGCTTTTTCGCAGGACGACACAACAAGGAGCGCGATGGCAACGGCTGGCCAACTGCTGAATAATCTATTCATGATCATGGATCGTTAAAGTCGTTAAACAAAAATGTTATTCTACCCTGAGCTGGCGCAAGAGGCTGTTCAGGCCGGTTTCGGCCTGCCACACCTGGTCGTTGGCCAGGCGCACCGCATATTCCACCCGGTCTTTCAGGGCCTCCGCCCGGTCGCCGATCCGGAGCAGCAGGTCGTAGTCGCCTTTGGGTACATCGCCCAGCGATACGGATTCCTCGAACGTGACGGGCTGGTCGGGCTTGCACCGCCGCAGGTCGATGGGGAGCGCAAGCGCATGCGTCGTTCCCGATGCCTTGTTTTTCAGCACCAGGCTCACGGCCTTTTGGTGATACAACGGCGCATAGCCTTTGTTGGCCACGACGAGTTTCAGCGAAAGCGTACCGCCGGCGGCCACCGTGGCCGGTGCCGAGCTGCTTTCCAGCGCCAGCCGGTAGCCGAGGTTGCGCTGGAACTCATCGAAGCAGCCCGAAGCGCGCCACAGGTTGATGGTGGGCTGGTACCAATCCAGGTTGAGGTACGACCATTTGAGCAGCTTCATTTGGTTGCGGCCCTCGGGGCAATCCGGATTGAACCCGCCCGTCGGCGGACAGGTCTCCCCACCCGTGGGTACGAACAGCGCATCCTGGCTGATGTAGTTTTTCTCGCCTTGTATGTTATTGTCGCTGTACGTGCCGTAGTCGGTGGTATTGGATAGGAAACAGTCGTTGTGGTGGCCTACCCGGGCTACCGGTGCCTGGCTGTCGGCATTTTGTTGGGTCACCGGCTGCGTGGTGTTGAAGATGCGTTGCTTCATGATGGGCGTACGCAGTTGCACCATCAGCTCGGTGGGCACGGCTTCCAGCAGCTTGTCCAGCACCCGCGCCTGGTTCTCGGGCGAGGTGAGGCCATTGCTGGAGGCGTGCCATTCGCCCCAGGCGCCGATGAACCCGGCCTGGATGAAGGCGATGATGTCCTTGTTGTCTTCGAACACCGGCTTCAGCTGGTCCAGGTGCTGCTCGACGACCCCGATGGGCGCGTCGGTCCCGGCCATGTCGTCGGTATACGCGAAGCGCAGGATGGTCTTGAGGCCCGCATCGCGCACCTTGGCCAGATCCGAACGTATGGCCGCCAACTTCGGTTCATCAATGGGCCGATCCTTGAAATCCTGCAGGTAGATGACCCGCAGGATGAGCGAGACATTGCGGCCCCGCAGGGCGGCGAGCGTGGTCGTGCTCAAGCTGTTGTTGTCGGACAACGTGCTGTAGGTGTGCATGAACCCGCGTTCCGGATTCGGGAATATGGCGCTTGAGGCCTGGTAGGTCACGACCTGGCCGTCTTCGTCCGGATCTGTTTGTTCCTGTGGTCCCTTCGAGCAGCAGGCCAAGCACGCCGCCGCGATCCATGTTGTGAGCATCATTTTATTCATTTTCATGTGTCTCCTCCATTAAAAATAGCCTGGGTTCTGGATGAATTTGCCTTTCCCTTCGCTGATCTGGCCGAGCGAGAAGGGGAACAGCTGTTTGTGTTCGGCCGTGAAAGTGGATTGCTTCACCTGGCGCGCGCGCTCCACGAATTTGCCGTGCCGGATGAGGTCGGCCCGGTACTGGCCGTTCTCGCACCAGAATTCGTGGCTGCGCTCCGTGAGGATCAGGTCGTTGAAGGCCGCCAGCGAGCCATAATCCCCTGCGTTTCTCGGCAGCAGCTTGGCCCGTTCGCGGATCACGTTGACCAAGCCCATCGCTTCGGCGGTACCGCCATTGGCGAGGTTGGCCAGTGCTTCGGCCTTTGACAGCAGTACGTCCGCGTAGCGGTACATCACGATGTCCACGGTCGATAGGCCGGTGGTGCGCTCGGCGTCCTGGTGCATTTTCAAGGGGATGGGCCCCCAATCCATCACCTCACCGGGGTTGCTGCGATTGAACACGATGCCGTCGGTGCTGGTGTACTGCGAGATCAGCATGGTCTTGCGCACATCGGCGGGCTCGAAGGTATCGTAAAACCACCAGGTGCTCTGGATGGTTCCCCAGCCACCCTTCGGCGCGAAGTTGGCGGGCAGGGTCATCAGTTGCCACTGGTTCTCGCTGGTGCCCTCGTAGTTGCACGGAATGGCCCAGATAACCTCGCGGCTGTTTTTCGCGCCTTCTAGCCCCCACATGCCCACGTAGTCGTTGTCGATCGTGTAATGGTTGTAGGCGATGATGTCGTCAGCGAGCTGCACGACTTTGTCCCACCGTTTTTCGTGCAGGTTGAGCCGGATGAGCACCATCTTGGCCAATCCCTTGCTGAACCGGCCGTATTCCGCTTCGGCCGGGCCGGGCAGGTCTTCTGCAGCGGCGATGAGGTCGGCTTCGATGAAATTGACGGTTTCCTCGTGCGAAAGGCGGGCGAGGGGTTCTTCGATCAGCGGATTTTTCAACACCTCAAGCGGCGCGATGACGATGGGGCCGAAAAAGTCAAACAGCTGATAGGCCAGTACGCCACGGGCACAGCGCACTTCGGCGATGGCGGCGCGTTTCAGCGTTTCGCTCACCGCCGATTCGTTGATCAGGTCGATGGTGAGCGTCATCCGGCTGATCATGTTCTGGAAATCGTCGTAGAAACGGGTGATGTCGGTCGTGGCCGGCAGGTAGTTGTGCAGCGACGCCGTATTCTGCACCCCGTATTTGCCGTGCAGGATCTCGGTGGTGGCGTCCGATACGAATACCACGCCACGTTCGGACGTGGAGTAGATGCCATCGCCCCACGAGCCCCGTAACGGATAGTAGCAGGCATTGACCATGGCTTGCAGGTCGGCCTCTGTCTTGGGGAATATGGCGGGGTTGATCTCTGAATAATCGATGGGCACCAGATCTTCGGTGCAGCTGCCCAACCCGAAGAGGGCGAGTGCCAGGCCAATCAGTTTATTTCGTAGCTTCATGTTTCAGTTGTTTAACGGGTTAAAGTTTCAATCGTACGCCAAGGGTGAATGTCCGGATGTTCGGATACGCCGCCGTGTAGGAATCGGTCTCCGGGTCGATGCCCCCGTAGGGCGTGATCACGAAGAGGTTATTGGCATTCACGTTGACGGCCGCTTCGCTGAATACCCGGCCCATCAGTCGGTTGGGGAGGCGGTATTCCAGGGCTACGTTCTGCAGGCGGATAAACCAGGCGTCTTCCAGGAAGAAATCGCCTACGCCGTAGGACGAATAGCCCCAGAAGGAACTGGGTTGGGTAGTAGACGGGTTTTCCGGTGTCCAGCGGTCTTTCACGGTGCGCAGGCCGTTGTAGCCGTTCTGGAAGATACCCACGGCCGAGATGCCGTAGCTCACGAAATTGGGGTCGGCCATCCGGCGCCCGAACATCCCGTTGAAATCGAAGTTCAGCGTCCAGTTCCGGTAGCTGATGATGTTGGTGAAGCCCGCGATCAGGCTTGGGTCGCTCGTGCCCAGCAGCCGCGTGTCGGCGTCGTCGATGATGCCGTCGGGTTGGCCGGTCCGGAGGAAACGCCCGTTTTCATCCACGGCCGGGTTACCATTGGCATCCCGCTGGAAGCCGTCGACGTCTTTCATGCGGATCATGCCCGGGATGAGCAGCGGCTGCGATGCCGGTAGCGGATCGTCCAGTTGCTGGATGGCGTCGGCCGGGCGATAATGCATGGCGCGGATGGGGTCGTCCACGCGTTCGTAGACGCTAGGTTTCCAGTCTTCCGCCCGTTCTTTCCAACGATCCACGTACTTCGATACGGCAAACATGGATCGCCAGTGCACGTCTTTCGTGCGCACATTGTGCGTGGTGATGCCCACCTCGAAGCCGCGGCTCTGGGTTTTGCCCACATTGGCGATGATGGTATTGACCTGGTGGTACGAGTTGATGGGCTTGACGGCCAGCAGATCGGAAATCACCTTGTTGTACACATCGATCGAACCGTCGACGCGGCCCCGGAACAGCGAGAAATCAAAACCGATATTCGTCTCGGTCGTGGTTTCCCATTTCAGGTCTGGATTTTCCAGTCGTGCCAGCGATACGCCGATCAGGATGCCCTCCTCGGCAGACAGCCACGCCGGATAGGCACTGTAGGCCGCAAAGGCGTTGGAACCGATGGAGGCGTTGCCGGTCTGGCCGTGCCCTACGCGGAGTTTGAGCATGGGCGCGAATGTGTTGATGTGCTGCAGGAACGGTTCTTCCGAGAGGTTCCAGCCCACGGCGACGGAGGGGAAGGTACCCCATTTGTTGTTCCGGGCAAATACGCTCGCTCCGTCGGTACGCAAGGTGGCCGTGATTAGGTACCGACCGGCGAAGTTGTAGTTCAATCGGCCGAAATAGGAGGCGATGGTGTTTTCGGTGCCTGATGATCCGACTACGCGGGTGCCACTGCCCGCGTTGAGGTTGTTCCAGAGGAACGCATCGGTGATGAACGACGAGTTGCCCGAGTTGGTGAAGCTGTTCCGTGTCTGCTGCCGTGAAGCGCCGAAAAGCGCGGTCACTTCGTGGCGGTCGGCGAAACGACGGGTGTAGTTGGCCGTACCCTCAAACAAATAGTCGTCGCGGCTCACGGATGCAATGGCGGCCCGGCCCTGCTCCAATGCGCCGTGGAGCGTAGCGGTGGGGATGTAGTTTTCGCGTTTGGAACCGCCGCGATCCACCCCGGCTTTCAGGTTTACGGTAAACCCATCGAAGGGTTTGATTTCGAGGAACGAGTTGAGCAGGAGCCGCTCCACGCGGCCATGATCCGTGATGGTGAGCAACGAATACGGGTTGGGTTGCAGGGCCAGTTGGGGGTTCAACGGGTAGTTGCCGTTTTCATCGATGGCCTGGATGTGCGGTCCCTGTTGCATCGCGGCGCGGATGATGCCCGAATTCTCGAATTGATCGCTGCCCAATTGGCTGTTGCGGTTGTTGATCTGCGAGGCCGTGAGGTTTACGCCCAACGTAACCAGGCGATGGATTTGCTGATCGACGTTCGCGCGCACCGTGAAGCGTTCGAATCCGGAGTTTTGGATAACGCCGTTCTGGTTATAGTAATTGCCGGATACCAGGTACTTGGTGGCTTGGTTTCCGCCCGACAGGCTCAGGTTGTGTTGGTGCGTGGTGCCGTCGCGCGTCACGAGCGATACCCAGTCGGTGCCCCGGCCTACGTTGTTGATGGCGTTTTGGGTGTATAATCGCCTGAACGGTTGGCTCACCGGTTGGGCTTGCGCTTCTTCAAGCGTCCGCGTGCCGTACGGGATCACGCCGTTGTCGAAGTTCCACTGCTCCCATGCTGCCTCGTTGCGTACCTGCATCCACTCGTTCAGCGGCAATACGTCAAACTCGTTCCGGTAGCTTTGGTAGGAAAAATTCGCGTTGTATTGTACCACGGGCGAACCTGCCACCCCTTTCTTGGTGGTGATGAGGATGACCCCATTGGCCGCCCTTGAACCGTAGATGGCCGTGGCGCTGGCGTCTTTCAAGACCTCGATCGATTCGATGTCATTCGGGTTGAACGAATTGAGGATGCTTTGCGTGCCCGCTTGGTAACGCCCACCGCTTGACGGCTGTTGCAGATCGGATATCGGGAAGCCGTCGACCACGATGAGGGGCTCGTTGCTGGCCAAGATGGAGCCTGCGCCGCGCACCAGGATGTCCAGCCCGCCGCCGGGTTGGGCGCTGTTCTGCCGGATCATCAGGCCCGGTACCTTGCCTTTGAGCATGTTGCCGATTTCGGGGCCCGAGTTGATGACCAGGTCGTCGGCTTTCACCGAGGCCACGGCGCCGGTGAGGTCGCGCCGTTTCTGCGTGCCGTAGCCGATCACGACGACATCCTCCAGGCTCACGAAGTCCGATCGCAGCACGATGCCGATCTCGCTACGCCCTTCCACCGCGATTTCCACCGATTTATAGCCGAGGTAACGCACGATCAGCGTGGCGTCGGGATCGGCCTGGATGCTGAACCGGCCCGCCTCGTCGGTAGACGCCCCCATCTCGGGCCGTCCCTTCACCGTGATGCTCACCCCCTGCAAGACACCGGTCGTGTCGCTCACGGTGCCCTGCACGGTATGTTGGCGGGCAACGTGCCGGTTTCCCGTCGGTTTGTTTTCGTTGATGATGATCGTTTTGTTGTCGAGGATGTAGCTCACGGGCTGTCCCTCGAAGATCAGTTGCAGCACGCTTTCGAGCGGCGCGTCTTGCACCGCTACCGTCACGGGATTGGTCTTGCGTATCTGGTGGGTTTTGTAGATGAAATCCACGTCGCTCTGTTTCCGGATCTCGCGGAAAATGTGCTCGAGGTTCGCCGATTTCTCGGAGAGCGTGATGCGTTGGGCCACGACCGTACCATTCACCTGCGAGCAGGCCAGTACCAAGATGAGCGCAATCAGTTTCATTTGAACAATGATTTTTAGCAGTCGCAATCTAAAATGCATATCTTTGTTAAATTTGGGTTTCGTAATTCATTGAATTCGCAAAGTTGGATGATGGCGTCGACCCGATTTTCCCCGGATTCCGTTCGCAGCGGAATCCGTTCTTTTTTGGGGTGCCTGTCTGTCGTTGTCGCTATGTTTTCATATCGCTGATCGTTTAGTTAGGGTTCTACAAGTACTGATCTGTTCTCGACCTTGAAACGTGTCCCGCCGGATAGCGTGAGGATACGGAGTATCTCGGAGAGGTTTTTCCTGCGGGATATCTGGCCGCCGTAGGTTTCGGCCCGGACGGCTCCCTGGTACACCACGTCGACATCGTACCACCGGGCCACCTTGCGCATGATGCTGTTGAGGTCTTCGTCGTCGAATATGAAATCACCGTTTTTCCAGTCGATCGCCGATTCCACGTTGGCCTGGATCACGCGTATGCCGCGTAGGCCAACTTTCGCTTGCTCGCCCGGCAGCAGTGTCACCGGCGATCGTCCATCGGTTACCCGAACGCGCCCTTCCACCAACGTCGTCCGGGTTTCCGATTCATCGGCATACGCCGCGATATTGAACTGGGTGCCGAAGACTTCCACCACATGGCCTTCGGAGATGACCTTGAACGGCTTTGCCGTGGACCTGGGATCCGGATTCGCACCAGTAGCGGCCATGACCTCGTGTTTGACATCGAAATACGCTTCGCCCTCCAAGAAGACGACCCGTTCATCGTCGTCGAAGCGCGCTGGGTATTCCAATGTCGAGGCCGCATTCAACCAAACCTGCGTGCCATCGGGAAGTTCGATTTGGTAGGTGCCGCCTTTCGGGGTGGTGAGCGTGTGCGTTGGTGCGCGTGTGCGTTCGTGGGGTTGCGGATTCGTGCGTTTAGCATCATCGCTAAGCACGGAGGTGCCGTCAAAGTAGGTGATTTCGTCGCCCGCGACGATGCCGGTTTGTTCCGAACTCAAGGCTATGGTCTGGCCATCGGCCAGTTTGAGCGTTGCCCGATTACCGCCGGGCAATACGTCTTGCGACATGGATTGGTTGACGGTCGCGATTTCATCCGTCGCTTGGAAGCGCGTATGGAACAAGCCGATGGAAAGCGAAATCAACACCAGGGCCGCAGCAGCGGCGGCAAATCGATAGCTTTTCGACACATACCGCGATTTCGATTCGGCCGACCCCTCCAGGTCCAGCCTGCTGAATACCCGCTCGATGGCATCGGCGGTCGCTCCATCCGTGCCGTTGTCCAGGTGGAGCTGATTGTCGATGAGGTATTGGAAATACGCTCGGTGTTCGGCCGACCGCATGAGGCGCAGCACTTCGGTTGCTTCCTCCGGCGAGCAGTTGTTGTTCAGGTATTTCTGAAACAATTGGTCGAGATGCTGCTGATTTTCCACGCTTGTTTTTTATCCTAATACGGATAAGCAAGCCGCTCCCTCTGCTCGATGTCGAAAAAAAAATGAAAAAATCAGGACAGCAGGCACAACGCCGCCAATGCGACCAGCGCATGTTCGGCGACGTACCGTGCCTTGAGGAATTTGGTGGCCTTGACGATGTGGTCGCTGATGGTCGAGACGGAAATGCCCAACAGCAGGCTGGCGTCTTCATAGCTTTTCCCTTCGATCTTGCAGAGCGTATACACCAATTTCCGCTGTGGCGGCAGTTGGTCGATGGCCGCTGTGAGCTGCGATTCCAACTCCTTGTAGGCAAGTGCTTCGTCGACGTGTTGGTACAGTTCGCTGGATGCGGCAATGAGGTACGCCTCGACATCGCGTCGCTTGGTCTGTTGGCGGAAGAAGTCGTAGACCAGGTGCTTGGCGATGGTGTAGAGAAACGATTTGAAGGACTTGTCGGCGTCAAGTTCCGACCGTTTTTCCCAGATGCGCTGGAAGAGGTCCTGCAGGAGTTCCTCGGCCACTTCCGTTGATTTGACCATTTTCAGGATATTGCGATAGAGCCCCGGGCTGTAGGTGAAATAGAGGTTTTCGAAGGCCTTTGCATCGCCATCGCGCAAGTTCAAGAGCAATTGCCTTTCGTTTTCCGTATCGTGTCCTCGTAACATATCGGCCGTTTCTAACGCAACCCCTGCCCTTTATCCAAGTTTATTATAGGCACTATCAATTGGTTTTTTCGTTGGGAACTTCAAGCCGCTCCCAAATCGAAACCAATATTACGGCACAAAAATCAATTTCGCAATAGCGCGATCAACGCAAACGATTGTTTTATTTGCCCCCACCGCGAGACTTGCCGATCTTGCCGAGGTGCGTGTCGTGGAATCCCGACGCATACTTCAACCCATAGCCCAGCGCCCGGTCCATGGCGCTATGCCCCAGCAGGATCAACCCGGCCAGGATGACGGTTGGCTGGCCGGCTAGCCAACCCGCCATGATCGCCACGACGGCCACACCTTGGTGGTGGACGACGTTATAACAAACCGCACCCCACTTGTTGTTGATGGCATAACCCAGCATGCTGATGTCGGGCACAAGCAAGAGCGCGAGGAACAACCACCAGGCGTGGCCCAGGTACAGGCTGGCGAGGTAGCAACCGATGAGCAGCGCCAGCTGCTCCAATCTAATAAGCCGTGTCATGGGGTTTTGACTGTGCTAGGTTGCCGATTGTTACGGGGATGGCTTTCACCAATTCGCTGGGCGGCACCACCGCCATGCCTTCGGCGGCCAGTCGGTCGCCTGCCGCGCCATGGAAGAAGCAACCGAGGATCGCGGCATCCAGCGGCGGATAACCCTGCGCCAGAAAAGCCGTGAGCATGCCGGTGAGCACGTCGCCCATGCCGCCGCTGGCCATGGCCGGGTTGCCGGTGGGGTTGATGTATACCTTGCCGTCGGGCGCGATGATGAACGTGTAGCGGTTCTTGAGCACGATGACCAGGTTGCGCGCCTGCGCTTCCTTCCGGGCGGTCTGCACACGGTCCCAGGTCGTATCGTGCGGGCCGAAGAGGCGGTCGAATTCCTTCATGTGGGGCGTCAGGATGCTCCCTTCGGTTAGTTTGTCGAGCAGGTTCTTGTTCTCGGCCAGTGCCGTGATGGCGTCTGCGTCCACGACCAGCGGCGAGGTCACGGTTTGCAACACGTCGCGGAGGATTGTCGTCCGGTCGCCGAGACCGGGGCCTATCCCGATGGCGTCGTAGGTTTCCCAGTGTGTTCCCGCGTGGAACATGGTTTCCGGGCACCGGGCGTTCAACGCCGCAAGGCCCGCCGCCGGGATGGCGGCGGTGGTTCGTCCCGCCCCAGTGTAGACGCAGGCTTCGCAGGCCAGCAGGGCTGCGCCCATGGTGAATTGCTGACCGGCCACGATCAAGGCGTGCCCGAAGGTGCCCTTGTGGTCGAAGGGCTTGCGGGGGCGGTATAGGCGCCTGATGTCCGCTTCCTCGATCAGGTTGAAATCGGAGGGCAACCCTTCGATGAAGGATTCGTCGAGGCCGATGTCAACGACCTGGAAACGTTGCATGGCGCGTGCCGATTCCGGGAAGAAAAAGCTGATTTTCGGACGCTGGAAAGTAATGACATCATGGCAATATACGGCGGTTTCGCCCGCGGGCAGGTAGCCGTCCGCCCGCATTCCCGTGGGGATGTCTACCGCGATCGTATGCCTGGCCGCTTCGTTGAGGTGGTTGGCCAAACGCAACCAGTCGCCTGCCAAGGGTTTGTTCAAGCCCGATCCAAGCAGGGCGTCAATGACGATGTGGTTTTCGGGTATTGGCGGGAATGCTTCGTTCGGCAGCAGGTCGACTTGCCTAACTTTTGACGACTTGATTCGGTTCAGGTTGGTTGTGAACTCCTCGCTTTCCTTGTCAGAAAATTGAGCTATCCATACGGTTATGTTTTTGGATCCAAATGATCTAGTGAACATTCGGGCAATGGCCAGCCCGTCGCCACCGTTATTGCCACTTCCGCAACAAATCAACACGGGTTTTTGATGGTATCCAGACTGATAATATGTATCGTAAAACTTACGAGCGGCATTTTCCATAAGTTTCAAGGAGGAGATCCTATTGTTTTCGATCGTATGCCGGTCGGCTTCGCGTGTCTGTTCGGCGGTGATGATGGTTTTCATTGGGATGTCCGATTTATGTCTTGCCTGTCGGCGGTCATGCCGAGTTCGTTCAAACGTTGTAAAGCTAGTGAAAAATCCCGTACCTTTGTATAAATCGCGCACGGCAACACGCGCTCAACGGAGGAAAATCATGAACGTTAACGACCCCTTGAAACTCGCACCCGCCATCACCGAGGCGCTGGAAACGGTGTTCGATCCGGAAATCCCGGTCAACATCGTCGAATTGGGATTGGTGTATGAAGTCATCACGAAGGATGATGGCATCGCCAAGGTGGTGATGACGCTCACGGCACCGGGTTGCCCCGTGGCGGGCGACATCATCGACGAGGTGCAGCGCAAGGTGGCCGAGGTCGCGGGCGTGAAGCAAGCCCTGGTCGAACTCACCTTCGACCCGCCTTGGGACAAAAGCAGGATGAGCGAGGTGGCGCGCCTCGAGCTCGGTTTCATGTAACGCCGGGCTATTCGGCGAAGCCGCGCACGATCTGCTGGCGGTATAACGAGTCTTTCTCCTGGAATTCGATGGTTTTCTTGAACGTATCGAACGTGAAGAACACTTCGCCCGGCACGGGTGCATCCGGATCGAAAAAAAGCTTGAAGCTGTAGGTGGCCCGTTTGTCGTGGTCTACCGGGCCGCGGTTGGAGGAGAAGACCAACGGCAATATGGGCGTGGATTTAATGGTGGATGCGCCTTCCACCTTCCACAGCTCGGCCAGCGCGGCAACGAATCGGTCGCTTTCCGGCCCGGATTCGGTGAAGCTGATGGTGCCCGTCCGGAATCCGGTGGTATTGCTGGCCGTGCCGTCGGCACTGACGCCGGCTGGGATGTCCTTCGCCAGCGTGATCGTAAAGCCCACGGTGTCGCCGTTATGCAATCCCTTCGCCGCGTAGCTGATCGTCGTATCGCCATCTACGCGATCCAAGAGCCGCAGGGCGATATACGTAGGGTGTTCCGTATTGCTGGCCATATTGAACAGTGGGTTCGCTTCCATGTTGCCACCGCCTGTCGTTGGTGCGTTACAGGATGCCAGTGCAAAGGCCGAAAGAAGTGTAATGACAGCGTATTTCATGGCTATTTACTTTTGTTGGCGTTGTTTTCGAGGTCGCTGAGGGTTTTCACGGGTTTCTTCTCCACCTTGTCTTTCCCGAACAGCGCATTCCAGATCTTCCGCGACTCCTTGGTAAGGAGCGGAGCCACGATGGACAGGATCAGCACATACACCACCACGAACGACTGGATGACCGGCAAGAGCTTGCCCGCCTTTCCGATATTGGCCATGATGATGGAAAATTCGCCCCGGGCCGCCAGCGTGAAGCCGATGTCGACCGAGTTGCGTTTCTTGAGCCCTGCGAAATGTGCGGCAAAATAGCCCGAGGCCACGTTGCAGATGATCGTGGCCAACGCGGCGATGGATGCCCACATGACCGCCCCCCCCAGCGTCATGGGGTCGATGGCCAGGCCGAAGCTGAAGAAGAACATGGCGCCGAAGAAATCCTTGTAGGGCAGCACCATTTGCTCGATGCGCTTGATGTATTGCGAATCGGCCAGCACCAGCCCGGCCATCAGCGCGCCGATGGCTTCGGCCACGTGGATGGTCTCGGAGAAACCCGCCACGATGAACAGCAGGGCAAAGATGACGAGGATGAACAGCTCGGATGATTTGTCTTGCAGGAGCTTGTCGATGGCCGGTACCAATTTCCGGCCCAAGATGAGAAAGGCCAGGATGAAGCCTAGGGCAAGCAGCGACGTGCCCGCCACGGTCCAGAAGGAGCTGCTGCCCGTCAAGATGAGCCCAGACAGGAACGAGATGTGCATGGCGATGAACAGGTCGTCGAACATGATCATGCCCATGATCACTTCGGTTTCCGGGTTCGCCGTCCGTTTCAGATCGGTGAGCACCTTGGCCACGATGGCCGTCGACGAACTGGTCATGATGCCGCACAACACCATCGTTTCCTTGAATGGCAGCCCCATGAGCCAGCCGATCAGCAGGCCGGAGCAGAAATTGAGGATGACGTAAAACGTGCCGCCCGTCACGATGGACTTGCCCGATTTGAGCAGCCGCCCAACCGAGAATTCCAGGCCCAGGTAAAACAACAGGAACAGGACACCCAAGCGGCCCATGAAATCGATGAAGGGCTTGCTCTCGGTAAACGTGAGATCGATGTTCCCGAACGTGGGCGCGTGCTGCCCAAGCACCATGCCGATGATGATGAAAAACGGGATGACCGAGAACCTCAGCCTGTTGGATATCAACCCAACGAGCGCAACCAATCCTACGGCGATTCCTATTTCCAGTATCAGGGTATGTGATAGCATCCAATTCGTTTAATGTGTACGCCTATAGTAGTATCTCCTTGATGAGTTTGATGTGGCTCCGTTTCCCGGCGACGACCATCGTCGTATCCGCGCTGATCACGTGATCCGGACCCGGATTGATGATGCTGTCGCCCTCCTTGATGGCGGCGATGATGGAAGCCCCGGTACGCTTGCGCACTTCGAGCTCGCCGATGGATTTGCCGAGGCTCGGCGACGTCCGGGCCACCTTGATCCATTCGATGCTCAGGTCGTCGAGGGCCACCTCGATGGTCTCCAAGGCCTTGGGCTTGTAGGAAAGCCCACCGATGATGCCTGCCACTTGGCGCGATTCCTCGTCGGATAGGGTCATCACGCATTTGGACTCACTTTCCTCCTGATCGTAGCGGTAGAGCTCACGCCGACCGTCGTCGTGGATGACCACCACCATGTTGTCTCCGGCTTCGGTTTCGATCTGGTATTTCTTGCCGATGCCGATCAGGTCTGATTCTCTTACAATTGACATAATTGCCTCTCCCTAAAATTTAAGATGATACAAAGGTACGGATTTTATTCGTTTGGTGAAGCGTTGCCTCCGCTTCCGGTCAGTGCGCCGCATGTTGCATGAAAGTTCGCTTATCCTGCGTAATCATGATAAAATAGAGTCAATATTGGTCAAGTGATAGGTGTGAAGTACGCCGAAAACCCCCGACCTTAGTTAAAACAATTAAGCGCTAACTGTTTGTGGTATCGTTGAGGAGAAACCGGTTGTATTGTAACCAATTAAAGCATGCTAGTTATGGATGATTGTGCAACATGTTGATGATTTGAAATCGTTTCTGCCGATAGCGTCCGAGAACGCCTAGGGAACGATCGATGAATGTGTCGAAGCCTGCTTGCAAAAAGGCGGAAGCAAGGGGAGTGGAAGGCGTATGCCAATGTTTTAAAAAACCGAATGTGATAACGAATTACTATTTTATTATGAACATCATTTTCAATGCGATGAACAAATTCATGCTGGCCTGCCTATTGTTGGCCACGGTTGTTCATGCCAACGCCATCGGCAGTCCGCACGCCGCTCGGCAGGAGAAGTCAATCCGCGGCACGGTATCGGCCGCCGACAACAACGAGCCGCTTGCGGGCGTGAGCGTGCAGGTCAAGGGAACGACGATGGGTACGGTGACCGACCAGTCGGGCCGGTATGCACTGACCGTATCGTCGGAAGGCGCCGTCCTGGTGTTTTCCTATACGGGCAGGGCGCCCGTCGAGCGATCCGTAAGGGGGCTGTCGGTCATCGATGTGGTCATGGCCGATGACGCGACCATGCTCGACGAGGTGTATATCGGGTACATGACCCAACGGAAAGCGGACGTGACCGGATCGATCGCGATGGCGACGTCGGCCGATATCGCCAAGAACCCATCGGCGAATGCGATGAAATCGCTGCAGGGCAAGCTTGCGGGGGTTCACATCACGACCAACGGCGGTAATCCGGCGGAGGGCGTAACCGTACAGGTCCGGGGCCTTTCGTCGTTATCGGGCGCGGTCAGGCCGTTGATCGTACTGGATGGCATGCCCACCGAGAACCTGAACCTTCGCGACATCAACGCGGGCGACATCGAGTCCATCCAGGTCTTGAAAGATGCCGCTTCGGCCAGTATCTATGGCGCGCGGGCTTCGGGTGGCGTGATCTTGATCCAGACCAAGAAAGGGAAGGTGGGCCAAACCAAGGTGGAATACAACGGCAGCGTGGCGCTCAGCACGGTGATCGACAAGCCGACCTTGATGAACGCCGAACAATATGGGGCCGCCACGTTCCGCGCCTATGCCTATGACGAAGCCGTCTATGGCATGCCCATGAGCCTGCCGACCACGTACGATTTCACGTGGCATCGCGATGCGAACGGGCGGGCCATCTTGGATGCGGCCAAGCCCGCCGAATGGCTCAATGCCGAACAGACCGTGCGCGGGTCGGATACCGATTGGCTGGGCGAGATCTTGCAGCCCGCCATGATGACCAACCACCAATTGACGGTATCCAGCGGAACGGATCGTTCGAGAAGCCTGTTCTCGCTGGGTTATTTCGACAACGAGGGTACGCAGCTCCATACCTTCTTCAGGCAATACTCCGTTCGGAGCAACACCGAGTACAGCCTGATCAACAACCGGTTGAAGATTGGCGAGAACCTGGCGCTCTCTTACCTGCAGTACCGCGACGTGAATGACCAGAACGGCTTCAATTCCAATTTGCGCTGGGCGTTGATCATGCCGCCCGCCGTTCCGGTACGCGATGTCAATGGTGGCTGGGCCGGCGCGGCCGGGTTCGACGATTTCACGAACCCCGTGCGCGTACTCACCGACAACAGGGACAACGTATCGAACTACGTCAAGGTAATCGGTAACATCTTCATGGACCTGAACATCTGGAAGGGCCTGTCCGCGCGTACGCAGTTCGGCGTGGATTACGGCAACTCCTACTACCGGAACATGGAAAGGCTTTGGTCCGAAACAGGCGGCCGCAATAGCGATGGCGAGAACTACGTGGCCAGCGGCCAGTCGCATCCGCTCAGCTACGTGTGGACCAATACGCTCTCCTACAACATGAACAAAGGCAAGCACGCGCTTGACGCGGTAGCGGGCGTGGAATACACACGCTTCGTACAGGAAGGGTTTACCGCCCGGCGGGAAGGGCTCTACCTCGAGGATCGCGACTTCGCGCACATCGGGGTCACCACCGGTACGCGGTACTCGCTGGGCAGCTCTGCGGATGAATACGTCTATTTCTCCATTTTCGGCAAGGCGAACTACGTGTATGACCAGAAGTACATGTTTTCGGCCACGCTGCGCCGCGATGGTTCCTCGCTTTTCGGTGCCAACAACCGGTATGCCGTATTCCCCGCGTTTTCGGCGGGTTGGCGCGTCAGCGACGAGTCGTTCCTGCAAGGGCACGATTGGCTGTCGGACCTGAAGCTGCGTGCGGGTTGGGGCGCCAACGGAAGCGTGCAGGGCCTTCCGCGCGGATACACGTCTACGCCTTTTACCACCGATTACTTCGGGACGTCTTACCCCATCGAAGGGAACGAGACCGGCGATCTCTATTCCGGCTACCGCCGCACGTGGTTGGGCAACCCGAACCTGAAATGGGAAACGACCACCCAGACCGACGTGGCCATCGATTATGGATTCCTGAATAACCGCATCACGGGTACGTTGGGGTACTATTTCAAGCAGACACGTGACATCCTGGTACAGACGCCCTACATCGCGGCGATGGGCGAGGGGGGCGAGCCCTGGATCAACGGCGCCAACATGAACAACCGGGGGATCGAGTTCGAGATCGGCTACCGCAACGATCCGGAACGGGCCTTCCAATACGGTATTTCGGCCAACATCGGTACGTACAAGACCAAGATCGTGAGCCTGCCCGAAAACGTCATCAACAAATACCCGGGCGACGGGGTGCATGACCTGGTGCTGGGCCGCACGCCCAACATCCTGTATGGCATGGTGGCCGATGGCATCTTCAAGACGCAAGAGGAGGTGGATGCGCATGCGGAACAGCCCGGCAAAGCCGTTGGCCGCATCCGGTATAAGGACCTGGACGGCAATGGCGTGGTGCAGGAATTGCACGACCGTACCTACATCGGCATCACCGATCCCGACTTCTTCGGCGGGCTTACCGTCGACCTCAGCTACCGCGGTTTCGACCTCAACGTATTTTTCCAAGGTGTGTTCGGCAACATGGTCAATAGCGAATGGCGACGGGAATCCGATCTCTGGAACATCACCGTGCCGGCCCACAAGAACCATCCCGTTCGCATGCTGGACGCCTGGTCGCCGGAGAACCCCGGTTCGGATATCCCGGCGATATCCAATTCGACGCAGAATGCCGAGCATCGCTTCTCCAGCTATTTCGTCGAAAACGGCTCGTACCTGAAACTGCGGAACATCGAACTGGGGTACACCCTCCCGACGGCGCTTTCCAGCCGCATGGCGATGCAAAACCTGCGGTTGTATGCATCCGCGCGTAACGTATTGACACTCAAGAAATCGTGGGGCGACGATCGATTCACCAGTTTCGATCCGGAAATGCCGGGTTATGGGTATTTGACCCCGTTTTTCGCAACCGTAGGAATCCATGTCACCTTCTAATTATCCCGATCATGAAAACGTTTAAATATAGCTTATTTGTTGCCGCGCTGTCGCTTGGCGCATTGGGATGTACCGACGCCCTGAATGTGGCTCCCAAGCAAGTGTTGGATGAATCGCTGCTGGTCAAACCCAGCGATATGGAGGGCTTCGTTACGGCGGCATACGCGCGGATGACGGATATCCCCTCGTGGGACTCGCCATTTTCGCCGTGGTGGACAGGATCCCTCCGGTCTGACGACTCCTATAAAGGTGGCGGCGGTACCTGGGATGGCGACGGTTGGCACTTCATGGAGACCTTCGTCGGCGTTACGCCGAACGGTTGGCCGCTGGATTACCCCTGGTACGTATCGTACCAGGTTATCCAACGCTGCAATACGGCCATCCAGCGGCTGCAGAACATCTCCGAAGCCGAGTTCCCGCAAAAAAACGCCCGCCTGGGCGAAGTGACGTTCATCCGGGCCTTCACGCATTTCCGGCTCAAGCTGTTCTTCAAGTACATCCCGTACATCGACGAAAACGTGGTGGGCACGTCGGCCGAATTCGAGGCGGTGCCCAACCGCGACCGCGAAAAACCCAATGACCAATACCTTTGGGAGCGCCTGTTGGCCGATTTCAAGGCCGCCGAAGACCTGCTGCCGGCCATCCAACCCGAGAAGGGCCGGATAGACAAGAACGCCGCAACCGCCATGGTGGCCCGTACGCTGCTATTCATGGCTTACGAGCAGGACGACCGGAATGCCGTGGTGAACGTGAACAAGGATCGGTTGAGCGAAGCATTGACCTACTTGGATAAGCTCACCACTCAAGAGGGCGGCAAAGTGGGGTTACAGGCCGATTTTGCCGACAACTTCGACATCGCGTTCGACAACAACACCAAGGAATCGATCTGGGAAATCCAGTATTCCATCGACGACGGCAGCTCGACGGGAGGCAAGATCAACCGGAGCGAAGGCCTGAACCATCCCTTCCAGTGGGGCGGTTTCCAATGCTGCGGTTTCCACCAGATCAGCTACAACATGGCCAATGCCTTCAAGACGGGCGCCAACGGATTGCCGCTGTTCGATACCTACAACAACGGCAGCTATGCCGATGGTGCCGCGGCGTATTTCGCCGGCAACACGTTCGATCCGCGCTTCAGCCACACGATGGTGGCGCCGGGCCAACCCTGGAAGTACAAGACGGATCTCCTGTTCGAAAACCGCGGCATCCGCAATCCGGCCGACTACGGCTACCTGAAATCGGTGAAGGAACTCGTTCCGCCCGATTGCAACTGCCTGCTGTATGACGGCTGGCAGTTCAATTCGATGAACAAGCGCATGATCCGGTATGACGAGGTGTTGCTGTGGAAGGCCGAGGTGCTGATCCAATTGGACCGTTGGAACGAGTCGTTGCCGCTCATCAACAAGATCCGCGAACGTGCCGCGGGCAGTACCGGGCGCCTGAAGATGGCCAACGGTTCGCCGGTCATGAACTACAGGATCGAGACCTACAAGCCCGGCGAGAACTGTACCTGGGACAAGGAATTCGCGTGGAAGGCCCTGCAATGGGAAAACCGGCTGGAGCTGGCCGGCGAAGGCCGCCGCTTCTTCGACCTGCAGCGTTGGGGCGTGCTGGAACAGACGATGAACGCGTATTTCGCCGTCGAGAAGACCCGGTTCCCCTGGATGGACATCGCACGGTTCACCGCCGGACGGGATGAGTATTTCCCGATACCGCAGGCACAGATCAACTGGGCAAAGGGTAATTATACACAGAATGTAGGTTATTAACAGTAAACAAGCAACGTCATGAAGAAATGGATTCAAGGGGTAATCATCCTCCTCGTCGCCGCGACAGCGACCGGTTGCTATGATCGGGACATCATCGACAGGAAGGAATTCGGCCATGCCCTGCCCCAGGTCGAAAACCTGGATTACACGAAGACGGGCAGTTCCGTCCGGCTCACCTGGACGATACCCGCCACGATATCGGCCAGTTTCAGGCGGCCGTTGGAAACGAGCATCCAGAAAGTGGAAGATGGCATCTATCGCGAAATCATCATCGTGGGTGCCGAAGGCAGTTCGCGCGATATCGCCATCGATGCCAGCAAGGAGTACCGGTTCGTGGTTAAATTAGCAGGATACCTTACCGATGAAGCACGGGAAAGAGGGAAGCCGGATCGCGTCTATTCGGAGGGCCGGGTTGTCGAGATCGAGTAGCGTCGGCTGCTTCGCCGTGCTCGCCTGCCTGCTCCTGGTCGGTGCGTGCGGCAAGGATGGCGGCGATGGCCCCGTCCCTGTGCCGACCGATGAGCTGTCGTCGGCGGCCGTGGTCCTGGTGCCCGACAAGCGAACCAAGACGGTGGCCGCCGTGCTGGATTTCAAGCGCCTGGATGATATCGACCACATCGTGGTGCGGAAGAGTGGTGGGTCGAGCTATTCCGTGCGGGTGAGCCGCGCGGAGCTGGCGGATCCCTATACGTTCACGTATCCGATCCAGGCATCCGACCCCGAATCGTTCCGGTTGCTGTTTACGGCTTACGGCAAAAATGGCAACGCATCAAAGGAGCTGGCGCTCACGGTCGACAACCGGTGGGGGTTCTTCATCCGCCAGGTCAATCGGATCGCCCGGGTCACCGGGCGGCCGATGACGGGCGAAACGTTCGCCAGTCCCAATACCACCTCGACCACCTGGAATGTGGGCGGTACCGACCTGGGCGTGGTCTGGGAAATGCAGCCGGGCAGGTACGGCATTTTCTTCGGCGATACCTTCGGCAGCGATTTCACGCCCAATCCGGCCAACCCCGGCCCGAACGGCGGGAGCTGGCGCAGCAACGTGCTGGCGTTTTCGGAAGATGCCGAATTGGATGACGGGCTCACGTTCAGCGGCATGGCGACCGATCAGGGCGGCAACGCCCGCGAGATCGTCTATGGCGGAAAGGATGCATCGGGCAATGGCAACTGGACGTCGATCCCCACGGCGGCGATCCGCGCGAACGGTGCGGATTACGTGCATTACTTCAACATGCGGCAGTGGACGGGCTGGATCACCAACTATTCGGGGCTTTACAGATCGGTGGATGACGGGCAGACGTGGACGAAGTGCGAAGACGTGGTGTTTTCTTCCAATAGCTATTTCGGCCAAGGGGGGTATTTCAAGAAAGACGGCTACGTGTACATGGTGGGTACGCAGACGGGGCGCGACAGCCCGGCGCGCTTGGCGCGTTTCCGCGAAGCGGATATCGAGCGGCTGGATCGCTACGATTATTGGGATGGCACCTCGGGGCAATGGCTCCGGGGCGACGAGACGCGGGCCACGGTGCTTTTCGATGACAAGGTGGGCGAGCTGTCGTTCATTTACAACGAAACGCACCGGAAATGGATCATCGCCTATTTCAACGGCGATCGGTACAACATCACGATGCGCACGGCGGCCGACATCACCGGCCCCTGGAGCGCGCCTTACGAGCTGGCCGCGGGCAAGGATTATGCGCAGCTCTACGGTTCGTATTTCCATCCGCTGTCGGTACAGGGCGACAACCTGTATTTCCTGATGTCCATGTGGTTGCCGTACAATGTTTTCCTGATGAAGGCCGAATTGGCCGATATGGGCGAATTTTAATCGATAACATTGGCTTAATACTGCATTGTTACCTTTGTGGTCATACGGTCGACGTCATGACAGAGGTAACATTCATCGATCAATTGCGGGCAGGCCATCCGGGCGCTTACGATCGGCTGTACCACAGCTATTGGAAGCTCCTGTATAAAAAGGCCTACAGCCGGGTATTGGACGAAGCGGCAGCCAAAGACATCATCCAGGAGGTTTTCATCAGCATCTGGCAGCGACGCCGCGACCTGGCCATCAATACCTCGCTGGAGCAATTCCTGCTTGGTGCCGTCAGGTTGCAGGTACTCAATCATTTCCGGTCGGAGCAGGTCAAGCGGCGGGCGCTGGACCAGGCCATGCTGCATATGCAGGCCGTGCAGGAAGATGGTTCGCTGGCCGTTTCGCGCGCCGCGATGGAGGTGGCCCTCGATGAGGCGCTGCAGGACATCCCCGAAAACATGAAACAGACCTTTTTGCTCCGCTGCGATAACCTGAGCATCCGCGACATCGCCAATCGCCTCGGCCTGGCGGAGCAGACCGTTTCCAACCACATCGGCGAGGTCGTGAAACGCATGAAGCGTAAACTGGCGCAGCGGGAGCAACCTGACGAATTCCTGCTCAGCATTGCGCTCTTCCTTGCGCTGGTTTACCAATAATTCATGTACAGATAACATTTAGCCAACGTAGCTTTCGGGCCATCCGGTTACTTACCTGTAAAAAGGAAGTCGATTTTGGATGCAGCACATTTTAGGCGATTATTGGACGGGTACGTTCGCGGCACGCTCACCGATGCGGAACGGGAAGCCGTCGAGGCGTGGTATGACGTTTACCCTGAACTGGACGATGCGAAGGTTTTTGCCGATGGGGCAGCGGCCTCGCGGATAGCCCACGAAATACATGGGCGGTTGGCTAACCATTGGCGGCCCGCGCGGCCCCGCTACGTTGGCATCCGATGGCTGTCCGCGGCGGCGGCCGCGTTTCTGGTGGTGGGCCTGTCGTGGTGGTTCTTGCGTAGCGAATCGGCCAGCGAGCGTATACCGGCCATGCGGGAGCCTGCCGCCTATGTGGAAGTCGTTACCGGTGTACGCCAGGTCAAGAAGTTGGTGCTGCCCGATAGCTCGACGGTGTGGGTAAGTGCCTTGAGCAAACTGCGCATTCCCGAGCGGTTCGATCAAGGTGCCCGCGCGCTGTTCCTTGACGAGGGAGAGGCATTTTTTGACGTGACACCTGACCCCGCGAAGCCTTTCCTGGTGCACAGCAGGGGCATCACCACGCAGGTGCTGGGTACGGCATTCAATGTAAGCGCCTACGAGCGGCTCGGCTCGGTTTCGGTCACCGTGCAGCATGGCATGGTGCGTGTTTCCGACCAGCGCGACCGGGTATTGGCCGGTACGCTGACCGCCGCCCAGCAACTCACCTACCATCCGCAGTCGCAGGCCCACCGAATCGGGGAAGCGCCCGGCGAGGCCGCGGCTTGGCGCGAGGGCGTATTCCCGCTGGCCAATGCCACGTTCGACGAGGTCTCTGCGGTCATATCCAGGCTTTACGGCGTGGAGACCAAGGCCGCGCACCAACGCGTCGCCAGCCAGCGCTACAGCTTGGTCGTGCGTTCCACGCACCGGCTCGACGAAACCATGCGCATTCTTTGTTCCATTCATGAAAATCAATACAGGAGAGCTGGAAATGAAGTGATCATCTATTAAAAACGGGTTCGCCCAAAGGGGAAACCCGCCGTTGCTTGCCGTGGACACGATTGGATTGGACCCCCATCGTCCAGGGCATAGCGACCTTATCAACAGGCGTTAACAAGGTTTTTTTTTCAAAGGTAAGAATTTAATTGAGTATGGATTATAATACACTGCGTTGGCAGCGAATTATGCGAATAACCGTTTTAGTTTACACGATTTCATTGGCATTCGGCCAGCTGTTGCTCGCCGCCAGCAGCAACGGCCAGGCACTGCGCAAGCCCGTGACGGTTTCGATCGAGCGGCAACCGCTTTCGGAAGCCGTCCGGCAGTTGGGACGGGCCGCCGGGGTCGACCTGGCATACGATGTACGCAGTTTGGGCATGGACCGGGTCGAAGTTACGCCGCGCAGCTACAGCGGCGAGCCGTTGGAGAACGTATTGATCAACCTGCTGGTCGGTACGTCCATCCGGTACCGCGAGGAGGTGGAAGGGACCATCACGCTGTATCGGCCACAGCAACCGGGACGCATCATCGGGCGGGTCACCGATGCCCGGGGGGAGGCGTTGGCCGGTGCCGGTATCCGGCTGGTGGAAACCAACCGGAGTTACGGTACCGACGAGCAGGGTGAGTACACGATCACCGTGCCGCCGGGCACCTATACGCTTACGTATAGTTATGTGGCCTTCCAGACGCAGCGCAAGGCGGGCGTGGTGGTTACCGCCGGGGCGACGGTGAGGCAGGACATTGGCTTGCAGGAAGAGACGGGCGAGCTCTCGGAAGTGCTGGTTACGGCGCTGGGCATCAAACGGGAGGAAAAATCGCTCGGTTACGCGGCACAGTCCGTTTCTGAAGAAGCCGTGAACGACGCCCGTACCAACAACTGGACCAATGCGCTTTCCGGCAAGGTGGCCGGGCTGACGGTGCAGGGTGCCGGAGCGGGCCCCATGGGCTCGGCCCGCATCACGCTGCGTGGCGAATCGTCGCTGAACCTCGATAACAACCAGGCGTTGGTGGTCATCGACGGCGTACCGGTGAGCAACCGCATTACCGGTACCGGTTTCAATTCACACCTCTCGCAAGACAGCCCCATTGATTTCGGGTCGAATGTCAACGACATCAACCCGGACGACATCGAAAACATCACCGTGCTGAAAGGGCCGGCTGCCACGGCCCTGTACGGCAGCCGGGCTGCCGGCGGCGCGTTGATCGTCACCACCAAATCGGCATCGCGCAGGCAAAAGGGTATCGGGATCACGTTCAATTCGAATACCAGCGTGGATCGGGTAAACCGTTGGCCCGACTACCAGTTTGAATACGGCGAGGGCCGCACGGACGATTACTATTCGTATGGTCCGAGCGAGGACGGCCCGAACACGAGCATGAACGTGGCGGCGGGCCGGGCGTGGGGACCCAAGTTCGAAGGGCAGTCGTATTACCAGTACGACCCCAACACCCCCGGTAACCTGCCCACGGCGCGCACGCCCTGGGTGGCCTACGACGACTACATCTCGGGCTTTTTCCAATCCGGCGTCACGTCTACCAATAGCGTGGCCATCGAAGGCGGCAACGAAACATCGGGTGTACGCCTCTCGGTGACCAACCTCAACAACCGCTGGATATTGCCCAATACCGGTTTCAAGCGCATCAATGCGGCCTTGTCGGCGCAGCAACAGGTGTCAGACCGGTTGAGCGTCAACGGTAAATTCAACTACGCCGTCAAAGGGAGCGACAACCTGCCGGCGGCGGGCTACAACAACCAGACGATGATGTATTTCCTGATCATCGGCACCACGCCCAATGTCAGGCCCGAGTGGTTCAAGCCCTATTGGGCGCCCGGCCTGGAAGGGGTGGAGCAGGCCAAGCCCTTCAATGGCGGCCCGGAGAACCCGTACGCCATGCTGTACGAGATGCTCAACAAGATGAACAAGCACAACATGATCGGCAACCTCAGTGCCACCTATGAATTCTCGGACCGGCTGAACCTGTTGGTGCGGACCGGGCTGGACTTCGCCAACGAGGACCGGTCGCAGCAGCGGCCCTTCAGCATGACCAAGTACCTTCGCGGCATGTACCGCGAGCAAAGCATCACCAATTACGAAAGCAATACGGACGCGCTGCTGTCCTATCGGCACCGGCCCGGCAGGGATTGGCAGCTGGCGCTGTCGGCCGGCACGAACTACATGTACCAGTCTTACCAATTCTACGGCCTGTATGCCGACCAGCTGGCGCAGCCGGGCATCTACCAATTGTCGAACAGCCTGGATCCGGTGGTTTCCGAAGCCGATAAGCAGCGCAAGGCCATCGGCAGCGTATACGCCTTTGGCCAGGCCTCGTACCGCGACCGGATCTTTGTGGACGTAACGGGCCGAAACGATTGGTCGAGTACGCTGCCGGCCGGCCAGCGGTCGTTTTTCTATCCTTCGGTCAACACGAGCTTTATCCTGGGCGAGCTGTTGCCGTTGCCCCGCGCCGTTTCGTTCGCCAAGCTCCGGCTGTCGTGGGCGCAGGTGGGCAACGATACCCGCCCGTACCAGACGGCCCGGTATTACGACCAGATCTATGGCAACGCATTGACCAACTCGACGATCCTGTTCAACGCCAACCTGAAACCCGAGATCACGACCAGTTACGAGGCCGGGCTTGATATCCGGTTCCTCCGTGGGCGCGTCGGCGCCGATGTAACGGTGTACACCAACGACAGCCGGAACCAGATCCTGGCCACGCCGGTCGATCCGGTGTCGGGTTATTCCAGTGCGCTGATCAACGCCGGCTTGATCAACAGCCGGGGGATCGAGGTGGTCCTGAACGGGCAACCGGTGGCCGGTACGGCCTGGAAATGGGACGTCGCGCTCAACTGGTCGATGAACCGGAGCTACGTACGGGAGCTTGCCGAAGGCATCACCAACCAGATCATCTATGCCCACAACAGCAATGTCATGATCGAAGCGCGGGTGGGCGGACGGATGGGCGACCTGTACGGCCGTGGCTTCCAGCGGTCGCCCGCGGGTGAAATCATCTATAACGTATCCGGTCTGCCCGAATCGCTCGATCCGGAGGTCAAGAAGTGGGGCAATGCCTTCGCCGACTGGCGGGCGGGGTTGTCCAACCGCGTCAGCTACAAATCATGGGCCTTGAATGTCCTGCTCGACGGGCAGTACGGCGGGCATATCTATTCGCAGACCAACCACAAGAACAATACGCTGGGGAAAACCCGGGTCACGCTTCCCGGCCGCGATGGCGGCCTGGTCGGCGAGGGCGTGGTGCGGCAGCCCGATGGCACCTTCGTGCCCAACACCACGCGGGTATCCGCCGGGACGTATTACGATAATTACTATACCATCTCCAACGCCGAGACCAACATCTTCGATGCTTCGTTCCTGAAAATACGCGAGGTCCGGCTGGGCTATGCCCTGCCCAACAGCGTGCTGGCGAAGCTGCGGCTTTCGACGGCAAGCCTTGCCCTGTGGGGTCGCGACCTGTTCAACTTCACGAAGTTCCCCGGGTTTGACCCCGAAGGCGGCAACCTGAACGACGGGACGCTCACGCCCGGTGTGGAGCTGACGCAGTTCCCCTCGACGCGGAGCATCGGTGTGAACCTGACGATCGGTTTTTGATGAATGACATAACTGGAATGACGCTATGCAATTAACCATGAAGATAATGACTACCGGGACCCTTCGGCTGGCCATGTGCCTGCTGGTCTGTTTACTGGCATCCTGCGAAACGCAGTTGAATGACCTCAACCTCGATCCCAACCGCCCCAAGGAAGCCACGCCCGGTGTATTGCTGGGACAGCTCCAATACCGTATCGTCAATGCGAAGATGGGCGATGCGAAGGAATTCACGCATGATCTGATGCAGGTGCATGCGCCGCGCGCGAATACGAGCCTCAACAGCGTGATGCGCTGGTTCATCGCGCCGCGGGATGGCTTGTGGACCAATTATTACCAGTGCCTGCTCGACGTGCAGGACCTGTACACCATTGCCGATCAACGGGGTGAAGACAACTACAAGGCCATCGCGCTGGTGCTGAAAGCCTACATCTTTTCGGTGCTGACCGACCTGTACGGCGACATTCCCTGCGCGGAGGCCACCAAGGGCGGTGAAGGCAACTTTTTGCCGGCCTTTGATGCGCAAAAAGCCGTCTATGAGCAAATTTTCGGATGGCTCGACGAGGCGAATGGATTGATCCATACCCGCGAGCCGTTGCTTTACGGTGGCGACGTGATCTATGGCGCGCACAATAGCGCCGCGAATATGGCCAAGTGGAAGAAGTTTGCCAATTCGCTGAAGCTGCGCGCGCTGCTCCGTATCCTGTCGCGCGACGGCGAGCTGCCCGTGCGCGAGCGCATCACGCAGCTGTTGGCCGATCCGGCCGGGTACCCGCTGTTTGAAAGCAATGCCGACGAGGCCATTTTCCGGTATACGGGGGTGTTCCCGTATTACAATCCATTTTACAATGCCCGCACGCTGGATTGGCGGGACGGCAGCTATTTCACCACGTTCTTCCTCTCCACGCTGAACGGGACGGCCGATCCACGCCGGACGGTGTGGGCGCGTACCGTCACGGTAGACGGCCAACCGGTGTACCGGGGCATCGACAGCGGCTACCCGGTGGGTGTGGAATACAGCGTGGACGCCAATTCCAACTACCACGATGCCTTGAAGACGCTGCCGCAACTGGGTATTTTGATGCCCTATGCCGAGGTGGAGTTCATCCGCGCCGAACTCGCCCTGCGCGGGTTTAACACCGGCGCAACGCCCAAGGGACATTATGATAAGGGTATTGCAGCCTCGATGGTGCAGTGGGGCGTGTCGCTGCCCACCGGCTTCGTGGATCGTCCCGGTGTGGCCTATCCCGAAGGCGATACCTTCGATGCGCAATTGGAACAGTTGATCCTCCAGAAATATTATGCCTCATTTTTCGTAGATTTCCAGTCGTGGTTCGAAAAGCGGCGCACCGGTTATCCGGCGTTGCCCAAGGGCAGCGGCATCCCGGCCGATCGGGTATTCCCGACGCGCCTGCCCTACCCGTTGTACCTGCAATCGCTCAATGCGGAAAACCTTGCAGCTGCGGTGCAGCGCATGGGTGGAGACGACTGCTACATCCGGGTTTGGTGGGACGTGGATTAATCGATGAATGGTTTTATCAATGCAAACAATGGATATGGATACACAGATGAAAAGGCTGGCCGTGCTGATCGGCTGGCTGGTATGCGCGTCGCTTGCCCTTGCGCAGGGGCCGCGCCAATCGGTGGTGGTGATCTTCGACGGCCTGCGGCCCGATTACCTCACGCCCGAACGGATGCCGAGGCTGTATGCACTCAAGCAACGCGCGGCTTATGCGGCCCATAACCACAGCGTGTTCCCGACGGTGACGCGGGTCAATTCGTCGTCTTACGCCACGGGTTCCTACCCGAAGACCCATGGCATCCTGGGCAATACGATCCATGTGCCCACGCTGGGCAATTCGGAAATCTACAATACCGGTGAGCGCAGCAACATGCAGGCGGTGGATAGCCTGTCGGGCGGGCGGTTGCTCACCACCGTCTCGGTGGGCGAGGTGCTCGCCGAGCAGGGCAAGCGGCTGTATGTGTTCAGCTCGGGCTCGAGCGGGCAGGCCTTCCTGCAGAACCACCGGGCAAACGGGGCGGTGGTCCACCCCGAATTCATCGTGCCCGGTGCCGTTGCGGCATCGGTGAGGCAGGCCCTCGGCGAGGCGGGCGACCGGGAAGGCAAGTTCGCCAAGCACGCGTGGATTACCGATGCCTTCCTGCGATTCGGCTTGGTGGGCGGCGGTCCGGAAGTCTGCTCGGTCTGGTATTCGGAGCCCGACGCCATCCAGCATGCCACGGGCATCGGTTCGGCCGCCTCGCTGGAAGCGGCGCGCGTGATGGACGACCAACTGGGCCGGATACTGGATGCCATCGACCAGCGTGGGATGGCCGGCCAGGTGGACCTGGTGGTGACGTCAGACCACGGGTTCATCACCTACGGGGGCGACCATACCGTGCGGGAGTTCCTGATCGCCGAAGGGTTCAAGCGCGATCGCGAATCGGATGACGTGATCGTGGCCGATGGCGCGATCTTCGTCAAGGGCGGCGATGCCGACGTGACCGCGCGCATCGTGGCCGCGTTGCAGCGGCAGCCCTGGGTAGGCCCGATCTTTACGCGCGCCCACCCCGAGGGCGGGGATCGCGGTGCGATACCGGGTACGTTGTCGCAGGCGGTGGTGCATTGGAATCACCCCGAGCGCGCTGCGGACATCCTGGTGGCCTATGACTGGAACGACGCGGAAAACGAATACGGCTATCCGGGCAAGGCGTTGAACAAAAGCCCCATCGCCGCGGGCCATGGTGGCATCAGCCGCTACGAGATCAAGACGCCGATGGTGCTGTGGGGGCCGTCGTTCAAACCCGCGTATGTATCCGGGCTGCCCTCGTCGTTTATCGACATCATGCCCACGCTGCTCGCGCTGCACGGCATCGAGAAGCCCAGCCGGATGGACGGGCGCGTGCTGACCGAACTGCTGGCCGGACAGGCGGGAAGCAAACCGCCGATCGCCACGGTTGAAGAGATCAGTAACCGGGTGTCGGCCGATTGGGGTACCTATGAGGTGACGGTACAGACAACGACGGTAAACGGCTTTCGTTACGTCGATTTCGGTACGGTGGGCCGCACCGGAAACTGAGGCGAGTATCGCCAGGGTGAGGCGATTTGAGGCCGTTGCGTAAGTCTGCTTCGATTTATATCCAGCCAAAACTAGGTATTTTTAGGTAGTTTTGGCTGGATATAATTTTTATATCCAGCCAAAACCCCTATTTTTTGCTACATTTGGCTGGATTAAATGGAGGATATATGTCGATTGTCATCGGAAGGAAAGCGGAAGCCGCGGAATTGAACCGCGCTATTTCTTCGAAGGAAGCCGAATTGGTAGCCGTTTACGGCCGTCGTCGGGTAGGTAAAACTTACCTCATCCGGCAAACGTTCGGCAATCGGATCGTGTTTGAATTCACGGGAGCGCATCAAGTCAGCCTTCAAGAACAGCTGACCCGCTTCGCCAAGGCGCTTTCCCGGGCGTCTGGCGCCGAACTGCCCATCGCGCCGCCAAAAAGCTGGGGCGATGCGTTCGAGTTGCTCCGCGATTTCCTCGAGCCGCGGCTCCAAGGCGGCGGGAAGCAGGTGGTATTCTTGGATGAATTCCCATGGCTCAGTACGCCCCGTTCCAAATTCCTGCAAGCATTCGACTATTTCTGGAATTCGTGGGCTACCACCCAGCCGGGATTGATCGTGGTCATCTGCGGGTCTGCCGCCTCCTGGATGATCAATCATGTCGTCAAAAACAAAGGAGGCCTCCACAACCGGATCACCAAACGCATCCGTCTGCTTCCCTTTACGTTGCGCGAGACGAAATCATTCCTCCGCAGCATGCAGGTACAACTCGAACATTACCAGATCCTGCAGCTCTATATGGCATTGGGCGGCATCCCGCACTACTTGAAGGAAGTGCAACCGGGCGAAAGCGCCATCCAGGCCGTGGATAGGCTGTGCTTCGACGGGCACGGTATACTACGTGACGAATTCATGAATCTGTATCCTGCGCTTTTCGATCATTCCGAGAGGCACATCGCCGTCGTGCGGGCGCTTGCAGGACGCAACGCAGGCCTTCAGCGCGGCGAGTTGATCGCCCAACTTGGCCTGTCTTCCGGAGGCACGTTGACAAAGGTGCTGGAAGAATTGGCCGAATCCGGCTTCATCAGCAGCTACCTTCCCTTCAACCGGCAGGGCAGGGATACCATTTATCGGCTTACCGACGAATACTCCCGCTTTTACCTCAAGTTTATCGACAACCGGCGAACCGTGAAAGCGGGAACGTGGGCGCAACTGGCGCTAAGCCCTTCGTGGATGGGTTGGAGCGGGGTCGCTTTCGAAGGATTGTGCCTTAAACACATCGCAGATATCAAAGCGGCGCTTGGCATACCCGCTGTGTACACCGAGGAATCGCCTTGGCGGTTCCTGCCGGCCGATCGTGGACAAGCGGGCTTGCAGATCGATCTGCTCATCGACCGCAACGACCAATGCATCAATGTATGTGAAATGAAATTCAGTACGGGCCAATTCAGCATCGACAAAAAGTACGCGGAAGCCCTGCGCCAGAAAGTTAGCCTCTTCCGCCAGTATTCGGGTACCCGTAAGTCGGTTTTCCTGACGGCCATTACCACGTTCGGGGTTGCGGATAACATGCACAAAACCGGACTGATCCAAAACGAGGTGACGATGGATGCGTTTTTTTAATCCGCATCGGCCGCCAGATCGTTCGACACGGGGCCCTGTTTGGCGTAGGGGAAGACTCCCTCGCTGGCCGACCTCAGGATGTATTTGTTGCCCCAGCCGCCCCAGACCTTGCCGGGGATCATCTGCACCAATTGGTTGCGCGGGGCTTTGCCCAACAGGTCGGTGATGCGTCCCTTGGGGATGCTTTTGCGGATATCATCGGGCAATCGCGACCAGATCTCGGCGGTGGTCCTGGCCGTATGCAGAAAATCCGTTTGGTGCAGGATGTGGTCGAGCTGGCCCGCGATGTCGCGGTCGTAATCGCGCGGCGCGACGCCGGAGGCCTTCCGTTTCTCGATGGCTTTGCGCGTGCGTTCGGGCAGGCTCCGCAGGGCCGGGATTTTCTGCTTGGGGTCGGTGATCTGGTGCAGCTGCAGGCCGTATATTGCGGCGATGGTGGCGGCCGTGGAAAGGTCGATGCCTCGTTCGCCGATTTCCAGTTGGTTGTATGCCGGTTGATTGGTGCGAATCAGCGTAGCGATGTCGCTTTGGTTCAGCCCGAAGTGCTTACGATATTCCCGTATCCTGGCCCTGAACCAAATTTTTACATCTCCGTAGCCACCCATCAATGAGTCGATAATTCTATTTATATATTAATTTGTATTTGTCGAAAACTTGATTTACCTTTGTCTCATCGGTTCGGTAGCGGCTTTCCCTGTAGGGTGGGAAGGCTGCTGCAAATCGATGCGACACAACATATCCATCAAAAGGATGAACAGGAAGCGACGTAAATCCAAACACGACCCGCTATCCGGATGATTAAATCACCCGGACGGCGGTTATAACACATCCCGGATTCCGGCTTCTTTTTGGGATGCCGACATCCAAGGCCCAAGCCTATGCTTAGGGCAATAACAGGTCATTGGCTTACCAATACACCCAACACATGTCAAAAATTGCGCTAAAAATAAGAAATAATTCCGGCCGGTGGGCCATCGTCGTGCTTAAAATCTCGTTGATCGTGGCCTTCACCTACGTGGCCACGCGGCACGCGATCGTGTAGCCAGGATACAAAATAGCCCTGTGCTGTGGTTGGACACATGCACAGGACTTCATCTAACCTGTTTTCCCGCATCAGGCGATGTGGTCGGTTTCGCAATCGACAGTAATTAGAGCCTGTCCATTAAGTCAGTGGCCAGAGGACACTAATTGCCTAGGCGTATACGATGGTGAACGTCAGGTCGCCGGTCACCGTGCCTTCATTTCCTTTCCTTGATCCGCGCTGCAGCGTGGGGGCGCCGTTGCTGGTCTGCTCCCGGGTCAATACCAATTTCGTGCTCCGTACGGCCGGTGTTTCCGCCGGTTTTTCGAGCGTGATGGGCAGGCCGTGCAGGACGGCGAAGCAAATCAATTCCGACCAATGGTCGAGTAGGCTATCGTCGATGGTGTCGAGGTAATCCTGCTGGGCTTCGTCCAGATCGAACCGCTCGATCAGCCAAGCGACGAAATCATGGAGGATGTAATCCACTTCGTCGTCGATGACCTGTTGGCTCGAGCCGTAAAGGTCAGTTAGCCATTGTTGGACGCCTGCCGCCGTGAATAGATACCGCTTTTTCATGATGCAATAAATTTGATGAATACTGATGTTACGTGCCGACACCGCGTCGGAACCGGGAACAAATGTAGGGCGGTATTCCGTTGTCTGTCAAGTGTTTTGTCGGTATCGTGCGACCATCGCCGGTCGGTTGGCGACGGGCGACGGTTGGGATGGACCGGCGATGGCCAGCCGGAGCGGGGCATTTCCGGTGCGGTGCAATGCCTGTCCGGTAGCGGGGGCTCCGCTTGCGCGCCGGGTCCGTTTGGATGGGGTGGCCTGCCGGTCGTTTGCGCGCCGGATGCGATGGGGTGGAGGTCGATGCGGATGGTTGCCCGTTCGTTCCGAACGAACGGGCACGCGACGCGGTCGGCGGTACGCCGTATCCGATCGGGTGGGTGGCTGCGGCGCATGGGCTGCCATCCGAACCGCCCGCGTGGTTCCGGGTGCCGATTGGCTGGTTGGGGCCGCCGGTTGGGTGTACCGTTCGGTGCGAACGAACGGGACATGTACCGTTCGGTCACCGATTCTTTCCGGATGGCTCGGTTCCGCTGATGCTTGGCACGGGTATTGGGCGGGGCGTGTCCCTTGCCGGCCCGGCCGTTCCGTGCCGTGGTCTTATGGTTTCGATGTGCTTCCGATTGCCGGGGGCGGTGAGCGTACGGTTTGTTCCGACGCAACCGTACGCACCGGAACCCAACCGTACGTTTCGGGTTTGCGATTGTCTTGCTGCGTTGCGCGGAGGTATTACCCGTAAAGCCGTACGCATCACGCAGGCGGGCATCTCCCCAGTGTCCGAACCAATGCTTTGCTGCCGTACGGCTTTATCATCGCACCGCCATGCACCCAAAAATGGCCGGAAACCGGGGTTTGCTGCACCGCATTGCACCAAAAATCGTCCAGGTGGGGCATTGTCCGGAACTTTGCACCAACAAAACGGAAATGGACATGGAAACGACAAACAATCCGATACGCGGCCCGACGATCCGGTAGGGGCGCAATGCCTTTTGCCCCCATCACCGCGGGGCGGTTTCGGACAATGAATGACGAAGTTGACAAAATCAATGAACAAATATGAGACAAGAGAAAGTATACCTGAGTTACCACAAATGGAGTGACACGGCATTGGCGAACCTGGCGGGGCGCACGGCCAGTTTTTTGGATGGGAACGCCAATTTCCCGACGCCGCCGATCGCGCTGGCGGCCTATCAGGCCACCGTTGACGATTTCCGGACGGCGTTGCAGCGGGCTACCGACAATGGCGGCAAGCTGGAGCGGACGGCCAAGGACAATGCGCGCAAGGCGCTGCTGGAGGCGATGAAGCAGCAGGCGTTTTACGTGAATACGGTGTCGGCGGGCGATGCGAACAAACTGGTGAGTTCGGGCTTTATCCTGACCGAACAGCCGCAGGCGTTGAAGCGGCCGTTTTCGCCGCTGCTCGTACGGCTCAAGGACGGCGACGTGAGTGGCGAGCTGCTGCTGTCGTTCGACGCGGTGTATCACGCGTGGGAGTATGAATATGCGATCGCGCATCAGCGGGACGGTGCCGGGGAGTTGCTGTGGGGCGAGGTGCGGTCCACGACCAATTCGCGGGTCACGCCGATCGTGGGGCTCGAGGAAGGCACGATTTACTACGTCCGTGTGCGCTCGCGCAACGGCAAGGGCGTGAGCGATTGGAGCAATGCGGTTTCACGGAGGGTCCGATAGCCGTTATGCGTACGTTCTTTATCGCCGGTGGCCACCCCAAGGGTGGCCCCGGCCACTTGGTCCTCGTGCTCATGCGCGTGTACCACGCGGGTGGAACCAACGGCACGTTGTACCACAACGGGAAGGTCGTCTGCCATACCATCGAGTTGCCTTGGCGGGATAACCGGCGGCAGGTGAGCTGCGTCCCCGAAGGGCGCTATTCGCTTTATCGAGACCACTTCCCGCAACAGGGCGACCAGCTGGCCTTGGCCGATGTGCCGGGCCGCGCTGGCATCCTGATCCACCCAGCCAACGATGCGTCGCGCGAATTGCGCGGGTGCATCGCCCCGGTGACCAAGCATACCGGCCCTGGCAAAGGCATCCACAGCCGCGTGGCGTTGGAGCGCCTCAAGGCATTGGTGTATCCGGTGCTGGCTGCGGGGGAGGAGGTTTTTTTGGAAATACGAGATTAGCAATACGGGATACGAACGGATGATCTACAGGAAAATGAAGCATGCGCTGGCGCTGGTGAGCCAGGCGATCGTGGCGGCGCCGGTGAAGCTGCCGCCCAAGGTGGTGACGGTGGCGAGGTACGTGGCGTTGGCCGTGACGCTGCTGGATGCGCTGGAACCGAAAGGGGAGGGGGAGGCCGATGGAAGGTAGGGACATCACCGCGTTGCGCATCGGCACGGGCAGCGGGACGCTACTGGGCCTCCTGCCGCAGCTGGATGCAGGCGATTTGCTCAAGACGGTCGTCCTGGCTGCCCTTGGCGCGGTGGTCAGCTTCGCGGTCACGCTGCTGCTGCAGCGGTTTGTCCGGAAAAAATAGGGTTCGGAACGCCTGGCTCCCAGTTGGTTGGGGAGCCGGGCGTTTTCGTTGCCAACAAACCCCGGTGTTAAGCTGTTGTTAAGAAAAAGCCGTGCGTATGGGGTAAAGCTATCGACGCTGCCGTATTAAGGGAAAACGGGAGGATTATGATACGCTTGTATGGAATGATGTGGATGATGCTGGTCGCGATCGGTGCCGTGGCACAGGACACGGTTTTGCAACCAATCGTGAATGACTATATCGATGAGGCCAATCGCATACGGGAGGTGTCGGAGGTCAATCGGCTGTCGAATGCGTTGTACAGGGAGAAGTTCGGGAAGGAACAGGCGGTCAATATCGTGACGGATATCCCGCCGAACGGTGCGTATTACCGGATCGCGTTCCAGAAAACCCCCTACTTGGCGGATACGGGGTTGCTGGATATCTGGCACCGTCGGCTGGCGGATGATACGGCTAGCATCGAGCAGTTGACCGAACGGTACTACGGGTTGCTGAAGGGGGACAACCCCGGAAACGGCTATGTGCTCGACTACATCAAGACGCCGTCGATGCAGGCGGGTTATTTCTTCGATGAGCAGGGGCATGCGCTGTACATCGTGATGCGTTCGCCCGCGCAGGAGTTCGTGATGGCCACCATCGAGATGGACCTGACGGCGCGCGAGAAGGTGGAGTTGGCGCGGGATTTCATTCGGAAGACTAAATTTGTAGGGGGGTGATGGGCTTGCTTGGCTGCCGAGGCCTTCGTGCGCAGGCTAGGCCTTTATCGCTCTTGGCTTCCTCTTTGGAAGTTTTGGTTGAGGCTGCCAGCCGCTGCTTGCGCAGCCTGTCCACCTTGTCGCGGCTGTCCTTTGTGAAGGCGACTCGCGCTAGGTAAATATCGGATTAGCTGATCATCACCAAGAACCGGTCGATGTCGATTACGTCGACTTTCAGGTAATAAGGGAGGTTTCGTCAGTCGAGTTCCTGCACGCGATACTCGGCGACGGCTTTCTTATCCACGTCGAATTTGATGCCGATGGCGACTTTCCTGCGCTTGTCCAGCTGGAATGGCCGGAAGTAATCCTTGGTCAGTATCCCGAAGCCAGTTCGGGACAAGTCCTGGGCCAATGCTTCCTCGACCGTGCCGACGCGCTTGAACTCCAGCACGTAGATGTGAGTCTTGGTAAATACCGTGATGTCGGGCCGCGTGCCTGCATAGTTGCGCCCGCTTTCCATCAGGATGTCCAGCAATCCGAACGCCGTCTGGATGATGGCATGGAAGAAATTCTCACGGGCCCCCGCCCACAACGTGCTGGGGATGTTCACGAACAGCGCATCGATGTGCTTCATCACCTGCGGGATGTCGTTCGCCTGGAACGCATCGCCGATATCCAGCACGGTCGGGCGAACGGCCTCTGTCTCCAGGTGGGTGTAGGCCTCCAGCAGGAATACCTGCATGCTTTCCCGCACTTCCAGGTTCGGGTAGTCCAACGTGTACGTCCGCCGTTGTATATCGTATCCCTTGACGGTGAGGTAGCCCGTCTGGAACAGGATCGTCACCGGACGGATGTCGTCAGGCCCACTATACGCCGTCTTCCGGTTGAACAGGTCAATCAGCACCTCAGGCCCCGACTCCACCTCGCCGTCCGGAAACTTCAACCGTGGGTTGCGCTGGATCATGTCCGCAAAAAAAGCCGGCGTGCCCGTCTCGAACCAGAAGTTGCGGAACTCCCGGCTTTTCATCAGATTCAGCAGCGAAAACGGGTTGTAAAGCGTCTCCCCCTGGCCGCTCCACGAGTAGCCGTTGTACCATTGCCTTATCGTCGCCAGGATATCCGATTGTTCCTGCTGCATGTCGGCAATCTCGGGCGCGAAGTCACGCTCCAGTTCCCGCTGCGTGATGCCCACCAGCTCATTGAACTGCCGTCCAAGCGTGATGTCCTCCAGGTGGTTGAGGTCTGAGAACAGGCTCACCTTCGCGAACCGGCTCACCCCGGTGAGCAGCAGGAAACGGATGTGCGCGTCTTGCCCCTTCAACACCGAATAGAAGGTCTTCATCACCAATCGGTTGGCCTCCAGTTCCTTCGGGTCGTTCAGGAAATCGATCAGTGGCTTGTCGTACTCGTCGATGAGGATCACCACGTTACCCGCTGCACCGTCAACCTTCTCGATCAGTTCCCTGAACTTCCCTTGCAGGGAATTGGTTTCCAGCGACACACCCGCAAAGCCCGCATTGCGCTCCAGCTCGATTTCGAGCGCTTCCTCCAGGCCCAGTTGCCTATAGGGGATTTCCGCAAAGTTGAAATGGATCACGGGGTTGGTTTGCGACCAGTCCCAAGGGTCTTCGATCCAGAGCCCTTCGAACAGCTCCTTGCTACCCTTGAATAGCTCTTCGATCGTATCGACCAATAGGCTCTTTCCGAAGCGCCGCGGACGGCTCAGGAAGTAGTATTTGCCCGTATCGACAAGCCGATGGACGATCTCGGTCTTGTCGACATAGACATAACCTCCCTCGCGTATCGCGCGGAAACTCTGCATGCCGATGGGGTACTTCCTGATCACGAAGCGAAGATAGGGGATTTCTACCAAACCACCACCGATAACCGTGTTGGCCTATACCCTCCCTTTCATCACCGACCACGTCTTGCGCGCCCCTTCCACTTCCCTGCGGCATAGGCGCACGAACTTGCCGCGGTAGTAGGAGGTGAGCGTACCCTGCTTGCGCATCCCGTCGACCCGATCAGCTGACAGCTATATAGCGCTGATTTTTGCTGTTCGGTTTGTCCGGAACGGTCATGCGCAGAAGCCCTTGGTTAATTAGGGGTTCAATATGCCGTTTGTAATTGTCGGTATGATATTTCAATCCGATATGGTTAAAGATTTCCTGGCGAGTTTTTTCTGTTTTCGAGAAAGATAGAACCTCCTGCTGCAATGCCGATAGCACCGCATCAACTCTGTCGTTATCTCTGTCGTTATCTCCGACACCACCCTTTTCGTTGACCAATACCTTTTCACCCACAAAATCCGGATGAACCGGCAGCTCAACACCCCTTGTTTCATGTCCTCCAAGCGGATGGACCTGTCGGGACCGTTGTAACCCACCACCTGTATATTTAACAATTTTGCATCATACAATTTTACATCATACAAAAATGTATGATATCTTCTGCACCATCCCGATTTTCCCGAGGCGCTGGGGCAATATCGTAGGGGTCAGTACCCCATGTTCTGTACCAGTTTCGGGTTCCGCTGCACGTCGTCGAACGGAATCGGGTAGCGAAGGAAGTTGCCAGCCCCTGCCTCCCCTTAACGCGAATGAAAAACCAGTTTAATTTCAGTTTTCCCAAAGAACACCCTGTTTTCAACCGAATAGGGAAGACGAAATTTTAACGATTACATCCGCATCCAACACGTACCCCCTATCCCTCCTTGGGGATGGGGGTAGGTCCTAGCGTTGGGAGGGAGGTGACACTTAATCCTGGTCCAACTACGCCAGAAGCTACCTTTTTTATATGCTTTTGGCGTAAGTGAAATAATCCAACTACGCCAAAAGTCATTTTTTTTATCTACTTTTGGCGTAAGTGATTATAATTGTATGGAATACGCTTATTGCCTTTTACGCTCCGGGAGACCAAGGATTTCTTCCGGTATAAAAACATCAAACTAAACGACTACCAGATTGCAGCGCTTTATATGGCCATTGGCGGCGTACCCCACTACCTTGAACAGGTAAAACCAGGGAAAAGCGCAACACAAAATATAGACGACCTCTGCTTTTCCCCGCAAGGTTTGTTGCGTCAGGAATTTGAAAAGCTCTATAGCTCGCTATACGACCAAGCAGACAATCACATCTCGATCATCCGGGCATTAAGTCGGCGCCGTAGTGGGCTGACCCGCAACGAAGTAGTGGAAGAAACCAAATTGAGTAGCGGAGGTTACCTCACCGGCATTTTGCGGGAGCTCGAAGAAAGCGGCTTCATTACGACGTACCTACCGCTGAATCGCAGATCAAAAGACGCCATCATCCGGTTGACGGATGAATATTCTTTATTCTACCTGAAATTCATAGAAAAATCCCGTCCAAGCCAAAAATCCACATGGGCAATATTAAGTACTAAGCCTACATGGAAAGCCTGGAGCGGATACGCATTTGAAAACCTGTGCCTAAAACACGTGGAAAACATCAAGATGGCGTTACAAATCGGGAGCATCTACTCCGAAGAAGCCACCTGGTATGATAAACAGGCGGGGGCCCAAATCGATCTCGTCATAGACCGCGCAGACCGGTGTGTAAACCTATGCGAAATCAAGTTTTCGGACACAGCGTATACGATTACAGCCAAATACGCCAAAGAGCTACAGCAAAAAGTCGTCGCATACAAGCATACACTTAAATCGAAAAAGACTATATTCACCACGTTGATCACCACCTATGGCGTAACGAAAAACGAGCACCAAGCTCAACATGTAGACAGCGAGGTCACCTTGGAGCAATTGTTTTGGCATCGCTTTGCCGTTTAATCGGGCCTTTTTCAGTTATTTCAAGGAACAAACCTGTTATTAACCCGAACAGGGAAAGGGTATTCTTACAGATAGCTCACTCGCGTTCGGTATGACACAAGGAGAGAATCTCCGGTAGGCGCGGTTAGCGCCATGCAGGATTCTAGTCGCCAGCCCCCTCCACCCATCACCCCTGTGTAGGCTAACGGCGTTGACGGCCTAGGGCGGCGAAGGAAGTTGCCAGCACCCGCCTCCCCTTAACACCCAAAGTAGCTTAAGCAGCGCGGAAAGCGTTGGCTGTGCAAGCAGCGGTCGGCAGCCGAGACACCCAAAAGGTGGGCCGTCTAGCGAAGCGGCTTCGGCCCGCCGGGGTGGCTGGCAACGAACCGCAATGGAACAGCCTGCTTTCGCGCGCTTAAGCTGCGTTCCCCTACACTTTCCCTTTCATCACCGACCACGTCTTCCGCGCCCCTTCCACTTCCCTGCGGCATAGGCGCACGAACTTGCCGCGGTAGTAGGAGGTGAGCGTACCCTGCTTGCGCATCCCGTCGACCTTGTTGCGGCTGGCGTTCAGGACGTCGCGTGCTTCCTTGATGGTGAGGGCCGTGCTGGGGTCGTCCCAGTCGAAGGGCTGGTTGTCGTCGGTTTGCGTGAGCAGTTGGCGAGTGAGTTCGAGGGTGAGTTTTTCAATGCGGACTAGTTTTTCGATGATGATTTTTTCGTTCTTGTTTTTCATGTGGATGATGTTACGTGAGCAACATCACCTGATGCGGGGTTGTGGCTGTCTCTGGTGCCGCCTGGCTGCGTTGCGCTCATTCGCAGCATGCTCATTTACCGTTAGTAAATTCCGCTACTGCTCATTTCGCGCGCCTTGCCAGACAACACCATGGCCAAGCCACAGGATTTTGGGGGTGGCTGTCTCTGGTGCCGGTTACGCCGACTGGTTCCGGTCTTCCTGCCACCATTTCCAGAAGTCGGCCGAGTAGTCCTGGCTGGATTCCAGTTCGTAGCGGTGGTGCGGGGCCTTGAGGTGGATGCGGTACTGGCCGTTGGGCAGTTGCTCCACGCGCTCGATGGCCCGGTGGTTCACGATGGCCTCGCGGCGTACCTGGCAGAAGTCGGGCCCGGCCAGGGCGAGCATGATTTTCTTGAGCGAATGGTTGATGGTGTAGTCCGAACCCTTGAGCGTGTGTGCCCTGGATTTCTTGGCGTCTGACTTGATGTAGGCTACGCGCACGGCCATCTCGTCGGCATCCAGTTTGGGTACGCCGGTCGGCTCGGGGTCGGGCGCTTTCTTCAGGATGGATTCCAGCACGATGATCTCGGCCTCTTCGCCTCCGATGCTGCGTTTGTCGATGGCCTGCCAGTAGGCAAGGTAGTAGCAGCAGTTGAGGGCCGCGAGCAGGAACGCGGCCAGCGGCAGGTCGAGCCGGTAGTAAGGCGCCATCCGCTCGGGTACGCCCATGAAGCTGAAGAAGGCGGCGTTCCATGCGGTGACCAAGATGAGCGGCGCGATCCAGCATAGCGCGGCCTGCCGCCAGCCGCGGGGCCAGTTCCACTTGAACCAATGGCAGGGGCGCGGGAACCAGCGCAGCAGCCGGATGCCTTCGGTGGCGATGCCTACTTTGCGCCACCGGTACCGGATGTCGAGCCTGCGGGTGCCGAGGGCGACGAAGAGCAGGCTGGCCACGGTGCAGCCCGAACTGGATGCCCACGACAGCCAGAACCCGGTGTTGCTGGTCATGAACAGGTCGCCGTAGGGTTTGCCCAGGTCGTAAACGAGCAGCAGGTGGCCGAGGATAGGGGGGATGATGACAATAGCGAGTAAATCGTGGTACTTGATTTTCGGTGGTAGGGGTTTTTTAGTCATGTTTATTGATTTGGTTCTTTCATTTCTCAGTTAAAAAATCCGTTAATTTCCGTACGTCCAGCACGTCCTTCAGCAACACCCGCTTATCCTGATCCAGCAGGTAGAGCGTGGGGATGGCGCGCACGTCGTAGACGTTGTGCAGGTAGAGGTATTCGCCGATGTCGGTGCCGTTGTGCCAGCCCGGCGGCATGTCCGGCAGGTGGCGCCGCCACAGCGCCGTGTCGGCGTCGATGTAGAGCGCCAGCACGTGCAACCGGCCCGAGGCCGCTGCCGCGGCGATGACCTTTGATTCAGCCAGCGCCGCCTTCATCGCCTTGCACGCTTGGCACTCCGGGTTGTGGATGTACAGCAGCGTATACGGTGCATCGATGGCATACAGCCGGTGCGTCACGCCGTCCGCATCGCGGTAGGCGAAATCACTGGCAAAACTGCCCGGGTTGTTCTGCGCCGCGAGGATGCTGTCGCGCCTGGGGTGGTCCAGCCCGCCGAGGGCCAAGGTGTCGACCTGCCCGGGCGCCTTGCCTACCAAAGCGGCATCACGCCGCTTGGCGGCATCGCCGCCGCAACCGGCAAGGGCAATCCAAAGCAGGAGGATGGCATATGATTTCGTATCTCCCATTTCGTATCTCGTATCTACCCTAACGCCTTGACATGGTATACCAAACTTAGCAAAAAATACCGTGTCGGCACCTGGGCCGTGGTGGTCTCGATGTAATTGCCGCCGATGTGCTGCACGAAGCCGGTGTTGCCGTTGAAGACGTCGTTGGCGGTGATGCGCACTTCGCCCGTGCCGTCCTTCAGGAAGTTGTTCTGCACAGTCAGGTTCAGCAGGTTCACCGTGCGGCCGGGAATGCGTCCCTGCGCGCCGTTGACCGTGAGGTTCCAGTTGGCCGACAGCGTGAAGGCCAGCGGCAGCTGGTAACTGGCGTTCAGCCCGTACCGGTGGTTGAGCACGGCCGTGTTCAGCCCCTGCTGGAGGCTGTAGGCCGAGCGCCGGTAGTCGATGGCGGCCGTCAGGTCGGCGAACAGGTTTTCGATTCCCCGGTAGTTGAGCTGCGCCTGCTGGGACAGGTTGAGCCCGCTGCGCTGGCTCTGCAGGCCATCCACCAGCGTGGGGTCGCCTTCGGTACCCGCCATGGTGGTAAGGTTCAGCCCGCCCACGGGCTGGCCGGGTTTGCCCAATGGCAGGCCCAATGTGATCGACAGCGACTGGCGTTGCGCGCCGTCGGCATTGGCGTAACGCAGTTCCTGCACGCCCCCGTCCAGCATGCGCGTACCCTGCACCAGCTGGCGTTGGGTGAAGCTGGAGTTGAAGGCCGCCATCAGGCTGCGTCCGGAGGCGGCATCGACCAGCCGGTAAATGGCGGTGAGGCCGTGGGTGAATTGGGGCACCAGCCCGGGATTGCCCAAGCGTAACAGCAACGGGTTGGACAGGTCGGCCAGTGGCTGGAGCATCTCCACACCGGGTTGCTGGCTACTCCCGTTGTAAGCCAGCTGCACGCTCCGTCCCCTGCCATGCCCCCAGATCAGCGTGGCCCGCGGGAACCAGTTGAGTGTCCGCTGGGTGATGTATGTATCCTGCGTGCGGTTTTCGTTCTCCAGCGCGCTGTGCTGCGCGCCGAGCCCGAACTGGTAGTTGAGCGCGCCGGATCCGCCGTTGTAACCCGCCTCCACGCGCTGGTCGAGCTGGCGCGAGCCGAAGTCATTGCTTGTGCGGGCATCGGGCGTGTCGTATTGCCCGGTGGCGGGGTTGTAGGCCAGGCTGCGGCGGTCGGTGCGGCCGGTGCTTTTGCTGAACGAATACCCCAGGTCGATGCGGTCGTGGCTGCCCAGGGGTTCCACCCAGTTCGCCCCGGCGTTCACCGTGGTGTTGCCACCGGTCTGGGTGTACCGCTGGTCGATGGTCTCCTCCCGCAGCAGACGCCCGTCGGCACCGAAAAGCCGCAGTTCGGACCGCTGGTCGCCACTGCCCGTCCGGTCGGCATGGCTATGCCCCAGCTGCACCGACAGGTGCCTGCCGCGGTGGCCGATTCGCCGGTTGAGCGAAAGCGACTGGCTGATCGACAGGTCGCGGCCGTCGTCGGTGGTACTGTTCGTATTCCGGTTGGCCGTGTACCGCCTGCCCCCGCGTTCCACGTCGCCCGTGCTTTGCCGTTGGGCGATGTTCCCGGAGGTGCCGATGGACAGGGCGGGCGCATAACGCAGGTGGGTGTTGGTGTCGGGCTGCGCTTCCAGCGACACCGACAGCTTGTGGCTGCCGCCGGTCGAGGCGATCCCGCCGGAATTTGCCTGGTAGGCCGTGGAATCGGCCAGGAACGTCTCTCGCTCGGATTCGTTGCGTACGTCGGAACGGTTGCCGCCCGCGGCATAGTTGAGCGCGGGGGTCACCTTGCCCCATTTGCCGCGTAGCATGACACTGCCGTTCAGGTTGCGGCTGCCGACCTGCCCGTTGCGGTCGAAGGTACCCACGGTTTGGGCGAACCGCTCGCCGTCCATGCCGTTCAGTGCGACGGAGGCGTTCTGCGCATCGCGCGTTCCGCCACCGGCCATGGCCTGGCCGAACACCCCGCGCCTGCGGTCGGGCTTCAGCTTCAGGTCGATGGCCGTCTCGGGCTCGCCCGTGTCGCGGATGCCGGTCATCCGCTCGCGATCCGACTTGCGGTTGAAGGCCTCCACCTTCGCGATCATGTCGGCGCGGAAGGTTTTGGTCAGCATGGCCGGGTCGTCGATGGCGAATTCCTTGCCGTCCACGTACACCTTGGTGATGCGCTGTCCTTGCAGGGTCAGGTTGCCCGAGGCGTCCAGCTGCACGCCGGGCAATAACTTCAGCAGTTCCTCCACCGTGGCGTTGGGCCTTGTGCGGTAGGCCGGGGCGTGATAGCTCACCGTGTCGCCGCGCACGGTGACGGGCGGGATGCGGGCCTCCACCAGCACCTCCACCAGCTCGAGCGGCGCGGGGGCCATCACCAGTGGGGATAAGGTCAGTGCGGTGTCCGCGCGGGCAACGGTCACCGCGGTGAAAGCCGGGGCCAGCCCGATTCCTGTGGCGCGGATGAGGTAGTTGCCCGGCACGGTCAGCAGGCGGTAGCCGTCTCGCCCAGTACGCACCTGCCGCAGCACCGCCGAGTCCGGCAGGCGCAGCAGGGCCACCGTGGCGGCCTCGAGGTTCGCCCCGGCGGTATCCAACACCCGCCCGCGCAATTCGGCGGTACGGGGTTGCTGGGCGTAAGCAGTGAGGCCAATGCCGAAGGAAACGGATAATAGTATCAAATAAATAAATCTCACGTTCAATAAGTCAAAAACAAATCGGTTCAATGCGATAGCACCACGGCCATGGAAACGTATAGCAATGCGTCTCTACGGGCCAGGCAGGTTCGCCCCTACGGGTCACGTAAAAAAATCAATAACCGGAATGCGCGCTGCGGAAACGGGGCGCGCCGATGCGATAAGCTCAGGCGGGGAGACTAATTCGGTTTTTTTGTGAGTTTGGCGCGGATCTTCGCCACGAAATCCACGGATACCTCGGCCACGTCGGCGGCCTGCTCGTCGGATAGGCCGAGCTTGGTGATGAGGTTTTCAACCACTTCGGCCTTTCCCTCACGGATTCCCTCGAGTTTTCCCCTTTTTTCCCCACGCCTTTCGCCCAATTTCTCACCTTCCTCCCGGATGAGTGCGTCAATGGTTTCCATTATACCCATGGTAATCGCTCCTTTCGTCAATGGTTCAAATCTAATGAATTAAAATCAATAAAACTAATTATTTTATCAATTTTATACCAAATAACTTATCTTTTTCCAGTTATTGTCAAAGAACGACCCCGCCGATGTTTACCGCCCCGGCGGATGGGGCATTGTTTCAGGGGGCGAACACTCAATCCACTTCCTCGATCCTTCCCTCAGCTGTTACCCTGGTGCGGCGCTTCAGCAATTCCTGCTGCGCGGGCGAGCGGCGGTAATCGTCGAGCCACCGCAATCCCGGTCCCGGTGTGCGGCCGGTGGTATCCAGTTCCAGCCCCGTCTCCTTGCCTTTCATCCGGGCGGGTACGCCCTCCAGCATCCACTTCGGCGCCGGGGCGCCCTTGAGGTAGTGGTTGAAGAACTGCAGGATGCGTGTGTTGCGGTCGCCCTGCCCTGCATAGCCCACCCCGATGGAAGTAACGGCCATGTGTCCTTCGCCGTTGTACTGCAGCAGCCACGCCCGTTTGCCGAGGGTGCGCAGTGCCCGGAAGAAGGCCACCCCCTGTTCGACCGGGATGTTGTTGTCGGCGTCGCCGTGCACCAGCAGCAACGGCGTTTCTACCCGGTCGGCGAAGAACAGCGGTGAATTGGCGAGGTAGATGTCGGGGCGTTCCCACAGCGTGGCGCCCTGCCGGTTCTGCCCGAGGCCGCGGTAGCCCTCGTGCCCGCGGGAGCCGGTGTCGCGGTGGCCTTTGTTGGCCACCAGGTCGCTGTAGCCCGCCAGCGAAGCCGCGGCCGCGAACAGGCCCGTCTGGGTAACCAGGTAGTTGGTCTGCAGGCCGCCGAAACTGCCGCCGTAGATGCCCATTCGGCTGCCATCGACGTACGGCAGCCCGGCCAGGTACTCGCCCGCCGACACCACCGCGTTGACCGCGCTCTTGCCCACCTGCCCGATCGTGTAGTAGATATCCGGGCAGAAGACCAGGTAGCCGTGGTCCACCCAGGTGCCGACATCATACGGCAGGTAGGTGTTGTGCCATTCCATGCGCTTTTCGTAGTAGATCAGCATCACCGGGTACTTCCGTTCCGGGTCGAAATCCTTCGGCTTGTGCAGTATCCCCTGCGATCGCCGCCCGTCGTGCATCGTCCAGCGGATCACCTCCTTGTCGATGCCCGGTGGCCGCAGGTCCGGGGCGCTGCCGGTCACGCGTGAATAGTCCCTGAAATCGCGGGTGGCCACCCAGTGATGGGGTTCCACCGCAGCTTCGCGCTGCAACAGGAACAGGTCACCGCGCTCCGATTGCTGGAAGGTCGAAACCAGGTGTGGCGTACCCACGGGGATGAGTGCCACCGGTTCGGCGGACCCGTCGAGCCGGATGTGGTAATACCCATCGCTGTGATGGCGGTCGGCGAATGCCCGGCAGACCAGCGATCCGCGCCCGTCGGATGTTCCAGAACGGCCGGCGGCGACCGGCGCCAATCCCGCGATGTGGATGGAATCCGGCGAGCCGAACATCCGCCGGAAGAAGCCGCCGGTGACGCACACCGCCGCCCGGTTGCCCGAGAGGTCTACCCGCCAGAGGTCGGCGTGCGTATCGTGGATCAGGACATCACCTTCCGCCCAGCCGAACACCTCGGTGCGCTCCAGGCAACCGTAGGTGGCGTATTCATTCCCGCCGGCAAAGGCTGCGTCGAGCGCCTGCGTGAGGTTGCGATGCTGGCCCGTGGCGATGTCGTAGGCGTGGTAGTCGCTCCCCTCGAAATACAGCACGTGCCCGCCGCCGGGGGCCAGGCGGAAATACGGGAAGCCGATCTGCGGCCCGTCGGTATCCAGCCGTTCGCGGATGCGCGTGCGCGAGCCGTCTCGGAGCGACACCAGCCACGGCACGCCGTGGTGCAGCACCGAGTACCCGTCCATCAGGATGCCCTGGGTGGAAAAATAGGTGAACGCATCACCCGTGAAGGCCAGTACCACGGCGTGGCTGTCGCTCACCTGCAGGTCGGAAACCTGCATGCCGAGATACAGGCCCGAGAGTTTCTCGTTGGCGCCCTGTTCCAGCCGTAGCAGCGTGCCGGTGGCCGCGTCGGCCACGAACGCTGTTTTTAGCGGCACCGCCGCATCCCGTACTTGCCAGTCCATCGGCTTGCTATCCGTATAGCTCCAGATATCTACTCCATCCGTTGGCGCCTTCTCGGCCTCTTTTTCCTGCGCGTAGAACAGCAATTTCGAGCCGCCGGGCGAATACACCAGCGGGGCTGCCCTTCCGTGTGCGTCCCGGATGATCGCATCGCTACTCACCACCAATTCGTCACCAAAGGCGGCCATACCCGCCTTCGCCAGGCAGACCGCCTGCGCTTCGCCGTGCGTATACTGCCAGAGGGAAGCGCCCGCGCTGTCGGCCAGCAGGAACGCCAGGCGGTTGCCACCGGGATCGGCGGTGTGGTAGCGCCATTCGCCCGTGCCGCTCCAAAGGGTACGTTCGCTGCCGTCGGCAAGCGACACGAGCCGGAGTGCGTTTCGGTCACCGTGCTTGCCGAAGAGCAGGCATCGGCCCCGGCCATCGATCGCGAAGCGGCTGATGCCGTCGAATGCATAAGCGCTGCCGCCCGATTGCACCGTGCGCAGGCGTAGCCGGTTGGCACCGTCCAATATCCCCAGCCATTGATGGCGGCCCACCGCCTGCAGTTGGTAGGACGAGACGCCCGCAATTACCTCCCGCGCGTCGGCCCCGGTTCGCTGGATCACCAGCGTATCGCCGGTGAGGTACAGCACATGCCTGCTGTCGGCCGTGAATGCGGGGCTGTAGGCGCCCTTGGCTTCCCGTTTCCAGCGTCCGTCGGCCGACTGCACCACCAGCGTCGACCCGGAATGGTCGGGGGTCTTGTCCTCTGTGACGTATACGTATTTCCCATCAGGGCTGATGCCCGACTGCTGGGCAACGGCCGCACCGGCCGCCATGAGCAGCGCGGCGAAGATCCAGATTCCTTTCATGTATCGTTGCGATCCGTTGGTCAGAAAAAGGCGTAGGTTTTCCACGTATGATCCAGCTTGTCTCCCCGCTTCATCCGTTCCAGCGCATCGACCTTGTCCGTGAAAGGGTCGGTGTCGCGTTGATCGGGCGTGTAGGCCCTTGCCGCCAGTTGCTTCTCCATGGCGTCGATGGCCTCGGCCTTGCGCCCTGCTTGGTAGAGGATGGCGGCATAGCAACCGTAGGCCTGCGCCTCGGCGTACTGCCCGTAGTAATCGCTGCGGATCACCTCTTCCATCCACCCCAGGGCCTTTTCCAGGATGGCCGGATCCTTGCAATGCGGGAACAAAGCCCAAAGGATGGCGTTATCCGGCATGTTCTGGAGGCTCATCGGCCCGTACAGGTCCATCCGTTCGACGAAGGCTGCCATTTTCCGCAAGGTGTCCTTGACGACCAGGTAGTACGCATACCGTTCTTCCAGGATGGCCAGTTTGGCGTCGATTTCGGGATAGCCGCGCCGGATGGCCGCTTCCATGGCCGCCCAATCGGGATCCCGGTCGATGACGTCGGCAGGGGTGCAGTTCTCGAGCTCTTCGCTCCGGTACAGTTTGCGGCGGATCTCTTCGCGCTTCACCAGCGAGCCGACATAGAAGGCGGCCAGTCCCGGCTGGTCGACCAGCCGGTCAACGTCGGCGCCCCGCTCCCGCAACAGCTTGAAAATGGGGCTCTTGGTGCCGCCATCCAGCACGAGTTGTGTCGGGAAATCCAGCATCAGCTTCATCGTCTCCTTCCGCAGCAACGAATCGGTGGGCAGCTTCTCGAGGTGGCTGCTCCGGTATCGCCGCAGGTCGCTGTCCAGCAGGTGCTCGTCGTTGAAGCGCCGCGCCAGCGCGAGCAGCCGCTGCACCGCCGCGGTCTCCAGGTCCCCGTTGCCGAATCGCTTCGCCAGGGTATAGTACTGCCTGCCCGGGTCGGCGGCATCGGCCGCCAGCGCCAGGAATTCATCAGGATCGTACGTGCCCAGCCCCTTATGCACGGCGTTGCCCTGCGGGTCGAAGAACAGGTAGGTGGGGAAGGCGGTTATGCGGTAATCGGCCATCAGTGCGCTGGCCGCCGGGCGCCAGGCCTGTACCTGCACGTCGTCGTTCTTGGTGCTGTCCAGCTGCACCTTCACCGCAATGAACCTGCCGTTGAGCGCATCGCCGATCCGGTTGAGCGTGAAGACGTCGCGCTCCATCATCTTGCAGGGGCCGCACCAGGTGGCGTAGGCGTCCACGAAGATGTACTTGTTCTCCTTGCGGGCCTTTTCCTTGATCTGCGCCCAGCTCAGCCCCTCGGTAAATTTGATCCCCTTGCCCTTGGCGGTGCGGTAGGCCACCTCGGCCTCCGTGAGCTTGCTGTATTGCCCGCGCATGGACCAACCCGTCCCGTCGGTATCCTGGGCATCCTTGGTGAGCGTGAGCGCTGCACCGTCCTGCGCCCATTGTTCCGTGAAGTCGGCACTGGTCTGCGCGCCCGTTTCCGGGTGGCGGTAGGTGACGGCCACGGAAAATGCCGTGGCGGCACCGCCCTTGGCGAGCCGGGCGGTACGGATGTTCCCGTTCGTTTCACGGATTGCCCGGACCGGACCGCCGTCCAGCGCCAGCGCCTCGGCAATGGTATACCGGCTTTCGCCCGTGTCGTACACGCGGTCGATGCGGAGCGAATCGCCATCCACGCGGATGGCCATGCTCACGGGCAGGCCGTTGGTGATATCCGGGCCACTCAGCACGGTTTTCTGTTTCAATAGCCAGTGGCCCGTCAGTGCCGGGGTCTGGGCTTGGGCAGTCACGCCGACTGCCAGGCCAACCGCGCAGAACAGTAGTTTAATCTTATGATTCATCATATCAAAATAGCTTTTTAGTTATTAACTTTCCACAGCGGTTAATCTTTGATGCAGCGAACGCTATGTCCGGCCTGTTTATTGCCATGCCTAATCGATCCATCGAATCCACCGCCTATTTTTGTAAAGTACACAGGAACAACGGTACTAGTGCCATGTGTTCGCATGCTGAAAGACCAGTAATATCCGTAGTCACCAGCCCCTACCAACGCTCCATCACCCCAGCTACGTTCACCCGCCTTGACTATTTTCAAATTGGTAATCGAATTGGCGTCCTCGCTTTCCCGCTCATCGACCCATTCCATTTCCGACGGCACGCGCCAGCCGATGGGACAGGGGCCCCGTGGATTTGTCAGCCATCGTTCCATATTGGATGGACTAACCCAGTCTGTGGTGGGGGCTAATCCACTTTCATTTCCGTTGATTACGAATAGGCTTCCGTCAGGTGTATTTGAGGTATAAGCTGTCTTTACAGTCCCGCTAACAGCAGTACCTCCCGTTTCGCTGGTCCAGTTAATCAGTTGATGGCCATCCGCAGGCCGTCCCCACTGGAATAGGTCGCCGTAAGCCAGGTAATCGGTCTGGCTGGTGGCTGCCTGCTTGGCCCCCAGGTTGCGATCCAGCCATTTCCTTCCGGTCTTGGGGCTCGTGAGGACATCGTACGTGACCTCCTCGCCATTATAGATAAAGGTTGCCGTGGTAAGTTCCGCTCCCACCGGGCCGATCCATGGCGTAAATACCGGTTCCCCGGCGGCGGTTCCGGCAGCAGCTTTCGGCGTAATGGCAGCACGCAGGAACTTGCCCTCGTCGCCCGCCGTGATGCTGTAGATGCTATCTGTAGCACTTCCGATAGCGGAACCGGATCCGGATGTACTGTCGTTTGCCACGTACCACTGGTAGCTGCCCGGCGCCTGTGCATCGCCCTCCGCATCGAAATAGACGAAGGAGGCCAAAATCTTATTGGTGATGTTTGCCTGTCCTTCGATGGTCGTACGCCGCGCTTCGGGACCAACGTTTGCGGTGTTGATCGTGAGAACTTCCCCGTAGCCCGTTCCCGCTTCGTTGGTGGCATAGGCCCGTACGTAGTACGTACTGCCTGACGCCAGCCCGTTGATATGCGCTGTAAAACTAACGCCGTTCAGCACATTTTTGGTTGTGTCATCCGCCAGTGTGGGTGTAGGGTTTGTGCTGCTCCACGCCAGGCCGACCGCCGTGATGGTACCGTCCCCATCATCGGTAACCTCACCACCACCGGTGGCCACATCGCCGGATACGGTCAACTGATTGGTCGTCACCAACGGCTCCGCCGGAGGGGACTGTGTGGGTTCTTTTTTACAGGCCAGCCACAAACTCAGGCTGGCCGTTATCATAATCAATTGTTTTGCTTTCATGTCTTTTCTTTTAATTTCGATATACAGTTAGTCACGGATGCAGCGGACAGGGTTTCCAGCATTAACAGGAAAACTATTAATCCTAGCATCAACATAATCGCCTGCAGAATAACTATAATTGATTGTACCCGCCTGATAACCATCTGCTATATCTTTAATAGAAGAAGCCCAATAGTGTGTATCGGAGTTTCCTGAAAGAATTCCTTCGCAACAAAAATACCGCCCGCCGCTTGTCGTGAGCTTTAGGAATTGTAATTTTAATACCCTTTCCGCACCGTCTACGCTATTTACTCCCATGTCATCACGCCATTCTTGTTCAGATGGAACGTGCCAGCCTAAAGGACAGGGTCCTTGGGGATTCAAGGCCCAACGTTCGGTACGCGAATCCCTCCAATCCCATGGAAAAGCAGCAGGTACGACAAACAAATTGCTGTTCGGCACATCGGAAGTGAATCTTGTTTCGGTAATACCATTGACTGGAACGCCTTCCGTGGCACTCGTCCAGTTAAACAATTGGTGCCCATCCGCAGGTCGTCCCCATTGAAACAGGTCGCCATAGGACAGGTAGTCTGTCGGACTGGTTGCTACCTGTTTGGCCCCGATGTTACGATCGAGCCATTTTTTGCCAGTGTTTGGACTGCTAACTATCCCATAGGTCACTTCTTCGCCGTTGTACATAAACGTGACCGTCGTCGGTTCACCACCAATCGGACCGAGCCACGGCGTGTAGGCAACCACGCCGGTGGTGGTTCCCGCCGATGCCTTCGCGGTGATAGCCGCGCGTATGAATTTACCCTGGTCAGCCGCCACCATGACATAGGTGCTGTCTGTTGCCCCGCTGATGGCCGTACCACTGCCAGAAGTGCTGTCACCAGCGACGTACCACTGGTAGGTTCCCGGTGCCTGCGCGTCGCCCTCGTGGTCGAAGTAGGTGAAGGTGGCCTTGATCTTGTTGGTGATGTTGGCCTGCCCTTCGATACCTGTATTACGCGCTTCGGGGCCACCGTTGCCGCTATTGACCGTCAAGACGTCGCCATAGGAAGTGCCTACCGCATTGGTGGCGTAGGCGCGGAAGTAATACGTCGTGCTAGGCGTAAGGCCATCGACGGTGGCGGTAAACGTGACACCGCTGATCGTATTCTTCGTCGTGTCGTCGGCCACCGTGGGCGTGGTATTCGTGCTGCTCCACGCCACGCCGATGGCCGTGATGGGCGAATTGCCGTCATCGATGAGTTCGCCACCGCCCGTAGCGATGCCGCCGCTCACCGTTACCGGTGAGGTGGTCACCTCGGGGAGGGTTGGCGGGGCAGGTTGGTCTTTTTTGCAGGCCACCCACAAACACAGGCTGGCCGTTATCATAATCAATTGTTTTGCTTTCATATACACTAATTCGATATACATTAATCATGAACACAGCGCACGGCTCTGCCTTTTTCAGCACCAATAGACTGAGTGTATGTTTTGAATATGCAAAAATATACCCCATAGTTGTATGATCCATCTGGATCAAGTATCTCTGTAGAACTCCAATAATAAGTATTAAAGGTACCTGTATCTTGTAGTCCAAAAGGGCCTGCTCGCTCGCCTGTATAAGTAAGATTTAAAGCATCTATTGCTCTCGAGCCTTCTACTTCCCAATCTTCTTTCGAAGGCACATGCCACCCGACAGGGCAAGGTCCTTGGGGATTTGACGCCCACCTTCTATGACTGCCTGCCGGCGTAATCCAATCGCCCCAAGAGGTGCCTTGTTTAGCGATTACAAATAGAGTTTCATTAGGCGTAGCAGTAGTGTATTTCGTTTCCGTAGTCCCGCTTAACGGATCCCCTGTGGTAGCACTTGTCCAATTGATCAACTGATGCCCATCCGCCGGTCGTCCCCATTGGAACAGGTCGCCGTAGGCCAGGTGGTCTGTCGGGCTGGTAGCCGCTTGCTTGGCGCCAATATTCCGGTCCAACCATTTCTTGCCCGTCGTAGCACTGGTAATTATCCCATAGGTCACTTCTTCTCCATTGTACATAAACGTGACGGTGGTTGGTTCGCCGCCCACCGGGCCGATCCAGGGGGTAAAGGCCTGCGCCCCGTCGGTCGTCCCGGCACTAGCCTTCGGCGTGATGGCTGCGCGGAGGAATTTGCCTTGATCGGCTGCCGGGATGGTGTAGGTACTATCCGTGGCACCGCTGATGGCCGTGCCGGGGCCGGATGTGCTGTCATTGGCCACGTACCATTGATAACTGCCCGGTGCCTGCGCGTCGCCCTCGTGGTCGAAGTACGTGAAGGTGGCCTTGATCTTGTTGGTGATATTGGCCTGCCCTTCGATGCCCGTGTTGCGCGCCTCCGGCCCCCCGTTACCGCTATTGACCGTCACGACCGCCCCGTAGGCCGTGCCCACCGCATTGGTGGCGTAGGCGCGGAAGTAATACGTGGTGCTCGGCGTGAGGCCATCGACGGTGGCGGTAAACGTGACACCGCTGATCGTATTTTTCGTCGTATCGTCGGCCACCGTGGGCATGGTATTCGTGCTGCTCCACGCCAGGCCGATGGCGGTGATGGGCGAATTGCCGTCATCGATGAGTTCGCCACCGCCCGTGGCTGTACTGCCCGATACCGTCACCGATGCGGTGGTTACCTCGGGCAGTGTTGGCGGGGCAGGTTGGTCTTTTTTGCAGGAGCTGACTGCGACGAGCATCGCCAAGGCGATGACGGGCATGGAGGCTGCGGCGGCACGAGTAACATACGTGCGCCAGTTCGGCCAATTCTCTAAAATTAGTATTGTCTTTTTCATTTCGTTAAGTTTTTAGTTATTGTTTTTTGCTTATTCGCTTATTTGTTTTTCGCTTTTCGCTGTCCCGATTTCGCTATGCTCATCGGGATGTCACTTCGTTCCGTTTGCTTGTTTTATGCGTTTATTCTTTAAATCCGCAATCACCTCCCTACCCTCCTCAAGGAGGGATATGATGCGCGTCATTGCCCATGATACTGCACCGTGCAGGAGTCCTGCCAACGGTAGGATTCGTATCCTCCCTTGAGGGAGGTAGGTGGGTGACAGTGTTTCGCGCAAAGGGCCTGTGCCGCCGATTTATCCGTGCGGGATTCCTACTCCTTGTGTCATTCCGACAAACGGAGGAATCTGTAAACCATATCGGAAAGCATTGGCGTACAGGTTCCTCGTTTCACTACCAATGACAACAAGTGGTGTGTACGGCAAGCGCTTCGCGCAAAGGCCTCGTGCCGCCGATTGGCGCGCCGGAAAGTGAAATCGAAATGGGGGGAGGTCAGGCCTGCCGCTTGGGATCAATACACGTCATCGTGCGTGCCGATGTCGTGGAGCAGGATCACTTCCGCCGTCGGGTCGTCCACCGATTGTTCGATGGCGAACACGATGCGGCAGTCGTAGCCGCAGGAACACGTCAGGTAAGCCACCAGGTCGCCTTCTCGAAGGCTTTCGTGGCTACCAGTTTGCGAGCGGTCGCCATGGCATCAGGGACGTTCCAGGCGCTGAATCAACGCGGAGGCCGATTCTTCCTGGAGCTTGCCTGCACGGTAATCGCGCAGGCCGGCTTTCGCATTGCGGGCGATCGCCTGGCGCCGGGCCTCGCCCTGGCGCTTCTGGATGATGTCAAGCAGCATCTCCCGGGTGTTGAAATCCAGTTGCATGAATTCGTTTAACGCTGAATCTATCGTCGCCATGGTCATTCGTTTTATGTTCCAATGCAAAGATAAGCGGTTCGGCCCGCATTTCAAACCCCCGCACCCATTTCTCAAAATCTTTTCAAAGAACGCCACTGCCCTGCTTAACGCCCCGGCAGCGGGGGCTATATCGTGGGGGCTAATAGCCCCGGTTCTGTTTCAGGTTCGGGTTCCGCTGCAAATCCACGAACGGGATGGGGTACCGCTGCCAGTCGGTATGCCACGTGCCGCCCTTGAGCGGGGTGACCACCGACATGACGGCATCGACCTTGCCGGTACGCTTGAGGTCGAGCCAGCGGTGGCCCTGCTCGGTGAACAGCTCGCACTGCCGCTCGCGCAGGATGGCTTCCAACAGGGCCTCCCTGGTCGATGCCTCGACGGGACCAAGCCCGGCCCGCTGGCGGATGGCCGCGAGGTCTGCCCGCGCGCCATCGGTATCGCCCAGCTGCGCCCGCGCCTCGGCGCGGATGAGGTACTGCTCGCCGAGGCGCAGCAGCACCTGGTATTCGGTGGGTGCGCCGTTGGCGTTGACAGCCTTGTACTTATAGGGGAAATGATAGGTGGTGCCCAATGCCGTGACGCTGTCTACCCAATGCCGGCCGTAACGCCTAGCGTCGCCGGGCGCGAAAGCCTCCAGCTGCTGCACGCTGAGGTATACCGGCTGGAGGTTGGCGCTGGCCGTGGGGCCCGTGGCGGGCAGGTTGAATACGTAGCCATCCTCCGTGTTGCGGTTGGTGCGCACGGGCTGGAGCGACCAGATGGTTTCCGTGGAGCCTTTCAGGAAGGCATCATCGAGCGCGGGCAGGCCGAACAGCGCGGCGTGCGCGATGACCTCGGCGGCGGCATCACCCGCCTTGGCGTACTGCCCATCATACAGGTAGGCCCGCGCCAGCATGGCCGTGGCGGCCCATTTGGTGGGGCGCACGCGTTCGGCGCTGCCTGTATAGGGGCGTAACGTGCCGTCGAGGTAAACCGCACCCAGCAGTGTCTTGGCCTGCTCCAGGTCGGCGATGATCCGGGCCTGCACGTCAGCGGCTGGAGCCTGCGGCAGCACCGCGTTGGCCTTCGGGTCGGTGCCCAACACCAGCGGGATGTTGCCAAACAAACCCAGCAGGTACTGGTACAGGTAGCCGCGCAAGAAATACGCTTCGCCCAGCAGTTGCTGTTTCACCGCAGCGGTGAGACCCGTGGAGCCTTCCAGACCGGCAATGGCCGTATTGACGTTGAACACATGGCCGTAAAAGCCGGAGGCGCCACTGCCGGTCCACAGGTCCGCGCCGAACTGCTGTTGCGGGCCAGCCACCAGCGCGTTGCGGTAGTAGGCGATCAGCCGGTTGTCGGCCACCGTGCCGTGCAGGGTCAGCTCATCGGCCGATAACCCGCATAACACACCCAGCCCAGAATTGCCGGCCAAGCCGGCCGTCGACGTCCCGGCATTGCTCAACGCGGCATGGATGCCCGTGACGGCGGCGACGGCCGTGTTGTCAGCCTGCCATACGATGCCCCCGTTGAGGCTGGTGAGCGGCGGGTCGATCTCGACCAGCGATTCGCAACCCGCGGTGAAAAGGGCGACGGCTGCGTATAGGATGTTGTTGATGTTTTTCATGTCGCTTCCTGTTAGATCGATAATTGGATACCCGCGGTGACCACCCGCAGTGGCGGCAACGCGATGATGCTCTGCGTTTCGGGGTCGAGGCCCGTATAGCCGGTAAACGTGTACAGGTTCTGCGCATTGACGTGCAGCCGGCATTGGTTGATCCCTGCCCCGCGCAGCCAGCGTTCGGGCAGCGTGTAGGCCAGTGCCACGTTCTTGAGCCGGATGAACGACGCATCCACGATGCGGACGTCGGTATTGGCCGCCAGCCCGCCGAAGGAGTTCTGTGTGGTGAACCGGGCCACGGAGGCGCGGTCGCCGGGCTGCTGCCACCGTTCCATGACACTGACCGGCTGGTTGCTCACGCCGGGGTAGAAACTGCCCGGGGTCCACAGGAAGTTGCTGCCGAGGCCCAGGTCCTCGTAGCCGCGTTGCTGCACGAACTGCAACAGGAAATCGACGGTAAGCCCGCGCCAGGTGAGCGAATTGCCCAGCCCGCCGTAAAAATCTTCCTGCGTATGGAGGTTCGCCGTACGGTCGGTGTCCGGATTGGGGCTGAACGTGCGGCCGCCGTCGCGGTCATAGACCTGGTAGCGACCGGTGGCCGGGTCGACGCGCGAGAAACGGTAGAACCGGTTCACGAACACCGGCTGGCCGATGACCAGCGTGCTGGCGTAGGTAGAACCGGCCAGGTCCGGGAACGCCAGCAGCCGGTTGTCGGGCAACGTCATGTTCAGCGTGGTGGACCAGCGGAACCGGCCTCGGACAATGTTGTCGCTGCTGGCCGTGAACTCCCAGCTGGAATTCTGCACCAGTGCGGGGAAGTTGGTGATGTAATTGCTGTGGCCGGCCATGTACGGCAGCGCGTAGCCCAGCAACTGGTTGGACGAGCGGTTACGGGCGTAGGTGCCCGTGAGCAGCACCCGATCGCCGAGCAGCCCTACGTCAAGCCCCAGCTGCAGTTTGCGGGTCTCTTCCCACTGGATGTGCGGGTTGGGCATCTCCGAGGGCAGGATGGATACCACGCCCTGGTACGGTACCTGGATGTTCGCGAAATCGAACAGGCTCAGGTACCGGTAGTCGCCGATCTGGTCGTTGCCCACCAGCCCGTAGCTGCCGCGCAGCTTGGCGAAGGTGAGGATGGGCCATTCGGGCACGAAATCCTCCTCGGTGATGATCCACGCCGCACCCAGCGAGCCGAAATTGCCGAAGCGGTTGGCCCCGCCAAAGCGCGAACTGCCGTCGCGCCGACCGGTGAGGTTGACGATGTAGCGGTCTTTGTGGGTATAGTTGAGCCGGGCGAACAGCGCATTGTAGCGGTAGTGGGATGCATTGGCCACCTCGCTGGTAATCACGGCGGCCGCGTCGATGTTCTCCAATTGGCTGTCGGTGAGGAAGCCCAATCCGCCAAGGTGGCCCGAACGGGAACGCAGGTCGCGCAGCGTGGCGCCCAGCAGGGCCTCGAGCCTACCGGCACCGAGCGCACGCCCATAGTTGAACTGCGGCTCCACGATCCACGAGCGTACCGTGCGGGAACCGAACAAGGCACTGGGTTGCGTATTGGCCCGGTTTTCCGGGTAAACGACGGATAGCGGCTCGGCCTTGAAATCATCGGTGCTCAGGTCGTTGTACCCGAGGTTGGCGCTGAATTCCAGCCCCTCCAGGATGCGGAACCCCAGCACGAGGTTGCCGATCAGGTTGGCCGTGCGGTTGCGGTATCGGGCATCGACCACCATCATCGGGTTTTCGTAGAACGTGGTACGGCCCGTTGCATCGGGCACCCAATTGATCGATCCCTCGGCGGTACGCAATGGATACGCGTGGGGCTGCATGAGCAGCGCCCAGCGGGTCATGTCCGCATACGGCAATTGGTTGCGGTCCACGAGGTAGTTGCCGGTGAACTGCAGGTGGAAGCGTTTGCCTGGCGACTCGGCACGGATGTTGGAACTCACGGACACTTTCCGGTCGTTAAAGTCGCTCGGGATGGGAAAAACGGTCGATTCATGCTGGTAGGCCGCCGACAGCCGGTAGCGCACGGCATCGATGCCGCCTGATACGCTGGCGTTGGTGGTGCCGTAGCGCGCCGTGCCGCCGATGAGCTCCTGCTGCCAGTCGGTGTACCGCGTGGTGTCCCACGCCTTGAGGTCGTCGGCCGCCACGCGCGGGTCGCGCCAGTCGATGCCGTCGTTGCGGAAGGCTTCATAGCGCATATCGAGGTACTGCCGCGTATTGAGCATTTCCACCCGATTGGCGACCTGGCCAAAACCGGTCTCCGTCCTGACCTCGAACCGCATCGGGCCGACCTGGCCCGACTTGGTGGTGATTAGGATGGCGCCATTGGCCGCCAGCGAGCCGTAGATGGCCGTGGCGTCGGCATCCTTGAGCACGTCGATGCGCTCGATGTCGCCCGGATTGAGGTAGTTGAGCGGGCTACCGTACCCGGCCGAGCGCGGCCCGTCGATGCCCAGCGGATGGTCCACGCCCGTGGCGGGTAGCTCCGAGATGATCGGTACCCCATCCACCACGTACAGTGGCAAGGAGCCGTTGGCGATGCTGTTCTGGCCCTGCACCCGCACCCGGATACCACCGCCAGCCATTCCGGACGGCTGGATGACGGACAGACCGGCCACGCGACCCTGCAAGGTAAGCAGCGGGTTGCTCACGGGCTGGTTTTCGATCGCCTCGGCCTGCACGGAGGCGACGTTGCCGGTGCTGAGCCTACGCGAGGTGGTGCCGTAGCCAATGACCTGCACTTCGTCGAGCGCGGAGGATTTCAGCCGTAGCCTGATGCCATTGAGGTTGGAGTTGCCGGCGATTTCGAGCGGCTCGTAGCTCATGTGGGTGATGCGGAGTATGGCCCCTGCCTCTACATCACCCAGGGAAAAAAAACCGGCACGGTCGGAGGTGGCGGCGCGCTAAATAGCGCCGCCACCAAGGGCACCCGCAAGAGGTGCCCGTACCAGACGTATCGTGGCGCCGGATATAGGCTGGCCGAGCGAGTCGATGAGGCGGCCGGAGAGGGATTGTCGTAGGGCGATGGCTTCGCCGTTCCGCCCCGCATTGACGGCCGGGGCGCGTGAAGGACGTTCCTTGATGATGATGGTGGTGCTGTCCAGCTCGTAGGTGAGCGGCTGTTCGCGGAACACCTTGTCGAGCGCAGCGATAAGTGGCTCCTGCGCCACGTTTATCGTGACGGGCTTCGCCTGGTTTTTCAGCCGGGAGGTGAGGATGAACTGGTAGGCGGTCTGGCGCTGGATGTCTTCGAGCACGGTGCGCAGGGCCGCCCGCTCATGGCGGAGCGTGACGCGCTGCTGGGCGGTGGCCGCCAGCCCCCACAGGAGGGCAACGGCGATCGGCACCGACCGCAGCGCCTGGGCGATCCGTGTAAGTGGGTTTCGTAATGGGTGGCTATATCCCGTTTTCTTCATTTTGTCAGGTCAGTGAATGCGTTAGTTAGTGTGGTATTCGTTTCTCTCCATGATCGAGCGGCATGTCAGTGCACCATGAGTCGCCCTCCTTTCCACGTGAATCGCAGGCCCGTGGCCTTTTCCAGGTATTGCAGCGTCTGCTGCAGCGTGTTCTGCCGTGACAGTACGGCGTCGATGCGCACGTCGGGAAGCTGGCCGGGCTCCACCTCGATGGCGTACCACCGGCCGAGTTGCTTGAACACGTCATCCAATGGGGTGTCGCGGAAATCGAAGAGGCCGTTTTTCCAGCTCGTATATTGCGTGACGTCCACGTCGTTTATGGTGGTAGCCGCTCCCTGCCCCGGCAGGCGGACGCGGGTGGTGGCCTGTTGGCCGGGGGAGAGGATTTTAGTCGTCAGTCGTAAGTCGTTAGTCGTAAGGCCGGTCTGCGGGCCGGACGTCACCTTCACCTTGCCTTCCACGAGGGTGGTCTTGGTTTCGGGGTCGTCCGGGTAGGCGGAGACATTAAACGCCGTGCCTAATACGTTGACGACCTGGTTTGCGGTTTGGACGGAAAAGGGCGAATGATCATTATCTCCGATGAGCCCTTCGGGGTTCGCCCCTTCGGGGTTCGCCCCTACGGGCCCACGCGTACCCCCCTTTCCTGCCTGCGGCCGAATTTCAAAATAGGCTTCGCCTTCCAAAATCACGTTCCTTGATTCGCCGCTGAAGCGACTGGGGTATTTCAACGTGGACGCGGAGTTGAGCCAGACCTTGCTGCCATCGGGGAGGGTGATTTGGTAGGTGCCGCCCGTTGGCGTGGTTAACGCTAACATCACCGAAGCGTCACCCTGAGCGGAACGTAGTGGAGTCGAATGGGTCTCTGCCGAATTGGGCTGAGATTCCTCGGCTGCGCTCGGAATGACGGCTGCGAGCGTGCTTCCGTCTTGATAAGTAATATCCTCGGCTCCGACGATAATCCCTTCTTGCTCCGAACTCAAGTCGATTACCCGGCCGTCGGCCAGGGTGAGCGTGGCTTTGTTGCCGCCGGGCAGGATATCCGTTGCGGCGAGCTTCCGGTCACCGAACATTGGCCAATGGCCATCCATGGCGAAGTAGCCAATAGCCGAAACGACGAGTAATACGGCCGCCACGTAGGGCAATAGCTTATACAGCCTGCGCGTGGCGCGTGGTCGTTCCGGCCGGTATTGCGGTGCGGCCAGGATGGGCGGGAGGCCCTGGGCCATCCGTTCCGGCAGGTTGTCGGGGTACGCGATGTGCGGATGGTCCTGGGCGTGGCGGTTGTACCACGACTCCAGCTGCGCGGCCTCGGTTGGGGTCGCGTTGCCGGCGATGTACCGGTCGATGAGCTGTTTGATGTCGTGTTCCGTCATGCTGGTGTTATCCGTTTATACCAGTAAGGAACTTAACCCGGCCCTTGGGGGGACACGCAAATGAAAAAAAGTTAATTTTTTTCGAAAATGTCCGGATTCAAGATAATTCGAAGGGGTTTTTCGGTTACACGAAAAGGTCCTCCATGGTCACTTCCTGGTCGACAAGTTGCTGGCGGTAGGTGTTGTCCGCAACGCCATAGGTCGTGATCAACGTGAGCAGGGTGTTCTTCCGTGTCTTGCTGTTTTGTCTGAAAGCCATGGTTTTTTGATGCAGTATGCCTGCATAAGCCTTGTCGATGACAAACGGGTGTTCGCTGAATTTCATTTCGCAAAGATTGATGGTCTGGTCCGCACGGTCTATCAACAGGTCCACCTGCGCGCCGCGTTCGGCATCGTTTCCGGTAAGCTGCCACGAGGATTGCGTGGTGGCGACGCCCGTAATGCCTAGGGCATGCTTGATTTGGGTGATGTGCCTGAGGCAACAGTTTTCGAAAGCGTATCCGCTCCATGTACGGTAAGCCGATGATTGGCTCCGGGCGATCCACTGCCCCTGTTCGGCCGGGGTTTTGTCTTCGATGAATTTCAGGTAGAAGTAGGAGTATTCATCCACTAATCTGAAAACGGTGTCTTTCGTCTTCTTGCCGAACGGGAGCACCTTGATCAGGAAACCGCATTCTTCCAGCTCTTCCAATGCGGCGGTCGCTCCGCCGCCGGTATTGAGTTTGGCCGCAACGAGGACCTGTGCCCGGGTGAGTCCGGAACGCTGGCCGGCGAGTGCGCGGATAAGGGCGATGTGGGTGGTGGCGTCCTTGAACAGTGCTTGGTAGAGGTTTCCGAATTCATGGTAGAGCAGCCCGTCTTTGTCGAAGCAGCTCTGCTCGATGACCTGTTGTACGCTTTGCCCGCGTTTCACGGCGTTGAGATAATGGGGTATCCCGCCAAGGGTCATGTAGAGCTGTAACAATTGGTAACGGGTATAATGGATCGATTTGGCCTGTAGGTAGGCTTCCGTTTCCTGTAGGTTGAATGGCATCAGCCGGATGCGCTGCGTGATCCTGTTGTGCAGGCCCCCCTTGTTGTTGACTACTTTTTTGATCATCCATGAGGCGGCCGATCCGCAGATGATAACCAATAGGTCGGTTCGTTGCGAGGCGAACATGTTCCAGAAATACCCAAAGGCCGAAAGGAAGCCGGAGCGGTGGGTGTCCAGCCAAGGCAGTTCGTCAAAGAATAGCACCTTTTTCCCGCTATCGGGCAAATCGGTGATGCAGTTGCGGAGCGAGGTGAAGGCTTCGGGCCAAGAGGCAGGTGGCTTGATGTGTGCGTTTGGGAAATAGGTGGCCAGCTGCTGGTGGAAGTTGTAGAGTTGCACGGCTAGCGTGCCGTCCAATTGGCCGCTGCAATGGAAGGTGATGTGCTGAGCGTAGTGATTGGTAATGAGGAACGTCTTCCCCACACGCCTTCTGCCATAGATGGCCAATAGGTCTGATTGCTTATTGTCAAGCAATTGTGTCAGTATTTCTCGTTCCTTGGCTCTGCCGATGATGGGTTTTCCGCTCATGCCTTTTGTATTATTACTCGCCAAATGTATGTATTTTTAATGATATTTGGCGAGCAATAGTATTATTGCTTGCCAAATGTATGTTTTTTGAGGTGGATTTGGCGAGCAATAGGGCCAAAGCCAAGTATGGCAACACGAGGCCTGGCGGGCAATAACTCCTACCGCAGGTACTGCATGGCCACCAGCAGCGAATCGGTTCCCCTTCAATGGGGTTTCGAACGCAGGTCGAGTTTCACTTCACCCCAAGGGAAGTAGTTCATGGCGTTGCCGTCGTGCCGCGACAGGCGATGATCCGGCTCCGCCTTTTGGGTGGCGCCAAGCGATGTCTCTTCTTTTTTGATGCGGGCAAGGATTTCCTTGACCAGGATGCCGATGGGTTGTGCCATGTCGTGATTGTTAGCGTTTGTGCAAACATAGGGGAATAGCACGTCATCCGCAAGTATTTTGGCTAAATAAATTATTTTATTTTTTTTCATTATGCTAAATTTATTATATATTTGCTTCGGCTTAACGAAATCATTATGAAAACAATGCAACGTAAATTTCCGTCTCCTGGCCGTTATATGGAGATACTCAGTGATTGGTCCTTCAAGTTTGTGTTCGGCGAGAAAAACAAAGAGAACCTGATAGCGCTGATAAACGATTTGCTGGCCGGCGAAAAACACGTGAAGGACTTGGCCTACATGCCCACTGAACAGCTGGGTGAACGAAAGGGGAAACGGAAGATCGTGCTCGACCTGAAGTGCCTAGGCGAAAATGGGGAGGTTTTCCTGATCGAGATGCAACGGCTCGAACACAAGAATTTCCGCGACCGCACGGTGTTCAGCACCGCGCGCGTGATCAGCAATTTCTACGCCCAGGGCGAGGATTACAAGGACACGGCATTGCCCGAGGTTTACTTTATCGGCATCTTGGAGTTCCGCATGGATGCCGAAGAAACCGCGCACTACATCCGCCGTGTGGAACTCACCGACCGGAACACGGGTGAAGTATTTTACAAAAAGTTGAAGTATATATTCTTGGAATTGCCGAACTTTGTAAAGGATGGCAGTGAAATAGTTACTGACCTGGATTGCTGGTTCTGGCTGTTTAAATATTTGAGCGAAGCCGACCAGATCCCGAGGTTCATGAATAGGCGGGTGTTCAAGCGGATATTCAAGATTACGGAGTTGGCAAACTTATCAGAGGAGGAACTGATGGCATATAACGCAAGTTTACAGGCGGAGTGGGATTGGCGGAACGCCGTGGAGTTGGCGGAGGAGCGGGCTGCGGCGAAGGCAGCTGATGTGGCTGATAAAAAAGCCCGGAAGGAGGAGCGCGCGAAAGCCGACGCAAAACTCATCGAATCAGCAAAAGCACTCAAGAAATCCGGAGTCGTTAATTCCGTCATTGCCGAAAGCCTCGGTTTGCCGTTGGACGTCGTGGAAAAGCTCTGACCGGAGCTCCTGAATCAAAAAGCAGTTTATGGTCCTACCGCAGGTACTGCATGGCCACCAGCAGCAGGTAGGGGTTGTGCTTGATCGCGGTGCGCAGCTGCTTGAGCGCGCGCTTGATCTGCTCGCGCACGGTGCTCTCCGAGATGCCCAGCAGCTCGGCGATTTCCTTGTGCGAAAGCATGTCCTTGCGGCTCAGGTTGAAGATCTCGCGCATGCGCGGGGGCATGCGGTCTATCTCCGATTCGATCTCGCGCACCAGCTCGTTGTAGCGGACGAGTTCGTCCACCTCGTAGTGGCCGGCGGCGATGAAGGCCGAGAGCTCGTTGAGGTAGTTGTGCTTCAGCTTCTCGCGCCGCAGCTGGTTGAGCACGTTGTTGCGCACGGCACTGTATAGATAGGAAGACACCGGCCCCTGGAACGTCATGAGCGGGGCATGTTGCCAGAACCACGCGAAGGTTTCCTGCACCACGTCCTGCGCGGCTTCCTCGTCGCCCAGCATGCGGTATACGTGCAGGTACAGCACCGGCCAGTACTTGTTGTACAGCAGCGTGAAGGCATGATGGTCCCCCTCGGCGATCTTGGCCATCAGCGCATGGTCGGCATGCAGGGACTTCTTTTCAGGCATGGGGCGCTTTTTTATTCCGGGTGCAAGGTAACGAAATTCTTGGGCATGCGCAAGGGGGAGCCGTTCCGGGCGGTATTATCTACAAATTATACGCAGATGTAGCCCGATCGCTACAAGCGGGTGCCCGCGCTGGCACATTCGGCATCCTTATTGAAATGGGATGGGCATGGATAACCCATTGGCAAGTTACAGGGAATGGTTCCTGGCCCAATACGTGGTCTGGGCCGATATGATCGCCTCCGCGGCGATGGACAACTTCGATGCGCTCTACAGGATCGCATCCATCGACGCATATGCCGGCGAGGTGGGAGACCCGGCTTCCGGGTTGGCCGGGCCCGATGGCCGGGCCGACGGGGCCATGGCGGAGTACGTGAAAGGCAAGCACACCACGCGGCTGCTCGACTACATCGACGCGACGCTCGCCAAACGCAACGTTGGCCTGACGGCGTTGGTGGCCTCGATCCTGTACGAGACCACCGAAGCGCACATGCCGCCGCTGATGGGCCTGCTCGAATACCGCCACGAACTGGACACCGTGCGCTTCCGCTACCACCAGGCACTGGCCGACGGCGACGCGGAAGCCATCGAGGCCGAGGAAGATATCCTGGACATGCTCGAGGAAGACTTCGAGGCCCGGAAGCTGATGAACGATACGTGGTACGGGTTCACCCGCTGGCGCTTCAACCTCGATACGATCGCGGCCTATACCGGTTGACGGGCCGCGGCACGGGTAGCAGGCCGACCTCCCGTTGGTTTGCCGCCGCGGGGGATGAAAAAATAATGATACGGTTTTTGATTATAAAATCGTACCTTAGCCGAAACCAATGTTATGAACGATGGAAAAAGCTAGCGACTCGACGATGCCTATGCTTTTTGAACGGGTAGCGGAGGGTGATGAAGTCGCTTTCAAGCGCGTCTACGAATTTTATTTCCCGAAGGTACAGCGATTCGCCAACCGCGTGCTGCACGATCGCGAATACGCGCTGGAGGTGGCGCAGGAAGTGATGCTGGCCGTTTGGCAAAAGGGCGAGCGGCTGCACGAGGTCCGGAATCCGGAGGCGTTCATCAAAACGCTGTCGAAGCGGCGTACCATCGACCGGTGGCGGCGGCTGCAGACGGAGCGCGCGGCCGAGGCCGAGGTGCGTTCGCGGTTCGAGGAAAGCAACGACGAGACGGCGGAGTACGTGGTGCGCCACGAAACCCAGCAAACCCTCGAGGAGGCGATCCTCCTGTTGCCTCCTCGGCAACGCACGGTATTCCAACTCTGCCAGCAGCAGGGGCTGCGGTACGAAGATGCCGCCAAGCAGCTGAACATCGCCCCGACGACCGTGCAGACGCACATGAAACTCGCCTTGAGGTTCCTGCGGACGTACCTGCGCAAACGCATCGACTTGACGATATGGGCCTGCATCGTCCAGTTTTTTGCCTGATTGCATTTTTTTTTTCATTTTCGACTACCCCGAAAATCGATTCCATACGACTTACCTATAAAACAACATCGACAGCATGATGGATCAAGCGCGATTGGCATACCTGTATGAGCGTTATCAGGGCAACAGGCTCACCGCGGCCGAGCAGGCGGAATGGGAGGCCATGTTGCTCGACATTTCGCGGGATGGGGAGCTCCAGCGGCTCATCGACCGCGATTGGCACGATGGCGGCGACCAGCCTGCGCTCGCGAGCGCCGAAGAGCAGGAGCGGATATACCGCTACATCGTCGGCCACGCGCAGCGACGCGGCAAGCGGGTCCCGATACGCCGATGGTTGCCGTACGCCGCGGCCGCCGTGTTGCTGGCGATCGGCGTCGGCGCGCTGCTCCTCGGCCGGCAAGGGCCGGCCGTACACCAATCGCCGCCCTTGGCGCAAACCGACATCACCCCGGGCGGCAACAGGGCATTCCTGATGCTGGATGATGGTTCGACAGTAGCGCTGAGCGCCGCCCAAAGCGGCATCGTGATCGGCGAGGACATCACCTACAGCGACGGCAGCAAGGTCTTTGGGGCCGATGGCAATGGGCTGGCCCAAGGCGCGGCCAACAGGTTGGTCGTCCCGAAGGGCGGCACCTACCAAGTGACCTTGCCCGACGGGACGGAGGTATGGCTCAACGCCGAATCGACATTGCGCTATCCCGGTCGGTTCGGGAGCGACAAGCGGGCCGTTAGCCTGGAAGGGGAGGCGTATTTCGATGTGGTATCAGACGGTAGGCGGCCCTTCGTGGTATCCACACCAGGCGAAGAGATCGAGGTAATGGGCACGCAGTTCAACGTGACGTCCTACCCGAACGAACCGACGACGAAAACCACCCTTGTGGAAGGGAAGGTGAAGGTGCGCAATGCCGCCTCGGGCCAGGCGTTCGTGCTGGACCCCGACCAGCAGAGTGTATCCGAAGGGGCAAACACCCGCGTCACCCAAGTGGCCGCGATACAGTTCACGGCGTGGAAAGACGGTTATTTCTTTTTTGAGAAAACACCTTTCGCCGATGTCTTGGAACAAATGGCCCGATGGTATGATATCGAGATAAGCTACCACCAGCGGCCCACCAAGACGTTCAGCGGCAAGATGAAACGCGATGCGCAGCTGGCAACCGTGTTGGATTTTTTCGAGGATTCCGGGATCCGCTTTCACCTGGATGGGCGGACATTGAACATCTATTAATAACCAATGACGATTACAAACTTAAAAAATTGATAGACTATGAGTGGCTAGGACATAAACTAAACGAAACGAAGCAAGGAGGCGATGACAGCGCCTCCCTGCGATGTTCGGATTCTGCAGTTATAACCTCTATTTGATAACCGGATTATTCACCCATAATCCAAACCGTGTAAAATTAATGAAAAATTATCTTTTATCGCGGTGGCGGGCGATTTTGTCTGCCACGAACCACCAATTATTCCTCGTCATGCGAACCACGGCGATCCTATTACTGCTGGGCACCATGCACCTGAGTGCAACGACGATGTCCCAAACCATCACCCTCAACGTACGAAAAGCGGGGCTGAAGCAGGTGTTCACGACCATCGAGAAACAAACGGGCTATGCGGTGCTGTACAGTGACGAGGCGATTGCCGGGATTGCACCTATCGATGTGAGCGCCTCGAAAATGCCGTTGGAGACCTTTCTCAACAATGTATTGGTTCCGGTAAACCTATCTTACCGCATCGACGGCACGAGCATCTTCATCAAGCTCGATGGCAGGCCGCTGAAAGCGAAGGCGAGCGTGCCGATACCGATTGCCGCACCGCAACGTATCGTGAACGGAAGGGTAACTGACGAATCGCAGCAGCCATTGGATGGCGTGACCGTTACCGTAAAAGGAACGACGGCGGTAACGACGACCGATGCGAGTGGAAGCTACCAGGTACAGGTGCCGGAAGGGGGTGCGGTATTGGTCTTTACCAATATCGGGTACAAGGTGTCTGAGGTGCCCATCGCCAACCGGCAGCGCGTAGACGTCACCTTGGCGGTGGCCGTAAGCGATCTCGACGAAGTGGTGGTGGTGGGGTATGGCACCACCAAACGGCAGGACCTTACCGGCTCTGTCGCCTCGGTAAGCGCGGCACAGTTCAAGGACCTGGCGGTGTCACGGATCGACCAAGCGTTGTTGGGCAAGGTAGCGGGCGTGCAGGTGAAAACGGCAACGGGCGAGCCGGGGGCGGCTCCCCAAATACGGGTGCGCGGCATAGGCAGTATCTCTGCCGGTGTCACCCCGCTCTACGTGGTGGATGGTTTCCCGACAGACAATATCGAAACACTGAACCCCAACGATATCGAGAGCCTTGACATCCTGAAAGACGCGTCTGCGACGGCAATATACGGGTCGCGTGGCTCCAACGGGGTGATCATCGTCAACACCAAGCGGGGAAAGGCAGGGAAGTTGATGTTGAATTTCGATTCATACTATGGCGTTCAGCATATACTGAAGAAGCCCGAGATGAAAAATTCGATCGAGCAGGCGCAGTTTTTCCTGGACGGCATGCGCAACGCGAATTTGGACAGGGGCAACGATGTGTCCGGCGATCCGACGAAATGGGGTTCCCCGGTTCCGCAGGTCATCATGGATGTATTGGAAGGCCGCAACACAACCGACGAGGATGCGTTGGATGGCATATTGCAGGCGGCTCCGCAGCAGCAGTACCAACTTTCGGCTAGCGGAGGTTCCGAAAACGTCAGGTTCACGCTTTCCGGCGAGTATATGAAGCAGGATGGAATCATCGTGAACAGCGGTTTTGAGCGCTATTCTTTCCGGACCAACATCGACGGGAAAATCAATGACCGACTCACATTGAAAGCGAATTTCAACCCTTCCTTCACCAACAAACGGGCGTTGCCCTCTACCGGGGTGTGTTGCTTGGGGTCAGGTATCGTGGCGGCGGCGATGAATATCCATAATTTCAGGCCGCTGCGCGACGCGAACGGGAATTTTACGAACTATGACGGTTTGTCGGATATGGCTGCGGTATACAATCCGCTTGCGGTCGCGATGGAGACGCAGGTGGGCCAACGGAGGCTACGCTTGTTGGGTAATCTTTCGGCCGAATACAGGATCACCGATGACCTGAGCTTCAATGTGCTGTTGGGGGGCAATTTCAACAACGACAAGGGATTTATCTTCCGCCCATCTCAACCGTATTTCTTCAACGAGCCGGCCGCTGGATCCGATGATGCCGAAATGAATGTCAATTGGCTGAACGAATACTTGTTGAATTACAGCAAAAGCTTTGGCGACAAACACCATTTCACGGCTGTTGCGGGGTATACGATCCAACAAGAGTGGGGCGAGCTGAACTTCCTGACCAGCGATCGGTTCCCGAACAACCTCGTGCCTACACTCAATGCGGTGAGCGGTATATTTACCGGCGGGGGATCCGAGCGGTACGAATGGTCGATTCTTTCTTACCTGGGTAGGGTCAATTACAACTTTCTGAGTAAGTACTACCTGACGGCATCCATTCGTACGGACGGCTCCTCGCGCTTCGGCCGCGACAATAAGTACGGGCTGTTTCCTTCATTCGCCTTGGCGTGGCGCCTGAGCGATGAAAATTTCCTCAAATCGCTGGCGTTCTTGAACGACTGGAAGATGCGTGTCAGTTATGGCGAGACCGGCAACAACAACATCGGCAACTACGCGCACTTGGCTACCATCCGGTACGAAAAATATGCGTTCGGCGGCAATGCCGTTGGCGGGTTCTCGCTCAATAACCTGGCCAACCCGAGCTTAACCTGGGAAAAGCAACGGTCTGCAAATATTGGAACGGACATCAGTCTTTTCGACCGCAGATTGAACGTGGTTATCGACTACTTCCGTTCGCAGAATACCAACCTGCTGCTCAATGTGGCGATACCGGGTACAACGGGATTCAGCAACGCGTTGCAGAATATCGGTAAGGTGCAGAATACGGGATGGGAGTTTGTGGTCAATTCCCAGAACTTGCGCGGTAGGTTGCAATGGTCTACCGATTTCAATGTTTCGATGTACCGGAACAAGGTGCTTGAGCTGGGTCCAGGAGGAGACCCGATATACTCGGGCAACAACGTAACCATGATCGGGAAGCCAATCGGGATGTTTTTTGGGTTTCTCACCGATGGCATTTTCATGAATGCGGAGGAGTTGAGCCAAGGCCCCATTTTCAATCCAGGGGGCGCTGCCCAAACCCGTGCCGGCGACATCCGGTTCGTGGATATGAATGGCGATAACATCATCAACTCTGCCGACAACACGATCATGGGCTCTCCATATCCGGATTTCTACTACGGCATGACCAACAACCTGATGTATGGCAACGTCAGCTTGTCAGTGAGCTTGCAGGGTTCGCAGGGCGGGCATATCTACAACATGTCAAGGGACGGCGGGAACAGCGGTAGGGCGCGCGTGCGTGGATACGCCTTCAGCAACGATTACTGGCATTCTGAAGCGCAACCGGGCGATGGCCTTACCCCACGCCCCAATGATGTGCCAACGGGCGGTAGGCGGCTGCCGAGCCAAGCCTTGCTGGATGAGGCCTCTTTTTTGAGGATAAACAACATCACGCTTTCCTACACGTTTGCAGACCGTATCTTCCAGAAAATACAGGCAAATTCACTGCGGGTGTATGCCAGTGCGAACAATCCGTTCATTTTCACGAAAAATACGGCCTTTAACCCCGACGTGAGCATGAATGAGAATCCGCTGCAACCCGGTGTCGAGTCCAACAACTACCCGTTGCCAAAGAGTTTCATCTTGGGGATCAATTTGGCGTTTTAATGATAGTCTTCAATAAACTTGATTGAAATGAAAAATATACGGAATAACGTATTGTTAATGATCGTGCTGACGATCGCATCCTGCGGCGACGGTTTTATCGAACGCGATCCGATTTCGACCGTGAACATGGATAATCTATATAAAACCGACAAGGACTTCCAAGATGCCGTACTGGGCTGCTATGCGGTGCTACGCGAACAATACAAGAGTTTCTGGGAGCTTACCGATTTGCGTAGCGACGATTCCTGGCATCAGCTTGGTAACGATTCGAGAAGGATTTCTTACGATAATTTCACGATGGATCCCAATGTGGCCTCGTTGAGGAACAATTGGCTGAACTATTATAAGATCATCAACCTGGCGAACATGGTGCTGGCCCGGATCGATGAGGCCGATCCGTCGTTGGTGACCAACAAGACCCGTCATATCGGCGAAGCCCGCTTTATACGGGCGTTGGCGTACTTTGACTTGGTGAGGTTGTTCGGCGATGTACCGATGCCTTTGAAGCCGTTGACCATCGCCGAGTCCTATACGACAGGTCGGACGGCGGTAAGCAGCGTATACAACGAGGTGATTATCCCGGATTTTGCTTTCGCTGCCGAGAGCTTGCCGCCGGGCTATACCGGAGCTGACGTTGGCCGGGCCACCAAAGGGGCGGCAACGGCGCTTCTTGGCAAGGTCTACATGACCATCCGCGACTTCCCGAAGGCCGAGGCGGAGTTGCTCAAGGTTACCGGGATGGGGTATAGATTGCTCGATGACTACAACGAGCTGTTCGATTACGCGAAAGACGAGCATCATAGCGAATACATTTTCGATATCGAGTATGAGGCTGGGCTAGGGGGGCTCGGAAGCCCGTTCACGAACAATTTCATGCCGAAGTCCGTCGGCGGTACGGCCGAAGCCTATTTCGGTCTGATTGGCGGGGCCGAGGAACTGAACCAGCCCACGCAGGATCTGTTGGATGCCTTTGAACCCGGCGATCTTCGGAAGGACGTGACCGGCATCGGGAACGGCGGATTTACCGATGAGACGGGCGCAACGCATCGGTGGGTGGCCATGCACACCTTTACCAAGAAGTACGTCACGCGGATCACCACGCATCACGATAGCCCGGTCAATTGGAAAGTGATCCGTTATGCAGATGTGCTCCTGTTGTATGCCGAAGCGCTCAACGAAAACGGCAAAACGGCGCAGGCACTCGGTTACCTGAATGAGATCCGCAGGCGCGCGAATTTGGCGGCGTACGTGGATCTGGATCAGGCAACGGCGCGCGAGCGTATCTGGCATGAGCGGCGCGTAGAACTTGCTATGGAAGGGCAGCGCTGGTTTGACCTATTGCGCACGGGGCGTGCATCAGCCGTCATGGCCAAATTCGGCATGAAGGAATACATGACCGTTTTCCCCATTCCGCTTGGCGAAATCCGGGTAATCAACAACGAAAACGTTCTTTATCAGAATCCCGGCTACAATTGAGAGCGTGGTACTGGTTTTTTATTATAGTTAAATAACACACTGCGATGAGCGTGAAAAATATAAAGTTAACGATTGTGCTGTTGCAGGTCGTTATGTTGCAGCTTTTGGGCGTATCCGGTCTTTATGCGCAAAATGGCAAGGATTTCGTGGACTATATCGATCCCAACATCGGTACCGTGGCGCCATTGCTGAACATGAATAGGCCGGTGGTGCATCTCCCCAACCAGTTGATCAGGGTGTTCCCTACGCAACACGATTACCTGGATATGCAACTTACCGCGTTTCCGATGACGACGTTGAATGTGATAACGCCACAATACGTATTCGGCATCAAACCGTCTACGGGCGCATTGCTCGATACGGGTTGGTATCGCAGGCTGAACTACGACCACGATTTTGAGGTAACCAGGCCGTGGTATTATTCGGCTTTGCTGACCGACGAAAACATACGCGTTGAATTCACGGCGGGTGCACGGGCGGGTATTTACCGATTCACCTTCCCGGAAGGGGTCGAGAAAAACCTCCATCTATCGAATTACTACGCGGGAGGCGAATACGGATTGGTGGATGGCCACGCGGTGGTGGGCACCGAGCTGGTCAGCGATCCGCACCATAACCAATCGGGAAAGGCTTACCTCTACGGTGTTTTCTCGGGTTCGCCGACCATGGGCACCAAAGAAGGGGATAAGAATTTCGGTCGGTATACCGTATCGAGCGTTCCTGAGGAACCGTATAGGATGGCCGGTCGGCGGGCCTGGGCGAGCTACGGCAGCGAACACGACAACGCGGTCGAATTCCGCTACGCGATTTCGTTCATCAGCCAGGAACAAGCCAAGCGGAATTTCGAACAGGAGGTCGCGGCGGTTCCTTTTGAAGACTTGAAGAAGAACGGGGAGTCGATATGGGCCAAGACGGTGGGGCAGATCCGCGTGGAAGGCGGTACGGAGGCGCAACGCCGCAGTTTCTACACCGCGCTTTACCGTACCTACGTGCGGATGATCGACATCACCGAACAGGGCAAATACTTCAGTGGATTTGACGGACAGGTGCATCCGGACGACCGTCCCTTTTACACCGAGGACTATACGTGGGGAAACCATCCCGCGATGCACCCGCTGCGGTGTATCCTGAATCCGCAAGGCGAGGCCGATATGCTGCAGTCTTACGTGCGCATGTACGAACAGAGTGGCTGGATGCCCGAGTACCCGAAGCATTTCGGCGACCGCGAGGGGATGTTCGCTTTCCATTCGGCGGTGATGTTCCTGGATGCCTATCGCAAAGGCATCCGAGATTTCGATGCCGAAAAGGCATTTGAGGGGATACTGAAGAACGCGGAACGGGCCACCATGCTGCCATTCAGGAATGGTCCGCGCGGGGGGCTGGAAGATTTCTATGACGAAAACGGCTACTATCCGGCGTTGCATCCCGGTGAGCCGGAAACGGACCCTTTCGCCGCCGCGAAACGTGGCCAACGGCGTTCATCCGTAGCCGTGACGTTGGCGCACAGTTACGACGACTGGGCATTGGCCGAGTTTGCAGAAGAGCTGGGCAAACCGGACGTTGCCAAACGGTTTGCCCCCAAGGCAAAAAACTACCGCAACTTATGGAAGGAAGATATCGGTATGTTCATGCCCAAGGATGCCAACAAGCAGTGGATACACATCGACCCGAAATTCGATGGGGGCTCGCACGGATTCGATTACTACAACGAGAACAACGGTTGGAGCTACCTCTGGCATGTACAGCACGATATCCCCGGGTTGATGGCCCTGATGGGGGGCAGGGAAGGCATGGAAGCCAAACTCGACCGGTTGTTTACCGAAGGGATGGGCAGGCCGAAGCCTGATTTTTGGGCCAAGTTTGCCAACTCGACCGGCATGATCGGCCAGTTTTCGATCGGTAACCAGGTAACCTACCACATCCCCTACCTCTTCAATTTCACCGACTCGCCCTGGAAGACACAGAAGTATACGCGATTGATCCTCGATACGTGGTTCAAGGACGATATTTTCGGGGTACCCGGTGATGAAGACGGTGGCGCGCTTTCGTCGTTCGTGGTTTTCACGGCCATGGGCTTTTACCCAGTGACAGCGGGCGTACCCGCCTATACGATAACGAGTCCGGTTTTCAGTAAGGTGAGCATTGCACTCGACAATGGCAACACGTTTACGGTAGTGGCCGAAGGGGCGTCGCGCACCAATAAATATATCCAATCTGCCAAGCTGAACGGCAAGGTGCTCGATTCGCTCTGGTTTTCACACGCGCAACTTATGGACGGAGGTACGTTGGAACTGATCCTAGGACCCGAAATCCCTGGACGGAAATAAGTCGGTACATAAAAAAAACAGTATGGTTTTCTTGAAAAATGGCGGATCAAAAGGCCAGGCGCTTTTGATGCTTTGGATGGTCGTGTCTTGCAATCCAAGCGAGACAACGCAATCACCTATTGACTACATCGATCCAACGATCGGCAACGTTGCACCGCTGCTCAATCCCAACAGGCCGGTGGTACACCTGCCCAACCAGCTGATCCGCGTTTTCCCGACGCAGCATGATTACCTGGATATGCAGCTGACCGCATTTCCGATGACCACGTTGAACGTGATCACGCCACAGTATGTTTTTGGCATCAAGCCTTCGGTAGGTGCATTGCTCGATACGGGCTGGAATCGGAGGCTGAATTACGACCATGACTTCGAAGTAACCAGGCCGTGGTATTATTCGGCGTTGCTCACCGATGAGGATATCCGAGTCGAATTCACCGCGGGCGCAAGAACGGGCATCTATCGATTTACGTTTCCGGAGGGCGTCGAGAAGAATCTGCACCTATCCAATTACTATGAGGGTGGCGCGTACGCATTGCTGGATGGATACGCGGTCGTAGGGACCGAACAGGTGAACGATCCGCACCACCAACAGCGGGGGCAGGCCTACCTCTACGGGGCTTTCTCTGGCAGCCCGGAGCTGGGTACCAAACCAGGAGACAAGGATTTCGGGCGCTACTCGGTTTTGGGGCCGGTAGCGGCGCCGAAGCCGATGGACGGCCAACGGGCGTGGGCAACCTATGCGGCAAGCGAGGGCAACGTCGTTGAGTTCAAATACGCGATTTCCTTCATCAGCGCCGAACAGGCGAAGCGGAATTTCGATGCCGAGGTGGCCAAGGCGACCTTTGACGCGGTAAGGGACGAAGGCCAGTCGATCTGGGCGAAGACCGTGGGGCAGATCCAGGTAGAAGGGGGCACGGAGGCCCAGCGGCGCACGTTCTACACGGCGCTTTACCGCACCTATGTGCGTATGATTGACATCACTGAACAAGGCCGGTATTTCAGCGGGTTCGACGGCCAGGTACACGCGGATGAACGCCCGTTTTATACGGAAGACTACACCTGGGGCAACTTTCCGGCCATGCATCCGCTGCGTTGCATCCTGAATCCGAAGGGGCAGGCGGATATGCTGCAATCGTACGTGCGCATGTATGAGCAAGGCGGTTGGATGCCGGAGTACCCGAAGCATTTCGGCGATCGCGAAGGGATGTTCGGCTTTCATTCGGCGGTCACTTTTCTGGATGCCTATCGCAAGGGAATCCGCGATTTCGATGTCGAAAAAGCGTTTGAGGGGATGCTCAAGAACGCCGAACAGGCGACGATGCTGCCCTCCCGGAATGGGCCGCGCGGTGCATTGGAAGATTTTTACGACAGCCGCGGTTACTACCCCGCATTGCATCCCGGCGAAGCGGAGACCGATCCGTTCGCGTTGGCGAAGCGCGGGCAGCGCCGGTCTGCCGTCGCGGTAACGCTGGCCCGTTCCTACGACGATTGGGCGTTGGCCGAGCTTGCCGATGAACTCGGCCATGAAGGGGTCGCGCGACGCTATGCGCCCAAGACCAAGAACTACGCCAACCTATGGCACGACGATATCGGCATGTTCATGCCGAAGGATGCCAATGGCCAGTGGATTCCCATAGACCCGAAGTTTGACGGCGAGCATGCCGGCAACGACTATTACAATGAAAACAACGGTTGGAGTTACCTGTGGCATGTGCAGCACGATATACCGGGGTTGATGGCGCTGATGGGAGGCAAGCAGCAGCTGGAAGCCAAGTTGGATCAACTGTTTAGGGAGCCGTTGGGAAGGAGCAAGTACCAGTTTTGGTCGAAATTCCCGGATCAGACCGGGTTGATCGGCCAGTTCGCGATAGGCAACCAGGTAACCTATCACATTCCGTACCTCTTCAACTTTACCGATTCGCCTTGGAAGACGCAGAAGTACACCCGGCTGATCCTGGATACCTGGTTCCAGGACAATGTATTTGGCGTGCCAGGAGATGAAGATGGCGGGGCGCTTTCCGCCTTCGTGGTCTTCACGGCGATGGGTTTCTTCCCCGTTACGCCCGGTGTGCCGATGTACACCATTACCAGCCCGCTGTTCAGCAAGGTGTGTATCGCCCTAGCCAACGGCAAGACATTCACGCTGGTCGCGAAAGGGGCGTCTCGTACCAATAAGTACATCCAGGCCGCTCGCCTGAATGGGAAGGTGCTCGACTCGCTTTGGTTTTCGCATGACGAATTGATGGAAGGCGGGACCTTGGAACTCGAGATGGGCGAATCGCCGAAACGCTGAATGCGTTGGCGAACGATGGGTTTTTTTATTGAAATCGAAAAAACATAGTTAATCATGAGTTGGACGCAAGAGGTCAACCCACTGGGCAATATTGCCCTTTCGGCACTGGTTGCCGTGATACCGATCATATTTCTGTTCTGGGCGCTGATTATCAAGAAGATGAAGGGCTATTTGGCAAGTATTTCAGCTACGTTGATTACGCTGGTGATCGCGATAGCCATCTATGGGATGCCGGTCGACTTGGCTTTGCTCTCCACAGGGCATGGCGTGCTGTATGGGCTGTTCCCCATTTGCTGGATCGTCATTTCGGCCGTATTCTTATTCAACATCACCGTCAAAAGCGGGCAGTTCGAAGTCATCAAGCACTTCATGGCCGGCATTACCGACGATAGGCGATTGCAGGCGCTGATCATCGCTTTTTCGTTCGGTTCGTTTTTGGAAGGGACCGCAGGGTTCGGCGCGCCCGTGGCGATTACGGCCGCCATGCTGGTGGGGCTGGGTTTCAATCCGCTCTACGCCGCGGGGATCTGCCTGATCGCCAATACGGCACCTGTGGCATTTGGCGCGATCGGCACGCCGATATTGGTGGCGTCGCAGGTTTCAGGCATCCCTGAGATGGCGATTTCGCAAATCGTAGGGCGCTCGTTGCCCGTGTTATCGTTATTGGTGCCCTTGTACCTCGTGGTGTTGATGGCCGGGTTCAGGAGGGCGATGGAGGTGTGGCCGGCGGTTTTGGTCACGGGCGGTTCGTTTGCCGGGTTGCAATGGTTTTCATCGAATTACCTAGGGCCTAGCCTGCCCGATATCATTTCGGGAATCGGCTCGATAGTCTGTTTGGTCGTTTTCCTCAGGTTTTGGAAACCCAAGCAAACCTGGCGGTTCAAGAATGAACCGATACCCACCCAATCGACCGATCATGCGTACTCCACCGGAGAGATTTTCAGGGCTTGGTCGCCTTTCATCATCCTGACCGTGATGATGATCGCGTGGGGTATCCAGCCTGTCAAGGCAGCGCTCAACCATTGGGGGATGGTTGAGCTCGAGATTCCGGGCTTGCACAACGTCATCCATAGCGCGGAAGGGAAGGCCATGCCGCATATCTTCCGGTTCAACTACCTGTCTGCGGCAGGGACGGCGATCCTTATTTCGGCATTGATTTCCATGCCGCTGATCGGTGTGGGGTTAAGGCAAGGAGCCCGGGTATTCGCGGATACCCTGAAGCAACTGAAGTTCCCGATAATCACGGTGGGCTCGGTTTTGGGTTTTGCGTATGTGCTGAACGATTCGGGGATGACCATCAGTATGGCCAACGTGTTGGCGTCAACGGGTAGCCTTTTCCCGTTTTTCGCGCCCGTTTTAGGCTGGCTGGGTGTTTTCATCACCGGTTCGGATACGTCGGCCAATGCACTTTTCGGTAAACTGCAGGCAGCAACGGCCGCTTCCATCGGCGTCGATCCGGTCGTGACGGTTGGGGCGAACGTGTCAGGGGGGGTAGTGGGTAAAATGATTTCTCCGCAGTCGATTGCCGTTGCCGCGGCGGCTGGCGGGCTGGTGGGCCGGGAGTCTGAATTGTTCCGTTTTACGGTGAAGCACAGCTTCATCATGTTGCTGTTCATTTGCGTCGTGGTTTTCGTGCAGGCCTATGTCTTGGCGTGGCTGATTCCGGAATACACGATGTTGCATGAGCAAGGGGCGACGGCACCCCCTAACATCGCATTGGGTTATGTATACTTGGTGGTTTTTGCCGGTTTGCTTGCCTTGATCGCATTCGGGATACGTTTGTCATCAACGTCTCGCAGGTCATCCAATCCACTTGAACATCGGATAACGAAATGAATGGGCCCCGGCGGGGTTTCCAAAAACGAAAAGATATGGAAAATAAAAAAATAGGTTTCATAGGCCTGGGCATCATGGGCAAGCCGATGGCGCTCAATTTGGTGAAGGCTGGCTATCCACTTGCGGTATGCCGGCAAAGCGGGGCCGCCGCCGCGTTGGGCGAGGCGGGGGCGGAGCTGTATGACGGCTATCGCGCCGTCGCGGCGGCGAGCGATATCGTGATCACGATGCTGCCCGATTCGCCCCAGGTGGAAGCGGTGGCGCTGGGTGCGGGCGGCGTGATCGAAGGCATGCGCGATGGCGGGCTGTTCATCGACATGTCTACCGTATTGCCCGCGGTTTCGCGGAAGATCTACGGCGCATTCGAAGGAAAGGGCATCGCCGTGCTAGATGCCCCCGTTTCCGGCGGCCAGGTCGGCGCCGAAAACGCCTCGTTGTCCATCATGGTCGGCGGTACGGCGGAAGCTTTCGGTCAGGCCCTGCCGGTATTGGGCGCGATGGGCAAGAACATCGTCCACATGGGCGAGGCGGGCGCTGGCCAGGTGGCCAAGGCTTGCAACCAGCTGATCGTGGGCATGACCATACAGGCTGTCGCCGAGGCATTCACGCTGGCCAGGAAATCGAGCGTGGACCTGGCCCGCCTTCGGGAGGTGCTGTTGGGTGGGTTTGCGCAGAGCCGGATATTGGACCTGCATGGGCAGCGGATGATCGATCGGAACTTCGCGCCGGGATTCAAGTTGAAGTTGCACCGCAAGGACATGGACATTGTCTTGCAAACGGGCAAGGATCTTTCCGTTCCGTTGTACGGTGCGGCACAGGTGGCCGCGCACATGGACGGCGCGATGGCGTCAGGCAACGGCGAACTCGATCACAGCGCATTGGCGTTGTTATTGGAAACTTTTGCTAATTTTACCGCATAATCGGTTTTTTCCCATGAACATCCTTGTCGCTCCCAATGCATTCAAACACGCCCTGAGCGCTCCAGCTGCCGCCGAAGCGATCGTGCGCGGATTGTCGGCGAGTCGGCTCGATTGTGTATGCCACCGTTTCCCAATCGGCGATGGCGGAAATGGCACCTGCGGCCTGCTGATCGATAGGCTGGGGGGCAAACGGGTCGAGGTGGCCGTTTCCGACCCGCTCGGCAGGTCCCTGCGGGCATCGTTCGGATTGGTCGACGGCGGGCGAACCGCCGTGATCGAGCTGGCCTACGCCTCGGGGTTGCACCTGCTGGCGCAGGAAGAATTGGATCCGCTACGGGCCAATACCCATGGTACCGGGCAATTGATCCGGGCCGCCCTTGACCTGGAGGTGCGGCGCATCATCGTGGGCATGGGCGGTTCGGCCACGGTAGACGGAGGCAGCGGTCTGCTGGCTGCGCTGGGCGTGCGGTTCCTGGACGGCGATGGGCAGGAGATCGCCGACCTGCCGGTCGGCCTGGAGCGGCTGCATGCCGTAGACCGGTCGGGCCTGGATGGCCGGTTGGCGGATTGCGAGATCACCATCCTGTGCGACGTGACCAACCCGCTGCTGGGCGAGGAAGGCGCGGCCCGGGTCTTTGGGCCGCAGAAAGGGGCGTCTGCAGCAGGCGTCGTGCGCCTGGAGGCCTTGTTGGAGCGGTTTGCCGCCATCGTGCAGCGCGAAACCGGGGTCGCGATCGGCACGGCGCCATCGGGTGGGGTGGCTGGCGGCGCCAGCGCCGGGCTGCTGGGCCTCGCGGGTGCGCGGCTCGTGAACGGCATCGACTATTTCCTGGACCTGACAGGATTCAACGCCGCGTTGACGGGTTGCGACCTCGTCATCACCGCCGAAGGCAGCATCGACGAACAGACTTTGCAGGGGAAAGGCCCGTTCGGCGTGGCTGAACGGGCCAAGGCACTGGGCATCCCGGTCATCGGGCTGGCAGGCCGGATCCCGCAGCGGATAGACGGTAGGCTGAACGACTATTTCGATAGCTTGCTGCCGATCAACCCCGGCGCGGTTTCGCTCGCCGAAGCGTTGCCCGCCACGGCGGCCAACCTGCAGCGGACGGCGACGCAACTCGGGAACCTGATCGCGGGTTTCCGATGAGCGGCATGCCGTTGGAACTACCCCTACCTATATGAAAATATTACATCGACGTGCCGACAAGCAATGGGGCGAAGCGCTATCTTTGACCAACAAAATCATTATCGTCATGAACAGGAAAAATACCGCGTCAATCATCGCCCTTACCCTCGTTGTTGCACTTTCCGCTTTTACGCCGCCCAAAGCCGATGTATATCAGGTAGACGTAGCCAAATCGAAGATCGCTTGGCTGGGGCAGAATGTCGCGGGCGGCAAGCATACCGGCGAAATCGGCATCCAGAAAGGGGAGTTGATCCTCGATGGCGACAAGCTCACCGGAGGTAGCTTCACGGTGGCCACCGGTACGATCACCGTAACCGATCTCGAAGGCGACCGCGCCACGCGGTTAGCCAATCACCTCAAGAACGAGGATTTCTTCGACGCGCCCAAGTTTCCGGAAGCGACCTTCAAGATCACCGACGTAACGGGTACGGGCAACAACCTGTCCATCATCGGCAACCTGACGATCAAGGATATCACCAGGCCCGTCACCTTCCCCGCAACGGTAAGCCAAACGGGCAATACGGTGAAGGCTTCGGCCAAGGGCGTGAAGATAGACCGCACGCAATTCGACGTGAAATACCGTTCGGGCAACTTCTTCAGTGGACTGGGCGACCGGGCTATCGCCGACGAATTCCAGCTCGACATCGAATTGGTGGCCACCAAGTGACGCGATGACCGAAGCCGTGATCAACACCATCGGCTGGTTGGGCTTCCTGTGCTGTACGGTCGCTTACCTCTTGCTGAATGTAAAGATCCTCCGGTTTGATGGGGTGCTATACCAAGCGCTGAACGTGATCGGTGGGATCGGGTTGGTCATCAGCGCCTTTTACTTTGCCGATACGCCCAACTTGGCGGCCAACGCCATGTGGGTGCTCATCGCGTTGTTTGGCGTGATCCGCTACGGGCGCGAGTTACTCGCCCTGCGCAAAAACAAGCGGATCGGCGATGCCGAGTAATCGGTAGGCCTCGGTTTTGTATGCGGCTATGCGGTCTCCGAACGATTGCTGGTCTGCCGACATGCTCAGGTAGAAGTAGGCCCCGTCTACCAATGCAAAAATCAGGTCAGCGGTGAGGCGCGCATCGGAAAGCTCGATCAGGCGCTCGTCCTGGCAACGACGCAGCAATCGGGTCAGGTTGTCCCGGAGCGTGTCCGTGAGTTTCTGGTACATGGCCTTGACCTCTTTGTCTCGATAGGCCAAGGCATAGCAGCTGTAAAACAGCCCGTCATCAAACAGCTTATTCCATTTTTTCGAAAACAGGTCTTCCACGACCTTGACCAACACGGTACGCAATCCGGATTGGTTGTCGCGATCCACGCGGTAGATCTGTAGGTATTTGTCAAGCGTATAGTCAATCAATGCATAGGTGAGCTCTTCCTTGCTTTGGAAATAATGGATGATCAGGCTGGGGTTGATGTCCATCACCTTGGCGATCTTGGCAATGGACGTATTTTCCAGCCCCTCCTTTTTGGCAACCTTGTAATACACCTTGATGATTTCCAATTGCCGGATTTCCTTGATGCTTTTTCTCCCCATGATCGTGTTCGTAGCGGCTACGAAAATAATAAATTTAATGTTAACAATATTTCACTTATTTATTAATTGTATGTTCATTCAATATATTTGTAAGGGTTTGATTTTGCGCAACCGATTGTTTTGATGGAATAGGGCGGTTTTTGTTTTTTCCACTTGCGTGGTAAAAAAAAGAATTCTATTATTGTTATGCTATAAGTGACTAATCAATAGTGCGTTTTCAGCGGCTGGACGCAAGGTTGTCGGTCAAGTTCCGCAAAGCGGCGGGGCAACATCGCAATCGGTAAAACAAATCAATTAATGAACAGATAACATTCCGGTTAACGCAAGTTTATGGTGTAGGAGTATCTTTGTTTATTGATTAAATGTTCAATTAATTAGTAATGGATTTTCCGCCAATAATCGGGATGTATACGATAATATATAGGATGTGCCGGGTTCGGGATTTCACGTAGTTTGATGAGGCTGATCGATAACCGGTTTTTTTGTTTTTTTTAAATCAAATTTTCAATGAGAAGACGATTACAACTTTGCCCACTACGGGTGGGCGCCATGCGAGTGGCGTGGATGCTGATGGTGGTGCTTTTAGGCCTTTCCATTCCAGCGGTCGGTGCCGGATCCGGTACTGCCGTGGTGCAGAACCTGGTAACGGGAACGGTAACCGACGCGATGGGCGAACCGCTGCCGGGCGCTACGGTCAGGGTGAAGGGCAAATCGGGCGCGGCAGGAACCGACGAGCAAGGGCGGTTTCAGCTGACGGCCGAAGTCGGCGATGTGCTCGTGGTGTCGATGATGGGCTACCAGCCCCGCGAAGTGGCCGTGACAACGGCGAAGCACTACCCGGTATCCTTGCAGGAAGAGACCGGAAGCCTGGATGAAGTGGTGGTGGTGGGTTACGGCACGCAGAAAAAAGTGAACCTTTCGGGCGCGGTGGACCAAGTGGATGCCAAGGTGCTGGCCAACCGGCCGATTTCTAACGTATCGCAGGGGTTGCAGGGCATGGTGCCTAACCTGAACATCCGGTTCGATAGCGGAGCGCCGGGCCAGGCTGCTAACATCAATATCCGCGGGATCACGTCCATCAACGGTGGGTCGCCGCTCATCCTTATTGATGGCGTGCAATCCAGCTCTGCCGAGCTGAATTTGATCGCTCCGCAAGACATCGCCACCATTTCGGTGGTCAAGGATGCGTCGGCGGCGGCAATCTACGGTGCCCGTGCAGCGTTCGGGGTTATCCTGATCACCACCAAAACAGGCGTGTCGGGCAAGGCCACTGTGGGTTATTCCAATAACATCACTTGGAATAAGCCAACGGTAATTCCTGATAAGATTACGGATCCGTACGTGTTCTCGCGTTTGCTGCAACTTTCTACCGATAATACCCCGTGGAACAACGTGCAGTACAGTGATGCGCATTACGCATACGCCAAAGAGCGCTCTGACGATCCCAGTGTACCCGGGGTACGGATAGATCCGCAGAACCCGAATTTGTGGCAATACATGGGCAACCGCGATTGGACGGAGTATTTTCTCAATGATTTCAATTTCACCCACAATCACGACCTGTCCGTAAGTGGCGCCAGCGAAAATAACAAAGTGCGTTATTACCTATCGAGTGGCTACAACCGGCAGAATAGCCCGCTCACGTTGGCCGATGATTACTTTGATCGTTACAGCATGCGTGCCAAGACCGATTATAAAGTGACCGATTGGTTGACATTGGGCAACAATACTTCATTGAGCAACACGGAACGTAAGTTGCCTAGCCAGCTGAGCATATTCGATATCTTCAACTATTTTCCGACAGACTATAACATAAACCCTGACGGCACGTGGGCGAATACGGCAGTGGGTTCAGCAGCGGCGCGGATTGTGGATGGCGGCGTAACAACCGACAAATTGGAGCAGGTGCAGACGCAATTTACCTCCGAGATGTCATTTTGGAAAGACCTGTTCAAGGTAAATACCGACTTTACCTATCGCCGCACCACAGACACCCGCAATTCGTTTACGACGCAATACAAGATCGGTTATGGCCCCGGTGATGTGCGCGATGTGGGTAGCACGGGGGCGATGCGGGATGGACAGTTTGAATATTACAAAGTATTCAACATTTACGGTACCCTCAATAAACAATTTAACAACCATTCGCTGAGCGCCGTGCTGGGGTATAGCCAGGAGGATTTCCGCAGCGAGTATTTCGCCGTATCGCGCACCGGATTGATATCAAGTTCGTTCCCGACATTGGCCCTCACTACCGGCAACCTGACCGCGAGCGAATCGATAGGCACGTATGCCTTACGGGGTGCATTTTACCGACTTAACTACATCTACGACAACCGATACATCGTCGAATTCAACGGACGTTACGACGGTTCTTCCCGTTTCCCGAAAGACAAGCGCTTCGGTTTCTTCCCGTCCGGGTCTGCGGCTTGGCGTGTGGATCAAGAGCCCTTCATGGAAAGTGTTTCTGGCACGATCAGTAACCTGAAATTACGCGCTTCGTATGGTTCGTTGGGCAATCAGGATATCGGTAATTACGGCTACATTCCGTCAATGCGACCATTGCAGATGGGGTATTTGATCAATAATGTCCGACCCACTTACATAGAAACCCCTCCCTTAGTGTCGCCGAACTACACGTGGGAAACGGTCAATACGGTCAACTTCGGCATCGATTTAGGATTCCTTAACGAGAAAATCACGGCCGTGGCCGATGTTTTTACCCGGAACACACTCAACATGTTGACGCTAGGCAAGCAGCTTCCCGGCGTATTGGGGGCTGCCGAGCCGCGTGAAAATGCGGCCGACCTCAGGACGAGGGGATGGGAATTGACATTGGGCTACCGCGATAACTATCAGGTGGCAGGGAGTACATTCAACCTCGAGACCCGGTTCGTTTTGTCTGATTCGAGAACCGAGATTACGCGTTTCGACAATCCGAATGGTAGCATCATCCAGTATTACAACGGCATGCAATTGGGCGAAATCTGGGGCTTGCAAAGTGATGGGTTGTTCAAAAGCCAAGAGGAGATTGCTAAGCTGGATCAAACCTCCATCATTCCGTGGGGTGCCCTCGAAATCGTGCCCGGATGGCCCAAGTACGTGGACGTAGACGGCAACGGCAAGATCGAAAAGGGATATACCTTGGACGATACCAAAGACTTGTCGATCATCGGCAATTCGACCCCACGCTACCTATTCGGGATGGACGTAAACATGAACTGGAAGAACATCGATTTCCGCATGTTCTGGCAAGGCGTAGGCCGTCGTGATTATTACCCCATCGACTACCTGTATTGGGGCTTTTACCAACAACCCTATGGAAATACCTACACGCACTTGCTAGATTTCTACCGCGGCGAGGGCGATACGGAGGCCGAGCGTGCCCGGCACTCGCAGGCTTACCTCGACCTGGGCTTGGCCGATGCCAATCTGGACGCGAAATTCCCACACCTGCAGTCGTGGTTGGCCGATGCCAACCTGGGTTTACGGATCGATCAGGCCATGGGCACGGCGATCCCCCAGACGGGTCACCTGCTCAACGCGGCTTACTTGCGCTTGAAGAACCTGACGGTGGGTTACACACTGCCGCCGGAATTTACCGGCCGGTTCGGCATCAGGAGCCTACGGCTTTTCGGCACGGCCGAAAACGTGTTCGAATTTTCGGAGGTGAAGCGCTTTTTCGATCCGGAGAGTGCCAACCGCAACATGAACATCAATCCCACGACGGCCATTGGCCGTGAGGGCAACGGGATTACGTATCCGTTCCAACGTAGTTTTTCATTCGGCCTTAATTTGGCCTTTTAATCAATTGTTAGCATTGATACCGATAATCATGAGGACAACAACTATAAAATATGGGCTAATGGGGCTCCTTTCTGTCTCGCTCACCGCTTGTAACGATGATTTCCTCGAGAAATTTCCAGAAGCCGAAATCGGTAGGGAAAGTTTCTTCAAGACTGCCGAGGACTTGAACCTGTATATCTACGGGATTTACGACTACCCGTCAACCGGCATCTATAGCTCGGACTCCTATACACTTACCGACAACGGTGGCTCCACCGGCAACGTCGAGTTGAAAACGATGATGCTGGGCACACCCAATTCCACCTCCCTAAACTCCGGCTGGAACTGGGGTCAACTCCGGAAGGTCAATTTTTACATGGACAATTTCAGGAATGCAAACCTTACCCAGGAGCGCATGAACCACTTTGAAGGCCTGGGGCGCTATTTCCGGGCCCGGTTCTATGCCGGGATGGTGAGGCGCTATTCGGACGTGCCCTGGATCGACCGGGTAGTCGAATCCAATAGCGAAGACTTGCTCTTCGCCGGACGCGACAGCCGCGAAGTGGTGGTGAACAACTTGATGGCCGATTTCGAGTTTGCCGCCAACCACGTAGACAAAACGGCGCCAACCGGAGCCGTGAACGGTTGGCAGGTGAAAATGGAGTATGCGCGGGCGTTGCTGTACGAAGGAACGTTCCGCAGATACCACCCCGAATTGAACCTCCAAGGTTCGGCCGAGGGTTTGTTGCGCAAGGCGGTCGAAGTGGCCGACGACATCATCAAGAACAGCCCCTACCGCATCCACAACACCGGGAAACCCATGGAAGACTATGCGTCGCTGTTCGCGAACCCGAACCTAGCCGGACATTCCGAAGTGCTGTTCGCGCGGCATTTCCAGGCGAACGTGCTGAACGGCGACAGCGGTGATGGTTTTTTCGGCAATTATGAAGCGTATCCATCGAAAGATTTGGTGCAGGCCTACCTGATGAAAGACGGTACCTTTTACAGCAGCCAGCCCAACTACGAGCAAAATGAATTCGTTGACGAGTTCGCCGACCGAGATCCGCGCTTGTATCAAACCTATGCGTACCCGGGATGGGTGCTGATCCGTACCGGTACCTATACGCGCGGCACGGGGTTGTATGTGCAACAGCTGCAACGGAATTTCTCCGGCTATCACCAGATCAAGGGCTTTTACAACACCACGGTGCAGGACGACCGCAATAACATGGACGTACCGCTCTACCGGTTGGCGGAAGTATTGTTGATCTTTGCCGAAGCCAAGGCCGAATTGGGCCAGTTGACGCAGGCCGACCTGGATGCATCCATCAACCTGCTGCGCTCCCGTGCGGGTATGCCGCATATGGGCCTGAACCCGCCAGTCGACCCCGTCCAAGCGGCCAAGTTCGCCAACGTGACGGGACCCCAACGGGCCGAGATCCTGGAGATTCGCCGCGAGCGGCGGGTCGAGATGGCGTTCGAAGGGCTGCGCCACGACGATTTGATGCGTTGGGAAGTAGGCAAGTCGCTCGAGAAAGTCCCATTGGGCCTTTATTTTTCCCGTTTAGGCGAGCACGACCTCACGGGCGACGGAGTGGCCGACATCGTCTTATTGCCTGCATCGGGTACGATCCCCGAACCGTTGGGCAGGAATAGCCTGGGGGTTGTCCTGACCTACTACCGGGTGGGGGCGTTTGGGCAAGACGTGAGTTTTTACCTCAGCGGCGGCACGAACGGCAATGTGCAGATCGTCGAACGCACGGGTACGTTCGTGTCGCCGAAGTATTACTACCGTCCGGTTCCACAGTCTCAAGTATTGCTTAATCCGGCATTGACGCAGATTTTTGGTTGGGAATAATTAAATTGGCGACATGAGAAGATTTTTGTTGACGCTGGTAGCGCTCACGGGCATGGCGGCTACCGCACCTGTGTACGCACAGGAGCCGTTCTCCTTTGCGTTCCTCACGGATTTGCACCTGAACCGGAACCCGAAGGCCAACAGCTTCGGTGGCCTCCGGCAGGCCATCGAATCCGTCCGCGCCTCGGGGGCCGATTTCATCCTGACGGGTGGCGACAACGTCGACGTGGATGGCATGAAGGCCGAAGACCGGGAGAAGGCCAGCGGCCTTTACCGCGATTACAAGGACGCGGCCACCGCCTCATCGCTGAAATGGTATTACACGATCGGCAACCATGACCGCTACTGGCATGGCGGCGAAGCTGGCGGTGCGCATGGCGAGGGGCTGTTCGCTTCATTTTTCGGCGATACCTATTACACGTTCGTGCACAAGGGGTGGCGCTTCATCGTATTGAACAGCACGGAGGTGTGCAATGGGAAGTATTGCGTGAGCGATGCACAGCGGCAATGGCTCGAGGGCGTGCTGGCGGAAACGCCCGCTAGCCAACCGATCGTGGTATCCGCCCACGTGCCGTTCCTGTCGCTGTACTACCCGGTGTTGGAGGGCAGGTATACCGATGCCGATACCTTTGGCAACCAGAAGGCGATATTCGACCTGTTCGCCGGGCATAACCTCAAGCTGGTGCTGCAAGGGCACCAGCACCTTTATGAAGAAATCAAGGTGAAAGGCGTGCAATTCATCACGGCCGGTGCGGTAAGCGCGAATTGGTGGGGCGGGAGTTTCCACGGCACCGAAGAAGGGTACTTGCTGGTGCATGCCGATGGCAATGATTTTTCGTGGACCTACGTGGACTACGGCTGGGAAGTGGATAACTGATAAACGATGAACATGGTGAAAAACAAGTTTGGAGCGATGGGAATGGCGGCGGTTGCGCTGCTGTTGGCCGGTGCGTGTGGACAACAACAAGGACAAAGCAATGACAACGCCGCCAAGCGGCAGCGCAAGGTGCTGTTTGCCATCGTAGACGGCATACCGGCCGACGTGATCGAACGGGTGAACACACCCTGGATAGACAGTGTGGCGGTACAAGGAGGTTATGCCCGTGCGTACACAGGCGGTGAGCAGGATGCCTATTCGCAATCGCCCACCATCTCGGCGGTGTGCTATACGCATTTCGTCACCGGCGTCTGGACCAACAAGCACAACGTCTGGGACAATGGCATCGATTCCATCAATTACCGGTATCCGTCTTTTTTCTGGTACCTGAAGAACCAGTACCCCGAAAAGAAGATCGGTATATTCTCCACCTGGCAAGACAACCGCACCAAGTTGCTCGGCGAGGGCAAGCCCGAAACGGACGGCCTGAAGCTGGATTTCCACGCCGATGGCTACGAATTGGATACGATTGCCTTTCCGCACGATGGCGCCAGCCGCTACATCCACCTGATCGACGAACGGGTGTCTGAAGACGCGGCCAACGCGATCCGCAACGACGCGCCAGACCTCTCTTGGGTATACCTGCAATACACCGACGACGTGGGCCACCACCATGGCGACAGCCCCCAGATGGACAGTGCCGTGGTCATCGCCGACAGGCAGGTGGGCAGGCTCTGGCAAGCCGTGCGCTACCGCGAGGAGGAGTTTAACGAGGATTGGCTGGTGTTTGTCGTGACCGATCACGGCCGCGATGACAAGGGATACCACCACGGCGGACAGACGCCGCGAGAGCGTGGCATCTGGTTGGCCACCAATGGCCGTGACCTGAACGCGCACTTCAATGGCCCCGACGTGGCGGCGGTAGACGTATTGCCCACCGTGATGCGCTTCCTGGACGTGCAGGTGCCCCGCCCGTACCGATTCGAATTGGACGGGATACCGTTGTCGGGGCCGGTGTCGCACCGGTTCGAGCGGGCAGAAGTGGCGGGCGATAGCTTACGCGTGTCTTGGAAGCCATACCAGGAAACCGGAACCTTGAAGGTTTGGTTGACCACGACCAACCTGCACAAGACCGGGGGTGAGGACGACTACGTGTTACTTGGCGAAGTCCCGATTGCGGATGCCAAGGCAACCGTGCCGGTGGCGGCGTACCCGTCCGTATCGTACAAGGTGGTGCTGGAGTCGGCTGAAAACACGACGAATAGGTGGGTGGGGGTAGGCGCTAAGTAGCGTCTACCAGCCTGTAGCCACCATTTTCCTTGGCGGCCGGCCGGCCGATGGCGATGTTGGTGGAATGGTACAGGAGGAATATCCAGCCTTCGGCGCTTCCCTGTTCCCAATAGCGTTGCCGCAAGGCCATCGATTTACGGCCATCGTAATCGTATTTGGCGGCGAATTGCCGGAAAAACTGTTCGGGTTCGGGGGCCTCGTCGCCGCCGAAGAAGTAATGCTCGCCGCCGGTACGGATGTGGAACACCTGGTGATGCGGGGTATGCCCACCGGATACCTCGTAGCTGATCTCGTTATTCACGGCACCTTCGCCTTCCACCAACAGGAGGTTGCCGCTGCGCTGCAGCACATCGAAGATCTCGGTTTTGTATGAATCCGACTTGCCGCTGTAGGCGTCTTCCCATTCGCCGCGTTGCACCACGTATTCGGCATCCGGAAACGCCAAGCGATACGTGCCGTTCGTTTCCGTGACCATGCCGCTGGCGTGATCCTTGTGCAGGTGCGAAAGCAGGACGTACCGTACGTCGCCGGGGTCGAAGCCCGATTTGCGGATGTTGTCGTGCAGCTGCAGGCCACCCTGCGCATTGGTGTGGCCGATGCCGGTATCCAACAGGAGCAGCCCATCGGCCGATTCGATCAGGAACGGATGTACGTGGATGAATAGCGATCCGGGACGGTCTTTCTTGCTGTCTTTGCTGGCATCGAATGGAACGAATTTCTTGGATGTGTCTACGGAAAATGAACCTTCGAACAAGGAATGTGCTTGCATGTTTTTATCTTTACCCCTTCGTAGTGGACAAAGATATGCAAAAAAGATGGGCAATCGCGTCTTGTCGTAATAAGGTCGCATCGCAACGGCTTGGCGATGAACTCGGTATCCATCCGGTGTTGGCCGACATGTTGGTGAATAGGGGGATAGGGAGTTTTGAGGAGGCCCGTGTTTTCTTCCGCCCAGACCGCTCGTCGCTGCACGATCCGTTCCTCATGCGCGATATGGACAAGGCGATCCTGCGCATCGAACAGGCCATCGGCAACAACGAAAAGGTGCTGATTTACGGCGACTATGATGTGGACGGTACCACCGCGGTCGCCGTGGTGTACAGCTTTTTCAGGCAATTCCATTCGCGGCTTGAGTTTTACCTGCCAGACCGCTATGCGGAAGGGTATGGCATATCCCAGCAAGGGGTCGATTACGCGGCCGATCATGGCTTCTCGCTCGTCATCGCCCTTGATTGTGGCATAAAGGAGGTCGATAAAATCAGTTACGCCCGCGGGCGCGGTGTCGATTTCATCGTCGGCGACCACCACCTGCCCGGCGATGAACTGCCCGACGCGGTGGCGGTGCTCGACCCCAAACGCCCCGACTGCCCGTACCCGTACAAGGAGCTGCCGGGATGCGGCATCGGTTTCAAGATCATCCAGGCATTCGTGCAGAAAAACGGCATGGACATCAACCTGTGCTACCAATACCTGGATTTGGTGGCGGTGGGTATTGCCTCAGACGTGGTGCCGATCACCGGCGAGAACCGGGTGCTGGCGCACTATGGCTTGCAGAAATTGAACACCAACCCCTGTTGCGGATTGCAGTCGCTGATCGACCTGTCCACGCACCGCGGAAGCCGTTTTTCGGTGAATGACGTGGTGTTCCAGATCGGGCCCCGGATCAATGCCGCCGGGCGGATCGATCATGCCAAAGACGCCGTGCAGCTGCTCATATCCCGGTCATTGCAGGAAGCGACCCTATACAGCAAAAACATCGATGTGCAGAATTCGCAACGGAAAGATTTCGATATCCGCATCACCGAGGAGGCGCTGGCAATCATCGACGCCGACGAACGGCTGCAGCAACGGAAGACCACGGTCGTGTTCAAGCCCGACTGGCACAAAGGGGTGATCGGCATCGTGGCCACGCGGCTCACCGAGCGCTATTACCGTCCAACGGTGGTGCTCACCCAAACCAACGGCCATGTGTCGGGTTCGGCACGGTCGGTACTGGGATTCGACCTGTACGAGGCATTGAACGCGTGCAGCGACCTGCTCGACCAGTTCGGCGGGCACAAATACGCGGCCGGATTGACGATGAAGCCCGAAAATATCGAGCCGTTCCAGCAGCGTTTCGAGGAAGTGGTGGCGGCAAGTATCCTGCCGGGCATGCTCCAACGGGAAATCCTGATCGATGCCCCGTTGGAACTATCCGCGATAGATGCCAAATTTTTCCGTATTTTGCGCCAATTCGAGCCGTTTGGCCCGCAGAACGAGGATCCCTTGTTCCTGAGCAAGAAGGTGACCGTTCATGGGATGGCCACGGTGGTGGGGGGAAGCCACCTCAAGATGACCGTGATGCAGGACGGGTCGCCGCGTTTCGATTGCATCGGATTCGGTTTGGGGGGATATGCCGCGGCGATCAATACGGGCAAGAAATTCGATCTGTGCTACTCGGTCGGGGAAAACGTGTGGCGCGACAAGCGGAGCATCCAGTTGATGGTGCGTGACTTGAAGATTTAGATACGAGACATGATGCGGCGACGATGGTCAGCGGATTGCTGATCGCTGACGGCCGATAGCTGAATATGATTTTAAAAGCAGAACACCTGATCAAGAAATACCGGCAACGCACGGTGGTCAACGATGTGTCATTTGAGGTGGCGCAGGGCGAGATCGTCGGGTTGCTGGGGCCGAATGGCGCTGGCAAGACCACGTCGTTCTACATGATCGTGGGGCTCATCAAACCCAACGAAGGGCATGTGTACCTGGATGGCGTGGAGATCACCGAAGACCCGATGTACCGCAGGGCGCAGAAAGGCATCGGTTACCTGGCGCAGGAGGCATCGGTGTTCCGCAAGCTATCGGTAGAAGACAACATCATGGCCGTGCTGGAGATACATCACCAAGAAAAGGCCGTACGGAAGGAACGACTGGAGGAGCTACTGGCCGAATTCAGCCTGAACCGGGTACGCAAGAACCGCGGCGATTTGCTCTCGGGTGGCGAACGGCGGCGAACCGAGATCGCGCGTGCGTTGGCTGCCAACCCGAACTTCATCCTGCTCGACGAGCCTTTTGCAGGCGTCGATCCCATCGCCGTGGAAGAGATCCAGACCATTGTCTCCAAACTCAAGCACCGCAACATCGGTATCCTGATCACCGACCACAACGTGCAGGAAACCCTTTCCATCACGGATCGGGCGTACCTGCTCACCGAAGGCAAGATCATGCTGGCGGGTACGCCCGAAGAGATTGCCGTCAACGAGATGGCCCGTAAGTTCTACCTGGGCCGCAATTTTGAATTACGGAGGAAGAAGTTGTGATATGGCACTGATCAATTCGATATTCACGTGGCTCATGAAAAAGCGCATCCACCAGATCGAGCTATTCATGAAGTACCCGCATGAAGTGCAGGACGAGTGGTTCCAAAGCCTGATCGCCACGGCCGAGGCGACCGAATGGGGGAAAAAATACGACTACAATTCCATCTTGACGCCCGACACCTACAAGGAACGGGTGCCCATACAGGACTACAACAGCCTGAAGCCGTACATCGACCGGATGATCCGTGGCGAGCAGAACATCCTCTGGCCTTCGGATATCAAGTGGTTCGCCAAGTCGTCGGGTACGACGGCCGACCGCAGCAAATTCATCCCCGTGAGCCAAGAGGCCTTGGAAGACTGCCATTACCAAGGCGGTAAGGACATGCTTTCGGTATACTGCCACAACCGCCCGGACACCAAGATCCTGACCGGAAAGGCCGTGGTGCTGGGTGGGAGTTCGCAGATCAACAGCTTCAATTCCGATTCCTACTACGGCGACCTCTCGTCCATCATCATCCGTAACCTGCCATTTTGGGCCGAATTTCACCGTACGCCGGATGTCGAAACCACGTTGAATCCGAATTTCGAGGAGAAAATCGAGAGTATAGCACATATAACCATCCAGGAAAATGTGACCAACCTCTCGGGCGTGCCCACCTGGAACGTCGTGCTGGCCAAGCGGATACTCGAGATCACTGGCAAGGACAATTTGCTGGAGGTATGGCCCAACCTGGAGTTTTACAGCCACGGTGGCGTGAGCTTCAAGCCTTACCGCGAGCAATTCAGGAAACTTATCCCTTCCGATAGCATGTATTACCTCGAGAATTACAACGCCTCCGAGGGGTATTTCGCGCTCCAGGATCGGTCGGATTCAGACGATCTCCTCCTGATGCTCGACTATGGGATCTATTATGAATTCCTGCCGATGGAAAACCTGTTTGAGGAACATCCCAAGACATTGGCGCTCCACGAGGTCGAGCTGGGCAGGAACTATGCGCTCATCATCACGACCAATGCAGGCCTTTGGCGCTATATGGTGGGCGACACCGTCAAATTCGTAAGCCTGCAACCCTACCGGATACAGATTACCGGACGCACCAAGCAATACATCAATACGTTTGGCGAGGAGGTGATCGTGGACAATGCCGACGAGGCCTTGAAACGGGCCTGCCGGGAGACGGCAGCCACCATCCGCGATTACACCGCCGGGCCCGTCTATTTCAAGGACGGCGAAGCGGGCGCCCATGAGTGGATCATCGAATTCGAGGAACGGCCAACCGATTTCGATGCGTTTTGCAAGGTGCTCGACGCCTCGTTGCGCGAAATCAATTCGGATTACGACGCCAAGCGATTCAATGACCTGGCGCTGCGTTTTCCCATCGTGCACCCCGCGCCCGATGGTACCTTCTACCGATGGATGAAGTCTCGCGGCAAGTTGGGCGGTCAAAACAAGGTGCCGCGGCTGGCCAATGAACGGACGTACCTGGACGATATCCTGAAGCAACTGAACAACACATAAAAGATATGGCAAACATCATCGCAATCGTAGGACGACCCAATGTCGGGAAATCCACGTTATATAATCGGCTCACCGAAAGCCGCAGGGCCATCGTAGACGACCTGAGCGGCGTGACACGCGACCGCCACTACGGGCAGGGCGAATGGATCGGGAAAACATTCACGGTGGTCGACACCGGCGGCTATGTGCACGGCTCAGACGACGTATTCGAGTCGGCCATCCGCGAACAGGTGCTGATCGCGATCGAGGAGGCGTCGGTCATCCTGTTCATGGTGGATGTCACGACGGGCATCACCGATCTCGACGATGACATCGCCGATTTGCTCCGCCGGAGCAAAAAGCCCGTTTTCGTGGTGGTCAACAAGGTCGACCACCCCTTGCTCCAACAAGAATCAAGCATCTTCTACAGCTTTGGGCTCGGCGAGATCTACCCGATTTCTTCCATGACCGGATCGGGTACGGGCGAGCTGCTCGACGAAGTGGTGACGCATTTCGAGCAAGAAGAGGCGGAAGTGGACGAACGGCCGAAATACGCCATCGTAGGCAGGCCGAACGTGGGCAAATCGTCGCTCATCAATGCGCTGGTGGGCAAGGAGCGCAACATCGTCACGCCCATAGCGGGTACCACGCGCGATTCCATCCGCATCAACTACAACCAATTTGGGCATGATTTCATCCTCATCGATACGGCCGGATTGCGCCGCAAGGCCAAGGTCAAGGAAAACATCGAGTTCTACTCGGTGATGCGCACCATCAAGGCGCTGGAAGAATCGGACGTCGTGATCATCATGATCGACGCCGTAGAGGGCATCGAAGCCCAAGACATCAACATCTTCCACCTCGCCGAAAAAAACCGGAAAGGGGTGGTGATCCTCGTGAACAAATGGGACTTGATCGAGAAGAACAACAAGACCACCAAGGTGTTCGAAGACCTGATCCGGGAAAAGATCGCACCCTTTACCGACGTACCGATCGTCTTCACGTCCGTGACCGAGAAGCAACGGATCTTCAAGGCCATCGAAGCGGCGGCCAAGGTGTATGAGAACAAGGTGAAGAAAATACCGACCTCCAAGCTGAACGACGTGTTGCTGCCCATCATCGAGAACAACCCGCCGCCCGCCACCAAGGGCAAATACATCAAGATCAAGTACATCACCCAGATAGCGGGCAGGGCGCCGATGTTCGCGTTTTTCTGTAACCTGCCGCAATACATCAAGGAACCTTACAAGCGGTTCATCGAAAACAAACTGCGCGAACACTTCGATTTCTCGGGCGTTCCGGTGCAGTTGTATTTCAGGCAGAAGTAAAGGCAACGCTAAATTTTATTCGTATTTTCGCCGCCATGGACAACCGATTGGTGCTGTATAACACGCTGACGAGAAAGAAAGAGAAATTTGAACCGCTGAATCCGCCTTTCGTGGGCATGTACGTGTGCGGGCCTACCGTATACAGCGATGTGCACCTGGGCAATTGCCGTACGTTCGTTTCGTTCGACCTGATATACCGCTACCTGACCCACCTGGGCTTCAAGGTGCGTTACGTACGCAACATCACCGATGCTGGCCACCTCGAAGGCGATCGCGACGAGGGCGAGGACAAGTTTGCCAAGAAAGCCAAGCTCGAAAAGCTGGAGCCGATGGAAATCGTGCAGAAGTATACCCTGGGTTTCCACGAAGTCTTGCGGCTCTTCAACACGTTGCCACCCAGTATCGAACCCACGGCTACCGGGCACATCTCCGAACAGATCGAGATGGTCAAGAAAATCATCGCGCAGGGATATGCCTATGAAGTGAACGGAACGGTTTATTTCGATGTGGAAAAGTACGTGAAGGAGTACGATTACACGATCCTGACCAACCGCAAATTGGATGATATGCTCAACAATACCCGCGAGCTGAATGGCCAAGACGAAAAGCGCGGCAGGTTGGACTTTGCGCTTTGGATCAAGGCCAAGCCCGAGCACATCATGCGGTGGCCATCGCCGTGGGGCGTGGGCTTTCCCGGATGGCATATCGAATGCTCGGCCATGAGCAGCAAGTACCTCGGCGAAACGTTCGATATCCACGGCGGTGGCATGGACTTGGCCGCTACGCACCATACCAATGAAATCGCGCAATCGCAGGCGTGCAACCATACGCAGCCGGCCAATTACTGGATGCACACCAACATGCTCACCGTAAACGGGACGCGGATGTCCAAATCGGCCGGCAACGGCTTTCTGCCCCACGAGCTGTTCAGCGGTAGCCACCCGTTGCTCAACCGTGGCTATTCGCCCATGGCGGTGCGTTTCTTCATGCTCCAGGCGCACTACCGGAGTACCCTTGACTTCTCCAATGACGCGCTCGAGGCCGCGGAAAAGGGCTACAAACGGCTCATGAATGCCATGGCGCTGCTGCCGAAGCTCCAGGCTGCGGGCAAGAAGCCTGCCGTGAACGTGGACGAGCTCAAGCAACGATGCTACGCCGCGATGGACGATGATTTCAACAGTCCCGTGCTGATCGCCGAGCTGTTCGAGGCCGTGCGGATCATCAATGGTGCGTACGATGGCAAGATGACGCTTGACGAAACTTCGTTGACCGCATTGAAGGCACTGATGTCGCACTTCGTACAGGACGTGCTGGGCCTTGTCGACGACCAGTCCGGTTCTGACGATTTCGAGCAATTGATGGCCATGGTCATCGGCCTGCGCAATGAAGCCAAACAACACAAGGATTATGCGACGTCAGACCGGATACGCGAGGGCTTGGGGGCCATCGGCATCCAGCTCAAGGATAGCAAGGAAGGGACGCTTTGGAACAAGATTTGAGATGCGGCAGCTGATGAGACAGACGGTTTTCACCTTTGGCGCCTTGATTGGCTTTCTTGCCCTGGCGCCGCAAGCGGCGTTTGCACAGGTGTTGGGCAAGGTGGGGAGCCTCCTGTCGGCCGATCGTACCGCAGCGCGGCTGTCGGCCACCAACGGGCCCCATGCGGCCTTGTTGTCTGTCGTGGACGGTAACTCGATTTTCTTTACGCCATCGCCCATGGAAGCGTTGACGTACCTCAACAACCGCCCGAACATCCCGGATGTCATGTCTTGGCGGCCCACGTTCGCGGCCGTATCCAAGAGCATGGAGTGGGGCGTAACCGCCGGCCCACTCACGTTCCAGCGCGTAGGAGCCGTGAAGCGCTCCGGCGAATACCTGACCGTCTGGCGGCGCGACCGCAAAGGCAACTGGAAAATCGACCTCCGGGCGCAGATCGAGCACAAGGGTGGCAAGGAAGAGCCCGAGCTCCTGTACATCGATCCTGACAATACGGATTATACCCGATTCCGGACAAAGGAACGGATACAGCAACGGAAGGAAATCGTCATGAGCAACGATCAGCTGTTGTCGGCGGTATTGAAGTCCAACGCGACCGTGGCCTACGGCGAATTTTTGACAGACGATGCCCGGTTCTATTTCCCATGGCATACCCCCATCATCGGCAAGGGCGACATCCTCAAGTTCGTCGCTAAGCAGGACATGGCCGTACAAGGGGAATCACTGGTGGCCAGTCGGTCACAGAGCGGGGAGATGGCTTATTCGTACGGCACGGCTACCGTCGCCACCGCCACCGGTCAACTGGCTTGCTATTACGTCCGCATTTGGCAACTGCAGCCCGATTTCCAATGGCGCGTGGTCATCGAGATGCTGTTTGAGCGGTAGCGCCCCATCGCCATCGATACGATTTCGGTTCACCGGCCCCGGGGCGCCCTACACGCGTTCACTTTTGGGCAACGGCGACGTCGCCGCCATCCTTCAACCAGATTTTCAGGTCATCGCAGCCGTGGTACGCATCGTTGATGTTGATGAACGTGACCTTGCGTCGGCCTTCGAACCACTCGCTCAGCTTGCGATTGATCTTGTCTTCCAGTGCCGCCTCCTTGATCTTGGCGAAATCTTGCGTCAGGTTGGCCTGGTGGGGCGGCGTGCGTGACTTGAGGTAGGTAAACCGGTAGCCTGTTTTTTCCGTTTGATCCGTGAATTGCGCGGGCCGGGAATATTGGCCGGGTTGCAACGTGTCTATCGCCGTGAAGACCGACGCATCCAGCTTATCGGCCGGAATCAACGTGGTGCGGCTTTGTTGGTTTTCCATGTTAAGCAGCATGCCGCCGTTGTATTTGGTCTCTTTGTTGTCCGAGTACATGGTGGCCGCGGTGTAGAAATCAAGCCGCTTGTTCACCACGTGGTCATACAGGCTATCGATGTGTTTTTTCGCGCGATCCAGGCTGGCCTGCGTGGGTTTGGTCTGGATCAGGATGTGCCGCACCCGGACTTCCTCTCCCCGGCGCTCCAGCACTTCCAAAAAGTGGAAGCCGTGCTCAGACTCGAATACAGGCGAGAGTTCGCCCGGCTTGAGCCGGAAAGCGACTGCCGAAAATTCCTTGACATAGCGGTCGCGCGTGCTGAAGCCCAAATCGCCGCCGAACGGGGCCGAACCACCGTCTTGCGAATACAGCCGGGCCGTCGTCGCGAAATCGGCACCTTCCGCGACCTGGCGCCGAAGGTCTTCGGCGCGATCGCGGAAACGCTGCTTTTCCTCGCGTGTGAGCTGCGGAAATACCACCAGTTCGCCTACTTCCACTTCGGTATTGAAGTAAGGCAGGCTGTCGGTATCGAGCGACTCGAAATACCGCCGTACTTCCAAAGGCGTCACATCGATGCCCGAGACGATGTTCTGCTGCATCTTGTTGGCTTTCAGTTGCTCGTAGATGCTCGGGCGCATTTCTTCCTTGTATTGGAGCAGCGAACGGTTGAGGAAGCGCTCCAACCGCTCCTGGCCACCGGCCTGGCTCGACATGTACCGTAGCCTTGAATTGATGTTGTCATCCACCTCGCCTTCGCTCACATCGATCGAGTCTATCGCCGCCTGCTGGGCCAGCAGCTTTTGGGTAAGCTGCTGCTGGAGGATATAGCATTTGAAATCTTCGCTGGCCTTGTTGCCTTGGGCGAGGTACTGGGCATATTGCATTTCGATTTCCGATTGCAGGATGATGTTGGATCCCACCACCGCGGCCACCTTGTCGATGACGCGTGGGTCTTGGGCGGTTGCCAACTGCGCCATGCCAGCCAGTGCTAAAACCAGAAAAATGCAGCGATGTTTACTCATTTAATTGTATATTTCAATGTTGTTCTTTTTTCTGGCATCTTCCATGATGCGTTGTTGCATCTGGTCAACCAAATCGATCTTGCGCTTGTTCAAAATCAGGTTACGGATATTGCTTTGTACCAAGGGCAAAGGTGAACGGGTATCCCTGAATTTCGAATCGTGCAAAATTATCAGATATAATTCATTATTTTCAATTATTTCAAAAATTCGCCCAGTTTGGTCATAACGTTCCTCGCCGATGCGATTAAGGGGGATTTTCTTGGCCAACTCATCCGCATAATGCCAGGCGGTGTCGAGCAGCGCATAGTCCGTGGCGTACCGCGCGCAGTATTGTTGAAGCAGATCCTGCTCCTCGAAACCGGTAGACACGAGCAACCGCTTTACCCGCGCCAATTCGGGGGCATCGGGTTTCAACCGGATGTAGGAGCGCTTCAGGATGGGTTGCCGAAGTCGGAATAGCTCGTCGCGCGAGCCGTAGTACCGGAGCACTTCATCATGCGTGACGACGGTATCCAATTTTTGGCTCACGAGCGCCTGTTCGTATTCATAGACGATGAGGCCGTTCTTGTATTCCTGCACCTGTCTTTCCAGGTTTTCGCTGTTGATCGCGAGGTTGCGTTGCGCATGGTGAAGCAATGCGTGTTGGCGCAACCATTGATCGATATAGGCCTGGATCAATTGCACGCTGTCGTTGCCGGTCACACCGGCAGGCACCACGCCTTTGAGGTCGTCGGGATAGAGGTATCGGTCAAACGACCGGGCCACCGGCTTGGGTTTTCCGGGTTGACACGCCGCAAACAGCGCCGTTGACAGGACAAAAGCCGATACGAAATGCAACACCACGCTAAAATACGTATTCGCGGCGCAATGCCGTTTGTATTTAACCATTTTTAACACATGCGGCGCGGTCGCCACCGCCATGGACCGGAAGGCATTTGGGCTAAATTCTTTGTTACAACATGTGGGTTTTCCGGGCATTAATGCTATTTTTGTGCAGCGAGTAACCGAAACATAGTGCCAACGAAATTAGACTTGAAAACAGATAAACAGGATAACAGCGATATGGTCGAGAAACAGGGCAATCGTAAATTGCGGATGGGCATGGTCGGAGGAGGAAAGGGCGCATTCATCGGCGAGGTGCATCGCATCGCCGCTACCATGGATGGGCTGGTCGAATTGGTTTGCGGAGCCTTCAGCTCCGATGCCGGGCGATCCAAGGAAAGCGGAAGGGCGCTTTTCCTGCCCGAAGACCGCGTATACGGAAGCTACGAGGAAATGATGGAAGCCGAAAGCAGGCTTCCCGAAGATGAGCGCATGGACTTCGTGAGCATCGTGACCCCGAACCACATGCATTTCGGGCCGGCCATGCTGGCGTTGGAAAAAGGCTTCCATGTGGTGCTGGATAAGCCGATGACGCTAGACCTGCCCGAAGCCAAACGGCTCAAGGAGCGGGTGGATGAGACCGGGCTGTTGTTCTTGCTCACCCACACCTACGTGGGCTATCCCATGGTGCGGCAGGCCAGGAAGCTGGTCCGGGACGGGGCATTGGGCAAGATCCGCAAGATCTATGTGGAGTACCCACAGGGATGGCTGAGCCGCCCCTCGGAACACCAGGGCAATAAGCAGGCATCTTGGCGTACCGATCCGGCGAAGTCGGGCAAGAGCGGATGCATGGGCGATATCGGTACCCATGCGTTGCACCTGGCCGAGTTCATCTCCGGATTGCGTGTCACCCACCTGTGCGCATCGTTGTACACCTTCGTGGAAGGCCGGCAGCTTGAAGACGATGGAAATATGCTGTTGCAATTTGACAACGGAGCCAGCGGGGTGTTGATGGCCTCGCAAGTGGCCGCAGGCGAAGAAAATGCCCTGAAAGTGCGCATCTACGGCGAAAATGGTGGCCTGGAATGGCAACAGCAGGAACCCAATACGTTGACGGTAAGGTGGCTTGATGAACCTACCCAGCTTTACCGCGCCGGAGCCAACGCAGCCATATCGCCAGAAGCCCGCGCACTTTGCCGCACACCGATAGGGCATCCCGAAGGGTATCTCGAGGCATTTGCCAACCTGTATCGCATTTTCGGCGGCGCATTGCGCGCCCGGTTGGCGGGATTGCCCGCAGACGGCGCCGACTTCCCATCGGTCGACGACGGTATCCGCGGCATGGCATTCCTGGACAACGTGATCCGGAGCCACGAGAGCCACGAGAAATGGACACCCTTCACCGTGTAATCGGTTGAGTTGAAACGCACAGCAAATACATAATAATCATGCAAACAATCAAAGGTCCGGGTATTTTCCTGGCACAATTCTTAGGCGATCAGCCTCCCTTTAACTCGCTCGAGTCCATTTGCCGATGGGCAAAGGATTTGGGGTTCAAAGGCATTCAAATCCCCACGTGGGCCACCGATTACTTCGACCTTCAAAAGGCTGCCGAAAGCAAGGCATATGCCGATGAGATCAAGGGACTGATCAACGAAATCGGGTTGGAGATCACGGAGTTGTCCACCCATTTGCAGGGTCAATTGGTGGCGGTGCATCCGGCCTATGACCAACAGTTCGACGGGTTTGCACCCGCACGATACCACAACAATCCGAAAGCGCGGACCGAATGGGCCGTACAGCAACTGAAATATGCGGCGCAGGCGTCGCGCAACCTCGGATTGGACGCCCATGCGACGTTCAGCGGGGCCTTGCTCTGGCACACCGTGTACCCTTGGCCCCAACGGCCGCAGGGGCTGGTCGATACCGGGTTCACGGAGTTGGCCAACCGTTGGCGCCCGATTTTGGACGTGTTCGATGAAAATGGCGTGGACGTGTGTTATGAGATCCATCCGGGCGAAGACCTGCACGATGGCGTGAGCTATGAGCGCTTCCTGGAAAAAGTGGATAACCATCCGCGGGCCTGCCTCTTGTACGATCCCTCGCATTTCGTATTGCAGTGCCTGGATTACCTCGCCTACATCGATCATTACCACGAGCGCATCAAGATGTTCCACGTCAAGGACGCCGAATTCAACCCCAGCGGCAAGCAAGGCGTGTACGGCGGCTATTCGGGTTGGGTGGAACGCGCCGGCCGATTCCGTTCATTGGGCGATGGGCAAGTGGACTTCAAGGCGATATTCAGCAAACTGACGGCCTATGATTTCAAGGGATGGGCGGTGATGGAATGGGAGTGCGCGCTCAAGCACCCCGAAGACGGTGCCCGCGAAGGGGCGGTGTTCATCAAGGACCACATCATCCGCGTCACCGAAAAAACGTTCGACGATTTCGCCGGAGGGGCCGCCGACGAAGCGAGCAACAGGCGTTTGTTGGGCTTATAGTGCCACCAAGAAGCAATCATGCAAATGAAAATCAGTATCCTTCTCACAACCACCGTGATGCTCGACCTCGCTTGTACGCAACCCGCGCCCCCCGCGCCGATTCCGCTGTTGGTCGGCACTTACACCAACACCGGCAAAAGCGAAGGCGTTTATGTCTATGATTTCGATCCGGCTACTGGGCAGGCAACCCTGAAAAGTAGCGTGGCCGCCGTTAATCCCTCATTCTTGACGGTCAGTGCCGATAACAGGTACGTGTATGCCGTCAACGAGAATGGCGAGGGCCAGGGCGCTGCGCGTGCGTATGCCTATGACCGGGCAACCGGGCAGCTGCAGTTCCTGAATGAACAGCTCACCCGCGGCGACCACCCGTGCCACATCGTCACGGATAGCCGCGGCACGCATGTCATCGCATCCAACTATTCGGGCGGCAACCTGAGCGTGTTCCCCATCCAGCCCGATGGGCGTTTGGGATCCTTGAAGCAATTGATCGAGTACGAAGGGAGCGGGCCGAACCAGGATCGGCAGCAGGGACCGCACGTCCACTCCGCATTCTTCAGCCCCGATGAAAGCCGTCTGTACGTGCAGGATCTCGGTACGGACAACATTGTGCTTTACGATTTCAAGCCGGAAGCCAACGACGGGCCATTGATCCCGGCCGAACCTGCATTTGCCAAGGGCACGCCCGGCGGCGGGCCGCGCCATGTCGCCCTTTCTGCCGATGGTCGATTCGTATACGTGGTGCAGGAAATGCTGGCCACGGTGCTCGTGCTCCAACACGTCGACGGGAAACTGCAACGCGTCCAGGAAATCGCGATCAATGAAGAAGGGTTCGCCGGAAACGACGGTGCGGCCGACATCAACTTGTCGCCCGACGGCAGATTCCTCTATGCGTCGAATCGGGGCGATGCCAATACGCTGGCGATTTATCGCGTGGATCCGGCCAATGGGCAGCTTGCCAAGGTGGGCAACCAGTCGGTGTTGGGCCGCGGACCGCGCAACTTCTCGATTTCGCCCGATGGCAAATACCTGCTGGCCGCGAATCAATATACCGATGAAGTGGTGGTATTCGCGCGCGATGTCGAAACGGGATTGCTCAACGATACCGGTAACCGGATAGCCGTAGGTGCGCCGGTTTGCCTGGTTTTTGTCGATTAACGACGAACGGATGGGTAAGTGGGCGCTTTGCTCACTTACTCATTTGCCCGCTTGTTCATTCGCATCCTCCGCTCCGCTCCGCAACTCATGCTTTTCCTTGTCATACATGCCGGCGAGGTCGTCACGCACGGTGCCTTTCCATTGTTCGGTACCGATGAAATAGGCGGTGCGCCCGATGAGGTGCGCCGCCACGGGTGCCGTGAGCGTCAGGAAAAAGATGATGGCCAGCGCTTTGGTCGTCACCGATACCTCGTCCGGGAAATAGAATGCCGCGGCCAGCAGCAACAGGCCACCGCCCAGGGTGGCGGCTTTGACCGTAACGGATAGCCGTAAGTAGAAGTCAGGCATGCGCAGGATGCCGATGGCGGCAATCAGGATGGCCAGCGCGCCGATGGTGCACAAGATGCCGATCAATATAGCAATCATTTTCTCCCCCTTTTTTCCAAGTAAAACGAAAACGCGATGGTGCCCAGGAATGCGATCAACGCCAGGATCATGGCCACATCGATGAACGTGGTGCGCAAGGTGCTGATGCTGTACACGGCGATGACGCTCACGCCGATCGTGATCAATAGGTCCAGCGCGATGACCCGATCCACGATCGAGGGCCCCTTGTAGATGCGGATGAACACCAACAGCAACGACAGGCCCAGGATGGGCAGGATTACATAGTCTATATAAGTGCTTAACGTCATCGTACAATCTCCAATAGCCTGCGTTCGAAACCGTTCTTGATCTGCTGGATGAACTGTTCCTTATCCTTGAGGTACATCACGTGGATGTACAGTACTTTACGGTCTTCGCTCACGTCGAGGATCAGCGTGCCCGGCGTGAGCGATATCACGGTGGATAGCATATTGATCTCAAAGTCGCTTTTCGCGTTCATGGGGTATTTGACGATACCGGGTTGCATGAAAAACTTCGGCGTGATCATGTCATAGGCCACCTGGATGTTCGCCCGGATCATCTCGTACAGGAAGTAAAAGAAAAACCCGATGATCTTGGGTACGCGATTGAAGTAGCGGTGGTCGGATTCATTTCGGTTCATCAGCCAAAGCAAGAAAAAGCCAATGCCGAAACCGAACAGGAAATTGGAATAATAGAGTGTGCCCGTCAAGGCCACCCAGGTGGCTGCGAGCAATAGATTCATCAAAAATTGCTTGACCATAACTCCAACGATTAGCGTGAATTCCCCGTACCCAGCACCGCTTCGATATACGGTGTGGTATCCTTCATATCCTCCACGATGCGGCTCACCACCAAGGCGATATGCTCGGCACCCAACCCGATATACAACGTAACCGCGGCCAGTATGACGATCGGGGTAACCAACAGCGATTTCCGGAACTTGCCAAGCGGCTTGAAATCATCCGTCACCAATTCGCCGCTGGTGGCGGGAGGCGGCAGGTCTTTCCAGAATACGTTTGCCCACAGCTTGGCGATCACGTAGAGCGTCGCGAAGCTGCCCACGATGATGGCGCCGACCAGCACATACTGGTTGTCCATGAAGGCCGCCTCAAATAGGTATATCTTTGGCCAGAAGCCCGAGAGGGGCGGAATGCCTACCAATGAGAACAACACCAACGCCATCAGCAGCGAGAGCAACGGGTACTCGGCATACAGCCCGCCCAACTTTTCGATGTTCATCGTACCCCGCAACTTCCGGATAAGTCCGGCGATCAGGAAGATGTTCGTTTTCACCATCATGTCATGGAACAGGTAGAACAAGGCACCCGTGAGTGCAATGTCCGAATACATGCCCAAACCGCCGATCATGAAGCCGATGTGGCACACGATCAGGTAAGAGAATATCCGGCGGATGTTATTCTTGATGATCGCGCCGAACGTGCCGGTCAGGATCGTGAAGACGGCGAGGATGATCAGCAACGTCCGTATGAAATCATCCGGGATGAAAATCAACGTCAGCACGCGGAACAGCGCGTACACACCCACCTTGGTGAGCAGCCCGCCGAACGCCGCAGCCACCGCCGATGGCGGGGTGTGGTAAGACGATGGCAGCCAAAAATACAGCGGGAACACCGCCGATTTGATGCTGAAACCGATGATGAAAAACAGCGATACGATGTCGACCAATTTCCGGTTCTCGAGCGCGGCGATCTTCAGCGAAAGGTCGGCCATGCTCAGCGTACCCGTTATCCCGTAGAGGATACCGATGCCGGTGAGGAAAAAGGTCGACGCCAGGATATTCATCGCCATGTATTTGACCGAGCCCTCGATCTGCGGCCTACGCCCCCCGAGCGTCATCAGCACGAATGAAGCGATGATGATCACCTCAAACCATACGTACAGGTTGAAGATGTCGCCGGTAAGGAAAGCGCCATTGAGCCCCATGAACAGGAAATGGAGGATGGGGAAGTACCCGTACAGCATCCGGCCACGCGCGATGCCTGTTGCCGAATAGATGGATATGGCCAAACCCGAAAACGAGGTGAGCAGCACCATGCTGGCACTGAACACATCGGCGACAAAGGATATGCCGAAGGGCGCTTCCCATGCCGCGGCATGCATGGTGAGGATGCCGCCGTTCCATACCTTGGCAAAGAGCCGGGCGGACGCGATGACCACCAGCGTGCTTCCGGCAATACTGATGATGCGCTGCGACACCGTCTTGCGCCAGAAGAAGAGCATCAAGATCGCCGTAAATAGCTGGATGATTATGGGGGAAATGAGTGTATTGTCAATCATATGTCTTCTTCTTCCGGGGTGTTCAAATCATCCAGATCGTCTGAATTGACCAATACATATACGCGTTTGAGCAAGACGATCGCGAACGCCTGCAAGCCAAAGCTGATCACGATGGCCGTGAGGATCAGCGCCTGCGGGATCGGGTCGGCATACGCGTCCGTGAATACCTTCGATAGGCTGTCGATGACCGGAGGTTTGCCCTTGGTGATGCGCCCCAACAGGAAAATCAAGAGGTTGGCCCCATTGCCCAGCAGCGTGAGGCCAATGAGCAGTTTCACCATGCTTCGCCTCAGGAGCATGAATATGCCCCCTCCATACATTACGCCGATCAAGACTACCAATACCCACTCCATGCTACTCGCTATATTGTGAAATCGTAAATAGAATCGTGAGCACAACACCGATGACCACGAAATAGACGCCAAGGTCAAAGAACAACGCAGACCCGATCATGCCCACCACCGGGAAGGGTTCGTCAAACCACAGGCCCGTCATGGCCGGTTTGCCCAACAGCATGGGGGCAGCCATGCTCAGCGCCGCCAGCCCGAGGCCAACGGGAATCAACGAACTCGGATGGATACGGAGCAGCTTCAGCGTGGCGTCGGTGCCGTTGGTGAAGCTGTGCAACACAAATGCGATGGCCGCGATCAGGCCGCCTACGAAGCCGCCACCCGGGTGGTAGTGCCCGCGTAGCAGGATAAAAATCGAAAACAGCAACAGGATGGGAAGCAGGTAATTCGACGCCGTCTTTAATATCGTACTCTTCATAAACTATTCCTTCTCTGACGTTTTAAGCCGCAATTTCAATAAACTGACCACACCGATGGCGGCAATGCTCAATACCACGATCTCAAACATCGTATCCATGCCCCGGAAGTCAACCAAGATCACGTTCACCACATTCTTGCCTTTGGCCAGCAAGTAGGCATTGTCGCCGTAAAAGCGGCTGACGGTGTCGTCAAACGGTTGGTTGAGCACCTGGATGGAAATCAGCGCAATGACCAGTCCAAACGCGCCGGCGAGTATGCCGTCGCGTATGCGCACCGAGCGATTGGCAAAATTCAGAAACGGCGGCAAGCGGAAGAGCACCAGCACGAACAGGACCACCGTGAGCGTATCGATCGTGAACTGGGTCATGGCCAGGTCAGGTGCACTATAAAACACGAATTGCAGGCAGATGCAATAGCCGACTACGCTGGTCGCCACCACGGCCGTGAGGCGAGATGGCGTGGTCACCGCAAGGTAGATCGCTACGATGAGTATCCCCGCCACCACGATTTCATAACCGCTTATCGGGGTTACGTTGTCTAGCACGAATTGGACCGGGCCACCCGTGAACAGGCGGAACGCCAGCAGGCACACCGCAAACAGGATGATGCGGAAAAGGTATGCCCGCAGGAAACCGTTGTGGAGGATACTGGTATAACGCCGGGAAAACACGCGAACCAGCCGGGCCAGCGTGCTGAATAGGTGTTTCGGAGAAAGGTTCTCGAAGCGCTCGATGCGTTTCAATCCACTGGCGGATGGTTTTCTGATGAAATACAGGAAGGTTCCCAGGGCCAGCGTACCGGCGCTCAATAGCAACACCAGGTTGAATCCATGCCAGATCTTCAATGGCGCATTGATGTCTGCATGATACATGGCCTGGGCGGCTGGTTTCAGCAGTGCGTTGTCAGCCAGCGTCGGAAAGCAACCGAATAGTATCCCCAAGAGCGAGAGCAACAGGGGTGGCCCCCACATGAGCCAGTGGGGGAGGTGTACATGATCATATCGTGCTGGCAGCTTGCCGGTAAATGGCTTGACCCCGGCCAACAAACCCGCATACAGCAAAAGGACGTTGGTGAGCACCGCCAGCGCCGTCAGCACGATATGCAGGATGCCTTCGGTGTGCAACGTGGCTTCGTATACCAGGTCCTTGCCGATGAAGCCGAACGTGAACGGTAGCCCCGCACTCGACAGCGCCGCGAGCAGGCCGCCGACGGCGAGGGGAGGCAGCACCTTGCGCAAGCCAGCGAGTTGCGTCACGTCTCGCGTCCCGGTTTCATGGTCGATAACGCCCGTAATCAGAAACAGCGCAGCTTTGTACAACGCATGCACCAAGATGAACACCGACGCGGCGAGCAGGGACTGCGGCGAACCGATCCCGATGAGGAACACCAGGATGCCCAATGCGGAAATCGTCGAATACGCCAATATGCCTTTCAGGTCCGTGCGGAAAATGGAGTGGAACGCGCTGTACAGCATCGTGATCCCGCCGATGGCAATAAGCGGGTAGGTCCAAAAATCCGTTCCGCCCAAAACGGGTTGCAACCGCGCCAATAGGTATACGCCCGCTTTCACCATGGTGGCCGAATGCAGGTAAGCCGAAATCGGCGTAGGGGCTTTCATCGCGCCCGGCAGCCAGAAGTGGAACGGGAACTGGGCCGATTTGGTGAAGGCCCCGGCGAACACCAACAGCAGTATCAGCCCGTACAGGGTGTGGCTTTTTAAGAACTCGTGGCTGCCCATCATATCCTGGATGGAATAGCTGCCGGATAGGTGCCCCATCAGGATCAGCCCAGCCATCAACAGGAATCCACCGCCTCCCGTCACCCCCAACGCGATCAACGAGCTTTTGCGCGAATCGGCATTGTCGTTATTGAAGCCGATGAGGAAAAATGAACTGATGCTGGTGAGCTCCCAGAAGATAAACAACAGCAAGACGTTGTCTGCCAAGACCACGCCCAACATGGCCGCCATGAAGAGGCTCAGGTAGGCATAGAACCGATCCAGGTATTTGTGCCCGCTGAGGTATGCAGACGCATATAGGAACACCAGTGAGCCGATGCCCGTGATCAACAGGGCAAACAACAGCGAAAGCCCGTCCAGGTGGAAATCAAAATTGATGCCCAACGACGGTACCCACGGGTAATGGAACGAGGCCTCCTTGCCCGAACCGATCAGGGGGATGAAGCTGGCGAAATAGGCAAACAACCCTATCGGCAAAGCCGATGCGAGGATCGCCAAGCGTCCTTTGAGGTACTTACCGAAGGGGATGTATAACGTCGCGACAATCAGGCCCGCAAGTACAGCTATTAGCATCGATCAAATCCGTTTTTGTTCTTGGAAGGTCACTAAAATATAGAAAATTCGGGAGCCGTTTCCTAAAAAAGTCAAAAAAGTGGCGATTGTTGGTTGGATATCCGTAATATTGGGGTTATGAACATTGTCGTATTAGATGGATATACGCTCAATCCGGGCGACCTCGACTGGAAGGCACTCGAACGATTGGGCGAATTGCAGGTATTCGATCGCACCGCCGTAGGTGACATCATCGGTCGCGCCGAGCGGGCGGAGGCGGTATTGACCAACAAGGTGCCCTTGGATGCGCAGGTGTTGGCGCAATTGCCCAACTTGAAGTACATCGGGGTGCAAGCCACCGGTTACAACATCATCGATACCCACTATGCCAAACAGCGCGGCATCACCGTGACCAACGTGCCGGGATACAGCACCCGGTCGGTGGCGCAATTGACATTTGCCTTGCTGCTGGAGCTTTGCCACCATGTGCAGCGGCATAGCGACCGCGTGATGGACGGAGCCTGGTCACGGTCGCCAGACTTCAGTTTCTGGGATTCGCCCTTGGTCGAGCTCGCTGACAAGACCATGGGCATCATCGGATTCGGCGAAATCGGCCAGCAGGTCGCCGACTTGGCTTCCGCGTTCGGGATGCGCATCTTGGCCCACAGCCGCACACGCACCGACCAATCCCATCGGGCCAACTTCCGTTGGGGCGAACAGGACGAAGTGTTTGCGCAAGCCGATGTCGTAAGCCTGCATTGTCCGCTCACCCCGCAAACGGAAGGGCTTATCCGCAACGAGACGTTGGCGAAGATGAAGCCTTCGGCCTTCCTGCTCAATACGTCGCGGGGGCCATTGGTGGCCGAGGCGGATCTGGCGGCCGCGCTGAACGATGGCCGTCTGGCCGGGGCAGGTGTCGATGTGTTGTCGGCGGAGCCGCCCCATCCGGAAAATCCCTTGTTCGGCGCAAAAAACTGTTTGATCACCCCCCACATCGCTTGGGCCACACGCGAGGCACGGACTCGATTGATGGACATGTCGGTGGCCAATTTGGCCGCGTACATCCAAGGGGATCCGGCCAACGTCGTCAATGGTTGATCATCGCTAACCACGTTATCATGAAATACCTTCGTTTTGCCTTTGCATCATGCCTTTTTCTCCAATGCCTGTCGCTGTCGAGCGCCATCGCACAGGATAGCCCCTACCATCCGCCGGTATTGAGTACACCCGAGGCATGGTCCATGGTGCTCATCCCCGATCCGCAGAGTTACGTGAAGTTTGAGCGTAACCAAGGGATCCTGGAATTGATGGCCGGTTGGATCAGCGAACAATCCGTGCCGCTCAATATCCAATTGGTCCTTTGCACGGGCGATCTGGTCGAGCACAATGACTGGCTCAACCCCAACGGCACGCAGGGCAACCAGCCCGGAAAAACGCAGTGGGAGGCCGTGGCCAGATCCTTCGGCCGTTTGGATGGCAAAGTGCCCTATGTAACGGGTACCGGCAACCACGACTACGGGGTGAAAAACATCGAGTACCGCCGTACCAACTACGACCGGTACTTCCCGGTCGACAAGAACCCGCTATCGCAGCGGTTGTTGCGCGACGTGGGCATCGACGCCGACGGTTACCCGTCGTTGACCAATGCCACCTATGAGCTGGCGTCTCCCCACGGGCGTAGATTCTTGGTGATGGTCCTCGAGTTCGCGCCGCGCGATACCGTGCTCCGTTGGGCGCTACAGACGGTCAATCAGGAACAGTATGCCGAACACACGGTGATTTTGCTCACCCACTCTTACCTCAATGCCGATAGCGAGCACATCGTCAACGAAGGGTACCCCATCACGGATGGCAATTACGGTGCTGCGATCTGGGAGAAATTGGTGAAGCCGTCCAGGAATATCCAGTTGGTCTTCTCCGGCCACATCGGAAAGCCCGATGACGTGCTGGGCCACATCGGTTTCCGCACGGATACCAACGCGGGCGGCAAGCAGGTACACCAAATGGTGTTTAACGCACAAGCGCTTGGTGGCGGCTGGCATGGCAATGGCGGCGATGGCTGGCTGCGTTTGCTCGAATTCCTGCCGGATGGCAAGACCGTCAACGTCAAGACGTTTTCCCCCTTTTTCGCCATCTCACCCGCCACGCGCCACTTGGCGTGGCGCACGGCGGGGTATGACGAATTTACGTTTGTCTTGGATTGACCGGCTAGCCCCGTAATTTGTCCGCTCCGGCCTTGATCTCGTCCACCACGGCCGGGTCGAGCAACGTCGAGGTATCCCCCAGGTTGGCCGTATCCCCTTCCGCGATTTTCCTGAGGATGCGGCGCATGATCTTGCCCGAGCGGGTTTTCGGCAGGCCGCTCACGAACTGGATCTTGTCTGGCCTGGCGATGGCGCCGATGATGCGGCTCACCGTTTTGTTGATGTCCTGGCGGGTCAGGTCCTCGTCGACGTGATGGCCAGACGCGATGACGTAGGCATAGATGCCTTGGCCCTTCACCGCGTGGGGGTAACCCACGATGGCCGATTCGATCACGTCGCTGTGCATATTGATGGCATTCTCCACCTCGGCCGTGCCGATGCGGTGGCCGGAAACGTTCAGTACGTCATCCACCCGGCCGGTGATCCGGTAGTGGCCATCCTCGTCGCGCAGGCAGCCGTCGCCCGTGAAATACATGTTTTCGTAGGTCGCGAAATAGGTTTGTCGGCATCGTTCGTGGTCACCGTAGGTGGTGCGGAGCATCCCCGGCCACGGGAATTTGATGCACAGGTTGCCGCTCACGCCGTTGCCGGTCACTTCGTGGCCGTGTTCGTCTACCAGGATGGGTTGCACGCCCGGCAAGGGCAGCATGGCATATCCCGGTTTGGTGGGCGATACGCCCGCTATCGGCGTGATGAGGATGCCGCCATTCTCGGTCTGCCACCAGGTATCCACGATGGGTGCTTTGCCCTTGCCGATTTTCTCGTCATACCAGTGCCAAGCCTCTTCGTTGATGGGCTCGCCCACGCTGCCCAGCTTGCGGATGCTGCCGAGGTTCTTGTTGTCGACGTATCCATCGCCAGCGGCCATCAGCGAACGGATCGCCGTTGGCGCGGTGTACAGGATGTTCACTTGGTGCTTGTCCACCACGTCCCAAAACCGGCCGGCATCGGGCCAGGTGGGTATGCCTTCGAACATGAGCGAGGTAGCGCCCTGGGATAGTGGGCCGTACACGATGTAGGAGTGCCCCGTGATCCAGCCGATATCAGCGGTGCAGAAAAAGACCTCGTCGGGTTGGTATTGGAACACGTTGCTGAATGTATAGCCCGTATAGACCATGTACCCCCCGCAGGTATGCACCACGCCTTTCGGTTTGCCCGTTGAGCCGGACGTATACAGGATGAACAGCATATCCTCGGCATCCATCTCTTCGGCTGGGCAGGGCGGATTGCCTTGGGTCTCCACTTTCTTGATTTCATCTTCCCACCATACATCGCGGCCTTTGATCATGGAAACCGCGGTACGCGTACGTGTGAGCACGATGACCCGCTCCACCGATTTGCATTGTACCAACGCGTCGTCTACGATGCTTTTCAGCTCGATGGTTTTCGCGCCGCGGAATGCCCCATCCGATGTAATGACGAGCTTGCAGTCGGCATCGTTGATGCGATCGGCGATGGATTGTGCCGAGAACCCACCGAAAACAACCGAGTGGATGGCGCCGATACGGGCGCAGGCCAACACGGCGATGACCAATTCGGGCACCATGGGCAGGTAGACGCATACGCGGTCGCCCTTGCGCACGCCGTTGTTCTTGAGTACGTTTGAAAACTGCTCGACCTTGTCTAGCAATTGTTTGTAGGTAAGCACCCGATGGGCCTCATGCGGATCGTTCGGTTCCCAGATGATCGCAGGCTTGTCGCCCAATTTGTAGATGTGCCTGTCCAGGCAGTTTTCGGTGATGTTCAGCCTCGCACCTTCAAACCAGGTGATTTTCGGGTCCTTGAAATTCCAGTCCAGTACCTTGTTCCATTTACGTCGCCAGTAGAAATTATCGGCGATGCCAGCCCAGAATTCCTCGGGTTTTTCCACACTCCGTCGGTACACCGCTTGGTATTCTTCAAATGACTTGATTTGTAAATCCATGTTTAGTTTATCTAATTTATGCGTTATTTTGTCAACAACACGTGGCCCACACTTGGTTTTTAAAGTTGGCTAATTTACACACTTTTTGCTAAAAAGAGAACTTTCTGCCAAATGCAATCGTATCTTTCCCTTCAAAGGCCTTTGGATATGCTCTTGTTCAGCAACGTTTTTATCGCATCCTGCGCCGTGGCGCAGGGCCGATTGAGTTACTTGCTCCTATCCATCCCGCCCAATTATGGGTTGTTAGTCCTGTTGGGATGTGCCACCTTGGCCATGTATAATTTCAGCATGATGCTGGCCAAGCCCGCCCATCCGGAGCACTCGCCCTATCGCCGCGTTCGGTGGATATTCAGGCACGAACCGTCGTTGTGGGCTTGGACGGGCGTGGCGCTGGTGGTGTTGATCGTCTTGGGGTTGTCCACGCTGCATGGCCTTTCCTTCGCGCTGCTCGCCACATGCGGCGCGTTGGCGGCAGCCTACAACCTGCCCATCTTTCGGATAGGAAAGGCCGGCAAGCGTGTCGGCTTGCGGCAAATCCCTGGGCTCAAGCTTTTTTACATCGGCTTTATTTGGTCGGTCAGTGGCGTGCTGTTGCCGGTCGTCGAGGCGTACCACGATGGGTTGGCAATCCTTTGGCCGCAGGTTTGGATGCTCATGGCCTGGGTATTCCTCTTCGTGGTGGCCATCACCATCCCGTTTGACGTGCGTGATGTGTATCAGGATCGGTATTATGGCTTGAAGACCATACCCGTCTTGTTGGGCGAAGGGTGGGCGTTGGCCTTGTCGACGGCGCTACTTACGCTACACGGCTGCTGGGTCGTGGCAAGCGGCTATCCGCGAACCATCAGGCTCGCCATGCTTGGCGTTACGTCGCTCACGGCAATAGCCGTCGCCTTGTCCCGCAACAGGAAATCGCCCTACTACTATTTCCTGGTTTTGGATGGCGTGCTGATCCTGCAGTTCCTGGCCGTGTGGTTCGCGGCGCGTCTCACGGGATGGCAATAGCTCCAGGAAGTGATGCGCACCTATGCCTTTTACCGCCGCATCAATCGTAAAACGACCGTTCGAATAAGGCGAACTCGGCTTTCCGCAGCAACAGCCGGGATACCGACGCGTGCATGAAACCGATTCCATAGCCCAGCAATTGGACGTAGCTGGTCATGACCGCCAACAGACCGATCCGTGCGTTCCGGTTGCGCCGCGTGGCGTCCAATAGGATAAAGACGGCATGGAAGCCAAGGGGCAGGAGCCAATAGGACGATAAGCTGGCGGCGAGCACGACGGTCAGGCCCACCCCAGCCGTGAATAGCGCCGGGGCAAGGTGTACGGCCTTCAGCGATTTGGGGTGCCGCATGTATAGGTTGACGCGCGCGACGCCCGAGTTATACACTTGTTTGAAAAACCTTTGCAGATTGGTGCGTCTCCGGTGGTAGACATAGGCCTCCTTGATCAGGCGCGTCTCGAACCCGGCGTCGATGATCCGTATGCTCATATCGATGTCCTCACCGAAACGCATGGCCGAAAAGCCGCCGGTATGCCGAAACACCGCTTTCGAATAGCCCATGTTAAAACTCCTCGGATGGAATTTGCCCAATTTTTCGTTCCCTCCCCGGATGCCACCCGTGGTGAAGAAAGACGTCATCGAATAGTTGATGGCGCGTTGCAGCAACGTAAAGTCGTCCCTGGCTTGATCCGGGCCGCCAAACGCATCGGCCCCATCCCTGGCAAGCGAATGCTTGACCGTAGCGACGTATTGGACAGGCAGTATGCAATCCGAATCGAGGAAGATGAGGTAGTCTCCCTTGGCGCGTTCGCTCCCGGCATTGCGTGCCGTTCCCGGACCGCCGTTCGGTTTATGGATATACCGCAGGTCTAGCCGCGCCTGGAAAGACGCCACTTCATTTTCGCAGGGCAGGTCGGAACCATCGTCAACGATGATCGTTTCGAAGTCCGGGTCCGTCTGTGCGGAAAGGCTCTCCAGCAAATCCCTCACTTCGAGGGGCCGGTTAAATACGGGTACGATGATGGATATACGCATGCGCGGCGTGTCTAATGATGTCTCATGGAACCAAGACGGCACCGCAGCGGGACGCGCTAAGCAAAGGAAAAAGAAAATTTTTGTTAGCGTTTTATCAGGGATATTCGTCTATATTACCGGAGACGCAATACTTTGGATTCAAATGATTAGGATACCTGCTTTACGTGGACGGGAAAGACGAGGCGCAAAAAGCTGATATTTTCGATGGTAGGGCAGTCCTTACACCCGAACTTGAAGAGCGGCTCTATAGGCAATATTGGGGCAAGCTGATGGGGGTGGCTCGTCGGTACATACCGGATAGGGACGTGGCCAGGGAAGTCGTGAACGATAGCTTCATCAAAGCCTTCGCCAATCTGTCGGGCTTTCGTGGTCAGGGTGCGGAGAAGCCGATCGTTTTGCAGGCGTGGTTGATTCGCATCACGGTCAATACCGCGATAGATCGATTGCGAACGCAACGCACGTCGCCTCACATGGCTTCCATCGACGGGTTGGAGAACCACCCCGCGGTTGAAATGGAAGACACGTTGCACGTCGATGATATCCTTGGTCTCCTGCAGCAGTTGCCTGCCTTGCACCGGGTCGTCTTCAACCTGTATGAGCTCGAAGGGTATTCGCACGAGGAAATCAGCAAGCGGTTGGCGATTCCGACCAGTTCGAGCCGCGTATACTTAACCAAGGCGAAACAGCGGCTTCGAGCGTTGTATAGGAATTATTTCGAGGGGAGGCGCGATGGATAAGCGACCAAGGAAGGAATTGATAGACGGACTCAAAGAAATCCTGAGGGATTTCGAGGAGCCGTACGATCATCGGGAGTGGTCGCGCTTCCAGCGGCAACGGCAGGGAAAAAGACGGGGGCCGATCCCATTGTTCCTCAAGTTATCCGGTATTGCGGCCTCCTTGTTCCTGATGGTCTATGCGTCGGTCAAATTACTGCCGTTATTGGACGGGCTTGACAAATCGGGCCGTGAAGTGCCGAACGTGGCGGCATCCAGCCCGGCACCAGCAGCACCTCAACGGCTCCCTGACAATGCTCGGCCCGTCGATACCGGGACCCATGTCGGCGACCTTCGACCGGCCGACGAACCGGGGAAGGGGTCGGCTCCCATCGAAACATTGCGCTCGGCGGCGCCAAGCAACGAAATCGAAACCATGTCGGCAGCCGAGCCCGTCGCGATCGCCCCGGTAGCGGTATCGCGTCAGCAAATGGCAACGCTGCGTGGCGAGCAGCTGCCCCATACCGTCGTCTCGACGCCACTTGGCAAACAGGTGGGCCGCGCGGCGCTCCCGCGATCGCGACTGCAGCCATTGTTCATTGACAAGGAGGCTTTCGGCGACATTCAAGTTGGATTCCAGGTCAACCCGGCGCTTACGGACAAGGGTTTTTCAATCGGCGGTGGCGTATCCGCCAAAATTGCCATGACCAAACGCATCGCCGCAGAGATCGGAGCCAACTACTCAACGATGACGGTGGGGATGGATACAGCGATCGAAGGCCCGATTAGGGAAGCCGACTACGTCGTCGGCATCCGGAATTCGTTGGGGACGGTGGCCATCCCCATCGCGTTGCACTATGCGATTACGGATCATTTTTCAGCTTCGCTGGGGCTGGTGCCTTTCAAGGTGGTCAGCGACCAACGAACCGAAATACGTGAATCGTACAGGTGGGGGCGGGGCAATGTCGCTTCGGGCGACACCGCACTTCGGCTGGTGGGCCAACGCCTCACGTCCAGGCGGCCGGACTCGCTCTATCATGGAAATACCTATTGGGGCTTCGTGCATGTGACCGGACAGCTTAGCCCGGCATTGCTGAAAAGGCAGGGCATTGTCGTGGCGCCTTTTTTGGCCATACCGGTCGGTGGGCTGCGCGACGACCGGTATCGGTGGCTTCACGGTGGCCTATCCTTCCGGATGTACCTGCGGTAGCTGGCTGCGTGAGCCGCTTAGGCCGATTCTAGCTCCAGCGCGCGCCGGTACTCGCTCGGCGACATGCCTTTCAGCCGCTTGAACTGCCGGTTGAAATTGGCGAGGTTGTTGAAGCCGCACGTATAGGCAATCGTCACGACGTTCTCGTCGCTATCGGCCAACAGCTTGCATACGTGCCCGATGCGGATGGTATTGAGGTATTCCACGAATGTCATCCGGTAGTGTTCCTTGAAAAAGTTACAGAAGGTGGTCGTGGCCATGCTGGCTTCCGAAGCCACTTCCCCCAGCGTGATTTCCCGGTGGAAATTGCGGAGGATGTAGTCGGTTATCTTGCCGTACCGGTCTGAATAGTGCCCTTGCGTGTGTTGCATGTAGCTTGGGCTGGCCAGCGGTGCGTACTCTTGGCTATTTGCCAGGATGTCAAACATCGCGAAGAGCGACGAAAGCCGCTTCAGGCCGTTTTCACTCACCATCCTATTCATGATCTGGCCCAGCAGGCTTTTGGTCTTTCCCGTGATGACCAACCCCCGTTTAGACAGGTCGAGCACCTTTTTCAACGGCTCCAGCTCAGGCAGGCCAAGGAAATTCTCGCCAAGGAAATCCGCGATGAAGTGCACAACGACCGCATCCGCCGGCTCTTTGGCTTGCCCTTGCACGTACGTGGCATCATTAACCCACACGTGTGGCAGGGCAGGGCCCATGAACACCAGGTCGCCTTCGTCGAAATGGCCGATGTGGTCGCCCACCATGCGCCGTCCAGTACTTTGGTTCACCAGCACGAATTCATATTCCGGATGGTAATGCCAAGGACAGGGAAAGTACGTGCCGCGTTCGGTGAAGACAATGAACGATTTGTCAAATTCCTTGGGCAAACGGTATTCTACAGCTTTCATCATTTGGCAATTTAGTCAGTGATGCTAATTTACGGTATATATCCATGAAATGCAACGGACGGCAATAATAATCGTAAAATAGTATCGGTATTGGGAAATATCGTAGCCGTCAGTCGGGCCTCGTTTTCAATCCGAATAATGGTCGCAAAAACCAAACCCGCCGGATGAGTTCATAGGACGCGAGGCATCCCACGATGGTGAACACCAATACCAGCACGAATTGGATAGGCACCGCGAGGTTTAGCGCGAAAATCAACGTCGACCCCCAATACAGAAAGGCCATGTGCACGATATAGACCGGATACGCCGCCTGGCTAAGGTAACGCAAGGCCTCGCCCGGCTGGTTCAGGTAGCGATGGCCAAAAGCGAAAATGGCCAGTATCCAACAATTGGACTCGATCGATGACCAGTAGCCGGGCGTCATGGGCTGCAGGTAAACCAGCCGGATGGCAAAAAGCGTTACGGAGGCGACCAGGAACGGCCAGCGCCAGCGCAGCAGCATCCGCCAAAACGGCGCGCCGCACCATACGAACAGGAAGCCGAAGAAGAAGGCCAGCAAACCGAGGAAAAAGCCGTGCGCGGTCAAGGCATACAGTTCAAAGGGTTGCGGGCGCACGATGAGCACTTCGGCGATGCCCAGCCCGAAAAGCGGCAGCAAGGCCAGTGGCGTACGGGAAAGCCTAGCGGCCCACCGGGCCAGCGGCTGGCCTTCCTGCCGTTTCAGGTAATAGCATAGGGGCGAAAGGATAACGACATAACAAAAGAGGTTGCCAAGGAACCACAGGTGCGCCGGCCCGGGGGCATAACCCACGTCAAACTGGTAATGACGCTGCCAGCTGTATACATGGATGGGCACGATCGCCACGGCACCGAACAAGAACGGAAGCAGTATGCGAAGCGCACGCTCCCGCAACAACCGTTTCCATGTCCTGTTACGGAGCGCAAAGTACACCCCCATACCCGATACGAAGAACAGCAAGGGGATTCGCCATACGTTCAGCATGGTCATCGGCAGCCAAAGCGATGGCCAGGGGCGGTCGTTTGCGATGAAACCGATCATGATGCCCCAGGGTTGGAAGCCGATTGCCACGTGGTAAACGAGTAGCAGGCCGATGGCGATGACCCGAATCCAATCGATGTCGTATCTGCGCGCCATGGTTACTTCAGCATTTCGGCTATTTCGGGCCTTACCTTTTCCAGGTACGCATAATCCAGCTTGAGCCCCATCGGTTCCAGCGCCTTGCCCATCATGTCATACGATGGTTTGATGTCCTTGAAGGGAACCATCACCGATTCGTAGGCGGTCGCGCCGTATTTATTCTTGATGGCCTTGTTCGCCCCGGCGTCCAGGAGTAGCCGTACGATTTCCGGTCGTCCGAAAAAGGCCGCGGAGATAAGCGCGGTGGAACCATCGTTGTTTTTGGCATCGACGTCCGCTCCGGCGTCGATCAAGAGCGTGGCCATGTCGGCCTTGCCGAATACCGCGGCAGAGATCAACGGGCTCGACCCGCCGAAGGGCTCCTTGCTGTCGAGGTCGGTACCGGCGGCGATGTGCGCACGCACGGCCTCGCCATCACCGTTGATGACGGCGGTGTGGATGTCTGTTCGCGGTGCCTTTGTCTGTGCATCGCCGGCGGTGCCGCCTGCCCGTGAAGACTGGCCGTCGCCGGCGCACGCCGTGGTCAGGGCCATCAACACCATACCTACCCATGCGATCGATGCATTAAATGGCAATTGTTTTTTCCGTTTCATATACGCTTATTGTTTTTTTTACAAAGGTCTGGTCGCGTATCGAGCCAGCGAAGGAGCTATGCGGCGAAATCCATCAACTTTGTCGAAGCGGATAAAAATTATGGCGCATCCATGCAAAGTATGATGCATCATCTGCCTGCAACCGCTATATTTGTCTCATGGCTGCCTCACATTCCAAGGATGATGATTTCCTTACGCGGGTAACCGCCGTGGTGAAGGGAAACCTGGCCAACGAGCGGTTCGGCGTATCCGAATTGGCAGACGAGATGCACATGAGCCGGTCGAACCTGCTTCGCCGCGTCCGGCAATCGACCAACCGATCCGCGAGCCAATTCATTCGCGAGATTCGCCTCAAGCGCGGCATGGAGTTGCTCGAGCAAACATCCTTGACGGTCTCCGAAGTATCCCATCAGGTCGGATTCGGCGGGGCGTCCTATTTCATCAAGTGCTTCCGCGAGTATTATGGCTACCCGCCGGGAGAGGCAGGCAGACGGAAACCCGACGCCGCCGAACAAGCGGAGGCATCGACGGAGCCGGCTACAGGCCCACCCCCAAACACCGAACCGAGGGGGAGGTGGATGGCGATAGCGGTCTGCGTTGCCATTGCCGCCGTGGTAACCGTTTACCTGCTGGGCCGTTCGGACACGGCAACCACGCTCGAGAAATCCATCGCCGTGTTGCCCTTCAAAAACGACAGCGACGATTCGAGCAACGTATACCTGATCAACGGCGTAATGGAAGCCACGTTGAATAACCTGCAAAAGATAAAGGATTTGCGGGTCATCAGCCGCACTTCCTCCGAGAAATACCGTGGCACCACCAAATCCATCCCTGAGCTTGCCACCGCGCTCAATGTCCGTTATTGCGTGGAAGGGAGTGGGCAAAAGGTCGGTAACCGGATCCTGTTGAACATCCAGCTGATCGACGCCCACAGCGACCGCCACCTCTGGGCCAGGCGATACGAGCGCGAAGTGACAGACCTTTTCCAATTGCAACAAGACATCGCCAAGGATATCGCCAAGGAGGTACGGGCCGTCGTTACGTGGGAAGAAACGAAACGTATCGAAAAGATCCCCACGGATGACATGGTGGCGTACGACCTTTTGCTCAGGGCTGCCGACTTGCTGCGCCAGGGCGGGAACGCCAATCTGAACGAAGCCATAGCCCTCCTTAAACAGGCAACCGAACAGGATCCTGACTTCGCGCTGGCGCATGCGTTGACGTCGATAGCCTATTATTACTTGGATGCTTTCCAGCAACAACGGCGGTATGTCGATACCATCGGTATCCATGCCGACAGGGCGTTGCTTTATGACCCGGCCTCTTCCGAGAGCCTGTTTGCCAAGGGCTTGCATTACGTCAACAAGAAAGAATATGAATCTGCTTTGCCCTACCTCGAAAAAGCGTTGGATTACAACCCCAACTCGGCGCTGGTGATCCATTTCCTATCGGACTTCTACAATTGGCACGTCCCGAATACGGCCAAATACCTGGAGTACGCGCTCCAAGGCATCCGGCTTGAACCCACAGCCTACGACAGTGCAACCACCAGTTTCAACTACCTACACCTGAGCAATGCGTTGGTACAGACAGGCTTCATTGACGAGTCGCTCCGTTATATCGAACAATCGATGGCCTACAACCCAGGCAATGCCTTTGCGCATTGGGTGCACGCGGTGGTGGTGTACGCGAAATATGGGGACTCCAAGAAGACGGAAAAGTTGCTGCTGGCGCAACTCGCCAAGGATTCCAGCCAGATGCACATCCTGCAAGAACTCGGCAAGTTCTATTTTCACGGCGGAGACGACCGGGCAGCATTTCGGTACTACCAGCGATTCATGCGGTTGCGCGATGCACAAGCGCTTGATTTTTTCCGTACCGCCGATTTGGATATGGCCATATTGTGGTCGCGGAAAGGCGAGGCGGAGAAATCGGAGGCGTGTTTTGCGCGTTTCAAGGCCTTCGCTGACGCCGATGCGTCAATCTACAAAAACATGCACCTTGCCCTGTATCACGCTTACAAGGGCGATGCATCGAGAACGATTGAACACCTGCGTTTGTTTGCCAAGGAAGACAATTTCCAGTATTGGGTCCTCTTGTTCAAGGACGATGTGATGGTGGCGCCGTTTGCCAAGCGATCGGATTTTAAACGTGTGATGGGTGAAATCGAAGCCAAGTTTTGGCGTCAGCACGCCGATACCCGCAAGATGCTCGAAGAGAAGGGGTTGTTGTGATGTTGTGGCGTTTTTTGAGCCATCGCCGACAAGGATGCCCAAATTTTTTCAGGGCAATTGTTTTTTGGAATGGAAATTAATCGTTACCTTTGCCTTAGGTTTAGGTTGATAGCCCCTAATCCCATTGGGGCGGATTCCCGTTGTCTTTTCAGATAACGGGTTTCTTTTTTCCGCTTTATATGGCAAAATTCGTATTCATACTGATCTTTTCGATTTTCCGATACGTGGCCTATCCGCAGGCCGTTCCGTTTCGGGATGTAACGTTTCAACAGGGAGACCTGTTGTTCGTGGGCGCCAAACGCGAAGATCTCTCCGGCGCCATCAATCGGGTCACCCAACGCCAGGCGCACCTGGCTTTCGATCACGTGGCCTTGGTGGAGGTGTCTGATGACCGGATCTACCTCATCCATGCCACCGGAGCTAAGGGAACGATCCGGGAGCCGATGCAGGATTATCTCGATCTGCGCCTGCCTGAGCGGCCAGAGATGGTCGTTTTCAGGTTGAAAGATGACTATCAGCGGTGCATACCGGGAGCTATCGACGAAGCGAAAAAATGGCTTGGAAAGCCGTATAATTGGTCGTATGTGTTGAACGATACGTCCATCTATTGTTCGGATTTGGTGGAGCGGGCTTTCCGGCCCTGCAACCTGTTCGATCTGGAACCCATGACCTTCAAGAATCCCGCAACCAACGCATACGATGCGTATTGGATCCTGTATTACGACCGGCTTGGCATACCGGTGCCAGAGGGCCAGCTTGGTTGCAACCCCAATGGATTGGCCGCCAGCGAAAAGTTGATGCTCGTGGGGCGCATTGCCCTTGCGGCGGACAGGGATTAGCATTACCACCTGCTTCAAAAAAACAGTATATTCGCAAAAAACCAATTGCTTATGACACATGTAAATCTGGATCGCAGAGCATTCATCCAACGCACCGGCGCCGTGTTCGCCTGCTCGGCATTGCACGCCAGTGGGGTTACGCTTGCCAGCGCACCCAATCGCTTACGGGTGGGCCTCATCGGGGCGGGGTGGTATGGAAAAAGCGATCTGTTCCGGCTTCTGCAGGTCCGTGACGTGGAGGTCCTCGCCGTATGCGACGTGGATCGCAATCACCTGCACGAAGCGGGGAAGTCGATCAGCGCGCGGCAGGCATCCGGGCATGTCCCGGCACTTTATGGCGATTACCGGAAGATGTTGGCCGATCACCGATTCGACCTGGTCATCATCGGCACGCCCGATCATTGGCACGCGCGGCAAGCCATCGACGCCATGGCGGCGGGAGCACACCTTTATTTGCAGAAACCCGTCAGTGTCGACGTTTTGGAGGGAGAAGCCCTTGTCAGCGCTGCGCGAAGATACAACCGAAAAGTGCAGGTCGGTACCCAGCGGCGCAGCACACCCCATCTCGTCGAGGCCAAAGCACGCATCATCGATGGTGGAATGCTGGGCAAGGTATCGCACGTCGAGATGTGCTGTTACTATCACATGCGGAAAGACGGGAACCCGGCGGTGGTACCCGTTCCGGACTTCCTTGACTATGACCTATGGACCGGCCCCGCTCCCTTGCGGCCTTACGACGGTTTGCCGCATGGAAGTTGGTGGCGTACGTTCATGGAATATGGAAACGGCATTACGGGCGACATGTGTGTGCACATGTTTGATACGGTGCGCTGGCTGTTGCAGCTCAAATGGCCCAAGCGCATCAGCGCAACCGGAGGCATCTACGTCCAAAAAGGAGGGAAATCGAACATTGCCGACACCCAGACCGCTATTTTCGAGTACGAGGAGTTGAATTGCGTATGGCAACACCGTACGTGGGGAACCCCAGCCGATCCAGAATACCCATGGGCCTTTGTCATTTACGGCGAAAAAGGCACCCTGAAGGGGAGCACCATGGGCTATGAATTCATCCCGACCGGCAACGGGGAACGCATCGTGGTGGATGTCGTTTACGAGCGCGAAAAATTCCCGGAGGATGCAAACGAACCCCGGATCGAGTTGCATGCGGCGCCAGCCACCCGGCAGCATATGCGTAACCTGCTGTCGGCCATCGAAAACGACCACTTGCCGGTTGCCGACGTGGAAGAAGGGCATATTTCGAGCGCCAGTTGCATACTGGCCAACCTGTCCATGCAACTTGGACGGCCCCTCAGCTACGACCCGCAACGAAAGGCGTGCGAAGACGACCCGGAAGCGACCGCGTTGTTGAGGCGGCCCTACCGGGCGCCGTGGCAACATCCCTCCTCATCTTCTCAGCCGCACATACAAGACGAGCAGGCATAACGCCACAGCGACAAAGAAGCACGTTATCCCGAATCGCCGAACGGTCTTTCGGGCAGCCTCCGGTAAGAAAGGCTTCCGCCCGTGGCGCGATAGGAGGTAGGTAGCCATGTACCCGCTACCCAGCAAGCCAAGAATCAAGAGCCAAACCAGTTTCATCCATTTATCAGTCGGTCTTCGGCGGCTCCTTGCCGCCGAAAGCAAAAAAAAAAATCAGGCAAAGTTACGTTTTGCCTGATTCGCGTATGAGAGATTGATTTTATTTTTTTCCGGTTCCCGGCTCAGTTCACCGCGATGTTGTAGGTCACGGTGGTGGAGAACTTGCGTCCGACGTGGTTGTATGCCTGGTCGCCCTTGAGGCTTCCGTTCTTGGTGGAGTACTTCACGTCGAT
>JBBCJB010000017.1:0-222600 GCA_037190485.1 Parapedobacter sp.
CAACGTAACACCCGTGAGCGAGACGTTGCCCGTGTTCTCCACCACGACCGTGTACGTGATCGTGCCGGGCGCAGACACGGAAACAGGCAACGCCGTCTTGGCAAGTGTCAGCGACGGAGTCCGCGTCACCGTCACCTCCGCCTCGTCAGTGACCGGAACGGCAAGCTCGGTGGCATCGACGGAAACCTCGTTCGCAAGGGAACCGCCGTTGTCCAGGTGGGCCTGCGTGACCGCATACGTATACGTGTACGTCCAGGTCTCGTCCACGTCGAGGATATTGTCCGTATTGCTTCCCGCACCGCCGGTCTGCACAGGCGTGCCGAAGGCCGTGACCGGAACGCCCGTGCCACCGCCCTGGCTGACCGCGTCGCTCAACGTAACACCCGTGAGCGAGACGTTGCCCGTGTTCTCCACCACGACCGTGTACGTGATCGTACCGGGCGCAGACACAGAAACAGGCAAGGCCGTCTTCGTTACGCTCAGCGAAGGCTGCTGGTGAAAAACACCGAAATAAACCGACGTGATATCTTGATTATTGTCCGCTATGACGGGCACCTGCAAGTTTGGCGTTCCTCCTTCAATACCAGTCCCTGCTTCATTGCCCGCTCCGAAGCCATCTCCATTCGCTATCCAACCGGTCGGCAATCCCGATGAGATCGGAGCGGGGTCGCCAACCTCCACCTCGAGGGCACTAATAACAATCTGGTATGGATTTCCCACCACTCCCTGAGGAAGGACACCTGAAAACGAAAACGTTCCATTCCCTAGCACTTGTTGTTTGGCAATAGCATTCCCGCCGGGGTGGACGAGGTAGGCATATAGGGGAAGCCCTTCAATAGCGCCTATTCCCGTCCCGTCTATCAAATTATTTGATAGGCCGTCTAGATCATGGAATACCTGCCCGCTCACGCCCACGAGTAGCTGCTGGTTCGCTTCGACGAAGAAACCGCCGCCACCCATGAAATCCAGCCCCCCTTCTCCAGTGCCGTCCGTATCCAAAGGAACGTCACTAAGCGAAATCAAATTCATGGAAGCGTCAACATCATTCGGAAATACGCTAATCCCGTATATCGTTTGCCCTGTTGCCACCCCTAGGGATGCCAATGAAACGAACCTCCCCGAAATCGTTTGGCTGCCAATCAATTGATCCGGTCGTATGACGTCATTCCCGCCAGCGGCATCATCGTTCTGGAAAACCGTGGATGACACGCTTACTCCCGTCGGTGACCATTGGCTGGGCAAAGAAAGCAACGTTCCTAGACCTGTAACCTCTCCCGCCCCATCAAGTGATGTAATTGCGGCAAGCGTCAATGGGTCGTTGCCATTTCGTTCTAGCATGAGGATGCCGATTTTATTCAGATCGATACCGGGGCCAGCAGACACCCCTAAATCGATAATCATGTCCACGCGCTCGACATTGTTCCTGGTATTCCCGGAATTGGCAAAGATGTTGTCCGCGCCTCGGTTGATTGCATAGCTATTGATGATTTCCTCCAATTGGTCCGTATACTCAGCTGGATAATAAACAGTAGAATTATTGGCTATGGGATCGGTTAGGGTGCCAGCATGCTGAAAAAAGCCAGAAAATCTATTCGGATTCGTTATTGTCGGGTGATCAATTCGCCGTTTGACAACGACGCGGCTGTAAGGTGCATCTTGAGCCCTCGGCACCGCGATGTAATTCCCCGCCGCCGCCCCGCCACTAATTGTGAATTGGGTAACTGCGGGATAGGTAGATACCGTACTGGCATTTTGGCGTCCAAACTCCAGATTATAATTCCGGTCAGCCCGATAGCCTCTGTTGGTATAACCATTTATCCCTTCAATCGACCTTTGCGTGGCGTTTCGCTGTTCAACGGTATAAGCTGAAGGCGCTTGTGCCAACGCCAGTTGAACCGAACAGGAAGCCAGTAAGAAAAGAAATGCAATCTTATCTAGGAATCGTGCGTATCCGTTTTGCATGTCGTCATCAATTACGTTGTGGTAGAATTATAATCCGAAATATCACCCTTAAGCCAGGTTGCTTTAGATTGACATTCTCGTACGATTTCTCCGCAAAAAAACTGAATGCCACGAACAAAAAATTGATTTGCATGGCCAAAAGACAAGTTTTTGTGATAAACAGAACTTAAAATAGCATATTTTTGCTATAACAAAACATTCCTTGGCGGTTAACAATTTGCTATTTTTGCAATAGACTAATCAATTTGCTTATGTTGACTAATTCATGCATCAAATAGAAAAACCAATTGCCGTTGTCTTCGATGACCATTTGCTTTTTGCTGAATCATTCTCCGCATTGGTAGAGCGGCTAAAGCTCTTCCAAACCGTCCGGGCATTCAGCGATGAAACAGAATACATTCGATTTTTGACCAAACACTACCATGTGCCGCTTTACCTTTTTTTGGACTACTACTTGCCGGAAAACAACGCCTTGACATTGATTAATGACACGCGAAGACTCAACAAGAAGGCGCGTATCATCGTCATCAGCAGCACAACTACGCCCGCCATCGTGAATCATGTCCTGACATACCAACCTCACGGCTTTATCAGCAAGGCATCGAGCATAGACATTGTCTTGGATTGCCTACGGGCCGCCGAACAAGGTAAGCCCTACCTTTGCCCAGTCATCCGGGAAATCGCAGGCACGAAGAATCCTGCGGGAGGAAGTATCCCCTTCTCCGCCCGCGAACTCGAAATGCTACAGCTTTTCGCGCTTGGACTCTCCATTGCCCAAACAGCACAACAAACGAACCTGAGCAAGCATACCATCGTTTCGCACAGGCGAAAGATGATGAACAAGGTCAATGCAAAATCCATCACCGAACTGCTTGCCTACGCGCGAAAGAACGGGTTGATCTGAGTGGCGATAAATACCTATTTTTGTCCGACGAATATTCAACTACCATAACGGAATGATTAAACGATTACCTGCCTTACTTGGGGTACTGTTCATTTCCCTATCCATCCTAGTGGGGTTCGGACAGGACCACCAAGCCATCAATATCCAACAACTCAATGCGAAACTCGCCGCTGGAGAACTCGATAAAAAAGCCTACATGGACGCGGTAGACGAATGGGTGAACCAACAATTCGCTTCGGGCGTCCATTTCGAGCGCGACACGTTGGTTTCGCTCTTGGCAACCTGGAAGACGGTGGCCTGGAGCGCCGATTCGTTGGACGCTTATCGAATCAATTACTACATCAACCTGAGCAACAACGCGAACTACGCCAACCGCGAGGGGGAAAGCGTCTATTTCCTCGAAAAGGCGGAACAGGAGGTGCTGGCGACGCACGGGGAAAAACCCTTGATGGTGGCCGGGCGCAAGTGCAACACGTACATCGACAAACGGAACTACAGGAATGTCATCGCCACCTACGAAAAAGAAAGGGCCTACATCGAACGATTCCCTGAACTGATCCGGAACAAGCAGCTGAACCTCAATATCGCGGCAAGTTTCATCAATGTGCTGAATCCAACGGTAAACGCATACGCGAAACTCCGTGATACCATACGCCTCGATCAAACAATCGCGCTAGCCGAGCAAATCCATACCGAGCTGAAAGCGCGCATCAAGCCGGAACACAATACCGCATTCACGGTCAACTTCTACATGCAGCAGCTCCATTACTACAAGCACTTCACGCTTGAGGACAATAGGGAAAAGGCACGCGAAGCCCTGCATGCGATGCGGCACGCGCTGTTCGGCGATACCACGAGGCCCGCTTCGCTAGTCGGCCGGCTGCAACCGGTATTGGCGACAAGGCTCGTCGAATTCTTCTTGAAACACCAAAAGAATGACAGTGCAGCCCATTACCTCGCGGAGTTAAAGGCCATCCCCGGCGTCTTCACCGATCACGACTTCACCTTGAATCATTTCGAAGCCGAACTCTTGGCCAACCAAGGGCGATACCGGGAAGCCTATGACCGGGCCCGGGCCGCCACATCCGCGATCGATTCCATCCAATCGATCCTGGTCGATGACATCGACGACCTCCTGTATGCGAATACCGACGCCGAATTCAGCCGTGCCGAATTGCAGGCCGCCGAAAAGTCGAAAAAGCAACGATTGGTCTGGCTGATCGGTGTAATCGTGATTGCTTCCGCGGCTATTACGACCATATACCTGATGATGGCCCGAAAAGATAGAAAAGCGAGAGCACTCATCGACAAACTGAATAACGCCGTCAATATCCAAGTGGCCGCGATGGAAGAACTTACGTCTCAAGCGGTACGCGAAGAACAGCAGCGTTTGGCCCGCGAATTACACGACAGCCTTTCTTCAACGCTAGCGGGCATCAAACATCAAGTCAATCTATTGGCTATGGACCATCCTACCAATCCCTTGGCCCCAAAACTGGAAGAAATTGGCGGCTATATGGATGAGGCCTATGCCATTGCGCGTGGTAAAAGCCACCAATGGCTCCAACAGGCGGACACCCTGCATGAAACGTCGTTCAAAAGCCGTATCCAAGCAATACTCGACACCGCCTTGCCAACTGGAAAATACATCAAAACCATCGATATCGATGACGACGCCCTGGCTGGCATCACTATCGCGACACGGATTGAACTGCTCCGCATCATCCAGGAAGCGGTAGCAAACATCATCAAACATGCCAAATCCAAGCTAGTGTCCGTATTGTTGTATCAGGAAGACAACCAGCTCACAATGGTTGTATCAAATGATGGCAAGGAAAGCCCGGGGCGTCCGGTACCCGGTATCGGTATCCAGTCGATGCAAGCGCGCGCGAATCAGCTTGGCGGCCACTTGACCGTCCAATCAACAAACGCAGGCACCGAGGTCTTGGCTACGATACCATTGCCGTAGCACTTAGTTTACGTTAAACATACCATGACCTCACCGTCACAAATTATCCTGCCACCGATCATCGGCTTTTTGCTGGCATTGCTCGCCGTACCCTGTGTGGGCAACGAGCAAGCCAACCCACAAAGCCAATTCCATGCGCTCGCAGAAACGCACCGAAGCCGGCAACTTACCGACGAAGGCTATCTGAAGGCGGTGGATTCACTGACGAGCCACCTACTCTCGGCAGGTGTATTTTTTTCCGTAGACACATTATTGGATTACTTAAGGCGTTATCAAGACATCGCCTGGAGCCACCCTCGCTTCGGACCTTACCGGGTCGATTATTACCTAACGCAACTCAATAATGCCCACATGGCCGACCTCCGCGGCGCTTCGATCTATTTTGCCGAGAAGGTGACCCAAGAGGGCATGCGGCAGGGACAACCAAGGCCGTTGATTGAGTTGGCCACGAAAACGTACATCTTCTCCATCCAGAAGAATTACCAAAAAGTGATTGCCACCTATTTAGGGAGGAAGGGGGCCATACTGTCGGTATTGGAAACACTAAAGGCCGATTCGACGGACTATAAAGCGGGTATGGACGCATTCCATGTGTTATCGCCGGTAATGACAGCCTACGCCAACCTCAAGGACACGACAGGCGTACTGGCTACGTTCGATTTGGCAGACCGAATCGGGAAAGAAATCCGCCGCCTGTATCCAATCAAGGCATATCATATGCTGCTGATTGATTTCGCACTGCTAGAGTTCGATTTCGCGTTGGCCAGTTTCCGACAAGACTATGACGAAGCCGAACGTGTGATGCATCAAATGGAATGGCTCAAGCACACCTATAAAGGGGAAGCCAGCGGCTTCATCGATTATAACCTGACTGAATGGCGTACCGGACAATACCTCCATGTGGGCAGGCTGGACAGCGCCGCCCACTATTTGCATCTGTATGAATCCATGCCCGTGTTTTCGGAGGCTCAGCAGGCCGTCATAAATACGTACAAGGCCAAGCTAGCGGCGCTTAAAGGCGAATATCGAACGGCCTACGAGTTGATTGGGAAAGCATTGGAAGAGAACGGCAAAGCTCAATCAGGGCTCATGGAGGAAATCGACAGGCTGCTCTATGCCTTCACCGAATCCGAGGCGAGCAAGATTGCGCTGGAACATGCTGAGAAAGGAAAACGGCAACGCGCTTGGCTAATCGTTGCCGTATCCCTATCTGCACTTATAACGATTGCGATCATTACGTATCGCACGCGCACGCGCGCTCGCAACCTCAAGTCACGCATCGCGAAGCTGAACGAGATGGCCAACCTCCAAGTGGCAGCCATGGAAGAAGTCAAAGCACAAGCGGTACGTGAGGAGCAGAAACGATTGGCCCGCGAGCTGCACGACAGCCTCTCGGCTACGTTGGCGGGTATAAAACATCAAGTCGATTTTGTAATCACCGACAACCCCGATAATCCATTGTCGCCGAAACTCATCCAGATTGCCGAACATATGGATGAAGCCTATGCAGTGGCACGCGGAAAAAGCCACGATTGGTACATCCAAGCCGATTCCTTAAGAGAAACATCGTTCAAGAATCGGATACAAGCGTTGCTGGACAACGCCATGCCAGATAGCAGCTACACCAAAACGATCGAGGTAGACGATGACAGCCTCAGTGACATCGTCATCCAAACACGCATCGAATTGCTCCGCATCATCCAAGAAGCCGTCACCAACATCATCAAGCACGCCAAGGCCAAAATCGTAACCGTGCTGCTGTACCGTGAAGAAAACCGGCTCTTATTGGCGATTGCCGACGATGGCGGAGGTCATTCTCGGGGTCATGCGGGTTTTGGCGTACGCTCGATGACCGACCGTGTGGAACGGCTAGGGGGTAGCTTAACCTTAGAGGTTACAGATGCAGGTAGCGAGGTTATTGCTTCGATTCCGATACCTTAACGCCAACACACAAATGATCATCGCCTATCGCTCAACGACAATGAACAACTGACTGTGGATAACTGCTTATCGTTTGAATTGATTTTTTTGCTAACTTAGCCATAACATTATGGGGCAAAAGCCCCGGAGTAACCGTATCATTATAAATAAATCGATTAAATCATGAACACAAACATTTTTCCAAAGTTTGCTGCGGAATTCCTCGGCACATTCGTCTTGGTACTGATGGGCTGCGGAAGCGCGGTCATTGCCGGGGCCAACGGCGAAACCGGCGTGGGCCTACTGGGCATTTCCTTTGCCTTCGGGCTATCGGTTGTCGCCATGGCCTACGCCATCGGCCACATCTCGGGTTGCCACATCAACCCGGCGATTTCAATCGGCATGGTGGTGGCAGGCCGCATGAAGATGGGAGAGGCCGCCTATTACATCGTGGCCCAGGTATTGGGTGGACTGGTCGGGGCCGCCGTCCTGTATTTCATTGCATCGGGCAAGGATGGTTACGATATCGCAACGGTCGGTTTGGGCCAGAACGGCTACGCCGAATCTTCGCCGCAAGGTTACAACTTAGCCGCCGGCTTCGTTACCGAAGTGGTACTGACATTCATTTTCCTGCTCGTCATTTTCGGCGCCACGTCTACCAAGAATATTCATGGTGGATTTGCCGGGCTGTCGATTGGCCTTAGCCTCGTGCTTATCCATATCGTTGGCATCCCGATTACCGGTGTATCGGTCAATCCCGCGCGGAGCGTCGGGCCGGGTCTTTTGGTGGGCGGGGCAGCAGCCAGCCAACTGTGGTTGTTTATTGTCGCTCCCCTGCTTGGCGCCATCCTCAGCGCAGGTGTGTGGCGCTTTCTCTTGGAGAAAGATTAATAAGCTGTTTGGCCGTATCCGTTCGGGTACGGCCTTTGTATTATCCCACTCCACGGAAGTAGACACCCGAAGACAGGTTCTTAGCGGGGGATGCATTTCGGTTGCGTGAAAAGCAGGTGTTCGGATGCGTGAAAACAAGGGATTATAGCGCCTGCGGCATGACCTTGAACAAAAAGCACAAAACAATCGATTGATTAACGCCGGAAATGCTATTTTTGCCGCACACCATCGGAATCAGAACGAAGACATATGTGCGGAATCGTAGGTTACACCGGCCAAAGACAGGCCTATCCCATCCTCATAGACGGATTGAAGAAACTCGAATACCGTGGCTACGACAGCGCGGGCGTGGCCTTGCTGTCGGCCGACGGCATATCGGTCCATAAGAAGCAGGGCAAGGTCGCCGCGCTGGAGGAATCCGTGGCGGGTCGGCCCACGGCGGCGACAACGGGGATCGGCCATACGCGCTGGGCCACGCACGGGGAGCCTTCCGACCGGAATGCGCACCCGCACGCGACGGCCGCGGGAGACATCGCCATGATCCACAACGGCATCATCGAGAACTACGCCCAGCTGAAGGACGAGCTGTCAAGGAAGGGGTACGCGTTCAGCAGCGACACCGACTCGGAAGTGCTGCTCAATTTCATCGCCGACATCAAGCGGAACAACGAATGTTCGCTGGAGGAGGCCGTGCGCATCGCGCTGAAGCGCGTGACGGGGGCCTACGTGATCCTACTGGTGGACAACGACTACCCGGACACGATCATCGCGGCCCGCAAGGGCAGCCCGCTGGTGATCGGCGTGGGCAAGGGCGAGCACTTCCTGGGCTCGGACGCCTCACCCATGCTGGCCTACACCAAGGAGGTGGTCTACATCAACGACTACGAACTGGCCATCGTGCGCCCCGACGAGCTCATCCTGAAGAACCTGGGCAACGAACGCATCACGCCGTTCGTGCAGAAGCTCGACCTGGAGCTGGCGGCCATCGAGAAGGGCAACTACGAACACTTCATGCTCAAGGAAATCCACGAGCAGCCCAAGACCATCCTGGATTCGCTGCGCGGCAGGCTGAATGCCGCCCAGGGCACGATCACGCTGAGCGGCCTGGACAAAATCGAGGACAGGCTGCGCGAAGCCCGGCGCATCGTGATCGTGGCCTGCGGGACCAGCTGGCACGCGGGCCTGATCGGCGAGTACCTGATCGAGGAGCTGTGCCGCCTGAACGTGGAGGTGGAGTACGCTTCGGAATTCCGCTACCGCAACCCGATCATCTCGCCCGGCGACGTGATCGTCGCGATCTCACAGAGCGGGGAGACGGCCGATACGCTGGTGGCGCTGGAAAACGCGAAGCGGCAGGGGGCGACCATATTCGGCATCGTGAACGTGGTGGGATCGTCCATCGCCCGGATCACCGATGCGGGCGCCTACACGCATGCCGGCCCGGAGATCGGCGTGGCCAGCACCAAGGCATTCACCGCGCAGGTGGCCGTGCTCCAACTCTTCGCGCTCAAGCTCGCCCGATTGCGGGGTACCATCGACGTGGCGCTCTTCCAGCACCTGCTGCACGAGCTTGAGGCCGTACCCGCCAAGGTGCAGTGGATACTGGACAACCAGGTGGAAGCCATCAAGGCCATCGCCGATAGCCATAAGGACGCAGGGAACTTCCTGTACCTGGGGCGCGGCTACAACTTCCCCATCGCCCTGGAGGGCGCGCTGAAACTCAAGGAGATCAGTTACATCCATGCGGAGGGCTATCCCGCTGCGGAGATGAAGCACGGCCCGATCGCGCTGGTCGACGAGACGCTGCCGGTGGTGTTCGTGGCCACCAAGGACGCCTACCACGAGAAGATCGTGAGCAACATCCAGGAAATCAACGCACGCAAGGGCAAGGTGGTGGCCGTGGTCTCCGAAGGCGACGAGACGGTGACCGGCCTGGCCGAGGCGGTGATGGCCGTGCCGCAGGCGCACGAGATCGTGGCCCCGCTGCTGTCGGTGATCCCCTTGCAGCTGCTGGCCTACTACATCGGCGTGGAACGCGGGCTTGACGTGGACAAGCCCCGGAACCTGGCCAAATCGGTGACCGTGGAATAACGACCGCAGGGAATGACGCCGAAACGGAAACCGCTGGATGGATTGGGATATGGCTTCATACCCACCGAATACCTGCCGGAGGGGACGGATGAATACCACATCCGCGAACGGCAGCAATTGGCCGCCTATGCCTACCGGAGGCTCCGCGAGGACGAGATCGCCGAGCTCGTCCGCAACGGCAACCACTCGCCCGATTGGGCGGATGTATGGGTGACCGACCGCTTCCTGCCGGCGCAGGTGCAACGTTCGAGGTTTCATGGACGGGTGCGCATCGGCGACATGGAGGCGAGCTTCCTGGACTACCGTGACCTGCACCTGCCCATGGGCATCTACGACAGCGTCATCGTGAGCAGCGACATCGGTGGGTATACCGCCGTGCACAACGTGCGCTTCATGGCCCACTTCATCCTGGGCGAGGAGGTGATCCTCTTCAACGTGAACGAGATGGAGACCAGCGCGGGCGCCAAGTTCGGCAACGGCGTGCTCAAGGACGGCGATGCGGAAAGCGGCCTCATCGAGCTGGAGCTCTGCAACGAGAACGGCGGGCGTGCCGTGCTCCCCTTCGACGGGATGCAGGCCTCCGACGCGTACCTATGGACGCGCAACCGGCACGACCGTGCGCTGCAGGCCCGCTTCCGCGAGATCACCTTCGCGCGATCCGACCCCCGCAGGGGCTACTATAGCACGGTGGGGCACCGCACGGTCATCAAGAACACGCACATCGTCAAGGACGTCAAGATCGGCACGGACGCCTACATCAAGGGCGTCAACAAGCTCAAGAACGTGACCGTGAACTCGATTGCCGGCGCGTATACGCAGATCGGCGAGGGATGCGAGCTGGTCAACGGGATCATCGGCCACGGCTGCCGGATCTTCTACGGCGTGAAGGCCGTGCGGTTCATCCTGTGCTCGTTCTCGCAGCTGAAATACGGCGCGCGGCTGATCAACTCGTTCCTGGCCGACAACAGCACCATCTCCTGCTGCGAGGTGCTCAACTCGCTGATCTTCCCGGCCCACGAACAGCACCACAACAACTCGTTCCTGTGCGCCTCGCTGGTGATGGGGCAGAGCAACATGGCGGCCGGCGCCACGGTGGGCTCCAACCACAATTCCCGCGGCGCCGACGGCGAGATCGTCGCCGGCCGGGGCTTCTGGCCGGGCCTTTGCGTGAGCCTGAAGCACAACAGCCGCTTTGCCTCCTACACGCTCATCGTGAAGGGCGATTTCCTGCACGAGCTGGACGTGCGCCTCCCCTTCGCCATGGTGAGCCACGACGTGGCCGGCGACCGCATCGTCATCCTGCCGGCCTATTGGTTCCGCTACAACATGTACGCGCTGATGCGCAACAACACCAAGTTCATCGGCCGCGACCGGCGGACGCTGAAGAACCAGCACTTCGAGTACGGCGTGCTGGCACCCGACACCGTCAACGAGGCGTTCGCGGCCCTGCGCGAGATCGAGATCGCCGTGGGCAAGGCCTTCCGCCCGGAGCTGGGCGACGCCGGGGGGTGGGCGGCGGCGGGCAAGGCCATCCTCGACGACCCGGCCATCGACCTGGGGAGCCGGGAGATCCTGCTGGACGGCGTGGAGAACTCGGCGCGCAAGGTGGTGCTGGTGAAGGTCCGGGAAGGGTATGGCACCTACAGGCGCATGATCGCCTATTACGCGGCCTCCGAGCTCAAGGCATACTTCGACGGCCACGCGTTCGCGCGGTTCCGGGAGGATTACCTGGATACGGCGCGGCGGCCGCGGCGGCATGCCTTCGAGAACGTGGGCGGCCAGCTCATCCGCAAGCGGGACCTGGACGACCTGCTGGGGGCCATACGCGAGGGGGAACTGGATGGCTGGGACGCCATACACCGGCGGTACCACCTGCTGAGCGACCGATACCCGGCGCACAGGTTCGAGCACGCGGTGGCCTCCCTGCTCGAGATCCACGGCATGGAAGCCCCGGCCCTGACCCCGGAACGCATCGACGCACTCATCGCCGAAAGCGTGGCCACCAAGGCATGGATCTGCCGCGAGATACGCAAGACCCGCGCGAAGGACTACCGGAATCCGTTCCGCCTGCTCGTGTACGAAAACGAGGCCGAGATGGACGCCGTGGTGGGGGCGCTGGATGACAACGCATTCATCCGGCAACAACAAGATGAGTATGAGGCCTATGCCGCTTCGGTGAAGCCGATAAGCTAACGGCGACGGTCCTTAAATCAGGTCGAAGCCGATGTCTTTGCGGAAATACTTGCCTTCGAAATAAATGCGACCGGCATCGGCCGTGGCTTGCTGCAACGCATCGAACAGGGTATCTTCCAAGGCCGTGACGGCCAGCACACGCCCACCCGCGGTATGTACCACACCCCCAGCATCTTTCGTACCGGCATGGAAGACGATGGAGTCCTTGACGTTCTCTATATTTGCAATCGCCTTGCCAGACTCATAATCGCCGGGGTATCCACCGGATACCAATACGACCGTAGCGGCAACTTTCGGCGAAAGCGTAAACGAGCGATCGATCAAGTCGCCTTGGGCAACCCCCTCCAACAGATCCACCAAATCGCTCTCGATCCGCGGCAACACGCTCTCCGTTTCCGGATCGCCCATGCGCACATTGTATTCGATGACGTAAGGGTCTCCTCCCACATTCATCAGGCCAATGAAAATGAATCCCTTGTAAGGGATACCATCGACCTTCAACCCCGCAATGGTCGGCACGATGATGCGCTCTTCAACCTTATCGAGAAATGCCGTATCGGCAAATGGAACAGGCGAAACCGAGCCCATTCCACCGGTGTTTAGACCGGTATCGCCCTCCCCGATGCGCTTGTAATCCTTCGCCGATGGCAATACCTTATAATGTTCACCATCCGTAAGGACGAAAACGGATAGTTCGATACCTGTCAAAAACTCCTCGACCACGACCGTGCTGCTCGCCGCACCGAATTTAGCGTCCGCCAACATCGCCCGGAGCTCCGCTTTCGCTTCTGCCAACGTGGTGCATATCAGCACGCCTTTTCCAGCCGCCAAGCCATCGGCTTTGAGTACGATCGGCAGCGACTGCGTTTCCAGGTAAGCCAATCCCTCATCCAGCGTCGCTTGATCGAACGACCGCGAAGCCGCGGTGGGTATGCCATGCCGCAGCATGAATTGCTTGGCGAAATCCTTGCTTCCTTCCAACTGCGCGCCTTGTCGCTGTGGCCCGATAACGGGAATATGACGCAGGTCCTCCCGGTCGAGGAAAAAATCATGGATGCCCTTCACCAGCGGTTCTTCCGGCCCGACCAGCACCAAATCCACGCCCTGTTGCAGGACGAAATCGGCGATTCCCTCGAAATCGGTAACCTGAAGCGGTACATTTCGGCCGTAACGGGCCGTGCCGGCATTGCCGGGCGCGATGTACAATTCCGTGATTTTCTTGCTTTGGGCGATCTTCCAAGCGAATGCGCTTTCCCGTCCGCCCGAACCGATGATGAGGATATTCATCTTGCAAAGATATTTTTTTTGCCTATATTTACCTATATTTACCACTATATCGGGCACACAAAACCAATGGATATGCTTCGCTTTTGGCTCACGGTGATGGTACTATGGCTTCCTTGGCAGCACGCAGCGGCCCAGGAAAACACCATTGAACGCGTCCTGGAACGGCTTAACGGTTACGCCGAAGGCTTCCCCCGCGAGAAAGTGTACCTGCATTTGGACAAACCCTACTATACCGTGGGCGACGATATCTGGTTCAAGGGATATGTCACCATCGGCGCGTTCAATAACCTTTCCGGCCTCAGCAAGATCCTGAACGTAGACCTCATCGATCCGGAGGACAAAATCGTGCAATCCGTACGCCTCCCGCTCGTGGCAGGCGTAACCATGGGCGACTTCAGGCTAGCGGATTCGCTCACGGAAGGCAATTACCGCATCCGGGCCTATACGAATTGGATGCGCAACTTCGACCATGACCTATTCTTTGACCGCATGTTGCCCATCGGCAACGCCCGAACCGATAGCATCATCACGCACAGCACGTTTTCCTTCCAGCATTCACCCGAACACCATGTGCATACCGAAATCACCCTTTCCAACCTAAGGGGCGGGCCGATGGCCGATATCCCCGTTACCTACCAAGTGGTCATGGAGGGTCGGAACGTGAGTCGCGGCAAGGAACGGACGGACGAAACGGGGAAGATCGCTTTCGGATTCGTGAATAAACAGCCGTTCAATCTCAAAAGCGGCACCGTGGAACTCATGGTGAACACACCGGACAAACCATCCGTCCGCAAAACGATTCCGCTCAAAACGACTTCGGAAGCGAATAGCATCCAGTTTTTTCCGGAGAGCGGCCACCTGGTCGCTGGACACATCTCCAAGGTGGCCTTCAAGGCGCTGAAGCCGGAGGGATTGGGCATCGGCGTAACGGGCTACGTGGAAGATAACGCAGGCACCCGCATCGCCGACTTCGAGTCGGCCTACGCGGGCATGGGTTCATTCAACTTCATCCCCCAACATGGAAACCGCTACGTGGCCAAAGCGACCTTTGCCGACGGCACCACGACTGAACACGACCTGCCCGCAATACAGGCTTCGGGGTATGCACTGGCCGTGAACAATGAACTGGACAAGCAGTTATTCGTGCAGGCATTCGCTTCGACCGACTTGGTGAAGGGACAGGAAATCACGCTGGTACTGCAACGCAACGGCACGGTGTTCTACGCCTCAAAGAGCAAGCTTGCGAAAAACGAGGCGATTTTTTCCATTCCGCGCGAAATGATACCGGCAGGGTTCGTACAGATCACGTTGTTTTCGCCCGACATGAAGCCCCTGGCCGAGCGCGCGATATTCCAAACGAACGACGCTTCCGTACTGCCGATAGCGATAAGCACGGACAAGGGGTCTTACGGCCCTAAACAAAAGGTATCGGTGCAACTGAGCGCCGGTCTGCAGACCGACACCAATCGCATAGCGACCCTATCGGCTGCCGTGATCGACATGGCGAAGGTACCGATAGACAGTACCACCCGCGAAGGCAACATCCAAGCCGCAATGCTGCTGAGTGCCGACATCAAGGGGTACATCGAGACGCCCGAATACTATTTTGACGGCATCGATATCACCAAACGCCGCCAACTGGACAACCTGCTGCTGACGCAAGGTTGGAGCCGGATCAACTGGCAGGACCTAAACGCCGGGCGGAAACCGACCATCTCGCACCACCCTGAGCAAGACCTCCGCATAAGTGGCCTCGTCACCAAGCGCGACGGGAAAACGCCGGTGCCAAACGCCACGGTGACGGTGCTTTCGACGGGCAATTTCGGAGCCGCTGTCGATACGGTAACCGGCGAAGACGGGCGATTCAGCTTCGATCGTTTGCTATTTTACGACGACACCAAGTTCGTGGTGCAAGCGCGCGACGAAAAAGGGCGGAAAAACGTGGATATCCGGCTGGATGAATCGCCCCGACAACAGGTAACGCGCAACCGGAATACGCCCGATGCGACCGTAAACGTGAACCAATCCATCAGCACTTACCTTAAGAATACGCAACAACAATTTTCCGAAATGGAAAAATATGGCCTGAAGGAAAGGACGATCCTATTGGAAGAGGTGAAGGTGACCGGAGAATCGGAACGGAACAAGGTGCGCCACTCCAGCAACCTCAACGGCCCGGGCAACGCCGATCAGGTCATCACGGCCGATGAACTCATGATGGGGTGCGCCACGCTCGAACAGTGCCTGCAAGGCCGGTTGCTGGGCGTGATTTTCCGCAACGGCGTTCCCTATTCGACACGGTCGTTCAACCAACCCATGCAAATCATCCTGGATGGTATGTTCATGGAGGGCGATGCCCTTTCGATGATCCCTCCGTTTGACGTGGAAACCATCGAAGTGCTGCGCAATGTGGGCAACACCGCGATTTATGGCAGCCGCGGTGGCGGCGGTGTACTGGTCATCACCACCAAACGCGGGGATTCGCCGAGCCTGAGCAGGGACCTCTACACGCCCGGCATCGTTACCCACAGTCCGCAAGGATATTACGAAGTGCGAGAATTCTATGTGCCCAACTACGATGCCCCCGTCGACTCGTTGGCAGGCATGAAAGATCTTCGCACCACCATCCATTGGGCACCCAATATCGTGACGGACCAAAACGGTGATGCGTCCATTGAATTTTATACCGCCGAAGGGCCGGGCACCTACCGCATGGTCATCGAGGGCCTGGATGTGGATGGACGCTTGGGGCGGGCGGTGCATTACATTACGGTAAACTAAAATGAATCCGATAAACATACGTATAGAAGAACGCGTTTGCCACATCCACCTGGATCGCGGGAAGTCAAATGCGCTGGACCAAGAAATGCTGGAAGCGCTGCGCGATGCGGTGTTGGCCGCCCAAGGGGACGCCGCCGTGTCGGGCCTGATCCTTCACGGCAAGGAGGGCTTTTTCAGCGCAGGCCTGGATCTGATTTCCCTATATGAGTACAACGAGGCCGAAGTCCGTCGGTTTTGGCACACGTTCATAGACGTCGTGGCCACGCTTGTGGCTTTTGATAAGCCCGCGGTGGCGGCCATCACCGGACATAGCCCGGCAGGGGGGTGCGTATTGGCCATCTGTTGCGATTACCGGGTGATGGCCGAAGGTGACTACGTCATCGGGCTTAATGAGGTACCGGTAGGGATCATCGTGCCGGAAAGCATCTTTCACCTGTACGGCTTCTGGCTCGGGCAGGCCAAGGCCTATCGCTATTTGCTGGAAGGCAAGTTGCTCAAACCCCAAGAAGCGCTGCAAGCGGGGCTAGTGGACGAAGTTGTCGATGCACGACGCATCCGCACGGCCGCCGAGCGCCAACTACATCACTATACGCAATACGAATGGAATACGTGGCGGCAAAGCAAACGCAACATGCGACGGGAGCTGGTCGACAGGTTCAACAACACCAACAGGCAAGAGACCGTCGAAGCGGTGCTGAAGCAATGGTGGTCGCCCGCAACGCGATCGATCCTTAAAACGATCATCGATAACCTGAAAAAACGTTGACCCGCAAAAAAACGACGACCATGAATCCAACACAGGGTGCACTACGCGACGACGCGCTAACCGGAAAGACCATCGTGGTAACGGGAGGCGGTACCGGCCTTGGACGCGCCATGGCTACCTATTTCCTACGGCTGGGTGCCCACGTGGTCATCGCGAGCCGCAAACTCGAGGTCTTGGAACAGGCGGCGAGCGAGATGGGGCACGAGACCGGCGGCGAGGTGCTGCCCGTGGCTTGCGACGTTCGCGACAACGACCAGGTAACGCGGCTACTGGACACGACATTGGCGCGGTTCGGCCGCGTGGACGCGCTGCTCAACAACGCCGCAGGCAATTTCATCTCGCCTACGGAACGCCTTTCGGCCAACGCCTTCTCAGCCATCATCGACATCGTCTTGAAGGGAACCGCCAACTGCACATTGGCGTTCGGCAAACACTGGATCGCCCAACAGCAAGCGGCCAGCGTCTTGAATATCATTACCACCTATGCGTTTACCGGATCGGCCTACGTGGTGCCTTCCGCCGCCGCGAAGGGAGGCGTACTGGCCCTAACGCGTTCGCTGGCCGTTGAATGGGGTAAATACGGTATCCGCAGCAACGCCATCGCACCCGGCCCGTTCCCGACCAAGGGTGCATGGGAGCGGCTGCTACCGGGCGACTTGGCAAAGCAATTCGATTTCAAGAACAGGGTTCCGCTCAAACGCGTAGGCGACCACCAAGAATTGGCCAACCTGGCGGCATTCCTGCTTTCTGACTTTGCCAGCTACATCAACGGCGAGGTCATCACGATCGATGGCGGCGAGTGGTTGCAGGGGGCCGGGCAATTCAGTGGGCTGGAGGCCGTACCCGATGGGATGTGGGATGCCTTGGAACAAATGACCCGGAAAGCGAATAGTTAAGCGTTAAGACTCACTTTATATTTAAAGCGATTTTAATTGCAGATAAAAGCAAGTTTAGCTAAGTTTGATTGCGATAAAATTTTAAGCAAAGCATGACGACAGCGAATTTAGATCCGGCGATACAAACTCGCGCGGAAGCGTGGCTAAACGCCCCTTATGACGAAGAAACCATCGGCGCGGTAAAAAACCTATTTGATGCCGGGCAAACGACCGAATTGACCGACAGCTTTTACAAAGACCTCGAATTCGGCACGGGCGGCTTGCGGGGAATCATGGGGGTGGGTACCAATCGGATGAACAAATACACCATCGGCCGCGCGACACAGGGACTGGCCAATTATCTGCGCAAGACCTATCCCGACCAACCGATCAAAGCGGCGGTGTCTTACGACAGCCGCAACAACTCCCAAGCATTCGCACGTTTGGTGGCCAACGTCTTTTCGGCCAACGGCATCCACGTATACCTGTTTGCCGAATTGCGCCCCACGCCACACCTGTCATTCGCCGTCCGGCACCTGCACTGCCAAGCGGGCGTGATGCTGACGGCTTCGCACAACCCCAAAGAATACAATGGCTATAAAGCCTATTGGAATGACGGCGGGCAACTGGTACCCCCGCACGACAAAAACGTGATCAATGAGGTATACGCCATCGAAGATCCTTCCGAAATCAACTTCGGGCCGGTCGCGGAAAACATTACCCTATTGGGCAAAGAACTTGACGATGCTTACCTGGATGCCATCGCGACGCTGGCCATCCGGCCGGAAGCCGTCGCCGAACAACGTGACCTGAAAATCGTGTTCTCACCGATACATGGCACGGGCGTGACGTTGGTGCCGCCCGCATTGGCACGGTGGGGCTTCTCCAATGTCAATGTGCTTGACGCACAGGCCACACCGGATGGCAACTTCCCAACCGTGGTTTATCCCAATCCCGAAGAGCAGGAAGCCATGTCGCTGGCCGTAGCAGAAGGGCAGCGCATCGGCGCCGACGTGATTTTCGCCACCGACCCGGATGCCGACCGCGTAGGGGCGGCAGCGAAAAACACGCATGGCGAATACCAACTGCTCAACGGCAACCAAATCGGGAGCCTATTGGTAAACTACGTGTTGGCGTCCAAAAAAGAACAAGGCGACCTACGGCCCGATGATTACATCGTCAAGACGATCGTGACCACCAACCTCATCGCTGCCATCGCACAAGCATACGACGTGACGTACTACGACACGCTTACGGGATTCAAATACATCGGCGAGCTGATCACGCAAAAAGACGGCAAAGGCCGTTTCTTGGCTGGGGGCGAAGAAAGCTATGGCTACCTCGTTGGCGAGCTGGTGCGCGACAAAGACGCCGTGGTATCCGCCGTATTCATCGCCGAAATGACGGCCTATTACAAGAGCCAAGGCAAAAGCCTGTTCGACGCGCTGATTGACCTGTATCTGTCCCACGGCTATTACAAAGAGAAGCTGATTTCGCTGACAAAAACGGGCAAGGCCGGAGCCGAGGAAATCAAGGCGATGATGGAACGCCTCCGCGACAATCCGCCACAGACCATCGGCGGTATCGACGTATTGGAAATCCGTGATTATGAACGGGGCGAATCATACAACCTGAAGACAGGCGATCGGCAGGCAATCGGTCTGCCGAAATCGGATGTCTTGCAATTCATCACGGTAGACGGCGATGTGGTCTCTGCCCGACCTTCGGGCACCGAACCCAAAATCAAATTCTACTGCAGTGTACGGCAACCGCTTGCCGACAAGGCCGACTTCGATCGGGTAAGCAAGGAACTGGACGAACGGGTAGACCGCATCATGAAAGACATCGCCTGATATGTTGCATTGGGAGACCCTCTCGTCGGAATACCTGGTACAAGCCCCGTGGGCCGTGTTGCGCAAGGACGTATGCCGCATGCCCAATGGGCATATCGTGCCGGAGTATTATGTCTTGGAATATCCGGATTGGGTGAACATGGTTGCCTTGACAGCCGAGAACGAGTTCGTGCTCGTGAAGCAATATCGCCACGGGGTGAAGCAAGACGTGTTGGAGGTTCCCGGCGGCGTGATCGACCCTGGTGAAGATGCGCCTTCGGCCGCCAGACGGGAGTTGCTTGAAGAGACCGGGTATCGTTTTGACACGATCGAAGAGATTTCGACCTTGTTCCCAAACCCGGCAACGGCCAACAACCGCACCTATACCTACCTGCTTACCGGTGGCGTGAAGGTACAGGAGCAAGCGCTTGATGAACAGGAGGAAATCGATGTCATCCTGGCGAACCCGGAAGAACTGAAGCAGTTGCTTTTCGATAACCGATTCGGGCAGGCCTTGCATACGGCGGCCTTATTCTACGCGTTGGTCAAGCTGGGTTTGCTGAAATAGGTTAAATGCGGCGCCCAACTGTACGGATACGGACAGTTGGGTGTCCGTATCCGTACACATTTGCCATAAAAAACAACACAACAACATGGCAACAAACACATTATAACTTTGGCAAGCGTTTTGGCCTATACGGTTTCGCAATAAAGCAATGTGGTTCGCATGATTCAACTGAACAATATTTTCAAATGGTACAACGTGGGCGGTAGCCGTTCATTCGTGCTCAAGGACATCAATCTCCATATCGCCGAGGGCGAATTCGTATCCATCATGGGGCCATCCGGTTCGGGCAAATCCACGCTCTTGCATATCCTGGGGCTGCTCGACGAACCAGACGAAGGCGAGTACCTATTCTTGGGCGAGAGCGTGCTCCGACTGCGCGAGAAGCAACGCTCGGCGCTTTACAAGCAACACATCGGCTTCGTGTTCCAGGCGTATCACCTCATCGACGAGCTGACGGTGTATGAGAACATCGAAACACCGCTTATCTACAAGAACCTGAAAAGCGGCGAACGCAAGGCGATCGTGGCCGACCTCATCGACCGCTTTGGTATCGTGGGCAAGAAGGACCTCTTCCCTACCCAGCTTTCGGGCGGGCAACAGCAATTGGTTGGCATCGCTCGGGCGCTGGCCACCACGCCAAAGCTGTTATTGGCCGACGAACCGACCGGCAACCTCAATTCGAAGCAAGGAGAGGACATCATGGACCTGTTCAAGCAGCTGAACCAAGAAGACGGCGTGACGATCATCCAGGTGACGCATTCTGAAAAAAATGCGGCGTATGGCAACCGGATCATTGAATTACTCGACGGCCAAATCGTGAAGTAGCCGTAGCAGCTCGTTTTCGTTTATTCTCCCTGCAAGGCAATCAGCGCTTCGGCCAGTACCTTGTCCGATCGGTTCCGTACCTTGAAAAAGGCCTCGCTGCCGAAATAGTAGCGGCCCAATAAGGCCTCCATATCGCTGCGTACCAAAGGCTTCACCTCGTTCGCCTCCTTGGTCGTGTAATCGACCCCTTGATTCCGTACATGGCCAAGGAAATCCTGGTATTCCCGATCGGGCAGGAAATAACCTTTTAGGTAGTTCTCCACGGAATAGGCTGGCACTTCCTTGGTAAGCCGTCCGTAAACGTATGTTTCAATCAGGTTGGTCTTCCGCAGTTTGTGGTACAGCGGATGGATTCCGTTGCTGTCTGCCGGCACCAACACATTGGGCGCGATGCCACCGTCCGCCGGGCCATGCTCATCCGGCTTAATCGTCGAGCTCGCAACGTAGCGTTTTTGGATGCACCTGCCAGACGGCGTATAATACCGGGCGACCGTGAGGTTGAGCGCCGAACCATCGCCAAACCCGAATTGCTCTTGTACCAACGCCTTCCCGAACGATCGCCGTCCCACGATGACCCCCCGCTGCAAATCCTGTATGGCCCCCGCCACGATTTCACTTGCCGACGCGGATTGCTCGTCGATGAGCACCGCCAAGTCGCCGCGGCCGAAGATTCCGTCAGCGCTGGAGTAGTAATCGACGCGGGGCTCGTGCGCACCCTCCGTATAGACGATCAACCGCTTATCTTCAAAGAATTGGCTGGCCAATGCGGTGGCCGCGTTGAAGTAGCCTCCGCGGTTTTCCCGCAAGTCCAACACCAACCGCTGGGCACCGACTTTCTTGAGGTGTTGCAACGATCGCTTGAAATCCTCGGCCGTCTTCGCGCCGAACCGCCTGATCTTGATGTAGGCCGTCGTGCTATCCAGGATATAAGCCGCGTCTATGCTGCTCACCTCGACCCGATCCCGCAAGACCTTGAGTGGTAAGGGCAGGTTTTTCCCATTTCGATGTATCGTGATCTCGATTGCCGTTCCCCGCCGCCCCCTGATTTTCTCCTCGATGCTTCGTTCGGACGCCCCGACACCGGCGATCGTGTCGCCGTTGATGGCCAGGAGTCTGTCTCCGACACGCATGCCGGCTTGTTGCGCGGGCCCGTTGGCAATCAGCCCAACGGTCATCAAGGTATCGTTGAGGTTGTAGCACTCGATGCCGATGCCCTCGAAACTGCCCGCTAGGGCTTCGTACTGCTTAAGTGCTTGATTGGGCCTGAGGTACTGCGAATGTGGATCCAGCTGTGCCACCAATTGATCGATGGCCAGGTCCCTCAACTGGTCGATGTCGACGCTGTCCACGTAATTTGATGCGATGAGATCGATCATGCGCTGGACCTTGCCCGTTTTGTCGGCGATGCCCAACGGAAGCAGCGTCCCAGCGCCTGTTCCTCCACGTTCATCTGCATAATTTTGCCCGAGCATAAGCCCCAACAACAAGACAGCCCCGTACGTGGCGGCCACAAACAGATTTCGTTTCGTTCCCTTGCGCATATGATGGATAACACGCGCTAAATTAAATAGTTTCAGCCATTTTTTATGCCTTCCACAGAAAATTTACACGAAATACAGACTTGAGCATCTCATCGAAATTTAGCATTTTTGCAAAAGCAGCAGATTTCAGAGTCGATGCATGAGATTGAACCATATTACCGCTGGAGGGACGACTACATCGCCGCCGAAGATGAGCTGTCCCCATTTTACGGGACGGAGTACAATGAGTTTGAATTTGACAAACAGGTCTACAATTTCCTCCTGCATCCCCAGTGGGATGCCTTTGGCTCGACCACGCTCTACCTCAAGATCCTTTATGCCGATTACCACCGGGGCTATGCCATCATCGAGCTGATCGGCGAATGGAATGACGCCATCTACAACGACGTCATGCTCATGAAACGGGAGGTTATCGATGTCATGGTGAATGCGGGCATCCAAAAATTCATCATCATCGGCGAAAACGTGCTTAATTTCCATGCTTCGGACGATTGTTATTATGAAGAATGGTTCCAGGACATCGAAGATGGGTGGATAGCCGGCATCAATTTCCGCAATCACGTCGTGGACGAGTTCAAATCAAGCAACATCGATTACTTCATCAACTTCGGCGGCAGGCTCGACGACCTGGATTGGCGCAACCAGAAGCCCTTGCAGGTATACAAAGCCGTAGAGGAACAAATGACAAAGCGGCTGTATTGACCGGCTATCAACCCCATCCAGGTACATTTCGGTACACGATCTTGAACCATGCCGTATAGCTTGCGGGGTCCGATTGTATTTCGGCGTCGATCTCAGCGCGCGTCGCCCACCGATAGGCGGCCACCTCTTCCGGATTGGGCTTCGGGACGGCGTCCGTGTGGCCGATGAATACATGATCCAATTCATGCTCGATCAACCCGTTGTCGAAAGGTGCGCGGTAGGTAAACGTAAATGCGAAATGAAGCGGCATTTCAAGCCCCATTTCTTCCATTAATCGCCGGTGGGCGGCATCCGAAGCAGTCTCGCCCGGGGCCGGATGACTGCAACACGTATTGGTCCACAAACCAGCGCTGTGGTACTTGTGAATGGCCCGCCGCTGTAGCAATAGCCGCTGGTCGCTATCAAAAACGAAGACGCTGATGGCCCGATGCAAGAGCCCCTGCCGGTGCACTTCCAGCTTCTCCATGGATCCGACCGCTCGATCGTTTTCATCCACCAAAATCACCCGTTCTTCGCCCATTTCGTATCTTGTATCCACTCCCTATACGGTCTTCACGAATTTTTCGTCGTAATCTTCGATGTCGATGATGTAATGGTTCTTGATCAGGAAATCAAAAAGTGGACGCGCCTCGTCCGATACGGGCATGTTCTCGGTGGTCACGATCGTATTGGTTTTCTTGTCCAGGTATGGATAGGCGTACAGCTTGACGTTCTTGCCGAAGATCCCGCTCACATAGGCCAACAATTCGGTGGTGTAGTCGCCCTTGATGTATTCTTCGGAGTTGAAGATCTTGCGCAGATTCGCCACGTTGGTCGATATCCCCACGTTGAGCGGGTTGAATTGCTTCAGGTACTCGGCCAAGTAATGGTGCCGGGTGAAATTCGATACCAAGACGTGGTTGCCGGTTCCGCAAAGGTACTCGGCGCGATCGGCGAAATAGGCCAGGTCTTCCGTGCATAGCTCAGGCGTCTTGTCCAGCACATTGCTCATCAATACCTCGATCATGACCACCAGATTGTCATCACCGATGCCGGTATTGCGCTTGAATTGTTCGACCGCCAGGTTGAACAGGTCAAAATTCGGATTGGATTTTTGCCGGTATTTCGTGCGCAGGATGATGATGTTCTTCTTATACAGGACATCCTTGCTTTGGAATGCGCGGCCGTCGGGGCTAAAGACAGCCGCTTTCGAAAAGCCTTGCGCAATCAAATAGAGATTGATCAGCCGTTCGTTCACTTCGTTGAACACCGGCCCATTGACCTTGACCAAATCGATTTCTACCGATCCGGATGACAGGTTGTCGGCGAGCGACTCGATCATGGTCTGTACATCCCGCGTATAATAATAGGCTGCGAAGACCAGGTTCACCCCGAGGATGCCCAATACCTTCTGCTGAAGCTGATTATCGCGATCCAGCAACCGCACGTGGAAAATCAACTCGTTGGCTTCACCGCCTGCCTCGGTCTGGAACCGGATGCCTATCCAGCCATGCGCGTCATTGGTCTTCGTGAAGTTGATGGCGGCAACCGTATTGGCCAGTGCGAAGAAACGCTTCTTCGTATACTTTTCGCCAACCAGCCGTTCCGTAAGAAGCTCATACTCATGGTCAAGCATTTTCTGCAGTCGAGACATGCTGACGTACCGCCCCGAAGGCTCGGCCCCGTAGATGGCATCGCTGAACGCCATGTCATAGGCCGAGATGGTTTTGGCGATGGTTCCCGAAGCGGCACCGGCATTGAAAAAATTGCGGGCGATCTCTTGCCCGGCCCCGATTTCGGCAAACGTGCCGTAGACCTCGTCGTTGAGGTTTATCCGTAGCGCCTTCCGTTTCGTTTCGTAGATTTCACGTGCCATATGGCCACAAAGGTAGGGCTTTGGATGGTAGATTGTGGATTTAGATTGTAGATTTCGGTTTTTAGGTTTTAGATTTGCCTAATTTATTTCTTGCACCATGTACAAAACCCTTCAACCCCTATTGCAGCGCGAGCTGCAGGACATCAAAGACGCCGGTCTCTACAAGACCGAACGTGTCATCGTGACCCCCCAAGGCGCCGACATCCGCGTAGCCGGTGGCGCCGAGGTGATCAATTTCTGCGCCAACAATTACCTCGGCCTGTCGTCACACCCCACGGTTATCGAGGCGGCGAAAAAAACCATCGATACCCATGGCTATGGCATGTCTTCGGTGCGCTTCATCTGCGGCACGCAGGACATCCACAAGACACTGGAATCCAAGCTATCGGCATTTCTAGGCACGGAAGATACCATCCTCTACGCCGCGGCGTTCGATGCCAACGGCGGCGTGTTCGAACCGTTGTTCGGCGCGGAGGATGCCATCATCTCCGACGAGCTCAACCACGCTTCCATCATTGACGGCGTACGCCTCTGCAAGGCCCAACGTTTCCGCTACAAGAATTGTGACATGGAAGATCTGGAAGCGCAATTGAAGGCCGCACAGGGCACCCGCCACCGCATCATCGTTACCGACGGGGCGTTTTCGATGGACGGCAGCCTTGCCCCACTCGACAAGATCTGCGACCTCGCGGATCGATACGAGGCGCTGGTCATGATCGATGAGTCGCATTGTACCGGATTCATCGGCAAAACAGGCCGCGGCACGCATGAGCTGCATGGCGTGGTGGATCGCATCGACATCATCACGGGTACGTTGGGCAAGGCGCTAGGTGGCGCCTCCGGTGGGTTTACCTCGGGCCGCAAGGAAATCATCGATATGCTCAGGCAACGCTCACGCCCCTACCTCTTTTCGAATACATTGGCCCCGGCCATCACCGGAGCGTCGATCGCCGTGTTGGACATGCTGAGCGAAACCACGGAATTGCGCGATAAGCTGGAACACAACACGAGGTACTTTCGCGAAAAGATGACCGAGGCCGGTTTCGACATCAAACCGGGTGTCCACCCGATCGTACCGGTGATGCTGTACGACGCCCCCTTGGCCCAGGAGTTCGCGACCCGGATGTTGGCCGAAGGCATTTACGTCATCGGGTTCTATTATCCCGTCGTCCCGCAAGGCAAAGCGCGTATCCGGACGCAATTGTCGGCCGCGCATGAGCGCGGGCATTTGGACAAGGCCATTGCCGCGTTCACAAAAGTTGGCAAAGAATTGGGGGTAATCTAATTTTTCCGTACCTTTGCGCCCTCAATTTCAATAAACACCCGCACGGGATGCAAAAAATAAGAAACATCGCGATTATCGCGCACGTAGACCACGGCAAGACCACCCTGGTTGACAAGATCCTCCACTTCACCAACCTCTTCCGGGAGAATGAGCAAACTGGCGAACTGATTTTGGATAATAACGACCTGGAGCGCGAACGAGGGATTACCATCGTCTCCAAGAACGTATCCGTAAAATATAAAGATGTCAAGATCAACATCATCGACACCCCCGGTCACGCCGACTTTGGCGGCGAAGTGGAGCGGGTACTCAAGATGGCCGATGGGGTGATCCTGCTTGTCGATGCGTTTGAAGGCCCCATGCCCCAAACGCGCTTCGTGACGCAAAAAGCGCTTGGCTTGGGCTTGAAGCCGATCGTCGTGGTCAACAAGGTCGACAAGGAAAACTGCCGCCCAGACGAAGTGTACGAAGCCGTATTCGATTTGTTCTTCAGTCTCGATGCCACCGAAGAACAGCTGGATTTCCCGGTGCTCTATGGTTCTTCCAAACAGGGCTGGATGTCTACCGACTGGAAACAACCTTCCGCTGATTTCACCCCATTGCTCGAAGCGATACTGGAACACATCCCGGCCGCACCGTACCGTGACGGCACCTTGCAGCTACAGGTCACCTCGCTCGACTATTCCTCGTTCGTGGGCCGTATCGCGATTGGCCGGGTAGCCCGGGGCGTCATCAAGGAAAACCAACCGGTATCGCTCGTGAAACGGGACGGCAAGATCGTCAAGTCGCGCGTCAAGGAACTCCAGACCTTTGAGGGCCTTGGCCGTGTCAAGGTGACCGAAGTAAAAGCGGGCGACATCTGCGCCGTCGTCGGGATAGAAGGCTTCGACATCGGCGACACCTTAGCCGATTTTGAAAACCCCGAGCAACTGGAAGTGATCAAGATCGATGAGCCGACCATGAACATGCTCTTCACCATCAACAATTCGCCGTTTTTCGGGAAGGAAGGCAAGTTCGTAACCTCGCGCCACTTGCAGGAACGGCTTTACAAGGAGACAGAGAAAAACCTGGCCCTTAAGGTAATCCCTACCGACTCGCCCGACGCCTACCTGGTTTACGGCCGGGGTATTTTGCACCTGTCCGTGCTGATCGAGACGATGCGCCGCGAAGGCTACGAACTACAGGTGGGCCAGCCCCAAGTGATCATCAAGGAAATAGATGGGGTAAAATGCGAACCCATCGAGACCTTGGTCGTTGACGTACCGGCCGAAGTGTCCGGCAAGGTCATCGAGTTGGTCACGCAGCGCAAGGGCGAGTTGCTGATCATGGAAACCAAGGGAGAGATGCAACACCTCGAGTTTGACATCCCCGCACGCGGCATCATCGGCTTGCGCAACAACGTGCTCACCGCCACCGCGGGAGAGGCCGTCATGGCACACCGCTTCAAGGCCTACGAGCCTTGGAAGGGCACCATTCCGGGCAGGTTGGCAGGCGTATTGGTATCGATGGAGAAAGGGCAGACCACCGCCTATTCCATCGACAAGCTACAGGATCGCGGCCGCTTCTTCATCGATCCCGGCGTTGAGGTATACGAAGGCCAGATCGTCGGTGAGCACATCCGCGACAACGACTTGGTCATCAACCTGGTCAAAGGCAAGCAACTGACCAACATGCGTGCTTCCGGCAGTGACGATAACGTACGCATCGCACCCGCGATCAAGTTTTCGCTCGAGGAATCGATGGAATACATCCAAGCCGACGAGTACATCGAGGTGACCCCGCAAAGCATCCGCCTGCGGAAGATATACCTAACGGAAAACGAGCGGAAGGTGAACGCCAAGAAATTCCAATAACGGACGGTTGGTTTCGACACCAGCAGGTCAACGGACAGAACCCCGGCATCAATAGTCGGGGTTCTGCGTTAATGCCGGGTTGTTGCGCATTTCGCTTTCGGGAATGGGCATCAATAGGTAACGCGGGTGAAACGCAATCGAACCGCCCCCTTCTTCCGGACGGGCCAGGTAGGCATCCATGATCGCTGCCGCCCGGTCAGGGCCTTGGCGCACGATATCGAACCAGCGCAGGCCTTCGCCCGCGAATTCCTTCCTGCGTTCGGCAAACAGCGTGTCCCTGAACGATGCCTGATCCGGTACGTCTTCAGCGGCCAACGCCGCTGAACCCGCGCGCTCCCTGACACTGTTCACGATCGCCATCGCATCGCCGTCAGCGACGTAGCCCTGTTCATTGAGCGCTTCCGCGTACATCAACCGTATGTCCGTGATTCGCAACACGGGGAAATTCACGTCATTGTCTTCCTTGTTGATGGGCACGGTTCCATGGGCGAACTTGACGAAAAGCTGTGTCTGCTCGTCGACGACCCCATTGACCGTCGTATAGCCCTTTTGCACCGTGACGTCCCGCCGGGTATCCGCGTCGTCGTACGTTTCGTACAGATCGTTCGAGACGGCGACCCACGTGGAGCGACCGCCCTGCGGAAACAGCTCGGAACGGAGGTTCTCCGGCACGAGCGAATAGACCAACGGGTTGCCTTGGTTGATCAAACCCGTGGTGTATTGGATCTGGAAAACATGTTCGGATCCATTGTCCCTTGTATTCAAGAAACAGTCGCGATACGCGGTGTAAGGGGCCAAGCCGTCGTAAGCCAAGATTTCTTCCAGCAAGGGCTTGGCGGCTTCATACTCGGCGGCAAACAGGTGCATGCGCGCCAACATCCCCAATGCCGCATAGCGGGTTGCACGCCCCACGTTATCGCCGGTTTGCACGTCGGGCAGGGTCTCGGCAGCCGCCGCGAAATCAGCCGCCGCAAAAGCAAAGGTTTCCTCCTGCGAGCTGCGCCTTATCGTCACGATCTCCTCGGCCGGCATCACGCGATCGATCAGCGGCATACCGCCAAACAACCAACCCAGCTGGAAATAACAGAAACCCCGGATGAACCGGGTTTCACCACGCATGATGGTGCGTACGTTCTCGGCCGGGAAGTCGCCCTGGTCAATTTGGTCCAGGATGTTATTCGTGCGCGTGATGACCGCCCAATATGCGCCCCAAACCCCCAAAATGCGATCGTCGCCAGCGGTAAACCCAAACCGGGCCACGGGCAGGTTGGTGGTATTCTGTTGGGTATTGACGTTGTCGCTCAGGCTTTCCACCAGCATCGGGTAGTCGAACCCGTGCACGGCCCGCAATCCACCGTAGGCCCCGAACAAGGCCTGTCGGAAATCATTGACCGAACGGTAGAAGTCCTGCGCGTTGTAGTCCGATTGGGGCGTCAGCTGCAATTCCTTGCTGCATCCCAATCCGATCAACAACGCAAGGGCAAACGGCATTATTCTTATTTTTTCCATGATATCGAACCGTTGACGTTTAAAATGTGACCTGAACCCCCATGGTAAACCGTTTGGATATCGGATACCCGCCGTAATCCGTACCCGGCTGCATGTGCTCGGCGCTACCCCCACCGCCGGCATTGTTCGCTTCGGGGTTCGAACCGGGATAACGCGTGAAGGTATGCAGGTTGTCGGCCATCGCATACAGGCGAACCGAACCGACTTTCCACTTTTGCAGCACGGATCCGGCGAAGTTGTACCCCAAGGTCACGTTGCGTATGCGCACAAACGTGGCATCGTAGACCCAGGTGTCGTTGTAGGCGGGGTTTATCCCGACCACGCTGGGCGTAACCCCATCCCACGCCATATCCACGCCCGCTGGGATGTTGCCCGAAAAGCGCGCCGGTTTGTAGGCATGCAGCCAATCCCGGTACTGGTTGGTCCCCTCGCCCAAACCGTTGTTGAACCCCCTCCGGCCGTGGTAGAACAGGTCGCCGCCTTGCTGGCCCTGGATGTCAAATGCGAAATCGAAACCGTGATAGCCGATCCGGCTCGATACGCCCCAAATGAAATCGGGCAACGCGTTCCCGACGATCGTATGGTCCTGCTCGTTGATCTGGTTGTCGCCGTTGCGATCCACGATCCGGACATTGCCTTCCAATTGGCCATTCACCACGGGCACCAATGGATTGCCTTCGGCATCGAAGTGCTCGGGCAACAGTACACCGGCGGTCTGGTACATGAAGAAACTGCCGATGGGTTGCCCCACCATCGTTGCATAGGCGTTGAAGTCGTTCAGCGTGCTGAGCTGGATCATCTCCTCGATGCCGGGTGCCAGCGAAAGCACACGGTTATTGTTTTTCGAAAAATTGAAGGATGTGGTCCACGTAAATGACTCGGCCCGTATATTCTCGGTCGTGAGCTGGAGTTCGAACCCGCGGTTGGCCACTTCGCCGATATTGGCGCGATACGAGGGGAAACCGCTCACCCGGCTGGTCGGCACGTTCAGCAGCAAATTGGACGTCTTGTTGAAATAGGCATCCGCGGTAAGCTGGATACGCCGATCGAGCAACCAGAAATCCAAGCCGATATCCCGTGAAAGCGTGGTTTCCCAACCGAGGTTTTCATTGGCGATGTTGCTCGGCACCAAACCGATGACGGTCTTGCCATTGAGGTTGTAATCCTGCCTTCCGAGCAAGGCAATGTGTTCGTAGTTGCCGATGCGGTCGTTGCCGGCCTTACCGATCGATCCCCGTACCTTCAGCAGCGATAGCCACTCCACGTCGCGCAGGAATGCCTCGTCGTTGATCTTCCATCCGGCCGACACGGCGGGGAAAAGCCCCCACTTGTTGTTCGCCCCGAAGCGCGATGAGCCGTCGTAGCGCATGCTTGCCGAAAGCAGGTAGCGGTCGAACCATTGGTATTGGATCCGTCCGAAAAAAGAGGCGGTGGCACTTTCCCCGATGGTCGTCCGGGCCAACAGCGGGTTGTTGGCGTTGTTCATCGTGGGCAGCAGGTCATTGGGATAGCCGTCGGCCGACGCCGCCAAGACATCGTCGCGCCGGAATTCGTATTGCTGGCCAAGCAAAACTTCCAGCATGTGATCATCGCCGAGGTATGGGCGATAGGTGGCCGTATTCTGGATGCTGAAAATCCCATTGTCGGTACTGGAGGCGTAACCGGTGGCCTGTGCGCCGGGATTGACGTTGGCCGGGATGAACTCGTTGTACGCGGCATGGGCGTGGATGTAACCGAGCTGCGTGCGCAGCGTCAGCGACTCGATGGGATCGAACTCGGCGAAACTGTTGAGCTGTAGCTCATTCGCCCGCGACCGTGCGGTCATTTCCCGGAGCCTGGCCAACGGATTGACATAGGTCTGCGCCGGTGAAAAGCCCGTGGCCACGGTATTCTGGTCGATGCCGACCACCGGGGGCATGGCGAGCGCGTAGTGCGCATTGCTTTCCTTGCCGTCGGTATCGGGATCGTTCATGCCATTGAAGGAAGTGGCTACGTTGGCCCCAAGCCTGATCCGCTCGCCGATGTTGAAATGCGTGTTCGCACGGAAGTTGTAGCGTTCGAATCCGGTATGCTGCATCACGCCTTGCTGATTCAGGTAAGATCCCGACAGCAAGAACTTGCCGACTTCACCGCCGCCCGATACCGTCAATGCGTAATTCTGCATTGGCGCGCGTTGGTAGACGATGCCCTGCCAATCGTTATCGGGCAAGGCGGCCGGGTTCCGGTAATTCTCCGGATACTGGAATTCGGCCGGCCGGCTGGATAGCGGCAGCGACAGGTCGCCGCCGGATTGCTGGAAACGCGAATCGCGCAGGTAACGGATGTAAGCCGTATACTCCTCGGCATTCATCATGGGCAGGAAACGGTCTACCTCCTGGAAGCCCGCATAGCTATTGAAATCGATGTTGGTTTTGCCCTCCGAACCCGATTTGGTGGTGATCACGATGACGCCATTCCCGCCCCGTGCACCATAGATCGCGGCGGATGCCGCATCCTTCAGCACCTCGATCGACGCGATATCGCGCGGGTTCACGTTGCGCATGTGGTCTTGCTGTATACCGTCGATCACATACAGCGGGTTGCTGGAGGCCGTTATCGAATTCACGCCGCGGATCTTGATGTTGGCCGCCTTTCCCGGCCCGCCCGTGGCCTGGCTCACGCGTACGCCGGCGATTTTGCCCGCGATCCCGTCTTCGGTATTGGTAATCGCATTGTTCTGGAACGCGTCACCCTGCAACGAGCTCACCGAACCCGTCAGGTTTTCGCGCCGTGCCGTTCCATAGCCGATCACCACCACCTCGTCCAATACGTTGTCGGCAGCCTCCCTGAGCGTGATGGTCTGTCCGTCGGCTAGGCTCATCGGCATGTCGAACGTTTCGAACCCCACCCTGGAGAACACCAATTGCACGGCCGTATCGGCCGAAGACCTGATCTCGAAAAGCCCCTGTTCGTCGGATTGCACCTGGACGCCCGATCCGGCCATGCTGACGGTAACCCCGGCGAGCGGCGTCCCTTGCGCATCCACGATCTTCCCCTTCGTGACGCGTTGCGCGGTATCCGCCTTGGCGACCGTGTCGCGTCGCACCGTGTCTTGCCGATTGCGCGCCAAGGTATCTTCCTGGGTGGGCGGCTGGGCGGATTCGGCACCGGACATCGCATTTGCATCCAATTTGTAGCCTAGCAAAGCAATCGATATCCAAGCGGCAAAACACATCCGCGCGAAAGTTCCTTTTTTCATGTCCATTCCATTTTCGGTCATCGTATGCAAGACCGCCGCCTTTCCAGTCGGCCGACCGTGGGTATGGCGTGTTTGTTTTCAAGGGTATGCTGGATACCCCTTATGACAACCGGGATCGGATTTTGTTTTAGGACACCGCAAGGTTTATGTCGTTTTTACCGCCTGCTCAATCGGGCCTCTTCCAAATCGAGGTTGTGTTCCAGGTCGCGGATGATCTCATCGTCGTACACTTTCTCATCCGCGATCTGGTGCAGTTCATCGCGGCGCAATCGCAGCAATTCCAACGCGATTTGTTGCTGGAGGCGTCGCACGGATGCCAACTCTTCCCGCTTCAGGTCTTCGTCAAGCGCCGATTCCGTCGCATCGATACTGCGTACGAACTGTTCCCTGATCCGTGCGATGGTTTCGTGTGCAGCCATCTCCGTGGCGAACCTTGCGTCCAGGTGCCGGACGGCATGCTTCGCCAAGCGGAGGCGGATGGCCTCGATCTGGTCTTCCTTCGGGACGACCTCGTCGATTTCCTCCACCTTCATCCACCGTAGGAACAGCGGCAATGTCAATCCCTGGAACACCAGGGTAACCAAGATGACCACGAAGGTGATGAACAGGATGAGGTTTCGTTGGGGGAAGGCCTCGCCGGTCGTGATCACCAACGGTATGGCCAGCGCGGAAGCCAGCGACACCACGCCCCGCATGCCCGCCCATCCCAGGATGAAAGGCAACTTCAAGCCGGGACTACGCTCGTTGGCACGCACCCGCGCGCTCAACCAACGGGGAATGAATGCCGAGGCATAGACCAGGACGATCCGGATGACGATGACCATGGCCGATATGAGCAACGCATAATGGACGGCCTCCCGCATCGAATACGAACCCAAGCCGTCCACGATGACCGGCAACTCCAGTCCGATGAGGATGAATACGAAACCATTCAACAAAAATCCAACCGTTTCCCAGACTTCCTTGGTCTGGATGCGCGTATGGTAATTGAGGTAATCCTTGGCGCGATACGACAGGAACAGCCCCCCACTCACCACCGCGAGCACACCGGACCATTCGAACTCTTCCGCCACGATATACATGATGTACGGCGCGATCAACGTAATGGGCGTGGTGATGCTGGACGATTTTGCCCAATAGCGCAGGATCAGGTATAGCAGGTGGCCAATGACCAGGCCCACGAATACGCCCATCACGGCCAGCACCAGGAAATCGACCGCGGCTTCCTGAAACACGAACTGCCCGGAAATCACGGCGGCCAACGCAAACCGGAAAACGGTCAATGACGCCGCGTCATTGACCAGGCTTTCCCCTTCCAAGATGGTCAGGCCCCGTCGGGGCATATTCACGCCCTTGAGCACGGACGTGGCGGCCACGGCATCCGGCGGCGAAATGATGCCGCCCAACAGAAAACCCAGCGCCAATGTGAATCCAGGGATGATCGAAACGGAAAAATAAGCGATTGCCACCGACGTGGCGAACACCAGCCCGAACCCCATCAACAGGACCGACCTCTTCCATCGCCAAAAGCTGTTCCACGAGGTATACCAAGCCGCCTCGAAGAGCAAGGGCGGCAAGAAGATGAGGAAGATCAAATCGGGCTGTATGGAAATGCGCGGCATCCCCGGGATGAAACTGATGCCCAAACCGCCGATGACCAGAAAGATCGGGTAAGAGACATTCAAGCGTTGGCTCAGCACAAACAATACGGACATCGCGAAAAACAGCGCGAGGATAAGGAGGAGTTGGTGCTCTATCATCACGTAAAAATAGGAATAAAATCAAAAATTCGCACAGCGCACTTGATAGCTGGAAATAATACCGCATCTTTATGCGTAAATACTTGATGCCCATGGTTACACGCCGTTCATTCATCAAACAAAGCGCCCTGGCTGGCGCCGGCCTGTTGCTTGGGCAACGGCTCATCGCCCGACAGGCCGCCCACCGGCCCTTGCGCGTCGTCTGTATCGGCGCTGGCTTCGCCGGATTGGCCGCGGCCTATAAATTGAAGCGGAAGGGGTATCACGTCACCGTGCTTGAAAGCCGGGATCGCGTCGGGGGGCGTATCTTTTCGCACCCCATCGCCGACAACCTCGTGGTGGAGCTCGGTGGCGAATGGATAGGCCATTCGCATACCCGCATGCAAGCGCTTTGCGACGAGTTCGGGTTGCCCCTCCAGAACAATCAATTCGACACGCACCTCATCTACAAGCGCGAATATTTCCCTGCCGGCACGTGGGATTACAGCCAAGCATGGAAAGACAGGTTCAATGGCCTGCTGGAAAACTATCGTCAACTCGGCGACGAAGGCAAGGAGGCGCTAGACCGTTACGACTGGTGGCGCTACCTGGTGAACAACGGATGCGACGGAAGGGACCTCGATATCCGTGAATTGTTGGACAGCACGGATTTCGGCGAAAGCATCCGCCACGTCTCGGCATTCGCCGCCTTGGCTGAATACGCCGAAAGCAGCGAACGGAATGAGATGGACTTGAAAATCAACGGCGGGAACACGTTGCTGGCAACCAAACTCGCCGATGCCATCGGCCGGGAAAACATCCTGCTGCAGCATACCGTGACGAAAATCGCGCAACACGATGCCGCGACCGTCACGTGCAGCAACGGGAAGACATTCGACGCCGACAAGATCGTGTGCGCGATCCCGACCTTCGCCCTGGGCAGGATCGATTGGCAGCCCGGGTTGCCCACCACCAAGCGGCAGGCGGTCGATGAGTTGCAATATGCACGCATCAACAAACACGTGATGCTGTTTCGCGAACGGTTTTGGAAAGACGAATCGTTTGACCTGATCACGGACGAAACACCGCACTATTTTTACCATGCCACCAAATCGCAGCCCGGTTCGGCCGGTGCCTTGATTTCGTACTCCATCGGCGACAAGGCTGCCGTTGCGGCCAACCGAAACGACGAGGCCCATGCCAACGACATCATCCGCACGTTGAGCCCCCATTTCGGCGACATACGGCCGTTGATCCTGCAGCAGGTCAATTATTATTGGGGCAACGATGCCCTATCGCGCGGCGCGTACGCCCTTTACGGCCCTGGGCAATGGTTCCGTACCCGGCCAGCGTTGGCCGAGCCCTTCCTGCATACGCATTTCGCGGGCGAACACATCGCGGATTGGCAGGGATTCATGGAAGGCGCCGTCCAAACCGGCGAAGAAGCCGCGGATCAGCTGGGCTAGCCGCCGCCACAGCTGGCGCAAGCCATGGGCCTTGGGCACAAACATAAGTGGCGTTGATCTGTTTGTTTTTTGGTTAGGTTTGGGTAAGTTTGCCCATCACGAAAATAGCTGACTGTATGATCCAACGTATCCAGAGTATTTGGTTGTTTTTGGCCTCGGCCACCCTGTTCGCCCTGTTCCTTTTCCCGTACCTGCAATATTCGGATCTGGGCGGCATCGGCAAAGCGCTGAAGGTGACGGGCGCGTTCCATGGCGCCGAGGGGCAAGCCATCCGCGAAACGTTCTTTCCGCTGCAAACCGTGGCCACCGTATTGCTGGGCATCTTCCCGCTCTACATCATTTTCAGGTTCGGCGACCGCAAGCAGCAAATCCGGCTGACCATACTGGAAATCGTGTTGATACTCCTCTTTGGCGCCTGGCTTTACGCCACGGCCAGCGCCGAGCTCGCCGCGGCGAACCAGGTGCTTTCGGCCAGGAATATCGGTGTTGGGTTCTTCCTGCTGCCCATCGCCATCGTTTTCCTGTTCATGGCCATCGGCGGTATCCGGAAGGACGAAAAGCTCATTAAATCCGCAGATAGACTACGATGAAAAAAGCCATTTCCTTTTTGATTATCGCGTTACCTTGCTTGCTCAAGGCATCAACGCCCCAAGCGACACCGGGTGTAAGCCCGGATTCGAGCGCGTTGGTCATCGACGGCATCCGTTTTGAAGCCGTTGCCTTCCGGATCGACCCCGAGACGCGCACGGCCACCGCCGAACTCACGCTGACGAGCCTAAACGACAAGCCCCGCGAATTAAAGGTCAACGTCTACGGTACGCAACTGGTGGATAACGAGCGGAATGCCCATTACTTCTCGACAATCGCGATGGGCCGCGTATTGATGCGGTTTTCGGACAAGCAGAATTACCTGCACTATTTCCTGCAACCCGATACGGCGGTGAAATTGACGATTACGGCCGAAGACATGCCGGCCGCTGCGACGGCAATCCAGCTCGTCAAGATCGTCTTTGAAGATGGTTCGGAAGAGGGCCGGTTCCTGGATGCCCACCTGGTGGCGCCGAACGGTGCCAAGGACTGAAAACCGACGTTTAGCGGTACCGGATCTGCTGGCGGTCCATGGCCCCCATCTGATCCTTCATCATCTTGATCTGTTCGGCCAATAGTTTGTTCTTGTCGGCCTTCTTGGCCTCTTGGAGGTATTTCGTGGCTTCCCGCTTGTTGCGCTTGGCCATGGCGATGCCCGCAAGGCTCAATTTGGCCAACGCGACGTTGTGTCCCATGTGCAAGCCCAAAGCCAACGCTTTCTTGAAATACTTCTCCGATTGCATGGGTGACTTCTGCGATTCCATCAACCCCAACAGCAAGTGGTAATAACCGTGCTGTGCGCGGATGAGCTGTTTCTCGTAGTTGGTGATGCGATCCAACCAACCACCGGCCTTCGCCATGTTTTCCTTACGGAGATAAAACTGCGCGATGAGCATGTTTTCATTGAAAAACACCGTCACGAACGCGATGATGGTCAGCAAGATACCCAAGATGCCCCAACCCCATTCGCCATACACGAACAACGCGACGGTTCCGACGAGGATGAGGGACGATATGATAATTCGTACGAGATTCGACATAGTACGGCAAATATCCGTTAATTCCAGCGGTTTACCAACTGGCGGCGGCTAGAATTTACAAAAAATGTATTTTTGCCTCCATGAGCATACAATTGGAGGAAAGCTGGAAGGCCGTGCTGGCCGCTGAGTTCGAAAGACCGTATATGCAGTCGCTGAAACTCTTCCTGAAGGAGGAGAAAGCCCACCACGCCGTTTTCCCGCCGAGCAACCTCATTTTCAACGCCTTCGAACACACGCCGTTCGATCGCGTCAAGGTGGTGATCCTGGGACAAGACCCCTACCACAACGTGGGGCAGGCTCACGGGCTGTCGTTTTCGGTACCCAAGGGCGTAGACATCCCCCCGTCGCTGCGAAACATGTACCAGGAGCTTGCCAGCGATATCCCCGGGTTCCAGAAGCCGGGGCATGGCGACCTCACGGGCTGGGCCAACCAAGGGGTATTGCTGCTCAACGCCACGTTGACCGTGCGGGCACACACCGCCGGTTCGCACCAGAACAAGGGTTGGGAAGCGTTCACCGACAAGGCCATCGCCGAACTGTCGGCACAACGCGCCGGAATCGTCTTTCTGTTGTGGGGGCGATACGCCAAGAACAAGGCCGCGCTCATCGACTACCGGAAGCACCACATCCTCACCGCCGCGCACCCGTCGCCACTTTCGGCCTACAACGGCTTTTTCGGATGCGGCCACTTTTCCAAGGCCAACGCCTTCCTGGTCGCGCAGGGGCTCGACCCCATCGACTGGCAGGTGTAGCCGTCAATACTCCATCGGCACGATGGGTTCCTTTTTGCTGGTGGACATGATCATCATCGTCTGGAACGTCTTGACATACGGGATCTTGCTGATCTTCTCCATGATCACGGCCTCGTAGGCCTTGATGTCCTTCACGTACACCTTCAGCATGAAGTCGCATTGCCCGGTCACGTGGTGGCACTCGGTCACCTCCTGGATGTGCCTAACGGCCTCCACGAATTCGGGTATGGCGTTGTGCGTATGGAAATCGAGCGAGACCTGGATGAAGGATTTGATGCCCAACCCCAGCTTCTCTTCATCGACGAATGCATGGTAGCTCTTGATGTAGCCCGAATTCTCGAGCTTCCGCACGCGCTCCAAGGTGGGCGCCGGCGAGAGGCCGATGCTCGAGGCCAATTGCAGGTTCGTGATGCGGCCGTTTTCCTGCAATAGCTTCAGGATCTTGAAATCGGTTTTATCGGGTTGGAAAGGCATATGTCATAACTAAAGTCACCAAATTATATTTGGCAATTATACGCCATATTTTCCAGATTATTCGCGAAAAACCAACACTTGCCGGTACACGGAGGCCGCTTGAAACGAATAACGTTCATTATCACCGATTTGTAAAAATACGATCCGCGGTGGCTGCGCTACAAATCAACCCAGAATATCCGAGGTTTATTGGCACAGAAACCGTACCTTTGCCAGTCAAATGTTCGACGATTATCCATCCACTACGTTTTAAGTGTTCAGGTGAGGACGTGTCATGAGTACGAAAGATGATGAGTTGTTAAAAGAGCTCGCGCTCGAAGAGTATAAATACGGTTTCACGACCGATATCGAAATGGATATCGCCCCCAAAGGGCTGGGTGAAGATACCGTCAGGCTGATTTCGGCCAAAAAGAACGAGCCTGAATGGCTGCTGGAATGGCGGCTGAAGGCGTTGCGGCATTTCCAGCAAATGGAGATGCCCACGTGGCAGAACTTTGACCTCCCGGATGTCGATTTCCAGGACATCTCCTACTACGCCGCGCCGAAAACGAAACCCAAGCTGGATAGCCTGGATGAGGTGGATCCCGAGCTGCTCGATACGTTTGCCAAGCTGGGCATCCCGTTGGATGAACAGAAGATATTGGCGGGCGTCGTGGCGGTGGATGCCGTGTTCGACAGCGTATCGGTCAAAACCACCTTCCGCGAAAAACTGAAGGAGCAGGGTGTCATCTTCTGCTCATTCGGCGAAGCCGTGCAGGAGCATCCCGAGTTGGTGAAACAGTATCTGGGCTCCGTGGTGCCACAGACGGACAATGCGTATGCCGCGTTGAACTCGGCCGTATTCTCGGACGGGTCTTTCGTATACATCCCCAAGGGCGTACGCTGCCCGATGGAATTATCCACGTATTTCCGCATCAATGCCGAGAACACCGGGCAATTCGAGCGGACGTTGATCATTGCCGACGAAGGCGCCTACGTGAGTTACCTGGAGGGTTGTACCGCACCGATGCGCGACGAAAACCAGCTGCATGCCGCCGTGGTGGAGCTGGTGGCCCTCAAGGACGCCGAGATCAAGTACTCGACGGTCCAGAACTGGTACCCTGGCGACAAGGACGGCAAGGGCGGCATCTACAACTTCGTGACCAAGCGTGGCATCTGCAAAGGCGACAACAGCAAGATCTCGTGGACACAGGTCGAGACCGGATCGGCCATCACCTGGAAATACCCCGGCGTCATCCTCAAGGGCGACCACTCGGTCGGCGAGTTCTACTCCGTGGCCCTGACCCGTAACCGCCAACAAGCCGATACGGGCACCAAGATGATCCATTTGGGCAAGAACACGCGGAGCAAGATCGTCTCCAAGGGGATCTCTGCCGGTGTAAGCCATAACAGTTACCGCGGCTTGGTCAAGATCGGCCCCGGTGCCGAGCACTCGCGCAACTTCACGCAATGCGATTCGTTGCTCATCGGCGACCGCTGTGGCGCCCACACGTTCCCGTATATCGAAAGCCGGAACAAGACGGCCAAGCTGGAACACGAGGCCACCACCTCCAAGATCGGTGAAGACCAGCTGTTTTACCTCACGCAACGGGGCATCGACCCCGAAAAGGCCGTTGGACTCATCGTCAACGGGTATGCCAAGGAAGTCTTGAACCAATTGCCCATGGAGTTTGCCGTGGAAGCACAGAAGCTGTTGGCCATCTCGCTCGAAGGGAGCGTGGGCTGATGGCCTAATCCCAGTAGAATAAGAACAATCATGTTAAGCATACGCAATTTACACGCATCCGTAGAAGAGAAGTCGATATTGAAAGGCCTGGACCTGGAAGTGAACGCCGGTGAGGTACATGCCATCATGGGGCCGAACGGGTCGGGCAAGAGCACGCTCGGCAATGTATTGGCCGGTCGGGAAGCCTACGAGGTGACCGATGGCCAGGTGTTGTTGGACGGCAAGGACCTGTTGGACCTTTCGCCGGAAGACCGTGCCCGCGAAGGGGTTTTCCTGGCCTTCCAGTACCCCATCGAGATACCGGGTGTCTCGAACATCAATTTCCTGAAGACGGCCCTCAACGAGATCCGTGCCTACAAGGGGCTGCCCCCGATGGAGGCCCGCGACTTCCTGAACAGGGTCAAGGAAAAGCAGAAACTCGTCGAGTTCGATGCCAAGTTGGCCAACCGGTCGCTGAACGAAGGCTTCTCCGGCGGCGAGAAAAAACGGAACGAAATCTTCCAGCTGGCCATGCTTGAGCCCAAATTGGCCATCCTGGACGAAACGGACTCAGGATTGGACATCGATGCCCTGCGCATCGTGGCACGGGGTGTCAATCAGTTACGGTCAAAAGACAACGCGTTCATCCTCATCACGCACTACCAGCGGTTGTTGGATTACATCGTGCCCGATTTTGTCCACGTACTCTACAACGGACGGATCGTCCGATCCGGCACCAAGGAGCTTGCGTTGGAGCTGGAAGAGAAGGGTTATGATTGGATCAAGGAAACGGTTGATGCCGAAGGGGCGGTTTGATGCAGTGGAAAGGAGCGGTTATGTTGGATGAATTGGCCACAGATACCATGTTGACAAAAGTAAGCGATTCACTATATACGCAGTTAATCAAGACATTCGAGGGCAATCTCCCCTCTGCCGAGCCGTACTCGCTTGATGAGATCCGTAAGCAGGCCTTTGAACGCTTCAAGCGCTCGGGGTTCCCGACGGTGAAACACGAAGATTGGAAGTACACCAACCTGCAGCCGTTGGTGAGCAAGCACTATGCGCTGCAGCCGCCCAAGCCAAAGGCGCGACCGGCCGTCGGCAAAGCCATCATCCCGGGGCTGGATGCACACCGGGTGGTGCTCGTGGATGGGCGTTACAACAGCGAGCTATCGACGGTTGAAGACGTGGACGGCCTCTCGGTCATGCCGATCCACGACGCGTTTGACCGGCTGTGCTTCGCCAAGTATTTTTCGGAGTATGCCGACAAATCCGACAATCCGCTGGTGGCGTTGAACACCGCCTTGTTCACCGGCGGCCTATTCATCGAAGTGGGCAAAAACCGCCAGCTGGACAAACCCGTCCATGTCATCCACGTGGCATCGGCCGCCACGCCGAGCTTCGTCCAGGTACGGAACATGTATGTGATGAGCACGTTTGCCGAGGCGGAAATCATCGAGTCGTTCATCACGGATGACGGCGCGGCGGAAAACCTCCAGAACGCCGTCAGCGAAATCGTGCTGCGCGAAGGGGCCAAATTGCAACACTATGCGCTGCAGTTGGCGGATTCACCGAGCGGCTACCTCAACCATACGGAAATATACCAGGAAAAGCACAGCCTGTACAACAATTACAATTGCACGTTCCCGGGATCCACGCTCGTGCGCAACAACATCAACGTGCGCCTGGGCAATAGCGACGTGGAAAGCCACCTGTATGGCGTGGCATTGACTGCGGGCAAGCAATTGGTCGACAACCATACGATCGTGGACCACCTCAAGCCCCACTGCGAAAGCTACGAATGGTACAAGAACATCACGCAAGACACGTCCACCGCCGTGTTCAACGGCAAGATATTCGTGCGCGAGGATGCCCAGAAAACCAATGCGTTCCAGCAGAACAACAACATGCTCATCGGCGAGAAATCGGCGATCTACACCAAGCCCCAATTGGAAATCTTCGCCGATGACGTGAAGTGCAGCCACGGCTGTACCATCGGGCAGTTCGATGAGCAGGCCTTGTTTTATTTACGGGCGCGGGGCATCAGCGAAGCGCAGGCACGTGTATTGCTGGTGCATGCGTTCGCGTTTGACGTCACCAGCCGTTTCGCCAATCCGGCCGTCCGGGAATACGTGGAGCACCTGGTGGAAGAAGGGTTAAGCTAAGAGCGAAAGACGAGGTTCGAACTCGCGACCCTCAGCTTGGGAAGCTGATGCTCTACCAACTGAGCTACTTTCGCTTGTATGCGTGCAAATGTATGCGCTTGCGCGCGATATTCCAAATCTTTTCGGGTTACCTTCGTCATTTTATCGCGTCGGCGCAATTCATGCCGTCTATCGCGGCTGAAACGATGCCTCCGGCGTATCCGGCCCCTTCGCCGCACGGGTACAATCCCTTGAGTTGCGGGTGCTGCAGGGTCACGCTGTCGCGCGGTATCCGCACGGGCGACGACGTGCGGGACTCCACCCCCACCAATACCGCTTCGTTGGTGTAATACCCGTTCATCTTTTTGCCGAATAACGGCAGCGCCTTCCGTAGCGCATCGTGGACGAACGGCGGCAAGACTTCCGCGAGCGGCGCGCTGCGGGTGCCTGGCTTGTACGAGTTGACCGGCAGATCGGCAGAAAGCCTGCCCTGTACGAAATCCACCATCCGCTGCGCCGGGGCCACCAATTTGCCGCCGCCCACCACGTACGCGCGCTCCTCGACCTCGTGCTGGAAATCAAGCAGCGCAAACGGGTAATGGGCCGAGTTCGGGATGTCCGACAGGTTGACCTGTACCACGGTGCCGGAATTGGCATAGGGATTATTCCGTTTGGAGGGCGACCAACCGTTGACCACGACCTCGCCCTTGTCGGTCGCGCATGGGGCGATGATCCCGCCCGGGCACATGCAGAACGAAAACACGCCACGACCATCCACCTGTTCCACCAAGCTGTAGTAGGCCGGGGGCAGCTGCTCGCTCCGCACCAAACAATGGTATTGCGCCTGGTCGATGATTTCCTGCGGATGCTCGATGCGAACGCCCAAGGCGAAGGGCTTGGGTTCGGCCAGCCACCGCTTGCGGTGGAACAGCTCGAACAGGTCGCGCGCCGAATGCCCGGTGGCCAGGATGATGTGTTTGGCGTCGACCCGCTCGCCGCCCGCGAGCTTCACGCCCTCCACATGCCCGAAAGCCTCCAGGATATCCTCCACGCGGCTGTTGAAGTGGATTTCGCCGCCGTGCTCCAGGATGGTATGCCGGATCGCCTGGATGATGTGCGGCAACTTGTTCGTGCCGATGTGCGGGCGGGCATCGACGAGGATGTCTTCGGTCGCCCCATGGGCCACCAGCGCCTGCAGCACCTTTTGCACATCGCCGCGTTTGTTGGATCGGGTGTACAGCTTGCCGTCTGAATACGTGCCTGCGCCGCCTTCGCCGAAACAGTAATTGGAATCGGGGTTGACCTCCCCTTCCTTGTTGAGTGCCGCCAAGTCGCGTCGCCGCTCCTGCACCGCCTTGCCGCGCTCCAGGATGACCGGGCAAAGCCCCCGTTCCAGGCAGCGCAGCGCCGCGAACAGCCCCGCGGGCCCTGCGCCGATGATGAGCACACGGGGCGAATCGGAAACATTGGCATACGCCGCGCGGAAGATCTCGGGCGCCGGCGACTCGTCGACGAAGAAAATGACACGGATGCGAAAGACCACCTGCCTGCCCCGGGCGTCGATGGACCGTTTACGGATTTTCAGGGCTTTTATCCGACTGGGGGCGATGCCGAGTTGCTTTGCGCCCAGCTCGATGATGTGCGCATCGTCGGCGATGCGCTCGGGAAGAATGGCTAATTCAATTTCCTGTTGCATGAAATGATGTCGGGTTTTTATCCCGAAGTGTAACAAAGGTATGAATTTTGCCATCAAAGTGCTAAATTAGTGGCAATAATGGATTCAAGTTCAATCAACATCAACATGAAAAGAAGACTATTCGTTACGATGGCCGGTTTATTCGTGGCGCTATCGTTCAGCTCCTGCGGGTACAACACGCTGGTGAACCTCGAAGAGAACGTCAAAGGGAAATGGGCACAGGTGGAAAACGCCTACCAGCGCCGTGCCGACCTCATCCCCAACCTGGTGAACACGGTGAAGGGTGCGGCCAACTTCGAGCAGGAGACGCTCACGCAAGTGATCGAGGCCCGCGCGAAGGCGACATCGGTCACGGTCGATCCGTCGAACCTGACCCCGGAGGCCATCCAGCAATTCCAGCAGTCGCAAGACGCGCTGTCGCAGTCGTTGGGCCGCCTGCTCGTCTCGGTGGAGCGCTATCCCGAATTGAAGGCCAACCAGAACTTCCTGGAGCTGCAGGCCCAACTGGAAGGCACGGAAAACCGCATCAGCACCGAACGGCGCGCATTCAACGAAGCCACGCAGGAGTACAATTCATCGGTCAGGCGGTTCCCGAACAACATCACGGCGGGCATGTTCGGTTTCAAGCAGAAAGGCTACTTCACGGCCGAAGCGGGATCCGACAAGGCACCTGAAGTACAGTTCTAGGGGAATGGAGCTATTCACGGAAGACCAGCAGGAAAAGATCGTCCACGCCATCCAGGTGGCCGAGGCGCGCACGTCGGGCGAGATCCGCCTGGCCGTCGAGCCGCACTGCAAGGGCGAACCCTTGGATCGTGCGGCGGTCTATTTCCAGCGGCTCGGCATGGACCAGACCGCGCAGCACAACGGCGTGCTCATCTACATCGCGACCGAAGACCACCGGTTCGCCATCATCGGGGATCGGGGCATCCATGCCAAGGTACCCGCTGACTTCTGGGAGGACACCAAGGAGCGGATGGCGCAGCAGTTCAGGCGGGGCGACTTGGTGCAGGGGCTCATCGAGGGCATCGTCCATGCCGGCGAGCAGCTGCATCACTTTTTCCCGAGACAGGCGGACGACGTAAACGAGCTGCCCAATGATATCGCCTTTGGTAATGGTAAAGACTAAGCTGAGTTATCTTTTTTCCATCGCGGCCTGCTTGCTGCTGGGCGTAAGCGCCGTTTCGGCGCAGGATTTCCCGGCCAAGCCCAACCGGTTGGTGAACGACTACACCAACACGCTCGCGGCCGGGCAGGTGCAGCAACTGGAACGCAAGCTCGTTGCCTTCGATGACAGCACGTCCACCCAGATCGCGGTGGTGTTGATGCAGTCTACCGGGCACTATGACATCGCGGACTACGGCACCAGGCTGGCCCAGCAATGGGGTATCGGCGGCAAGGAAAACAACAACGGCATCCTGCTGTTGGTGGCACTGGGCGACCGCGCCGTAACCATCCAGACCGGCTACGGCGTGGAAGGTGCCGTGCCCGACGCCATCGCCTACCGCATCATCGAGAACGAAATCAAGCCCGCTTTCCGGCAAGGCGACTACTTTACCGGCATCGACCGGGCCACCGACGCGCTCATCTCGTACACCAAGGGCGAATACAAGGCCCCGCCCAAGCAAGATGGCGGGGGCGGCGGCGTGCCGATTATCCTGATCCTGATCATCATCGTTGTCCTGGTCACGCTGTTCGGCCGCGGTGGCGGCGGTGGCGGGGGCCGGAAGGTGTTGGGCGGCCGCGGTGCGTCAGACCTGCTTTGGTGGACGCTGCTGAGCGGCATGGGCCGCGGCGGAAGCGGCGGCGGAGGCTTTGGAGGCGGATTCGGCGGCGGTGGAGGCGGAGGCTTCGGTGGTTTTGGCGGCGGCGGATTCGGCGGCGGCGGCGCCAGCGGAAGATGGTAAACGCGTGAAAAGGCTGTTCCGGAACTTCTACCTCGATCTGTTCCCCACCGGGCGGCTCTTCGGTGCGCTGGGCGGGGTTTCGGCGCTGTACCTGCTCGCGTTCTTCTTCCCGGCCATCGCGATCGTCCCCACGATCGCTAGCTACACCGTGCTTGCGCTCCTTGCCGTAGACCTGTTCCTGCTGTACCGCGTCGCAAGCGGGGTGTACGCCCATCGCCAGGCCCCCGAACGGCTCAGCAACGGCGACGAAAACGAGATCGGCATCCACGTCGAAAACCGGTACGGGTTCGCCATCCGGTTGGGCGTCATCGACGAAGTACCCATCCAGTTCCAGCGGCGCGACGTCTGGTTCGACGTGCGGCTCGGCCCCGGCGAGCGGAAGACCATCACCTACCGGTTGCGACCGGTGAAACGGGGCGCCTATGCCTTCGGCGTGATCCGCCTGTATGCACAGTCGCCCCTCGGGCTGGTGCAACGCGCCTACCGTGCGGGCACGCCCGAAACCCTGCCGGTATACCCGTCGTTCATCCACCTGGGCAAGTACGAATTGATGGCCATATCGAACCGGCTCAATGACTACGGGGCGAAGCGGATACGCCGCATCGGGCACAGCCTGGAGTTTGACCAGATCAAGCATTACGTGGTGGGCGACGATTTCCGTACGCTCAACTGGAAGGCCACGGCCCGCCAGGGCCAGCTCATGGTGAACGTGCATACCGACGAGCGCGCCCAATCCATCTATTGCGTCGTCGATAAATCGCGCGCCATGCGCATGCCGTTCAATGGGCTCAGCCTGTTGGACTACGCCATCAATGCCAGCCTCGCGCTCGCCAAGGTGGCCATGCTCAAGGAAGACAAGGCCGGGCTCATCACCATATCCGACCGGAAGGGCGCGCTGATACCGGCCGAACGCAAGACCGGGCACCTCAACCGCATCATGGAAACGCTGTACAACGAAAAGACGCGCTACCTGGAAACCAACATGGAGCTGCTCTATTCCACGATCCGGCACGCCGTCAAGCAGCGCAGCCTGCTGGTCTATTTCACCAACTTCGAGAGCCTGTCGGGCATGAAGCGCCAACTTCCGTTCCTGAAACGCATCGCCCGGTTCCACGCGCTGGTGGTGGTCTTCTTCGAAAACACGGAGCTGGCCCGATTGACGGCCAAACCGGCCAAGGACGTGGAGGAGATCTATTTGCATACCGTGGCCTCCAAATTCGCCTATGAAAAGCAGCAAATCGTACGCGAACTCAACCTGCAGGGCATCCAGACCATCCTCACCCCGCCGGAAGACCTGACCGTGAACACGATCAACAAATACCTGGAGATCAAGGCCCGACAGGGCGTCTGAGCGGCGGGCATACGTTAAAAATATGTTAAAAGCGGTGTGTTGCTGCGAAAATATCGGATATTTGTTGGAAGCGCATTGCGCACACCATGAAAGAAATTGAAAATAAGATGAAGAAACTGATTTTGGTGGCCTTGGCCACATCGCCATTGCTCGGCATGGCCCAGGATGATTTCACGATCACGGCCAAAGTGGGCAACCTGAATGCGCCTGCCAAGGCGTACCTCAGCTACCGCACGGCGGATGGTTCGACACTGGATTCTGCCGACATCGCCAATGGCGAATTCAAGTTCCATGGAAACGTGGCCGGCCCGTCGCGCGCGATGGTGCTGATCAGCCACGACGGCACCAGCATCCGCGAACAACAGGATCCGGATCGGGTGGAACTCTACCTCGAAAAAGGCAACATCACCCTATCGTCGGGTGACTCCTTGGCGAACGCATCGGTGAAAGGCGGCAAGACCAACCAGGATTTCGCGGCCTACCTGACCAGCTCGGAAGTGCCGAAATCCAAGATGGATGGCCTGATGGCCCGTTACACGGCCTCGTCGGCGGAGCAGAAGCAAGATCCGGCGTTCATGCAGTCGCTCCAGGCCGAGGCGACCACCATCCAGGAGGAACAGAAAGCCGTCGATTTCAACTACATCAAGGACAATCCGGCCAGCGCCGTGAGCCTGGACCTGCTGCAGCCCTATGTGGGTTCGGAACCGAGCGAGACGGTCATCGAACCTGCGTTCAACGGGCTGTCGGCCGCATTGAAGAATTCCGAGAAGGGAAAAGCGATCACCGAACAATTGGAAACGATGAAACGCGTGGACATCGGTGCCATCGCCCCCGAGTTCGCCCAGCCCGATACGGCGGGCAACACCATCGCCCTGTCGTCGTTCAGGGGCAAATACGTGCTCGTCGATTTCTGGGCCAGCTGGTGCGGCCCCTGCCGCCAGGAAAACCCCAATGTGGTCGAGGCCTACCATGCCTTCAAGGACAAGAATTTCACGATATTCGGCGTGTCATTGGATCGCCCCGGCGCCAAGGACGCCTGGGTCAAGGCCATCCACGACGACGGCCTGCAAGACTGGCCGCATGTTTCCGAGCTTAAATGGTGGCAATCGGACGTGGTGGAGCAGTACGCCATCCGCGGCATCCCCGCCAACTTCCTGCTCGATCCGGAAGGCAAGATCGTGGCCAAGAACCTACGCGGCGAAGAGCTGCACACCAAATTGGCCGAGCTGTTGAACTGACGTCGCGCCACATCGTTGATACGGCAACGCATAAGACCGGTCGGTGAGCAACGCCGACCGGTTTTTATTTTGCCGCCTTCGTGCTTTTCTTCAACTAAATTTCTTTTTCTCAACCCAATAGCCGAACTTTGATTCAATTGATCAAAGAAAAGGCATGGAGCCGACGCCTATCACCGATGAAAAGGATCTGCTGCTACGGCTGCGGGAGGGCGACCATCGCGCCTTCGAATCGATTTACCACGCCTATAAGTCAAGGCTCATCCACAACCTGCTCCGCATGGTCAAATCGCGCGAACTCGTCGAGGAGCTGATGCAAGATCTGTTCCTCAGCCTCTGGGAGAACCGCGCGCGGATCGATCCGGCGCAACCGTTCAAGGCCTACCTCTTTACCGTGGCGGGCAACCTGGCCAAGAACATGCTGCGCAAGGCCGCGTATGACCAACGGCTGTACGCCTTCCTGCTTTCGGCAGCGAGCGACGCCGCCTACACGCACATCGAGGAACAGCTGGCCACCAAGGAAAACAAGGCCCTGCTCGAGCAGTTGCTGGATAAACTGCCGCCGCAGCGCCGCAAGGTGTACCGCCTGTGCAAACTCGAGGGCAAGAGCTACCGCGAGGTGAGCGAGGCGCTCGGCATCTCCGAAGGCACGGTGAATGACCACATCCGCAAAGCCAACCGCTTCTTCAAGGACCTGCAGGTCGATCCCCGCATCGCCACGCTCGCGGTGGCCTACCTGCTGACGCAAGGTTTTTAATTGAAAATTATTCCGCTGTAAAACAGCCGCTTGCAAAAAAGCCACCGGCCCGAGCATTTGCTTTTTTTTGCCCATGTGTATTAGCTTATAAAACACCCGACGTGGAACGAGACGAACATATCGCCGATTTATTCCGTAAATACCTGGCAGACGACTACACGAAAGCCGAGCTGGATGAGATCCTGCGTTATTTCCGGCACCCGGTAGACGAAAGCCGACTGGACGAATTGGTCGCCCACGAGCTCGGCCGCTTGGATGCCATCGACGCCGACCGCCAAGCGCTCGTCGATTCGATATCCGGCACCGTGGAGCGCCGCGTATTCAGCCGCACGCGCCCGACCGTTCGGAAACCGAACCGGTGGTTGCCGTATGCGGCAGCAGCAGCCATCCTCCTCGCGGCCACAGCCGCGTGGTGGGCTATCAGCTTGCAGCAATCGGCCGTCAGCACCGACATGGCGGAGATCCTGCCCGGCGGCAACAGAGCCACGTTAACCCTCGCCGACGGCCGAACGATTGACCTCGACGAAGCCCAGACCGGGATCGTAGTCGGAGCCGAAGATATCACCTACGATGACGGATCCGTCGTTAGTACAGTAGATAGCCCGCATGCAGGACTGACGACTTATGACTTACAACTTACCACTCCAAAAGGCGGCCAATATCAAGTCACCCTCCCCGACGGAAGTAAAGTCTGGCTCAATTCCGCATCCACGCTCAAATACCCGAGCCGGTTCGCTAACGATTCAAGGGAAGTGATTTTGGAGGGCGAAGCCTTTTTCGAGATTAAGGAAATCCAAGGCACCCCGAAAGCTTTCGGGACGCCAGCGGGCAATCTTAAATCTTCTGCTGGCACGCCAAACACATATGCTGGCGCGCGCGTGTCGCGCGTGCCATTTAAAGTCCAGACCTCCAGCCAAACCGTCGACGTCCTCGGCACCCAATTCAACATCTCCGCCTACGCGGACGACACCGAAACCAAAACCACGTTGGTATCCGGAAAGGTACGGGTGGTTGGCGCGGTGGATGTAGGGGCGAATAATCATTCGCCCGATAAATCAGGTGTAACATTAAACCCCGGCCAACAAGCCACCACCCGCGGCGCGGCTACCACGATCAATACCGTAGACCCCGACCAATACACCGCCTGGAAATCCGGCCTGTTCCGTTTCGGCGGCGAGCCGCTTGAACACGTGATGAAGCAAGTCTCGCGGTGGTATGACGTGGACGTCGCCTTTGCGGACGACCGGCTGCGCACCATCCCCGTGGAAGGCATCGTGGATCGGTACGACAACCTGGCCACGCTGCTCCGACTCTTCGAATCCGTGGGCGACGTACGCTTCACGGTACAGGGGCGGAAACTGACCGTAAACCCAAAATCGATGGAAAGGGACGCGCCTATGTAACATCATTCGACCACGACACCCCGGAGGCCCAAAAAAAGAAACCAGGAGCGGTTGCAACGCCCCTGGCCGATACCTGGCTGACCGACAAAAAACTTGCGAAAATCTTTAATCTCAAAAAACCAGGCATACAAATGTATTTAAATTATACCGTTATTTCGAAAATAATGCGTCTCACTGTATTGATCCTGCTGACCGCCCTGCTGCACGTAAGTGCACGCAGCACGGCGCAGCATGTCACGCTCCGATCCAAGCAACTGACGCTGGGGCAGGTGTTCGTGGAAATCAATAAACAGACCGGCTACCGCTACCTGTGGTTTGCCAAGAACGTCAGCAGCCAGCATCCCGTGGAGGTATCGCTCGATGAAGCGCCGCTCGCCACCGCGCTCGACCGGATATTGGACGGCCTGCCGCTCAGCTATACCATCGAGGATAAAGTGATTTTAATCCGAGAGGCTGCAACCCACACCACCCCGCCCTCTCGTCACCCTGAGCGGAGCGCAGCGGAGTCGAATGGGTCTCTGCTCATCCTAGCCATACCCGAAGTAAAAGGAAAAATCGTTGACAGTCTGGGGAATCCGCTTTCCGGCGCTTCCGTCCGGGTGCTCGACGCGGAGGGGAAGCGTACTTCGTTGCAAACGCAGACGGATAGGAATGGGGAGTTTTTGTTGCGGAATGTGCCGGAGGGGGCCATACTGGAGATTTCCTATGTGGGATATAAACGATTGACAATTAACGCTGCTGCGAATATTGGCATGATTGCATTGGACGCATCATCCGCCACACTAGAAGAAATAGAAATAGTGAATACTGGTTACCAAAGTGTCCCGAAGGAACGCGCCACCGGTTCGTTTGTCCAACTGGACAATAAATTGCTAAACAGGAGGGTAAGTCCAAATTTGCTGGAACGATTAGAAGGGGTTACGAGCGGTCTGATTTTTAATAGTAACTATCCTATTGGAGATCCTAATAATTCTCCCATATCCATTAGAGGGTTGAGTACAATATACGCTAATAAAAACCCTTTGGTTATTTTGGATAATTTTCCCTACGATGGTGAGATTTCCAATATAAATCCGAATGATGTAGAGAACATTACTATCCTGAGAGATGCCGCCGCCGCCAGTATCTGGGGCGCGAAATCCGGCAATGGGGTCATAGTCATAACTTCAAAAACAGGGAGAAGGAATACTCCGCTTTCTATCAATTTCAATTCGAATGCAACATTGGTTCAGAAGCCTGACTTATATTATGGACCTAACTTTCTTCAATCTTCCGACTATATAGACGCAGAAATTTCTCTGTTTGAAAAAGGGTACTATAATAGCGCCATCAACAACACCACAACGCGGCCACTGATTTCCCCGGTTGTGGAAGTGCTGGCGCAAAGGTTAAACGGATCAATTACAGGAGAGCAAGCGAACTCCATTATCAATTCATATCGCGATTTGGATTTCCGTGATGACCAATCCAAATATCTGTATCGCACAATTGCCACACAGCAGTACTACGTTGATTTAAGTGGAGGAGCTGAAAAGGCTTCTTACAGGTTGTCTGCCGGATACGACTATATGCCATCTGTTGAAATAGGGGCCAAGAGCAACAGGGTGTCCCTTAACAGTCACATTGATTTTAACCCGATAACAAAACTCTCATTTGGTGTCGGTATAAACTATGTTTTATCCAGTTCAGTAAATAATAGTCTCGGAAATATCAATCCTGGATCTGGAAAGGACTACTACTATCCCTATGCACAACTGGCAGACGACACCGGTCTACCGCTATCCCTTCCACGAAATTACAGATACGCCTATATATCCGGATTGGACGAAGAATACCTGCTTGATTGGGATTTTGTACCGCTGGAAGAGTTAAGGGTATTTGACAGCACTTCTGAAAGTCAATACGCACGGATAAATACAAATGCCCGTTACCACATAGCGCCATGGATAAATATCGAAGCAAGGTATCAATTGGAAAGGCAAAATAGCGAAAGCCGTAATCATCAAAGCCTGCAAAGTTACTACGCCCGTAACCTGATAAATCTTTATACGCAAGCCGATGCATACGGAAATATCAGTCGTCCCATACCGGCAGGCGGAATACTTGATAAGGACAATAGCAACTTAACCGGACAGTCTATCAGGGGCCAAGTTAATGTTAATCGCGAATTTAACCTAAATCACAGACTGTCTGGAATACTTGGAATTGATGCCAAACAACTAATTATACATCAGAGTAATAATCGACTCTATGGCTATGACGATCTATTGGGAACTTCTCTGGCGGTAGATTATGTTTCCAACTACCAGAAGTACAACGGCCTTGCTTTTCAATCGTCTATCCCTTACTTGTTCCAGAGAGAGAAGTTAACGGATATTTTTATGTCCTATTTTTCAAACGTTTCTTACATGTACAGGGATCGTTATATAGTATCAGGTAGCGCACGGATAGATCAAAGCAACCTTTTTGGTGTGGAAACGAATCAGAAAAGTGTTCCGCTTTGGTCTGCTGGATTAGCATGGGAAATAAGTAAAGAGGACTTTTTTAACTTGAACGCTGTAGAATACTTAAGAATTAGGAGTACCTATGGCTTTAATGGCAATGTTGATAAATCAGTTAGCGCATACACAACGGCATTGTTCATCAACAATAATTACCTGACGGGTTTGCCTTATGTTTATATCCAAAATCCGCCAAATGACCAACTCTCCTGGGAAAGAATAGGTTTTTTTAATATCGCTGCTGATTTCCAAACAAAGAATAACAGGTTACAGGGGAGCATTGAATATTATTCAAAAAATGGCAATGATTTGATTGGGTATACATTGCTTGACCCGACTGTCGGAACCACTCAATTAAGGGGAAATGTGGCAAATTACAGAGCTCAGGGAATCGATATTGATTTAACTCTTAGAGTTGGTAACAGGGTTCAATGGATAAGCAATTTACTTTTCAGCCGCTCGGTAGATGAAATCACGAAATACAATTACAAGACTTCCGTGGGCGCATACCTGCAGGTTTCCGATGGGGGAATTATATATTCTGCATCACCCGTCGTTGGTCAGCCTATTTACAGTATAGCAAGTTATCCGTGGGCCGGTCTTGATCCGGAAAATGGCGACCCGCAAGGTTATTTTCTTGGAGAGGTTAGCAGCGACTACAACAATATGAGCAATTCCACCAATTTTGAGGACTTGATTTATCATGGGTCTGCAATACCAACGACTTTTGGGGCTTTTCGTAATACATTCTACTATAACTCGCTATCCCTGTCTTTTAATGTGACCTATAAATTAGGCTATTATTTTCGGAGACCATCAATTCACTATTTTTCTTTCGCCTCAAATTATTTGCCCAATGTTGATTATATAAATAGGTGGCAGTCTTCAGGGGATGAACAAGTAACCAATGTTCCGTCAATGGCGTATCCGCTTAATTATGCAAGGGATGAATTTTATAAATATTCGGAAGTTCTGGTTGAAAAAGGGGATCATATCCGATTACAGGACATTCAGGTTAGTTATACCTTCAGGGAAAAGCAACACATCAAAGGCCTGGAGGTATATGCCTATATGAATAACCTCGGGTTGCTGTGGAAATCCACCAACGCAAGCCTTGATCCTGATTTTGTCCATAGCCAGTATGTAAATCCGAAAACTTTTTCAATTGGCGTGAAAGCTCATTTCTAAATGTATTGACCATGAAATTTCGACTAATCTTTCCTTTTTTGATTTTCCTCTTTTCCTGTGGCAAATTGGATATAAAACCACGGCAGTCCTTAGTTGTCCCTACAACGGCTAACGATTTACAAGGGTTGCTTAACAATACTGATATTTTGAACAGTAACACAATTGTTCTAGGTGAAATATACACAGGACAATATTTGCTCAGTAATGCGGTATACAACAGTCTTTATGCTATTCAGCATCGAAATGCGTACGTTTTTGAAAAGGATGTTTTTAATGGAGTAACGCTCGAAGCGGGTTGGGATTATACCTACCAAAAGGTATTCTATGCCAATGTCGTATTAAAAGCTTTGGAAAGCATTGATCCTGCCGATTTCGGACCAGAGGTATATAATGACATCTGGGGCCAGGCGCTGTTTCATCGTGCCAATTCCTTTTTTATGCTTGCCCAAATTTTCGCAAAGCCGTTTATAGCTATCCAGACAACGGATTTAGGTATTCCATTGCCACTCAGCGCAGATGTGCACAAAAAGCTCACGCGCAGTACGCTTCAGGAAACCTACCGGCAAATCACTGATGATTTAATAATGGCGGCAGCGCTACTACCAGTGGCGAATTCATATAAGACACGTCCATCCCGGGCAGCGGCATTCGCCCTTCTTTCACGCATCTATCTTGCAGCAGAAGACTATCAACAATCATCTTTGTATTCAGACTCCTGTTTAATGCTGGCCAATACTCTTATTGATTACAATAGTTTGGATACCCAGTCTCCTTATCCGATTAGTCAGTTCAATGAAGAGGTTATATTTCATGCAACCACTGAATATTCGGAGATTTTCTTTGCAGGAAGCCATCGCATAGGTGAAGATTTGATTTCACTTTACCCAGATAATGACCTGCGTAAATCGATTTTTTATCAGACTGTGGCAGGCGATATTAGTTTTAAAGGAAACTATACAGGGAACTTCTTCCTCTTTGGTGGATTGGCGGTTGATGAAGTTTACCTGAACCGTGCGGAATGCAAAGCGAGGAACGGGGATATAGACGAAGCGTTAAGTGACATAAATACTTTATCTCAGAACCGAATGGCTGAAGGGCACTTTGAACCTGTGCATATCACCGATCCTGACAATCTGTTGTTGTTTATCCTTGATGAGCGCAAAAGGCAGCTTCCTTTTAGAGGAATTAGGTGGAATGACCTGCGTAGGCTAAATAGGGACAATCGTTTTTCGGAGACGCTTATCAGGACATTAAATGAAAATACTTATACGCTTCCTCCAAATGACAATAGGTATGTATTCCCGATCCCACAGTATATAATTGCCTTCAATGAAATTCAACAGAATCCATAACTAATAATCCAATATTATCATGAAAATATTATCCAGTTCCTTAATAATCTTCTGGCTTTTTTGTTTAAATACAGCCATTGGAGAATATGCCTTTGTTGAAACTAACGCTGCTGCTGACTCTATCTTAAAAGTCGAAATAGGAGACCAGGCACCCAGCCTCGTCATACCAAAAAACTCGAATTCAACGAATAAGAAAATTGATCTTTCAGATTTTAAGGGTAAGCTTCTTATTCTGGATTTTTTTGCAACGTGGTGTGTTCCTTGCGTAGCCAATATTCCTAAGAACAACCAGCTTCAAGAAAAATATAAGGATGAATTACAGTTTCTGATGATTACAAAAGAGGACGATGGGATTGTAGACGGCTACTTTAAGCGATTGAAAGCTTTAAAAAATATAGAGAACCGAATTCCCATTATTTATGACCAGGGTACAGACCTTCATACGATGTTTCCGCACTTTTTCATTCCACACTATGTTTGGATAGATCCAGATGGAAATGTTATAGCCACTACACGGGACGATATGATCGATGAGAAAACCATTGAAAAGGTGATTAAACGAGAAAAAGTAGATTTTGTTATGAAAAACGACAGGGAGAAGAGGAAAGATTTAGATCCGTTTTTCAATGAGACATTAGCTCAGCCCCTATTTATAAATAAAGGCAAGTGGGAAAATGATAGTATTGAATATAAGAGTGTAATGACGGGTTACATTGATGATCTGGGATCGTCAGGAGGATCTTATACGGGAAGATTGCTGAATACCAATAGCACGATTGCACGTTTATATATTTTTGCATACAACTATTCATTAACATCCCAAATTGGCCCTTCTTATTTAAACAGAATGGTAAACGAGCTAACAAAACCAGAAAGAATCATAGCACCTCAAGAATACTATGACAAAAACTTGTATAACAAAATTGAGGAATGGTATAGGGACAACTCTTTTGTATATGATCTGGTACTTCCGGATTATTATGAAGGTTTGACAGCCAAGGAAGGCACGGATTCCATCAGGATATTGGCCTGCGAAATCATGAAACAAGATTTAGCTTCTTATTTCACCGACATTGATGTAAAAATGGAGAACAGGGAAGTTGATTGCCTGATACTGGAGTGTATTGATTCTTTAAAATTAGCCTCTATGAATACGGTGACGGAAGACATAGAAGATATCAGTAGACAGGATAAACTCACTACTATTTTTGTAAACCAAGACATTCCCTATTTAAAGGGAGCTTTGGATTTCCAATTACAAAGCTATCCACCCATTGTTGATGAGACAAATTACAAAGGCAAAATAAATTTTAAACTTGATTTTACGACGTTCAGCCATTTGAATGAACAGCTAAAGTCCGTAGGGCTGCAATTAGTGAAAGGCAAAAGAAGTATAGACATGCTTGTTTTTAAAGACAGATAACTGCTAAAACACGACCAACTGACTATAAGTTATTTGATTGCAATACTAATATCAGTATATGATTTTATGTTCGCAAAGCAACGCGAATACAACAAATTGTTTATTAAATACACGACAAGACTAAAAACCAGCGTCGAAAGATGAAAGAACTCGAACAAACAAATAACCAACCCCTATTCGCCTCCCTCACCCTGCACGACGGCCGTGTCATCAAGATCTACGGCCACATGCCCGCGTTGGAGTTGAAGAAGCTGATGGACGTGTTCACCAAACAGGTACGGGACAATCCGGAGGTGGAGATAAAGGATGTGTACAACTAAAAAAATAGACCTCTCCGAACCGGCCACCACACAGCCAACGACTATGGTTCGTTCGAGGTGACGAAACGAGACTAAGAGAAACATGCCCCCGTTAAGCCCGCAGAACACGGGCCGTGAAGCAATAACGAAAAGCATGTTAAAACCGGGGATAATCCCCACCCTTTTAACATCAATTTTTTAACGGAATGCAAAACAGAAAAGAAGGAACGGATAGCCTCATCTATCCGAAGGAACTGGCCGCGGCGCTGCAACGCAGCGTACGCTGGGCACAACGGTTGTTCCTGGACATCCGCTACGTCCTGGGCAAGGCGAAACACCAATTCATCACGCGCTACGAAGTGGCCGATTACCTAGGCATCCCACCCGCGATGCTGGGCTAAACTAACTACAACGGGAGGGTACCGGCACCCCGATGCCCTCCCCTTTTGTAAACCAAACAGACAAATTATGATACTACCGAACTTGAAATACCCGGATCTGATGCTCTTCCTGCTGCGCTTCCACCCGCTCAGCCCCGCCTTCCAGCGCGCGCTGGACGAGGTTATCGATACCGTGGAGTTCCAGAAAGGCGAACTGATCGTCATCAAAAACAAACCCGTAAGGTTCTATGCCTATTTCAAAACGGGCTATGCCATGGCCTACACCGTGCGGAATGGGAAAATCGTCGTGCAGCGTTTCCCGGTAGCGAAAAGCCTGCTCATGCCCGGCAGGGTCCCGCTGGGCAACAGCAAAGCCGACCAGACGGTGATGGCCCTCTCCGCTTGCGTACTGTACACCCTGGACCTCGATAAGCTGAAAGTGCTCTGCAACGGATACGAAGAGGCGCAGTTCCTGCTCACCACCTTCCAGGGACAGAAAATCGAAGCCTACCGCAAGCATGCCGACAGCCTGGCGCACGACGATGCGCAGACGCGCCTCGACCTGTTCCGGCTGGAATACCCGCAGGAGCTGATCGACCTGCTGCCCAACCGCGGCACGCTGGCCAATTACCTGGGCATGAACCCCTCGCATATCGGCAAGCTGCAGTGGCCGCCATTGGATGAACTCAGGGCCAAATACGCCAGCAAATGAATTTCATTTTCACGCAAATGCGATTGATTATCAGGATGGAACACCCGAACTTAGCCCGCATGACCGCTTCGGTGGCGTGCCGGGTAGTGCTTCCGCCCATACAGGCCGCCGCCGGGGCGGTTGCTTTAATCCCCAAAACCGTTAACTTTGTCAATACGTAAAATTAGCATGGAAACAACAAGACAATACCACCGTGGCCGCCAATTCAACGACTTCCGCCAATCCATCGGCATGCCGTGGCCCATTTTGTCCAAACAATCGGGCATCCCCGAAGCGGAGCTGCTCATCCTGAAGGACCAGGAGCAGATCGACGACGAACGGTACGCGAGCATCGCCGCAGGTCTGGGTACCGATTTGGAAACACTGAAGTCTTACCGGCCGACAGGCGCGATGATTGACATCCAGACCAACCATGGCAACGTCGCCGCACAACAGGATCTGAAAGAAAACGCCATCGGTTCGCAACAATTCCACGAAAACTCCAACCCGATATTCCACAACACCGATAAGGAACTCCTCGCTAAACTTGAAGCCAAGCACGAAGCCTTGCATGAAAGCGAGCGCGCCCGCATCAAGCTGCTCGAAGAGAACAACAGGTTGCAGGAAGAGATGATACGGATGTTGAGGGGTGATGGGAAGTAACTACTTTTTTTTGTAACTTTGGATTTATCGATAAATGGTGTGGATATGGAAATCTTGATAAAAATAGACGAGCGGAGCAAACAGGCTAAAACTGTTCTGGAGATGCTTAAAACGTTTGATTTTGTCCAATTCATGGATAGTGACGCACAAGAAAAATCGAATGATAAAGAACTCTTCGTAGCGGAAATCGCCAAAAAAGTCAATAAAAAAGTGGCCAAGAAATGGTATGATGAATCCGGCATAACGTATTAAACCGAAATGATTGTCATCGCAGACAGCAACATCATTTTCAGCGCTTTATTAACACCCCAGGGAATAATTGCGCGGATTTTGACCGCCAAAAGCAACATCCAGTTCTTGGTTCCCGATTATTTGTTGGAAGAAGTGGAAGAGCACCTGCAAATGGTAGCTGATTATACCGGGAAGGCAAAGTTGGCGCTTAAGCGCGATCTAAAGCGGCTTACGTCGAAAATATCCATTGTTACAACAGCAGAGGTACCGCTGAAATATAAACAGAAGGCCGTGGAATTGGTTGCCGACATCGACAAAGACGATGCACCATTCGTTGCGCTTCATTTGTACAAAAGGCATAAAATCTGGACGGGCGACAGAACTTTGATTAACGGAATGACAGCCAAAGGCTATCCGATTTTCATCACCACAGACGAACTTAAAAACAAATTGTATAAAAAATAATTTCCTCTTGCTTTTACACCACCGAGATGGCGATGCCGAATCAGCGTTCATCGGAATTCATGCGATTTAAGCAAAATTTATTTGCTTAGCACCAATAGTCGGCGTATAGTTGATAATCATGTATATCAGTGAAGCCATACGGCCAAGACAACGGTTTTTCGCGGATCTTTGTGGGGAACACCGGGTCAATCGATTGTACGCTTTCGGCTCGGCAGTTTCCGGAAAGTTCGACCATGTAAGCAGCGATGTAGATTTATTGGTTGAAATCGAAGAAACCGATCCGATTGAAAAGGGATCGTTGTTGCTAGCGTTCTATACAGCGATGGAAAAATTCTTCAAAAGGAAAGTAGACCTATTAACCGACCAGCCATTGAAAAACCCTTACCTTAAGCAGGAGCTGGACAACACGAAAGTATTGATTTACGATGGAGAAAGCAAAAAAGTACTTGTCTGACACACCATTGTGTGGACTATCGTGAAACGGCATCTTCCGGCGTTGAAAGAGGAAGCCAAATCACGGCTTTTGAGCTAAAGGCATTTTCAATAACCAAAAAAGCCCCGCTTACCGCAGGGCTTTTCCATTAACGAATCGCCTAGACGCCTACCGCACGATAAGCGTGGCCGGACTGCACCAATCGCCCGCCCCTTGGGTGTTCAGGCCACGTACCCGCACGGCGTAGGTAACGCCCGGGGTAAGCCCGACGATGATGTTGCCGCGCGAGGAGGTACTCGACTGCCGGTCGCCCCAAAGCCACTCCCCCTGCCCGTCCTTCTCGCTGGCGATGCAGTACTCGTAGGATACCTGTGTACCCAACGTGTCGACATCCCAGCGCATTTCGCCGCTGAGCCGCCCGTCCCGGAGCCGCAAACGTTCGGGGACGCCCGGCAACAACCCACTGATACGCGGCTGCGTGAGTGGGAAGCCCGAGCTGAGCAGCTTGGGCAGGTTGCCCGCGGCCACGGTGTTCACGTAGAACGCCAGCTGCTGCAACAAGTCGGCCAGCGCGAGCTTGCTCTCTTTCTTGAGGCTCTTGTCCAGCGGGCTGCCCTTCTGGTTGGCCTTGGCGAGCTTGGCCTGGTAGTCGTCCTTGGCTGCCGTCATCGTGACCATGTCGGGCACCATGGCCGCATAGGTTGCATTGCCCCGCAGGGCTTCCAGGATGGTGATCGCGACGGCCAGCAAGGCTGCATCGCGGAAAGATCGGAAATTGCCGATCGCACGTAAGTAATTCATGTTGCAAAGGTGGGGAGCCGCCGGAAATTGGCGTTCGCTTTTGGCGCATCATGCGGTTCCGGTGCGTCTTTTTGTACCGACGGACGGGTCTTGCGTCATATCCGGCAGGCCTGGAAACACTGAAACCCTAGCGGCCGGCGGGATAGTGGGAAGCATTAACGATTTATTTCAACCCGAGTAATTTGTATCTCATAAAATCCGTAACTTTGTGTTATGGAAAGGTTTGTGATACAAGTGCCGGAAAAAAAGTATTATTGGTGACGCAATTACTGAATGAACTGGGGGGTTCGTATCGCTAAAGATACGCAAAAAAACGAAGGCATTACTAAAGTGCCCAATCGGCTCACAGCAAAAACAATTGAGGACGCGAGGAAAGGGAAAAATCTAGCAGACCCCATTTTGGATATAGATGCTTTTATGGAAGCCATTGGGAGGCCCACGTCAAGCCTGATTTGTTGATTATATGGTTTGAAGTCCAGGAAGATTTCAAAATCACATTAATGAGAGCCGGTTCTCATTCCGATTTATTTTAAGGAGACCTACCTATCAGCTCCTAACACAAAAGGAGAACACATGATGAATATCAAGCAATTGAACGAGTCCAAGGTTCCAATCATCGTTTTTGATAAAAGATTGGAGAAATTCAGGGACAAGGTTCTTTTCCCTGATAAACTGGAGAAAGCCAATCAAATCCTGGAAAAGGCTGGATTGCCCAAGAAAAAGTAAGGTAGCAAAAAGCCGACATTGGAAAGCATTGACGTATAGATGCCTGCTTCGCAGACGTATCACTCAGCAGGACATTTTAGCGAAATCCTGCACAGCGCGGCGCGCGTTCCCATAAACAAAACGGGAAACCGGGTGATGCAGTGCCGGGCCTTAGCGGCATCAGCAGCAACCGGCAGCCAACCCTGTCCTGCGGGAATCACCGGGCGAAGCGACCCGTAAACAAGCGACCCCGAAAGCGAAGCGGCTTGGGTCGCGGAGCGGACAGCGGTGGCAACGAGTTGCAAGGATGTCGCGCAGCCCAAACGCATCACCCGGTTTCCTGACACCACACCGTTTACCTGACCGGAATAAAAAAGGCGCCATGATCCATTCGATCTTCCCGATAAATCTTAAGACCTTCACGACGCTGCTTGCGACCTTCTCGATGATCCATTCGACCTTCACGATGTAGCGCTGGACCTTCTCGATGATCCATTCAACCTTCTCGATGCAGCGCTGGACCTTCTCGATGATCCATTCAACCTTCGCGATGATCCATTCGACCTTCACGATGATCCATTCGACCTTCTCGATGATCCATTCAACCTTCTCGATGCGGCGCTGGACCTTCGCGATGATCCATTCGACCTTCTCGATGACGCATAAGACCTTCTCGTAGCACCGCCTAGACGGTTAGACGCGCCGCTGGACAGGTGCGGCGTGGTGCCAGACCCATCACGACGATAGGATGTCTACGATACGGAGCAGGTTCTGGTTGATGCCGCCGATGTGCTTGATGGCTTTCTCGAACGGCGTGAACGTGACCTGGCTGTGCACCAGTCCGGCCATCTCGCCGCGACGGCCTTCCAGCAGGCCTTCCACAGCGGCCACGCCCAACCGACTGGCCAACACGCGGTCCATGCAGCTCGGGCTGCCGCCACGCTGGATGTGGCCCAGGATCGATACGCGCATGTCGTAGTGCGGGAAACGCTCCTTGATGCGTTCGGCTACGGCGAACGCGCCGCCGGCCTCGTCGCCCTCGGCCACGATGATGACGCGCGACGCCTTGTTCTTGCGGGTGCTGTCCAGGCGATCCATCATGGCTTCGTAATCGACCTTGATCTCGGGCACGAGCACGCACTCCGCACCGACGCTGATGCCCGACCGCAGGGCGATCAAGCCCGAATCGCGCCCCATCACTTCCACGACGAAGACCCGGTCATGCGACTCGGCGGTGTCGCGGATCTTGTCGACCGCGTCGATGACGGTGTTGATGGCGGTATCGTAGCCGATGGTGAAATCGGTACCGGCCAAGTCATTGTCTATGGTCCCCGGCAAGCCGATGACGGGGATATCGTGTTCCTCGATGAACTTGGTGGCACCGGTGAAGGTTCCGTCGCCGCCGATGGCCACCAAGGCGTCGATGCCGCGCGCGCGGATGTTTTCATAGGCGCGCTGGCGCCCTTCGACCGTGCGGAACTCCTCGCTGCGGGCCGTCTTCAGCATCGTGCCGCCGCGCTGGATGATGTTGGCCACGGACTTGGCGTCCATGGGGAAAATGTCGTCATGAACCATCCCGTCATAACCGCGGCCGATGCCAAACACGTTCAGTTTGTAGTACAATCCGGTACGGACGACGGCGCGTATGGCGGCGTTCATGCCGGGGGCATCCCCTCCAGAGGTAAATACGGCGATGTTCTTGATGTTGCTCATGGTTTGCTATGTATTGCTGTTAATTTGATACGGTAGCCCGGTAAGCGGCCAACCCGCTATCCAGGAAATTGATGTAATTTTGGATGTCTTCGTTGTAGGCCTCGGCGGGTACGAGCTGCTTGCCGTCGCCGTCGACGATGACGTAGTAGGGCTGCGCGTTCGTGCCGAAACGCGAGGCCTGCAGGTCTGACCATTGCTGCCCGACCCGACGCACCTTCTTCCCGCTGAACGCCGAGACGTATTGCTCTTCGGGTGCCAGCTCCGTCCGGTCATCCACGTATAGGGAAACCAGGATGTAATCTTCCTTGAGCCTGCGCAATACCTGCGGATCGGGCCAGACCGACTCTTCCATCTTGCGGCAATTGACGCAGCTCCACCCCGTGAAATCGAGGAGCACCGGCTTGCCCACCTGTTTGGAATAGTCCAGGGCCTGCTCATAATCGTAGAAGGCATCGATGCCGTGCGGGGCATGGAACTTGTCGCCGTATTTCTTGACCACCGACGCACTGGCCTGTGGGGCATGCCCGGACAGGCCCACCTGGTGCAGGTTGAAATCTTGCGTAGGCGATGGCGGCAGCCATGCGCTAAGGGCTTTCAGGGGCGCACCCCATAGCCCCGGGATCATGTATACCGTGAACGACAGGATCGCGATGGCGAAAAACAGCCTGGGGATACCGATGTAAGACAGGTCTGAATCGTGCGCGAACTTCAACTTGCCGAGCAGGTACAGGCCGAACAGCCCGAAGATGACGATCCAGATGGCCAGGAACACTTCCCGATCCAGCAGCCCCCAATGGTAAGCGAGGTCGACGTTAGACAGGAACTTGAACGCCAGGGCCAGCTCCAGGAAACCCAGCGATACCTTGACCGTATTGAGCCACCCGCCCGATCGGGGCATCTCCTTGAGCAACGACGGGAAGACCGCGAACAGCATGAACGGGATGGCGAGCGCCACCGAGAAGCCCAGCATGCCCATGGCCGGACCCAACAGCGACCCTTTGGACACGGCCTCGACCAACAGGTAGCCGATGATGGGGCCCGTGCAGGAGAACGAAACCAGCGACAGCGTGAAGGCCATGAAGAACAGGCCGAGCAAACCGCCCTTATTGGACTTCTCGTCCATCTTGTTGACGAACCGCGAGGGCAGCGTGATCTCGAACGCACCCAGGAAGGAGATGGCGAAAACGATGATGATCAGGAAGAACGCCAGGTTGAACCAAGCGCTGCTGGCCGCCTCATTGAGCGCGGACGCCCCGAAGATGAGCGTGACCACCATGCCCAGCGCCACGTAGATGACGATGATGAACAGGCCATACAGCAACGCGTTGACGATGCCCTTGGCCCGCGTGCCGCTCTGCTTGGTGAAAAAAGAGACCGTGAGCGGCACCATCGGATAGATGCAGGGCATCAGGAACGCCGCGAACCCGCCCACGATGCCCGCGATGAAGATGCCCCAAAGCGTCCTCGGCTCGCCCGTATCACCGGCATCGCCCGGCTCGGCCGCGGCGACGCCCGTGGAATCCTGGCCGTCCGTGAAGGCGATGTCGTCGGGGACGGCCATCATCGAATCGGAAGCGGCCTCCGGATCGTCGGCCTGCCCGTCGGTGAACACCACATCATCGAAATTGAGCAAGGTGTCTTGCGCGAGGCCGTGGGGCAACGCCGCGACGGCAACACCCAAGAGCAGCGACAACGTGAATAGGATACGTTTCATGGATGGCATCTAAATAAGCTTGCAAAAATAATAAAGAAAGGCAGAAAACTGCCTTTCTAGGTTTCTTTTTAAATCGATGGGGGTGTCGGTCGGGCTACTTGATCGCCACGCTGAACGGCACTTCGTCCGGCGGCAGGCATTGATGGGCGTCGCATGCCATGAACTCCACGGCGCCCTTCACGGTGGTGGCGCCTTTCTTGAGCTTCACTTTCTGCTGGAACACCACCTCCTTGTCAAAATAGGCCACGTCCATGCCGAACACTTCCTCGTGCTTGGTCTTGGGCTTCGGCTCGGCGGTCTTGCCGACCAGCGAATAGTCGCCCGAGGGCGTGAAGCTGATCGTGGTCTTCACCGGCCCACCATCCTCCAGGTGTTGCGAATAGATAGTCCAGCCTTCATCGATGGTGGCCTTGATGAAAAGCATGGCCTCGTCGTTGGCCAACTTCTTGGCCGCGAATTGCCACTTGACGGGCTGGAGGATCTGTGCAGAAACACCGGTTACCGCACCGAAAAGGATAACTACTGCTAATAATGCTACTTTTTTCATAATCATTCAATGTGTTATTCGTAAGACTCTTCTCGCCGACGAGGGTTTAATCCCCCCGCCAGGTTTACCGGGTGTTTGCGCCACAAAGATAAGGATTCCGCATTCATCGTCCTAGTACCTAACAGCTTTTTGACAGTCGGGTGTCAAGCCATCAGCCCACGAACGCCACCTCCTTGATGTCGAAGTCTACGGTATGCCCGTCGAAATCCAGTTGCAGGCGCCCTGTATCGGTGACGCCGCGCAAGACACCCTCCACGCGGACGCCATCGATGAGGTAGGGATGCCGCTGGCCGAGCCGGTACAGGCGCCGCGTGTAGTCGGCCAGCTGTTCGGCCGAGCGCCCGGCCTTGAGCGCATCGTATTGCTGCGTGATGGCGGTGCGCAACCCGCCGAGCAACCCAGGGAGGGCCGAATCGCGGCGCAACACCTGCTTGATCGACGTGGTGTGCCCATCGATGGCTGCCGGAAAGGAAACCTGGTTGACGTTGATGCCGATGCCGACGATGGCCGATTTCCATCGCTTGCCCTTCAGGAGGTTCTCGATCAGGATACCGCCGATCTTCTTGTCGCCCACGTACAGGTCATTGGGCCATTTCACGCTCACGGGCGCCTGGAGCAACCCCTCCAGCCAGCGCACCAGGGCCAGGCTGATGGCCACGGTAAGGCTGAATTGCCGCTGCGGATCAAGGAACTCCGGGGTGAGCAATAGGCTGATGGTGAGGTTCTTGCCCGGTTCGCTTTGCCATACGGTGCCTTTCTGCCCCCTACCCGCGTGTTGGTCGACTGCCATTATTACAGTGCCTTCGGCAAGTGGCGTGGATTTTGACAGTTGTTCCTTCAGGTATTCGTTGGTAGACGTTACACGCTGTAATGTAATAACATTTTGTCCTTCGTTTAATCCCGAAATTGTGTTACTTTGCAATACGAATATGTTTTTAGGGTAATTTTGCTCAAAACTATAATAATTTTTAATGATAAAAAACAAAAAATCAGCCCCATCAGCACGCTTGTCGGAAGTGGTTATCCACGGTATGCAGGAGAAGAAAGGGAATGAGATCGTGCGGCTTGATTTAAGGAATATTCGTAGTTCGGTTTCCGATTATTTCGTGATCTGCCATGCAGATTCCTCCACGCAGGTGAGCGCCTTGGCCAAGAGCGTGGAGGAAGAGGTCTACAAAGCGCTGCACCAGGAGCCTTGGCGCAAGGAAGGGCTGGAGCACGGCGAGTGGATATTGCTGGATTTCATCGACGTGGTGGTGCATATCTTCAAAACCGACAAACGCAAGTTTTACGGCATCGAAGACCTCTGGGGGGATGCCGAACTGGAATATTATCAAAGCGCATAAGCGCGATTCAAAAAAAGATTTTAAAAAGAGCGATATAGGTATGCCGAACGGACCCGATAGAATGAAGAGAGTGCCCAGCAAGAAGGTGACACCGAAACCACCGCGATTCAACATCATGTGGTTGTGGGTGGCGATGATTTTTGGCTTCGTGGCGCTGCAATATGTATTCAGCGACGATAACCCCAAACAGATTTCCTACCAGGAATTCGAGGAAAAGTACCTGAAGCCGGGCGACGTGGATCGCCTGGTGGCCTACAAACGGAACGAATTGTTTTTCGTGGAGGTCTTCATCAAGAAAGACCGGCTCAACGACCCGAAATACAAGGACGTGAAGCCCAACGCGAACAGCCTGGCGCTGAGCCCCTCGGCCGGCCCGCAGTTCCTGTTCACGGACGGGTCATATGACGCCCTGGAGCGCAAATTGGCCTTGGCACAGGCGGAGACCGACCCCAACGAGCGGGTGTCGCTGCGCCTGGAAGACCGCACCAATGCATGGACGGGGTGGATCTTCTCGATCATGCTGCCCCTGTTGCTGATCATCGTGTTCTGGATCTTCATCATGCGCCGCATGGGCGGCGGTGCGGGCGGCCCGGGCGGACAGATCTTCAACATCGGGAAATCAAAGGCGACCCTGTTTGACAAGGAATCGCAGGTGGCCATCACGTTCAGCGACGTGGCGGGCCTGGAAGAGGCCAAGCAGGAGGTGATGGAAATCGTCGATTTCCTGAAGAACCCCAAGAAATACACCAACCTGGGCGGCAAGATACCCAAGGGCGCACTGTTGGTGGGCTCGCCCGGTACGGGCAAGACCCTGCTGGCCAAAGCCGTGGCCGGCGAGGCGCAGGTGCCGTTCTTCTCGCTTTCCGGTTCGGATTTCGTGGAGATGTTCGTGGGCGTGGGTGCGTCCCGCGTGCGCGACCTGTTCAAGCAAGCCAAGGACAAGGCCCCCTGCATCATCTTCATCGATGAAATCGATGCCATCGGCCGCGCCCGGGGCAAAAACAGCGTGATGGGCGGCAACGACGAGCGCGAGAATACATTGAACCAGTTGCTCGTGGAGATGGACGGCTTCGGCACGGACTCGGGCATCATCATCATGGCGGCCACCAACCGGCCCGACGTGCTCGACTCGGCTTTGCTCCGCCCCGGACGGTTCGACCGGCAGATATCCATCGACAAGCCAGACCTGGTGGGCCGCGAACAGATCTTCAAGGTGCACCTGAAGCCGCTGAAACTGGCGGCCGAAGTGGATGCCAAGAAGCTTTCGGCGCAGACGCCCGGCTTCGCGGGTGCCGAGATCGCCAACGTGTGCAACGAAGCGGCGCTGATCGCGGCGCGGCGCAACAAGACGGCCATAGACATGCAAGACTTCCAGGATGCCATCGACCGGGTCATCGGCGGACTGGAAAAGAAGAACAAGATCATCTCGCCCGAAGAAAAGCGCATCGTGGCGTTCCACGAGGCCGGGCATGCCATCGCCGGGTGGTTCCTGGAGCACGCCGACCCCTTGGTGAAGGTATCCATCGTACCGCGCGGCGTGGCGGCACTGGGCTACGCCCAATACCTGCCCAAGGAGCAGTTCCTCTACACCACCGAACAGCTGACCGACGGGTTGTGCATGACCATGGGCGGCCGCGTGGCCGAAGACATCACCTTCGGCAAGATCTCGACGGGCGCCCAGAACGACCTGGAGCGAATCACCCGGTTGGCCTACGCGATGGTGGCGGTATACGGCATGAACAAGCGCGTGGGCAACGTCTCGTTCAACGACAACCAGGAACACCAGTTCCAGCGTCCGTACTCCGAAAAGACGGCCGAGATGATCGACGAGGAAGTGCGCACGCTGATCGCAGGCATCTACGACAAGACGAAGCAGCTCCTGCTCGACAAACAGGACGGGCTCATCGCGTTGGCGGAGAAGCTCCTGGAGAAAGAGATCCTGTTCCAGTCCGACCTGGAAGAGATCCTCGGGAAACGGCCGTTCGATCACCGCACCGCATACGACGAGTTCGTGAACAGCGACAAGGAGGGCGACCAAAGCAAGGCGGCCCAAGGCCTGGTGCACGACGGCGTAGGCGATAACTCGGGCACGTTTGACAACAAACCGGCCGAAGACGATTCGCAGCAAACCGCAACGTGAGTGGCCGGAACACCAAGAATACGACGCCGAAGGAGCAGCTGCTGAAGAAAATCAGGCACGCACTGCTCCAGAAGCGCGAACACCCATACCCGAATTTCGAGGAGTCGCCGCTCTATCCGGAGGAGACCGAGCCGATCGATATCCTCTTCGCGCAGCGGCTTACCGCCGTGGGCGGCAAATTCGTCTACTGCGAAGACGAGGTGACCCTGATCGAAAACCTGCTCTCGCTTGCCGAAACGGCCAGGTTGCGCCGGATGTATGCGTGGGAAGCCGACATCCAGCGCCTGCTGGATCGGTACGAGTTCCCGTACTACCGCACGGAAAAGGAGTTCATGCTGGCCGAAGCCGGCATCACCGCGTGCGAAGCGCTCATCGCCCGGTCGGGCAGCGTACTGGTGAGCAACGGCAACGGCGCCGGGCGCCGATTGTCGATCTTCCCGGCCACGCACGTGGTCGTGGCGCGCGCCTCCCAGCTCGTGATGGACATCAAGGACGGCCTGGACGGGGTGCGCCAACGCTACGGCGACGCGATGCCGTCCCTGCTGAGCGTGGTGACCGGCCCAAGCCGTACCGCCGACATCGAGAAAACCCTGGTGTTGGGCGCACACGGCCCCAAAGACCTCTACGTATTTTTACTGGAAGACCGCATAAGCTAATTATTTTAGTATATTTGCTGTATGGATACCATACAGAACCCCGAGTATTTCAAGGGCCGCGGCGCGCAGGTGAACACCCACAACCGGTTTGCGGCACAGCGGTACGTGGCCGAACACGTCGAGGGATTGGACGAGGAGTTCCTCGAAAACGTGAACACCCAACTCATCGAGGAGCACCCCAAGAAAATCATCAGCCTCAACGACAGCCCCGACCTGCCCATGGGCTATTCGCTGAATCCCTACCAAGGGTGCGAACATGGATGCATCTATTGCTACGCACGCAACGCGCACGAATACTGGGGGTACAGCGCGGGGCTGGATTTCGAACGCAAGATCATCGTGAAACGGAACGCGGCCGCCGTACTGGAACGCCAGTTGAATGCCAAGGGATACCGGCCGCAGGTGATCATGCTTTCCGGCAACACGGATTGCTACCAGCCGGTGGAACGTAAATTGAGGATCACCCGATCGATCCTGCAGGTGCTGCTCGCCCACCGCCACCCCGTGTCGATCATCAGCAAGAACAACCTGATCCTGCGCGACCTCGATCTCCTGGCCGAACTGGCCGGCCTCGGGTTGGTGCATGTGGCCATCTCCATCAACTCGCTGAACGAAGCGCTGCGGCAAAAGATGGAGCCGCGCACCGTCACGGCCAACGGGCGGCTGGGCGTGATCCGGAAACTGAGCGAAGCGGGGGTGCCGACCATGGTGATGTGCGCCCCCATCGTGCCGGGCCTGAACAGCGACGAGGTGCCGGCCGTGATCGAAGCGGCGGCGGAGCACGGCGCCCGGGCGGCGGGATACACCATCGTGCGGCTCAACGGGGCCATCGGCGAGCTGTTCACCGACTGGGTGCACAAGGCCTATCCCGACCGGGCGGAGAAGGTGCTCCACAGCATAGCCGCCTGCCACGGTGGCAAACTGAACGACAGCCGTTGGGGCCTGCGGATGCGCGGGGAAGGCGAGGTGGCCGAGAGCATCCGCCAACTGTTCAAGATCAGCGTGAAGCGGTACATGCCCGCCGAACCGTTGCCGGCATTGCGGCTGGACCTGTTCGCCCCGCGGGCCGGGAGACAGCTGAATTTGTTTTGAAGACCCCGACAGCGGATAATTTTCCGTACTTTCGGCACCAGAATACCCAACGATGAGAGAATACCTGATCAATACGCCGGTGGCGAGCGTCATTTTCGCCTTTACGATCGTGACCAGCATCTACACCTTTTCGAACCACCACCTGTTTGGCAGGTTCATGCTGCATCCCTACAGCGTAAGCCGCGGGCGGCATGTGTTCACGTTGATCACCAGCGGGCTGATCCACCGCGATTGGGGCCACCTGCTGTTCAACATGCTCACCTTCTATTTTTTCGGCTTCGCGCTCGAATCGATGCTCGTGAACCTGAGCGCCGCCTGGGGGCACCTGCATTTCGCTTTGCTCTATGTGTTGGGCCTGGTGATCAGCGACGTGGCGACCGTCTTCAAGGAACGCGACAACTCCCGCTATTACAGCCTGGGGGCGTCAGGCGCCATCAGCGCCGTGCTCTTCAGCTTCATCCTCTTCCAGCCCAAGACGATGCTGGGGATCTTCTTCGTGATCCCGATGCCGGCCTGGCTCTTTGCCTTCCTTTACCTGGGCTATTGCATCTGGGCTTCGAAAAACGCGCGGGATGGCATCAACCACGACGCCCATTTCTACGGGGCAGTTTTCGGCTTGCTCTTCACGATCGTCGTGCATCCGTGGGTGATCCAGCATTTCATCGCCCAATTCTGACCGCGGGGTGCCTAGCCGGTGCTTAGTGTGCCAGCAACACTATTTTAACCGACTGATATGAAATAAATTAAAACGACGCCGCGTTTGATGCATTGCTAATGTTATCATTAATACCTACATTAGCCCACTTATAAACTTATTTGTTTGATTGCATCAAAATGAAAACCCTGGCAACTCCTGACTACATCGTCTTCCTCTTTTATTTCATCATCATTGCAGGTTACGGCCTTTACATCTATTACCGCAAGAAATCGAAGGAACTGAACACCAAAGACTATTTCCTGGCGGAGGGGTCGTTGACGTGGTGGGCCATCGGGGCATCGTTGATCGCATCCAACATCTCGGCCGAACAGTTCATCGGCATGAGCGGCGACGGCTTCAAGCTGGGCCTGGCCATCGCGGCGTATGAATGGCTCGCCGCCGCGACGCTGATCATCGTGGCCGTCTATTTCATCCCGGTATACCTCAAGAACAAGATCTACACGATGCCGCAGTTCCTGAACCAGCGGTACAACAGCACGGTCAGTACCATCATGGCGGTATTCTGGCTCTTGCTCTATGTCGTGGTGAACCTCACCTCGATCCTCTACCTAGGCGCGCTTGCGGTTTCTGCCATATCAGGCATCAACTTCACGGTGTGTATGTTTGGTATTGCCATCTTTGCCATCTTCATTACTTTAGGGGGCATGAAGGTGATCGGCTACACCGACGTGATCCAGGTATTGGTACTCATCATGGGCGGCCTGGCGACGACCTACCTGGCGCTGGACATGGTGTCTGAACACTACGGCACCACCGGTATACTCAATGGCCTTGGTCTCCTGCACGATAAAGCGCCAACGCACTTCGACATGATCTTCGACAAGGACCACGAGCATTACATCAGCCTGCCGGGCTTGTCGGTCCTGATCGGCGGGATGTGGATCGTGAACCTCAACTACTGGGGATGCAACCAATACATCACCCAACGGGCACTGGGCGCCGACCTGAAAACGGCCCGCAACGGCATCCTGTTTGCCGCGTTCCTGAAAATGTTGATGCCGATCATCGTGGTATTGCCCGGCATCGCCGCCTACGTACTGTACCAGGAAGGCTTCTTCCAGCAGGAAATGCTCGAGGGCAGCACCGTGCGCCCGGACAAGGCCTATCCGGTACTGCTCAACCTGTTGCCGGTCGGCCTGAAGGGGTTGGCCTTTGCCGCATTGACGGCCGCCGTGGTGGCCTCGCTCGCCGGCAAATCGAACAGCATCGCGACGATTTTCTCGCTGGACATCTACAAGAAGATATTCGACAAAGAGGCCAGCGAGCGCAAATTGGTCAACACCGGCAAGATCACGATCGTCGTGACCATGATCCTGGCGGTGATCATCGCGCCACACCTCGGCATCGAAAAAGGCGGGTTCCAATACATCCAGGAGTACACCGGCTTTGTTTCGCCCGGCATCTTTGCGATGTTCATCCTGGGTTTCTTCTGGAAAAAGACCACGTCAAATGCCGCCCTGTTCGCCACCGTGGGTGGCTTCGCCCTCTCGGTGGTGCTGAAATTCCTGCCGGAGTGGGCAGACCTGTCCGGCCTGTATTCCATCGGCTTCGCCGTTCCGAATGCCGCCGGCGTCTTCGAGATACCGTTCATCGACCGGATGGGCATCGTGTTCCTGTTCTGCATCCTGGGCATGTACATCATCAGCGTGGTCGAGAACAAGCGCGGCGTGGTGCCCAACGGCCTGGAAATCGACCGCAGCATGTTCAAGGTGCATCCGGCCTTTTTGACCGGCACGATCATCATCATCGGGATGCTGGTGGCGATCTACACCATTTTCTGGTAGTTTGCGGGACGCCTGATTTTCCGTTCACCCGGAAAGTTGGTACATTAGCCGTTGGTTAAAAACAAGCGCTTTAAACGAACAGGCCCATGTACCGGAAATCACTTTGCATCGCCTTCGTCGGCATGCACTTGGGCGTAGCCGCCCAGCAGTCACCGCTTACGGTGGAGCAGCTCATGCGCGACCCGAAATGGATGGGGGTATCGCCAGACGGCATACGCTGGGACGCGGACGGCACGCTGTATTTCGACTGGAATCCCGAAGCCGCCGAATCGGCATCGGTATACCGTGCGAAAACCACGGCACCGACCCCCGAAAAGATCAGCGACACCGCGGCGCGGCAAATCGTCAGCGATTTCACGCATGACCCATCCCGAAGCCGGATCGTCTTCGAGCGGTACGGTGACATCTACCTCCGCGACCTGAAAAAGGGCACCGAGACCCGCCTGACGAATACCCTGGCGCACGAAAGCAACGCCCGTTTCGGGGCCGATGGAAAACACCTGGTCTTCCAACAGGGCGACAACCTGTTCTCGATCCGGCTGGACGACCTGGCCTGGGAACAGCTGACCCACTTCAGCCGGGAGGCCAACCCGGCCACGGATGGTCGGCCTGGGCGTTCCGGACCGGAGACCGAGCAGCACAACTGGCTGAAAGCCGACCAGCTGCAACTTTTTGACGTGCTGCAGGCACGGAAGCGACGGGATTCGCTCCGCAGGGTGGAAGGCAACGACGGCACCCCGAAGCTGCGGCAACTGGCCATCGGTGATGAATCGCTGTCCGCGCAGCAGCTTAGCCCAGACGGGCGCTACGTGACCTACCGGCTCACCAAACGCGCGGAAGGCAATAGAAGCACGGTGGTGCCCAGCTACGTGACCGAGTCTGGCTACACCGAGGACATCCCCGCGCGGACGAAGGTGGGCAATGCCCTGCCGACGTCGCGCACCTTCATCTATGACCGGCACCGCGATACCGTCTACCAGGTACAGACCGCGGCCATTCCCGGCATCACGGATTTGCCGCGATTCTGGGATGACTACCCGGACCGGAAAGCCGCGCTGCTGGAAGCGAACAAGGATCGACAAGTCCATGTCGGGCAGGTGATCTGGAACGAAACCGGCACGGCGGCGTGCGTGACCGTGACGGCTGCGGACAACAAGGACCGCTGGATCATGCGGCTCGATGCCGAAGACGGCACGCTGCACCTGATCGACCGGCAGCGCGACGAAGCCTGGATCGCCGGGCCGGGCATCGGCGGCTCGTGGGGCGGGGGAAGCATCGGCTGGATCGACGCCGAAACCCTCTACTTCCAGAGCGAGGCCTCGGGTTATTCGCACCTCTATACCGCGAACGTGCGCACCGGCGGAAAACGGCAGCTCACCAGCGGTCGCTGGGAAGTGAGCGATCTGCAATTGGCCGCAGACCGGAAACACTTCTATTTCACGGCCAACATCGTCCATCCGGGCGTCCGCCATTTTTACCGGCTCCCGGCTACCGGCGGCAAGCCCATCCAGCTCACGCAGGCCGACGGCGGCCATGAAACCTTCCTTTCCCCGGACGAAAAGTGGTTGGCCTTTCGCCATTCGTCAGCGGACACCCCGTGGGAACTGTACCTCCAGGAAAACAGGCCCGGCGCGAAGGCCGTGCAGCTCACCGAATCGCGTTCGGATGCCTTCAAGGCCTACCCTTGGCGCAAGCCCCCGGTGATCGGGTTCGAGAACCGCCATGGCGACACCGTGTACGCACGGCTATACCGACCCGAAACACCGAAGGCCAGCAAACCCGCCGTCATTTTCGTGCATGGTGCAGGATACCTCCAGAACGCGCACCACTGGTGGAGCCAGTATTTCCGGGAATACCTGTTCCATAACCTACTGGCCGACCTGGGCTACACGGTGCTCGACATCGACTACACCGGCAGCGCGGGCTATGGCCGCGACCACCGGACGGGCATCTATCGCCACATGGGCGGCAAAGACCTCAGCGACCAGGTGGACGGTGCGCGGCTGTTGGTCGACCAGTACGGGGTCAACGCCGAAAACATCGGCATCTACGGCGGTTCGTATGGCGGCTTCATCACCCTGATGGCGTTGTTCAACGCGCCGGACGTGTTCGCCGCGGGCGCGGCATTGCGCTCGGTGACCGACTGGGCCCACTACAACCACGGGTACACCGCCAACATCCTCAACGAGCCTGCCACCGACCCCATCGCCTACCGGCGCTCGTCACCGATCTATTTCGCGGAGGGATTGCGCGGCCACCTCCTCATGTGCCATGGCATGGTCGACGTGAACGTCCAATTCCAGGACATCGTACGGCTGAGCCAGCGGCTGATCGAGTTGGGCAAGGAGAATTGGGAATTGGCGGTCTATCCGCTGGAAGACCATGGATTCGTGGAACCCAGCAGTTGGACGGATGAGTATAAGCGTATCCTGAAACTGTTTGAAGAGCGCCTGAACAACTGATCGGACGAATTCGGCTTTTCCAACCTTGGCGTCAGCCGGTCCAGCTTTCGCGGTCAAGGGTGCGGAATTGGATCGCTTCGGCGAGGTGCTCCGTGCGGATCGCGGCACTGCCATCCAGGTCGGCGATGGTGCGCGACACGCGGAGGATCCGGTCATACGCCCGGGCGGAAAGCCCCAGCCGATCCATGGCCGCCTTGAGCAAGCCGACGCCGGCCTCGTCGATCCCGCAGATTTCACGCACCTGTTTCGCGCCCATCTGTGCGTTGCTATGCACATCGCCGCTGTCGCGGAACCGTACGGTTTGCAGGTCGCGCGCGGCAATGACGCGCCCGCGGATCACCGCGCTCTTCTCGACCGCCCGCGGCGACGCCAATTCGTCGATATCGACCGGCGTCACCTCCACATGCAGGTCGATCCGATCCAACAGCGGCCCGGATATCTTGCCCAGGTACTTGCGCACCGTCCCGGGATTGCACGTGCATTCCTTCTGTGGATGGTTGTGGAAGCCGCACGGACATGGGTTCATCGCAGCGATCAAGACAAAGCTTGCCGGATAGTCCACGGAAAAACGGGCACGTGACACGGTGATGCGCCTGGATTCGAGGGGTTGCCGCATCACCTCCAGCACGGCGCGCTTGAACTCCGGCAGCTCGTCCAAGAAAAGGACGCCATTGTGGGCAAGCGAGATCTCGCCCGGCTGGGGGTGTGCCCCACCCCCGACCAATGCCACGTCGCTGATGGTGTGGTGCGGCGCGCGAAACGGGCGCACCGTCATCAACGACTCGGCCAGGCCGAGCTTGCCGGCCACGGAATGGATCTTCGTGGTTTCCAACGATTCGTCGAGGCTCAGCGGCGGCAGTATCGTGGCCAAGCGCTTGGCCAGCATGGTCTTGCCCGAGCCCGGCGGACCGATCAGCAGGACGTTGTGCCCGCCCGCAGCCGCGATTTCCAACGCCCGCTTGATGTTTTCCTGCCCCTGTACATCGGCGAAATCGGTATCGTAATCGCCCAAGCGGCTCAGGAATTCCGCTTGCGTATCCACGTGCGTGGGATCCAGCGGCTCCTTGCCGCCCAGAAAACCGATTACTTCCTTGATGTGCCGCACCCCATGCACCCGCAACCCGCCCACCACGGCGGCTTCGCGCGCGTTCGCTTGGGGCAGGATGATGCCCTTGAACCCATCGCGCGCGGCGCGCATCGCGATCGGCAGCGCACCCTTGATGGGATGTACCCCGCCGTCCAACGACAATTCCCCCAAAATCAGGTATTCGCCGAGCTGCGGTGCTTCGAGTTGCTTGGAGGAGGCGAGGATGGCGATCGCGATGGCCAGGTCATAGGCCGAACCTTCCTTCCGGATGTCGGCCGGCGCCAGGTTCACGACGATCTTCTGGCGTGGCATGCGCAATCCGGAGGTGACGATCGCGCTTTCGATACGGCGCAAGCTCTCCTTGACCGCGTTATCGGGCAATCCGACGATGTAATACTTCGTCCCACCCGAAATGTTCACTTCGATGGTAATCGTCGTGGCTTCGATGCCGAAAACGGCACTTCCGTAGGTCTTGACTAGCATAGGTAGCAGCAATTTCTGCTAAAGGTAGGAAAAAAATCAGTTTTGGTGCTGTTTCTCTTCGTATTGCTGCAACGCCTCTTCGGCGACCTCGCGCGCATGGTCACGAAGTTGGTAGGCTTTTTCGGGTTGACCGATCACCTGGCGTACATCGTACAGCCACAGCATCGTGTTCATCAGCAAGGCCAGCAAGCCGATCAACAGCAACAATTCGATGGTGCCGATGTGCTGGAACGACAGGGCCGTACCGATCATCAGGATATTGAAGCCCGAGAGCGCAAGGGTGGCCTGGGTGTGGGTCATGCCGGTATCGAGCAACCGATGGTGCAAATGATTCCGATCGGCCATGAACGGCGACTTGCCTTGCACCAACCGGATGACGATGACCCGCAGGGTGTCAAAGATCGGTATGATGAGGATGGCAATGGTCACCGCGGGAACCGCATCGATGAACAGCGGACGGACCGCCGGAACAGCGCCGTTGGCATTGCTCAACTCGATGAACTGGATGGCCAGTACCGACACGATGAAGCCGATCGTATACGCGCCGGCGTCGCCCATGAAAATCCGCGCTTTACCGGCGTTGTAACGCAAGAAGCCCAACACCGACCCGGCAAGCGACATCGCCATCAGCGCCAATCCGAATTCGTCCATCTGGAAGAAAATGTACCCGAACGTGAGGCTCACGATCAGGCTGATGCTGCCCAACAGGCCGTTGATGCCATCGATGAGGTTGAAGGAGTTGATCACGAACACGACGAGCAATCCGGACAACAGGTAGCTGACTACGGGGTGGATATCCTGTATCCCGAAGACGCCGTACATACTGGTTAGCCGGATATCGGCAAAATAAACCACGATCAATGCGGTGATGGACTGGGCCAGGAATTTCTTGTAGGGGTTCAGCGCCGCCAGGTCATCCTTGAGGCCCACCAGGAAGATCAGTATCCCGGAGGCAAAGATGTAATTGGCATACGGAAGGATGCTCCCGGATATGCATAGCGAGGCCGTGAACGCAAAAGAAGTGAGTACGGCAATCCCGCCGAGGTTAGGTGTCCGGTACTTGTGGATCTTGCGTTCCTCCAGCGCCGGGTCGTCAAACAGCCGCTTTTGGTAAGCCAATTTAATCAACGATGGCACGGCATACAGCGTAATGACACAGGAAAGCAAAAACGAGAAAAGCACTAAGTAGATATCAATCATATAGCCAGCGTCATTTTGTTGTATCACGCGTACCGCCGCAAAGATAAGGTAAATAACCAAGTCAGTGAGCCGGTTTGCTCAAAATATTTCCATACTGTATTCGGCAATGCCACGCAATATTTATGCCACGAATAGTTCAAAGCGGAATATCCACGAGAAATACCGATTTATGGGTAGGCCATGATGACTAATTGCAGCTATTTGCAGTTTTTGGCAAACGATTTGCACGCTTGTTTGTATATTTAGCAGGATCGCGAAATCGAGATTTTGAAATCCAATAATACAAATAATACAACAGTTAATATAATAATTCGACAGGTTATGAATGATAACGCGAAAGTAGTAGCCGCCTTGTTGGCGGGATTGGCCGCCGGGGCCGCGCTTGGGATTCTGTTTGCACCGGATAAAGGTTCCGAAACCCGCGAGAAATTGAACGACTCGCTGAAAGACCTTGGCGATGCCATCAAGGAACGGACAGCCGAACAGCTGGAACACCTCAGCGACTTCAAGGAAAAGGTGATCGCTGCCGTGAAGACCAAATTGAACACCGGCGAACAAGCGGTGGAAGAAGCGCTGGAAGAACACGCCTGAATATAGGAAGGGGCCTGGACCCTAAGCCAGCTATGGCACCGTTGTAACGCCGGGCATTGCCCAAATTAGGAATCGCAGGCGATTGCGTAGCTGCAATCGCGATGCGTTGTGGTAACTTAGTATATGGAAGAACAGAAATTTTCGTTCAGTGGGGTGTTCCAGAAGAGCAAGGAATACATCGACACCCGCCTCAAGTTATTCAAGCTGAAGGCCGTTGAACGGTCTTCACGCTTGATTGCCAGCCTGATCGTAGACGTTGTACGGGCGGTGTTCGCGCTATTCGTGGTGTTTTTCCTGAGTTTGGCCTTGGGATTCTACCTCAGCGAATTGCTTGGGAGCACGTCGCTTGGCTTCTTGGCCACGGGCGGGATATTCGTGGTATTGATCTTGGTGATCTCGGCGTTGGAAGACCCGCTGGAGCGCGTGTTCATGAATCTTTCCATCAAGCGGTTCCTGCAAAAGTGGAACGATGAAATAGAAGAAGAAAATGAGGAAGGTAAGCAAGGTTAAGAATTTAGCCGACCTGCGGTCGGAAATCGTGCGCCTCCAGGCGTTGGCCAAGGAGCAGGAAGATTACCTTGGCGATCAATACCGTCTCCTCAACGAGAAGATAGCGGCGCCGATCCGATTCGTCAAGTCGCTTACGTCCTGGATACCCGGTGTCGATGTCGCGAAGGGCCTGCTCGCGAAAGGAAAGAAAGACGAAGATTGGCTGAGCAAAGCGCTGCGCATCGGCCTGCCGGTGATCCTCAATCGATTCTTCCTCCGCAAATCGGGATTCATCAAGCGCGCATTGGTCACGCTGCTGTCGCAACAGGCCGCCGGTGCGCTGAGCAAGGATCGCGTAAGCGGGCTCATCAATAAGGTTACCGACTTCGTGCGTCCGAAGAAACGGGGCACGCGCGGCCGTAGGCAGGTTGACTACGGCATACCGCCAGACAGCGAAACCTACTGACCGTTAGCCGATATGCCGTTCCTGAAAATCCCGGTAGGCTAACTTGATGCCGGTTTCGAGCGGGGTGGTGTGCCGCCAGCCGAGCGCGTGCAGTTTGCCGCTATCCATCAATTTCCGGGGTGTTCCGTCGGGTTTTTCGGGGTCGAACACCAGATCGCCTTCATACCCGACCACGCCTTTGATCAATAAAGCCAATTCCTTGATGGAAAGGTCTTCGCCGACACCGATGTTGATGAGGTGCGGTTCATCATAGTTTTCCATCAAGAATACACACGCGTCGGCCAGGTCGTCGGCAAAGAGGAATTCGCGCTTGGGCGTACCGCTACCCCAGATCTTCACCTCCGGGGCACCCGTTTCCTTGGCTTCGTGGAAACGGCGGATGAGCGCGGGCAACACATGGGAATGCTCGGGATGGTAGTTGTCGTTGTACCCATACAGGTTCGTGGGCATCACCGAAATGAAATTGCACCCGTATTGGTCGTGGTAGGCCTGGCACAGTTTGATGCCCGCGATCTTGGCGATGGCATAGGGTTCGTTGGTCGGCTCGAGCAGGCCCGTGAGCAATGCGTCTTCGGTGATGGGCTGCGGGGCCAGTTTCGGGTAGATGCAGCTGGAGCCCAAGAACAACAGTTTACTGACGCCGTGCACATACGCCTGATGGATCACGTTGTTCTGGATGGCGAGGTTTTCGTACAGGAAATCCGCGCGGAAGGTGTTGTTGGCGAGGATGCCGCCCACCTTGGCCGCCGCGAGGAATACGTAGTCGGGCCGCTCGGCCGCGAAGAAATCGGCTACCGCCCGCTGGTTCCGCAAATCGAGTTCACCCGAGGTCCGTAGCAGGAAATCGCGAAAGCCCATCGATTGCAGTTTACGGTGGATGGCCGAGCCTACCATGCCCCGATGCCCGGCAATGTATATCTTTTTGTCCCTTTGCACCCTACAAAGATACGACTAATTTCGCCCAAGTTCGTTAAGTTTGCGCGCCATGGGAAAAGACAAGTTACGGAAGTTTGCAGAGATCGGTACGTTTGCGAACGTGCTGCAGTTGGACGAGGGGAAGGTGATGAAAGGGCAATGGGCTGCTCGGCATTTCGGCAACCGGCAGCCCATCGTATTGGAGCTGGCCTGTGGCAAGGGCGAATATACGGTCAACCTCGCCGAGCTATTCCCGGAAAGGAACTTCATCGGTATCGATTACAAGGGCAACCGCCTCTGGCGCGGCGCGAAGACGGCCTTGGAAGAAGGAATCGGCAACGTCGCCTTCCTGCGCATCCAGATCGAGGCGATCCTGGATTATTTCGCCGAAGGCGAGGTGTCCGAAATCTGGATCACCTTCCCCGATCCGCAGCCGCAGCTGAGCCGGGAGAAGAAACGGCTCACCAATCCGGCGTTCCTGGAAAAGTACCGGCATATCCTGGCAGACACGGGAATCATGCACCTCAAAACGGACAACGATGGCCTCTACGCCTATACGCTCGAGCAACTGACGGCACTCGATCTACCGGTCATTGCGCAGACGGCAGACCTGTACCGCTCGGACTTGGTAGACGATGTACTTTCCATCAAGACCTACTACGAAAAGAAATACCTTGCCGTGGCGAAGAACATCAATTACCTGAAATGGCGTTGGCGCTAACCCGCTTGCCGTTCCGCTTGTTGATTTTCTCGAAATTGACGGGCTGCGGAATTTTCACGTAATACCCCGTACCGTCGTACGGCCGCTTGCGCGGATGCTGCCTACAGGCTTCGGAGCAGCTCCCTTCCAGCTGCAAGCCACATGCCTCGCATTGGGTGTAATGCTCGTTGCATTCGGGGTTGGCGCAATTGACCATCCGGGCCGTGGTGGTTCCGCAATTGCGGCAGGTGGAAACGACGGTCGGGTTCACGCGATTGACATCGACGGTGACCCGGTTATCGAACACATAACATTGGCCTTCGAAATCTTTCCCGCCTACTTCCTTGCCGTATTTGATGATGCCCCCATGGAGCTGGTACACGTCCTTGAATCCTTCCTTGAGCAGCAAGGCCGATGCTTTTTCGCATTTGATGCCACCCGTGCAATAGGTGAGGATCTTCTTGTCTTTGTATTGGGCCAGTTCGTCGATCTTTTCGGGGAACTCCCTGAAATTCTCGATATCGAGCGTGACGGCGTTCTTGAAGCGGCCCACGCTATGCTCGTAGTTTGAGCGGACATCGAGCACCACGACATCGTCACGGTCTTTCATCTCGAGGAAATCGGCTGGCTCGAGGTGCTTGCCGGTTTGCTGGGTGGGGTCGATGACCTTGGGATCGCGCAGGCCGGAGTGAACGATCTCGGGCTTGTAGCGACAGTGCATCTTGATGAACGTGGGTTCGTCCACGTCGTCGATCTTGAAATCGGTGTGGGCAAACCGGGCATCGGCATGTATGGCGTCCATGTAGTCGCGGCAGGCGTCGGGCGTGCCCGACACGGTGCCGTTGAGGCCCTCATCGGCGACGATGATGCGGCCGACCAAACCGAGTGATCTGCAAAATTGAAGGTGCTCGGCGGCGAATCGCTCGGCATCTTCGATGTGGCTGTAGCAATAGTACAGCAGGGTCTGATAGTTCTTCATGTCCATTGATACCGCTGCAAACGGCGTTTAATGCGGGGCAAAGATACTGATTTTTGTGTTGAAACCTGCACCGTCATGGCGGGGCTGCGTCGTTGTTGTCCGTTGCCATACGCCCAGGGACAGGCCGAAGCCGCTGCGCTAGACGGCCTGCCATTCGGGTTCTGCTTCGCGGGATGTAGCCGGTTCGGGGCGTATCGGCTGCCGACAACCGCCTTTGCAGCCAATCGCCATGACGGCGCAGGTTTCCTTTGGGGATTTAGGGGGCTGCGTCGTTGTTGTCCGTTGCCATACGCCCAGCGACAGGCCGAAGCCGCTGCGCTACACGGCCTGCCATTCGGGTTCTGCTTCGCGGGATGTAGCGCATTCGGGGCGTATCGGCTGCCGACAACCGCCTTTGCAGCCAATCGCCATGACGGTGCAGGTTTCCTTTGGGGGTTTAGGGGGCTGCGTCGTTGTTGTCCGTTGCCATACGCCCCGATTTCACCTACCCCGCAACTTTTCCTGCGTCGGTTTGTTGTACCTAACATGCATAGACGGACAAACGGGCGCATTCGAATAGCATACCTATGCCTTTTTACTTCCTTGGTCTATCCGCAGGGCTTAGCCGCGCAGGACACGACTGCGCGGCAGCGCGATACGAGCGTGCAGCAGCGGGACACGACGGGGCCGCAGCGCGATACGAGCATGCGCGACTCGATCGCCGCCGAAGCCGGCACACGGGTCGATTCGTTGTCGCGCGATTCGCTGCGGGCGGATAGCGCGCAGCGCGACACGCTTCGCATCGACGACGATAGCTTGCGGACCGGACGGTTCCTCCATCGCATCGAAGTGGGCAAGCTCGATACCGCGCTGACGCGCATCACCCGCGAACAAGCGGTAGACTCCCTGGTTTTGGCAAAGACCGCGGATACGCTGTCGCCCGGGACGCTTCGGCCGTTGTACCGAAAAAACGAGGCCCGCATCAACCGCCTGCACGGTTACCGCGATACGGCTAGCGATTATCAAACCGTGCTCGAGACGGCCATGAATCGGCTGGACAGCATCGACCGTGACAGCGCCGTGGCTACCGTGGCCGAGGAAACCCTCGACAAGGCGGATTCCGTGGACAGGCTGCTCGTACGCGTGGATACGGCACTGCTGTCGGCGTTGCTGTTAAAAGATCGGCTCTTGGACGGTGGTGCCGACCCCGATTCCAGTCAGCTGACGACGGCAGGCCGGTACATCTGGTCGTCGCCACGCACGCTGAACAGGAAAACCATCGTTAAAGGCATCCGAGAGAATTTCCGGCATCAAGATACCATTGCCCACTATTTCACCCAATCGGATTGGGGAAACCGGCTTTTGCTCGTGCTGATCGCCGTGGCGTTCTGTTATTGGGTGGCCAAGGTGGGCGAGGGAAGCAAACGCCAGCGGATCACCGTAGGCCTGGCCGAAACGGCCATTGTGCTGCTGGCCTTGCTGCCGATATTCGCGATCGATACGCCAAGCATCGTGATCCAAGCATCGGTCTTGGCCCAGCTATTGGTCTTGTCGCTGCTGCTGCGGAAACGGACCAGCTACGCCCGGTGGCAGCGCTGGGCGCTCCTGTTGGGATTCTACGTGCTGACGGTCGTGGCCAACTCGATCGCGATCGACGACATCGTACTGCGGCTCATGACCATCGCCCTGAACCTCGCGGCGATTTACCTGAGCTTGCGCCTGCGGCCACGAGACGGCGACGCGGCGCCCGAAATCCCCATACCGTCATTCGTATTGTACGCATTCATCGGCATGAATGTGGGCGCCACGGTGGTCAACATACTGGGTTATATGCCGCTCGCCCGGCTGATGAGCATCGCCGCGGCCGTCGGATTGGGGCAATACGTCACGCTGTCGGCCTTTATCCGCATCGTGCGGGGTGCACTGGATGATCAATTCGCACGCAGCGCGCAGACAAAGGGCTTTTTCAGCCGCTTCAACAAACAGCGAACGCTTATCGGCACCAACCGTGCGCTATACTTGGTCAGCGTCCTTTCCTGGCTGATCGTACTGGCCATCAACCTGCGGCTGATCGGCCCGCTGGCTTCCTGGACGGCCAATACGCTCGCGACGGAACGCAACATCGGCAGCATCACGTTCACCGCCAAGAACGTACTGGTTTTCCTCTTGATAATCGCCATCGCGAATTGGTTGCAAAAGAATGTCGCGCTGTTCTTTACCGGCCGGCCCGTAGCCGGTTATACCCCGCTGCCCGAAAACCGGGGTTCGTTGGTGGCCCTCTTCCGGCTGATCGTCATCGTGCTCGGTTTCCTCATCGCCGTCAGCGCCCTGGGTATCGGCATGGATAAGCTGACGGTCATCCTGGGCGCCCTCAGTGTGGGCGTGGGGCTGGGTCTGCAGAACATCTTCAACAACTTCGTATCGGGGGTCATCCTGATCTTCGAGCGCCCCTTCCGCATCGGCGACTATGTGGAACTGGCCGATAAAAAAGGCCGGGTCCAAGCCATCGGCATCCGTTCCAGCACATTGGCGACGCAGGAGGGCGCGGAAGTCGTCATACCCAACGGCGACCTGCTGTCGGGGCGCCTGGTCAATTGGACGCTGACGAAATCATACATGAAATCGAGCGTGACGGTCAAGGTCGGCAGGAACGCCGACCTTGACCGGATCAGGCAACTCATTACCGAGGAGGTAAAGCAAATCGCCTATACCCAGAAAAAAACCGATGTCGAAATCCTGCTGCAGGCAACGACGGCCGATGCCGTAACGCTTCAGGTCAATAGCTGGATCATCCATATCTATAACGAAAACGTGTTCAAGAGCCAACTTCGCGAACGACTGAACACGCGGTTCCTACAGGAGGGAATCGACCTATTGGAGGCGTAAGCGAAGCCCGATATCAGGAAATCTTCGTATTTTCGCCAGTCCATGACAAAACGGATCGCCTTTATCGTGTATTTGCTGGCGACGGTGGCCACGGCTGCCCGGGCGCAATGGACCGACAGCACGCACTATTTCATCAAACTCTCGTCGACGAATTCCATCAACCGTGCCGCCGACAAAAGTGCCTACCTCTTCAACAACGGCCTCGGTTTTTCGATCCGCAAGACGCGCACGAGCCTCAACTGGAACAACACCTGGCTGTATGGCCAACAGGATGGCACCAAGACCAACAATGATTTTTCCACGACGTTCGACGCGAACTTCTACCGCCCGGGCCGGAAATTCTTCTATTGGGGATTGGCCAACTACAACACCAGCTTCTCGCTCAAGATCAGGAACCAGCTGCTGGCGGGCGCCGGTGTGGCCTATAGCTTTTTCGATACGGAAACGGCCTACCTCAACCTGAGTGACGGCTTCCTGTTCGACACGAGCAGCATCCTGCAGGATGACCTGCCCGTACATTACCAAACCATCCGCAACTCCTTCCGGTTGGCCTATCGATTCGCCATCCATTCGCTGGTGGTGTTGCAGGGCAACAATTTCTACCAGCCATCGCTCACGGATGGGTCGGATTTCAACATCCGACTGAACAACAACGTGTCTTTCAAGCTGTTCCGCGGACTGAGCCTCAACGCGGCACTCACCTACAACCGCATCAACCGCACGGATAGCGAAAACCTGCTGTTTACCTACGGCTTGTCCTTCGAACGGTATTTCTAAGCTCCCACCTTCTCGAAATCCTTGGGCAGCACGCCGAACTGCTTGAGAAAGCACTTGGAAAAATAAGACGGCGAGCTGAAACCCACCAAGTAGGCGATCTCGCTGACGCGGTACTCGCGCTCGCGGAGCAGCTCGGCCGCTTTCTTGAGCCGCACCAATCGGATGAAATCGTTTGGCGTGAGTTCGGAGATGTGCTTCACCTTGCGGTAGAAGGTGGCCCTGCTCATGTTGAGCAGACCGGCGAGCTTGTCCACGTCGAGGTCGGCCTCGTCCAGGCGGGCATGGATGACCCGTACCAGCTCGTCGAGGAAGCGTTCGTCGGCCTTGGAGTGGGCGATGGTTCCGTAGGCCGTCTCGGGCAATGTCCGGTAGGCCTCCCTGAGCTTGCGCCTGCCGTCAAGCAGGTTTTCGATACGTGCCCGCAGGTAATCGATGGAGTAGGGCTTGTCGATGTACTCGTCGGCCCCGATCTTCAATCCGTCGATCTTGGATTGGAGGCCGGTCTTGGCCGTGAGCAAGATGACGGGGATATGGCTGAATTTGAGGTTTTCCTTGACATATTTGCAAAAGGCGATGCCGTCCATCACCGGCATCATGATGTCGCAGATGACGATGTCGACGTGGGCGTCCGCGAGTACGTCGATGGCATCCTTGCCATGCTGCGCCATCAACACGTGATAATCCTGCTGGAGTTGCCCGGCCATGAACTGCTGGAACTCGGCGTTATCTTCGACAGACAGGATGGTCTTTTTGCTGTCCTTGCGCAGCAGGTCTTCGACATCGGCCAGCGAATGCTGCGAATGGGCATCCGCCGTGGGCTCGGGCGATGGTTCCGGATGACGGGAATGGCCCGACTGCTGCATGGGCAGCTCGAGTACGAACACGGTATCCGGTTGGTGCTGCCCGAGGTACAGGTTGCCGTTGTGCAGCTCGGCCAGCGATTTGGAGAAGGCCAGCCCCAATCCCGAGCCCTGCGATTTCTCGTCGAGCTTGAAGAACGGCAGGAAAATCTTGTCGGCCACATCCGGATCGATCCGATCGCCGTCATTGCCGACAGCCAACCGGACATAGCCATCGGCCTCCTCGCAGGAGACCCGGACCTGGCGCCGTGCATGTTTCAGCGCATTGTGGATGAGGTTGCTCAAGATCTTCGTGAAGATCTCCAGGTCCAGGTCGACCCGTACCGGACGCGGAGGCAGATCGACCGACAATGCGATTCCCTGCACCTTGGCCGATGGCGCGAACCGACTCAACGTGTCCTTGATGGCAAAAACGATGTCCACATGGGTGAAATGGACCGCCACCCCCTTGGCTTCGGCTTTCCGGAAATCGAGCAATTCGTTGACAAGGCCCAACAGGCGGTTGGTGTTGCGCTGCATGATCGCCAGGTTTTCCCAACGGGGGTCGCCGGGGTCGCTGTCTTTCATCAGCTCCTCCAGCGGCGCCTTGATCAGGCTCAACGGCGTGCGTATCTCGTGGGTGATGTTGGTAAAGAAGTCGATTTTCGTATCGTAAAGCTCCTTTTCCTTCTTGCGCGCGATGGCTTGCACCACGCGTTTGTTGCGCGCGCGCAGGCGATCCACGAAATAGCGCACCGTCCAGTAGGCCGCCAGCGAGAACAGGACGACATAGACAAGGTATGCCCAGCCCGTTCGGTAAAACGGCGGCAGGATGTGGATGAGCATGCGCGCGCCCTCGTCGTTCCAGACGCCATCGCTGTTGGAGGCCTTGACCCGGAAGGTATACGTGCCCGGGGGGAGGTTCGAATAGGTAACGCGGGATGCATCGTTGGTGTGGATCCAGTCTTCATCCTTCCCCTCAAGCCTGTAGGCATACCGATTGCGTTGCGGCGAAACAAAGCTCAACGCCGCGAAGCGCACGCTGAAGACCGCCGTGCTATAGGGCAAGGACAGCTCGCTGACCCCCACCACCTCACGCTGCTGGAGCTGGACACCGGTGATGACCACGGGGGGTGGCACCTGGTTCTGCCAGCTGTGGTAAGGCGAGAACGCCACGAAGCCCTTGATGCCGCCGAAATACAGCTTGCCATCCTTGCTGCGAAAGCCCGATTTGTAATTGAACTGGTCGCCCAGCAGCCCGTTGGCGTGGGTGTATACGGTGATGTCGCGGGTCTTGGGCTCCAATTTGAACAGCCCGTTGTTGGTACTCCCCCAGATGTGTCCGGACAGGTCTTCCACCAATTGGTAGATCACGTTGTTGGGCAGCCCGCTGTCTTCGGAATAGCTGTCGACGAAGGCATCCCGCTCGCGGTCGTAGCGGAAAAGGCCAGCGCCCTCGGTGCCGAACCAAAGCCGTTGCTGCTTGTCGAGCAAGACGCAGGTCACCTTGCCGCTGGTGGCGTCGCCGGCGAGGGGCGTGGGGTAGTGCTTCCAGGTGCCGGCGCTACGGTCGTGGGCGTAGATGCCGCCACCGATGGTGGCCAACCACAGGATTCCCCGATGGTCTTCCACCATATCGTTCACCTGTGTGCGAATGAGCGAATCCTGTACCGGAACAAAGGCGTCGGCTTGGTCATCGTATCGGCATAACCCCATCATGGTGCCTACCCAGGTGGTGCCACCGTAGTCTTTATAGATGGAATAGATGTTGTTGTTGATGAGCGATCCCGGTGCCGATGAACTCTTGTACTGCTTGAAGCGATGGGTCTTGACATCGACGACGAACAGCCCTTCGGTAAACGAGCCGACCCAGAGCTTCCCGGCGTCATGCATGAGCGCATGGATGTTGGACGCCGGCAGGAAGCCGTCGCTGAAGCGCTTGGTCGCCGGATCGAACCGATGCAACCCCGCGTCTTCCGTGCCGATCCAGATCGCGCCATCGGTCACCTCGCAAAATTCACTGATGCTTTTTCCCCGGATGGAGTTGGCCCCCGTCACCGGATAGTATTTCTCGAACAGGCTGTAGGGCTTGATGTAATAATTGATTCCGCCGAAGAACGTACCCAGCCACATGCCCCCCTCGCGATCTTGATAGACCGCATGGACGGCATTGTCGGTCACGGAGAAATTGTCGCCATTGATGTGCCGCAGGTTTTCGTATTGCCGGGTCTGGGGATGGTAGATGTACAGCCCGCTCTCGGTGCCGATCCAAAGCTCGCCGTTGTCCGAACGCGCTATCCGCCTTACGTACAGTGGCCGCCCGCGACCATCGCGCTCTAGCAACGGTGTAAACGTGTGTGTCGAGAGGTTGAAGAGCTGCACCCCGCTGTTGGTGGTACCCACCAGCAGGTTTTCGGCGTCCAAGAGGAAGACATCGTTCACGTCGTTGTCCTGCCCGATCGAAGATTGTGGATGGATGAGGTACTGCTGCACCGCTCCGCCCTGCGGGTCGAGGCAGTACATGCCTTGGTGGTACGTGCCGATCCACACCCGCCCTTCCGTATCGAAGGCGATGCGACGGATCCAGACCGGTGCCGGGCTTTTGCCATCGTTGAGGTTGAAATAGGTCAGCTCGCCGCCAGGCGATACGCGGAACACCCCTTTGTTGAACACCGCCATCCAGACGTTGCCTTGCTTATCCACCTGGATGTCGCGCACCAGGCCCGAGACCTGTTCGCCTTCCGGTGTCTTCCCATCGTACCGGCTGAACTTTTCGGTACCCGGATCGTAGGTGTAGGCACCATCGCCCGTGCCCACCCAGATATAGCCGCCTGAATCCTGCCCGATGGCCGTGACGGTGTTGTTGCCCAGGCTCCGCCCATCGCGCGTATTCTTCTTGAATACCTTGAACGTCTGCCCGTCATACCGGTTCAGGCCGTCTTGCGTACCGAACCACAGGTACCCCTGCCGATCCTGGAATATCGCGTACACGGAATTCTGCGACAGGCCGTCTTCCACTTGCAGGCTGCGGAAGTAATAGTTGGCCTGGCCCTCTTGCGGCGCTTGCGCCTTGCCGACGGCCAAGCATGCCCCCGCCCAAAGCGCGATGCCGATTATGATCTTGCCGAGGTAACGCACATCCATCCCGTCATGTTCGTTGCTATCGGTAAATATAGCGATTTTCTTGAATAACTATTCCCTGTCCTTGACGCAGCGGAACCCGACGGTGGCGTTGCGCTCGAATCCTTGCGACACGCGGAGCAGGTACTGCCGGTAATGCAGCTCCCGCGGCCCGCCCTGCACGTACCACCAGCTCGAAGTAGGGTTGAAGTACGACCCGCCCTTCATCATGATGTAGGTATACGATCCGCTTTTGTAAACGTCATTGGTCAATTGCCACACCGACCCCACGAGGTCTTCCAGCCCATACGGGTTGGCTCCCCGCTTATAACGGCCTACCGGGTAGGGCTTGCCATCGCCCAGGTTGGCCAGCTTGGCATCGATGCCCTTGATCTTGTAGACCGTGAGGCTATTGGTTACGGGTTCCAGCTCGCGCCGGATGCCCTTGGTGTCTTTAGACCACGGCCACTCGCGCCCGTCGGGCGTCTGGGCGGCATACTGCCACTCCACTTCGGTGGGAAGCCGCTTGCCTGCCCAACGGGCGTAGGCCTGCGCATCCTCATAACTCACGTACACCACGGGGTGGCGCTCTTCGCCCACCACGGGTTTGCCCGCGCTCCAATGTTTCAGGAAATTGGCCGTATCGCTCGGTTGGTAGCCACTGGCCTCCATGAAGGCGAGGAAATCGGCATTCGTGACCGGGTATTTGTCCATCCAGTACGCGGACAGCGCGAACGTACGGCCTTCGTCGTGCTTCGGATAGGAAATGAACTCATCGCCATTGGTGGCATGGAACGTGAACGATCCTGCGGGAATCTCGACCATGCCCTTGGTGTCGCCGGTCAGCGGCGCGCGTTCCGCCTTGCTGGCCAGTCGCGGCGTGCCCGCCTTGATTGCCGTGACCCGCTGATCGAGCAGGATGCCGTCATCGAACAACTGGACGATGAGCTTGCCCTCATGGCGACCGAAATGTGCGAAGACATCCAGCGCATGGTCGCCTACCGGCAGCTCGACCGGCTGCTTTTCGTAGTCGGGCGCCCCGGCCCACACCTTGATCCGCTGGCCTTCGGCCGCATGGATGCGCAGCGTATTGTTGTGCAGTTCGACATCCAGCAACGTGGGCAGCTGCGCGATGCAACCCACCTCGCCCTCGTTGTTCGTGCCGAGGTCGAACCGATCGAATGCTTGGATCTTGGCGGGCAGGTAATGCCGCCCGTCGCGTGCTACCGGCTCGACCTCCTCGTGGTTCCACAGGTCCACGAAGTGGGTGCGTTCGGTAGGCCGTACCTCGAAAAGCGGCGCGCTGAACCCTTCGGGCCTGATGCTGTAGAGCGTGTAGAGTGTCTTCCCATCCAATGGCCATTGGTTCACGAACACGCTGTCTGCCAATGTGGGGATGAGCGGCGTGAAATCGCGGGCCAGGAAATTGTGGGTATGTTCGCGCAGGATCCGGCTGGTACGGCCCAGGTAGCGGTACTGCTCGTCTACCCAATCCGGTTGGCCCGGCGCGAAGATGTTCAGCTCGGTGCCGTAGCCGTTGAAGAAGGCGGTGGCGAATTCGCGCTTGATGGGTTCTTTCATCAGCTCGGCCACCCGGTAAATCGTGAATTCGGGTTTGATGAATTTGTTCAGGTTCAGCATGGGCGGGTAATACAGGGCATTGTGCACGCGCCCGGAAACGATACCCTGCATATCCTTGGGCACCGCGAAACCCTCGCTGTACATGATCACCCCGGCCTTGGCGCTATCGGCCGCGTCCTGCAGCTCGGTGCTCGAACCGCCTTGGGTGTCCAACACCACGCCATCGGCACCGGTCTGCATGATCAGGTCATACAGCCCGTCCATATGCCCCTCGCTGCGCGTACTGGCGTCCCAAGGGTTGTAACACAGAAAAAAGGCGGTTCCTTGGTTGCGGCAATACGCAGCATCGCGTTGGATGCGCGCCATCCCTCCCGGGAGGTCACGGAACATATCGAATTGGTTGCGCTGATCGATGCCGAGCGTAGGCCAGGTTGGCCACAGGCCGATCACGTCGTCGCCGCCATACAGTTTCTTGCCCCGCGCGATGAAGCCGGGCAAGCCCGACTGCCCGGTCTCGCTGTCGTGGTAGAATTTGTCCCACGCCATGATGAGGTGCATCACGTAGGTGTGCCGGATCCACTTCAGGTCTTCGCGTTCGAACAAGCTGTTGTCGAACCGGTCTACGTCATAGAGGTACCGTTCCTGGAAGATCTTCCTTACCCCCGCTTGCCAGTCGCCTTGGTAGACATCGGCAAAGAAGTTGTAGGCAATCGATCCGCCCGGCGCGATGACGGTCTCGAAACGACGGATGGTGGCCTTGTCGGCGCTCGACCGGTCGCGCCTCACCAATGCGCATACCGAAAGCCCATCGCCCAACGCCGTACCGCTGTAACCCAACTCCCACGCGTTGTCGGGCAGGATGCAGTTGACGGGCTGCCTGCCGGGAAGGAAAACGTGCGAACGCGAAAGGCCGTGCTTGCCTTTACCGGTGATGTATGCCGCCTTGCCTTCCCGGCCGAACGGCACGACATTGGTCAGCGTAACCGTATCGGCGGACGTATTGGTGAGCCGCAAGATCCCTTTGACCGCCGGTGAAAAACCGGCGACCAGTTCCATCGTGACCTTCATCCCGCCTCCATTGGCGGCCGTCATGGGGCGGTCGTCTACCTCAAAGGCAACCAATGGCCACGCTTCGGGCAGATGCAAAACAGTGCCCGTATTGGTCTTGAACCCCACCACGGCGGCCCGATCGGCCGACAGGGTGATGTCGCTGAGTTCCTGCGCGTGCAGGTTATGGGCAATGAACGTTACGCATAAAAGGAGTCGGATCGTCTTCATATCGAATCAATAGGGAACAATAACGGGAAATGCGGATATCCGCAAGGTGGTGGCACCATACGGAATCAAGGTGATCTCTTCTTCGGGCTGCTCGTTGGTGGACTGGATGCCATAGATGATGCCGCTGTGGGGCAATGGCCCGGCCATGCCATTGTACAGCTGCCACGTGGGCATGCGCTTGCCTTTCACCTTGATCTCGATGGGTGCATTTTCGGGGTTCCACGGATAGCGGGTATCCACTCCCTGCCGTTTCACCACGCTGAACACCTCGCTGGGGTCCCGTTTCGAAAAATCCAGGATGCCGTAGTTCCACGGCGACTCGGGGTAGACCTCGAAATAATGGCTGCCGTAAAGGGTCGGGTTGTCGGTCACCTCCTTACGCTCCCAGCGTTCGGCGATCTTGAGCGCGTAAACCACGGGGCCGCGCTCCACCGCGATCGAATTCTCATGCCACGTGCTGGTCTTCACCGCCATTGGCAACGACAGCTCCACCACATCGCCGCTACGCCAAGCCCGATCCACCACGGCGATCCCACCCGCTCGCGTGTCGCCCGCCCAGGGCGTCCCGTTGATGCGCAGCTCCGCCTCGGCGCACCACGTGGGTACGCGCAAGTGCAGCGGGAAGGCCACGTCGGCCTGGCCATCCGGGAAGCGGATGGTGAACCGGATCGTTTCATCGAACGGATAATGCGTTTCTTCGGCTACGGAAACCGCAACGCCATCGGCCACCCGCGCCGTGACGGTACTGGGCGAATAGACCAATGCCGCCAGCCCACCATCGGCGGTGGCGTACCACAGGTTCTGCGTGAATTTAGGCCACCCTTGGTGCATGTTGGCCGTGCAGCATGGATACCCCGTGAGCAGGCCGAAGACCAGGTCGGTCTCGCCGTGGTTGATATTGAAGTTGTAGGGCCGACGCTGGATCTGCACCTGGTTGGCTTGCTGGAAATACTGCCGGTGCATGAAGTCGTCGGTCACCTGCGTGGGCAGCGCATTGAACGCCACGCGCTCCAGGTGTTCGGCGAAATCGACGTCGCCCGTGATCTCGAGCATCTTTTCGAGCGAGAACATCAGCTCGACCGCCGAGCACAACTCGGACCCTTGGGTCGGGTTGTTGCCGTGCAACGCCTCGTCGCCGCCATACATGCCCTGGGGCTGCCCGTTGAATTTGCGGATGTCGTCAAAGCCGAGCTTCACCGCATCCAGGAACCGCTGATCGGGATCCTGCTGGTAGTAAATGATCGGCTCCTTGATGCCTTGGGCCAGGTTCACGCAATGGATGGAACCGATGGTACTGAGCAAATCGCGCTTTTCGAACCACGTCGTGAAGTCCTTGCCCTGCCCGTGGATCATCCGCGCCAATTCCAGCAGGAAATCGTCGCCGGTGATGTTGTACAACCAATACACGGCCTGCAGGTTATCGCCCGAACGGAACTCGGCCCAGAACGTCCAGTGCCCCAGCGGCTTCTCCTGGAGGGTGGTGAGCTGGTATTTGAAGTAGTTGGTCATCAAGCGGACGATCCGCTCGTCGCCCGTGGCCGAATGGTACTGCTGGAGGATCTTCAGCACCACCATCTTGGGCCACCAGTCGTGCGCGTTGTTGCGTTGCAGCCCCGGCTCGGGGCCGTAGTCGGTATTCGGGCCGAAATAGCCACTGGGCTGCTGGCTCTTGATGGCCCACTCCACCCAGGGCTGCACCTTCGCCTTCAGCGCCTCGTCGTCGAGGATGTAGGCCAAGGGCAGCAGGCCGTCGATCCAATACGGGCCGCGCTCCCATTGGTCGCCATCGCCACCCAACCAGCCGTTTCGGCTGCCCATCACCGTGGGGTAGAGCCTGTCCAGCTGGCCCGTGGCCCCTTGCTGCTGCCTGAGCAGCATTTCGTTTAACCATCCCTGGGGCTTGATGCTCCCCAATGGAAGCTCCATGTAGGGCTTCTCGACCAGTGGCGCCCGGTTATTGCGGTAGTTCTGGGCCATGATATCCGTGTTCGATAGCGTTGCGATCAGCGATAGGCAAAAAGTTACCCTCCTCAACGTTAAGCTCATGTGCGCTTTGCTTTATGTGTGTTCAACTCCAGTTCATTGTTGCGTATCCATCATCATCCGGTTGATGATGCCCGCCCAGATATAGGTTTTGTGGTACCCGCCCCACGGCGCATCCGGACTGTAAAATTCCCATAGGTTGTGGTTCGCTTTCAATACGGCGATCATGCCGGCCGTTACGCGATCCACCAGCTCGCGGGCTTCGCGATGGTAACCATAATCTTGCAGGCCGAGCATGATGAGGTAATTCCATTGCACCCACACCGGCCCGTTCCAGTAGCCCTTGTCGTTGTAATACGAATCGGTGGCCGAAAGCGTGGGCACGCCATATGCGCGCCAGAAACGCGCCGTATCGGTCAGGTGCGCCACCAACCGCTCGGCCCGTGCCTCATCGGCCACGCCCGCCCACAGCGGCAGGAAGCCGATGATCTCGTCGCGCTTCAAATCGTTCTCGGCCTTGTGGCTGAACGTATGGGTGGTCTTATCCACCTGGTAATAAAACCCATTCGCTTCGTCCCAAAAGGTTTCGTTGATGAGCCGTGCGCGCTGTTCGTGGTCTGCCTTCCAGGTAGCCGCTTCATCGGCCAAGCCCAGCTCGAGCGCCATTCGCTCCAGCGACTTGGCTTCCTTCACCAGCATGCAGTTGAGGTCCAGGCTCTCGAAATTGGTCGGGAAGCCCACCTCGTCCCATACGGCCACCAACGCATCGCGCACCGACTCGAGCACGGCATGCCCGCCCCACTCGCACAACCCATCGCCATCGCTGTCGCGGTTGTCCACGATGAAGCGGAACAATTTTTTCGACGAATCATACAGTTCTTCGAGGAACGCCTTGTCGCCCGTGATCCGGTAGACTTCCCAATTGAGCCAGGCATACCAGGGTGCTGATGTGGTGAGCTGTCCGTTGTGTTCGATGACCTCATCGAGGTAGCTCCCCGTACGGTAGTTGATGTAGCCGTTCGGGTACTGCCGTTCGCGGTACACGCGCTGCGAATTCATCGCCCCCACCGGATCGACGTACGCGTAGGCGAGCATCGCGATGCTTTCGTGGAACACCTGCCCGCCGTGGCCCCACCCCCAGGTCGGCTCGCGCGAGAAGACATAATAGTTGTAGCTGGATTTGCCCTCCGGCGGATAGAACACCTGCCGCATCATGTTGTTGGCACTCCAATAGAGCGCCTCCTTGTCGGGGTCATCGAAATCAGGCACCGGCGCCTTGGCGAAGAACCGCTCATTGGCTGCTTGATAGGGTGCCAATGGCGTATCGAACAGCTGTCGGGCTTCGTCGACCAGCTGCGCCGATGGCGTGGCCAACGGTGCCACGGCACGCACGAAGCGCAACTGCTCGGTGGCGCCGCGCCCAATGGCCAAGCGATGCCTGGCCGCCACCACCTTGGCGTAGGGCATGGGCTTTTGCAAGGGTTGCCCCCGGCCGCCCAGGAAGTCGGTAAAGACCGTTGACGGCACGGTCGTCACTTCCGTGGCGTGGATCCCCAATCCACCATCCGGCAATTCGGGCACCACGATGTAGCCGTGGATGGCCTCCGCCGCGGCGTGTTCATCGACGAACGCGGTGTCGGTAAGGCCTCGCGCAATGCGCTCGTAATGGCCTTGGGGATAATCGCGCCGGTATACCGCCACGGGATATGCACCGCCTGCCGCTTGCCAGGACAAACGCACAGACTTCCCGTCGGATCGCCGCAACCGGAGCGCACTGACCATCGGCGGCGTGGCATCGGCACGGAGTTGGATGTCGTTGCGCTGGCTGGTGGCCTGGAGTGTCCCGTCGGCCTCGCCTGCCAGCCCGCTGGCCGCATCGAAGGCCCGGACGGTGTATCGCTTGGCAGTGCGGCTCAATAGGGCGGCCTCCAGCCGGAAGAACCCACCCTGGTCTATGGCCGCATGCATGCCGCCCCAAACCGGGCTGCGCTCCGTGAGTACGCGCCGCGCATCGCCATCCACCGTGAGCAGTAGCCGGGGCGGGCTTCCCGCATTGTTCAGCCGCTGTTTGCCGGGCAAATAAACGCGCCCATTCACCTGCAAGGTGGGCTTGCTGTCGGTCTCCATCCGATTCGGGATCGCGAACGGTTCTCCACGTTCGCTGGTGAACGCGCCGAACGCTTCGGCCGCTTCGGATGCGACCCACACGTTCCGTATGCTGTCGGTGTAAGGCAGTTCGTGGTCGAGGGTCCACCCGTCGGGGTATTCCTGGTGCTCGAACAGCAGGTAGCCGTCGCCCGGCGCGACCTGCTGGAAGGCCCGCCCCGCGTGGCGCATGAAGGGATAGACCTCCAGCTGCACATCGTCGGCCCGCTTGTTGGTCACCGCGATGTCCAACAGCGCCGCCGTGGAGCTGTGCACCACGAACCACGCCTCGACGTGGATGCCCTCGAAGGGCTGCAGCGCATAGCGCACCATGTCGGGATAGCTCGCGGTGATCACCGGCGGGCGATGCATGTCCTGGACGCGGTACACCCAGGCATCGCCCAGCTTGAATCCCAGCGCGATATCGCCACCGGTATCGGTGGTGAAGTCCGCCCCCAAGCTATCCACGTCATAACGGAACGCATAGCCTTGGTCCAACACGAAGTTGGAGCGCTCCGGCGCGGCCGCATAGGTGGTGTACACCGGGAACCCCTTGCCTGCTTGCAGGTTGGACAGGTAAGGCTTTCCGGCCTGCTGGCAGGAAAAGGCCAGGACCGACAGCCACGCGCCGCCCAACAAGCCGATACGAAAACACGTCACGCCCGCTCCCTATTGAATCACCAATGTAAACAGGGTAACGCCGTCGTTGAGCAATAGGTATGGTGTCGTCGCCTGGCCAGCCAACGCCCCTTTTTGCGCCCTGACCGTAAATGCACCTTTTTCCTTCAACTGTTCCTTCGTGAACAGCACGCGCCCGTTGGCATTGGTCGTGCCCGTAGCCAATGACTGCCCCGCGCTGTTGAGGATCTCTACGCTTGCGCCATCGATTTTCGGGTAGGTCGTGCCGCTAGGGACGCCTTCCACCTGCACTTCGAGCGCCGGATCGGTCACCGATAGCGTTTCAAATTCCAAGTCACGTTCGCACGCCACGAACAGGCCTGATATCGCGAGTAATAACACTAGTTTCTTCATCTCTTCTAAGTACTAAGATCCCAAAATCCTACATTTCGTTCCCTGCGCCGCCAAACGTATAGAGCGACTGGCCATGCATCTTCAGCTCCGGCCCCGGTATGGGGAAGTGCCGGGCCGTGCCGGGCAGCAATTGGTCTTTGCCCCGCCTGCGGTCAAAGAATCCCAGCTGCGGCCACACCATGTCGCATTCCACGTAGCGTTCGTAAAACAACTTCTCTTCCAGCGCCTCGTACGTCTCGGAAGGAAGTGCCGGGGGGAGGTTGCCCAGTGCCACGCGTGAATTGTTGATCAACGTGGCGATCTGGCCCCTGTCGCCGTTGGTGCGGATCAACGCTTCGGCCAGGTAAGCGTCGTTTTCCACCTTCAGGAAATGATCGATCATGCCCTGCCCGCGTTCGACGATCTCGTAGTAACGCCAGTAGCGGTATTGGCTCAGGATGAACGTGCCGTAACCGGGGCGTTCGGTGCGGTCGGAGCCGAACCAATTGCGCATGTTCTCGTAACGGAAATAGCGCGTCAATCGGCTGTCGGGTGTGTTCTGGATCTCAGGCCAATCCTTGAAGCTGTCGCTGCCGGGCGTGACGGGGATGGGGTATACCGAATACGGATCGTCGGGTGCCATCTTGTTCAAGAGCCATTGGCTCACGCGGATCCAGTTCATGTTGTAAAAGGCGAAATAGTTCGATCCGACATCGCGGGTCATCACCTTGCCGCGCCAACCCTCGTCATAGGCCACCTTGAAATCGCTCTGCAGCCCCTTCTCGGCGTAGGCCTTGACCCGATTCCAATCCACCTGCCCATTTTCGGCCTGCGTACGCGCATTGGACGCCAGGAAACGGGCGCCCATGGAATTGGCGAACTGGATGAGGAGCGCCTTGTTGAACGTCATGCCTGCAATCACCGAAGCGGGATCGGCATCCACCGCGTCGGCTTCGAGCAGTTGGATGGCCATGTCCAATTTGGAGAGGGCGTAGGCCATCACGTCCTGGTAACCTTTGGTGTTGGCCACGAAATCGAAGGTGAGCGCATCGTGCTCTTCGGTAAAGAGGTACGCTTTGTCATACAGCAGCGCGATGTTGCCATACAGCAGCGCCTGGATGATGTTCGCGTGCGCCTTGGCCCGGTTGGTGTAGTCCACGCCACCCAACGTGATCTTGAATTCCGGATCCTCGAACATCTTGGCCATCTTGACCGCGCTGCCGACGCTACCGTAATAATTGTACCAAGCCCCGAAATTGATGATGATGACCGGATCTGGCGTGTCGTCGTTGAACAGCTGCTGGCGTGGCCTGAACCACATGGTGCCTGAACCCCAACCCGGCGTACCCGCCTGGAACAATTCGGCGCAGGCGAACCCGATCGTGGGGCTGGCCGCAATCGAACCGTTGTACCACGTGTTGTATCCGTTACGCAACAGCGAATAGAACTCGGCAGGGGTAGCCAAATCGTTGATATTGGGTTGGTTCTCGTTGACCACTTCCATGGACTCGAAGAAGCTGCACGAACTCGGCACCAGCATGAATGCCGCCGCCACATATATCAGTATTCTTTTCATGATCGTATCTATTGGGGTTAAAATGTAAAGGCAATCGACCCACTGAACGTACGGTACAACGGGTATTGCTCATTGGACTCGAACCGGAACGCGTTGGCATCGACCCCCTTGCTCCGATCGGCCGAAACGCCCTCGGGATCGAATCCCGGATACCGGGTCAGGTTGAGGATGTTACGGCCGATGAGGCTCACCTTGATGTTTTCGATGAACCGCCACTGCGTGGGCTTGATGTCATAGCTCAACGCCAGTTCCCGCAATTTGATGAACGACGCATCGAACACCAACACGTCGTTATCCCAACCCAGCAAGCCGATCTGTTGCCCGCCGTTGCTGTAGTAGGCAGCCGATTTCACTTCGTTCCAGGGCTTGCCCGATTGGTCGAACAGCGCTGGTTCGGTGGTGTAACGCACGGCGTGGTTGTACAGCGTACCGCCATCCTGGTATGACCACAATGTGTAGAGCGATACGTTCTTGAACCGGAAGGTCGTATTGAAATTGAGGTTGAAATTGGGCACCATGCTTCGGCTGGGCAAGGCGACGATGTTCCCGATATCGTCCTTGATCTTCACGGGCGTCTCGTTGATGGTGCCGATCTCGTTGCGGCGCACCACGAACCCTTGGTTGTTGACCACGAACAATTCGTCGATGGTGCGTCCTGCGGGTACCTGGTTGGCCACCTCGTCCAATGTGCGCGCGAACTTATCCAGGTACAAGACGCCGAAATCGATGCCTTCCTCGATGCGGAAACGCGTACCGTCTAGCATGTAGGGCGTGGCGTTCAGCTTGGTGATCCGCTGCTGGATCTTGTCAAAGGTAATGCCCGCATCCCAGCCCCAATCGGCCTTGTTGACGATGTTGGCATTCAGGCTGGCTTCGAAGACACGCGTCTGGATGGTACCTGCGTTCTGCCATTGGAAGGCCGCGCCAGACAACGGGGTCACGGGCACCTTCAGGATCTGGTCGGTATTGTTGGCCACGGAGTAATTGGCACTGAAGTAAAACCGGTTCAGGAACTGGATATCCGTGCCCACTTCGGTTTCTTTGGAAAACGAGGGTTTCAATAGGCTGTTGCCCAAGGTTTCCATATTGCCCGGCACGCCGTTCTGGAGGGCGAACACCTCATACTGCGCCTCGAATGGCGGGCGCAGGCCGGCCACCCCGTAGGATGCCCGCAGCTTCCATTCGTTGATGCCGCCGATCTTGAAGTCTTCCGTGAGCCGGTACGCTCCGGCGATCCGGTAGAAGGTTTGCCAGCGTACGTCGGCGCCGAACAGCGACGATGCGTCGCGGCGCACCAAGGCATCCAGGATGTACTTGTCTTTGTAATCGAGCACGAACATGGCCGCCACGTTGTTGGCCACGCTGGTGAGCACGGATGAGCTGGTGTTCTGGTTGGCCGAGAGGTTCACCGACGTGATGTTCATGCCGCCGATGCCCAAGTCGCCGCCGCCGCCGTTCAGGCTGGATGACGTGGACGCTTCATAAAGGTACTGCACCTTCACGCGGGTAGCGAAGTCGCCGAATTTCCGATGGAACATCGCGTCGGCCGAAAACACCTTTTCGTTGTTGCGCCACATGCCGCGCGAAATGAAACCCACCTCGGGGGTGAGGTCGTACCGCAACCGGCCCTTGGGGGAGAGGAACAGGTTTTCGCCCACCGAGCGCGTAGTGCCGAACGACGAGGAAAACGTCAGGTAATCCGTCGGATCGTACTTCAACGAAAAGTTTGACAAGAGCTTTTCCATCGTCGACTCATTCTTCGAATTGGTGATCGTGTAGAGGGGGTTCACGATGTTCTCGATGCGGTTGGCGTTGACCAGGTACGGCGATCCATCCGCATTCGGCGCCAGGAGGTCCGCTGCCGGATCCGAACGGAAGAGTGCGCCGAACGCACCGCCGGCGCGGTTGTCTGATTGGGTGTGCGTATACAGGTTGGAGGTAGAGAAGGTGAGGTTGTCCAGGATCCGGTAATCCAGGTTGAGCCGCACGTTTGCCCGCTCCATCCCCTTCACCATCTTGACCACGCCCTCTTCCTTGGTGAGCTGCAGCGAGGTGTATACGCTCATCTTGTTGTTGGCCGACGTACCGCGGATGCCCAAATGATTCGTCACGTAGCTGCCGGGGTTGAAGAATTGATCGATGTGATCGTACGTGCGCGGGTATACGTTGTCGTATACGCGATCCGGATCGGTGACGCCGTAGTTCACGGTGCCGTTCTCGATCAGCCTGTTGGTCGCGTTTGAACGTGCAGGCACGAACCCAAGGCCGTTTTTGCCGTATTCGGTGCGGAAGTCGAGCTTGACCTGACCGGCCCCGACCGAGCTACCGCGCTTGGTCATGATGCTGATCACGCCGTTGGCGGCCCTCGAGCCGTACAGCGAAGAGGCCGCCGCGCCCTTCAGCACCTCGATGTGTTCGATGTCTTCGGCATTCACATCGGCCAAACCGTTTTCGGTGAGTACGCCGTCGACAATGTAGAGCGGGTTGGACGAACCGAATATCATCTTCACGCCGCGCAGCTGGACGTCGACCGCCGAGCCAGGGGCTCCACTCGATCTCGTGATCCGCACACCGGCGACCTTGCCTTGCAGCGCCGTCGCGGCGTCTACCGCGGGTACCTTAGACAACCGTTCGGACGAGATCTTTTCGATGGAGAAGCCGAGCTTCGTTTTGGGCGTACCCGCCGCAACACCAGTTACGATCACCTCATCCAGTGAAAACGCGTCGGCCTGTAAGACGATGGAGAGTGTTCGTGAGCCGGTTACGCTGACCTCTTGCGTAACGAAACCGACATACGACACGGTCAGTACCGCACCCGGGTTCACACTGAGCTCGAAACGCCCATCGTCTGCGGTCTTCGTGCCCTGGCTGGTTCCCTTTACCGAGACACTGACGCCAGCCAGTGGCGTGCCGGCATCGTCCGTTACGGTACCCGACACGGTGGCGGGCTGTGACGCAGCATGCGCCGCTACCCCCCGATTGCTGCCCACCCCCACCACGAGCAGGGGAATCAGTAGCCAATGAAGCAGTTTACTCCTTGTTTGATTTCTTTCCATAATAGAAAAATTTGATGACAATGTTACACCATTTGGTTAGTCGTTCGCTAGCTAACGAACACTGCAAAAAACCGTCAAATCGCGCAGGAATGCTGCGACAATCGTATCAAAAAAGCAGAAATTCAGATCAAAAATCCTCCCGGGGGGCCAGCGGGCTATTCTTCGGGCACGAAACGCAGCGATGACAGGTTTCGCTCGTCCAGGATCTCGTTGGCGATGCCGAGCAATTGATCGGCATCCACCGCATCGATCTGCGCGAATACCTCGGCCAGCGTCTGCACGCGGTTATCGTCCATCAGGTTCTTGGCCAACGAGATGATGAGGCTCAATCGGTTCTCTTCGGCCAACGCGATCTGTCCCTTGAATTTCTGCTTCGCTTGGTGCAGCTGCTGCACGCCCAGGCGCTGCTCGCGCAGCTTGCGCAATTCCCTGCCGACCAGGCGCAGCGCCTTGCCCGTCTTTTCCTCGTCGGTACCCAAATAGATGTGGAAGATGCCCGTGTCCGAAAGCGGGGCATAGCTGGATTCGATCGTGTAGGCGATACCGTGCTGCTCGCGGACCACCAGGTTGAGCCGGGAGGTCATGCCCATGCCACCCAACAGGTTGTTGAGCAGCAACAGGCCCACCCGATTGGGGTGATGCACATCGTAAGCCATCCCGCCCAATACGTAGTGCGCCTGGTTGATCGGCTTGGCGACCTGGGTATGCAACGTACCGTTGCGCTGGGGCGGTACCCGCTTTTTCCGCGGTGTCGTCTCGGGCACGTTGCCCAGCGTGCGCAGCGCCCACTTGGTCACCTGCGCTACCGTGTAATCGCCCGTGATGCCGATGATGAGTTCATGGGTGTGGTAGTTTTGCCGGATGAACTCCAGGATGTCGCCCCGCGTGCAGCGTTTCAGGTCATCGGCCGTACCCAGGATGTTGTGGCCCAGCGCATGCCCATGGAAGAGCTGGTCCTCGAAATCATCCATGATGGCGTCTTCGGGGCTATCCTGGTAGGAGGCCATCTCATCCATGATTACCCCACGTTCCTTTTCCAGCTCGTTCTCCGGGAACACCGAATGGTAGAGCAGGTCTTCGAAGAGGTCCAATGCGCGCTCGAGGTACGGCGACAGGAACGAGGCATGGATGCAGGTGTATTCCTTGGTCGTGTAGGCGTTCAGGTCGCCACCCACCGACTCCAGGCGGTTCAGTATCTGGTTGGTATTGCGCCGCTCGGTCTGCTTGAACAGGAGGTGCTCGATGAAGTGGGCCAGCCCATAGCGGCCTACCGCCTCATCCCGTGCACCGGCGTTGACGAGCATGCACAGGTGTGATACCGGGGAGGCGGCGTGATGGAACACCACGCGGATACCATTGGGCAACTGAAGGAGCTCGTATTCCATAGCGGCGCAAGTTAAGGATCTGTCGCGAAATAAGCAAAGCCGCACAGGTTTCGGAGTCCGGTGCGGCTTTTCATTCCGTGCGGGGCCAGCGGGGCCATTAGCCGCCTGGGCGGCCTCCCCCCTGCCATCCGCCGCGCCCCCCTGGGCCACCCGGGCCGTCGCCGAAACCCATCTGCCCACCGGCGAAGTTGGAGAATCGATACGTGAGCGACAGCATGAAATACCGGGCCAACCGGTTGCTCCGGTTGTCGATGATCGTGTTGTCGGTTATGGTGCGCGATACGTTCGTCTGTTCGTTGAGTAGGTCAAACGCCTGGAAACGGATCGCGCCGTTCCGGCCCTTGAAAAACTGCTTTTCGATGTAGGCGTTGATGATCATCGGGTTGGCACCCACCGCCGCGTTGAACCCGTTGTTGTTGGTCTTGGCCAGGTCGGCGCTGAAGACCCACGTGGGCGAAAGGTTCACCGTGCCGTTCAGCGTCAATGCCCATGTGGAAACCGCGCGGTTGTTGCCAGACGACACCGTGTTGCGCGTGTTGTTGTAGGTATAGCGCACACCGGGCGACACCTCGACCGTTTCCTTCGGGTTGTACCGGAAGTTCAACCCTTGAGACAAGATCAGGTTCTTGGCCAGGTTGCGCTGGGTGAGCAGGTCCGCGCCGGGCGTCGGAGCCGCCGTGATGTAAGACACGTTGTTGTTGTAGCTCGCCATCCCATTGAATTGCAAGGTATAGACCCGGTTGGCGAACGGCTTGGAGAAATTGTAGAACGCGCGGGTACTGTACACGCCATCCGCGTTGAGGTATTCGGTGGCGTTGATCACGCCGATCGAATCGTCTACCGTGGTGGTGCGGTTGCTCACGATCTGGTCTTCGGCCAGCGATCCGGTGAGCCCGAAAAAGAGCGAGTTGCCGCCACTGATGTTGAAATTGCGGTAGAACATCCGGAGTTCGTGCGTGAACGATGCCTGCAGATCCGGGTTACCGGTCACGGGCGCATTCACGTTGGAGAAATCCGTGAACGGTTGGATCTGCGTAACGCCGGGTTCGTTGGCGCGGCCGCTGTAGTTGATGTCGAAGCGCTTCGTCCGGGAAATCTCGTATTCGAAACGGGCCACCGGCATCCAGTTGAACCCCGTGCGCTGGATGGGCACGTACAAGTCGTCCACTTGGGCGCTTCCGCGCAGCAGGTTAGGCTGCGCGGCCACCCCGAAGGAATAGTTCCAGCTGTCCTTGCGGTACCGGTAGGTGAGCGAACCGCGGTGGGTGTAGAAGGTATAATCGTATGTACGGGTGTTGTTGTACTCCGGCTCATCGATAATCACACCCGCCCGGTTGTACGCATTGGCAATCCGATCGTTGTCGTAGGAGGCGAAGTTGAAATCATAGCTCAGCTCCATGGTGCTGTTCGCCCCCACGGGTTCGATGAACGACACGGTCGTACCCCCGTTGAGGTTCTTGTTGTCGAGGTTCACCAAATGCTGCTGATAGACGCTGTCGAGGTCGCCAAGCGCCGTCTCGTAAACCAAGCTATTCAGGATACGCTCCTGGTCTTGGATCGTGCTGGCCGTGTTGATCGAGAAGTTGATGAACACGTTGCGTCCCTTTTCGCTGAGCCGCCGGTTGTACAAACCGCTCATGCCGTAGTTGGGGGCATACGATTTATTGAGTTGGTTGGTCCGCTCGTCGTTGACCAATACATCATTGCGGATGTTGGACCCCGAAAGGAAGTTGTCCGATCGGCTCTGCCGGTAGCTGAAGTTGGGCGAGAGCTTGATGTAATTCTTGGCGTCGGGCTTGTACTCGAGGTTCCAGCTGAGCCGATGGTCGTTGCCCAAACTGCCGTTGTCGGTGTTGCTGGCGGTCAACACCGTGCCTTCGTTGAGCAGCGTGGTCTCCACGAACCGATCGCTCAAGGTATTGTTGTCGGTATGGCCGAAGCTGTATTCGCCATACATGGTCAGCTTCGGGTTCACGTCCTGCCGGTAATTGATCCCGATGGATTGCGTATTGGTGAGGCCATCGGCCCCGCCCCAACCGCCGCCACCAAAGCCGCGGCCAAAGCTGCCCCCGCCTCCAGGGCCGCGGCGGGCACCGCCGCTGCGCGTGTTGAAATCGAAGAGGCTGGCGTTGACGTTGTTCATGTTGCCCAGCACGGAGAGCTGCATGCCTTCCTTGAACCGGCCGTACGATCCGGTTACCTGGTAGCGCTCTTCGGTGCCCCCGCCCACGCGGAAATTGCCGAAATCACCGTTATTGCGCTCGGGGGCGATTTCCAGGTTCAGCACCCGTTCGGGGCTGCCGCTGCGGTTGCCCGTGAGGTTGGCCATGTCGCCATAGTCGTCCACGATCTGTATCCGCTCCACGATCTCGGCAGGCAGGTTCTGGATGGCGGCCTTGATGTCACCGCCGAAAAAGTCCTTGCCGTTGATGCGGGCACGCGTCACCGATTCGCCCTGCGCGGTCACGTTGCCATCTTTGTCCACTTCCACGCCGTCGAGTTTCTTCAAGGCGTCTTCCACGAGTGCACCTTCGCGCAGCCGCAGGTTCTTGGTGGCGTATTCGAGCGTGTCTTCCTTGACGGTGATGTCGGCCACCCCGGTCACCGATACTTCGGCCAGCATCTGGCTGGTTTCCTGCAGGGTTACCGGCAGCATCAGCTCATTCTTGCCCGCCTCGAACGCCACGTCGCGGCGCAGCGTATCGAAGCCCAGGCTCGTTACCGTGAGCTTGAAGTGGCTTCCCTTGATGTTGTTGAAGGAGAATAGGCCCCCGACCCCGGAGCTCGTCTGCACGGAATCCACGTCGGAGACCAGCTTGATCGACGCGCCGACCACGGGATACCCGCTGGTGTTGCTCAATGTCCCTTGGATACGCTTGTTTGTTTGGGAAAAGGCTGGAAGTACCGCCAACAGCAGGCCGACGACCAGCATGCCGGTTGTACGTGTTGTCTGTTTAGTAGCTGATTGATAAAAAATTGCCATTCGATATATCGGATATAAAAAGATTGCTAGTCCTTGGCCAAGGGCGCCACCACCCATACGCCCGGCTCCTCGCGCGGCCTTGATGGCTGCTGGCCATACCCGTATGGGTATCCGTAGCCGTAGCCATAGGGGTAACCGTACCCCCTCCGCATCATGCTGGGCGAGGTTCCGCTGCCCGGTATCATCACGCCGTTGATCTTCACGTTGAAGGCCAACTCGGCCGACCAATCGCTGGCGATGCCCAGCCGTTCCAAGGGTACGGCCATCTCGACGCAAAGCGCGTCGGTGGTATCCAAGGTGGCCCGCGCATGGATGCCGTAGGTGTTTTCCAACGAAATCTGGCCATCCAGCACGTCATCGAACCGCATCACGTGGATTGCGCGGATGGCCGCCAGCGCACCTTTGCGCATGTCGTCGGGGCGGTCGTCGTTGTCGGCCGACATGATCGACCGGAAGGCCAGCCGATCGGCGACCGGGAAATAGACCGTGGGGCCTTCCCGTTTCTTGCCCTTTGTATTCACCGCGAACGCCAGGCCCTGCGCAAAGATCTGCATCTGCCGGTCCTTGTCGGCCACGCGCATGCCGATGTATACGTTTTCGTCGTCGTTCTTGATGTGGTAGTGGAATTTTTGCGTGGCGTGCTCATACACCAAGGAGTCGCCCCATTCATCGAGCTTCCCGTCGATGACGATGCCCGTCGCCCGATCCAGCTCGTGCTGGACATGGCCCTTGTTCCGCTGCGCGGACACGGGAATCGCCCCGACCAGCAGGACACCTGCGAAAATGACCGTTTTAGCTACCTGTTTCATCTCGATGTGCGAGTTTGACCGTATCATGCGAATTTTGTTTAATTGTATAAGAATTATTACAAGCGCGGCATTAAACCAGGCTACGCCCTGGATTTGAAATGTATCACGCAAAAGTATACTTTTGCGAGGGTAACGAAAAACGATTCACCCATGCTACTATCCAGGCACCAGGAACAATTCGTGGAAGCCGGCTGCGACGAGGCCGGACGGGGTTGCCTAGCTGGCCCGGTTTTCGCGGCGGCGGTCATCTTCGCGGCTGAATTCAGGGATGAGTTGCTCACCGATTCGAAACAACTGGCTGCGCGGCAACGTGTTGCACTGCGCGAAATCATCGAGGCCGAAGCGCTCGCATTCGCGGTGGCCAGCGTGTCGCCCGCAGAGATCGACAAGATCAACATCCACAATGCTTCCTACCTGGCGATGCACCGCGCCTTGGATACGCTGCGCCTGAAAGCGGAATACATCATCGTGGACGGCAACCGGTTCATCCCGTACCAGCAGGTCCCGCATTGCTGCATCGTGAAAGGCGATGGCAAATACCTGTCGATTGCCGCGGCTTCCATCCTCGCCAAGACCTACCGCGACGATTACATGGAACGGCTGGCCGAGGAATACCCCCATTACGGCTGGCAGCAGAACAAGGGGTATCCCACCATCCAGCATCGTACGGCCATCCTGGCGCATGGGCTCACGCCCCATCACCGGCGCTCGTTCCGTGTCACGGATCCGCAGCTTTCGCTTTTCTAGTGTCGTGTCCTTGCCGGTACGAAAAGCGCAACGATGGATTGCGCATCACGGATTGTCCCTAAATTGCTTCGGTGTGACACCGAACACTTCCTTGAAGCATTTGATGAAGTAATGCGATTGGGAGAACCCCGTCGTGTAAGCAATCTCGGAAACCGAAAGCGGACTGTTCTTCAACATTTTCGCAGCACTCCGGATGCGCACGTTGCGGATAAAGGCATTCGGGGTATCGCCGATGATCACCTTGAACTTGCGGTGGAGTACGGTTTTGCTCAGGTTCATCCCTTGGGCCAGGTCGTTGATCTTGAAGCGCTCGTCGCCCAACCGGCCTTGCACCACCTGCAGGGCACGTTGCAAAAACTGGTCCTTGGAATCCGGGGCATCGCCATGCTCCGTCTCGAGTAACCGATCGAGGGCCTGCTTGCGCTGCTGGTGGCGCGTGGATTGCAGGTTACGGACCTGGTGGACGAGTGCCTCCGGATCGAACGGCTTCTTGATGTAGCAGTCCGCGCCCGCTTTGTAGCCAAGCAATTCGTCTTCGGGCGAAGATCTCGCCGACAGGAGGACAACGAAGATATCCGCATACATCGGCGTCTGCTTGATCGTCTTGCATAGCTCCAATCCATCCACTTCCGGCATCATCACGTCAGCGACTACGATTTCCGGATAGTTGGCCTGGATAAACGAAAGGGCTTCTTGGCCATTGGCGGCCACGGCCACGTCGAAGTGCGCCGCCAACCGCTTCTCGAGGTAGTCGCGAAGTTGATCGTTGTCTTCGACGATCAACACCGAATAGGCCGGTTCTTCGCCGTTACGCTCGTCTGCCGGTTGATCTTCGGGCCTGGCCGGCAACCGCACGGCAAACCGCGTGCCCTTGCCCACCGCCGACTCGACATGCACGGTCCCACCCATCGCCGTAGCGAATTGCTGGACAATGTACAACCCCAGGCCGAGCCCACCCGCAGACGGGCGATTGGGCTGCTGGTAGAATTTATTGAAGATTTTCCCCAGGTGCTGGGGAGGGATGCCCGCGCCGTTGTCCTGTACGGAGAGGGTGAAATAACCGTCATCGACCTCGCCGAGCGCAACGTCCACCCGTCCGTCTTCAGCGGTATATTTCAACGCATTGCTGATGAGGTTGTAGGCGATGCGTTCGAGCTTGACCGTATCGGTGACAATGGTCAGCGCGTTTACATCCGTGGAAAACGCGAGCGTGATCCGCTTCGATCTGGCCGCGTATTCGAATACCTGGACAATCATCGAAACCAAGGAAACGACCTCTACCACCGATGCCACCGCCTGGTCTTCCTGGCCACTGAGTTCGATCCGTTTGAAATCGAGTATGGCACCGAAGATATCGGACAGGAACGACGCATTTTTGGAGATGATGCCCAACTTTTCGTACTGATCTTCCGTCAGGTTATCCTCTTGCAGCAGGTCCTTGGTCGGCGCGATGATCAGCGAGAACGGGGTAAGCAGATCGTGCGACAATCCCATGAAGAAATTCTCCTTCTCCTGGAGCAGTTCCTCGCGCTTCCGTTTCTCGATATCCCGCAAGCGCAGGACCTGCCTACGCCTGTAGCGCCCCTTGATCCGTCGCACCAGGTATCCCCCGGCGGCGATGAGCAATACGGCGAGTGCCGCCCGGAACCACGCGGTCTTCCACCAAGGCGGCACGATGGATAGTTGCAGGCGATAGTCGGCCGTTGACGGATCTTCGCCAACCCGATCCGACCGTCGTATCTCCAATGTGAAATCGCCGGGCGGAAGCTGGGAAAACGTGAGTGGCTTGGCAAGCTCCAGCGGCTGCCAACGTTCGCTGAAGCCGACGACCCTATACTGGTACCGATCTTTGTAGGGGCTCCACCCGGTTTCCGTAAACGACAGGCTGATCCACTTGCACAGGTAAGACAACGAAACCGCCTCGGTGTATTCGGTTTCTTCGGCAAGCACCACGTTGCCATGCACCGTGTCGCCCACATTGACTTTGCGGTGATCGATCTCAAGCTCGGTGAGAATGATGCGGCTTTTTCGGGACTGCTGCAACGCCACCTGGGGATCCACGAAGATGAGCCTATCCTTCCCGCCGAAAACCAGCGTGTGCCCACCGCCCAACCCCACCCTGGCCGACGAGGTGAGCGGTGCACCGCCCCAATGGTCCAGGTTCAGCTCCACGAGTTGCCCACGGCCGCTCCGGAAGCAGAACATCCGGTCGGCAAGCGTGAACCACAGGTCGTTGTTGTCGTCGAGCACCAGGTTCTTCACCGTCCCGACGGGCAGGTTCCCTTGCGCGAAAACGGCTTCGATCCCGTTGGGGTCACGCCGGTAGTCCAGCCGCCGCAAGCCCACCGACGTGCCGAGCCAAAGGCAACCATTTACACGGTCATGCACCATGCCGTAGGTCATTTCCTTGGCCGCCGGATCGCCCTGCTTAAGGACGGTATGGTTTTTCGTATTGAACAGGTAGACGCCGCTGTGCGACGACACCCACAAGGAATCGGCGGATTGCGCGGCGAAGCCCGTGATCTCGTCTTGGCCGAAGCCATCATGGTGCCGGTAATCGGTGAATGTCTTTCGCAACGTGTCATACCGCAACGAAATCACCCCGTTCTGCTTCGTGCCGATCCAAAAGCGCCGTTCGCCGTCCTTGAAGATGGCCGTTACCTTGGTGAGGTTTTTATCCGCGTAAAAAGGGCGCAGCGAGAAATCGGGGGCCTGGCGATCGATTTCCGCATAATGGATCCCGTTGTCATCGTTGCCCACGATCAACAGCCTGTCGTCCGCGTAGCCGGCGAGGATGTATTGGTCAAAAATGGTCGCACCGCCCAATAGCTTTTGTGGCCGGAAATCGCGTTCCGCGAAATCGTAGCGATACAACCCGCTCCCTTGGGTACCCACAAGCAATTGACCCGCTGCCCACGGATGCAACATGCTCACGGCGCTGTGCCCGCCGGTTCCGATCGCTGGCGAGGCCGTGAAGCCCCGGTCGCCGAGCGGCACCCGGTACAACCCCGTGCCATAGGTGCCGATCCATAGGTTGTCGTAACGGTCGTGGAAGAAAGACAGCACGACAGGCGGCATCGCCTGACCGAAACCCGGCATCGGTTGGGGCTTCGCATGGTCCAAGCCCGGCGTGGCGACCTTGATGCCGTTGCCCCATGTGCCGAGCAGGAGTCGGCCGTCGCCCAACGCATGGATCCGATAGCTGTCTCCCGTCCCGTTATCGGAATGGCGTTCTTCGGTCAAGCCGAAGGCATCGTCCCATTGCAGCCTGTACACGCCGCGATTCCAAGCCGAGAACCACAACGCCCGTTCCTCGCCGGTGTCCAGGAACTGGGTGATCGCATAATCCGTCTTCGCCTGCTGCTGCCACCGTCCGGTAGCCATATCGTAGCCAGCGATGCCATAGTACGTGCCGAACCAGAGCCTGCCCTTGGGCTTTTCGATGATGCTTGATACGACATAACCGGGATAGTGCTGCTGGGCCGTGTACCCCCCGTCGGTTGGAACGAGCTGGAAGACCCCTTCGCCCCAACTTCCCAACCAAATGTGTCCCTGCGAGTCTTCGTAGATGGAGACGACCCGCTGCGGATAATGCGGTATGAATTCGCCGATGTGATGGAAGCGGTCTGTCCTCGGGTCGTAGATATCGGCCCCACCGGTCTTGAACCCGACCCATAGCAACCCGCGAGAATCCACGAGCAGGCTTTCGATGTTGTTCTCGCTTAAGCTGTTGGCCGATGTGTTGTCTTTCTTGTAAACCGTGAAGCGCTTCCCGTCGAACCGGTTAAGGCCATCGTTCGTCGCCACCCAAAGGTAACTCTCGTTTTCGCAGATCGCCGTCACATCCGTGCCGGACAGTCCTTCGCTGGTGGTGTAATGATGGTACCCCTGCGCGCATGCGTACCCCGCATGCAACAGGCAAATAACCACGGCGTAAAGACGAAACGGAACGACCATAATCAGGCAACGTTGGCATGTGTTTATGCAAATATCCGAAAAAAAAGCTACCTGCAGGCACCCACCATCCCGGGTTTGACCGGCAGCCCATTGAAGTCCACGTGGCCTACGGCTATGCCGAAGGCTGCCGCAAGATCCAGTCCTGCCCGATGCACGTCGTCTCCCGACGCCGGTTTATAGGCGTTGTACGCCGCAAACCCTCCGGTATCCGTGATGTCGGTGCGTCCGGGGCTGGGCAAGCGGGGGTCTACGTTGGCGCCCACCGCTTGCCCCTTCCACCGTTCCATGCCGTTTGCGTCTGCCCACGCCCTCAAGTCGGTGAACGGCTGGACCTTGAATCCGGTAGCCGACTGGCTGAACCAGGCATTGCCGAGAAACCGGCTCCCCTGCCAACGCCCCGACAGCAGCTCATCGCCGGCCACGAAGAGGTTGTTGTAGAAGCCAAAGTCGCGGTGCCTGCTATCGACGGCATAGCGGATGGCCACACCTTGCCGGTTATAGACGGTGTTGTTGTAAATGGCACAATCCCGCAACTGGTTTGGGTCGTCCGTGGCATTCCACACGTAAATCCCTCCCTTTGCGGTGGATTTCTGGCCGTCATTCTCGCTGATGTTGAACCGCAAGACATTATTGTGCCAAGGCGAGGCACCATCATACTGGAACAGGCCGAACCCACTGCCATCGTTCTCGTACGACAGGCAGTACTGGATGATGGAATTGGTGACCCCACCGTCAAGATCGAAACCGCCGCCGTCTTCGGCCCCGTCTGGCGTCTTGTTGCGATAGGCGAGGCAATGCTGGATCAACACGCTATCCGATTCGTAGGCCCAGATACCGACGGGGCCATTGCCCGTACGCGGCATGTCCCACCCGTTGTTCGTGGCGGTGCAATATTCAACGATGACATCGGTGCTGTACGCCACCAGAATGCCGTTGCCGCTGTGGTTGGTGAAATTGGTGGGGTCGCCCGGGTTGTTCTCGGCCCGGCAATGGCGTATCCGGATGTTGCGGGAACCGGTCTTGCGATCGGTGGGCCCATCGACCAGCATGCCGCTGAACCCGTTGCCGTGCGCATGCACGTGCGACAGGGTTACGGCCGTGCACCCATACACCCGCAATCCCGCTTTCTGGTAACCCGATACCTGCACGCCATCCACGGCAATATGGTCGCTGCCGGTGATGTGCAGCCCATCGGTGACGTTGCCCTCCTTCCGGCCGCTGCCGACGAGGGATAGCCCGTAGATGCTGATGTGGCGCGAATCGCTGACGCGGATACCCTCCCGGTCGCCGGAACGTAGGGTCGGCGGGGCCGGGCCATAGCCGGAAATGACAATCGGCTGTCTGGCGGTACCGGCCCAACCGTCAATCAGCAACGGCGCTGCCACATCCATGTCGCTGACGATGTAGAGCGTGTCTCCCGGCTGTATGGCCGCGGCATCGACTTCGCCGAATGCATTCCACGGGGAGGCACGCGAGCCGTCCCGACCTTCGCCCCGGTGTTCGGCATCCAGGTAATGTGCCCTGGACGGACTCGCCGCGGCCTGGTCGCCCGATGCCCCCGCCACGTCCACCGTCCATCGATCGGCCCACGCGATCACGGGTTCGCCTCCCGAGAAATCCACAGGCAGCCAGACGTACCGCGAATCGATCAGGTCGGTCTTGTTCCAGCGGTCGAACATCGCGATGTAGCGGTCTTCCTTGCCGTGCACGGGGAAGACGAACGTGCCCTGCGCAAAGAAGGTGCTGTCGGCATCCTTGCCCACGCAGGGGTTACCGATCACCCGCCACTCGCCCAGCATCGAATCGGCCACGGCCAGTTCCGCGGTGTTCGGGTCCCAGCCCGTACAGCCCGAGGTGAGCATGTAGTACTTCCCTGCGCGCTTGAAGACCGCGGGTGCCTCGCGCGAGCGATCCACGAAATTGCGGGTATAGGTGCCGGTATGCTGCGTATAGTCCGCATCGAGCAGGCCGATGTAGAGCGTTTTGTTCCATTCGGAGGAATACAGGTGATAGGCGCGGCCATCGTCGTCCTTGAACACGGTCTGGTCGCGGCTGTCGGCACCGTTGGGCCGGAAAGAACCCAGGTAGGTAAACGGGCCGGTCGGGCTATCGCTCACGGCGACCCCGGCATGCGCCTTCTCGTAGTCGGGGCTTTCGATGTGCAGCCACATCACGAATTTGCCGGTGCGTTCGTTATGGATCACCTTCGGGCGTTCGATGACCTGCGACGGATGCAGGTCAGACGCGGCATCATCCGGCGTACTGGGCAACACCAGCCCTTCGAAGGTCCAATTGACCAGGTCTTGCGACGTGTAGCAGGACACCCCGCCGGCGTCCGCCCGCCAGCACTCCCATGTGGTCACCTCCGGCAGGCGGTACGTGGAGTCGCCCTTGTACTCGCCGTACCAATAGTAGGTGCCCTCGTGGTAGAGCACGCCGCCCCCATGAGCATTGATCGCGTTCCCGTCGGTATCCTTCCAAACGGCCCCCGGCACGATCTCGTGCTGCCCAACGGCAGCCTGGTGCCGGCAGCCGACGCTTGTCCACAGGCCGATGGCCACGAAAAGCCATATCCCTTTTTTGCTAACTTCCATCATCATAAGCATCACCATTCTGGGGCCTGTACCAAGGCCTTGTTGTTGTCAAGTTCAGCTTGCGGGATAGGCCATACGTAGTGCCGATCGGGATTGAAATCGCGCTTCGAACCCAGTCCCTCGGCGTTGGATACGGCATAGGCCGATTCCATTGCCCGCCACCGGAACAGGTCGAAATACCGCAAGCCTTCGAAGGCGAGCTCGACGCGGCGTTCGTGCTTCACGATGTCCAATAGTTCGCCGTGGGTTAGCACCTTGCCCTGCCCCTCCGCGTCGTCGATGCCGGGCATCCCCACCCGGGTCCTCACCGCATCCACCAAGGCCTTGATCTCGTTCGCGTCGCCCGCCGCCAGCGCCAACGCCTCGGCGCGCATCAACAGCACGTCGGCGTAGCGGATCAAATAATAATCCTGGCTATCATCCCAGACTTGCTCGTTGTATTCCCGTTGGAATTTGCGGTAGAATAACCCGGACGGGCTGTTCCAGTACCACCACGCATATTTGCTTTGCGTCCACTCCCAATAGGAATTGGGGGTGGTGATGTTGGCCATGAGCCTGGGGTCGCGCGTGGAATCGTCGTCGGGATCATAAAGCGGTGATTCCTGGATGGGCTTCCCGTCTACGCAGTGGTAGGCGTCGGCCAGGTTGCGGAAAGGGACCATCCATTCGGGCGGATAGCCGTAATTGAGCGATAGGTAGCCCCCTTCTGACAACCCGGTCCCCTTGTAGCGTACCGAGAACAGGATTTCGTCGCTTTTGCCGCCTTCGAACGTGAACAGGCTCGCATACGTACCGTGCAGGCCATACAATCCGGAGCCGATGACCTGCTGCGCAGCCTGGGCCGCCTTTTCGTACAGTCCGTGATACAGGCATACCCTGGCCAACAAGGCCAGCGCCGCGCCGCGGGTGGCGCGCCCCAATTCCGTACCCTTGTCTATCGTGGGCGGCAAGACTTGCGCCGCCCCTTCCAAGTCGGCAACGATGGCAGACACGATGGCCGCCCGGTCGCTTTTGGGCGTTTGCTGGCTTTCGGGGATGGTCTGCGGCTCGAGGATCAGCGGCACGTCGCGGTAGAGCAAGGCCAATTGGTTGTATAGCAATGCCCGGACCACCTTCGCTTCGGCGATGATCCGGGAAGCGGCCGTCTCCCCGATGGCGTTTTCGGGCATCCGTGACACCTGGTGGATGACTTGGTTGCACCGCGAAATGACATTGTAGGATGCCGTCCAAAAGCCGAGGAACACGTAGGAACTGGCGTTGTGATCGCCCCGCGCCACTTCGGCGCCTTGCATCCAATCGTAGTATACCGTAAAGAATCCATTGTCTGTCATGAACTCGAAATTGAACGGTCCATTTCCATTCGGGCTGGGCTTGAAGAGGTATTCATCCTGCAACGCATCGTAGCAGCCTGCCAGCGCCATTTCGGCCTCCTGTTCGGAGTTCCAGAATGTCTGATTCGAGATCTCATTGGGATCCACGTGTTCCAAAAAATCGGTGCATGCCGAAAAGAGGCAGGCCAACGCGATCAAAACGATTATGCTATTTTTCATATCCTTGCTTGTTATGGAAAATGCCCACGACTACAGATTGAGGTTTATACCGAGTGAAAAAGTCTTCGCGTTCGGATACGCGTGGTTCCGTACGTCTCCCACCACCTTTTCGGGATCCCAGTGCGCCAAGTCGGTAAACGTGAGCAGGTTCTGTGCCGAGACGAAAAATCGCACGTGCTGCAGCTTCACCTTGTTCAGCGGTTGCCGGGGCAACGTATAGCCCAACTCGATATTCTTCAAGCGCAAGTAGGCGGTGCGCACCACCCAGTGCGAAGCGCTGAGGCTGTTGTAATTCTCGTTGCCCAACCTGGGGTAGTTGCCGCCGGGATTGCTCGTGGGGTCGAAGCGATCCAAGAACACCGTGGTCACATTGCCCGCTACCCGCGGATACTCCATGTAAAACCGATCGACACCGCCTATGCCTTGCAAAAACGCGCTGAAATCCACCCCCTTGAAGCCAAGGTTCACGTTGGTGCCGTAGGTGAAGTCCGGAAACGGGTTGCCGATGACGGTCCGGTCATTTTGGTCTACCTGGCCATCCTCGTTCAAATCCAACAGCTTGAGGTCGCCCAGGCCGACATTGCCCAGGGTATGCCGCACTTCGGCGAGCGCGCCCTCATCGCGATACAGGCCATCGGATCGGTAGCCGTACAGCGCTCCGATGGGGTGGCCCTTTTGGTTGATGAAACGCCCCGACTCGATCCAGTCCTCGCGCCCGTTGACATCCAGGATTTCGTTCTTGACTTTCGTCAGGTTCAGGTTGATGCCCCAAGTGAGCGCTCCGGCCTGTCCGCGATAACCCGCGGCGGCCTCCCAACCGCGGTTGCGCACGGTTGCCGCATTGACGTAGGGCGCTGATACCCAACCCAAGGTCGCTGGTATGGGCAGCTCCAGCAGGATATCGGTGGTCTTCTTGTCGAAATAATCCACCGTCAGCGTCAACCGATCCCGCCATAGGCTTGCATCGACCCCAACGTCGGTGATCGTGGTCGTTTCCCACGAAATCTCCTCGTTTGCCAAATTGGAGATGGCCACGCCCGGCGCGCGGGAATCGCCCCAAAAGTAACTCCTGTTGAGTGCGATGCCTTGGCTGAACGGATAATAGCCGATTTCCTGATTGCCCAGCTTGCCCCAGCTAAGCCGCAGCTTCAATTCGGAAAACAGCCGCTGGTCGGCCATGAAGGCTTCGTTGGCCACGTTCCAACCGGCCGAAAACGACGGGAAAACGCCCAAGCGGTTTTGGCGGGGTATCCGCGAAGACCGATCGCCCCGGATGTTCGCTTCGAAGAGGTACCTGCCCGCGTACGCGTAATTGACCCGCCCGAAAAAGGACAGCAGCGTGGCTTTGGCCGATGATCCCGAGACCCCCGGATTGTTTACGCCCGCGCTCAGCTCATGCACCTCGTTGTTGGGGAAGTCCTGGACCCATCCCGAAAACGTACGGTAGTCGTTGTATTGGGCGGACTGCCCCACGAGGAAGGCCATCGCATGTCCATCCACGTCCAGGTTGTACGTAATCACGTTTTCGTTGATCCATTGTTTGGCGATGTAGCTCGATTGCGTCGCCTGGTTGCGCAGCGTGCCTTCGCCCTGGGGCGTCCCATCCGGGCGCGTAGGCTGGTCGGTGGGGATGTAGCGATACCCCGGGCTGGATCGGTAAGCATACGAGAAGTTGGTCTTGATGTGCAGGTTCTTGATCGGCTCGAGGTCTGCGAACGATTGTGCGATGACGTTGTGGGTTTCCGATTCGTTGTAGCCCACGGTTGCACGGTACACCGGGTTCCGGATCGCCGTCAACTGCGTTTGCCCATCGAAGAAGCCCCATTGCCCATTGGCATAGCGCAGCGGAACGGTTGGCCTCGAAAACGCCTTTACGGCTTCCAATACATCCGTGGCCCCGCGATAAGGCTCGTCGGTCTGTTGCATGTGGCCAGAAACGTTCATGCCCAGCGTCAGCATGTCGAGGTATTTCGTCTCGGCATTGAGCCGCAGGTTCACGCGGTCGCTGCTCGTGCCGATCAGGATGCCCTCCTGCTTGACGTACCCGACCGAGGCCATGTATTTCGAAGTGGCGCTCCCACCAGCCATCGACACATGGTGGTTCTGGAGTGGAGCCGTGCGATAGACCTCGCGTGCCCAATCCGTATTCGCGAAATAATCCGGGCGACTACCGTCGCGCATTTGCTGCACCATCTCGGCCGTGTACGGAGCCTCGCTGCCGTTGGCGACCGCTTGTTCATTGTAGAGCATCGCCCAATCCCATGAATCCACGTAGTCTGGCAGCACCGTAGCTTGCTGCCAACCGTAAGAGCCGTTATAGGCCACGCTCCTGCGGTCATCGTTACCGCGCTTGGTGGTGACCAAGATCACCCCGTTTGCCGCCCGCACGCCGTATATCGCCGCAGAGGCCGCATCCTTGAGCACGGTGAGGCTCTCGATATCGCCGGGTGCCACGCTGGCCAATTCACCCTGTACGCCATCAATGATCACCATCGGGTTGTTATTGCCAAATGTACCGATACCCCGGATACGGATCTCGACATCATCTGCCTTGCCAGGCTGGGCGGAAAACGAACTGACCGTAACACCGCTCATCCGGCCTTGCAATAAGGCGGCCGTATTCGATACCGGTACATTCTTGACATCGTCCATCCGCAGCGACGAGACCGCCCCCGTCAGGTTCGCCTTTTTCTGCACCCCGTAGGCCACCACGACCACCTCGTCCAGCCCCGCGACCTCGGCCTTCAATACCACGTCGTAGCGGCTATCCGCCCCCACCGCCACGGTTTGCGTTTGGTAGCCCACAGAAGAGAACTGCAGGATTGACTGCCCTTGCACCAGGCCCGAGAGGCTGAATCTCCCGCTTTCATCCGTCTGGGTTGCCAAGGCCGTACCCCGCACGGATACGTTCACGCCGGCCAATGCCATCCCGTCTTCGTCCGTGACCGTCCCCTCCGCACGCTTGGCCTGCGGGAATGCGGCGACCACCTGAAAGAGCATGAACGCGAACACCAAAGCAAGCGGCTTTCGCTTCAACAAAAAATTTGCATCCATCATAATTTACACAGGTTATTGATTATCCTAAACGCCTCAAAGGTGGGGTTTTAAACACATTGCCGATAACACAAATGTGCCATTTGATAACAAACACCTCATCACGGGGCGCAAAACGGTGTTCGGGGGCCGATCCCGCTCCCTTCATCGATCCGTAACTTTCGTTTTTTTAAAGGCGCTAGGCGAAATAGGCGTGCAATACCCCCTGTATCGTCATCGGGTAGAGCAGCAATCCGCGTTGGCGGGCGATGCGCTTGAGCGCGCCCAGCACCTTGGACCGCGCTTGGTACACCGTGCTGGGCGTGGTGTCCAGCCGCGCGCAGATTTCCTCCACCGAGAGCCCGTCGATGTAGGTCATCCGGAAAATGGCGGCTTGCTGCGGGGGGAATTTGTCCAGCTCGGATTCGATGCGCTCCATCAATTCGGCGTGGATGATCTGGGTGAGCACGTCCTTGTCGCCGTTGGCGATGTCCTCGGCGGCGGCGATATCCAGCGCTTGGCGGCTTTTGGGCGACGCCAGGTGGTCGTAGCACGCATTGCGGGTGGTGAGGTACAGGAAAGCCTTCACGCTTTCGGCGGTTTTGGCCTGCTCTCGGCCCTGCCAGAGCTTCACGAACGCATCCGCCACGATTTCCTCAGCAACTTCCTTGTTGTGCACGATGGTGTAGGCAAAGAACCGCAAAGGCTTGCCGAACGTGGCCATGTAATGCTTCAGGCCCGCTTCGTCGCCGTTGCGCAAGTCATTCAGGTGGTTGATGACTGCATTCATTTGGTAAATGTAGTGGGAAATATCGAAAAATAAAAACCTTATCGGCTATTAATATGCGTTATCTTTGCAGCAGAACAAATCAGCGCTTGCGCACAACGCTTACGACATGAATGCATTACGTCTGTTGATCCTCCTGGTGACCATTTCAATCACCGTACCCGCGTTTTCCCAAAAAGACCAGCCCAATTCAAAAGACCACCCGCTGTTGTCGCGCTACGAGGGGTCGTGGATCAATCGCTATAACCAGAAACAATTCGAATCGTTTACCTACCCCACCGCAGCGGAGCTGGTCGATTACAATAAACTGAAGCAATCGCAAACCGTGGAAGGTGAACTTACCTTCATCGAATATGCATCGCCGGAAGGCGTTACCGCCACGCAGGTATTCCGGACTTACCAAACCCAGCTCACCAAGGCCGGATTCAAGATCATTTTTTCGTGCAATACGGGCGAATGCGGAGATATGCCCATGCACTTCGTGCGCGAATACGTGGAGGGCAGATCCACCCAAATCGGCAACGCGATGGTCGGGAAAAAAGGCTCCTACCTGGTTGCATCGGGAACCTACGATAACAAGCCCTACATTGTCAGCCTGGTCATTGGCGATGACAGCAGGGCCAACCTTGCGCGGTATGCCCTCAATGTGGTACAGGTCGAAGCGCTCGACACCGATAAGGTAGACGTGGCCACAGTGGCCGACCAACTGCAACGCGAAGGGCGCTATGCCTTCTACGGCATCCACTTTGACAACAATAGCGCGACCATCCAGGAAAGCTCCGCCGAAGCGCTTGAAACCCTATCAAGTTACCTCCAGGCCAATCCGGCGGTGAAGGCATTGATCGTGGGCCATACCGATAACAGCGGAGATTTCCAGTATAACCTAGCCCTGTCGTTGAAACGTGCCGAATCCGTTGTGGCCAAGCTTACGCAGGACTATGGCGTAAAAGCCAGCCAGGTTACGCCGATCGGCGTGGGCATGGCCTCGCCCATCGCCAGCAATTCCGATGAAGCCGGCCGGGCACTGAACAGGCGTGTGGAGTTGGTTGCGCGATAGTATGCCGGATCTCAGCGATCGATAAACGCCAGCGTCAGGTGAGAAAGCGCCAGCAAGAGGGATAGCGGAACGTAGAGCCTTGAGTCGCGCTTGGCAAAAGGGGAGCCGGTATAGCGTTTGGCCAGGCCCATGTAGCGGAAATCGCCGATCGTGCGCAGCACGAAAACCACGGCGATGGCCACGATGGCATATTGTATCCAGCGATTATCCACGCCAAGGCTCAGCGAGCCCACGAACGCTAGGTTGACGATCGCGAAACCGAATAATCCCATCGCGACCACCAGGGTAGCCATCATGCTCGGCCGAAAGAGGTACCGACCGTTCCTGTCGGTGGGCACGGCCACGTCGAGCGCCCACCTGCCGCCCAACAGCCAATACACATGGATGCCCGAGAGCACCAGGAAAACCGCGCTGTTGGTCCATGCCAAAAACATATCCATACCCATCCGTGATGCAAAAATAACTAAATGTTTCTAGGTGATCATTCACCGCCACTTGGTAACTTCCTATTTCGGGATGGTACGTTGCACCAGGTACGGGTCATGCTTGGCCAGCTCCGCGCGGAAGATGTCGAGCCCGTACAAAAACGCGCAGATGCGCAGCCGCCTGCCGTCTTTGGTATAAAGCCGGATCTCGTTCATGAAACCGTTGAATTCCGCGTTCTTGATCTCGGCCCACGCGGCGGCTTTGGGGCGCCCCCATGCATCGTATACCGTCAACCCCCCTTCTGCGAGCTCCACGCGGTGCCTGCGGTAGAACGAGAGGCAATAATAGCAGCCGTAGGCCGTGAGCGGCAAAATAACCGCCAGCGAGATGACCGCATACAACACATCATCCCCTTGGCCCAAGCCCACCGTGCCTACCAGTGCCAGTATGCCGACAAACAGGGCCGCACACACGTAGCCCAATATCGCGAAGATGATGTTGTTCTTCAACAGCGTGATTCCGGGGGCGATTGTCATAGCGGTCTTTGCCTGGCGGTTGGTCCACCAATACACCAAAACCGTGATGGCGAAAACGATAACAAGGGGTAAAACGGTTTGCGTTTGCATAAGCTAAAATCAGTTACGGCAAAGATTCAACGATTAAAGTTTCCATGTGGTAAATTAATGGGTTTCACCTGATTTCCCAATAGCCGCCCTTGGCCGGGCCTATCCGATGGAGCTTGCCTGCTTGCCGGAGTTTCTGTATGTCTCGGTCGATGGTATTCTTGCTAGCATTGGTAATTGCAATCAATTCTCTTTTCGAAACCTGCGGATCCCGCCTGATTACTTCCAATATGGTTGAGATGCGACTTTCTACCCCACTTTCTACCCCACTTTCCACGTCATGGACCAGAAAAGCGGGGTGGATGGGCAACGTGACCTGAAACCAGGTCCGATCATCGTCAAACTCAAATATCGGGTCGGGCGAACCGTTGTTCCGCATATAGCGGATCACGGCGGATATGCCCGTGGCCCGGCCCTCGGCAAGGTCGAGTTCTTTCAGGAAATCCCCCAGCCTTCGGTTGCGGTAGCGCTTCGGGTTGATGTGCCCGGAGACAAAATCGTTGGGTTTGATGGAGCGATCCGGCCCGCCCAGGTTATACACCGTGATGCGATCCGGCTCGATCCGAACGGTGGTCGGTTCATGTTCCTGGTAGTCGCGGTGATAGGTGCTATTCCCAAGAATTTCTTCCAATGCTTCGTAGGGATAATTCCAATGCCGGTCTGCTTCCGCCTGCATGGGCACCTTCTGCACGCGTTCCAGCAACACGATGGTGCGGATGAACGACAATGCGTCCTTGAGTTGTTGCTGCACCGGTCCTTTGAACTGTTTTTCGGTAAACGGCTCGGTACGGCCTTTCGGGAAATGGACGACGTCGATGTACGTATAGGGGAAAAACCGCTCGGGTTGTTCGCAGAATAGCATCAATGCCACGTTTTTCGGGTATGGCCGTTCGGGTGGCCCACCCAATAGGTTGAGGCGGTTAAGCAGATCTACCTTACCCAAGCCTTCCGCTTCGTCCAGCAAACGGCTTTTCACCACGCGCAGGTATTCCCTGAGCCACGTCCAGGAAATGTCATCGATCGAGGCGTCCGGATTGAAGCGGTCGTCGAACGGGATTTTGCGGGAGAGTTCCAGCAGCTCTTGCCGGTCGCGCCCTTCGGCCCGGATGCTGCTCGCATACCGGCGGATGTAATAAGCATAGCGTTTCTCTTTGGCCGTCACCTGTTCCGGCACTTCGTAAGGCCTGTCGTTACCGCCTGGCACCCAAAGCACCAGGATCTGCTTATCATCAACCTGTTCAATATACAGCTTGGGTGGATAATAGGGCCTGATCAGGTTATTCAACCCGATCATCTGCCGTTGGATGGCGTCGAGTTGTTCGGGGTCCAGTCCCTTCACCGGACGCTTTGCCCGGCCTTTGTCGTCTTCGACACCGACGACGATGTAACCGCCGCCGATGTTGTCGAAATCGTTGGCAAATGCGCAGATGCTCCGGTAGATGGCATCAGGATTCCACCCGGACTTGAATTCGATCCGATCGCTCTCCACCGTAGTGGCACCTAAGAGGTGTTCGATATTGATGGGTAATGCCATAACTACATCGACAAAAATACCGCTTTTCAGGCAGCTAACCGAATAAAACTACCCTAACCCATTAGCAATTTCCCAATTTCCTCCACTTCTCACTTCCGCACCTTGCATACAAGTTCGTACTCCTTGATGAATAACATGTCGTTTTCTCGTAACCCGGTCAACATGGCTTCGTTGAATTCGTTGTGGAGATAATTGCTGGCCGAAGTGAACCCTTGATCGTAGCGCCTGATCATGTAAAACGCGACGATTGGGATGCGGATCTCGGTGAGGCCACCTGTGGCGACGCGGATTTCCTTGGTGATGTGCCGGTAATAAGCCTCGGGTAGCGGGGTATGGATTGGTTCGTTCCGGTATTTCGGGATCTGGGACACCAGACCATAAATATTCGCAGCAGCCATCGTGGGTATGATCACATCCTGTTCGGAGGTGAACGTCCAGGTAGTTCCATTCCGTTGAACCGAAAAATCGCCCCCCAATGGCCCATCGAAATACGCCGCTCCTTCCCGCTGCAGGGTCAGGTAGGCCGTGCCTTTGGCAATGCCCCGCTCCAAGCCGAATATCGGCATGTTGGCAATCATCGACGCATATTCTGCTCCCAACGGAACCTCGCCTTCATGGGAATAACGGCGTGTATCGTACTTTGCCTTGACTTCCGCCACTTCGAATATTGCCGGATAAACGATTGCTGGGTCGTTTTTCTTGCAGGATACCAACGCAAAAATGCAAGGCAGCAAGAGCAGGGTAAGGATGTGTTGGCGAAGATTTTTCATGATAAGTTTTATCGATTCAAAAGTAAGGAATTCTTCCGGGGTTACCACTGGGTAAGTTACCGACGGCCAAGCTCCTATTTCCGGATGGTACGTTGCACCAGGTAAGGATCATGTTTGGCCAGCTCCGCGCGGAAGATGTCGAGCCCAAAAAACTATTCCGCGAGGATGCGGTGAAGCTCCAAATTCAGGTAATATGCACTGCCTTGCATCATCCGCTTTTCCAGGATTCCCTGCTCGGTCAGGATTTCCAAATACTTTCTGGCTGTATTCTCCGAATAAAATTCCTGTAAATGCTTCACCCGCGTGAACGGCTGGGTAAAGAGGGCGTTGACCAATGTCTCAGGCCTGGTGATATCCGTATGCTCCTGTACGTGTTGCATGATCGCATCTTTCGCATTTACGATGTCATTGATTTTATTGAACGTCAGGTTGCTTGTCACTTCAATAGCTTTCAGGATATATAGCAACCAATTTTGCCAACTGCCCCGTTGCGTGATGCCTGCCAGACCACTGTAGTAGTCTTCCTTATGATCCAGTATATAGCGACTTAAATACAGGATCGGGAAATCCAGCAAACCCTTTTTAGTCAGGTAATGGATATTGAAAATACGGCCGGTGCGTCCATTGCCGTCCCGGAACGGATGGATTGCTTCAAACTGGAAATGCCCGATAGCCATTTTCAATAGCGGGTCGAGCGGATACGTCGTATCATCGTTCAGGAAATCGATCAGGTTGTTCATTTTGGCTTCCACGATCCCTGCACCGCGGGGGGGCGTGTAGAATGGTTTGCCGGCATTCGGCCCCGTGCCACCTTCCTTGATGTAGATTTGCGCCACGGGTGTCCGTATCCCATCGTTATACCCCGATACAATGCGATACATCGTTGTAAAGTATGCGATATCAACTTGCTGCTCCCCCTGCAGGTAGCTGAAACCAGCCCAAAGCGCCTCGCGGTAATTCAGTACTTCCTTTGCCGCACCGGCAGGTTGCTGAACCTGTTCCTGGCTAAACGCTTTGTATAGTTCGTCATCGGTCGTAAAGATATTTTCGATCGCACTGGATGCCTTTGCTTCCTGCAAACTGATGGAGTTAATCAACAAGCCTTGGTTCGGAATCACCGCGCTTCGTCCCTGCAATCGTCCCAGCGCCGCTTTGGTATTACCAAGCTGGTGAAGGACCGGAACGGTCTCGTAGTAAGTTGCCTCAATCGGCAATTCCGGTAGCCCATTCCAAGGTTTACTGCGATCCGGGTTTATCATGTACGCCATGCAACAAAGGTACAGAATAAATCAATCTGACCTTAAAATTGTGTATTTTTTAAGGCCAGGCTAACCAATGACCTCAAACTAGTCCGTACACCGTTAGCACACCTCAAAACCAGTCTGATTTTAAGGTTAGCTGATTCCTGCACCTTAAAATTCAGCATACATTGTATCGTTAGCCTTAAAAATCGCTGTTTTTTGATGCCATTGAAATAGCCAGGCGAATGCATCACACCATCCGGCGGACTTCGGACACAGGCAGTTAACCGAATAAAACCGGTGCAGTGCATGTTTTTCTGGTTATAGTCTACTGGTATTCCACCACGAGTTTGGTGGCGTCGACGGAAACGATCTTATAGACTTGGGATGTTTCTTCGGGCAACCAATCGTACCGCACAGCGGTATTCAAGGTGCCGTCGGTAACGTTCCATTTACCCTCGTAATTCGCGTAGCCCACCGGCGGCGTGGCACACCAACCCGCGATTCCCCTTATTACCACTTTCCCGTCGGCATGGAACACCAAACCATAGCCGTCTTCCTGCAGGCGGGCGGCGCGCTTGTAAGTTGTGGCGGCACTTTCATCTTGCGCCAACACCCAGGTGCCGATGAGCGGATTGTTCGGGTCTATGAACAATTGGTCTTTCTTGTTGCATGCGGAGACCACCAGTGCGATTAATGCCATGCATGCGGTGTATTTCATTGCCATCATCTTAGGGTTATCAATTACTGCTTAAAACGGACGACCCGGTACAAACGCTACAGCTGAAAAATGCCTACCTTTACAAGATGGATGAGGCGAAACGAACATACCAGCAGCAAATCGAGCGATTGGCCAGGACCTCCCTTAGGCGCAACCTGGCGTTCGCACGGCGCAAGCAGGTACTCCGGGATTTGGCGAGCGCCGTCACGGCGGATTCCAGCCTGCCCACCCCGTTGCTGAACAAGCTGATGGCATGTTGGTTAGCCCCGGCGATCGACCACGAGAGCAAGACCGTATCGATCGGCCTATTGGGGCAGTTGGACCTACCGAAAAACCTGGACGCAACCCCGATCAAGAACCTATTGTTTTACGACCCGATTTACTATAAGGAAGCCGGCGACCTGGCCAATTCGATCCGTCCGGACTACGTCGATGCACTCTGCCGGTATGCCTTCGCGAACCTGGGGCTCACCCTCCACGTTGAAATCCCGAGGCTGCTTGAAATCGCCGGTGATTTCCTGGACCCGTCATCCTATCCGGTCCTGATCGCCTGCTGGCGTGACCTGCTTAAGGACGCTGTCCTCATCAACGAGTTTGTCACCGACCAACTGGTCGCCGGGGGCCTTACGCCGCCGGAAGCATTCGGTTGGTTTATTGGCTTCGTCGCCCAAACGCGGTTCATCGGTACCGATGCCGAATTCTACGGCTACGTCGTGCGCCAACTTATCGTGCGTTGCCCATTGACATCGATGAAAGCGGAAGATTTGATGGACGCCATCGACATGGCCGGGGACTACATGGTCAAGGATCGCGTCTATGCGATCGCCCCGTTTACCAGTTTCCATGATTTCAAGATTTCAAAAATACCCGATTATCTCGACCTCACCGTCAAGGCACTCAACCGCTCCGTGGAAGAGCTGCATATCCATATGGTCACGGACAGTGGCAGTCTCGATGCCGAGCTATCGGACCTGGAGGTAACCGTCAGTGACGAGCCCCCTTCCCAGCGAAGCAATCCGGCAACCGACCTGTATTACCATACGAGGCTGACCAGGTTGTTCTATCACATCCCGGCCCGACTTAAGGCAAAGAAGGAGTCGGAATAAGCAATGGCACCACGCCTTCATGGGAATAACGTCCCGTGTTGACGGATACACGCTGCAGAGCCGTTTCTCTTGCGGGAGACCGACGCAAAAACGGTAGACAGCAAGAGCAGTAGGCGGCATTTAAGCTAAACAGAAAAAATAAAAAATTGTAAATTTGCGGTTGTCCATTGCAAGAATAGACAGTTCATTTGTTTTCAGCTTAAACATGGCAAAAAATAGCGAATACATTATATGGTGTGATGAAAGCGTCAAAAATGGTGAGTACTACTCACATTTCTATGGAGGTGTACTCGTCCAGTCCCAGCACCTGGACACGGTGGTGCGTACACTGCGTGCCGTCGTGGAAGAAATCGGGATAACGGAAGAGATAAAATGGCAAAAGGTTGACATGGTCAAGCTACCGGCATTTTTGAGATTGATGGATGTATTCTTTGAATTGATATGCGACAACAAAGTCAAAGTGCGGATTATGTTTACGCAAAATGCCAATGTGCCTACAAGGTTGACCAAAGAACACCATGATAATGGTTACTTCCTGTTGTACTATCAGTTTTTCAAACACTGCTTTGGCTTAAAATATTCCAATGACACGGATGAGGTCAAATATGTCAGAGCTTACTTCGATCATATGCCCGACACACTTTCCAAGCGACAGCAGTTCAAGGAGTATATAAAAGGCTTGGAGAGTACAAGAGACTTTCAGAAGGCAAAAATCAAGATGCGCCGGGAAGACATCACCGAAATAGACAGTAAACATCATTTGCCGTTGCAGTTTCTGGACGTAATCCTTGGTGCAATCCAGTTCCGGCTCAACAACCTTCATCTCCAAAAGAAAGTCGGTGAGCCAAAGCGGGGAAAACGCACGATTGCCAAGGAAAGATTATACAAATATATCAACGCTAAAATCAGGTTGCTTAAGCCGAACTTCAACATAGGCATCAGCACGGGAACTGCAGCTCTTGAAGATCGCTGGCATCACCCCTACAGGCATTGGAAATTTATGCCTCGGGAATTCGCTGTAGATGAAACTAAGTTCAAATAAAAAAGGCCCCGTTCCACCTACATAAATGTTCCAAGACAAGCTTGGACGTTCGGTTGGCTACAGAGCCTGTACAAAGGTAAGGATTCTGGACCTCTTTTCAAAACTCTATTTTCAAAAGGCTTTCGAAAAATACGTTGGTCAAGGCCGAAAATGACCAGCAAACACCCGCCGGGCGCGATATCCTGACCGCTACCTGGACTTGGGAACACTTACAATAGTACTATCGAATACCTGGCAATCACCGGATTTCTTGAACGGTTGCTCAGGGATTGGGTTAATGAAGAAAACTATCCAGATCTTCCGCGCTGACGCCCAAACACGCGGCGATGATGGCATAGGTCTCGTCGGGGATTTCCGTGTGCGTCTTCAGTTTCTGGAGTTCCGTTTCCGATATGCCCGTGCACTTGGCCAAGATCGTCCATGGCATACCGATGCTTTGCATGAGGTTTTCGAATTGTGCGCCGCGGTTACGGCTTGTGGTTGGTGTCGTTGTGCTTTCCGCTTTCATTTTTTCGTCATTTAATCATTCAAACCATCCTTTCAATGTCCTCGTATCAGCGGCCAAGATGCCGTAACGATTTGGCTGAATGGCTTGCGGGCTAAGCTAAACGAAAGATTCGATATAATTCAGCGCATTTGAGACGAAATGAAGTGCTTTTTCCACCAATTTGACATGCTATTTGCGCTTTCGGCTAGGGCCTTGGCCTCTTGCAACGTGGATGCCAAAATTCGATTTCTCTCCTTAGAACCGCTGCTGGAGGATTTAGGCGTTACCTAGCGCACAAGTCCGCCTTTACGCGCCCCCTCACCCGCTATGACTTGCGCGAGAGGGGGATTTTACAAATCATGAAGCTTGAGTTATTCTAGGAACTGTATCTAGTTTGGGTTATACCGAAAATGGAGAACCTGAATGCTGTTATTTAACTCAAGTTTTCTATGAGAAAATGTTCTCACATATTCAAATTTCGTAGGTTCATGACAAATGCCTTTTGTTTCCATCTTGATTTTAACAGCAACTCCAGATGTCCTCGATTTGAATTTTTTATCTCTTTACTAGATAATAAATCTTAAATCACCATAATTATATTTCAAAATCAGCATGTTATATTGAAAATGTGGATGTGCGAAACTTGAATTACTTAATAGTAACAATCAGGAAATGTGTTTCCAAAATTAGAGAACCGATTTATGGGGCACCTAAAATTACAGTGCCCCATAAATTAAATATCCTTAAAAACTATCATGTCAATTTCTTTGACAATGACTTCCAATTGTAAACCGTATTCTATCAGTTTTTCGTTCAATGTTTCTACTTTGGTAAGGTCACAATTTAATTCAATATCAATCGGAAAATTGTAATTCGTATCATCAATAATAGGTATTGGGTAAGAAAGCCCAAGGCCATAAGTCACTATTTGGTGCATAAACCTTTTCAATGGCAAGTTTGTTATCTTAAGATAACTCTTATTCCCAGAATCGTCTGTTTCCAACTTTGGTTCACCCCCTTTAGATTTTAAAATATCCCGTGCAGTATTTCTCCTAAGTGCTAGGCATTTGACTTTCCTTTTTTCCAGATTTCCATTTATTCTATAAAGGTGCCCAAAATATGAATTTAGGTCATTAATAATATAGGTATTAAAGCTTAAAGAATCTGCCTTAGGTATAACCCTTTCGTATGTGAAATATTTTTCTTCTTTTGGTTTGTTTTTAAATTTTAATTTGGACTCCTCATCCCATGGTAATTGAAACATAGTTGAATCTCTCAATTCCAGAATACACCGTGCAGGCATATTGAGATAAAAATTAATATCCCAAGGTTTTTCATTTGGAGTACCAGCTTTAAACCCCATTTGGTACAATTGTCGGATTTCATTGTTGAAATTATTTATTTTGACATGATCACCTATTTTAGAGGCACTATAACTCCCACTACCGGGTAGCCCCTCGATATAACCAGTAAGCAGACTACTATAGATAAGGTTACCCGCATTAATAATATCTAAGTTTTCTATACCTCCTAATAGCAGAGGCTTTTCATATACTACATCAATTGTTCTACCTTTGGGTTTAAACATTGCATTTCCAGTCTCAATTACTTTGGCGATTTTTTCGCCAGTTACATCATCCTCTGAAGTAATCGCTAATACTGTTCCGTCTTTATCAATCCAAACTTCATGTGGTAATATCCTGTAAGGAAAATATTTGCTTAATTTGGTATCATCCGTCACTGTGGGCAAATCCAATTTATTAATTATCTTGTTTGCTTTCATGAACTTTTCCACTTCTTCCCTAGTCTGGTACGTAACAGGTAAAATAATCAAATCATTTGCAAATATTTTTTGTAAAGAATCCAGTTTGGCCATAGTGGTAATACATCCTTTACACCATGTCGCCCAAAAATCAAGGATTACTAACTTACCCTTAAAGTCTGATAATTTTGCATAAGGGTTTTCGGAATTAAGCATATTCCTGAATTCAAAATCAGGACAAACATCTCCGACAGTAAGCTCACTGATTTCAACTGCATCCTCCTGTGCTGAAACCGAAAAGACAAACATTCCAATAAATACTAATAATGAATTAAATATTTTCATTTGATTTCAAATAATAAGTTTAATTACTTTTCCATATCCACGTTTGTGAATGTCAGGAATCTATTCGTAACCTGGGTTTTGACTGAGATTTGTATTTCTTTGGATATCTAAGAGGGGAATCGGCCAAAGTCCAGCGTAAGAAAACCATTGCCCCGGTTTTTCAGTTGTTAAAACACTCTCTATTCTTCCTGTCCTTTTTAAATCGAACCAGCGATGGCCACCCTCGGCAAAGAATTCTATTCGTCGTTCTTGCATAATGGCATCTAAGATTTCTTCCCTATCCATTATACCCGATAATGGAGTCAGTTTACCATGTTTTTCCCGAATAATATTAATATCCTCAATGGCACCAACAAAATTTCCTTGCTCTGACCTTGCTTCAGCCCGGATGAGATATTGCTCAGCAAGTCTCATTATCATTGTGTTTTCATTGATGCCGATGGCCGATGAATGATATTTGAATGGGTAATACACGTTGTCATCATTGTAGACATTGGATTGAATCAATTTTTTTCTCTCATCGTTTGGTTCAAAAGCTTCTACAAGTGAATTTGTACATACTAGTACCGGGTTGGTTGAAAATATAAAGAAAGATGCTTCTATATTTGATTCGGTAGGCGATGTTGCTAGCTGCAATATCGCTTCGCGGTTATTCCTTATTGCTATACTGTCAACATCAGTTATTAGCTGAAAAAGTGTGGAATTAATGACAGATGACGCCTTTTCCTCAGCTTCTGTCCAGCGTTTCTGATACAAATAAACTCTTGCTAACAGTGCTGATGCAGCCCACCGATTAGCCCTGATTTTGTTACCGTTTGAAGCACTAAAATCTTCTCTTAAAAGTACCTCGGCCTCATTCAAATCGGATAATATAAGTTCGTAGACTTCATTGACATTCTTGCGGGCCTTAACAGCGTTTTCTTCCACATTTGTAGTTGTCAATAACGGAATATCTCCAAAAAAATTCACCAGGTAGAAATAGCAAAAGGCCCTTAAGAATTTAGATTCACCAATAAGTTGGGATTGAATATTTTGTTTTAAGCTATTACTTACGGTCAACCCCTCAATGGCACTATTGCATTGATATATTATATTGTAAAGCCTCGCCCAGGGAAGACCATTGTTAGAAACGCTAATTTGATTATTTTGAAATTCACTTCGAATACTTTGAGGGAAATAGCTGGCTAATTCATCACTCGCTAAACCTGCAATAAGGTTAATCCCGTTCGCATGTTGAAAACACTCTTCACGTAACGTCCTATAAATGCCATTTATCGCTGAATTTGCAGTGGCGTCATTATTAAATACTTCCTTAGCGAGTAGTTGATCTTCAAGCTCATCTACCACAATGAAATCGCCGCATCCGTTAATCCCGTATAATAAGATTATTAATAGACCTTTAAAAAATATAATTGATACTCGACTTTTCATGATTTTATCTCTAAAGTGATATTTGCGTTCCTATAACCACCGTTTTCAAATTAGGTACCTGAATACCAGTTGAAGCACTCCCAATCCATGCGCTTTCCGGGTCAAAATCCTTAAAAGATGTGGCCGTCCATAGGTTTTGACCCTGAACAAACATCTTAACGCTTCGAAGATTTATTTTTGAAAGCCATCGCGACGGAAAGGAATAACTTATGCTTACATTTTTAAGCCTAAGAAAAGATGCATCATTTAATGTCGCATTTGACCGACCAAAATTTATATTGGACTGATTCGAGTTTGCAAAAGGCTTAGGTGTAACATTTAAGTCACCAGGGTTCTTCCAATAATCCAATTGATATTTAAGCGGATTAAAATGGATCATACCAAAAGTGCCGTATTCAATATTGCCGTTGTAACCTACTTGATTGACATATTGGAAGGTTAAGTCAACGAGCAAATCGCGATATTGGAAGCTGTTTGTAAAGCCGCCAAACAATTTAGGATCGGTGTGTCCTGCTATTATAAAATCACCTGGTTGACTATTATATGAACTTAGTGGCGTAAATACTCCATCACCGTTTATATCCTCAATTTTGGCTAATCCGGTTTCCGGATCAGTCCCCATATAGTTGTATCTTTGAACAATACTAAGTGGTTGACCAACTATAAGCGAGTTGGCGTATGATGAGGATTCCAATCCGGGGAATTCTAACAGCTTATTTTTAGGCAAGCTTAGGTTTAAAGATGAGTTCCACTTAATACCCCCTATGCGCACGTTATGTGTGTTCAATTCAAACTCCCAGCCTTTATTCTCCACTAGAGCAGGCAAGTTTGCCTGATAACTGGTGAAGCCAGCCATTGACGGCAAGGCAAAGCCTATTAATTGATTCCCGGATCGGTTGCGGTACCAGGACGTTGCAAGATGGAGAAAGTCGTTGAATATACTTAATTCAAGACCCACTTCCATTTTTCTGTTTACCTCCCATTTGAAATTAGGGTTAGGTATTTGACTTGGCCGGATTGCATTTTCAGAGCCATACATATTAGTGTTGGCATATAGGTTCAGGTAGGAATAATCCCTAATAGCATCATTTCCCGTTATGCCATAACTTCCTCTGACTTTTCCATAACTTAACCACGGAAGTGCTTCCTGTACAAATATTTCGTCCGTAAAGACCCATGCAGCACCGATAGATGCAAAATTACCAAACTGATTTCCGGGACCAAATCTCGAAGAACCATCTCTTCTTAGATTTAGGTTTACCAAATATTTATCTTTGAGACGATAATTGATTCGCCCGAAAATGGACAGATACCTATAAATAATTGAATTAGAGCTTTTAAATAAGATTGTCCCGTAATTCAGGCTTTCAAGTAATAAATCATTTGTATACCCTTGTGCTAAAAAAAAGTTAGAAACGTTATTAGTACTTTGAATCGTAGACCCGACCAGAAGACTGATTTTGTTTTCATCTATTGTTTTGTCATAAAGTATTTGGGGTTCAACCAAAAAGGTTTGAATGGTCCTGTTGCCAAAAGTGCTGCCTCCTGTTGGATTGAAGCTTGGATTCATTGAAATGATTGGAGAGGGACGGACTTCTTCACTATCGATTCTATTGTAACCTAAACTTGCCCTAATAAGAAAATCCTGGCCAATGGTATAACTGATTTCGGTATTTCCATTCAGACTATTAGTTCTCGACTTATAATAGGCCTGCATTGCAGCGATAGGATTCGTTTTGTTAGCTGTCCAATTAAAATTACCATCGGCATCAAATGTTGGGTAATTAGGAATGAATCTTGAAATATTATAGGTATTGCTAACAGAATTGCCTGAAAGTAAATTTTTGTCAGTGATATAGAATATTGAAGAAGTAAAACTGAACTTATTATCTACTGATTTATGGTTTGTATTCAGCCTTGCACTACCACGCTGGTAACTCGTGTTGCCTTGCAGTACAGTTGATTCGTTATGATACCCACCACTAAAAAGGAAGGTCGTTCTTTCTTTACCTCCACTAAATGCTATCGAGGCATCAGTTGTGTTTGCTTCGCCCCCCATATACCATTTAGGCCAATTGCCATCGACACTTTTGTCCCATAATATCAAATCCGGTGCATTGGCAGCATCGGGTGTCATCCCACTATTTACCAATGCATCATTGCGGAGCCGGAGATATTCCGAAGTGGTAAGAACATCCGCCAATCGTGACACCCGACTAAATCCTGAACGAACACCAACATCAAAATGCGTATCCCCAGGAGTTGCCTTCTTAGTGGTTATTAGGATAACACCATTACTGGCACGACTACCATATATCGCTGTCGCATCAGCGTCTTTTAAAACTTCTATTGATTCAATATCACTTGGATTGATAGCATTCATAGGGTTGCCACTAGATGTTCCGTCTCCTTGCGGGCCTCCTAAACTCTCAATAGGATCGGATGTAAATGGGACTCCATCAATGATGTATAGTGGGTTATTACCGGCCCCTATAGAGTTTCGACCTCTAATACGAACCCTTATTGGCGATCCTGGCAGCCCGTTAGATTGTACTATTTCCAATCCGGCTGCCCGACCAGCCAAAGCTTGCAAGGGATTAGTAACAGGTTGTTGTGAGATAACCTCACCTGATACCTTGCTTACATTTCCTGTAGCCAACCTTCGAGATGTTGTTCCATATCCAATCACAATAGGCTCATCAAGGAACGAATATGTCTGTGTTAACACCACATTAATCACTGGTTTATCCGCACGTACCTCCAATGTTTCATAGCTCAGTAACCGAAATAGTATGGAAGCATCCTGTGACACTCCTGCCAATTCATACACCCCATCCCGATCCGTACTCGTCTGCCTATTCGTACCTTTCACCAAAACGGTAACGCCTTGAAGTGCATTCCCAATCGAATCCGTAACCTTACCCCTTACCGTCATTTGCTGGACCTCCCTCGTGCCCGGCTTTCCCTTCCCTCCTTTCCTCTCCACGATAATAATCCCATCCGCGATCTCATACCGCAGCGGCTGGCCGCGGAACAACTGCTCCAGCGCCTGCTCCAGGCTCGCGTCCTTAAGTTCGACATTCACCTTCCCCGTACCTTCCAATATCTTGGCATTGTACGTAAAACCGTATTGCGTCTGTTTGCCTACGGCCTCGATGGCGGCTTTGAACGACGCGTCCCGGAGCGTAAGCGTAATCGTCTGCGCACGGGCCGGTACCGAGGCGTAAACGCCCGCCAGTGCCGTACATAAAAGGATGATCTTCGTCAGCATCATCGTCCTCATCATTAGCTTTCCGAAAAGATGGCGGCCCATAAAAGAATCTGCCCACCTTCCCTTGGAAAGGAAGTGAATATTCATAATTTTGTCCTGTTAGGGTAAATAGAAATTGTTAGTCTAAACGCTTGCAATGAAAAGTTGCCCCACGACCGCCGGGGGTGTGCCATCACCTTCGGCTTTGTTTTGGGCTATGGCCTGGTCTATCTGTCTACGATGGTAATCCTCCTTCCCGTTATGTTGAACTTGACGCCGCTGACCCGTTCCACGGCATACAGCACGCTGGACAATTTCTTGTCCCGCTGGATGTTGCCGTTGATGCGTTCGGCCGGCAGGCTGGTATAATCTACTTCCATATCGTACCATCGCGCTACCTGGCGGAGTACGTTTTCCAAGGGGGTATTCTCGAATCTGAACTCATTGTTTTTCCAGGCGATGAAGGGGGCGGGGTCCACGGTGTGGACCTCGAGTCGCGCGCCGCGGGCGATGGATTGTTGGAGGGGGGTTAAAACAACCACCATGTTATCGGGCGAATATTTATTCGCCTCCCGACGAGTCGGGACAGGCTCTACATCCACCGCACCCGCCATAACCTTAACCCTGCCCTCCACCAACGTGGTTCTGGTTTCCGCTTCGTCAGCGTAGGCGGAGATGTTGAACTGGGTGCCGAGGACTTCGACCGTTTGGCCGGAGGTGCTTACTTTAAAGGGCACGCGCGTGCCTCCCGTACCCTGCATTTCCACAATATCGAAATAGGCCTCGCCCTCCAAAATTACGGCACGCGACTCGCCGTCAAACCGACTCGGGTATGTTAATGTACTGGCGGCATTGAGCCAGACCTTGGAGCCATCGGGCAGGGTGACCTGGTAGGTGCCGCCGCGGGGGGTGGTGAGAGACATGAGACGTGAGACATCAGACGTGAGACTTTCCTTTCCGGCGTCCACTACCTGCGTGCCATCGCTATAGCTAATTTCATCCGCTACGACGATGCCTTGTTGTGATTCACTTAAATCTATCGTACGGCCGTCGGCCAGCGTGAGCGTGGCTCTGTTCGTGCCGGGCAGGGCATCCCCGCCGTATTGGCTGGTGAGTTGCGGGGACGGTGGTGTGGTACTGTTGCTGTACCAATAGATACCTATGGAGAGGATGGCCAGGATGGCGGCGGCGTACGGTAGGGCACGCGCGACACGCGCGCGCCAGCTCCGACGTTCCCAGCTCCGGCGTTCACCGGGCACTTCGATACGCTCCAGCACGGTCGCCTCCAGTCGCTGGGGCCAGGGCTTGCCGACCGTGTCCTGCAGTTCGGCAAGGGCTCTCAGGCTGTCGCCCATGAACTCGTCGTCCTGCACGCGCTCCCAGTAGGCCTGATACGCCGGATGGCTGGCGGCCCAATCGCGCAACGCCCGAAGCTCCGCTTCGGTAAGCGTATCCTCCATGTATTTCTGGAGCAGCGAGGCGATATGTTGGGTATCCTTCATCCGTTTCTATTGCGTTTCTAGGAATAGATACGGGAAAGTCGCCCAAATCTTAGTGAGAAAATGAAGATATTTTAATGTTTATAATTAATTGATTGATTTTCAGTAAGATTAATTTTTACTGAAATGCAGTGAAAATGACCTTTTGAAGGTGTAGCTGTATGCGAATGGTTTCCGATATGCTATTGGGCAAACCTACCTGCGGTGGGCAAACCTGCCTGCGGTAGGCTGGCACATGGGTTTGCCCCTACGCATGGCGACAACCGTCCGGCTTCCTGCATGGTTTACAGATTCCTCGTGCGGACACTCGGAATGACAACTAGAGATGATATTGGCAGCGCGGAGCGCTTTCGATCATCCGCTCATTGTGTCATGCCGCGCGTCCCGAGCGTAGTCTCGGGAAGTGAAACGAGGTATCTGTACGCCAATAGTTTCTTGCATACTGCTGGGCAAACCTGCCTGCGGTAGGCTGGCACATGGGTTTGCCCCTACACATGGCGACAACCGTCCGGCTTCCTGCATGGTTTACAGATTCCTCGTGCGGACACTCGGAATGACAACTAGAGATGATACTGGTCGCGCGGAGCGCTTTCCGTCATCCGCTCATTGTGTCATGCCGAGTGCAACGAGGTATCTGTACGCCAATACTTTCCTGCATGGCTTCTTTTACCGTTCCGCCAAAAAATACAAAAAATATTTTTGCTAATATTTTTATTATTAATTACATTTGAATCACAAATAGATACTAACAATAAAATCATGAAAAGACACCAATCATGGCAAAGAAGTACGATTATTTATGGAAAGGCATCGTAGAGGACCTCTTCGAAGACCTACTCAAGTTCCTGTATCCTGACGCCGACAAGGTATTCGACCTCTCCAAAGGGGTCACGTTCCTGGATGCCGAACTGGAGCAGCTGTTCCCGCCCGAAGGCGACGAATACGCACCGAAAGTCGTCGACAAACTGGTAAAGCTGTACACGCACGATGGCGGCGAGGAATGGATTTTGTTCCATATCGAAGTTCAGGGACTGTACAAGCAGGATTTCCCACGGAGGATGCTGACCTACCACCTGCGCATACTGGATAAATACGACCGCCCCATCGCCGCATGGGCCATCCTGACCGATGGAGTCAGGAAAACGCGCCCCAGCAGTTACCAGCGGTCGTTCCTCGGCACCGAACTCACCTACAAATACAACGTGCTGAAGATTTCCGAACTCGATGACGACGCCATGTTCGCCGACCCCAACCCTTTCGGGCTGGCCGTACTGGCGGCGAAGACCGCCTTCGTGGGCAAGGACAGCAAAGACGGGAAAGACAGGAAAGCGCGCGACCTCGCGCTGCTCGACGCCAAGCGCAAGCTCATGCACGCCATGCTGACGCGCAACATCCCGAAAGACAAGATCAGGTCGCTCATTGTCTTCTTGACCTATTACGTAAATTTTGAATTCAAGGAAAATAATGTTATTTTTGAAATGGAAAAAAAGCAACTGACAGGAGGCAGTGATAACATGGGTATTGAACAATTGTTGATTGAGACGGAAAAGAAGCGGAGCGAGAAGAAGGGCGAAGAGAAGAAAAGTTACGATGTGGTTGAAAACCTCATCCTAGATTTCGGATTCACCGATGAACAGGCGGCCAAGGTTGCGGAGGTATCCATCGACTTCGTCCACAAAGTCCGTGCTGATTTAGCGAAGAAAAAGAAATAACCCCTGGGGCATTTGCCCCACACGACTAGCGTATACAGCAGAGCCACCCCACCGGGTGGCTTTTTAAGTTTAAAACCGGCTATGCGCAAATGACGGTGCACGGTCAAATCCCGTCCCTGCACTCCTCACGCCCAAGACGGAATCTGCGGCAGCGCTACGCGCATGGGCCTGTGCCGCAGATTGTCATGCGGCAAGATACACCTGCACACCAATGGTTTCCTGCAATCATTCGCTTGGACAGCAAACGCTATTATGCGCTATAATCATTACATTTGCAATACGATGCCGACGCTTGGATCCCACAATTACTTTGTCTACATACTAACCAACAGTAACAGGACCGTGCTGTATACAGGGGTAACCAATGACCTTTACACGAGGATCCAACAACATGAAAACGATGCGAAAACCGCGAAAAGACACTTCACGGGTAAATACAATGCTTACTTCCTCGTTCATTGGGAGCGATTCGATTACGTCGAAGATGCTATAGATCGGGAGAAGGAAATCAAGGGTTGGTCAAGAAAGAAAAAGGAAGACCTCATCAACACCCTAAACCCGCGGTGGGATTTCCTCAATGACACGCTTTAACGGCAAGCGCCACCTCTGCCCTAGTGCCTGCTTCGCAGTCCTAACACCAGGACAACAACAAGTGGTGTCATCGGTCGCGCGGAGCGCTTACTGTCATCTCCTCATTGTGTCATGCCGAGTGCAACGAGGTATCTTTACGCCAATGTTTTCCAGCATGGCTTCCTACATAGTTTACAGATGTCTCATTTTATTCGACATGACATCAAGTGGTGATACTGGTCGCGCAAAGCGCATGCTAGAAGCCCAATCAGCGTGTCATGCCGCGCGGAGCGCTTACTCTCATTGTGTCATGCCGCGCGTCCTGAGCGTAGTCTCGGGAAGTGCAACGAGGCACCTGTACGCCAACGTTTTCCAGCATGGCTTCCCACACAGTTTACAGATGTCTCATTTTATTCGACATGACACCAAGTGCTGATACTGGTCGCGCAAAGCGCATGCTAGAAATCCCATCAGCGCGCTACGCGCATGGGCCTGCGCCGCCGATAGCCAAACACCTTTTTCACATTTCCCGCTAAGATTTCCCCGGTTTTCCCGTATCTATCCCTATACGACACGCTGACCCATTGTATCACTTATGAAAGAAACCCGTTATGAAACCTTTCTATGCCAAGGACGTCCGGCTGGAACTGCCGGAACCAGAAAACCTCAACGCTTTCCACGACGCGCTCCAGGACCTGCTGCATGCCGGCGAATGCCTCGACCCGCGCTTCGGCCGCTACGTTGACCGGCGGCTGGGCGAGCAGCGGCTCCGCAAGCGTTGCATCGTGCTGGAACGCGACGAACAGCCCACCCGCGTGTATTTCATCGCCAAGGGGTGCGCCATCTACTTCATCTACGTACTGGTCGACGGGCTGTGGGTCAAGACCGCGCAGTACATCCTGCGGGCGGGCGACTTCATCCTCCCACCGGGCACCTTCGCGGACTGGCCCAGCCCGGTGCGCATCGAACTGTCAACCGATGCCACGCTCCTTTCGCTCGACCTGAAGCACTACGCAAAGGCGCTCCGCAGGTTCCCGCAGGGCGCCGAGCTGACCAACCGCTGGCGAGACCGCCTGGAAAAACGCCGCTTGCGCGACCGGGCCGAGATCGCCGTGCGCAACAACGCCTTCGAGCAACTGCTGTGGCTGATGGAGAAGTGGCCCGACTGCTTCCGCACGCTCAGCGACCAGGTCATCGGCGATTACCTCGGCGGCATGGCGCGCGAGACGGTGGCCAGGCACAAGCGGCAGGTGATGGATGCGTACGCGAAAAAACGGAAACCCAAGAAAATGTGACCGTTGCCACACGGAATACCGGATGGGAAGCCGCACCTTTGGTTCATTGTTAACCCATTTCATACAATCTTTTTATGGAACAAAAGACGACACACTTGGATGAACTGACGCGCGCCGTCAGGGAACTGATCGGTTTGCTGTACTGGGCCTTCCCCGGGCTCGTACCAAACGAAACACCGCTGCCCGAACACGTGGACCTGCGCTGGATCATCGAGCAGCTGGGCATCAGCCGGACCACCTTCTACCGACAGGTAAAGGGCCGGTTGCTGCAGCCCGTGCTGCGCATCGGCACGCGCGAGTACTACCGCCGCGAGGAGGTGTGCGAACTGCTGCACCGGCACAAGGACAGCCACCGCCACTACCGGCACCTGAAACCGCTGGAGGAGATGAAGGGCGCGGCCTAAGGACTTCAGGGGGAGGTTTTATGGCAAGGACCTCCCCCTCCCTTCGCGCTTCCCCATCGCGCCCCCCTCCAGCGGGGGACAAGCATGCGTCCCACCTGCATGACGACTAGCCGGCGTCGACCACGGCCATACCTTAAACAACCAGACCCTCGCCCCTACCCATCCACTTTCCTTGCCTCAGCAGACCGCAACGACAAATCCCTTGTTACCGACGCCCGGCATCGCAACGGCAATCCCTATCCCTTCACACGCTGGCGCGCGTTTGCAACGCGTGCCCTCCCAGCTCCATGGCACAGGTCTCGACCGTGCACCAGCATCAGTCAATCCCTGCCCGCAAGCCACCCATCCCCGGCCGAGAATACCCCGCCACCCGTGCGCGGCGCAGCCGCGACCGGCCCGCAGTGGCCCGTCGCCAGCCAGCGGGAACCCGTCGCCGGACAGGCAAAATCCTCCGGAAGCGTGCCGTTGCGTACCGATGCGTGCCAACGCGTCCCGAAAATTGCGATGCGCCAGCGATGCCCTTATGTTTGTTACCATGAATTTACAACGAACGATGCGAACAGCGACAATGCGCAGGACCGGGGCCAGGGTGCTCCGGCTGCACCCCGGAGACCGGATGGATTACGTGGACTACCTGCACGAACGGGCCATCGCCCTGCGGCGGCCCCGCCGCTGCCCGTGGTGGCTGTGGTGGCTATGGCCGTTGCTGTGGCCGATCATCTGGCCATTGGTCTGGCGGGTGGCGCAATTACCCGGAATCAATTAACAGAAATAGATAACCAAATTTTTTCAGCGAATGAGAAAAAGAACAGCCAGGAGTGGCTTTAAACACATCAAGGACAATGACCTGCTATCGCTCGGCGGCACGGTGCACGATGCGATGGATGGCAACGCGAACTTCCCGACGCCGGAGCCGACGCTCGAGGACGTGCAGGACGCGCTGGACGATTACCGCGCCAAGCTGCAGGCGGCGCAGCGCAAGGGCAGCCCGCTGGACATGAGCCTGAAGAACGACAGCCGCGAGGTGCTCGTCGGGCTGCTCAAACGGCTGGCCTTCTACGTGAACACGGTGGCCGATGGGTCGCTGTCGTTGATCCTGAGCAGCGGCTTCCCGGTCGTGGCCCTGCCGACACCGGCGCAGCCACCGGCCATGCCGTTGCGGATCCGGTTGCGTGACCACCTGCAAAGCGGACAGATCCGGCTCGATTTCGATCCGGCACCGGGTGCCTGGCTGTATGAATACCAATACAGCGACCAAGTGGACGGCATGGGCGGCATCGAATGGCCCCTGGGCGTACAGACTACCTCGCGCGGCAACACGAACATCCTCGCGCCGGTAACGCCGGGCACGAAGTACTTCGTGCGCGTACGGGCCCGCAACGCGCAGGGCGAAAGCGATTGGACGACGCCGGAGTCCATCTTCGCCCGCTAGGCCGGCCCAGGGGCCAGCCAACAAGCCTGCCAGAAAGGTACGGGAGCGTGACTCCCGTACCTTTTCCAGTTCCGGCCAACACGAATCCAAACCCATTGATGGATCCGCACCGCCGGATAAACGACACGTGACGCGCCGACCACCGCCGACAAGCCAAGCAAAACCGCGCCAACGTCGATATTGTCAGAAATTTTTTCCACCTTTACCCCTTGGAAAATGAACGGTACAGGGGATGATCATCTCCTACGCCACCTTGTTGTTTGTGCGTTTATGGTTATATGCTTCAGCTTGCGCCTCATAGCCCAACGTACGCGGCCTTTGGGCCGCTTCGTCATGTTATGGGACAAAGGTAGCAAACAAAATTATAATCACAAATAAATGCATTTAATTTTTTAACCGTCGCGTAGTTTGGCCAGACGAATTAAAGAACGTGCAAAAGCCCTGTTCGGGAAACAGCTGAAAAAGTACCGGGAGTCGATCGGGCTTTCGCAGAAGGAATTCGCGGCGCTGATGGATACAGGGGCGACGTACATCTCCGAAGCCGAGCGCGGCGAGGTGAGCATGGGACTGGACAACCTCGAGAAGTACGCCGCGTTCTTCGGGGTCGAATTCTACGAGATGAGCAATCCGGAATTCCCGCTGCCCGATTCGCAGGACCTGCCGAGCGCCTCGCGGAAAGCCATCGCCCGGCTGCGAAAAGCAACCGAATCCGCCGCCGAGGAAATGGCCCGCCAGAAAGCCGAAGCCAAACAAGCCGGGAAACCCGGCCGGTCCAAGCAGCTGTACGCGCTCATCGATGCTGGCTATTTCAAGAAGCCCCGCACGGTCAAGGACGCCTTCCACAAACTGAACCGCGGCACCGCTTCCCGAACGCTCACCCCCGACGAACAGACCGAGCTGGGCCGTATCACCGCCACGCTGAGCCAAGGCAAGTTCCTCCACCTCCTCGATAAACTCGACCCCGAACCCGGCAGCACGGCCGTTCGATTCGTCGACAAGGCCACGGCCACCGTCCCCTATCCCGAAACGCTGGGCCATACGGGCATGGCGGCGGACAAGCCGTGAACGTCAGTAGGCATCCATGCATTACCTTTGTTACCGCCGTAACGGTTACGACGGTAACGGAAGCGGCGGACTAACCCGCAGTAATGCTATTTCTTTTTGAAAAGGAATACCAGGTAATTGTACCCGGTGCCCGACGCTATCGGTACGCCGACCTTCAACCGCGAACCGTTCAGTTCGTAGACCTCCAGCGACACGCTTGATTCACCGGCACCGACGGTCAGTCGCTTGGCCTCCTTGTCATAGGTGAAGGGTTGCCCGGCGAGCGTCGCGATCAGGTTCCCCCCGCCTTCGCAAACGTTCGCCCCTTGGTCGATGGACAACCGGCCGTCCTCGAAGGTGAAGGTATCGTCCTTGTCGCATTCCAGCCAAGGATGGTACAATACCTCCACGGAACCGCCCATGCTCGTCGGGTTGCTCGCCGGATTCTCATCCGTCAACGTCACCTGCCAGCGCGTACCGGCCAACCCGTCGGTGGGTCCGTCATCGTCTGTTTTCGCGCACGAAAGGACCACGAAGCAAAGCGCGGCAAGCAAGGGAAAGCATATCGTTCTTCTCATGGCGCGAAGATAGGGATTTGCCGCTGACCGCACAACCTGCCGCTTGCAGTGTACATGGACAATCAATATATTTGTTAGCGAGTATGGAAATGACATACGAGGAAGGCATTGGATACATGATCGGCCTGTGCGAGGCGCTGAAGGGAAAGGGCTTGCCAACAGGCTTCTTTACGGTGGGTGAATTGCGCATCGACTACCCCGGCTACAAACCCACCCCTGGCGATTACCGGCTATCGATCGATGGGGAGGCCATCAGCCACGAGCGGGTGGTGCGTTGGCTGCATCGGAAAACCAATCCGGAAAATGCCGATCGGTTCATCGCGGCGCTCGCGAGCCTCTACACCAACGGCCTGGCTTGCCAGGACAATACGTTGCCGCGGAATGTCAAGGAGTTCATCTTCTGGATCACGCTGCAGGAAGACATCAATTACCCGCAGCGAGCCGGCTACAGCGGCAGGAAGCTGCCCTATCAGCGATACTACGAAGCCATCCTGGCGAAACTCGGATACCTGACCCTCGACAGCGTCATCGAGCGCACGAAAAACCACGGCTCGACCCGACCGCCGCTGCTCGCGATCGAGGGTCGCGAACACCCGGCGTTCTATCGGTGAAGGTAACCTACGGCCGCTTCGCCTCCTTCCCGATCGACAGCAGGAACACCGTCGCGACGATGAGTGCGGCACCCAGCCAATCCATGGCATGGAACGAGATGCCCAGCCAAAGGACGCTGAGCAGCGTGGCCGAAAGCGGTTCGGCCGAGGTGAGCAAGCTCGCCTTCTGCCCGCCGATAACCTGCACGGCCTTGAGGTACAGATAAAAGGGGATCAACGTGCCGAACACTACGATGAATAGCGTCCCGGCATACGTATAGCCGTCCCAGATGCCGTCGACATGCCAGGGCTGCCGTACGACCGATATGGCCACCCCACCGATCAACAATCCCCATCCGATTACGCTCAGCGCGTTGTAATTCACGAGCAATCGACCGGGCATAAGCGTATACAAGGCCAAGCTGACGGCCGAGGCCATGCCCAACCCGAAGGCCAGCGGCGAGATGTTCAAGGAACGGAAGTCGCCGTGGGTAACCAGCAGGAACATCCCGACGATCGCGAAGACAATGGCCAGGTATTCCAGTCGATTGAGCCGCTTGCCGTAACGGAACGCCAAGTACAGGGCAATGAGGACCGGGGCGGAGAACTGGATGATGGTCGCCGTGGCGGCATTGGAATGCTTGATGGCCGCGAAGTAGGTGTACTGCACGGAAAGCATGCCGGCGATGCCGAAAACGAGCAGCCGATTGCGATCGCGCCGATTCCGCCAGATCGCCCATACGTGACCGTCGCCCCGGGCCATCGCCATCAACACCAGCGGCACGCCGGCACCGAGCATGCGCACGGCCATCAACCACTCCACGCTCACGTCGCGCTGCTGGAACAGGAACTGGCCGCACGTACCCGAAACGCCCCATAGCGTAGCCGCCAACAAGGCCATCAATATACCCTTGAGATGATTGTCCATGTCAGTCCATTTCGCTGCCTCACTCCCCCTTCTGGATAAGCCGGTTGATGTCGCGCAGGTCGCCGAACAGCACCAGGATATCGCCTTCGGCCAGCAGCGTATCCGACTGCGCGATGCCGGTGACCTCCTTGTCAGACTTGATCGTGGTGAGCACGATGACCCGGAACCGATTGGTGAGGTTGGCCTCCTTGAGCGTCATCCCCACGTATTTGGCGGGCACCTTGGTTTCGATGATGCTGTATTTGTCGGATATCTTGAACGAATCGACGATATCGCTGTTGTCCAGCCGCATGGCCAGGCGCGCGGCCGATTCCTCCTCGGGCATGATGTATTCGTCGATGGCCATGGCCTCCAGGACGGTCTTCTGCAGATCGGACACGACGCGCCCGATGATGCGCTTCACGCGCAATTGCTTGAGCAATGCCGTGGTGAGCAGCGAGGCGCCTTCGTCCTCGCCGATGGCCACGATGGCCGCATCGGCATCCTTGAGCGGCAATGCGCTCATGGCGTCGACATCGGTGGTGTCCATCCGCACGGTGTGCGTGATCTTTTCCTTGAGTTCCTCCACCTTGGCCATCCGGTTGTCGGCCCCGATGACTTCGTGGCCGAGTTCGGTGAGGCGGATGGCCAACGCCCGGCCGAAATTTCCCAATCCCAATACGATGAACTTCATGTTACCTCCGGTTAAAACAATACTTTTTCCTGTGGATACTCATAACTCCGATTCTTCATGTCCTTGACCAGCGCCACCAGCAGCGTGAGCATCCCCACCCGGCCCACGAACATGCTGCCGATGAGGACGGCCTTGCCGGCGGCGCTGAGCTGCGCGGTGATGCCCAGGCTGAGGCCGCACGTGGCGTAGGCCGAGAAACTCTCGAACGCGATGGGCAACAGGCCCAACCGCCCATCGGTGATGGACAATGCGAACACCGTGAACCCGACGGCCAGGAAAGACAGGATGACGATGGCGAACGCCTTGCTGGTGGAATCCGAAGAAATCTTGCGCCCGAAGATTTCCAGGCTGTCCTTGCCCCGGGCCAGGCTGAAGATATTGAGCAGCGCCACGGCAAACGTGGTGGTCTTGATGCCGCCGCCGGTCGACCCGGGCGAGGCGCCCACCCACATCAGGAAGGTGGCCAACGCCAGCATGGGCAACGACAACCCGCCCACATCCGACAGGCTGAAGCCCGCGGTACGCGCGCTGTTGCCCGTGAAAAAGGCAGCCACCCACTTGCCCCACAGCGTCTGGTGTTCGGCCAGCGTATGGTGGTACTCCAGGATGAAGGTAGCCACCGTGGCGAACAGGGTGAGCAGCAGCGTGACCCAAACGATGAGCCGCGTGTTGAAGCTGATGACCCACGCCCGGTACACGTAGGGCTTGCCGCGGAACAGGCGCATAAAAAAGTTGACCACCCAGCGCTTGAGGTAGGTATAGACATTGAACACGATGCCGAAGCCCAGCCCGCCCAACACGAACAGCAGCGAAACCACCAGCAGCATGCCGTAGTTGAAGCGGAAGGCCGCTTGGCTGAAGCCGCCATCCACCGTAGAGAACCCGGCGTTGCAGAAGGCCGATACGGCGTGGAACACGGCAAAGAACAGCCGGTCGCCCGGCGTGGCGAAATCGGTGGCCGACGTGCTGGAATAGATCAGCGCGGCCCCCAGGGCCTCGAAAAAGAGCGTGACGAAAATGATCTTCAGCAGCGTGTTGATGACCGAGGCGACCTTGTTCTGGCCCAGGAATTCGCCATACATCAGCTGGTTCTTGTACGAGAACCCACCGCTGAAGAAGTAGCCGAAGAATCCGGTGAACGTCATGATGCCCAATCCACCCAACTGGATGAGGATCAGCAGCACGGTATGGCCGAACGGCGAAAACGCCGTGGCCACGTTGATGGTGGTGAGCCCGGTGATGCACACGGCGCTGGTGGCCATGAACAGCGCGTCGATGAACGGGAGCGGATGCTGGGCGCTGGCCTTGGGGAGCATGAGCAGCAACGTGCCGATCAGGATGAGGAACAGGAAACTGATGACGAACAGGATGGTGGGGTTGAAGTAGAAGTTGTCGAAGAACAGGCTGCTCTTGGAGAGCTCCGTGAGGAAAACCGCGAAGATGCCCAAATAGAACCATTCAGGCTGGCGGAGGAAGTTCAGCCAATCGTTGCCGGTGCTGCGCCCGATGCCCACCAGGGCGAAATAGACCACCAGCGCGATGCCCCCGTAATGCGACACCGTGACCCGCTGCCGGGCGAGCGCCGACAACGCCGTGCGCACCAGGCTGAGCAAGAACAGGCCATAGAATATCCACGGGATGGCGCGCTCGAAATAGCGCTCGGCAACCGGGTTGGTGTTGTAACCGATATGGAACAGGGTAGCCAGCGCGCAGGCCAAGCTGCCATAGAGCATGACCCGGTCTACCAGCGGCTCCCGGTACCTGAACAGGTATTTGAGGCGGCCTAACATGCCACGGGGCTACCTGGGCACCAGCTCGATCTCATAGAGCTTGCTCCAGAGCTTGCCGGTGATGAACAGGCGATCGTTGCGGCGATCGTAGGCAATGCCGTTGAGTTCGTTGTTGTGGTCGGCTTTGTCCGGATGGATACCGATCAGGTTGATCTCGCCCTCGACGGCACCGGTCTGCGGATCGATGATGACGATGATGTCTTTGGTGTAGACGTTGGCATAGACCTTGCCATCGATGTACTCCAGCTCGTTCAGGCTATCCATGGGCCCCTTGTCGTTATACACCTCCACGAACCCTTCCTCGGCATAGGTATCCTTGTTCAGGAAATACAGCTTGCTGGTACCGTCCGATTTGATGAGCCGCTCGCCGTCGTAGCACAGTCCCCACCCTTCCGGACTCTGCCCGTAATCGAATTGGCCGATGCGGGCAAAGGTATTCTTGTTGTACACGAAGCCGACCTTGCTGCGCCACGTCAATTGGATGATCTTGTCGCCCACGATCGTGAGGCCCTCGCCGAAATATTGTTCATCAAGCTCGATGCGCTGTAACACCTCGCCGGTCTGGAGGTTGACCTTGCGGAGCGACGATTTGCCGTTCTGGCCGGTGCTTTCATAACCCGTGCTTTCATACAACGTGCCTTGCGCATCGAACTCCAACCCCTGCGTGTAGGCCTTGGTATCGTGCGGATAGCTGTTGATGACCTTGAAGCCATACCGCGTGGGCGGCGGTGGCACGACCACGATGTTGCTGTAGGCCACCTGCTCCTCCTGGCCGCGGTACAGCTTGGCGCTGAGGGTGCGGCTGCCGAAGCGGACCTGCTCGGTATCGAGCGTAACGGGCGTCGTGTCGGTCTTGCGCGCAACGGTTTGCCCATCGAGCGCGTACACCACCGAATCGAATGGCGAAAAGTCGGCCGGGATGGCCACCTGCAAGGGCACGGATTGCCCGACATTCACGACGGTACCGGCTTCGGGCGTCGCAAAGCGGAATTTGGACGATTTCTTCTGCGTATTGCATGACGCGATGAAAACGAAAAGCACCAACACGCCGTAAGGTAAAATTCTATTCATGGTTACAAACTTATCAATTTTTTCGGCCTCACAAACTCAGTCTGGCCAGAACGCATCCTTGATCAATTCGATGGCATACGTACCCGATCGGCCCTCGTAAAGCATCGACACCACGTCAAACCGGATCTCGCCCCCATACCGGTGGGCGGCGATGTAGTGGTTGGCGGCCCGCACCAACTTGGCTTGCTTGGCGGCGTCCACGAACTCGTAGGGCAGGCCGTAATCGGTACCCGTGCGCGTCTTCACCTCGATGAACGCGAGGATGCCGCCGTCTTCGGCGATGATGTCCACTTCCAGGTTCTTGTGCCGCCAATTCCGCAACAGGATGCGGTAGCCCTCGCCCTGCAGGTACCGCAAGGCTGCCGCCTCGCCATCGTGCCCTCGCTGCAGGTGTATCGGCATCATATCACTTCACGACAATGGTTCCCAATTTCTCGCTGACGGCCTTTTCGGCCTCCTTGTATTTCTGGTATCGATCCAACAGCGCCATGATGTTCGCTTCGTCCGATTCGGTTTCCAACTCGCGCTGGGTTTCGACCATCTTCCGCTTGATCTTCCACTTCTTGACCCGGTAGATCGCGTTGTGCACCAGATCCTTCAACTTCTCGCGTTCGTGCGACACATAGATCTTGCGCTTGTCGTCGTTCCAGTTGGGGCTCAGTGCATACTTGGTGGCCAGCAACGAAATGGCCAGGTCCGCGATCTTGCGATCGGCGTGGCCCACGAAAAATCGTTCGCTGGGCAGCTCCATGCGCGCCATGTATTCACGATACACCTGGATGATGGCCAGGCAGACCGGGTCGTCAAAGGTGATGTCATCCAAGCTATTGAGCAGGAACGGCGCGATCGGGATGCCTTGCGCGGATTCCCATTCGGCGGTGACGTCGCCGTAGTTGAGCAGGATGCGCACCACCTCGCGCTCCTGCAGGATATCCGGCGATTCCTGGACGGTTTCCGGCTCGGCCGGGGGTACGTAGTTATCGTCGAGCAGGAAATCCGGGGGCGGCATGTCCGGCGGATACGCGGCGCGTTGCTGGCCCCGGGGCTGCTGCTGCGGAACCTGCTGCTGGGCATGGTGTTTGCCGGGCTTGCGCTGCCGCTCTACCCGGATCTTGTTCAGTTCGGTGATCAGCGCCCGCTCGTGGATGTCCAGCAACGCGCTGCATTCGCGGATGAACACCGACACCTTGATCTCATCCGGGATCAGGGCGATGCTTTCCACCACTTCGCGGATCACGCCTGCACGCTTGATGGGGTCGTTGCCCGCATCGCGCAGCAAGACGTGGGTCTTGAAAAAGATGAAATCCTGCTGGTGCTTGGCGATGTATTCCTTGAATGCCGTGGAGCCGAACCGCTGCACATACGAGTCGGGGTCGTTGCCGTCGGGAAAGAGCAGCACCTTCACGTTGAGCCCTTCTTCCAACAGCATGTCCGTGCCGCGCAGCGAGGCCTTGATGCCCGCTTCGTCGCCATCGTACAGGATGGTCACGTTTTTGGTGTAGCGGGCGATGAGGCGGATCTGCCCCCCCGTGAGCGACGTGCCCGAGGAGGCCACGACGTTCTCCACGCCGGCCTGGTGCATGGACAGCACGTCGGCATAGCCTTCCACGAGGTAGCAATTGTCGGCGTCAAGGATCGGTTTCTTGGCAAAGTACAGCCCATACAGCACGTCCGACTTGTGGTACACCTCGCTTTCGGGCGAGTTGACGTATTTCGGGGTTTTCTTGTCGGTCTTCAGGGTGCGGCCGCCGAAGCCCAGTATCCGCCCCGTCAGGTTGTGGATGGGGAACATGACGCGCCCGCGGAAACGATCGTATACGCCGCCGTCGTCCTTGCGGATGATGAGCCCCGTGGCTTCCAGGAATTCGTCGCGGTGCCCATCGGCCTTGGCCCGGTCATGGAGCGCCGTCCAGCCCTCGGGCGAGTACCCCAGCTCGAATTTCTGGATGATGTCTTCGCGGTAACCGCGCTCCTTGAAATAGTTGAGGCCGATGGCACGGCCATCTTCGGTATCCCAAAGGGTCTCCTTGAAGAACTTGCCGGCCCAATTGGTCACGATGAACAGGCTTTCGCGCTTGTCCTGCGCGGCAAGTTGCTCGGGGCTGCGCTCGGTTTCCTCCACCTCGATGTGGTATTTCTGGGCCAGGTACCTGAGCGCCTCGGGGTAGGCGTATTTCTCATGCTCCATGACGAAACGCACCGAGTCGCCCCCTGCGCCGCAGCCGAAGCATTTGTAGATGCCCTTGCTCACCGACACGTTGAAGGAAGGCGTCTTCTCGTTGTGGAACGGGCACAAGCCGATGAGCGACGTGCCGCGTTTCTTGAGGTCGACGAAATCGCCCACCACCTCTTCGATCCGAGCGGCATCCAGTATTTTGTCGACAACTTCCTGTTTAATCAAGACCCTTCCGATTTGGTAGGGTAAAGGTAGCAATTTTTTACGGTTTCCGGCGGTGCCCGTTATTCGGTGACAGCCAAAAATGTCTCGGGACGCCCAATGGTCCTGTATTCGCCTTCGCCTGCCAAGATGCTGTAATACGTCGCATCGGGGGCGGCCAACAGGGCCTGCGCCCGGGCCACCTGCTGATCGCGCTTGAGCGAATACGCGATCCGCCCGCGGGCATAATGGTAGCGCGACACCAACTCCGCGCCCAACACGTCCTTGATTTCCTGTCGGTGATGCAGCAGGTCATGCTGCTTGCTTTGGTGCACCTTGCGCGCCAACGCATCCAATTCGTCACGGATCTCGGCGGGCTTCTGTTCGGCCTCGACCAAGGCTTTCAGCTGCTGGAGGGCGGCTTCGGTCTGCGTGGAATAATCGTAATCCTTGCCCTCCAGGAACCGGATGAACTCGGTATACTGCGATTCGCTGAGCGCGAATTTGTCCGGGCTGGCAACCTGGCTGTTCCGCTGCCTGAAGGCCGTGGCATAATCGAATAGGAGGAACCGGCTCCGGAGGGTCTGCGTGATGGGGCTGTACGGCGGCCGCTCGACCACCACGTCCGGATAGATGCCGCTACCGTCATAGACGATGCGCCCACCCTTGGTGTGGAAGGCATGGATCAACGAGTCCGACACCTTGAGGTGATGCCCGTTGCTATCCTTGTGCACGTAATCCATCGCCTGTATGCATCGGCCCGATGGGGTGTAATACTTCGCCACCGTTACCTTCACCAGGTTATTGTACGGCAGGGTGAACGTCTGTTGCACCAGCCCCTTGCCAAAACTCCGCTCGCCGACGATCACGGCTCGATCCAGGTCCTGCAGCGCCCCGGCCACGATCTCGGCCGCCGAAGCGGAATGTCCATTGATCAGGATGGCAAGCGGCACGTCTGGTGCCAGGGGCTGCGCCAGGGTGCGATAGCTATTGGCTTTTGCCGCGTTCTTGCCCTTTTGGCTTACCACCGCCTCGCCCGGCGGAACGAATAGGTTGACGATCTTGACGGCTTCCTGCAGGATGCCGCCTCCGTTGTTGCGCAAATCGACGATGAGCCCGTTGAATCCTTCCGCTTTCTGGAAACCGCGTACGGCTTCCTCCACTTCCTGCGAAGAACGCTCCAGGAATTTGTCGAGCCTGATGTACCCCACGCCGTTGTCCAGCCAGGCCACGTGGCTCACATTGGGTTGGCGGATCACCTTCCGGGTTATCGTCAGCGTGTTCGCCTCGTCTTCTCCGGGCCGCCTCACCTCAAGCCTGACGTCGCTGCGCTCGGCGCCACGCAGGAGCTGGCTCACCTGCGCGGCGGCCTTGTGCCGCACGGGCGTACCATCGACGCGTACCAACTCGTCGCCCACCCGCAGCCCGGCGAGGTCTGCCGGTTGCCCGGCATACAGCTCCGAGAGGTAGATGCGGCCATCGCGCACGAAAATAGCCGCCCCGATGCCCGCGTATTTCGTGTCGACGTATTTCAACTTGTAGTCGGCCACGTCCGACTCCTGCACGTATTCGGTATAGGGATCGAGGTCGTTTAACATGGCGTCAACCGCCGTCTTGACCAACGCTTCCGGATCCGTCTCATCCACGTAATTGACGCTGATCTGCCGGTATACCGCGGCGAAGATATCCAGGTTCTTGCTGATGAGGAACAGGTCATCCCTGACCGCAACGAACGCAGAAAAAAGGAACAGCACCGCAACGGCGAATGCCGCGGCGCGCGTGCGTGGCGTGTGTTTGCGATTCTTCATTCGTGGTGGTCAACTCAAAAATCGATTAAAGTTACTACATTTTGTAACGATTACCAAGTACCCGACGCGATAATCAAACACTTAACGACGCACCGGATTGGATATCACAACATTTTTGCCTAAGTTTGCCTTCCGAAAAATTGGATAGCATAAAACGTTGAAATGAGTTCGACACCGATAACGAAAGAGACCTATTTGGAGTGGTACAAGTCCATACTGCTCATGCGCAAATTTGAAGAGAAGGCCGGACAGCTCTACGGACAGCAGAAAATCAGGGGGTTTTGCCACCTGTACATCGGCCAGGAAGCCGTGGTAGCGGGCGCGATGTCCGTATTGCGGCCGGAAGATTCGATGCTGACGGCCTACCGCGACCACGCACACGCCATTGCCAAGGGCATATCGGCCAATGCCGCCATGGCCGAGCTGTACGGCAAGGCCACGGGGTGCTCCAAGGGAAAGGGCGGATCGATGCACTTCTTCAGCAAAGAACATAAATTCATGGGTGGCCACGGCATCGTGGGCGGACAGATCCCGCTGGGTGCCGGCATCGCATTCGCGGAAAAATACAACGGTACCGACAACGTATGCGTATGCTACATGGGCGATGGCGCGGTACGGCAAGGGGCATTCAATGAAGCCCTGAACATGGCCATGCTGTGGAAACTGCCCGTCATTTTCGTATGCGAGAACAACGGCTACGCCATGGGTACCTCGGTAGCCCGCACCACCAACATGCTCGACATCTACAAGATGGGGCTCGGCTTCGACATGCCTAGCGCACCCGTCGACGGCATGGACGTGGTGGCCGTGCACAACGCCATGGACGAGGCGGTGCAACGCGCCCGCAGCGGCGAAGGCCCGACATTCCTCGAGATGCGCACCTACCGTTACAAAGGCCACTCGATGTCCGACCCGGCGAAATACCGGACCAAGGAAGAGTTGGAGGAATACAAGGGCCGCGACCCGCTGATCACCACCAAAGCCGCCATCGTGGACAAGAAGTACGCAGATGAGGAATGGTTCGCCAAGGTGGATGCCGACGTGAAGAAAACGATCGATGAATGCGTGAAGTTCGCGGAAGAATCGCCCTATCCCGAGGTGGAAGAGCTCTACAAGGATGTCTACGTCCAAGCCGACTACCCGTACATCACCGATTGAGGCCACAACAGTTAAAGCAGACGAACGTAAAATACGAGGATTAACCGCAAGATAAGATGGCTGAAGTAGTAAAAATGCCCAAGATGAGTGACACCATGACCGAAGGGGTCATCGCGAAGTGGCACAAGAAAGTAGGCGATAAAGTCAGTTCCGGCGATTTGATAGCGGAGGTGGAAACCGATAAAGCCACCATGGATTTCGAATCTTACCAAGAAGGGACGCTGTTGTATATCGGCCCCAAAGAAGGTGAGGCCGTACCGGTAGACGCCGTGATCGCGGTCTTGGGCGAAGAAGGGGAAGATTACCAAGCGTTGCTGGACGGGGAAGGTGACGGCGGCGGCGCGAAGAAAGCAGAAAGCGATAGCAAACCTGCGAAAAAGGAATCGAAGGCCGACGAAACGGAAGAGGCCGCGGAAAGCGAAGCGGGTGATGAAAGCGGAGACGAAGATGCGGAGGACGGCGAAGCCGTAACCGCCGAGTCATTGGGCGCCACGGTGATCACCATGCCGCTGCTGAGCGATACGATGACCGAGGGCGTCATCGCCGAATGGCACTTCAAGGTGGGCGACGCCATCAAGAGCGACGATGCCATCGCCGACGTGGAGACCGACAAAGCCACGATGGAAGTGACCGCGTATGCAGACGGCACACTACTCTATATAGGCGTAGAGAAAGGCCAAGCGGCCAAAGTGAACGACATCATCGCGATCGTCGGCAAGGAGGGGACAGACGTGGCGCCGTTATTGAAGCAATCCACTTCCGGAAAAAGCAAGAAATCACAAGGATCGGCGACTGGCGACGCTAAAACGGAAGCAGCCGACGATTCGGCACCATCCGCCAAGCCAGACGCCCCCGCCGCGGAGTCGACCGACGACGCCCGGGTGAAGGCCTCGCCCCTGGCGCGCAAGATCGCCAAGGACAAAGGCATCAGCCTCGGCGATGTCAAGGGTTCCGGCGATAGCGGACGCATCATCAAGAAGGACGTGGAATCCTTCACGCCCGCCGCCAAAGCGGAAAAGCCCGCCGCTGCGGCGCAGCCTGCCGCGGCACCTGCCGAAGCCAAGGCGACGACCATCAGCATCCCGCAATACGTGGGCGAAGAACGCTATACCGAAAAGCCCGTCAACCAAATGCGCAAGACGATCGCCAGACGGCTATCGGAAAGCCTGTTCACCGCACCGCATTTCTACCTGACGATCCAAGTGGACATGGACAGCGCGATCGCGGCCCGGACCAAGATCAACGAAGTGGCCCCCGTCAAGGTTTCCTACAACGACTTGGTCATCAAGGCAGCAGCCGTGGCGTTGAAACAACACCCCGCCGTGAACTCGTCTTGGTTGGGCGACAAGATCCGCTATAACGAACACGTCAATGTGGGCGTGGCCGTGGCCGTCGAGGATGGGCTGCTGGTTCCGGTGGTGCGTTTCGCCGATGGCAAGAGCCTTTCGCATATCTCTGCGGAGGTGAAGGATTTCGCGCAACGCGCCAAGAACAAGAAGCTGCAACCGGCCGATTGGGAAGGCTCCACCTTTACGGTGTCTAACCTCGGCATGTTCGGCATCGACCAGTTCACGGCCATCATCAACCCGCCGGATGCCTGCATCCTCGCGGTAGGCGGCATCCAGCAGGTACCCGTGGTCAAAGACGGCGCCGTGGTACCCGGAAACATCATGAAACTCACGTTGAGCTGCGACCACCGAGCCGTTGACGGCGCCACGGGCGCCGCATTCCTGCAGACGCTCAAGTCGCTGCTGGAAGAACCGGTACGGATACTGGCGTAACGCCAAGCATGGATATTGAAAAGAGAGCCGCCCCGTTGCGGCTCTTTTTATTTCCATGGGCAATCCGTATCTTTGCGCGCAGAAAGCTACCGCTTGCTGACGCGCACCATGGATGCACCCGGGTAGTGAAAAGACCCCATGAGTAAGATACATTTCCAAGAAAAATTCGAAGAGCGGCATATCGGCCCAAGCGCCGATGAAACCGCCGCCATGCTGAGCACCGTGGGTGCCGCAAACATCGATCAACTCATCGACGAGACCGTTCCCGGCCAGATCCGGATGAAGGCTCCTTTGCACCTGCCCGACCCGCTCAGCGAGACCGGTTACCTGCGTAACATCAAGCTGGTGTCGGAGCAGAACAAGGTCTTCAAATCGTACATCGGCCAAGGATATTACGACGTGACGCTACCGACCGTCATCCAGCGGAATGTATTCGAGAACCCGGGCTGGTATACCCAGTATACCCCCTACCAAGCGGAAATCGCGCAAGGTCGTTTGCAGGCCCTATTGAACTTCCAGACCATGGTGATCGACCTCACCGGCATGGAAATCGCCAACGCCTCGCTGTTGGACGAGGCGACTGCTGCGGCCGAGGCCATGTTCATGCAGTACGGGCTCCGCAAGAACAAAACGGCCAGCACGTATTTCGTATCCGAAAATAGCTTCGCGCAAACGCTGGACGTATTGCGCACACGCGCCGTATCCTACGGCATCACCCTGCAGGTGGGCGACCTGGCCGACATCCCGACCACCGACGACCTTTTCGGCGTATTGGTGCAATACCCGGCGGCAGACGGCACGCTGGCAGACTACCGCGCGCTTACGGAAAACCTCCACGAACGCGGGGTCTCCGTCTGTGCCGTGGCAGACCTGTTGAGCCTGGCCTTGCTCACGCCCCCGGGCGAGTGGGGAGCCGACGTGGTGGTGGGCAGCACGCAACGCTTCGGTATCCCGATGGGATTCGGGGGGCCACACGCGGCTTATTTTGCCACCAAAGATGCATACAAACGCAACATCCCCGGCCGAATCATCGGGGTTTCGATCGATACCGAGGGCAACTATGCCTTGCGCATGGCCTTGCAGACGCGCGAGCAGCACATCCGCCGCGACAAGGCCTCATCCAACATCTGCACGGCGCAGGCCTTGTTGGCCATCATGGCCGGATTCTATGCCGCTTACCATGGTCCCAAAGGGCTGTTGGCCATCGCCGAGCGCATCCACGGCCTGGCGGCATTGCTAGACGGCGCGCTGCGGCAATTGGGCTATTCCCAATACAATGAAACGTATTTCGACACGTTGCGTGTCGAATTGGGTGAACTGGCGGGGCCGTTGCGTGCCGAAGCGCTCAACAACGAATTGAACCTACATTACACGGGTAGCATCGCCGGCATATCCATCGACGAAACCACCACCTATGAAGATATCGTGACGCTGGTCCGGATTTTTGCCAAGTTCAAGGGAAAAACCATCAACGATGTCGACTTGGACGCGCTCGCCCAGGCAGCGCCTGCCGCAGTGCCCGCCGCGTTGCTACGCACCTCGGCCTACCTGACCCATCCGGTATTCAACAGCCACCACGCGGAACACGAGATGCTCCGTTACATCAAGTCGTTGGAGACCAAAGACCTTTCCCTGTGCCACTCGATGATCCCGCTGGGATCATGCACGATGAAGCTGAACGCAACGACCGAGATGGTTCCCGTCACGTGGCCCGCATTCGGCGGACTGCATCCCTTTGCCCCGGCAGACCAAACCGGTGGATACATGCGGCTCATCGCCGAGCTGGACGAATGGTTGAGTGAGATCACCGGGTTCGCCAAGGTGAGCTTCCAACCCAATTCGGGCGCACAGGGCGAATACGCCGGGTTGATGGTGATCCGGGCCTACCACGAGAGCCGTGGCGAAAGCCATCGCAACGTGGTGCTCATCCCGGCTTCGGCCCACGGCACCAACCCCGCCTCGGCCAGCATGGCCGGCATGAACGTGGTGGTGGTGCGTTGCGACGAACGCGGCAACATCGATGTGGCCGACCTGCGCAACAAGGCCGAGGCCCATGCCGATAACCTGTCGGCGTTGATGGTTACGTATCCATCCACGCACGGCGTTTTCGAGGAACCCATCATCGAGATCTGTGACGTCATCCACCAATATGGTGGACAGGTGTATATGGACGGTGCCAACATGAATGCCCAGGTGGGCCTCACGAGTCCCGGCCTCATCGGTGCGGATGTGTGCCACCTCAACCTGCACAAGACATTCTGCATCCCGCACGGCGGCGGTGGACCGGGCATGGGACCCATCGGCGTTGCCGAGCACCTGGTGCCTTTCCTGCCTAACCACCAGGTGGTGTCCATCTCGGGGCCGCAGGGTATCGGCGCGGTGTCGGCCGCCCCGTGGGGATCGGCATCGATCCTGTTGATATCCCATGCGTACATCGCCATGATGGGCGCAGCGGGGCTGACCAACGCGACCAAGTACGCCATCCTGAACGCCAACTACATCAAGGCGCGACTTGAGCGCCACTATCCAGTACTGTATGCGGGCGCCAACGGCCGTTGTGCCCACGAGCTGATCCTGGACTGCCGGTCGTTCAAGAACGTCGGCGTGGAAGTGAGCGATATCGCCAAACGGCTGATGGACTATGGGTTCCACGCGCCTACCGTATCGTTTCCGGTGGCCGGTACCTTGATGGTCGAACCCACCGAGTCGGAGCCGAAGGCCGAATTGGATCGCTTCTGTGATGCGCTCATCGCCATCCGCGAAGAGATCGCAGCCATTGAACAGGGCCAGTCCGACCCGGTAGACAACGCCTTGAAGCGTGCCCCGCACACCATCAACGTGGTCAGCGCAGACGTATGGGATCGCCCTTACACGCGCGCGCAGGCGGCATTTCCGCTGTCCTTTGTGCGCGAACACAAATTTTGGCCCTCCGTGGGGCGCGTCAACGACTCGCAGGGCGATCGCATGTTGATTTGCGCCTGCCCCCCGCTGAGCAGTTATGAAGAAATCGTAGAAGCATAAATCACCATCCCCATGAAGGTTTTCAACATCATCGCTTGCGTCCTATTCGTATGCAGTGCGGCCTTGCAATACAACGATGAAGACCCGGTACTCTGGATCCCGCTTTACCTTTATGGGGCTTGGGTATGCTACCTCGCCGCAAAAGGCCGCTATATCCCGATGGCCTATGCCATCGGGATAGGCGTCTATGCCGCGTTCGTCATCTATTTCCTGGTATTCAAGCACGGCGTATTGGATTGGGTGCAGCACCATCCGGCCGGGGATCTCGTGAAAAGCATGAAGGCAGACCAACCCTGGATCGAGGAAACGCGCGAAGTCATGGGGCTACTGATCCTCATTGCCGTAATGCTCATCAATTGGCTGGTCGCTTCCGTTCGGATGAAGAAAGCTAACCATTAAAAAAGGTCACCTCTAAAAACCCCCTTTCTATTGCAAGCGGCTGCAAAAAACAATCTCTGCGTTGGCTGTCAAAATCTGTCCTCACCGTAGCGCTGCTACGATTCCGGTATATTTTGCCATCCGCCTTGATCTTGATTTTCTCGCTCGCTTTCATTGACAAAACGGAGTTTTTAGAAGTGACCTAATGCTGGGATAACGTTGATTTAACACGACGCGGTCGCCCCGCGCCTAGAATGTTAAGAATTTTTAGGGGTGGCGGACACCCCCGCCAAATGGTTGCGGGAGCAACCCTAAACCACTCAAAGCCAACAAGCTATTTGATATTTTCTTTTTTTATTTTTTAGCTGCTTTTTTTTTGTCATCTTCGTTTCTCCGGGAAGTTATCAACATTTTTCCGGTCATTTATTGGATATCAACTTTTTAAGAAATAACGAATGGAAAAAACGAGCACGAGTGTATGGAACAGTTGTCTGCAAGTCATCAAGGACAACATTCCTGCACAAAGTTACAAGACCTGGTTTGAACCCGTCAAAGCGGTACGATTAGAGGGAAACGTTTTGACCATTCAAGTGCCAAGTCTGTTTTTCTACGAGTGGCTGGAAGAGCACTACGTAGGGTTGCTGCGTAAAACCATCAAGAAACACCTCGGCGAAAACGGACGGCTGGAATACAACATCGTCGTCGAAAAATCATCCACCAGCAATCCATACACCACGAATATCCCCTCCAGTGGCAACGGTGGCGAGGCCAAGAAACAGTCCATCCCGATACCGGTGGCGTTGAACAAGGACATCAAGAATCCATTCGTGATCCCCGGGCTGAAGAAATTGCAAGTCGATCCGCAACTCAACCAACATTATACCTTCGACAATTTCATCGAAGGCGAGTGCAACCGGTTGGCACGGTCTGCCGGGTATGCCGTAGCCAGCAAACCCGGGGGCACCTCCTTCAATCCATTGATGATCTACGGTGGGGTGGGCTTGGGCAAAACACACCTGGCGCAGGCCATCGGCAACGAAATCAAGCGCAACCTGCCCGACAAGCTGGTCATCTATGTCTCGTGCGAGAAGTTCTGCCAGCAGTTCGTGGATTCACTGAAGAACAATACGATCAACGATTTCGTCAACTTTTACCAGGCCATGGATGTCATCATCATGGATGATGTGCACAATTTTGCCGGCAAGGAGCGGACGCAAGATATTTTCTTCCACATATTCAACCACTTACATCAATCAAGCAAGCAGATCATCCTCACCTCCGACAAGCCGCCGAAAGATCTTGCCGGACTGGAAGAACGGTTGCTGAGCCGCTTCAAATGGGGACTTTCGGCCGATATGCAGGTACCCGACCTGGAAACCCGCATGGCCATCCTGAAGAAGAAGATGTACTCGGATGGCATCGAACTGCCAGACAACGTGATTGAATACGTGGCCAACCAGATCGACAACAGCGTACGCGAACTGGAGGGCGCCATGGTTTCCCTGCTCGCTCAGGCTACGCTGAACAAGAAAGAGATCGACCTCAACCTGGCGAAATCCATGCTCAAGAATTTCATCAAGAACACGCAAAAGGAAATCTCGATGGATTACATCCAGAAATTGGTGTGTGATTATTTCGAGGTGCCCGTAGAGATGGTCAAATCGAAACTGCGGAAACGCGAAATCGTGCAGGCCCGGCAAATCTCGATGTACCTGGCCAAGAATCACACCAAGACTTCGTTGAAATCCATCGGCGCCTTTTTCGGGGGCCGGGATCACTCCACCGTGATCTATGCGTGCCAAACGGTGGAAGACCTCATCGAAACCGACAAGAAATTCAAGGCATACGTGCAGGATATCCAGAAAAAGCTGAAGATTTCGTAAGCGGCACCAGGTGCAAGACGGAAAAGGCGATTCTGTCTATGGGAATCGCCTTTTCCGTTTCTGCTCGGTCGGTTATGAACCCCTGCCGCCCCTTGGGCCTCCGCCTTGGCGCATGCGGCTGGCCCGCTCCTCCACAATCTTCTCGTAGGCCTTCTTTTGCGTGGCGTCCAATACGGCCAGGATTTTCTGGTCGGTTTGGGTGCGCAGTTCACGCATTTTGCCCATCACCTGTTGCCGATCTTCGCCACCGCGCTCAAACGCCTGCCGCATGGCCTTGCCTTGCTCGAGCGAGTAGGCATAAACCGAATCCTTCTGCGCAGGCGAGAGTTTCAACTCCTTTTCCAATCGCTCAGCCGTTTGCTTCGCATTTTCCTCCGGATTGCCGAAGCCGCGGCCACCCCGCTGCTGGGCTACGGACAGCCCAGCTACCAGCAGCAACACGACCGTCATCAAGATACCTTGTTTCATTTCCTTAATAGTTGAGTTATTACCGAAACGTAAGACGGCGTAGCGAGCGCGGAGGTTTAAGCCCCGTCAACGTAACAATGCTGCGACTTCCCGCCAGTTGTTCACACGCTCGTACCCCTCGATCAACAGGTTATGGGGCGACGTATAAAGCAATTTCCGTCCAACGAAAGGAGCCAGGTTCTTGATGCGGTCGTCGATCAGGATATCGGCCGAAATGATCTTCTCGCCGGTAAACAGGATGTTTGTCCAGGGGATGAACGGGAAATGCTCGCCCAACCAATCGAATTTATCTTCCAGCGAATTGCGGAACTCCATGGCCGCGGAGACCACATAGACATTGTATTTGGCCTGCAATCCGCGCACCGTTTCGACGGCGTCCGGCATGGGTCGGATGTCCCTGAAAAACCCTTTTTCATTGACATACACCCTCCACTGGTCCCGAAAACGCGCCGGCAGGTTTTCATGCAGTTCCGTTCCGGGTTGTTGATGCAAATCCATGGCAACGCCGTAATCACGGTTGAAGCGCGTCAGGAATTTATGGTGCGTGTCGGCCAACACCTCATCCATGTCGATGGCCAAGCGAGGTTTCTTCTGATTGTTTATGATCATGATATCGTTATCCTTTCGTTAGGTATCCCAAGACCAGGCTGTCGAAAAACCGCCCGTCGTAGTCGTCGAACCGCAGGCGGATCGGGATGAAATAAACCGGCAAGCCAGCCAACAAGCCAGCCAATTGCGGATCCAGGAGCCGTTGCGCGTCCTTCTCGGTGGTGACGATCCATTTGCGTGCTGCAGACAGTGCATCGAACCGGGCGACGACCTGCCCTAAGTCGGCACCGGTATACCGATGATGATCCGGGAAGACCACAGGCACCACCGCATCCGCCTGTCTATCCAGGTAGCGATGCAACGGCTCGGGGTTGGCAATACCGGTGAGCAGCAGCACGATGCCACCGCCAAACGGAGGCGTGTCAGCTTGCACGGACGCGATGGCAGGTACGTCTTGCGTGAGGGGCACCGGATCGCTGTATTCGATGCCGGCATACAATATCGGCGTTCCCCGCCCGGTACCGAGCACCGCTAGGGCACGGGCTTTCTCCTCGACAGCCGTATTGGCGGGAACCTTGGTGACGACGATGATGTCGGCACGCAGACGTTCGCCGAAAGCATCCCGATAGTTGCCCGCAGGCAAAAGCCATTTCGGCCGATGCAACGACGCGTAGTCGAAGAGCAGCACCGTCAACCCGGGCTTCAGGGCGCGATGCTGGTAGGCGTCGTCCAAGACAATCACATCATGCCCCCCATTGAACAACCGGCCGACCCCGTGCACACGATCTTCATCCACCGCGACGGTGACATCCGGGAACTTGCGCTTGATCTGCAGTGGCTCATCCCCGCATCGATCCGCGGTGTGCTGGGGTTGCACTTCCAAAAAGCCCCGTGTCTTGCGTCCATAGCCTCGGCTCAAGGTGGCCACGCGGTAACTCGCCGACAGGAGCCTGACCAGGTATTCGGTCATGGGGCTTTTGCCGGTACCGCCCACGGCCAGGTTGCCCACCACGATGGTGGGCTTGCCGAAGGCGGTGGAGCGCAGCCAGTTCCAATCATACAGTCGGTTTCGTATCCACACACCCAACCCATACAGCAGCGAAAACGGTAACAGCAGCCAGCGGAGGTAAGTCATACCAGGCAAATGTAGCAATTCCATTGCTTTTGCGTACATTCGTCTGCAAAAGCGGATGGACATACTGATCATAGCGGCCACCGAAGCGGAAATCGCTCCCGTTCTCCAATCGCCCGCACGGCATACCGCGGGCATCGACGTGTTGGTCACCGGCGTGGGCATGGTGGCTACCGCATTCGCCTTGGGCAGGCGCCTCGCGGACAGCCAACCCCAACTCCTGTTGAATGTCGGCATCGCGGGCAGCTTCGATCGTGCCATCGCCTTGGGCGAAGTCGTGAACGTCTACCAAGACACGTTTGCCGAGTTGGGAGCCGAAGACGGCGACCGATTCGCAGACAGTGTGTCCCTTGGACTGGCCGAACACACCTACCAAGCGACCGCTTCGTCGGGCTATTCCGGGCTGGCAGGGCTGCGCAACTGCAAGGGCATTACCGTCAACACCGTGCACGGCAACGTGCAGAACATTGCAGCAGCGGCCAAGCGATGGAACCCCGACACCGAAAGCATGGAAGGGGCGGCCGTATGCTATGCCGCACACCACGCCGGCATACCGGCCTTGCAGGTCCGCGCCATCTCCAACTACGTGGAACGCCGGAACAAAGCCAGCTGGCAAATCCCGCAGGCCATCCAAAACCTGAACCGCTGGCTGGTGTCGTTCATCGAGTCGCTGCCGCGTTAACGCACAAAAATTTGACAGTCCCGGGGCCAGAAATGTCAATAATTTATAGTAGGTTTGCGTGCGAAAATTTGACAGCGATAAACTACGGATGAGAGAAATACAGTTCAGAGAGGCACTTCGTGAAGCGATGAGCGAAGAAATGCGCAAAGACGAGAAGATTTTTTTGATGGGTGAGGAAGTGGCCGAGTACAACGGTGCCTACAAGGTAAGCCAAGGCATGTTGGATGAATTCGGCCCCAAGCGCGTCATCGATACGCCCATCGCCGAACTCGGTTTTGCAGGCATCGGCGTGGGTGCGGCCATGAACGGCCTGAAGCCCATCATCGAATTCATGACGTTCAACTTTTCGCTGGTCGCCATCGATCAGGTCATCAACTCGGCTGCCAAGATGTATTCCATGAGCGGTGGGCAGTTCCCGATCCCGATGGTGTTTCGCGGCCCTACCGGCAATGCGGGGCAATTGGCAGCGCAACACTCGCAAAATTTCGAGAATTGGTATGCCAATACCCCGGGGTTGAAGGTTGTCGTCCCGGCCAATCCGTACGACGCCAAAGGCCTACTCAAGCAATCGATCATCGACCCGGATCCGGTCATCTTCATGGAATCAGAGGTGATGTATGGCGATAAGGGCGAAGTGCCTGAAGAAGAATATTACCTGGAACTGGGCAAAGCCCACACCGAAAAAGAAGGCAAGGATGTCACCATCGTCACGTTCGGCAAAATGTTGCCCCGAGTCGTAACGCCCGCCATCGAAGCCTTGAACAAGGAAGGCATCGATGCCGAAGTGATCAACCTGCGCACGGTCAGGCCCATCGACTACGGCGCCATCGTCAACTCCGTCAAAAAGACCAACAGGCTCGTGGTGGTCGAAGAAGCATGGCCGCTGGCATCGATCTCTTCGGAAATCGCCTATAAGGTACAGCGCGATGCGTTCGATTACCTGGATGCGCCGGTGATCCGGATCACGTCGGCCGACGTTCCGTTGCCGTATGCTCCCACGTTGCTCCAGGCCGCGCTTCCCAATGTGGAGCGTGTGGTCAAAGCCGTGAAAGAAGTGATGTACATCAAGAAATAGCGAAAACCGCATGGTTTGATCAAGAGCTGCCAAAAACAAATGGCGGCTTTTTTTGTTTGCTCCTGAAAAAGGAGGTCATCATGAATCTCATCCAAAGAATCGAGCATTGGGGAGACACCCACCACCCCCAATGGCTAGACGTGTTCCGCATCGCCTTGGGCATCGTCATTTTTCTGAAAGGCGTTACCTTCCTCGCGGACACCGCTTCGTTGAGGCAGCTCATCGAAGCATCCCACATCCAGATTTACACATGGGGTGCCGTGCACTACATCGCGTTTTCCCATTTGGTGGGCGGTATCCTGATCGCCATCGGGCTGCTTACGCGCGTGGCCGTCGGATTCCAGCTACCCATCCTGGTCGGGGCGGTCTTCTTTGTGAACATCACCCAAGGGTTCTCGATGCTGAATTCCGAGCTTTGGGTTTCGATCCTCGTGCTCATCATGCTGCTGGTGTTTATGGTCGTCGGGTCTGGCCGATATTCGGTGGATGAGCAAATACGCGAAAAGAAAGGCTAGTCGACGCCGCGCATTGATTTGCATATCAGCGCAACAATGGCTAAGTTTGTGGCACTAAAATAGGACATGAACGAACAAACGAAGGCCATCCGGGAACAGGCAGACCGCTCGCCGTACCGGGAACATGCCGTCCCACTATACCTGACTTCCAGCTTTATCTTTGACAGCGCCGAGCAGGGCAGGGCCATATTCGCCGAAGAAGAAGACGGCAACGTCTATTCACGGTATTCCAATCCGAATACCACCGAATTCATCAATAAGGTCTGCGCCATGGAAGGCGCCGAAGCCGGCATTGCGTTTTCATCGGGGATGGCGGCAGTGTTCGCCTCTTTCGCCGCGTTGCTGAAAAGCGGCGACCATGTCGTGTCTTGCCGGGCGATATTCGGCTCTACCCACCAACTCTTTACCAAGCTGTTTCCGCGCTGGGGCATCACCACCACGTATGTGGATGCCGGTCGGCCGGAAGACTGGGAAAAGGCCATCCAGCCCAATACGAAGATGATTTTCCTGGAGACCCCGTCAAATCCGGGCTTGGAACTCGTGGACTTGGCCTGGCTGGGCAAATTCAAGGAAAAATACCCAGACATCATCCTCAACGTAGACAACTGCTTTGCCACTCCGTATCTGCAAAAACCCATCCAATATGGATTCGATCTGGTGAGCCACTCGGCCACCAAGTACATGGATGGCCAAGGCCGCGTATTGGGCGGCGTCGTGGTCGGCAAAAAGGCCCTTATCGACGAATTGATGTTCTTCATCCGCCATACCGGGCCATCGCTTTCGCCCTTCAATGCGTGGGTACTTTCCAAAAGCCTCGAAACGTTGGGGCTGCGGATGGATCGCCATTGCAGCAATGCATTGGCGGTGGCCCAGACGCTGGAAATGCATCCCGAGGTGGAATCCGTACGGTATCCGTTCCTGCCTTCCCATCCGCAACACGAACTGGCCAAAAAACAGATGAAGGCCGGTGGGGGTATCGTCACCTTCGTGATCAAAGGCGGTTTCGAACGGGCCAAACGTTTCCTGGACGCGCTGCAGATGATCCGCATCACGTCGAACCTGGGCGACTCCAGGAGCATCGCCACGCATCCGTCGTCTACGACGCATTCCAAGCTCACGGAGGCCGAACGCACCCAGTTGGGCATTCACCCCGGCAGCATCCGGATATCGGTTGGGCTGGAGGACGTAGACGACATCATCACTGACCTTACACACGCATTAACCAACAGCTGATATGAAGATTTCACTGAACCGGAAAAATGATGCCGTCCATTTCGAAGGTACGGCGGCTTCCACTCAGGTAACGGTACACATCGACGGCTCCCCGGACATCGGCGGCGAAGGATTGGGCGTTCGGCCGATGGAATTGGTGCTGATGGCACTCGGATCGTGCAGCGCGCTTGACTTGGTGGGCATCCTCAAAAAACAGCGCCAACAGGTAGACGGCATCCAGATCGATGTGGAGGGCCAGCGGCGGGAGGCCATCCCGCACATCTTTACCGCCATCCACCTGACCTTTCAGCTCAAAGGCGCCATCGACCTGTCCAAGGCCGAAAAAGCGGCCGAATTGGCCGTGAAAAAATATTGTTCCGTACACGACATGTTGGCGGCGGGCGGTGTGGCCATCACCTACAACGTCACGATCCAATAAGCCGCTGAGCGCGAAGTCACTTTTTTGAAAACTTAACCTACTTCAATGTGTGTTTACCTGTAGACATGCATCTTTGCAGTGTTAAACAAAAACGAAAAAAGCTATGGCAACTACATGGAAATTAGACCCCACCCACTCCGAGGTGGCCTTCAAGGTAAAGCATTTGGTCATCACCACCGTTACCGGTTACTTCCGCTCATTCGATGGTACGGTCGTGACCACCGACGAATCCGATTTCACGACCGGCAAAGTGGACTTCACCATTGATACCGCGAGCATCGACACCAACCAGGCACAGCGCGACGAGCACCTGAAATCGGCCGATTTCTTCGATGCGGCCAACCATCCGCAAATTACCTTTTCATCAACGTCGATCGAATCGAAAGGCGACGACGAGTTTGCGCTGCACGGCGACCTGACCGTTGGCGGCACGACCAAGCCCATCACCTTCCACGTGGATTTTGGCGGCACGGTCACCGATCCCTATGGCAATTACAAAGCCGGTTTCGAGGTATCCGGCAAAATAAGCCGCAAGGAGTTCGGCCTGACGTGGAGCGCGGTGACGGAAGCCGGAGCTGTCGTGGTGAGCGACGAGGTAAAGATCCTGGCCAGCGTGCAGTTCGTGAAACAGTAGGTACCTCTCCACAGACATGGCATCGACCGCTCGGATAACCTACTGCCTGCTCCTTGCTGTGCTCTGTTGGGCAACCCATGCCTGCCAGGAACGTGGGGGGAAGGCAATAGGCCATGCCGTGCCGTCGGCGATGGCCGGATTAACGGATGGACCGGATGATCGTACAGCGCACGCCAAGAACGCGCCCGTAGCGTCGCAGGACAACGGCGAGGACTACTTGGCCGGGTTGAAGGGCCTCGCCAATGGCGACACCACCGGGCGCTGGCCCGTGGCGGGCCAACCCCTTCCGCTACGGGGCGCAATCCTGCCCCACAAACGGATCGTAGCCTTTTACGGCAATCTGTACTCGACGCGGATGGGTATCCTCGGCGAATTGCCGCCCGAAGCGATGCTTGCGAAGCTCGATGAGGAGGTTGCCGCCTGGAACGCGGTGGATTCGTCCGTAACGGCAATACCGGCTTTGCACTATATCGCGGTTACCGCCCAGGGCTCGGCCGGCCGTGACAGCAAGTATCGTTTACGTATGCCGTTCAGCCAGATCGACTCGGTGCTCCGCATCGCCAAAAGGCGCGATGCTTTGGTATTCCTCGACATCCAGGTGGGCTTCAGTACGCTTGAGGCCGAGTTGCCCAAGCTGGACACGTTCCTTCGCATGCCCCATGTGCATTTGGGCATCGACCCGGAGTTTTCGATGAAAGATGACCTGCCTCCCGGGAAACGGATCGGTCACTTTACGGCCGCGGACATCAATTTCGCCGCGTCTCACTTGGCCGAATTGGTGCACCAACACGATTTACCGCCCAAAGTGCTCGTGGTACACCGCTTTACGCAGGGAATGGTCAAGGGCTACGACCAGCTCACGCTGCGTCCGGAAGTGCAAGTGGTGATGCACATGGACGGCTGGGGCGCTCCCGCCCTGAAGAAAAACACCTACCAGCGCTATATCTTCCGCGAACCGGTTCAGTTCACCGGCTTCAAGTTCTTCTACAAAAACGACCTCATCCGGCCACCGCACCGCATGGTGACGCTGGAGGAGGTCTTGGCCCTCACCCCGCTGCCGAGCTATATCCAATACCAATAACTTTCGGTTAATCGCCCTTTCAGGTACCCTGTTCAGGTAAAGGCGCACTACCGGGCCACGGCCACATTATTGCGTGAGCCATCGGGTTTGCATAGGTTTGCGATGAAAACGCTACCTTTGGCTAGATGAACATCCTACTCGTAGAAGACGATTACCGCATCAGCGACTTCGTGGTCAAGGGCCTGGAAGAAACCGGGCACGCGGTGACGCTGGCCTCGAGCGCCGAAGAGGCAAGGCATCGCGTCGCCGACCAGGAGTGGGACATCATCCTCATGGACATCATGCTGCCGGGAATAGACGGCGTGCAGCTCACCAAATTGATCCGGCATCGCCGCAACCAGACGCCCGTGCTGGTGTTGAGCGCGCTCGATGGTGCCGATGACAGGGTAAATGCGCTTGACAGCGGTGCAGACGACTACTTGGTGAAACCATTCCATTTCAAGGAACTGCTTTCGCGCATCAACGCCTTGGTGCGGCGCGCCACGCTAGCCCACCAGCCACAAGGCAAACGCTTCGGTAGCGGACCCCTGCAAGTCAATGCCGACGAGCACCGGGTATCCCTGTATGGCGAGCCCGTGGAGTTGTCGCCCAAGGAGTATAAGCTGCTGGTGTACTTCCTGGAGCATCCCGGGCGGGTAATCGCCCGTACGCAGTTGCTGAATGCCGTATGGGGCATCGATTTCGAAAACAACACGAATGTGGTCGATGTCTACATCTCGTACCTGCGCAGCAAGATAGAACGCGATGGGACGAAGTTCATCCACACGGTGAAAGGTGCCGGTTACTTCTGGAAAGAACCCCAATAACCCAAGGCTTGCCATGACAATCCGCAACAGGCTTACCCTCATCTCGTCGCTCACCTTCGGGGTCGTGTTCGCGCTGGCCGCACTTGCCGTGTACTATACCTTCCACGTCACGTCCGAGCGGATCATTTTCAGCGAACTCCAGAAGACAGGCCTGCTTTCGGCCATGTTCTACCTGGAGGAGGATGAATTGCCGGTGCGTGAACACCGGCGTATCCGTGCCGAATTCGAAAGCGAGATGCAGCAGACCGACGTCAAGGTCTATGATGCGAAGGATAGCCTGCGATTTGGTAACGGACTAATCGACGGGAAGCTACGTCCGGGATTGCTGCAACGCATCCGGGATCAGCGGCGGGTCAATTTCAAGGAAGAAGGCTATTACTATAGCGGGCTGTTCTATCCGGACAACCAAGGAGACTTCGTGATCGTGGTCGCATCGAGCAACTTGTTTTTCGCCTCCCAAAGCAACCAGCTGCTATTGATGATGGCTATTGCATTGATCGTGGGCCTGGGTATTATCTTTTTGTTAAGTTTCTGGCTCTCTCGCGTGGCCTATCGACCCATATCATCAGTCATCGCGCAGGTGAACCAACTCCAAGCGGATAACCTGGAGCGTGCCTTGGACTTGCCAGCGGCAAAAGACGAAGTCAGGGCACTCGTGCAGACCTTCAACGACTTGCTGGCCCGTCTTTCGGACAATTTCGTGGTGCAGAAAAACTTCGTCAACTACGTATCGCATGAGTTCAAGACCCCCATGGCCGCAATCAGGGGAAACATCGAGGTCTTCGGCCAGAAAGACCGATCGCCAGCCGAGTACAAGCAAGTAAGTGGCACGCTGTTGCGGCATATCGACGAACTTGAACGAATCCTGACCAATCTGATGGTGCTCGCGGGACTGCGCACCGCACCGGCAAGCGGACAGCGGTACCGGGTGGATGAGCTGCTGTGGGAGGTGCTCGACGTGATTTTCGCCCAGCATCCCGATGCCAAGGGCAGGATACGGATGGATATCTCGGTAACCGAACCCGACTGCTTGCTCGCCGCAGGCAACAGCGGCCAAGTGCATATGGCTGTGCATAACCTGGTTGACAACGCGGTCAAATACGCGAATGGCAAGCCAATCCGGATAGCCCTGCAAGAAGGACGGGGCGTCCTGGTGCTGGCCATCCAGGACGAGGGGATAGGCATCGGTCCGGCCGATCTGGAGCGGGCGCACCAACCGTTTTATCGGGGCCACAACGTAGGCGACACCAAGGGCAGCGGTATCGGGTTGTCGCTAGCCGTTTTGGTATGCAAACAGAACAACATCTCCTTTTCCATCGCTTCCGAAGTGGGCGCCGGAACGACCGTTACGTTACGGTTTAGCCAACTTTAATCCCATTCTAAAGCGTCTCTAATGTTGGGCGATTACCTTTGCCCGATCACCAGTATCGAAGTATGTGTTATTTGACCATCATGCTGTTGGCCGGTATCGGCGGACAGGAAATGTTATTGATCGTTTTGGCTGTCTTGCTGCTCTTCGGCGGCAAGAAAATCCCGGAGTTGATGCGTGGTTTGGGACGAGGTGTCCGCGAATTCAAACAAGGACAGGCCGAAGAGCCCACACGGGCGGATACGCCGGGTGAATCGGCAAAGGATGCGGAGGGAATGTCGCGATGAACAGCTCACACTGCACGGTTGCGTGCTTGGTATTGCTTTGGTCTACGGTATTTTCCGTATTCGCGCAACCCAATACCGATACGTTGACCTTGAACCGCGCCGAAGCGGAAGCCTTGTTCCTGCAACGCAACCTGCCGCTTCTCGCCGGTAAGCTGGAAATCGACAAAGCCAAGGCGCAGGTCATCCAAGCCAAGCTTTGGCCCAACCCATCGATCAGCGTAGGCGAGATCAACTTCTGGGCAAACGCAGGGGCGGAATCGTCTGGGCGTTTGGTTGGCAATTGGGGCAACCATGCACAGGTGGCCGTAGCGGTCGAGCAGATCATCCAGACCGCGGGCAAGCGCAGGAAGTTGATCGCCGTCGAGCAGGTCGGTGTCGCCATTGCCGAGCAGGGGTTCGAAGACCTGTTGCGCAGCCTACGCGTAGAGCTCAACGTGCAGCTTGCGGGCCTGTCGGTCGCCCAGCAACGCGAGGCCGCTTACCAGCGGGTGTTGGTTGGCGTAGGCCGACTGGTTGCGGGCTACCAGCGCCAAGTGGAGCTGGGCAACGTGAGCCGGGCCGAATACATGCGCCTCAAGGCGTCGGAAATCGAGTTCCTGAAAGCGCTGGATGACGTCAAGCAAGATGTCCGTTCGGCGCAGGCGTCCCTCAAATCGTTGCTCGGGATTGCACCCCAGCAGCCATTGCTCCTCGCCGACGAAGCGATAGCGCCAGTTACACCCGGCGCCATCGCCCGGTTGGATCCAGCAACCGTAGCCGATTGGGCGGCGCGGTTCAACGCCGAGTTGAAGGCCCTTGCCTTTACGGCCCAGCGGGCCGAACACCAACTCGCTTACGAACGGTCGCAACGCGTGCCCGATATCGAGGTGGGCGTCAATTACGATCGCGGGGGCAACATCATGCGCGACTTCGTAGGGATCGGTATATCCATGGACCTACCGTTCTTCAACCGCAACCAAGGCAACATCAAGGCGGCACAGTTTAACCTGCAACGCCAGCGCCTACTGGAGCGACATCGCCGTAACGAGGTAGAAAACGCGGCGATACAGGTGTTTGCCGAGTTGAAAGCTGCACTTACGCGGCGCGAGGCGATCGGCGAGGGTTATGTGGCCGACCTGGATGGCGTGTTGGCCGCATACCAGCGCAATTTCGCCGACCGGACCATCAGCCTGCTCGAATACCTGGATTTCCTGGAGGCGTACCTAGCGGTCAAAGACACCGTCCTGGAAACCGATAAGGAGGTGGTCGTGCAATACGAGACCTTGCGTTACCACGTGGGAGACAACCTCCCAAAAGAATAACAACCGAAAAAAGAAAATCATGATAAAACGATATACATGGGTTGCGATATTGGCTGCACTGGGATGCAGCCCGCGCGAATCGGTGGTTTCCGAGGAACAATCGGGCTTCTGCCTCAGTGAAAGCCTGCGGAGCAAGTTGGTGGTGGATACCTTGTCATCCCGTGAGGTCACGCAACACGTCACGCTTACGGGTGAGGTATCCTATCACCCCGACCAGGTCGTGCAGTTCGCCAGCCTTGTCGAGGGGGTGGTCGTGCAGGCCGATTTCGCCCTGGGCGATTACGTCAAGCAGGGGCAGGTGCTGGCTACACTCAAGAGCCCCGAATTGCACACCATGGTGGCCGAAAAGCGTGCCTTGGAGAGCGAACTGCGGTTGGCCAGCCGTGAATATGACGCAAAAAAGCGGCTCTACGAAGACGAGCTGGCGGCCGAAAAGGATCTCATCGGCGCCGAGACGGCCGTAGCGCGCATCGAGGCCGAATTGGCCAACCTATCCGCTAACCTGGAGCTCTTCCGGCCAGCCGACCAGGGCACCTTCGCCTTGCGCGCTCCAGCCAGTGGCTATATCGTGGAGAAGAACATCAACCCCGGCATGCCGATCACCGAAGGCAGCCACCTGTTTACCGTTTCCGGGCTCGGCCAAGTGTGGGTCATGGCCAATGTGTATGCTACCGATGTCCAGTTCGTGCAGCAGGGAATGGCTGTAGAGATCCGGACGCTGTCGTATCCGGATGAAGTGTTCCACGGTAAGATATCGGCATTGCCCCAGGTATTCGACCAGACCGAGCGCGTGCTCAAGGCGCGTATCGTCATCGATAACGATGGCCTCAAGCTCAAACCTGGCATGTCGGCAGATATCGCGGTGGAGCGGCGAAGTGGCCAGCAAGCGGTGGCGTTGCCCGCCGACGCCGTCATTTTCGATGACAACCAGTATTTCGTGGTCGTTTACCGCGGCGATTGCGATCTACAGGTACGCCCGATCTCATTCATTACCCGAGACAATCAATGGTACTTCGTTTCCGAAGGGTTGCAAGCGGGCGAGGTCGTGGTGACGCAGGACCATTTGTTGATTTACGAAAGGGTCAACCGATGAACCGTTTGGTGCAAGGCGTAGTTTCATTTGCGCTGAAAAATACGTTCATCGTCTTCTTTTTCACGGCACTGCTCTTGGCGGTCGGCGTATACGCCCTGGTACACACCCCCATCGAAGCCTACCCGGACGTTACCAATACGCGTGCGCGCATCATCACCCAATGGCCGGGCCGTAGCGCCGAAGAGGTGGAGAAATTCGTCACGCTGCCCATCTCCAAAGAAGTCAACACCATTCCGAAAAAGGCCGAAGTGCGCTCCATTTCGTTGTTCGGGCTATCGGTGGTCACGATTATTTTCGAAGACGGGGTGGAAGACTTCTATGCTCAGCAATACGCTGCCAACCGGTTGCAGGGCGTAGATTTGCCGGATGGCGCCTCGGCCGATATCGAACCTCCTTCGGGGGCGACCGGCGAGATATTCCGCTACGTAGTCAAGAGCGACCTGCCCATCAAGGAAGTCACGGCCATCCACGATTGGGTCATCGAGCGCGAGCTGGTGGCCGTGCCGGGCGTCGCAGACGTGGTCAGCTTCGGTGGCGAGGAAAAGATCTACGAGATCAAGATCAACCCGACGGAACTGGTGAACTACGACCTCTCCCCGTTGGATGTCTACGAGGCGGTGAGCAAGAGCAACATCAACGTGGGCGGCGATGTCATCCAGCGCGGCGACCAAGCCTATGTGGTTCGCGGCGTCGGGCTGCTGGATAAGCTGGAAGACATCGAGAACATCCTAATCACGGTAAAGGGTTCTACGCCCATACTCGTCAAGCACGTGGCGCAGGTAGAGATCTCGGCCAAACCACGCTTGGGCCAAGTGGGGCTGCAAGACGACGACGACCTGGTGGAGGGGATTGTGATCATGTTGCGCGGCGAGAACCCGGGCGATGTCATCACCCGGTTGAAAGACAAAATCGCTGACCTGAATGACCGCATCCTGCCCGTCAACGTCAAGATCGAACCCTTCATCGATCGAACCGAATTGGTCAATGCGACGGTGAGTACCGTGAGCAAGAACCTATTGGAGGGCATCGTGCTCGTCTCGGTCATCGTGTTCATTTTCCTGTTCAACTGGCGGACCACGGTTATCGTGGCCTCGGTCATCCCGCTGTCGTTCCTGTTTGCCATCATCATGTTGCGCATCCAAGGGTTGCCCGCCAACCTGATCTCTATGGGCGCGCTCGATTTCGGGTTGTTGCTAGAGGGTACGTTGGTCATCGTCGAGACCGTATTCGTCGGCATGCGCAAACGGGCCGAGCTGGTGGGCATGGAGAAATTCAACAGCTCCATCAAGCTCGGCATCATCAAGAAGAGCGTTGCCAGTGTGGCTACTTACGTATTCTTCGCGCAGGTAATCCTGATCGTGGCGCTACTACCCATCTTCTCCTTCCAGAAAGTGGAGGGCAAGATGTTTTCGCCATTGGCCTTCACGTTGGGGTATGCATTGCTGGGATCGTTGATCCTGAGCTTGACCTACGTGCCGGCCATGTGCAAGGCGTTGTTGCGGAAGAATATCCGCGAACGCGAAAACTTCATCTCCAAGGGGTTCCATGTCGGCGCCTATCGGCTCTTCAGCCTGAGCGCGAAACATGCGCGGCTTACGCTATTGGCATTCGTTGCATTGCTGGCCCTGTGTGTAGGCCGGTTCTTGTTTTACGGGACGGAATTCATCCCCAATCTCAACGAAGGCGCGCTGTACGTACGGGCCACATTGCCCAATAGCGTGAACCTGGATGAATCGGTGCGATTGGCCAAGGAAATGCGGCACAAGCTGCGCGCATTCGACGAGGTCAAATTCGTGATGAGTCAAGCGGGCAGGCCCAACGACGGCACCGATCCCACCGGCTTTTTCAACATCGAGTTCCACATCCAGCTCTTCCCGGAGAACGAATGGAAGCGGTCTATCAAGAAAGATGCCCTGCTGGCCGAGATGCGGTCCGCGCTTGAAACCTATCCCGGCATCAACTTCGGCTTCAGCCAACCCATCCAGGATAACGTGGAGGAATACGTAGCCGGGGTAAAGAGTTCCTTGGTGGTCAAGATCTTTGGCGACGACCTTTACGAGTTGGAGGAATACGCGGAGCAGGTCGAAAAAGCGCTGGCCACCGTACCGGGCATCACCGACCTGAACGTTTATAAGAACATCGGGTTGCCCGAACTCCGTATCCAGCTCCACGATCACAAGATGGCGCGTTATGCCGTCAATACCGCCGATGTGCAGGCCGTGGTAGCCATGGCCATCGGCGGGCAGGCGGCGACGCAGTTTTACGAGAATGAGCGGATTTTCGACGTCCGCTTGCGTTTCCAACGGGCTTATCGGGATGACGACGAAAAAATCGGAAACATCCTCATCCCGACGATGGATGGCAAGTCGGTGCCGCTCAAGGAGATTTCGACCATTGGCTTCCACACCGGCCCGGCGTTTATCTACCGCGAGGGCAGTAGCCGGTACATCGGCGTCGGCTTCAGCATCGAAGGAAGGGATCTGGGGGGCGCCATCGCCGAGGCCCAGCAAAAAGTGTCCGCATCGGTCAGCGTGCCAAAAACCAACAAAATCGAATGGGCTGGCGAATTCGAAAGCAAGGAGCGTGCTACCCGCCAGCTCGGGGTGGTCGTTCCGGTGGTGCTGATCCTGATCCTGTTCTTGCTGTACTTCAACTTCGGCAATTACCGGGATACGTTGGTGGCCGTGGGCGCCATCCCGTTCGCATTCATCGGCGGTTTCCTGTCGTTGTGGGTCACCGGTACGGTGTTCGGTATCTCGGCGGGTATCGGTTTCATCATCCTGTTCGGGGTGAACACGATCAATGCCATCATCCTCATCGCGGTCATGAAAGAGAATCTGTTGCGCCGTAAGCTGCCTTTGAAGGAGGCCATCCGCAAGGGCGTGGATAGCCGGATACGGCCCATCGTGATGATTGCGCTCATGGGCTCGATGGGCCTGCTCCCCGCTGCGTTGTCTACGGGTATGGGGTCAGAGATCCAGAAACCGTTGGCCATCATGATCGTGGGCGGGCTGCTGGTGTGCATGGTACTTTCGTTTACGGTGTTGCCACAACTCTTCCATTGGATGTATCGGCGAAAAACGTAATGTTGTCTCTTGTTTGATTGGTGTTTTTGGTTGACAAATAGATTGTTACGAATATTTCGTAAAATAAATTCGATTTCTTCGGCGATTTACTATAATTTCGTAGAATTACTAAATAGTCGAATTTATGTCTTGGAAGTTTTTGTTAATCGTCTGTTTTTGCACGAGGGGAATGGCGGCCGCCCATGCACAATCCCAACCCAACGAACCGGCATTGGCCCGGATCATCTATGCATTCACTCATATCAATGACACCTTACAGCCCGATAAGCCGCATAAGGAGGAGATGGTGCTCTACATGGGCCAGTACGCATCGTACTACACCACGTTTGCCAACGAGCGCGTCAATCAGCAGGTCAAGAAGCAAATGGACGATCCGGCGTTCGACGGCAATTTGACCATTACCGGAAGCGGGCGCACCATACGGGAGTCTTATCGCGCAAGGCCGGACCAACAGTCATTCAAACGGCTTTATAACCTGGCCGGGACGCAATACCTCATCGATGAGCCCTATCCGCAAGTCGCTTGGGAAATAACCGACGAAACCCGCGAAATCGGCGGCTATCACGCACAGAAAGCCACCGCTCGTTTCAAAGGCCGCGATTATACCGCCTGGTTCACAGTCGACGTGCCGTTCCAAGGCGGACCTTGGAAACTCCTCGGGTTACCCGGCTTGGTCTTGGAGGCGGTAGACGGCAGCGGACACGTGCTGTTCCAGTATGCGGAATTCGAAACCCTGCCGAAAACGGAAGTCACGGTCGGCGTGCCGGACCAGGCCATCCAAACGAATCGGAAGGCGCTCGATCGACTGATCGCTGCCCATAAAAAAGATCCGCAGGCCTTTATGAATGCGCGATCGAAGTCGGGAGCGCCGAGCGGCGGATCCGGTGGGGGCGGTCTTGGGAGCATCGACCCGTCGCGGATCAAGAGCATCAACGTGACGCGGGATAACTCGACGACGTCGTCGGTTGACAATAATCCGCTGGAACTGACCGACTGATCGGAACCGCTTGTGTCACGCCTCCTCCTTCCGATGCTCATCGTACTCCATGTGCAATCCGTTGCCCAGGAGGGCGCCATCCATGGCAAGCTTACCACGCAGGCAGGCCAGCCCGTTCCATACGCCAGTGTCACCGTGCGCACCGCGCAAGGCCGCGTGATGGCATTCAAGGCCAGCGACGCCTCGGGCGTGTACGCCATCACGTTGCCCGCCACCGCCGTTCGCGACAGTCTCCGGCTGCACGTCAACCACCTCGGCTATGCCTCCATCGACCTGGCGCTCACTTCCGGGCGAGACCGTTACGACTTGGTGTTGGCCGAAAAAGCGATCGATCTCTCGGAAGTGGCCGTCAAAAGCCGCCCGCGCATCCGTTCGCAGGGCGATACGCTCACGTATGACGTCGGTTCATTCGCCGAGGCAGAAGACCGAAGCATCGGCGACGTGCTGCGGCGCATGCCGGGCATGGAAGTGAGCGAAAGCGGCCAAATCGCCTACAATGGCCGGAATATAGCGCACTTCTACATCGACGGCGACGACCTGCTCGATGACAAATACAGCATCGGCACCAAAACCATCCCCCACGCGATGGTGCAAAAACTGGAAGTACTGCAAAACCACCAGCCGATCAAGGTGCTCAAAAACAAAGCGCTGAGCGACCGGGTGGCCATCAACCTGGTCATCAAAGACGAGGCGAAGCTGAAACTGACGGGACAGGCCAAGGTGGGCGTAGGCCTGCCCGGCCAATACGACGGGGAACTCAATACCATCCTGTTCAACAAGAAGTACAAGCTGCTGAATGTGGCCAAGACCAATAACATAGGCGAAGACCTTGCCGCCGATTTCACCTCGCACTCGCCGACGGATCGGCTCGCCGACGCGGGGAACGGCCGACCACACGCGCTGCTCTCACCCGGAACCGCCGGTACGCCGGCCTTGCCCAAGCAACGGTACTACTTCAACAACTCGGGGTCGGTCAATGCCAACAACCTAGCCCACCTTTCCAATGGCTTGCAGCTAAGATCCAACATCAGGGGGCTCCTTGACCGCAATGTGCTGGAATACCGTACGCGCAGCGACCTCTACCTCGGCGCCGATACCATCCGCTACACCGAGGAGCAGGATATCGGCAGCAAACCATTCCTCATGGACGTGAATTTCACGGCCATGGCCAACCAGGCATCGTACTATTTCAAGAACGCGCTGGCATTGGTGTATACCGACGAAACCGGGGCTTCCACCCTCCGCAGCAACGACTTGGATAGGCATCAGCGACTGCGCAACCGCATCCGCGATTTCTCGAACACCATCGAATACACCCCTGCATTGCCGAGCGGCAACGTGCTAGACCTGTTTTGGTCCGTGAATCATTACAATCGGCCCCAGACCCTCACCGTCTCGCCCGGTATCCACGAAGACGTGCTGAATGCCGGTACCCCTTTCCTGCAAGCCAGCCAATTCGCCGAAACACCCACGTGGTTCAATCGCTTGTCGTTAGCGTATCGACTCCCGAAAGGCATCGTCGCGCAGCACTATCGGCTGGGCACGCTCAACGAATGGCAACAACTCCGGTCGGCCCTTCGCCTTACCCAGGCCGACGGCGCGGAAACACCCTACGCGGGCAGTGCCGACAACGCCCTCCGCTGGCACCGGCACCAGCTGTTCGCCGACGGAAGCTACGCGTACAAGCAAGGGCGCTGGGAGGCCACGGTGTCGCTGCCCATCGCGATGCAACGCATCCGGTACCGGGATGGTACGTTCGCCCTTGACGAATCGGATACGCGCCTGTTGTTCAATCCCTCGTTCACGGCAAAACGCATGACCACCCGTGAAGACCACATCACCGTCAATTACCATTACGCTAACCAACTCGGTAACATCAACGGCGTTTTCCGCGGAGCGGTACTGGCCAACTACCGCAGCATCCAGGCCAATGACGCCCGCCTGCAAGCACGCAACAGCCACACCGTAGGGTTACGTTACCATTTCCAACGGGCCGTCAGCATGCTGTTCATGCATGCGGGCGTCACCTACGCGAAGTCGACGGCAAACACGATCGTTTCCAGCATCGTTACCGACGACATCGCCCGCACGGTCCTGCTCCCGTTTGACAATGACGTGAGCAGCGTCACGGCCAGCGGCGGCATCAGCAAGTTCATCTTTGCGCTCGGCGCCACGGCCAGCCTAAAGGCATCGTGGAGCGCCAGCCGATTCAACCAGCTGCTCAATGGCCAGACCCTCCCCTTCAGCAACCGACCCTTCTCGCTCCAGCCAAGCCTGGAAGCACGGCTATTCGGCAAGGTGCGTATCCATTACGACGGCTCCGGTACGTGGACGACCAGCCGACTCGTCAGGCAAGACGCCAGCGTACAGGTAGACGATCGTCAACTGCGCCAGTTTGATCAATCCGTTGGGGTTACCTATTCACCGTTCAAAAACACCTTCTTAAGGCTGAATGGCCGTCATCAGTACATCAACCAACCCGGCACGGCCGATGTGCGCTACTTGTTTGCCGATGCCCATGCGCGCTACCGACTCGTCGATTGGCGCACCGACGTCGAATTGGATCTCAGCAACCTGACGGATATAACGGCTTACGAAACCTATTCGCTCTCCGCCAATCATTTCGGCTACAACCATTACCGCTTGCGCGGGCGCATGGCCGTGCTGAAGCTCACTTTTAACCTCTGATGCTTTTCGTTATGTTTGCATCATGAAAATCGTGTCGATCGGTTGCGTATGTTTCCTGGTGCTGGTATTCAGCACCAATGCCTGCAGCCAGGGCGGCGGCAAGGGGCCTGTTGCGTCCACGCCCGACACGTTGCCTACGCCGTTGGCCGACACCGTTGTGCGCACGCCGTTTGCCGCCGCGGTGATGGAGCGGTACATGCGGACCAACTTGGCCGAAAGCGGCCTGGACACCGCCGTATACCGGATGGCCCTGACCGGGTACCTCAACCTGAAGGCCGCTGGCAAGACGGCATCGCCCATGCTGGCCATCGTCGATTTCAACAAACCAAGCATTGAAAACCGGCTCTGGATCATCGATACCGCACGCGACAGCTTGCTGCTCAATACGTGGTCGGCCCATGGCAAGGGCAGCGGCAAAGCGATGGCGGCCGTGTTTTCCAACACGCCGGGGTCGCTGCAGACCAGCCTCGGGTTCTACCTCACCGCCGAGGAATACATCGGCAAGAACGGGCGTTCCATGAAATTGGATGGGCTGGATTCCGGCTTCAACACCAATGCGCGCAAGCGATACGTGGTGATGCACGGCGCCGATTACGTCAGCCGGGACACCATCGCCGCCTACGGTCACCTGGGCAACAGCGAAGGCTGTCCCGCCGTTTCGCACGACGTGAACCACCAGGTGCTGGATTGGATGAAAGGCAAGGGCGTGCTGTTCATCACCGGGCCATCGGGCACCTACCATTCCAAGTGGCTGGATGAGGAAAAGGCGATGCAAGCCATGCAGTGATCGAGCATGCAGACCGGCCCCATTTTCAGTTACTCCCCCTCCCCCAGCAAATCGCCGCCGATCTGCTTGCTGGCGCGGGCACCGAGTTTCTTGAGCTGCTCCACCTTGCGGATCACGTTGCCGGGACCCGTGCTCAGTTTCTTGGTGGCGTCTTCATGCGCGCGCGTGGCGCGGTTCAGTTGTTCGCCCACTTTTTCCATATCCTGGAGGAAACCCACGAACTTGTCGTAAAGCGCACCGGCTTCTTTCGCGATATCGAGCACGTTGCGCGTCTGCCGCTCCTGCTTCCACATGCTGGCGATGGTGCGCAACGTGGCCAATAGCGTGGAGGGGCTCACGATGACCACCCGGCGATCCCACGCGTCGCTGAACAGGTCGGCCTTGTAGGTGATGGACATGCTGAAGGCCGACTCGATGGGCATGAACAGCAACACGAAATCGGGCGAATTGATCTGGTACAGGTCGTGGTAGTTCTTGGCGGAGAGCCCTTTCACGTGGTTTTCGATCGATTGGATGTGCAGCTTGGCGAAACGTTCGCGATCTTCGTCGGCATCGGCGTTCGCCCATTGCTCATAGGCCACCAGTGATACCTTGGAGTCGACCACCAAGTGCTTTTCATCCGGCAGGTCGATGATGGCGTCGGGCTGCAGGCGCCGCCCTTCTTCGTCGGCCAAGGAGGCCTGCAGCCGGTACTCGCGGTCCTTGACCAAGCCGGATCGTTCCAGTACCCGTTCCAGGATGACTTCGCCCCAGTTGCCCTGCTTCTTGCTGTCGCCGCGCAGGGCGCGGCTCAGGCTGTTGGCCTCGTCCTTGATGCGCAGGCTTTGCTCCATCAATTGTTGCACCACGCCCTTCAGTGAATTCCGTTCGGCCGCTTCAACTTGGTAGACCTTGTCCACTTTTTCCTCGAAGCTCCTGATCTTGTCTTTGAAGGGATTAAGGATTTGATCGAGCGATTTGCTGTTCGTCTCGGTGAATTTCTGCGTCTTCTCTTCCAGGATCCGGTTGGCAATGACCTGGAATTCGGTATTGAACTGCCGCTTGACGGTCTCGATTTCCGCTTTTTGCTCCTGGAGCTTCTCCTGCTGCGACAGGCGGTAAGCGCGTTCGCTCTCCAGCTGCTTGCCGACCTCCAGGAATCGGTCGCGTTCCTGTTGAAGCTCGCGCAAAAGCCGCTGCTGTTCCTCCCGAAGCATGGCGGTGACGCGCTCTTTCTCGGCTGCCAAGTTCTCGGCGTACTGCTCGGCCCGGGCGTGTTGGATAACGAGTCGTTCTTTCTCCAGGCGCAAGGATTCGCATTCGGCACGCAAGGCATCGAATTCGGCAGTCGAGGTGACCGTGTCCGATTTTGGGCGCCTGATCAACAGCATGACGGCCACCAACAGGATAACAACGGCGATAAGGATGGGATACAGCTCCATGGTAGCACAAAGATACCGAAAATACCATGGAAACCGGTACCGTTACAGATACGGATACACCACCTCGGTGAGGAACAACCCGTAAGCGGGAACGGAGGTACCCGCCATGGAGCGGTTGCGGCTCTGGATAACGGTGTGCATGTGGCTTACGGGCTGCAAGCCACGGCCGATTTCAAGCGAAGTGCCCACGATGGCCCGTACCATGTTGCGCAAGAACCGATCGGCCGAGATGTGGAAGGCCAAGTGCTGGTCTCCTTGCCATTCCCATTCGGCTTGGACAACCCGGCAGTTGTTGGTATATACCTGCGTATTGGATTTGCTGAAGCAGGAAAAATCTTCGTACCCCAGCAAGATGGCCCCGGCTTGGTTCATCGCCTCCACATCGGGCACGTCGCGCAGGTACCACGAACGCCCCTGCAAGAAGGGGTCTTTCTGGAAATGCAACTGATAGGTATACGACCGTTTCACCGCATCGAACCGCGCATGGGCATCGCGCGCCACGGCGATGACCCGCTTGGCGGCGATGTCTGGCGGCAACAGCGAATTGACGTTATACAGGAACCGCTCGTCGCCAGCCAGCGCTACGGGACCGACAACATCGAAATGGGCATAGAGCTGTGTGGCATGCACGCCCGCGTCGGTGCGTCCACAACCTACCGTGGCAATGGGCTGGCGCAAGATGGTGCCCAATACCCGATCGAGCACCTCCTGGACGGTCGGCGCATTGGGTTGGAGCTGCCAGCCGTGATAGGCGCGGCCATCAAAGGCGATCTCGATGAAATATCGTCTGGTTGTCGAATCCACGATCGCAAAGATACGAATTGATTTTGGGGCGCTGGCTTCGAAGTCTCGACTTCAGGCTTCGGTCGTCGGGCTTCGATCTTCGGGCTTTTTATTATCTTTGCACGCTATGATATATCTTACACGGCGCGAACGGTTTAACGCGGCGCATAAATTATACCGCGAGGAGTGGACGTTGGAGCAAAACGAGGCGGTATTCGGCAAATGTTCCAATCCGAATTGGCATGGCCACAATTACGAGCTGTTTGTCACGGTAAAAGGCGAAGTGGATCCGCAAACCGGGTTTGTCATCGACCTGAAGGAGCTGAAGGTCATCATCAACACGTACGTGATCGACAAATTGGATCACCGGAACGTGAACCTCGACGTGGACTTCATGCACGGCAAGATGGCTTCTACCGAAATCTTGGCCATCGAGATCTTTAACCAGCTGAAACCGCATGTGGAAGCCCACGGCGCTCGGATGCACGCAGTAAAGCTTGTGGAGACCGAAAACAACTTCGTGGAATATTTCGGCGACTAGCCGTACAACAATCGCATACCATGGACAATCATACGCCATTCAATGAGGAAGAGATCGACGGATACGTCAAGATCGATCGGTACAATCCGGAGAAAGTAGCCCGCATCGCGGCGCATTATGCCGAAATCCTGGAGTTGCTGGGCGAAGATCCGTCGCGCCAAGGCCTACAGAAAACCCCGGAACGGGTGGCCAAGTCCTTGCAATACCTCACCCATGGCTACGACCTGGATGCGGCGGAAATACTGCGAGGCGCCATGTTCGAGGAGGAATACAGCCAGATGGTGGTGGTGAAAGACATCGAGGTGTACTCGATGTGCGAACACCACATGTTGCCATTCTTTGGCAAGGCCCACGTGGCTTACATCCCCAACGGCCACATCGTGGGGCTGAGCAAGATCCCGCGGGTCATCGACATCTTCGCGCGGCGCTTGCAGGTACAGGAACGGCTCACCAATGAAATCCGCGATTGCATCCAGCAAACATTGAACCCGGTCGGCGTAGCCGTGGTGATGGAATGCAAGCACCTCTGCATGTGCATGCGGGGTGTACAGAAGCAGAACTCGGTAACGACCACGTCGGCATTCACGGGCGAGTTCATCCACGAACGCACGCGCAGCGAATTCTTGAAACTCATCACGGCCTCGTTGGGCTAACACGCCATGATCGTTATCGCCGAACGACGACTGCACGATTTCACCTACCGGGTCTTCAAGGCCATGGGCTGTACCGATGCCGACGCGACCTTGGCGGCCACCGTATTGGTCTCGGCCGATTTGCGCGGAATCGATTCGCATGGCGTAGCTCGACTCAGCGGGTACGTGCGGCTATGGGAAAACAACCGGCTCAATGCCACCCCGCACATCCGGATCGTGCATGAAACGCCGACAACGGCCACGGTGGACGGCGACCGTGGCCTGGGCCTCGTCGTGGCGCCCTACGCCATGGACATCGCCATGGAAAAGGCCCGTCAATTCGGTTCGGGCTGGGTGGCCATCCGGAATTCGAACCACTTCGGTATCGCCGCCTACCATGCCTGCAAGGCGGTGGCCGAAAACATGATCGGCTACGCCATGACCAATGCCAGCCCCTTGGTGGCGCCCACGTTTTCATCGGAGCGGCTATTGGGTACCAACCCGATGTGCTATGCATTCCCGGCGGGTGACTTCCCACCGGTCGTGGTGGATCTGGCCACTTCGGCAGCGGCCAACGGCAAGCTGGAAATCGCCCAACGCCTCGGCAAGCCCATTCCCGAAGGCTGGGCACTCCATCCCGACGGCCAACCCACCACCGATGCCAATGCCGTGAAAAACGGCGGCGCGCTCCTGCCATTGGGCAGCGACCGCGAACACGGAAGCCACAAGGGTTTTTGCCTCTCGGCTACGGTGGATATCTTCTCCGGCGTGCTTTCGGGTGCCAATTACGGCCCGTGGGTGCCTCCGTTCGTGGCTTACCTACAGCCCGTGGCTGACCAACCCGGTAGTGGCATCGGCCATTTCGTGGGTGCGATGCGTGTGGATGGCTTCCGTCCGTTATCGGAGTTCAAGGCGGAAATGGATCGGTGGATCGGCCGGTTCAAGGCCGCCAAGCGGGTCGACGAACGGCAACCTGTCATCATCCCCGGCGAGCCGGAGCATCAAGCCACGCAGGAACGGCTGGCACACGGAATCCCGCTGGTCGATGCCGTATGGGAAGATTTACAGGGTTTGGCCTCGAAACTAGGGGTCAGTCCGATCAAATCAGATATCTAGGGCCAATCGCTTCTCCTTATTGATGATATCGGCGATGCTTGTGTCATTGAGTATCTGAAGCATGGCGTTGCGTACGTCGACAAACGTATCGCGGATGCCGCATACTTCCTCCGATTTGCATTCGTCGCAACTCCGGTAGAAATTAAGGCTTACGCACGGCAGCAGCGCGATGGGACCGTCGATGAGCCGCATCACTTGCGACAACCGGATATCTTCGGGCGCCTTGTTGAGGCTATAGCCGCCCCCGGCCCCTTTCTTGCTGTACAGCATACCCGCGTTGCGCATCTCCAACAGGATCTGCTCGAGGAACTTCTTTGGGATGCGTTCCTCCTCGGCAATGCGCAGGATCTGTATGGGGTCGTTGCCGTAATTCTTACCCAAAACAATCAGCGCTTTGATCGCGTATTTCGTCTTCTTGGATATCATGCCTGAGCGTTAGTGGTTTCTCTCTAGCACAAAGGTAGTAATTTTATATCAACTTCTGGTGGGTTTTCCACCAGAGGTCCGGCATTTCACCGTCTACGGCGATCTGGTAGTCTTCGTAGCGGCAAGGAACCAGGTGATAGCGTTCATTGACCGATTTGGAGCCTGGATAAGGTACCTGCATCCACCACCGATCGGATTTCTTGCTTTTCACGAACACCACTTCGTACGCATCGTTGTGCACGGTGGTGCGGTAGGTGATATACGCCGATTTGGGCACCAACGGCGCGTCGTGCTTCCGGTTGTAGAAGCCGTCGATGAAATACCAGATCATCTGCGCAAGCAGCAGCGCCGTTTGTCCGCGGGTGTCAAGCGACGGATTGTATTCATAGAAGCCGATGGAAGTGAGCTTGTCGCTCATCCCCGCGTACCGGCAGATCTGGCAAGCCTCGTCGCCGAACAACCCGTTGGGCGTGGCGTGGCCATTGCCCGGCGCATCCGACGAACGCACCGCGCCGATGTCGAAGCTGACCATGTCGGCCGCCCGGATGATGGGTTCGACATGGCTCACCTGGCCAGCGATCAACCCCAAGCGCATGGCGTTGAAATAGAGCTTCTCATACATGGCAATGGATTCCCTGCTCACGAAATAGGTCTGGTAAGCCAGGTTATTGAGATTGAACAGGTAGTCCGGCTCGTGCAGGATGATGTGGTTGAGGTAGGTCTGCGAATTGAGCGGCGCGTTTTCCGTCTGCTCCTGATCCAGGTCGAACCGGGCATCCACGACGGACACTTCGACCTTTTGCTCCAAGCTTTCGTAACCGAGGTACTGCGCATAGGTCAAGTCTTGCCCGCCGCCGATGATGATGGGGATGATGCCCGACCGGATGAGTTCACCGCATACGGTCTTGACCGCGGCGTAGGTATCCCTGATCGTCTCGCCGGCCTGGATGTTGCCCAGGTCGACCGCATTCAGCCTGTACTCGCCCTGATATAGCGCATACAACTGGCGCCTGGTCGCATCGACCCCTGCGGCGCAACCGATGTTGCCGACCGCCATGCGGTCATCCAACACGCCGAACAACGCCATATCCGGTTTCTCCTGCTCGAGATCAGGGAACGCCTGGTCGTGGATCCTGAGGGCGGCCCCGAACTGGGAACGAAGGAACCCGGTATCCGGCGCGATATCCTGAAGGGAAACGGAGGAAAAGAAAACGGATAAAGACATATGATAGTTGTATGGATTTTGGCAAATATCCATTTAATCCCTTACTTTTGGAAGCATTATTATCAAACGATGCTGAGGCGGTGGTTTTAGTAACAGGCGGCACAGGTTTTCTGGGTTCGATACTGATCAAACGGTTGATCGCGGCAGGCGGGCGTGTCCGCGCCACGAAGCGGCAGACGTCCACCATTCCCGCGGGTCTGGCCGGTGCGCCCGGGCTGCAATGGGTGGATGCCGACATCAACGACTTCTTTGCGCTGGAAGACGCCTTCGAGGGCGTGACGGCGGTGTACCATTGCGCGGCGCTGATTTCCTACCATGCGGCCGACAAAAAGCGGATGATGACCGTGAACGCCGAAGGGACGGCCAATATCGTGACCCTGGCCTCCGCGCACCGCGTTCGCCTGCTGCACGTGAGTTCCATCGCCGCCGTGGGCCAGGCCAAAGACGGGCAAGAGGCCACCGAAGCGGACCTCTGGGAATACAGCGCCGACCAATCCGGCTATGCCATCGCCAAATACGAGGCCGAGATGGAGGTTTGGCGCGGCATCGCCGAAGGACTGGATGCGGTCATCGTCAACCCGGCGCTCATCATCGGTGCCACGGCACCTACCGAAGGCAACGGAACAAGCGGAGCCATCTTCGCCCGATTGCGCAACGGCCTCGATTTTTACACCGATGGCTCGGTAGGGCTCATCGACGTCGACGACGTGGCCAAGGCGATGGTATCGCTGATGGAAAACGCGTCGATAACGGGCCAGCGGTTTTTATTGAGCAACGTCAATCTGTCACACAAGGAATTGTTGAGCAGGTGCAGCGCATACCTGGGCAGGCCCGCCCCGAAATTCAGGGCTACCCCGTTCATGCTCGGCCTGGTTTGGCGGCTGGCCGGTTTGGCTTCGTTCTTCACCGGCAAACGCCCATTATTCACCCGCGAGGCGGCCAGGGCGGCCAGCCAACGGTTGTCATTTTCGAATCGGAAGGTGATAGCGGCTACGCAGCTATCATTCAAGCCCATCGATGACACCCTGCGCGAAATCTGTAATCACCCGTTAGCGAACACATAACATTGAAAAACTATTACGTCATTGACTTTGACAGCACCTTCACCCAAGTGGAGGCCCTGGATGAACTGGCCCGCATCTCCTTGGCCAACCATCCCGCCAAGGAACTCATCTACGAAGAGATCGATCGGCTCACGAACTTATCCATGAACGGCCAACTGTCTTTCCGGGAAAGCCTGGCCGGCCGCGTCAAGTTGCTGGAGGCCACGCGCGAACACCTTGCCCAATTGATCTGGGTGCTGAAAAAGCGCGTATCGACTTCGTTCTCGCGCAACAAGGATTTCTTCAAAAAGAATGCGGACAGCGTGCTCATCGTCTCCGGTGGCTTCAAGGAATTCATCTTTCCGGTGGTCATTCCCTACCACATCAAGAAGGAAAACGTGTATGCCAATACCTTTATATTCGACGAACATGGCCGCATCACCGGTTACGACGAAAACAACCCCCTTTCGGAAGAAGGGGGCAAGGTAAAGCTGCTGCGCCAATTGCAGTTGCCCGGCAAGATCTATGGCATCGGCGACGGCTATTCCGACTTCCAATTGAAGGAGTCGGGCCTCATCGAGCGCTTCTATGCCTTCACGGAAAACATCGAACGGAAAAGCGTATCGGAAAAGGCCGACCACGTGACCCCCAGTTTCGATGAATTCCTGTACGTGAACGATTTGCCGCGTGCCATCTCGTATCCGAAGAACCGCATCCTTTGCCTCATCGTGGGTGAGGTACCGGAAATCGCTGCGCACATCCTCAAACGCGACGGCTTCTCCATCCGCACCAAGCAGACGGTTGAAGAGAAATACGTGAAAGATGTGGGCATGCTGCTGCTTGGCAATGGGGTGAAACTTGACGATGACCAATTGGCCCGTGCCGACAAGCTGAAAACCATCGGCTACCTGGGCGACAGCAAAATCCACGTGAACCGGGAGACCTGCAACGACAAGGGCATCGTGCTCTTCGATGACAAGAAAGGGAAAAGCCGCAATAGCGAGTTCATCCCCCGGCGGATGGCTGAATTCATCAACAAGGGCGATACGTACATGAGCCGCAATTTCCCGAACCTCATCTTGCCCAAGATCGAAAAGGGTGCCCACCGATTGCTCCACATCCACCGCAATGTACCGGGGGTCATGGCGCAGATCAACAACGTATTCGCCGAGAACCACATCAATATCGTCGCCCAATTCCTGATGACCAAGGGATCCATCGGGTATGCCGTCACCGACGTGGATACGCAGTACGACGGCAAATTGCTCAAGCAACTCAAGCAAATCGAGAATACGGTAAAATTCAGGATCCTGTATTGAAATGCCACAAGCGGGAAGGTGTCGCGCACAGATCGAGCGCGACATCGTGCCCATCCGCGTCGGCGACCGGCTCGGTCGCCTCAAACAGCGAAAGCCCGATTTTCAGTGCGTCGGCCCGGCATTCGTGCAGGAAGCGATCGTAGAACCCTTTGCCGTATCCTACCCGGTTGCCGTGGATGTCGAAGGCGAGCAAGGGTACGAAAACAACGTCAAGCTCCTGGGCAGAAACGGGCTCGCCGTCCGTGGGTTCCGGTATGCCCCATCGGCTGTGTTCGAGTACCGTCCGGTCGTCCCACACGCGATGCGACATGGTGCGGTCATGGCTGTCGCTGATGGAAAGCACCAACCGGATGCCGGGACGCGTGGCGCGCAGCCATTCGGCCACCGCATGGGTATCCGGCTCGCGGTTGCCCGGTATCGGCAGGAACAGGTGCACGGTAGACCATCGTTCGGCATCCAATTGCTTGACCTGCCCCATCAACTGCCCATTGAGCGACCCGAATTCCTGCTCCGAGAGATCCATCCGCTTTTCGCGGTACCGTATGCGCAATTCCTGCTTGGTCATGCCCTAAAAAACATCGGCCTCGGGGCAGGGAGCCCCAAGACCGAATAATCAACCTAAACCTAAAAATCTGATATCGCTATTTGACCCGTTCAATGTAATCACCTGTCCGGGTATCTACCTTCACCTTGTCTCCGAGGTTGACGAAAAGCGGAACCTTGATTTCCACCCCTGTCTCGACCGTGGCGCTCTTCAACGCGTTGGTCGATGTGTCGCCCTTCACGGCGGGCTCGGTATACGTAATCTCCAATTCCACCGTGGTGGGGGCCTGCGCCATGATCGGTTCGTCGCTTTCCATGGCCACCAGCACCTGCATGCCTTCTTTCAAAAAACGTGCCGAACTCCCGAAGAGATGCTTCGGGATATAGAATTGCTCGAACGTCGTGTTGTCCATGACCACGAAGGTATCTCCATCTTCGTAAAGGTATTGATAATCATTCGTTTCCACGCGCGCTATCTCCACTTCCTCGTCTGTGCGGAACCGGTATTCGACGAGCTTGCCGGTTTTCACATTACGCATCCGAGCTTGGTAGAAAGCGCGCAGGTTGCCGGGCGTCCGGTGGATGTATTCATCAACGGAAACCAGTTCGCCGTTGAAACGAAGGATGTTTCCGGATTTTACTTCTGAAGCTTTAGCCATATGAGTTAACTACAGGGTTCTAATGTGCATGCAAAAATAAGAAATGCGCCGGGCTTATACAAATGTGCCCCAGCGGCCGTGGTTACGTCTTGTAATCGGTGACCACGAGCGTATGCTCGCAGAACGCATATTCCCGTTCCTGGTTGGAGCAGACCATCACCAGCCGACCGCCGCCCGTCCGATGGACGAGATCCAAGTACCAGTCGACGCCAGGTTGGTCCAGGTTGGTCGTCGGCTCGTCCAATAACAGGAGCGCCGTATCCGCGCAACAGGCCAGCGCCAACTTGACGCGCTGTTTCATGCCCGACGAGAAAAACTTGAGCGGCCTATCCTTGGCTTGCTCCAACCCAAGCAATGCCATCAATTGCCGTTGGTCGAAGCCGTGGCGGTAGCCCTTGTGGGTGAAATGGAAGCGGATCTGTTCACTGAGGGTAAATTCCTCGATCAATTCGAGGTACGGGGCCGCTAGCGAGACATGGCGATAGAGGTCGTCGACCTCCACATCGGCTCCCCCCAACGTGTAGCGGATACGCCCCTCGGACGGCGTGAGGCTGGAAGCGATGACTTGGAGCAGGGTCGACTTGCCCGATCCATTGGGGCCCAAGATGGCGTATCGCTGGCCGGAAACGAAGCGGTAATCCAGGTGCCGAAAGATCCAATCGCGGTTGAATCGCCTACCGATGTCGTCCAGCGCGATGTCCATGGCCTAGAGCACGCCTTTGCTCTGGCCGAACCCCTTCATGACGCCACGGTTGGAATTGCGCACGAAGTCAAGTATCTCGTCGCGTATTTCGGTGGGCTTGTACTCCGCTTCGATGATGTCGAGCGCCTTGGTCAGGTTGTTGTTCTTGACGAACAGCACGCGATAGATATCCTGTATCTCGTTGATCTGGCCGGAAGAGAACCCCCGGCGGCGCAGACCGACGGAATTGATGCCCACGTAGGCCAGCGGTTCGCGTGCAGCCTTGACAAAAGGCGGTACGTCCTTGCGGACCAGCGACCCCCCCGCAATGAAGGCGTGCGAGCCGATGTGGCAGAATTGGTGCACGGCCACCAAGCCGGCCAGCACCACGTAGTCGCCCACGGTGATGTGCCCCGCCAGCGTCGTGCTGTTCGAGAAAATGCAGTTGTCGCCCACGATGCAATCGTGCGCGATATGGCTATACGCTTGGATCAGGCAATTCTTGCCGATCACCGTCTTCCACTTGTCCTTGGTTCCGCGATTCACCGTCACGCATTCGCGGATGGTCGTGTTGTCGCCGATCTCGGCCGTGGTTTCCTCACCGTCAAATTTGAGGTCCTGTGGAATGCCCGAAATGACGGCCCCGGGGAATATCCTGCAATTCTTGCCGATGCGCGCGCCATCCATGATCGTCACATTGGATCCGATCCACGTGCCTTCTTCGATGACCACGTCCTTGTGGATGGTCACGAAGGGTTCGATGACCACGTTGCCGGCTATCTTGGCTTGGGGGTGTATATAGGCTAACGGCTGTATCATGCGGGTTGGCTTTCTTTTACTTTAACGATCTGGGCCATCAACTCGGCTTCCACCACCACTTTCTCGCCGACCATGCCCACGCCTTTCATCTGCGCGATGCCCCGACGGATCGGCTCCAGCAAGTCGCAGCGGAAGATGATGGTATCGCCCGGGTTCACCTGGGCCTTGAACCGTGCGTTCTCGATCTTGAGGAACAGGGTCAGGTAATTCTCCGGATCGGGCACGGTGCTCAGCACCAATATCCCGCCGGTTTGCGCCATGGCCTCGATCTGCAGCACGCCCGGAAAAACAGGCGCCCCGGGGAAGTGGCCCATGAACAGGTCCTCGTTCATCGTCACGTTCTTCAACCCCACGACATGGCCCTTGGTCAGTTCCAGGATCTTGTCGACCATCAAGAAAGGCTGCCGGTGCGGCAGGATGTTCATGATTTGCACGGTGTCGTACAGGGGAGGCATATTCGGGTCATAAACCTTCACGTACTTGCGCCCTTTTTCCTTCTTGATCTGGGCCTTGATTTTCTTGGCGAATGCCACGTTCGCGGCATGTCCCGGCCTTGCCGCCATGATGTGGCCCTTGATGGGACGCCCCACCAACGCCAAGTCGCCGATCATGTCCAGCAGCTTATGCCGTGCAGGTTCGTTCTGGTGCCGCAGTTCGATGTTGTCCAATATGCCTTCCTTGGCCACGTCGATGTCTTCGCGGTTGAACAGCTTGGCCAAGTGGCGCAGCTCGTCCTTGCTCACTTCCTTGTCTACGACCACGATGGCATTGTTCAGGTCGCCGCCCTTGATGAGGTTGTGCTGGAGCAGTGCCTCCAGCTCATGCAGGAAGCAAAAGGTCCGCGAGGAGGCGATGTCTTTCGAAAACTCATCGATGTTGCTGATGGACGCATGTTGGCTACCCAATACGGGCGAATTGAAGTCGATCATGCACGTGAACCGGTAGCCGTCCAAGGGCATGGCCACCATTTCGACTTTCCGGTCGGGTTCGGTATGGTGGATGTTGTGCGGGATTTCGTAGTAGTCGCGATCGGCCGATTGATCGACGTAACCCGTCTGTTCGATGGCCTTCACGAACGGTGCCGAGCTGCCATCCATGATCGGCACTTCGGGGCCATCGATCTCGATGAGCACATTATCGATCTGCAGGCCCACCAACGCGGCCATCAGGTGCTCGATAGTGCTCACGCTGGCACCGCCTTGCGAAATCGTCGTTCCGCGCGAGGTGTCGGATACATTGTCGGCATCCACCAGCACGGTGGGCTGATTTTCCAAGTCGATGCGCCTAAAACGGTACCAATGGTTTTCGGATGCCGGTTTCAAGGTCATCGTGACGGGCCTGCCGGTATGGAGCCCTACCCCAGAGATGATGATTTCTGATTTGAGTGTTCGTTGTTTTACGTTCATCTTCATTTATTGGCCCATCCACCCGTGGCGAATGAAAGCCTGGTTTTTATTTAGATAGCTCTTTCGTTAACAATAGTTGCTCCAGTTCCTCCAATCGCCGCTCGAGTTCGGGCAAGCGGGCATAAACCACCTGCGACCGCATTTGCGCGCTGTATGGCGCCGCTGGGCTGCCCGACCATTTCTTCCCTTCTTCCGCGATCGTGCGGTTCACGCCCGACTGCGCCTGGATCTGGCTGCCGCTGGCGATGCCGATGTGGCCTACGATGCCGACCTGCCCGCCGATGACGGCATGCTCGCCGATCTTGGTGCTGCCGGATATGCCCGATTGGGCCGCGATCACCGTGTTCTTGCCAATGTCCACATTATGCGCCACCTGGATCAGGTTGTCCAGCTTGACGCCGTCGCGTATCTTGGTGGAGCCCATCGTGGCGCGGTCGATGACCGTATTCGCGCCGATTTCCACGTCATCGCCGATGACCACGTTGCCGATCTGGCTGATTTTCGTGTACGTACCGTCCTCCTGCGGCGCGAAACCGAAGCCGTCGCTGCCGATCACCGTACCGGAATGGACGATGGTGCGTTCACCGATCACGCAATCGAAATACACGGACACGCGGGCAAACAACGTGGAATGCGCGCCGATTTTCACGTTCTCCCCCACGTAAGCGTGCGGATACACCTTGCAATGGTCGCCGATGACGGCATCCTTGCCGATGTAAGCGAACGCACCGACGTAAACATGCTTGCCGATCTTGGCACTCGGGTGTATGAAGGCAGGCTCCTCGATGCCCACCTTATCCAGCCTGATCTTGTTATACAGCTCCAGTACCGTCGAAAACGCCGAATATGCGTTCTTGACCCGGATCAGCGTATTCGTGATCGGCCGATCCAACACCAGGTCGTCGTTGACGATGATCACCGAAGCCTGCGTCGTGTATAGGTACTGTTCGTATTTCGGATTCGATAGGAAAGAAAGGCTTCCCGTGGATGCTTCCTCGATCTTGGCCAATTGATCCACCATCACATCCGCATCCCCTTCGAGGGATCCGTTTACAAGTGTTGCCAGTTGATGTGCGGAAAATTGCATCTGCAAATGTATAAGTTTAAACGATAACTATCCAAATTTTTGCTGGTTATCAGCTTATTGATGGTGAACGATCGAGCAATTCCTTCGGAAACATAACCGCAAACTTCCTGACCTTCCGCGACAATGTTTCCAAATTCGATAAATCGGATGCTTCCGCGATGTCTTTTATGCTCCCGTCTTTCATCAAAATCTTAATTGCACTCATATGGGGTTCATACGCACTGTTCTCGATCGATTGCACCCACACGTAATAATCCGCATCGGCGCGATCGATACCGAAACGTGCCACGGCTTGGTCGACCAGCCCCGCGACGGATGTTTCGTCCGGTTCAGCACCATAGAGCTCGGTATGATACAACGACCGTGAAATAAGCCGCGAACACAACATGCGCAAGATATAATCTTCATGGTCGGCCCATGTCTTCACGGCCGACCAGATATCCGTGTCGTCGAGACGCGAAAAGTGCGCTAAATGCGACACATCATTGCCAAAACTCTCCCGGGTAACCTTGTTGCGCAAAAAATGTTCCAAGGATGGCGAGGCAAACAAATGGATGTCATTTCCATACAATTCCTTCGCACGGCGAAGGATCTTCAGCAGCATCTGTTCGGCACTGAGCACCGTCTTGTGCAGGTAAACCTGCCAATACATGAGTCGGCGCGCGATCAGGAATTTCTCGACGGAATAGATGCCCTTCTGCTCCACGACCAGCTCATTGTCGACCACGTGCAGCATCTTGATGATCCGGTCGAAACTGATGACCCCTTCGGCCACCCCCGTAAAGAAACTGTCACGGTTGAGGTAGTCCATCCGGTCGATATCCAGCTGCCCAGCGATCAGCTGATACAGGAACCGCTTGTGATGGCGGTTGTTGAAGATGGCGATCGCCAGGTCGAGCCGTCCGCCGAATGCCTGGTTGAGCTCGTCCATCATCAGCGCGGACAGCAACTCGTGGGGGATGCCATCCACCAAGGTGTGTTCGAGCGAATGCGAAAAGGGTCCATGCCCGATATCGTGCAGCAGGATCGCGGCCAACGCCGCTTCCTCCTCTTCCGGGTCGATCTCGACACCTTTGCCGCGCAGCGTCTCGACGGCCGAAGCCATGAGGTGCATGGCCCCCAATGCATGCTGGAAACGGGTGTGCAGCGCGCCAGGGTAGACCAGATGCGTCATGCTCACCTGCTTGATATAACGCAGGCGCTGGAAATACGGATGTTGGATCAGGTCGAAAATGAAACCGGATGGTATGGAAATGAATCCGTAGACGGGATCGTTGATAATCTTTTTTTTATTCAATGCGTATGCCCCTTGCGGCCGCACAAATATACGTTACGTGGCTGTTAATTTTTGTTAAAAATGTCGATACCGCCTAACTTTTCGGTATGTTCGCAAGGATTACGAAGTGAGAAACACATGCAAGAGACGAATATATTATGGGCAGACGACGAAATCGATCTGCTGAAGCCCCACATCCTGTTACTGAATGACAAAGGGTATACGGTCAAGACGGTGACCAACGGCAACGACGCCGTGGATGCCTTCAAGAAAACATTCTATGACCTGGTCTTCCTGGACGAGAACATGCCCGGACTTACCGGGCTGGAAACGCTCGCCGAACTGAAAAACATCAACCCGGCCGTGCCGATGGTGTTGGTCACGAAGAACGAGGAGGAGCACGTGATGGAAGACGCCATCGGTGCCAAGATAGACGATTACCTGATCAAGCCGGTCAATCCGAAGCAAATCCTGCTCACCATCAAACGGCTCACCGAAAACAAGCGGTTGGTGAGCGAGAAAACGTCGATGGCGTACCAGCAGGATTTCAGGAACCTGGGCATGATCCTGAATGACAACCTGGACCACGAGCAGTGGACAGATGTTTATAAAAAGCTGATTTATTGGGAGCTTTCGCTTGAAAAACTGGAAGATGCCGGGATGCATGAGGTCTTGACGCTGCAAAAGGCGGAGGCCAACATGCAGTTTTCAAAGTTCATGCAAAAAAACTACCTCCAGTGGGTCAAGGAGCCCGAAAAGGCACCCACCATGTCGCATCAGCTGTTCCGCCGGAAGGTGTTCCCGACCTTGCAGGAAAGCCGGCCGACGTTCTTCTTCCTGATCGACAACCTGCGGTATGACCAATGGCGCGTCATCAACGAGGTCATCACCAACTATTTCAGGCTGGAAGAAGAGGATAGCTATTACAGCATCCTGCCCACGGCGACGCAATACGCCCGGAATGCGATATTCAGCGGGCTGATGCCGCTGGAAATGGAGCGGCAGCACCCCAACCTGTGGCAGAACGACGAAGACGAAGGGGGCAAGAACCTGCATGAAGACAAGTTCCTGGCCGACCAGATCAAGCGGCTTTACCGCAAGGAATGCAAGCATTCGTATACCAAGGTATTGACGCTCGAGCAAGGCCGTGAGGTAACGGATAGCCTGACCAACCTGATGGGGAACGACCTCAACGTATTGGTTTACAACTTCGTGGACATGCTGTCGCATGCACGCACGGACATGGCCATGATCCGCGAGCTGGCCAATGACGAAGCCGCCTACCGCTCGCTCACGCTCTCGTGGTTCGAGCACTCCCCCCTGTTGGATACGTTGAAATGGCTCTCGCAGAAACAGGTCAGGGTCATCATCACCACCGACCACGGCACCATACGCGTCAAGCACGCCAGCAAGGTAATCGGTGACCGCAACACGAACACCAACTTGCGCTACAAACAGGGCAAGAACCTCAATTACATCGCTAAGGATGTGTTCCATGTGAAGAATCCGCACGATGCCATGCTGCCCAAGCTGCACGTGAGTTCCAGTTTCATCTTCGCGCGCGAAGACACGTACTTCGTCTACCCGAACAATTACAATCACTTCGTTAACTATTTCAACGAGACGTTCCAACACGGCGGCATTTCGCTCGAAGAGGTCATCATTCCATTCGCCACGTACACCACGAAGTAGCAAACCGTATCTTTGCGGCATGGTTATCGAAATTGCTGATTTGGACGAACTGCCCCACGCCGCCGCCCGCGTCCTGGCCGCGGCGGGCGAGCGACGGGTTTTCCTGTTTTTCGGCGAAATGGGCGCCGGGAAGACCACATTGATCGGCGCCTTGTGCGCGCAGTTGGGGGTTATGGATACCACGTCGAGCCCTACGTTCGCCATCGTCAACGCGTATGCGTCCCCGCAAGGCGCGGTCTATCACTTTGACTTCTATCGCATCAAATCGGCGCAGGAAGCCTTCGACATGGGCTATGAGGATTATTTCTTTTCGGGCAACCACTGCTTCGTGGAGTGGCCGGAGCGAATCGAAGGCCTGTGGCCCGAAGACGCGGTGGCCATCCACCTCACCGTGCTTCCCGACGGGAGCCGGCGGCTGGAAATAAGCGGTTAATCTTTGCCTTTTGAATCGCGTTCATTACATTTGCGTCCAATGGATATGTTCGATGACATATTGACGGGCTATCTGGAACGTAACTGCGACGCCGAATCTGCGTTATTGCGCCAGGTAAACCGGGAAACCCATCTGCGGGAGACCAGCCCGCACATGCTCTCGGGCCACTATCAAGGGCGGCTGCTGGCGTTCCTGAGCAAGTTGGTGTCGCCGAAGCGCGTGTTGGAGGTGGGTACCTTCACGGGGTATGCCACGCTGTGCCTGGCGGAGGGGCTGTCGCCCGGGGGCGAGATCCATACGATCGACAACAACCCCGAACTGGAAGATCGCGTGCGCGGCTATTTCGAAGCGTCGGGGCAAGGCCAATCCATACACCAGCACATCGGCGACGCGGCAGGCATCATCCCGCGGTTGCCCGGCCCGTTCGACCTCGTTTTCATCGATGCCGACAAGAAGAACAATCACCTGTATTATACGATCGCGCTCGAGAAAAGCCGGGCCGGCGCATTGATCCTGATCGACAACGTGCTCTGGAAGGGAAAGGTGGTGGATAACGCGCAAGACACGCAAACCCAGCAAATCGCGACACTGAATGCCCAGCTTGCCGGTGATGAACGGATTGATAAATTGATACTCCCCGTGCGCGACGGGTTGTTCCTGTTGCGGAAACGATGAGCGGCATTCCATACAATGAACGTAAATACATGAAGCGGATGACCAGGACAATCAAAATTGCCTACAGCCTAACCCTCTTCTTCGTTGCCGTGTCGATGACGGACACGCTTGCCCAAAACCTGTCGGCCGAGGACTACATCGAGCAATACAAGGGCGCGGCCATCCAGCATATGGAAGCGTACGGTTGCCCGGCAAGCATCATATTGGCCATTGCCATGCACGAGAGCGCCCACGGCAATAGCCGTGTGGCCCGCCACCTCAACAACCATTTCGGCATCAAGGGGCCAAACGACAGCCAGGTGATCCGCTCGGCTTACAAAGGCTACGACTCCGTGGAAGATTCGTACCGGGATTTCATCCACTTCCTTAAAAAACGCAAAACCACCGGGACGCTATTCGAGCGCCATGAACCCCACGAATACCAAAAGTGGGTGCAGGGCATCGCACGTTCGGGCTACGCGCACAGCCCGTCGTGGTCGGCCAAGGTGATCGGGATGATCCGGAAGTACGACCTCCACGAACTGGACAAAAAGCCCCAGGGCACCGAAGAGACGCTGTTGGCATCGACCGACGATCCGGAAGACAACCCGGAACGGTATACCGTGCAGCAGGGAGACACCCTGTATGACATCGCCCGGAAATACGGCACCTCCGTGAAGGCAATCCAGCGGAACAACAACCTGAACCATTCACGGTTGCGCATCGGTCAGCAATTGTTGTTATAGCCCATGCGTCGCTACCTGCATATCCTCCCCGCCTTGCTCATCCTTGCCTTGCTCACCTCGTGCCTGTCCAAGCACGAAGTGCTCCAGAACCCGCGGGTGAACAAGCGCCCCGTCCCATCGAAAACGACACCGAAGCCCCGTGAAGGCAAGCCGTCCACGCCTTCGCCGCAGCGCGCCACCAGCACCTCGGGCCATGAATACATCGCGCGTTACAAAGCCATCGCCGTGGCGGAAATGAACCAATATGGTATCCCGGCCAGCATCAAATTGGCGCAGGCACTGCTGGAATCGGGCAACGGCAACAGCATGCTGGCGCAGGAGGCGAACAACCATTTCGGCATCAAATGCACCCCCGAGTGGGTAGGCGGCAAAACCTATAAGGATGACGATGCGCGCAACGACTGCTTCCGCGTGTACCACCGTGCCGAAGATTCGTTCAAGGACCATTCGCAGTTCCTGTTGCGGAAACGCTATGCGGCGCTGTTCGAGCTGGACAAGGACGACTACAAGGGCTGGGCAAGGGGGCTCAAGGCGGCCGGGTATGCCACCAACCCCCGCTATGCCGACCTGCTGATCGACCTGATCGAACGCTACGGCCTGCATCAATACGATCGGCCGGAAAGCGGCAGCGAAAAGCGCCTGCGCGAGCAGGTGGTCCAAACCGAGATCGTGGAAAACAAGCCCACGGAGCTGCAGGTCGCCCAAGCGAAAGCCCCGGTACGCATCGACATCCATGAAGTGAAGCAGGGAGATACCCTGGCCGCCATCGCCCGCAAATACAGCCTGTCTACCGCCGAACTGATGGACCTGAACGGCCTCAAGACCGAAACGCTCTTCATCGGACAGCTTATCCTGATTTCCATGTGAGCGGCCGGAACCGTAAAATGATGTTAATTTTTTTGGCAACTGCAAACTTAGCCGTAGTTTTACGACAGTGAAACAGGTGACCTATTTACTTTTGGCATTGCTGCCCTGCGTGCTGTCCGCGCCGTCGGTGGCGCAATCGACCTTCCAGGGGCTGGTCTTCGATAAGCATACCAGCCAACGGATCTCGCAGGTATATGTCTACAACACGGCCAACGACGACGGTGGATACAACAATACGCGCGGCGAATTCAGTATCCAGGCCGCCCCGGGCGATGTCCTGATCGCCGCGGCGAAAGGCTATTACCCCGACACGCTGGTCGTATCGGACAAGAAGGTGCTCCTATTCCACATGGAACGGTCGACCATCTGGATCGATGAGGTTTCGGTCGTCGCGCGGCGCAGCCCCGAAGAGCGGCTGGAAGCCAACAAGCGGGAATTCAGCACGGCTTATTCCAAGGGCGATGCCGGCTCGATCTTTTCGGTAGGCCCCACCGGCGCCGGACTCAGCATCGACGCCCTGTATAAGCTGATCAGCCGTGAAGGCAAGAACTCACGGAGGCTCCAGGAAATCATCGAGCGCGACTACCGCGAGTCGGTCATCGATTTCAGGTTCTCGCCAGACCTGGTGAGCAACGTCACGGGGCTGAAAGGCGAAACGCTGGCCGATTTCATGCGGCAATACCGTCCGTCGTACTATTTCGTGTTGAGTTCAAACGATTATAACCTTGCCTTTTACATCCGTTCGTCGCTGGTGCAGTACCGCCAAAACCCCGCCGCCAGGCGATTGCCGTCACTGCCACGGAACGGAAAATAACGAGGGGCTGAAAAACAGCACGATATTTGCTAATTTTGCGGCAGATATGAGACAACAGTTTTACGTTTTGCCCGCCCTCTTGCTCCTTTCCCTGCTGCTGGCGGGGACGCAGCCAGCGGATGCCCAAATCTATGATTTGGATGATCTGCGACGTAAGCCCGATTCAACCGGCTTGAAGATCGACAAACCCGCGCCCGAAATCAGGCCGGTCTCCTTGCCGGTCTCCGCGTTGGACCTCAAGGTCAAATACTGGCGACATTGGTCTTCGTTCGGCATCAATGCCAACCAAGCTTCCTTCAGCGAGAACTGGAAAGCCGGGGGTGTCAACTCCATATCGGTCGGCGCGCTCATTGACCACAAATCTGAATACAAGTACAACAATACCACGTTCACGACGCAATTGAACCTGCAGTACGGCAAGCAGAAAAACAAGGATCAGCTGCCCCGCAAGAACAATGACCGGATTTTCTGGGATAATGTCCTTTCGTGGCGGGTATCGCCGAAATGGTCGCTCTATACCTCGGTGCGGTTCGAAAGCCAGTTCGACGTCGGTTACAGCTACCGCCGGGTGGATGGCAACGAACAGATCGATACCATCATCTCGAATTTCATGGCCCCTGGCAGGCTCACCGAAAACTTGGGGATTGAATACAAACCGGACAACACGTTTTCGGTGCGCTTCGGTACGGGGGCAGCCATGCAGACCTTCGTGCTCGACGACCGGCTGGTTACCCGGCCGGGCGAGCCATTGCGCTTCGGCGTGGAAAACGAACGGAGGTTCCGAAACGACCTGGCTTTCGATGTCACGGCCGTGCTCAACCGGGACCTAACGAGCACGCTGCATATCTTCAGCCGGTACAACCTATTCGCGGGCTACAAGGACCTGTCTGATCCAAGGCATGACCTGGAGGCACGGCTCACCGCCCGGGTTACGCGGCTGGTCAACGTTCAGCTGCATGGTCGGTTGATCTACAACAGCGTGGATGATCCCAACGTGCAGACCAGCCAGACGCTGGCCCTGGGGCTGCTCTTCAAACTTCCGAGGTAAACGCCGGATGTGTCGCCCACCCTCGCAACGTACGCGCCTGTGGGCAGTCCTTTGCCTGGTGGCGGTGTGGGGCGCCAGCCAGCAGGCGTGCACGCCCCAGCGCTACGCGGCAACCAACAGATTGCATAAACAGCGGCTAAAGGAACTCGCTGCCGACATCACGCGACCGCTTCCCTACGCCACGCCTCGTTTGGTCGCCACGGTCGATTCGACCGGTGCGGCAACGGTCGTGGAAGCCCCCCAAGGCAAGGCGAAGCCGGAATGGGTGGGTGCCATCCATTTCAATTTGCGCAAGCCGAACTTCGTGGTTTTGCACCATACCGCACAAGACAGCCTCGAACAGACCTTGCGCACCTTCACCGTGCCGCATGTGGAAGCAAGCGCGCATTACGTGATCGGGCGCTACGGCGAGGTGTACCAACTGCTCAACGATTATGTGCGGGGCTGGCATGCCGGGGCCGGCAAGTGGGGAAGTGTTACCGACCTCAATTCGGTATCGTTGGGCATCGAACTCGATAACAACGGCAACGAGCCATTCACCGAGCCGCAACTCCATAGCCTGCTGAACCTGTTGGATACGCTCAAACGTGCCTATAACATCCCCACGGCCAACTTCATCGGCCATGCCGACATCGCACCCACGCGGAAGGTCGACCCCAGCGCGCTGTTTCCATGGAAACTGCTCGCCGAGCGGGGGTTCGGCCTATGGCCGGCGGACGAAGCACTGGTAACGCCTCCGGCACATTTCAATCCGCTGGATGCCCTCCGCATCATCGGTTACGATACCCGTAACCCCGAAGCGGCCATCCGGGCATTCAAGCTCCATTACATCCAGACCGAAGTCGACGCCGAGTGGAGCCCACGCGACCTGCAGGTGCTCTATGCGCTATACCTCATGCAATAGGCGCTGGTTCCGCAGGTTTTGCATCGGATGAGGAGCCCTGGAAGAGCAGGGCGAACAACACCACGCCAGCACAACCCACCAGGTTGAGCCACAGGAATGCCATCACATCGAACCACCAGAACCCAACCACCAAGGCCTCGGTCAGGATCGCGGCCAGCAGGACCGCCCTGCCGCCCGCCCGCTTCACGTAGAATGCCACGACGAATATCCCGAGGATCGTGCCATAGAACAGGGATCCGAGGATGTTGACCGCCTCGAGCAGGTTGCCGAGCTTACTGGCGTACAAGGCAACCAGCACGCAGCAGATGCCCCAGATGAGCGTAAAGGCGCGCGATGCCGAAAGGTAGCCGCGCTCACTGCCCGCCTTATGCGCAAACCGCTTGTAGATGTCGATGACCGTGGTCGAGGCCAATGAATTGATCGCGCTCGAGGTCGCCCCCATGGAAGCCATGAACACGATCGCGACCAGCAACCCGATCAGTCCCTTCGGAAAGTTTTCGGTCACGAACGAAAGGAAGATGTAGTTGTTGTCGTTGGTGTCGGCCTGCTCATCGTTTTCCTGCATCAGGGCCAGCAGGTCTTTCCTAACCGCCTTCGCGCGCACATCCGATTGCTGCAATTGCGCGCGCACATCGGCGACAACGGCCTCGTCGTCGCGGTCGAGCGCTTCGGTAAGCCGGTCGATCTGCGCTTGCTTATCCTTGAAAATGGCCTCGTGCGTCGCCTTCAATTCTTCCACCTGCGCGGCATACGCGCTATTCTCGATCTTGTTCAGCTCGTATTTGTTGAAGAAAATGGGCGGGCTGTTGTATTGATAGAAGGCAAACACCAGGATGCCGATCAGCAGGATCGCGAATTGCATGGGCACCTTCAGCAGGCCATTCATCAACAGCCCGATCCGGCTATCGCGGATGGACGATCCGGTGAGGTAACGCCCCACCTGGCTTTGGTCGGTGCCGAAGTAGGAGAGCTGGAGGAAAAAGCCGCCGATCAACCCGCTCCATAGCGTATACTGGTTGTTCCAATCGAACGAGAGGTCGATGGCGTTGGCCTTGCCAGACTTGCCGGCGATGTGCAGGGCCTTGACCAGCCCGATATCGTCGGGGAGCATATACACCACCAACACCCCGGCCGCGAGCAATCCACCGAAGATGATCGCCATTTGCAGCACCTGCGTATACGATACGGCCTTGGTACCGCCGTACACCGTATAGACCACCACGAGCGTCCCGATGAACAGCGTGGTATACGTCACGTCGATCTGCAGGATGCTCGAGAGGATGATCGCCGGCGCATAGATGGTAATCCCGGTGGATAGCCCCCGCTGGATGAGGAACAAGAAGGCCGTGAACGCACGGGTGCGCACGTCGAAGCGCTTCTCCAAAAATTCGTATGCGGTAAATACCCGTAGCCGATGGAACATCGGCACGAAGGAAATGCTGAGCACGATCATGGCCAACGGCAGGCCGAAATAGAATTGCACGAAACTCAGGCCCGATGAATAGGCCAATCCCGGCGCCGAAAGGAAGGTGATGGCACTGGCCTGCGTGGCCATCACGGACAGGGCCACGTGGTACCACGGCAGCGACCGATTGCCCAGCAAATAGCCATCGATGTTGCGGATGCCGCTGCTCTTGTAGACCCCATAGGCCACGATCAGCAGGAGCGTGCAAGACAGCACCACCCAATCTGCCGTACTCATCCGAAATACTGGGTGAATGCGTAAAACAGCAGGATCAGCAAGACCAACCAGCAGACCACGATCCAGTAAAACCGCTTCCAGTTGCGGATCAGGGGAGGCAATCCCCTATCGGTCATGCGCACGGCCTTTGAGCAAGTTGCCGACGAAAAAGCCAGCGAACACCAGCCCAACGATCGCCCCGATAACCGCAGCGAGGATGCTTTCTTTCACGAAACCGGCGGTCAATGCGCCGAAAAAGGCTCCCAACAGGTAAAAATAACCTGTGCTGTTCTTTGCTTCGGCTTGTTCTTCCACGTGTTTTTCCATTCTATATACTGTTTAATCAATTGGGTTTCGCAAGCAAATTTACAAATAATCTATATGCACCCGGCACGCCGGCCGGCAGTTGCCTGAAAAAAGACAGCGATGTATAAACAAAGTTACCTTGGCCATACCGGGCCACGAGCAGCGCGCCGTCGTTCGCGGGCTCGCCGGGATCGGCCATCGACAGCGGCCGTTCATAATTCGCGTCGGCATTGCCGACGAAGTACAGGCCGCGCTCCTGGATCCAACCATCGAAGTCGGCCTGCGTGATCCGGTTGGGGTGGTTCAGCACCCGGCTTTCGGGGCTGGCCACGGTGATGGGCGCCGTTTCGTCGGTCACGCGGCTGCGGGTCAAGGCCAGCGGATACGGGCCGAGGTCGGTTACCTGCAAACCGCCGCTCACGTTGTACTGTACCAATACGGTACCCCCTTTGTCTACGTAGTCCAGCAGGTACGGTTGCATGTGCCGCATCCGATCGTTCACGTTGTATAGCCGCACACCGGCCACGATGGCGTCATACTGCGACAGGTTGCCGCCCAATACATCCTGCTCGCTCAGCACATCCACCCGCAGGCCCAGCTCCCGCAACGCCTGCGGAATGAGGTCGCCCGCGCCCGGCAGGTAACCGATGCGCGTGGCCGATACGCCCGTTTCAATCTTGCTGAGCCGGGCCGCCGCCGCCGGGAACCACGTGATGCGCGGAATGTGCTCATAGGCGATGGCCCGCAGGGATTGGGCTTCGGCGACCGAATCGCCCGCGTGGAGCATCACCGTCACCGAGTCGGTGAGCGAAGCCCGCTGCGCCGGATACACGGTGAACCGGGAAACGATCTCGGCCGATTTGGACGAGAAGCGCAACGGCACCTCGGCGGGTTCCGCACGCCAACCGGCGGGCAGCCGCAACGCGGCCGTGGCCGAAACCGGTTCCTGCGCATGCGCCGTGAAGACGACTTCGATCGCCTTGGGCTGGTCGCCATTGAAGACAAAGGCCTTTTGCGCGAGGTTGGCCGTGATCCGGGGCGCGATGGTCAGCGGCTCGTAGACCTCGCCCCGTACCGGGTGCGTGTACTTGTACACGATGGGACGCTCGTAGGTAAGCGCCTTGCCGTTGATGCGGATCGCGACGGTACGCTTGGGCACGTCGTGATTGCCCGGCCTGCCCACATCGGCCCGATCGTCGACCACGAAGCTCCCCAGGCTCGGGGGCCGCTGCAACCAATAGGGCTGCGTGGTGGCCGTGGCCTGGAACACCGAGGCCTGTTCCAGGGGCTCGTTGAACGTAAGCGTGGCATCCCCCACGCGCACGTCGATGCCGGGGCGGCGCACGATGGACACCGTGGTGATCGGAATCGCTTCGCCGACCGCGAACTTGGCCATCGGCGCGTAGTTCTCGAACCAGATCCCGCCGCAGGCCAGGATCAGTTCCTTGATCTCGGCGGCCTTTTGGTCTTTCCAATAGGCGTCGGCGATGGCCTCCACGGCCTGCAACAGCCCGATCAAGCCGTCGATGGACCTTTCGGGGTGCTCCATGTCAAAACCATCGCGTATCGCGGCCACGCGCGCCGCGATGGCCGCACCACCCGGCACACGCTCCCACGAGGTATCGATGCCGTCAAAGAGGGTTTGCTGCGGCACGTCGCCCTGCAACAATTCGAAGCGCTCGATGCTATTGCCTCGCTGTCGCGCGGCACCGAATCCCTGGCTTTTGTGCTTTGAGCGGCTTTCAGCGGCGATCTCGCCGTAAGACTGCCCAAGCAGCGGGCTGTAGTCGCCGATGTTCTGCAGGAAATGCGCCGTCGTAGGCGGAGAACCCTGGAAAAAGCTGGAGGTGTTCCAAAGCAGCCGCTTGGCCTGCCACGCCGATACTTCGTGGAGCTGTTCGGGAAAACGCGCCGGGTCGGCCGCGGCCTTGAACGCCTCGATGGCCAGCAGCGCCGAAGCCTGGTGGTGCCCGTGGCCTCCGCGTTCATCGGGCGGGAAACGCGTGATGATGACGTCGGGCCTGAACTTGCGGATCACCCATACGGCGTCGGCGAGCACGCTGTCGCGTCCCCAGAAACGGAACGTTTCATCCCAGGTTTTCGAAAAGCCGAAATCGATCGCCCGCGAAAAGAATTGCTCGCCACCATCCACGCGCCGGGCGGCAAGCAATTCGTTGGTGCGGATCAGGCCAAGCTCTTCGGCCTGCTCCGTGCCGATGAGGTTCTGGCCTCCATCGCCGCGGGTGAGCGAGAGGTAACCCGTGCGGTACAGCTTCTCCTTGGCCAGCCAGGCGATCAACCGCGTGTTCTCATCGTCGGGATGGGCCGCGAAATACAATACGGATCCCAATGTGTTCAGTTTGTTGATGGCTTGCTTGATCTCGCCCGCGGGCACCGGTTGTTGCGTTTGGGCGTTGGCCGATAACAGGGATATGGAAAGGGAAGCGGCGAAAGCCGCGAGGTACTTTACATTCATGGCCTAAAGATAGTGATTTGGGCGGATAAACAACAGCCGCCCCGAGACTTGTCGGGGCGGCTGCTGCAAATTAACAATTAAAAAATCATTTAAATCTTAAGCAAATGGCCGAGCTGAGCAAAACCCAATCTTAAGAAGTTAACCTTTAACAAGCGTAAAGGTACGAGAATTTGTCAAACCCCGAGCAAACACGGCGGCCAAGTTTTCCACAAGCGGCCGGTTTTTAACATCCTGCGCGTTACCCCTTGTCGATCGACCCCAGCACCCGCTGCATGAACGCATTGAGCGCATCCTTGCGTTCCATGCCGCCCTTCACCAGCATATCCACCTCGATGGCACCGTACATGTTCGAGATCAATTCACCGATTGCGTCCAGCTCCTCGTCTTTCAGCGAGGGCACCTCGGTGAGCGACTCCAGGGTCTCGATCGCTTCCAGCACGTAGTCCTGGTCGTTCTGCCCGATGAATTCGACCAGGTGCTTAATTATGGGTAACTTCATTCAGCAGTTCGATTAGGGGGTCAAATTTATTGGTCTGTACCTGGCTCACCAACTTTCCATCCTTGAAGGCCGCAAACGTGGGCAGGTTATTCACCTGGGCCAATTGCCGCGACTGCGGAAACTTTTCCGCATCGGCGATGACGAACGGGATCCCTTCGTTTTCGGAAGCCAGTTTCTTGAACTTGGGCTTCATGATCTTGCAATTGCCGCACCACGAAGCCGAATACTGCACCAATACCACACCGTTATCCTTGACGATATCCGCCAAGTTATCGTTTTCCAATTCCTGTAACATTGTTTTATTTCGTTATCGTAAACACCAATAGGCCGGTCGATACCCGATGGGCAAGACAAGGACCCGGAACCTACCGGGCCCCTGTCGGCTCATCGTTGTTTAGTTTAGTTCAATGCGGGTTGGCTAGACAGGTATGCGGCCACGCCGTCGCGTGTCGCGTTCATCGCGTCCTTGCCCTCTTCCCAGTTTGCGGGGCAAACCTCGCCGAATTGCTGAACGTGCGCGTAGGCATCGATCAGGCGGAGGTATTCTTTCACGTTGCGGCCCACGGGCATATCGTTCACGCTTTCATGGAAGACCTTGCCTTGCTCGTCGATCAGGTAGGTGGCGCGGAAGGTCACGTTCGATCCTTCGAACACGTAGCCGAATTCTTCGCTTTCCTTTTCTTCACCTTCCAGGATACCCAACACCCGGGAGAGGTTGCGGTTGGTATCGGCCAAAAGGGGGTAGGTCACGCCTTCGATCCCGCCGTTGTCTTTCTCGGTATTCAGCCAAGCGAAGTGTACTTCGTTGGTATCGCACGATGCGCCGATCACGATGGTATTGCGCTTCTCGAATTCGGGCAAGGCGTCTTGGAATGCGTGCAATTCGGTGGGGCAAACGAATGTGAAGTCTTTCGGGTACCAGAACAGCAACACTTTCTTGCCTTTCTTCGTGGCTTCTTCAAACACGTTGATGGACAAGTAATCGCCAAGGCTATCGATGGCATCAACGGTCATGCTGGGGAATTTTTTTCCTGTCAAACTCATGATTATCTGTTTAATTTTTACAAGTGCAAAGGTACGCTTTATTGGCATGGGGCGCTATCGTTTTTGTCGATACGCCATATAAAATAGCTATCGTGCGGTATCCATTTCATTTATTGCCTAAAAGTCGTATTTTTGCGCAGAGTTACTTGGCCTCGTAGTTCAACGGATAGAATAGAAGTTTCCTAAACTTTAGATATGGGTTCGATTCCCGTCGAGGCTACCAAAGTGGAAAAAGAGGCAAAATTCAGACCCAGTTCTGGTATGCCTCTTTTCTTTTTTGTTATAATTTGCTAAAAATAAGCAATATACAAAAATAACAAATTTATTCTCGTTGTTCGACTTTCATCCGTTTTCTTACCATACCTAATGCCTTGAGGGAAGAATAAAAACTGGATGCGCTGCTTAAAACCAACATTGTTGATTAGCTCATGGGAAATGATTTAAAAATCCCGAAATTAGCTGATCAAAACCAATTGATTTTTGTTAATGATAAACGTTCAGATATATTCTATCCACCCCTCACTTACTCCGTTTGTACGGATGCTATGGACACTGGATTTGTCGTTCACAGGTGAACCTATCGATTTAAAAATGACTGCGGACTGCTATCCTCACCTGGTCATCCGTTGTGAGAATGCCGCGGAAGGGCTTTGGCTACCGGGAGAAGGCACTGTTCCGATAGCCACGTTCAAGGGAATCTCCTTGCAAAGCAAAAGTTACAAAATGAGTGCCAATTACACCCATATAGCCGTTTCCTTTTTTTCCAATGGCATCAAAAACATCTTCGGAGTAGATGCGGGTGAAACGACAAATCAACTTTTTGAGGCCTCACATTTATTGCCGAAAGAAGTGATTGAACAGGTTGTTGTAGCTGCCTCACATCAGGAACGCGCAAATCTCCTGAATAAGGTTTTGTTGCGTGCGCTCAGTCAGCGAAAAAAGCAGCCGGACAACAGAATTGTCGATTTTTTGCTGAATCATAGGGGCAGCTACAACAAAAAGCTGGCGGAATACAACATGAGTGAACGACATTTCCGCCGGTTGTTTTATCGCGATGTAGGCATTAACCCCAACTTATATAGACGCCTTTATCGTTTTGAAGAGGTCATGGCCAATATGCGCAACAACCGCGTTAATAGCCTGACGGATCTTGCCTACCATTTCGGATATGCCGATCAAGCTCATTTCTGCAGGGAGTTTAAAATGTTCACAGGAGAGTCGGCTAATACTTTTATGAAAAAAGACCGGGTGCACGAAGATAACGGCGTGGTAGACCGACCTGACGGGATCGGACACCTTATCGGGGCGTCACTGTAGCTGAATGGCATTAAAAATTCCAACGGAAATACGGAACGAGTAGAAACCCTTGTTGGTATTCGCTAACGATTTGGTCGGCCGTGCAGTTTCCATCGCACGGAAAACCTCAGCGCTGGTCATGCTAACGCTATCTTCAGCGGAACGTTCGACCCCATAGCTTATCCCCAACCTGAAACTCCCGAACATTTTCGGGTTCAAGTTCGTCTCCACACTTATCCCACCCATGCCGGTAAAGTAGTTTGACTCCAGGTTGTCGAAATAAAGAACAGCCGAATTAGTGGTATCAACCTCATTCCCTGAAAAGCTGATCCGGCTGGGGCCACCCATGCCCCACACAGAAAGCCTTGTCCGTTCGGTGAGTGGAACGTAGATTTTGAAATTCAAGTCCTGGTAATACGGGATGGCTGATCCTGTACCAAAATCCAGGCCCAGGCTTTTCATAATACCCAGGGTAGCATATCGGTAGTTAAAAATGTATGAGGCTTTCTTTTTGGAAGAGAGAGGCCCCTCTATCCCCACTTCCAATCCCGAAAACCCGATTTCGGCAGTCATTTCTGTTTTATCGGTATTCCCGTTTCTTAATCCAAGGTCTAATACGCCGGAAAAGCACCCGTATAAAATGTTGAGGCGGCCAGGTTGTTGCTGTTTATCAGGCTTACAGGTCCTCCGGTGTTTGTTAGTTCACCGTCCGTGACGTTGCCTTTGATGACTTGCGCACTTGTGCTTACGCACAGGAAGACCAGTTGGAGGAAACAAAGGACGCGGCAGTATGGAAACCGCTTTTGACCGTTCATCTTTTACCTAATCCCTGCTTTTGCATAAATAGCGCATCAGAACTGATTAAATATGCCTTCCTTCCAGGAATGCCATTAATGCCACCCAACAAGCAATAACACCAACAATCAGCAATCCGGTTACGGAAATAAGTGCATGCGATGAAATGATGATAACGACGCTTAATAGCACCCACAACCAGTCGACAATGGTGATGAACCGGAGGCCTCTCTTATTGACGTCCGTTTTAAAGGCCTGTGCGAGTACAAAGAGGCCAAAGACAGCGAAGAATAATCCCACAGCGATAAAATAGCCGTCGCCGCTCAGACCAAACAGGTTGGATAGCGTTTGTGGAATAATCAAAAGGACCGCTCCCGCCAATGTTGTGCTCGTTCCGTTGATCAGCAGCACGTTTTTTAAGTTCATCATTGATCTACTATTTTAAAATTTAACAGCGACAAAATTAGACAGGTCTCAAAACCTAAAATTGAATAAAACGGACAAGCGAAGATATCATCGCACGTTATAGGATATAAACTATTGTAAAACAGATTATAACACTGAAAAATACCGAAGTTGGTATAGACCAAGACCCGTCTCAACCATTACTGCGAACTTTGGGACATGAAACATCATTGGCTGGATACATCGGCATACCCATTTAGCTCGAACTATTTCGATGTCAATGGCTATAAGCTGCATTTTATCGACGAAGGACAAGGGGAAACGTTATTGTTTGTTCATGGAACCCCTTCTTGGAGCTTCGATTTCCGCCAGATCATTAAAGACCTAAAACCGACTTTTCGCTGTATAGCGATTGACCACATCGGTTTCGGGCTTTCCGGTAAGCCAGCACACTATGACTAATCTACACAAAACCACAGCAAAACACTGGAGCGGTGTGTGCTTGGGAAGCAGTTAGAAAACATTACGCTTGTTGTTCACGATTTCGGTGCTCCAATCGGATTGAATTTTGCCATTCGATTTCCTGAAAAAATAAAGCGGTTGATTATTCTGAACTCCTGGTTGTGGAGCAGTAAAGACGACCCCGACTTTATCAAGATAAGCAAAATACTGAAAAGCCCCTTGTTGCCCTTTCTGTATCGTTACCTCAATTTTTCGCCGAGATTCGTCCTGCCGAAATCATTTGGCGATCGCAAACTCTCCAAGCAGGTGTTAACGCAATACACCCGGCCGTTTGCCGACAAAAACCAACGAAGCGGAGCGCTTGCATTTGCTCGATCCCTATGGAACGACCAAGATTGGTTTCAGGAACTTTGGGATAAAAAGCACAGCATTGCCAGCAAGCCGACATTGTTTATCTGGGGAATGAAAGATCCTGTGATCAAACCGCATTACCTAAACAGGTTTGTGTCCGGCTTTCGAAATTCAAACGTGATTAAGCTGGATACATGCGGGCATTTTCCGCAAGAGGAAGAGCTGGAAGCCGTTATTAACGGTATTCGAAGTTTTTTGGTGATTTTTAGTCTATTCAATGCTGATGTAATGACATTTCAGCGAGGTACGTCAAAAAAAATGTCCGTTTTATTCAATTTCAACCGGGCTATTCTTTTCAACTTTGCAATGTTATAAATTAAATACTTATGAACTTGACACTATCCATTATGGTCTCACTTCTATGGTTTGCGAATTCATTTGCGCAAACCCGCACTACTAACCAAAATAGTCAAAAAATGAAACTTAACGCAGGAATTATTACCGACAAGCTGGGCGAAACCAAAGTTTTTTACACCGATATCCTGGGTTTCGGGATAACATTTGAGAACGAATTTTACCTGTTGTTGCACACACCCGGCCAACAAGCAGAGATCAGCTTTCTGTTGCCCAACCACTCCAGCCAGCAGCCGCTGTTCCATAAGCCTTTTCAGAGACAGGGCATGTATCTCACCATTGAAGTAGACGATGTAGATAAATGGTATAGCGAATTGAAAGAGAAAGGCGTTGAAATAAAAATTGAACTGCGTGACGAACCCTGGGGCGACAGGCATTTCGCTATTGAGGATCCGAATGGGATTGGAATTGATATCGTAGAATATACTGACGATCGTGTAGTTGAACAAACCAATGGTCAACTTACCTGTAAGCTCACAACTCCCGAACTCCGGAAAAGAAAAGAAACCGTTATTGCTGCCTTGAAACAAAAACTGCTGGAAAAAAAAGAATTAGCCAATGGTTATGCCTATAAATTCCCGGATACAGATGAACTTTTGGATGAACTCGCAGAATTTATCAAAACCGAACGGACTTGTTGCGACTTCTTCTCTTTCGGATTATCCGTTAGTGGAGATCAGCGTGAAGCATGGCTCGAACTGACAGGCGCTGAAGGAGTTAAAGAATTTATAAAGTCAGAACTTAATTTTTAAAACAGATTATAAGACAATGAGAAAACTAAAATTACAGGTGCAAATGACCATTGATGGTTTCATTTCAGGACCAAACGGCGAATGGGATTGGATGCAAGACAATTGGGATGATGCGTTCAAAAGTCTGAGTACGACATCGCAGCTTCAGCTGACACCATCCTTATGGGCAGAAAAACGATAGATGAATTTGTAAGACACTGGGAAAATGTAGCAGCGAATCAACCTGAAAGTGACTGGCATGCATTTGCACATAAGATGGTGGATATCCCGAAGATCGTGTTTAGTAAAAGCGTTAGCAACATGAACGGGAAAAACGTAAGCGTAGAAAATGGTGACCTGGCAAGTGCAGTCAATCATCTTAAAAATAAAAGCGGCAGGGACATACTGGTGTATGGTGGAGCATCTTTTGTTTCTTCCCTGATAAAGGAAAAACTGATAGATGAAATGTATTTGTTCATAAACCCGGCAATTATAGGAAACGGAAAATCTATTTTCAAAGAAACCGAAACCATGCAGCGATTCAGTTTGATAGGGTCAAGGCATTTTGATTGCGGCGTAATTGTGCTTGTTTATAAGACGAAGATTTAAAAATATGCAATAAAAGGCAGGATTATGTGCGCGCAACCCGATGGAACAGTAACGATGTTGGCTATACGATGCGGTGCTATCGTAACCGATTATACAAAATAATAATATAGATGAAAACCATATTTGATATTGAACAACAAAGGTTGATCGTAGAACGCATTCGCCTACTGACGGCAGAAAATAAACCGCAATGGGGTAAGATGAATATTTACCAAATGTCCATGCATTGCCGGAGGTGGAGCGATTGGATACACGGAAAAGGTGAGTTTGGACACCATACCTACAAGCAGGATTTCTTAGGAAAACTGTTCGGCAAAATGGCATTGAAAAATACGGTTAAAGATGACCGTGTGATGGGTAAAAACCTACCCGCCGGATTCCTTGCGATTAAAGACAAGCGAAGCCATGATATAACCATCGAAAAAGATAAATGGATACAATCAGTAAAGGATTATGAGCATTTCTCCAATGAACGGTTTGTACACGATTTCTTTGGCAAAATGACGAAAGAACAAATCGGAATTTTTGTGTATAAACATTTCGACCATCACCTGCGGCAATTTGGGGTGTAAATAGATAATGCAACAAGTAAAATAACATGGATACTCCGAGAGAAAACAATATAACTCATGTGCATTACAATACCATCGACGTATCGGGTACTGAAATTTTTTATATAGAAGCGGGTGACAAAACGCATCCAACCATCATACTATTACACGGGTTTCCTTCATCGTCGTTTATGTTTCGTAATCTCATAAACGACCTAAAGGAACGCTACCATCTCATTGCGCCTACTTATCCCGGTTTTGGATTAAGCGCAATGCCCCCCATCAACGAATTTGAATATAGCTTTGACCATCTTTCACGCATTGTGGAAGAGTTTATCGATATCATGAACATCACCAAAGCTTCGTTTTATCTCCATGATTATGGAGGTCCGGTGGGCTTTCGCCTTTTTGTAAGGCGTCCCGAATTATTGGACAAATTGTTTATTCAGAATGCTAATGCTTATCACGAAGGCTTGAGCGATGCCTCCCAACCGCTTTTTGACCTTTGGGAAAACCCTTCGGCAGAAAACAAAGAAAAGGTTGCCGAACTATTGGCGTTGGAAGGGACTCAATTTCAATACTACGAAGGGGTTTCAGATCGTAGCCATATCGACCCCTCCGCTATTTATACAGACCAGTACTTTTTAGACCGGGACGGCAATAAAGATATTCAGTTGGCATTACTATACGATTATCGAAAGAATGTGGAGCAGTATCCCGCCTGGCAGAAAAAACTGAAAGAATTGCAACCCCCGACGTTGGTTGTATGGGGAGAAAATGATGTATTTTTTACAAAAAAAGGTGCTTTGAAATACGCAGCCGAACTAACGGACATTACCTATCAATTTTATCCCTCCGGGCATTTTGCATTGGAAGAATTTCACCGCCAAATCGCTTTAACTATTGATGCGTTTTTAGAAGAGAAAGGCTAGACGAGGGTAAACCGCGTAAAATCATAAATTGCTAAAAAGTCAAACAGGCAGAAATGAATGAAATAAAAGAAAAAATAATCCGGAACTATATTGTTGCATAAATGCAGTAGGTACGCTTCCATTCCTAGATGATAATGTTTTCGATGAAATTCCTCGCGGTCCAAATGGCTTCATAATCCTCCAAAAAGTTAGACATTTGTAAAGTCGACCCTACTAAATTTGCAAAAGAGGCAAAATCCGGTCCAAGTGCTGGTATGCCTCTTTTTTTATTGGCTATAATTTCCTGCAAATAAGCGATAGACGAAAAAATCAATTTATTCTCGGGGTTCGACATTCGAACGCTATTGCATCCCCCATCATCCAATTTTCTTGACATTTTTAGTCCATAAAAGATTTCTTCAAAAAAAACTTGCGCAACCGAATAGTTGCGCATATATTTGCAACCATATAGTTGCACAATGGAAACAAGACGCGATATCTTCCAGGCCATAGCGGACCCGACACGGCGGACGAACTTTTATCAACGCTAAAAAAAATAACACCATGAAACACCTAGCGTTACTGGCAAACGGCACCATCATACTTGGGACCATATCAATCCTTTGTCTCTTAGCGTTGCATTTTACCAGCACGGAATTCAAGCCGAATTTCAGAATGGTAAGTGAATATGCTTTGGGCAAACACAAATGGTTGTTAACCCTATTCTTCTTTTGTTGGGGACTTTGTACCCTATCATCAGGATTTATGCTGTGGGGTGTCGTTACTTCCGGTTGGTCAAAACTTGGTGTCGTATTGTTGTTTGTCACCGGAATAGGAGCAATCATGGGCGGATTGTTCGATGTGCAGCATAAGCTGCACGGACTATCTTCTGTTATCGGTATTCCATTCCTGCCGATTGGGGCATTGCTAATTTCCTATCACTTAATAAACAAAGCGGCATGGCAAAATCATGCTGCACCATTACTGCTTTCATCCCATGCTGTCTGGATAAGTTTAGTACTTATGGCGATTTCCATGTTCGTATTATTTTCTACCCTTAAAACAGCAGGAGTAGTTTACGGACCGGATTCTCCACCATTTACAGCGTTACCTAAAGGGGTAATTGGAATCAATGGGTGGGCAAACAGACTATTGGTCTTGTGCTATATCCTGTATCCTGTATTAACAGCGAAACTATTGCTGACAATCATTGCGCTTAAAAACTAAACGAACGATGGAAGGTGCCTACGGGTTAGCAAGACTGACCCAACTATAGTTGATGACAGGAAATTAGTGTTGATTCTATGCAACGCTGTTTTACAACGAACCACCAACTTCACAGGGCTTGTAGGTGGTTTGCTTTTTTTCATTTCTGTTTTTGCGTTGTTCGCTGCTTGCCCTCTTTTGTCAAAGCAAAGCTTTCTCTTCGCGTCATCGTTTTGATGTAATCAACTTTTCTGAATCGTAATGCACTCCAATCTTCGTCAATGGCTACCTGCCGAACCGGCTCCATTCCATAACTGCCCAATATTCCAAAGCCCGTATCCCGATTGAAATCGCATCTATATTTCTTTGAACTTGCTTTTGGATAACACAGCCAAATCACGGCATCCCCAATTAGTTTGGCGTTAATCCTTGACATAAAGCGATCTATTTCGCCCTGCGTCATTACAAAACAAATAGCAAAATCAACCTCACCGGCTTCCGCCAAATCTGTGACGACTTTTGCGTAAGGTTTCATTTCGGATAATCCGTCCAGAAATGATTGTGGCGAATCCAAAACGATGATTTCCTTATGTTCCTTGTAATTTAGTTTTTTAAAAAGCGGTGTCATATTTCTTAATTTGTCGCCCTGAATTTAGCCACGACCAGTTTGTTATCATTGCAATGACTTGTTCGTCCGAATGAGCAATTCCCCTTGAATTTATGAGATTCCATAATTAAAAAGTATTGAGCTTGTATATCAATTTCATTCGGTTTTTCCTTTGAAGGTCGCATAGATTGCCGTTGCGTGTCCGTGCCCCAATTCAAATTCCGCTTTCAGCCAGTTGGTGATTTCGGTGGCTTTTGTTTCAGGATTCAATTTGCCGTCAATGATAAACCCTTTTTCTTCGGCTAATTTCTTAAAGTCGGCAGGTGTCTTTCCTGTCTTGGTTTTGATGTTGTCGATGTATGCTTGAAATGACATGGTAGTCGTGTTTTGTTGTAATTATGCTGCACTTCACAAATTTATACCCTTTCTTTTTTAGTCAACTTGGCATATGGCAAGTTCCGGATCGAATGATTGCCTAACGGAAGATGTATCCAGCGCGATGGAAGCAATCAACTGCACCGCGCCGTTGGTCACCTGCGCGACGCTGGATAGCCCTTGCGTAGCGGAAGCTACCCGCTGTGCCAAGCAAGCGACCGACTGCGCGACGGAAGAGGCCACTTCCGTCGTGGAAGGTATCGACTGCATAACGCAAGATACCATTTGCGTAACGCAAGCGACCATTTCAGCGACCCAAGCCATCATTTCAGCCACGCAAGATACCAACTGCGTAGCGCAAGGTACCAACTGCGTAATGCAAGCCATCGCCTGAACACCCCAAATCCTGCCGGAACCCGTCGAAATCCGGTGAAACCGTTCACCTTTTTGCGTTCCGGCCCCGCCCACCCTACGTTTGTACCGGATTAAATAACAAGAGGTTTTTATCAAATTCAAACAACATGAGGACTTATTTTCCGCTTGTCGGCTTTTCAGGAGTGAAAGACGACGCACTGGCCACCAAGGCCAACACCGTATTGCAGGCCATGGACGGGCATCCGCTCTTCCCCACGCCCGTACCCGCGCTGGCCACCGTGCAGGCCGCCTATGAAGACTATGCGCTCAAGCTGGCCGAGGCCCGCCGAAGGGGCAGCCCACGCGAGACCACGCTCAAGAACCAAAGCAAGGCCGTGCTCATCGGCCTGCTCAAGAAGCTGGGCGCGTATGTTGCAGATGTGGCAGACGGCGACCTCGCCGTTATCCAGGCATCGGGATTCGACGCCTCGGCGGGGCAAGGTGCTGGCACGGTGCCGGGCCAGCCCTTGGGCGTACGGTTGCTGAACGGCCGCTTGGCCAGCACCTTGCAGCTCACCTTCTTCCAGGTGCCCGGCGCGCGGCTGTACGAATACCGGTATGCGCAGGTGCCGGTGGGCGGCGCCGGGCCGGACTGGAGCGACCGCATCGTCACCTCCAACTCGCGCATCACCATCATCGCGGGGTTGCAGCGCGTCACCGAGTACATGGTGCAGGTGCGCGCGGTGAACAACTACGGGCCGGGCGACTGGTCGGCCGCCGCCATGCGCGTGGTGATCTGAAGGGTCTCGCCAAATGCAAAACGGGGGCTCGGCCCCCGTTTTGCTTGCAATGTACCCGATGCTCCGGTGCGATCCCTTCACGCGCCGCAGCAGGTCGAAGACCTCCTGCCGGTCGTAGTAATCGCGGCTGCCGATGCGCCCGATGGGCTTCAGCAGCCTGCCCTTCACCTTGGTGTCGAAGGTGGTGCGGCCGATGCCCAGGTAACGCATCACCCACTTCCCGTCGGCATGCGCGGGCGGGTCGGGCGCCGGGGTCGGCGCGGGCGGGGTTGCCCGGAGGCAATACCCCTTGCATTCCCGCGCGATGTCCACCAGCTCCTCCAACCGGGCCAGCAGCCGTTCGTTCACGCTTTTCTCCATGATGGCCCTCCGCGTTCAGTGGGTGATCGTGAACCGGAGGAATTCGTCTCCCTCCGCGCCTTCGGCCGCCGCAGCCAGCATCGGCATGCCGCCGGTCTGGCTGGTGGCCTCGATGAACTTCACGCCCCGCACCTGCGCGCCGGTTTCGGGCTTCTCGAGCGTGATGGGGATCTCCTGGCGGATGGCGTAGGCGATCTGCGTGGCCCAGAGCGCGCAGAGCGGCGCGGGCAGGCCGTCCAGGTAGGCCACCTGCTCGGCGTCGAGGATGAACTGCCACGGCAGGAACGCCTGCAGGCCCTGCCGTTCCACGCGGATGGCCACTTCCTCGCGCTGTACCGGCGACAGGCCGGACAACATCGCCTGCCACTGGCCTACCCCTGCGGCGGTGAACGGATACTTGAATCGTTTGATCATATGACTTTTGTTTTTAGGAGGCCAGGCACCATGCCCGGCCAACGGCGACAAAAGTAGCCGGGGCGATCGGGGCCTTGAAATCACCCGCCACCTACCGTGGTGACGGGTGCGGTGGCCGCGTGACGGTTGATTCAGGTGATGGGTGCCCGCCACCATGCCAAGAACGCATCCTTCCGCCGGTCGGATACCCGGATGCGCCAGCCGGGCCGCCCGTGGCCGAGTACGACGAACACGTCGCCGCCGTCCTCGTCGACTTCGCGGATCGCCGCACGGCCCACGATGCACTCCGGCCGCACCTTGAAGAAATGGCGGCCTTCGCACTTTCCGTGGAATGCCTTCATCGTATAGGGTTCCCGGTCGCGCCTGCCGTCGAGCCGCGTGGACCACGAGGCGCCGTTGCCTTTCCTGTAGGGTTCCAGCAACGCCAGCCAGTCC
>JBBCJB010000018.1:0-131937 GCA_037190485.1 Parapedobacter sp.
TACGGAGGAGGGCCGCATCACGCGCAGCGGCACTGCGTACACCTACCATTACTTCCTGAAGGACCATTTGGGGAACAACCGCGTCGGTTTCCAGCAAGGCACGAACGTGACCACGCCGAATTTCACGGCCGACTTCTACCCATTCGGCCTTCAATATCTTGATGTCATGCGTGCGGGTTCGCCGAAAATAAATTACCTTTACAACGGCAAGGAGTTGCAGGATGGGCTGAAGCAGTACGACTACGGCGCCAGGTTCTACGATCCGGTGATCGGCAGTTGGGGAGCGGTGGATCCGATGGCGGAAAGTATGCGACGGTATTCACCGTATGCATATGCTTTTGACAATCCCATAAGGTTTGTTGATCCTGATGGGATGTCTCCGTGGGATTGGGTGTTCAAAGATAATATGTTTTTATGGGACGACCGGGTCGAAGACCAACAGAGCGCGGAGGAACTTTACGGGAAGGAAGCCGTCTATGCCGGAAAGAGTTCGACGGTAAAGACGAGAGCGGGTGATAAGGTTCTTGACGAAGTTTCGTTGAATGAGGACGGTACGGTGACCAAAAACGGGAGGACGTTGGGACAGGATTCGAAAAGCATGTTCACGAACAGGGCGGGGTCTACGTTCCAGCCGCGGTAGACGATGGGTAGTTTCGTCGGATTGTCGGCCAATTTCGCGTTCACGGCGGATTCGGCATCGCAGTGGGGTATGTTTCGGATGCGGTTGGTGAAGGCGATGTGTATTTTTCCTTCAATGGTAATCTCGGATATGGATTGGATGCAGGGCTGGATGTGGGGTATATAAAGCCTAACGGGACTCACCAATTTGTAGCATCGGACTTTGTCGGTGAGGGGTCTAGTTATAACCTCGGTGTAACAACACCATTCTATAGTACTGGCTTCTCTTACGGCGGTAGCACCGCGCCCGGACTAGATACACGAAAGAAGGTTTTCAATCCTAGCTCCTGGGGCGCTAATAGACGCGGTTACACTATACAGCAGCCCAGCTTTAGCATACCGATGAGTTTGGGCTCGAGTTTTATGTATAGCCATACCAATACATGGTAAACAAAAAGATGACACCGATTAATTTTAAACTAAGTAATACAGATACAGCGAATATCTATTCGGTTCTGTTCGTCCCTGTTTTAGTATTGATTGGGTTTGGAATCAAGGGAACTTTCTTTGGTTCGCTTTCACCCAGAGAATATTTCTTGCAGGACCGAATCAATGAGGAATTCCAAGCACGTGTTGACTCTATATACCGGCAAACCCATAATCATAATATAATGACATTGAAGGGTAAATCTGGGTTGTTTGAAGTCGAGGGCGAATGGGAAAGAAAGTTCAGAGTCGGCGATTCCATTTCAAAGCGTGCAGGAAGCCTCTTCGTCGAGCATTACCGCAGCGGAAGGTTATTGGAAGTGTTGAACTACGAGGACTTAAGGAAAGAGTGATAGGTTGCCCCAGTTTATGTCACTTAAGCTGGAATCTCGTACGCGCTGCCGCATCATATGTTTTTCGAACGACTAGCGGAACGGGCTTGCCATTTTGGTGCAGGTAGAAATAGCAAGCATCAACCAAACCACGTTCCGTTTCCTGCCGTTCATCCGCCAGCCAGCAAACGAGGCTGTCAAGCTGTACGCGGAACGTGTCGGTTGCTTGGCCGGTTTGCCGGATACACAACGAATCGGCCACGAGGTAGACAACCTCGCGCGCTTCCCCCGTACCGAAATCGATGCCGTAGGATCCATAACGGATTTCATCCGCGGCGAGGTTGTCCGCTTGCAGCGCCCGGTAAAAACGGTCAACTTCGCCGAAGGCGAGCAGGTGCTGCGTGACGCCGTTTCCCTGGCGCTGGATGTATCGGTACCCGGCATAGATGAAGGAGATGGCGAGGGCGGTCAGCACCAAGGCCACCATCATTTCGATGATCGTGGAGGCGGCGATGCGATATCGGTGGGCGTTCATTCGTCGTTGATGATGATGATTTCACGATGCACGACGACATCGGCCGTGCCGTGCGGACTGGCGCGGAATTCGAGCAGCGCCAATGCCGTGTCGCCCTGGTAGGCCGTTACGTCCTTGGTCACGGTGATGCCGCGATCCCACAGGAATCGGTCCGCACCGTAGTCGCGTTCGCGTTTTGCCTGCTCGGCGAGCGCACGGAGTTCAAGCTGCAGGTCACGCGCGCGGTCAGGCCTTTTGGCGGCAAGTGCTGTGAACAGCGATGCGACAATCGCGATGAGGAGCGTATACACGACGAGCGCCACGAGTACCTCCACGAGTGTGGATCCAGGCAGGCGGCCCGCTAGCTTCAGGCTAATGTCCATGGTCAACCCTCCGTTTGTCGCTGTTTACAAAGGATAGCATGACATCGCCCAAGCGGCCATGGAGAAATAGCGGGCTGCCGACATAATGCCGCGACAGCTTGGTGATGTCCATGACGCCGCCGAGGACAAAGTTCTCGTAAAGGCTCGAGGGCGTTTGCAACGTGAAGCGCCTGCACGAGGTGGAACCGTGCACGGTTCCCCGGAGTTCGAGCAACCCGTCGGCATGCACCTGTCCATGTACGAGGGTTCCTTTTGCAACCACCAGCTTGGCCAATAGCAGGTCGCTGCCGGGGAAGTGCGTGAAGACCAGCCCGCTCACCGAACTCGCGCTGTCGATCCGGAGGTAAGGCTGGATTTCGGGGTCGAGTGTGTCTGTTGGGATGTGGATCAAGCCGAGCGCCGAAGGGTAATCGAATCGGCAGCCGGCACCCACCACGAGCGAATCCCGCGCGAAGGCCTGCAACCGCCCTTGGAAGCCCGGCGCAAAGCGGATGGAAGGGGCGAACAGCAGGACGTTGTCCAACCGGGCGTCGGCGGCGATCGTGAGGGCGCTGTCGGCGACCACGATGAGGTGCCCGGAGAGGCTGCCCCGTAACGCGATGCTATCTCGGCTATGGATGACGAGCCGGTGATCGGTGAAATGGCGCACGATGGGATTTTGCTGGCCGGGACGCCAATCGATGGCGTCCAGTGGCCATTCGGCGCTATCGGCCGGTTGGAGGTAATCGTTCAGTTGCTTAATAAGGGCTCCGCTGGGTGCAGGCAAAGCCGCCGTGCTCACCAGCATGCGGCCACCGTGCACGACCTCCTCGTAGGCATAGGCTTCATTTTCGATGTACGATTTCCGGACGCCCGCTTCCGGCAGGAAGGCGTCGCCCTGGATGCGGGTATGGCCCGACACGGACAGCGGCCGGTGCTCATCGGCCAGGAACAGCGCGAATCGATCGGGGGTTGTCATTGGCTTGCCCATGAGGAAGGTATGGCGCAACGTGTCGGGGCCTTCGTAGGCCAACGCGGAGGCAATGTCGAATACCCCCCATGCTCGTTGGAAAAGGAGGACTGAATCCTGCTCCCCATCGAACAGGTTGAGCGCCAGGCTATCGGCTGATGCGCCTGCCCGGCCGGCCAACAGCAGGTTGGTAGCCGAGGAAAGGTTGCGCGATAGCCGTTCATGCCGCATGGTCTGGGCTGCATAGTGCCGGTGGTACTGCAACAGGAGCAAGAGGCCGCCGGTGAGCGCTGCGACGACGGCAGCCAACAACAGCGTCAAGAGCAGGGCCCCACCGGGAAGGTATGTCGGTAACTTTCGCATGCGTTGAGGCAAAGATTGCGAAATCCGCCGGTTGCTCGCTCGCCTAGCCGCCGATTATAGCCATAGGCTATAATCCAAGCGGCAAGGGCGGTGTCTCGCCGGTTGGAAATGCCATTTCGTCGTGGTCAATCGCCGGTTCGTCGGGTTTTTTTCGGCTATCGAGCGATCCTTCCCAATTTGTGCCCGAATTAACGAAACGATATTGTCATGGAACGAGATAGCTTGAATACCCTCATCAGCAAGAACCTGATCGTGGTGCGCAACCAAAAGCGGTTTTCCCAAAACGAAATAGCGGCGATCCTGCGGATCAAGCAACCCTCCTATAACCGGATGGAAAGCGGCAAGACGCGGGTGAGTGCCGACCAGTTGGCGGTGTTGGCCGAATTTTACGGGTTGCCGGTCGACTTCTTTTTTAGTGATCGACTGGGTTCCGGTACGTTCCCGTCGATCAATAAACCGGGAAGGTCCGTATTGAAAAGTCGGCGGCTTCGGGCGTTTTCCCTCACCGAAGTACTGGTCGTGCTGGTCATCATCGGCATCATCACCCTGCTCGCGTTGCCCAACCTGATGCCGCTCATCACCAAGGCGAAGAGCACCGAGGCAAAGGGGCAGTTACAGCACGCCTATACGCTGCAGAAAAGCCATTTCTACGAACGATCCACATACAGCGCCGAGTTGGCGGATATCGGGTTCGAACAGGAAAAACTGGTCAGCGACGGTGGGCAGGCCAATTACCGGATCGAAGTGGTGCAGGCAGGCGTCAGTGATTTCGTGATCCGGGCCACGGCGGTGGTGGATTTCAATGGCAACGGGGTATTCAATGTCTGGGAAATCGATCAGGATAAGAATTTAAGGGAAGTAACGAAAGATTGAAATGATGTTATTGCTGTGGATGTTGATCATTGGGTTGCTGGTTTGGGTAGCATGGGAAGATTTCAGGTACCGCGCGGTGTTGACGGTGTTGTTCCCGATATTGGGAACGGTCATTCTTGTCCATACGATCTGGCTGGGTACGTTTTCGGTTTTTGTCGTTATCACCAACCTGGCCATCGTGGGCGTGCAGTTGGCGGCGTTGGCCTTGACGTTGTATTGGCGTACGGGGCGGTGGATACTCCGTGACCGGCGCTGGATCGGTTGGGGTGACATCGCATTTTTTGCCATCCTGGCCTGTTGTTTTTCGACGGCCAACTTCGTGTTGTTCTTTGCCGGTAGTCTGTTCATCCTGTTGTTCGTGGTATTGGCCGCCATGGCATTCGGACATGTCGTATTGCGCATACCGCTTGCTGGCGGGCAAGCGACGTTGTTGGCTTTCGCGTTCCTGATGGACCACGCGCAACTCGGCGCGCGACTATCGCGCGACGTATCGTTCTTTGGTTTTTTTTGATTTGGATACCGCACCATGGACGAATTGGATGTTGCCGCTGAAGACCTGAAACTGCTCACCGCGCAGCAGGCCTGGCATTACCGGGCGATCCCGCAGCGCGATGGCGGCCTGGTGCGCTGTTATACCGACCGCGACGCATTGGGCGCGGATACCGCCGAGGAGCTGGAACTGCTGCTGGGTGAGCCCGTAGCGCTGGTGCATACGCCGCAGGATGCGGTGACCCGCCTGCTGAACAAGCATTACCTGCGGGAAGACCGCAGGCAGGAGGGGGGCGCGGCGCGGACGGCCGCCGGCGATTCGCCCGATTTCCTGGCGGACATGATCGCCGAGGCGCGGCGGCTGAAAAGCAGCGACATCCACCTGGAGGTCTATGAGCGCCGTTGCCGCGTGCGCATCCGCATCGATGGGCAGATGATCGAACGGTATCGGCTGGAGAAGACCGAGTACCCGGCGGTGATCAACAAGATCAAGATACGCGCCGGACTCGATATCGCCGAGAAACGGCTTCCCCAGGATGGCCGTATCCATTTCGAGGATGGCGGTTACCGGTTCGACATCCGGGTATCCATCCTGCCCACGCTGCACGGCGAGAAGGTCGTGCTGCGGCTGTTGAGCAACGATGCCACGGGCATCTCGCTCGACACGTTGGGGTTCTCGCCCGCCGACCTGCGCAATTACCTGGAGGGAATACAGCGGCCGAACGGCATGGTGCTCATCAGTGGCCCAACCGGCTCGGGCAAGACCACCACGCTCTACGCCACGCTGAAGCTGCTCAACAAGGAGACACGCAACATCGTGACCATCGAGGACCCGATCGAATACACGCTGGAGGGCATCAACCAGGTGCAGCTGAAGGAGAGCATCGGGCTCACGTTCGCCTCGGCGCTGCGCACGTTCCTGCGCCAGGACCCCGACGTGATCATGGTGGGCGAGATCCGCGACGTCGAAACGGCGGCGATGGCCATCCGCGCCTCGTTGACGGGCCACCTGGTGCTGAGCACGATCCACACCAACTCGGCCTGGGGTACGGTATCGCGGCTCGTCGACATGGGCATCCCACCCTTCCTGCTGGCCGGGACGCTGAACACCACGGTCGCGCAGCGGCTGCTGCGGCTGCTCTGCCCATCATGCAAGACCGAGGCCGCATTCGACCCAGCGCTGTACCCGCGTAATTTCACCCCCTACCGGCAGGTGCCTTCGCATTTCACGGCCACCGGCTGCGATGCGTGCCACCACACCGGCTACCGCGGCAGGGCGGCGGTCTATGAGATCATCCCCATAGACCGGACGCTCGCCGATCGGATCAAGCTCGGGCAGCATGACATCGGCGACCACCTCCAGGCCATGGGCGTAAAGTCGCTTGGCGAGAATGCCTTTGAACTCTTCGCCGCGGGCAGGACATCCGTGGAGGAGATATACCCACTGCTGTATAACTTTTGACCTAGATGCCCATACGATCCTACATCTCCTTCCTGTTTATCCTGCTGCTGATGCATGCAGGTTACCCACCACGGGCCCATGCCCAGCAGGCCGACCGGCTGGCGCTGCTGGCGCACCGGCTGGACGAGCTGGCCTTCGAGCTGCCAGGCCTGGCCAAGAAGGTCAGCCTATCGGTATCGGGCGCCTCGGCGCAGGAGTTCATGCGCGCGCTGGCCGAGACGGCCGGGCTGAACATCAACGTGGACCCGGGGATACAGGCCCGCATCTACAACAACTTCCAGTCGGAGACGGCGCGCAACATCCTGCTCTTTTTGGCCCAGGAATACGACCTGGATGTATCCTTCATCGGCACCATCCTCTCCGTGCGGCAGCTGGATCCCGGGCGCTACCGGGTGGCCAAGCCCGTTCGGGCCACTTTCGACGAGGCACTCGGGCAGCTGACCCTCTCGCTGGAGAACGACAGCCTGGTGAGCGTGGCACGGGCCATCACCGAGCGGAGCGGCACCAACGTGATCGTGAGCGGCGAGCTGCGCGACCGTACGGTGACGCTGTTCATCCAGCACATGGAACTCGCCGCCGCCTTGCGGCAACTGGCCTTCAACAACGGGCTGAAGGTGGCCGAGACCGCCGACGGGGCCTTCGTGTTCCTGCCGCTTGGCCAGCGCGAGGAGAACTACATCACCGGCGATGCCGAGCTGGCCACGCGCCGGATGCCATGGGGCACGCCCGCGGCGGGCGCCATGGAAGGCGGCATGGAAGGACAGGCCGGCAACCTCTACGTGGAAACCGGCGGCCGCGATGCACGGGCCGGCACGCCGCTGCTAGACATCGAGGCCGACAACACGCCCATCGGCGAGGTGCTGAAGTCCGCGGCCGACCAGGTCGGGGCCAGCTATTTCCTGTTCAGCCCATTGCAGGGCAGCGCCTCCGCGCGGCTGCGGCAGGTCACCTTTGACGACTTGCTCACGGCCCTGCTGCGGGGCACGATGTACAGCCACAAACGCGAGAACGGCATTTACCTGATCGGCGAGCGCCGGCTGGAGGGGCTGCGCGAAGTGAAGGCCATCCAACTGCAGAACCGCTCCATAGACACGGTGCAGGCCATGATTCCGGCCGAATGGCGGCAAGGGGTGGAGATCAAGGAATTCCGCGAGCAGAACACGCTGCTGGTTGCCGGGCCCGGCCCGCAGGTAACCGAGATTGCGGCCATCATCAAGCGGCTTGACACCCGCGTGCCCATGGTGCTGATCGAGGTGACCATGCTCGACATCCGCAAGGGCTATACCATCAAGACCGGCATCGCCGCCGGGGTGTCCGACAGCGTGCGCACGGGCGGCACGCTGCTCTCGGGGCTGGACTTCACCTTCGGGGCGGCCTCGGTCAACGACTTCCTGTCGCGCATCGGCACCGGTTCGTTCAACCTGGGACGGGTGACCCCGAACTTCTACCTGACGCTAAAGGCACTGGAAGACAACAACAACGTGGAGCTCCGCTCGGTACCCAAGCTGTCCACGCTGAACGGGCATACCGCCTCGCTGGGCATCGGCAGCTCGCGCTACTACCGGCTGTCCACGCAGAACGTGATGGGTTCGCTGAGTCCCCAGACCGTGGTGACCGAGCAATACGAAAAGGTGGATGCCGACATGAAGATCAACATCCGCCCGGTGGTTTCGGGCGATGAGCAGGTGACGCTCGACATCAAGATCGACATCTCCGACTTTACGCAGGACACACCCATCGACGAGCCGCCGCCCACCACCACGAGCAAGTTCGAGTCCATCATCCGCGTACGCAACGAGGAAATGGTAGTGCTTGGCGGCATCGAGCGATTCGAATCGAGCAATAATGCCTCGGGCGTACCCGTACTGGCACGGATCCCCGTGCTGAAATGGCTCTTCAGCAGCCGCAGCAAGGGCCGCAACAAGGTCGTCTCGGTGGTGTTCATCAAGCCGACCATCATTTACCAGTAAGGGGAGCCATGGAGCTGACATCACCGATCCGTTACCTATCCCGCATCCCCCGGCTTGCCGGAGCGGAAATCCTGCTCGATGAGGGCGGTCGGCTGGAATGCAGCCTGGCAGTGGTGATCCGCGCCGGTTCCCGCGTGCGCCAGGAACGGGGAGAATATGGACTGGACGATTACGCTGCCTTGGGCAGGCACGTGCCCCCGGGCGTTCCCCTCGTTGTCACGCTGGGCGGCAAGGGGGTCATCCACCGCGTCTTTCCCGCGGGAGGCCTGCAAGCCGGTGGCGACGCGTTGCGGCAGGTACTGCCCAATGCCCGGCCGGAAGACTTCTACATGCAGCACGCCGTGGTGGCAGGCGCGGATGTGGTGTCCATCATCCGAAGGGACGTGCTCGATGGGCTGCTCACGCGCCTGGATGGCGAGGGGCTGTCCGTCGTGCAGGCGGGGCTCGGCCCGTTCGGGATACTGGCGCTCGGCGGCGGGTTGGTCCCGGCGGATGCGGGTACGCTGGCGTTGGGGCGCCACCACCTGGCCATCCGGGACGGCCGGCTGGAAGGCTACCGGCTATTGCCGGCGGACAGCGCCCCCACGGGCCGTGCGGTGGAACTCGGTGGCGAGCCGCTCAACGAGCGGTTGGTGCCCGCATTCGCGGCGGCCCTGCTGGCCATCGGCGACCTGCCGGTCGCCGTCGTGCCGGTACCCGCACTGGAAACACGCCTGGCCGACCACCGGAACGGGCTGGCGTTCCGGTGGTCGGCCATGGCATTGGGCGTATGCTTCGTCGCCCTGCTGCTGGGCAACGCGCTGCTGTTCATGCATTACAACGACAAGGTCGACGGCTTTGCGGGCAGCGACGGGCTGTCCATCCAGCGGGAGATCGACGCGCTCAGGCAGCAGGGCAGGGAGCGCGATGCGCTGCTCGATGGCCTCTGGCCGGAAGAGGCACCCGGCTGGGGGATGGCTTGGATGGCCGACCGGCTGGCAGGCTCGGTGCCGGCAGGTATCCGGCTCAGCGAGCTTTCCTTCTTTCCGCGCGACGAGGGGCGGAGCCGCCGCCAGCGCCGTCCGGTGCACGCGCCTGCCACCGTCCGTATCAAAGGCACCTGTGGGGATATCCCCGAACTGAACGGCTGGATTGGCCGCCTGCGCGGGCTGGCCTTCTGCCGGTCGGTGGAGATTGACGCCTATGACGACGACCAGCGGGATGCCGGTGGCCTATTCACCTTGACCCTCACCCTGCAGCCATGAGCACGCCCCTGACGAAATACGACCCGCGCACCCGGCTACGCATCCTGTGGGGTGGGGCGGCCGTGCTGCTGCTGCTCTGCTACACGCTGGCCATCAGGCCGACACTGCGCCTGCGGTCGGAATACCGGATCCTGCAGGCCGGCGAGGCCTCCCGGCAGGCGAACCTGCGGGAGTTGGAGCGGCTCCGTGCAGGTGCCGGCGGGCGCGGTGGGCTGTTCGCCACGGTTGCCGGTACAGGCCGTGGCGGCGAACCGGCCGTATCGGAGCCCGAACGCATCGCGCAGCTGGCGCAGGGATACGGGGTCACCGTGCGGCAGCTGCCCGCGCCGGAAGTCTTGGGCACGGAGACCCTGCAGCTTTACTACACGCAGTACCGGCTGGAAGGATCCTTCAGCGGGCTGGTCCAGCTCGTGGGGGATGTGGAGGCCTGGGAAGGCATCCACCTGCTCAGCGCCACATTCATCAAGCAACCCAATCCCGCCACCCGGTTGCCGGAGCTGCTGCTGCAACTCCGGACGGTGCGGCGGGCGGATAAACAGAACGACGATTAAGACGATGATGACACGAAACGAAAAAGACAGCCTATACGCGATTAGCCCACGGGGAATTTTTCCGGCCGTGGTGGCCCTGGCGCTATTGGCCGCGGCCTGCACGGAATTCCTGGAGGAATCCATCGCCGACGGGAAGGTCGAACTCCTTTCGCCCGGCGTGGATGCGGAGACCAATCGCTATACGGTCGACTTCCTTTGGGAGCCCTTGGAGCACGCATTCGAATACCGGCTCCAGGTGGCCTCGCCCGGTTTCGGATCTGGGGCAATCATCGTCGCCGATACCGTGTTGGAACGCCCGCGCTTCAGCACGAGCCTGGAACCCGGCGTTTACCAGTGGCGGGTACAGGCGCGCAACGGGAGCAGCCGTACGGACCATTCGCTGCGCGCATTCACCATCCACGAGGCCTCCCTGGCGAATCAGGCGGTGCTGCTTTCGGCACCGGCGGACGACCACGTGACGGCCCGACCGCGGGTGGAACTGGCCTGGCAGCGCCTGTTCGGTGCCACGGCTTATCGCATCCAGGTCGATACGGAAGGGTTCGCCGATGGTCGGGACGCATCGTTCGAGCAGGTGGTGGCCGAGGAGACCGCCGTTTACCAGCTGGAGGAAGAGGCCACCTACCGATGGCGTGTGCGGGCCGAAAAAGGGGAGGAGCACGCGCGGTGGTCGGCGGTGCGGGGCTTCACGTACGATCGAACCCCGCCACCCGTACCCACGCCGGCCTCCCCGGCAAACAATGCCCAGGTGAACCGTCCGGTCACGCTGCAATGGAATGCCAGCGCGGGCGCCACGGGCTACCGGCTCTACGTCTACAAGGCCGACTCGACGCTTTTCAGCGATCAATACCCCCGGCAGGTGGAAGGCACCTCGCAATCGGTCGATACCGGCACCCGCGGCGAGCGCATCCTTTGGCGGGTAAGGGCCGTTGACCGTGCGGGCAATGAAAGCGACTACAGTGCCTGGCGTTCCTTCAGCCTGCGTAACTGATCACCGGCGCGATGAAAAGGAAACTCACATTGCCGCTCATCGTCCTGGTCATCGCGCTTTGGGGGCTGATCTTCTACCGGCTATTTTCCGGTGGGAGGGATGATGGGGCAGCTGGGCCAACATTGGCCCGGCAGGAACAGCCGGCCCGGATCACCAGGCCCGCCATGGACAGCCTGCTGCTCGATTACCCGGATCCGTTCCTGGGGGAAGGCGCGGTGGAACCCGGGATGGAGGAACCTTGGGACGGCGCAGGCGAGGCTTACGTTTCCGAGCCGGAGGTACCTTATATCGATTGGTCACAGGTGCAGTATTTCGGCACCATCCGCGGCGAGGGAGGCGTGGAAGTGGCGCTGGTGAACATCAACGGCCGGGAACACATGCTCAAGCTTGGCGATACCCTGGAGGGGTATACCGTCCTGGGTACTATCGGCACTTCACTGTCCCTGCGCTACCAAGGACAGGTGGGCACCGTAACCCTGCAGCACGGGCCATCGGCGGAAGCGCACGGGGCACTGGAACACGAATATCCATAGGAAAGCAATATCCAAAAAGAACAATGACCATGAATCAGCAACAACAGACCGTCATCCACCTTTTCGCGCTGCTCGGCGCCTTGCTGGCGGCCTTTCCGCTCCAGGCGCAGCGGGCACTCGAGGCCGGCATTCCCTACGGCACCCGGCTCGTGCTTCGCACGGACTCGGGTTTCACGGAGGCCAGCTTCACCCGCAAGGGATACCTCGGCGCTTCCGACCCGGAGCGGGTTTACCATTCGTATCACCGCGACAGCATCTACCGCACGCAGGGCGGTTACCACGGCCGGCCGCTGCATGGGCGCTACGTGGAGCGCCATCCGAACAGGGGCCTGCGGGTGTTGGGCCGTTACCGGTACGGTCTGCGGGAAGGGAAGTGGCGGCACTGGGACGAAAGCGGCACGTTGCGCAAGGTTTCCCACTGGCGCAGCGGGCAGGAGACGGGCCGGTTCGCCGTCTATGGCCCGGGGGGCACGGAGCAACAACGCGGTTACCTCCGCGACGGGAAATTCGACGGGCCCGTGATTACCCACCACAGCGGCGACAGCGCGCGGGCGGAGAAACGGCGCTACCACCGGGGTGATGAGGTGGTGGAAGGCAGCAAGGATTGGCTGCTCAAGGCCAGGGATTGGGTGCGCGGGGTGTTTTTGTAAGTCAATCGAATCTTTGGGGTACTAAATCTATCCGAACATGCTCAGAAAAAAAAATGATACATTGTGTATCAACCTGAAAAAGCTGAGGAATGAGCGCTCGCTCACACAGCAGAACGTTGCCGATGGGATAAGCATCAAGCAAACGTCCTATGGAGATCTGGAAAACGGTAAATCGAAACTGTATGCCGCCCGCTTATGGCAGCTAGCCGATTTTTTTGGGGTATCGGTGGGGAGGTTCTGCGGTGAAAAGCCGGACGACTCTGAACAGGTCAAGGTCCTGCAGCAGCGGATTGAAGAATTGGCCGCCAAACTGGCGCAAAGCGAACTGACGGTGGGAATCTATAAGGACTTGAACATGGAACTGGAAGCCAAAGTGAAAAGGAAGGACCGGAAAATCGATGAGCTCCTGGCACGGCTCCGGCAACTGATCGGCGATAGGATTTTCCTGTAACGGAGGCGGTTTTACGCCGTCCTGTTTTTGACCGAAATCACTTGTTTGCCTCCTATTTATCCGAATGTGCCAAATTACAGGCGGTGCCTGTGAAGAATATAGGCGGTGCCTGTTGATTTTAAAGGTGTTGCCTGTACTGGAAATGGGGTGTTTGTGATTTGCAGGGCGTAAATTGGAGACGGGAAATATTCGAAAAATACAACAGCTGGTTTATGCAGACGAATCCACAGATTGCCGTGTCGACTGATTTGTTGATCGCGAGCGTAATAACGCAACTGAACTTACTAAGGGAACCACCAATGACGAAAATTACAAAATTGTTTAACCCGTTACTTTTAATTACGCTGCTTTCGACGGGCATTAATGTCGGCTTTTCGCAGACGTACGAGGTACTAAACTACAATCTGAACGGGACACCTACCAACGGCGTGAAGATTCAGACCAATCTCCCGTTTACCAATAGCAGCCATATGGTCAACCTCCGGATAGAAGGATACAGTTATGGCAAACAGGCAGCATTGGGGGTTAACTTGGTTTGGTATATCTTCGATGGGGTTTTCTACAATACCGGTATCAGCTCGTGGGGCAATGACACGCCTGCCATATCGTTGGCCAACGAAGGGGGTAAGGTGGTCGTGTTCATCCATGATAAGGTTTATTTTCAACGGTTCAAGGTCACGGCATTCGCGCGCGGCATATCGGAACCGAGCGCCTGGTTCCAGGGCTGGACGGTGGTTGACCAACCACTCACGGGTACGCAGGTCAAAGCGTTGACATACACCAATCGGGTCGGAAACCTGTATGCTAACGGCAATGTGGGCATCGGTACGACAAATCCGCAGGCGAAGTTAGCCGTAAACGGCAATATCCTGGCCAAGGAAGTCAAAGTCAAAACCGATATTTCCGTGCCGGACTATGTGTTCGAGCCGGATTATGAGTTGCCGCAATTGGCCGATGTCGAAGCCTATGTGAAAGAGCACAAACACCTTCCTGAAATCCCGTCTGCGGCGGATATCGCCCGCGACGGGCTGGACCTGGCCGAGATGAACCTCTTGTTGCTTAAGAAGGTGGAGGAGCTGACGTTGCATTTGATAGAGAAGGAGCGAACTGTAATCGAACACGCAATCCGCATTGAACGGTTGGAGAAAAGGCTTGTTAATGAAGAACCTATCCAAACCAAAGAATGAAAACAATTAAAATCCGACTTATCATGATGGTAGATTTTGTCCAAGCGGGATTCCCACTTAAACAATGTGTAAAACTACTTCTTATTAGTGTTTCAAGTTTTATGGGACTATATCCCGTGAGTTGGGTGTACGCTCAATACAATTCGGAAAACCTATTCGATATTAATAAGATGATCCCAACGTCACCTGAATCGGCGATTTTGGGGCGGTTCGGTGATATTCCGGTAAGTCATTATTCAGGTACGGCCGATATCTCTGTTCCACTTTATACCGTGACGTTGGATGACATACAGATTCCAATCGTACTTCGCTATCACGGATCGGGCATCAAAGTAGAGGATCAGGCCGGACTCGTGGGGCTTGGATGGAGTTTGGAACCGGGTGGAGCCATCATTCAAGCAGTGAATGGCAGAAGTGACCTTGAAGGCAACTTTTACAACGCGCTCGGTACCTTGGAACTGAGCAATTTCCGTATCGCCATGATTCAAGGTTTTCATTCCCAACGGCAGTCGGACTTGTATTGGTCGGGTGCGGTTGGAAGTTACGAAAGTAAGGATACATGGAATATATTTGATCGGCTCAAAGCCGGTCAAGGACAACCTGATGTTTTTCAGTTCCACTTACCAGGGGGGCATTCGGGGAAATTCTTCTTTAACTGGGAGACCGGCGAACTGGTGTTGATGGACAAGCGGCAAGATATCACCATCGAACGGGATTTTTGGAATACATGGACAATAACCACTTTGGATGGCCATAAGTTTCTTTTTGGATTGAACGCTCGGGAGACCGCCGAAGAATTCGGATTCCCAGAGAATCGGAGCAATACGTGGAGGCTTCATAAGGTTGTGAGTAGCTCGGGTAGAACCGTTGATTTTACTTACAGTTCGGGCACCTATACCTCGTTCTCGTATAATGAGAGCTTCCGTTCTCCTTATCCCATTAGTTATCCAGGTGCGGGTGATGTGTTCCACAAGCAGGTGGGGAACACAACACATAATGTTCGCTATCTTCGGAAAATACTCTCGACAGACGTCACCGTCGATTTTCATTTGGAAGACCGCCACGACATGATGACCGTGGCTGACAATGATGGTATTGCTGGTAATGGCGCTTTAGCTGTAAAACGCCTGAAATCGATTGATATATCGTCAACCAAAAGCATGGCAAAAATCAAATCGTTCAATTTCGGGTATGACTATTTCGCTTACAATACGCTTGGCGGTAGCTATGTCAATTTAACAGGGGGTAATACACAGGCGTTTCTAGATCAGATGGGCAAACGTCTGAAACTGTTGTCAGTGACAGAAGTGGGCTACAACAATAGTGGACAAGCGGTTAATAACAAGCCGTTTCTTTTCTCTTACGACGAAAGCGTTACGATGCCGATGAAATCTTCCTTTGCTCGAGACTATTGGGGATATTTTAACGGTAAGAACAATGATAAATTAATCGTGGATCCTTCTTTTTTCTTTTATTCAGGTCATGTGGAGTATGCTAACATGCCTTTGGGACTCATGGACTATACGGCCATACAGGGTAGCAACAGATCTCCGGATTCCACCAAATCAGGTGCGTACCTACTCAAGCGCATCACCTATCCGACTGGTGGATTCTCGGAGTTTGATTATGAACCCCATAAGTTTTCAAATTATAGCTATCCAGACCAGAACCGAATCAATAGTACTGGGGTAACTCCAAGTTTAGCGGACAAAAATCAGACGGCTGATACGCGTACGCATACCTTCACCTTGCAGAAGACGATGTCCATTCGTTTCAATAGCTACATCGGTAGGGGCGGCACCTCATTGACCTTTGATCAATTGTTTCCGTCGACTATCAAATTGACAAGGTGGGTTGGCAGTAGTTCGACGGTCTTGAAGACTTGGCAGATGAACCTAGATCAGCGAAACGAATTCAACGCCAACGGCGTAATTTACTTCGATGAAATAGTACACTTTCCGCACCAAGCGGGCGCGACATACGTCGTCACGGTTGACTTGGCAGATGGAGTGGGGCAACAAAGCTATTACAGCAATACGGCTTCCGCGGGCTGTTCCTTCAAGTATTACACCATTTCGTCTACCGACTACATGACGAACTTTGGTGGAGGAATGCGTATCAAACAAATCAGGAATCACACTACGGAAGGTTTGGCCACCTCAAAATTTTTTAAGTATCTAAATGAGGATAACAGTTCGTCGGGTGTATTGATGTCACCTTTGAATTATTTATATCCAGACGAAATGCACTTCCTCCAAAGGCTCGGCCCCTTAGATGCACTGTTCTTCAAAGATACCATTTGGATGGTCTCTTCAGATAGCTATGTGCCGATTTCGAACGGCGGTTTTGGGAGTGCGGTTGGGTATTCCCGAGTGGAAGAGTTGGCGCGCTCCCCGACGGAAGCGGGGAATGGGAGGCGGGTTTTTCATTATCACAATCAAGCGAGTATAACCAAAGCCAGAAATCCTGACGATCCTCATCCGTTGAATGGCAAAATTTCAAAAGAGGAGGTGTTCAATGCTGTTGGCGCGTCAATTTCAGAATCCAATTATTTTTATGTCATCCGTCAGACCACTTGGCACAACGGATTCAAAATATTCAGTAATTACATTGGCAATTTGCCGAATGATTTCACTAATGATCCTATACCTTGGTCCATAGCAAAGCACTATGATCTAGATTTCTATCCAATAAATGGACGTTGGTGCGAGCTTAGGAACAAAACTACCAAGCTAACGGAGGACGGAACTTCGATAACCAAAACGGAGAACTATACTTACAATATAAAAGGTCAGCTTGTGAAGACGGAGTTCAATGACAGCCAATCTAAGAAGGTCACAACACAATGGCAATATCCTGTCGATACGACCGGAGCAGAGGCGACAGCGTTACGCAGTGCCGGTCTTCATAGTCATTTGCTGAAACAAACCCAACTCCTGAATGACGATTTCGTATCGGCTTCACGGTGGAAATATAGTGTCTTTCCGTCGCAGACAACGGTACCCGTTGTCCAAAGGATAGAGCGGAACTATCGAGGGGGGGGATGGTTTACGGAGGTGGACTTCAAGAGATATGGTAGCTATAACACGCCCTTGGAATTGGAGGAAGACGGCTTAACCCATGCATTCCTGTGGAACGACACCCACACGGCTGTCCTCGCCGTGGTTAAAAACGGCCTTTCGGCGCATCTCGCTTTTACCAGTTTTGAGGATCAGGGCAAAGGCCAATGGGTATACTCGGGCGTTACTACAGCCGACTCCACTTCCCCGACCGGTAGGCGGGCCTATAACCTCAACGGCAATCCCGTTAGCAAAACGGGCATGGAGAGTGGTTACAAGTATATATTGACCTATTGGGCCAAGAGCGAAGCAGCTGGACTGATTAGCGGCGCTGCGGCAACGCCGGTGCGCAGCCGCAAAGGATGGACACAGTATCGACGCATCGTTACGAGTGTTACTTCCTTGACGCTAAGCGGCAACTATTGGATCGATGACATACGCCTGCATCCAGCGGAGGCCGAAATGTCCAGCTTTACGTACGATCCACTTATTGGACTTACCAGTGAGGCCGATGCGGCCGGCAACATACGCTACTATGAGTATGATGCTTTCCATCGGCTCTCTACAATTCGGGATTTGCAAGGCAATATCGTCGAGGATTACAAATACAACTACAGGACTCCTTAGTACCAGCGCCATGAGATTATTTAAGTGTATTATACTCTTCCAATTTTTCCAGCCGCTAGGTGGGCTTGTTTATGGGCAACTCGTACTGGACTATCCCGAAAGCTGGGGCACATATACGGCTCCGCAAACAATCACGCTCTCGCCCGGTTTTCACAGCAAAGGTAGTTTCCGGGCTTTCATCGCGCCGGCAGCACCCGTCTTGGGAAATGCTGCCAGTAGTAACCAGAATTATGTTCAAGTGACCCGTTACTTACGGGGATATAACACACCGCCAAGCCTCAGTGTTGCCGATGCCATGCGTGACATCACCTATTATGACGGTCTTGGGCGTCCCTCACAGCAGGTTTCCGTTAAAGCTGCTACCAGGTCGAACGGTTCAAATACCGTCTATAGCGATCTTGCCGTGCCGATTGTATACGATGCTTATGGTCGGCAAGAACGAGATTATCTGCCTTACGCGACCACTGCCGGAGTCGGGGGCGCCTATAAGACTGGTGCGTTGACCCAGCAGGCAAGTTATTACAATAGTCCCCCAACTGGTGCAGGTGTGGTACAGATACCGGCATCAGGCAGTGTGACACCATCATTCGGTCGTAAGGTCTTTGAACCCTCACCATTGAATCGGGTTCAAGAACAAGGATTCCCAGGCGCATCGTGGCAGCCAGCAAGCAGCCGTGGGGTATCCGGCCGCACCGTTTCCGTAGTGTACAACGTGAACAATACCACGGCATTCGCCACCGTGGCCAGCACTAGGCGTGTGGCTCGCTACGGAGTTACGGTGAACTACAGTACGGGCGTACGCACATTGACTTTGGCGTCCAATGCGGCCTACGCAGCAGGCGAACTGCATGTTAAAGTGACTAAGGACGAGAACTGGACGGACGCCGATGGCCGGAACGGAACGGTGGAGGAATATACGGACAAGCTTGGACGTATGGTGCTGAGCCGGACGTTCGAGTCCAACCAATTGTTGAGTACCTATTTCGTTTACGATGAGTTTGGGAACCTGTGTTTTGTATTGTCGCCAGGGGGGACAGACTTCAATCCGGACACGGGGACTTTGCCGAGTACGGCGCAATTGAATAATTATGCTTATCAATACCGGTATGATGACCGCAACCGTTTAGTTGAGAAAAAATTGCCCGGGAACGGATGGGAATACGTGGTCTATAACCAAAACGGCAAAGTAGTGGCCACCCAGGATGCCAACCAACGCGCGAAATCTCCACAGCAATGGACGGTGACCAAATACGATGCTTTGGGGCGCACGGTGCTCACAGGTCTCTACAATTACGGTGCAACAGCAAACCAGAATTACCGGATCGCCTTACGCGACTCAGCCTATGCCGGTGCACAGTTTGAAGTATCCCGTACGACAGGCATCGGTTACTCCTTTGCCGCCTGGCCCCGTTCATCCCCCGCGGTCGTCCTATCGGTAGACTATTATGACGACTATGAAATACCATCGCTTCCGTCTACCTACAAACCTACAGGCTACAGCCCGATGACACACGGGAAATCCACGGCCAGGCTGGTCAAGGTACTCGGGGAAGGGACCGGTACCAACAATATGTTATGGAGTGTTTTCCATTACGACAACAACGGGTACGCGGTACGTCAATACAATCAGCATTTCCTAGGCGGCGAAGCGGTGACCGTAGGGGACTATGACGAGATCACCAACGAGTACAGCTTCACAGGGCAGGTGACCAAGAGCACAAGAAGGCATTACAGCGGCGGGACATCGGCTTCGCTCCGGGCAACGATCATGACCGAATATGATTTCGACCACCGGGATAGGGTTACCAATACATGGAAAACGCTCAACACGGGAAGCCGGACGTTGGTTTCACGTAAAACCTATAATGAGGTCGGCCAACTCGTCAAAAAAGAATTGCATAGCGGCAATAGCGGTGGCTCATTCGCCGATTCCGTAAAATACGCCTACAACGAGCGCGGATGGCTGAGGCATGGTGAGTCACCGAAGTTCAAACAATACCTTAAATACCAGGACGGACCGGTTCCGCAGTATAATGGCAACATAAGCCGTCAGGAATGGCGGCATGGGGTGGGGGCCGTGCAGCATTACAATTACAGCTATGACAAAATTGATAGACTGGTCAGCGGAGTGTCGAACAGCGGAAAGGATGAGAAATCGATTACCTACGACCGGTTGGGCAACATCAAGACGTTGCAACGGGATGCCTCACCGTTACGCACCTATGACTATGGCACTGCTGGTAGCAGGCTTCAAAACATCACAGGGGGTCTAAACACTTACCAATACGACGGCAACGGAAATATGACCCGCGACGGCCGATTAGACCGGACGATAGGCTACAACCACCTGAACCTCCCGGTTTCGGTGAGCGGTACGCCCGCAATCACGTTCACTTACGACGCGATGGGAAGGAAGCTTCGTTCGGTAACAGGTACGGCGGTGACGGATTACATCGATGGAATCGAGTGGGAGGGCGGTACACTGAACCTGATCCAGATGGAGGAAGGGCGTATATTGCCCACGGGCATTTATGAATATGTGCATCAGGATCACTTGGGTAACACGCGTAGTGGTTTTGCCTCTGATGCACCTACAACGTCGAAGTTCCAGACGGACTATTATCCGTTCGGGCTGTCGCATGTCGGGGGTACGACAAGTTCGCCAAAGAATCGGTACCTTTACAACGGTAAGGAACTACAGGAAGGACTGGGGTACTATGACTACGGGGCGCGCTATTACGACCCGTTCGTAGGCAGATGGACTTCGGTAGACCCCTTGGCGGAAAGTTACTATAGTCATTCGTCGTATAATTACGCGCTCAACGACCCGATAGGCAAGTTTGATCCTAACGGTATGGCTACGTTCGGTGTTGGGGTTCGCGTGGGATTGTACGAAGACGAGAATGATATCGCAGAAATATTGTCTGCAATAAAGGCTACTCAGGAGGATCCGCCGGTAAAAGGCTATTTAAATAAAGTTTGGGGAAATATATCCGCTTTCGGATCTGGGGATTTTTGGTATGGGGAGGATGGCTATAATTATAAAGTAGTTGATGATAAATTTTATAGAGTTGAGTTTGATAGATATACGTTAGTTGATGAGCTTCCTCCCATGGGAGAGCTCCGAGATATAACAGGGTTCCTTCCTTTAAGTCGTGTCGCTCAAGGTACTAAGGGGATATTTTTGGCCGGCGCAGCTGCAGAGGCAAACGTACTAGTTTATTTATCTTTTAATGCAAAGCAGCTAGTTCAATATGTTGGAATAACGAATAATTTTGCAATTAGGGCGGCAGCACATTTAACGAGTAAAGGAATTGATATTGTTAAGATACGGGGATTGGGAGACCTTACGAGAACTCAGGCAAGGGCGGTGGAACAAGTTTTAATAGAATATTATGGTTTGGGAGGGAAAGCGGGTCAAAGCGGACAACTTTTAAATAGGATTAATAGTATCTCAAGTAGTCGTGAGATATATAAAAATAGTTTAAAGGAAGGGCTGGAATTGCTGCAACAAGCAGGTTTTAAATTTTGAATATAAAATGAAAAAAATAGAGTTAGGAAATGTTTATAAATTGAATACTAGTAAGGGCGCTGCGCTATTACAGTTGATAAATTTACCGGAAGATAAAAGGAATGATGTGGAAATGATTAAAGTATCATATAATTTATTTGACTCTATTACTGAAATAAGTGATGCAATTTTCGATAACGGATATTTTTTTATTAAATTTCCAGTAAAAGCTGCATTGCGGAAAAAGATTATAGAGTTAGTAGGGTTCATCAATCTTCCGGATGATTTTCAGGCTCCTTACCGTTTTAGAACACCTCATTATTTTAAGAATAATCATTGGATTATTTCGAATAATATTGACGATAGTTTCATTGAAGTGGAACAATTGTCAAATGAACAAATGTTACTATCCCCTGACTCGACTTGGAATGATACTTATCTGAAAGAGCGGTTAGAAGAAGGATGGAGGTTAGAGAACTGGAAATGAAAATTGCCAGAGTTTTTCTTGCCTGAAACGATAGATTGGGGTTTCAGACAAGCTGAAGTTCTACGACTACAAAACTAGGCTTGGAGCTTGTCTTAATCGCAGCTTCGGGAACCCGGTAATCTGTTGGTGAGGCGCGGTCGACCCGCTGGCGTAGCGGATACGGAGGTATAGCCTGTGTAGTTATACGCTCAATAAACCGATATTTAAGTATAATTCCAACGGGATGCCTGCATTGGGCATTAAGATTCTTCTGGGGACATACAAAGATGAGAATGACATCGCTGAAATATCATCATCAATAAGGGTACTCAGAAAGATGCGCCGAAAAGTAAAACTCAACAGGTTTTGGACGTATTGAAAGGTGGCCTTTGAGATTTGGCAAAATCATTGGCTCCTATTCGCCCATTGGACGACGGTGAGCCTCAATCAATCGGGCAAAGCATTGAGGCGCTGATTGATGCATCAGGGGCATTGACGGACGCGATTTCGAAAGGAGATTTGGAAACCCGAATAAGAGTGGGTTTCGGATTTTTGAGTTTTGTAAGGGGAAAAGGAAATGGGCCTTCGTTTAAAAGCGGGATTACAGTTGTCTCAAGCGGAATCAGGGACTTGGTCGGCTTTAGGAAAGTTCATATTTTAAACCGCCACCGAGCGGGGGCAGGAAAATCAGGCAAAACAGAATTCCCATCCAGTTCGTCTGATTCAAGAATTATTGACGAGATAAATAAAATTGCCAATGATCCCAATGCTGTAGGGGGAATTGGAAAGTGGGATTCGCTCTATAAAATAGGTAAAGTTGATGGGGTGGAAATCAGAGTTGATTTTTACCCCTCTACTCATCCCGCTCTAAAAGGACATGTTTCAACTGCATATCCTATCAATACACTTTCAAATCATTAAGTTTGCAATATCTTATGGAAAAAGAAATTTGGCGTTTTATTGAAGAATTCATTGATTCTTCTTTAATGAGTGTAATAGGGAAGCTTAGTGAGGACTCGGTAAACGAAGTGAAACATTATTTAGCTTGCGATGAATTTGAAATGGCATTTGAAGGGTTATTTCTCGAAATTATGCAATTAGAGAATGTTTCTAACATCGATTTAAGGCAGGGTCTGAAAGTTGGACAATTGTTAAAATTAAATGAAGGGACAGTTTTTGATATTAAATTCTGGGAAAAATTTGTGGCTTTCGTCGAAAGCAGCAATACAATGCCCAACAACTAAAAACTGCTGAATTCAGCGAAAGTCAGTATGTGACCATGCGTCTATGTAATATATCACAGCCATAAAAGCGTTATAACATGAAAGTCTTCAGAAGAATATTTGGCGATATAGACACAAGGGATAAAAAGGAATCGGTTGAAAATGTTTTCGAAAAGAAGTTTGATTGGGGCTACTTCTCCCAGGACGTTGACGAAAGATCTGATGAATATGATCGGATTGCTGAAATTGCGTTGAAATATGGCTGGCAGGATTTAGTCATTGGCACGATTTTCTTGAAAGAAGAAATTTTGAATGCAGATGTGTTGTATTTTATTGGAGCTAAACCATTTTCATATCCCGAACCCGGAACACCAGATTATTTAGCCTCTACTTATTCCTATTATTGTAAATTATGTGGTGTTTATGGTGAGCAAAAGGCGGATTTCTTGGTCAATGGGAGGGCGAGACTTGGCTCTATTGGTCTTGGTTCATTAAATTGGGTGTATGATGAATTGTTCTCCACTAATCCACGCTATGAAGATCTTTTTGCCAATTTAGGTTTAGGTTCACGACCCGTCAAGTTGTATAAAAGGAATAGTGGCGCTGAGAATCTCGTTCAACTGGTATTGCCGATGTTGGACTGCGATTTAGATATGTCTGGGATTGGAAGTGAATGTTGCGAAAAATGTGGCAATATAAAGTATAAACCGACCGTGAACGGTTATTTTACAATGCCGAGGAAAATGGATTTCCAAATCGCCAAAACACGTGAGTTCTTTGGTAGCGGCGGCAACGCTTCCCATCGGATAATGATGAGTAATGAGGTTATGCAGAAATTGATCCAGTTGAAAATGGCGAGATACCATCAATTTGTACCCTGCGGAAAATAGAAATCTCTGAAGAAATTGGGAGCCGTCTTTTTTTACTCAACGATCGCGCTGGGGTTCTCGGCGGGTGATTTTTTCCAGCTTGTGGGAGCAAACCATCGTTGCTATCGGATTGATTCTGGGGCCCGCCCTGGCTTTTGGAAACAGTGCGGATGCCAAAGGCGCAAGCCGCAGGTAGGAAACAGCGCTTACAAAACAAAACATTGCCAATAGTTCAATAGCGTCGGGGGAAACCCTGGAACGATTGATCGGCCTTTATTCGGGGAATGCCGATGATATTACATTCATGCTATTATCCAACCAATGACAAGGGCAACAATCTTGGCCATGTCTGCATTTGCTGTGCTTTTAGGGATGGCTTTTCCGTTTGTTGTACGGCCCTATCCGCCATTTTACGCCGCCACTCCTGTGGCGGGATTGGGCCGTTTGTCCTGATTTTATCAAGAATCGCCAAATTATAGGCAGTGCCTGTTAATTTTAAAGGCAGTGCCTGTTGATTTTAAAGGTACAGCCTTTAGAGAAATGAGGTGTATGTGATTTGCCGTGCGTAAATTGTAGACGGGAAAAAAGTGAAAACACAACAACGGGCTTATGCATATCAATCCACAAAAACTCATTTCCGCAGGGTTCGCCCTGCTCGTTACCACGGGCTGCCTGGCGCAGACCAATTCATTCCCGGCTTCCGGCAATGTAGGGATAGGGACCACGTCGCCTACCAAGAAATTGGACGTCATCGGGGCTACGAAATCGAACCATTTCTCGTTCCCGTTGGTCAACTACGACTTCTCGGCGGCGCCACGGTCCCAGCTCGACAATATGAGCATAAAGCTGTTTGATGACTATCATACGCGGCGTCCAGGTGGTGCAAGCCCGGATAACAATAGCTATGGTACGCTGCTGGCAATCTATGGTTACCACAACCATTGGGAGTCGAATATCTATATCGGGGCGAACCGAAAGATGTATTTCCGCACGAGTGCCTGGTCAGGAGGGGCTAACGAACATGGTGTCACGGGTGCATTCCACGACTGGCGAACGGTGTTGGATTCCAGGAGCGACGTGAAATCCTCTGGCAAGCTGCAGGTCACGGGTAGCGGGAACCATTACCTGGAAAACGGTAACCTGGGTATCGGAACGATTAATCCCCAAGCGAAGCTATCGGTCAACGGCAACATCCTGGCCAAGGAAGTCAAAGTCAAAACAGATATCACCGTGCCGGATTACGTGTTCCAACCCGATTACCAATTGCCTACGCTCGGCGATGTCGAGGTGTACGTGAAGGAACACAGGCACCTGCCGGAGATCCCGTCTGCAGCGGATATCGCCCGGGATGGGCTGGACCTGGCCGAGATGAACCTCTTGCTGCTGAAGAAGGTGGAGGAGCTGACGCTGCATTTGATTGAGAAGGATAAAGCCGAAAAACGTTTGATATCGAAACTTGATGAGTTGGCTGCGGAAGTCAAATTGATGAAAACTAAGTAAATGGAGATGAAAATGAAATTGCTGAGCGCTTTGTTTTTCTTAAGTTTGTTGGTTGGGACTGGTCAGGCCCAGACGCTTATACATGGAGCCTATAAAGGCGTAACGATAACGCTGGATCAGAACGTACCGTACTCGAAAACACTTATTCTCCTCCACGAAATCTACGATGGGTCGACGATGCTGTCAAATAACTTTGCTGTGGGTACGATAATGGCGATTAGGGGGGCAGTAACATCTTTGCATCGACTGAATGTTATCAATATTACATCTGGATCGGCTTATAATTCGTTCAGGGCATCATTGAGTGCGCACAACGTCGCGGAGATCGGTTGGAAGTTGAAGACTTGTACTTATAATGGCAAAAGATATATGGCGCTTGATGTTCCGTATTCCGCACCTCAGCATACGCAAGGCTTCCACTTCGTCGGTTGGGCGCAATCAAGCGGTGAGTCATTGAAAACAGTGACCTATGAAGTCAATGGCGTGCCGCAAAACCAGGCTTTGCTAAGCAATGTCGAGGATTACAATTCAACCATGGTGGCCCAATATGATGTCGAGCGGCTGGTAGTCAATGGCAATGTGGGCATCGGGACCACCACCCCCCAAGAACGCTTGTCTGTAAACGGCAATATCCGCGCCAAGGAGGTGAAGGTGGAGATGGACAACTGGCCGGATTACGTGTTTACTGAAGGTTATGCGCTCCTGCCGCTCGCTGAGCTGGAGACCCACATCAAAACCCACGGGCACCTGCCGGGCATGCCCTCGGCGGAAGAGGCGGAGGCCGACGGCATCGGGCTGGCGGAGATGAACCGCAAGCTGTTGGAAAAGGTGGAGGAATTGACGCTGCATCTGATCGAACAGCAAAAAGCCTTGCGATCAATGGAGGGGAGGTTGAACCAATCCAACACTTTAGGACAACTTTCAACGCACTAAAACTACTCTTTATGAAATTATCGCAATATATCTTTCTTTTCTGCTTGGTATTCCTCACGTACCATCAGTCCCTTCGGGGGCAGACATCGTCAGTTATTATCCCGTCGAACATTTCGACGGGCAGCCTGGAAAAGAACCTGTTGTTTTACGCGACGGAACGCAACCAGGTGACGCGTCAAGGCCCAACGATAGATTTGGAGGCCTTGTTCGATGGGCGTTTCCAACCTGCGCAGACGAATGTCGCGCCGTCGGTTTCCTCCCCGCTGGATATCCTCATTGAAAACGTGCCGCCTTACCACACGCAGCAAGGGGCTTGGGTGGGCTGGAGCAGCAGGGTCTGGTATCCTGTCGATTTCAGGATCGAGGCATACAATACGTACCAAGGCGTAAATCAATGGGTCACGGTGGCCGAAATCACCGGCCATGACCAGCGGCACTACATGCGGAAAATGCCGGGGGGCGCGTTTTCGAAGATACGGTTCGTTTTTTCCACGGCATCGGGTCCGGGTGGCTTGTTGCAATTGTCCCAATTGTTCTATATCCACCCCGAGGCGGTGCAGGCCTACGATGGCCTGTTGGTGAAGTACGATCGCTCCGGCAACGTGGGCATCGGGACGGCCGACCCCCAGGCCAAGCTGGCGGTGAACGGGAACATACTCGCCAAGGAAGTGAAGGTAAAAACGGACATCACCGTGCCGGATTACGTGTTCGAGCCAGGGTATGAATTGCCCTCGCTCGTCGATGTAGAGGCGTACGTGAAGGAACACAAGCACCTGCCTGAAATCCCGTCGGCGGCGGATATCGCCCGGGATGGGCTGGACCTGGCCGAGATGAACCTGCTGCTGTTGAAGAAGGTGGAGGAGCTGACGCTGCATTTGATAGAAGAACGAAAGGCACGCGCTGCCCTTCACGAGGATTTCGAAGGCCTAAAAGCTAGGGTGTCGGAGATAATGACCGGACAATCGTATCGAAAATGAAAAATCTAATTATTTACTTCGCATTCATGCAAACCGTGCTGTTGGCGAGCGTTTGCCTACGAGTTAGCGGACAGACCAATTCATTCCCGGGTTCAGGGAATGTCGGAATCGGGACAACCACACCTTACTCTGCCGATCCATACACCATATTGGATATCTTGGGTAAATCAGTCTCCGCTGGGGGTTACATCCGTTTCCGGACTTCGGATGGATCCGGTATGGCTCGGATTCTTAACAGCAACAATCGTTTTGTTTTTGATGTTCAACAAACTGGTATGTTTTTTCAATGGCGGAATTCGAGCAATACGGAGATTTTTCGGTTGAATCAGGATGGCTCGTCGAAATGGACCGGAAATGCTTCCAGCTATACTGAGGTGGCTTCGAATAGCAGCGGTCAATATTTGCGCCAATACGCGAACAACGGAACGGCGATGAGTTGGCTGATTCGCGGTTATGCCACGAATGGCATCCAGGCCGAATTCCGGGATGGCGGCATTGAAGTGAATGGTCGTGTACGGGCCAAGGAGGTGAAGGTGGAGATGGCCAACTGGCCGGACTACGTATTCAAGGAAGGGTATGGCCTCATGCCGCTTGCCGACCTGGCCACCCACATCAAAACCCACGGGCGCCTGCCGGGCATCCCTTCGGCCGGGGAAGTGGAGGCAAACGGCATCGAACTGGCGGAGATGAACCGCAAGCTGCTGGAAAAGGTGGAGGAGTTGACACTATATATATTGCAGCAACGGGAGGAAATCAATCAACTAAAAGAAAATCGCAGCGATTCAAAATGAAAAGAGCCGTAGTATTATTTTCCATCGTAATTAGTTTGATCTCCGGCTCGGTCTACGCCCAGGATTCAAATGTCCTGATTGGACTGGGCTCGCCGTCCCATGGTATTACCATTAAAGCTAATTTTCCAACCGGTACGGGCGGATGGGCAAGGGGATTCAGGATTTCCAACGAGGACTTCAGCCAGCCTTTCGTTATGTTGGGAACCTATGGAACCTACACGAATGGACAAGCGACCCAAGTCTACTCGTATATCGGGCCGAGTCACGCTAGTCCGCACCTGACGTTCCGGCCATCGGGCAACGTCGGCATCGGTACGACCGACCCCCAGGCGAAGCTGGCAGTGAACGGCAACATCCTGGCCAAGGAAGTCAAAGTCAAGACCGACATCACCGTGCCGGATTACGTATTCGAGCCAGGGTATGAATTGCCCTCGCTCGTCGATGTAGAGGCGTACGTGAAGGAACACAGGCACCTGCCTGAAATCCCGTCGGCGGCGGATATCGCCCGGGATGGGCTGGATCTAGCCGAGATGAACCTCTTGCTGTTGAAAAAGGTGGAGGAGTTGACGTTGCATCTGATACGGGTTGAAAAAGAGAAAATCGAAATGAACGATCGAATAGCTGCTTTGGAATCAAAGTAATTATGCCAACTGCACGGGTTAAAAGTCCCACGCTGGCATGATTTCAAAAGCCTCGGAATTTTCGAGGGCTAGCCTTTCCGTATAAAGCAACTCCCCTTTCGCCTGCGCGAAAGGGGAGTTGCTTTTCCAGCCGACGATCGGCATCACGCGTATTCGAAGACGGCGTCCTTGCTTTCCAGCTCGGAATAGCCCATCAGGTATTGGTCTACCTTGCGGGCGCACTCCCGGCCTTCGGAAATGGCCCAGACCACGAGCGACTGACCCCTGCGCATATCGCCTGCGGCGAAAACGCGGGTGGTCGAGGTCTGGTATTCGCCTTCCTTGGCCTGTACGTTGCCGCGTTCGTCCAAGGCCACGCCCAGTTGCTGCAACAGCCCCTCGTGCTGCGGATGCACGAAGCCCATGGCCAGCAACGCCAACTCGCATGGGATTTCGCGCTCCGAACCAGCCACTTCCTTGAATTTCATGGGGCGGCCCAGCCCGTCGGTTTCCCACTCGAGGTCGACGATGCGGGCGGCCTTCAGGTTGCCCTGCTCGTCGCCGATGAAGGCCTTGGTGCTGATGCTCCAGTGGCGTTGGCACCCTTCTTCGTGCGAGGTCGTGGTCTTGAGCAGCATCGGATAGCTGGGCCAAGGCATGGCCTCGGTGCGCGCCTGGGGCGGTTGGGGCATGAGTTCGAATTGGGTGACCGATTTCGCGCCGTGCCGATTGGACGTGCCGACGCAATCGGAGCCGGTATCGCCCCCGCCGATGACGAGCACGTTTTTCCCGGTGGCCCAGATCTCATCGTCGCTGATGGGCGAGTTGCCCACCCGTTTGTTCTGTTGCTTGAGGAACTCCATGGCGAAATGGACGCCCTTAAGCTCCCGGCCGGGTATCGGCAGGTTGCGCGGGATGGTGGAGCCTCCGGCCAGCACCACGGCGTCGTACGCCTGTAGTTCGCTGACGGGCACGTTGCCGCCCACTTCGGCGTTGCAGCGGAACACCACACCCTCTTCTTCCATGAGCTTGACCCGGCGGTCGATGACCCATTTCTCCAGCTTGAAGTCGGGGATGCCGTACCGCAACAGCCCGCCGGGTTTGTCGTCGCGCTCATACACGGTCACATCGTGCCCCACTTTGATGAGTTGGGCCGCGGCGGCGAGGCCTGCCGGGCCACTGCCCACCACGGCGACGCGTTTGCCGGTCTTCAGGTGGGTGGGGCGTGCCTTGACGAACTCCCGCTTGAAAGCGATCTCGATGATGTGCTTCTCGATTTCCTCGATGGCTACGGGTAGCCGGTTGATGCCCAATACGCAGGCCGCTTCGCAGGGGGCGGGGCAGATGCGGCCCGTAAACTCGGGGAAATTGTTGGTGGAGACCAGTATTTGGTACGCTTCTTCCCACTTGCCGTCATACACGGCGTCATTGAACTCGGGGATGACGTTGCCGAGCGGGCAACCCGAATGGCAAAAGGGGATGCCGCAATTCATGCACCGCGCCGCTTGCTTGTTCAGTTCGTTTTCGCTATAGGGGTGCACGAACTCATTATATGTTTTTTTCCGGCTCGAAACGGCGTCTTTTTTAGGGAGGGCCCGTTCAAACTCCTTAAATCCGGTTGGTTTTCCCATGATTCCTTGCTATATGGTTGTTTACGCTTCGACTAGTTTTGACCGCAATACATTTTTGTATTCCCGCGGGAATACCTTGATGAAACGCGATTTCTCGTCTTTCCAGTTTTTCAGGATCTCCGTGGCGCGTTTGCTGGCGGTGAGGTGGATGTGTCGCTTCAGCAGCGCGATGATCGCGGTCTCGTCTTCCGTTTCCAGCGGATCGAGGTCTACCATCTCGGTGTTGCAGTTGTCGCGGAAGGTGCCTGCGGCATCGTATACCCAGGCGATCCCGCCGCTCATGCCTGCGGCGAAGTTGCGGCCGGTGGCCCCCAGGATGAGTGCCCGCCCGCCGGTCATGTATTCGCAACCGTGGTCGCCCACGCCTTCCACCACCGCGGTGGCACCAGAGTTGCGCACGGCGAACCGCTCACCGGCCTGCCCGCACGCGAAGAGGTGGCCCGAGGTGGCGCCGTACAAGGCAACGTTGCCGATAATGATGTTTTCGTGCGGCACCAATGAGCTGGACTGCGCCGGATAGATGGCCAGTTGTGCGCCAGAGAGGCCCTTGCCAACGTAATCGTTCGCTTCGCCTTCCAGTTCGAACGAAAGGCCCTTGGCAGCGAATGCGCCGAAGCTCTGGCCCGCCGAGCCGGTGAACTTGTAGTTGATCGTATTGTCAGGCAACCCCTCGCCTCCGTACAGTTTGGACACTTCGTTGGACAGCAGGGTGCCGATCGTGCGGTCGGTATTCTTGACGTTGAATGAGCCGAAGACCGGGGTTCTGCTTTCCAGCGCTTTCTTGGCTTGGGTGACCAGGCCCCAATCCAGGATCATGTCCAAGCCATGGTCCTGTTGTTCGGTTTGGTACAACGTGTCGCCGGGGCGTCCATTGGCCACGTGGAGGATGCCCGAGAAATCGAGCTTGTTGACCTTCCAATGGTCGACGTTTTCGCGCTTTTTGAGGAACTGCGCACGGCCCACCATCTCGTTGATGGTGCGGAAGCCGAGTTCGGCCATCACTTCGCGCAGTTCCTGGGCCAGGAACCCGAACAGGTTCACGATGTCTTCCGGCTTGCCGGTAAAGAGCTTGCGAAGTTCGGGGTCTTGGGTGGCTACGCCCACCGGGCAGGTGTTCAGGTGGCATTTGCGCATCATGATGCAGCCACCGGCCACCAACGCGGCCGTGGCTACGCCCCATTCCTCGGCGCCCAAGAGCGTGGCGATGGCGATATCGCGCCCAGTCTTCAACTGGCCGTCGGTTTGCAGCACCACACGGCTGCGCAACCCGTTCCTGACCAAGGTCTGGTGCGATTCGGCCAGTCCGAGTTCCCACGGCAAGCCAGCATGCTTGATTGAACTGATGGGCGATGCGCCCGTGCCGCCGTCGTAGCCCGCGATGAGGATGACGTCGGCATGCGCCTTGGCGACCCCCGCGGCGATGGTGCCCACACCGGCCTTTGATACGAGTTTCACGTTGATCCGCGCTGCACGGTTGGCATTCTTCAGGTCGAAGATCAGTTGTGCCAGGTCTTCGATCGAATAGATGTCGTGGTGGGGTGGGGGCGAAATCAAGCCCACACCCGGCGTGGAATGCCGCACCTTGGCGATCCAGTCATCCACTTTGTCGCCCGGCAATTGCCCGCCTTCGCCCGGTTTGGCGCCTTGCGCCATCTTGATCTGCAGTTCGTCGGCTTGGGTGAGGTAATTGGAGGTGACGCCGAAACGGCCGGAAGCCACTTGCTTGATCGCCGAACGCATGGAATCGCCGTTCGCGAGCGGTGTGTACCGGATTTCATCCTCGCCGCCTTCGCCGGTGTTGCTCTTGCCGCCGATGCGATTCATCGCGATGGCGAGCGTGCTGTGCGCCTCGTGCGAAATCGACCCGAACGACATGGCGCCCGTGGCGAATCGCTTCATGATGTTTTCGGCGGGCTCGACCTCGTCGATCGAGATGGGCGTACGGTGCCTGGCGAAGTCCAGCAATCCGCGGAGCGTATACATGCGTTCCTGTTGGTTGTTGACATGCGCCGCGTATTTTTTGTAGGTGGCGAAATCGTTGGTGCGGCAGGCCTGTTGAAGCAGGTGTACCGTCTGTGGGTTGAACAGGTGGGCCTCGCCCCGACGCTTCCACTGGTAGATGCCGCCTTCGGGCAACAGGTCTTTCGCGTTGCGCGAGGTGGTGAAACCACGGTGGTGTTTGTTCAGTACCTCTCGGGCGATGTCATCGAGATCCAGCCCGCCGATGCGGGATACGGCACCGCAGAAATAGTTGTCGACCACATCTTTATGGATGCCGAGTACCTCGAAAATCTGGGCGCCATGGTACGATTGCAGCGTGGATATCCCCATCTTGGAGAAGATCTTGAGCAATCCGCCGCAAACGGCCTTGACGTAGTTCTTGGCCAATTGTGGCCAGGTGAGCTCGGTGTCCAGGACTTTGAGTTCCTTCAGCGTCCGGATGGTGGCCAGGGCCATGTACGGATTGATGGCCGTGGCTCCGAAGGCCAACAGGCAGGCGAAATGATGCACCTCCCACACGTCGCCGCCTTCCACGACCAACCCCACGGCGCCGCGATGGCCCGTCTTGATCAGGTGGTGGTGCACCGCAGAAACGGCCAGCAACGACGGGATGGCCGCGTGTTGCGAGTCGATGGCGCGGTCGGAGAGGATGATCACCTCAAACCCATCCTTAACGGCATCTTCGGCATATCGGCAGAGCCGCGCCAAGCCGTCTTCCAGCGCGCCGGGTTGTCCGGTGGCATTGAAGTAGCATTGCAGTGTCTTGGCCTGGAATACGCCGGTGTCGATACTGCGTAGCTTTTCGAGCTCCTTGCTCGTGAGTATGGGATGTTCCAAGGCTACGCAATGGCAATGCATCTTGTTCTCGTCAAGGATGTTGCCCGCATTGCCGATGAACGTGGCCAGGCTCATGACCAGCCGCTCGCGGATGGGGTCAATGGGCGGATTGGTCACTTGGGCAAAGAATTGCTTGAAATAGCTCGAAAGGTGCTGGGCATGGTTGGAAAGCACCGCTAGCGGCACGTCCGTACCCATCGAGCCGACGGGCTCCTTGCCGTCGAGCGCCATGGGGGTGATGATGCCTTCGACATCTTCCCGCGAATAGCCGAAAATCTGTTGGTATTTGAAAACCGACTCTTTCGAAAGGTAGGTAAAGGTGACGCGCGGCTCGGCGAGTTCGTCCATCCGGATCTTGTACTGGTGCAACCAGTCGCCGTAGGGCTGCCTCGCGGCAAGCTCGCCTTTTACCTGCTCGTCCGAAAGGATTTCGCCTTTTTCCATGTCGATGAGGAAAATCTTGCCCGGTTGCTGGCGTCCTTTTCTCACGATCGTGCTTTCGTCGATCGGCAAGGCGCCGGCTTCGGAAGCGACGATGACGCGGTCGTCCGACGTGACGGCGAAACGTAACGGACGCAGCCCGTTCCGGTCGAGCATGGCCCCGATCGTATTGCCATCGGTGAAACATAGCGCAGCGGGGCCATCCCAAGGCTCCATCAAGGTGGCGTGGTATTCGTAGAACGCTTTCCTGACGGGATCCATCTGGCTGTTGCCGTCCCAGGCCTCGGGTACCATCATGAGCATCACGTGCGCGATGCTGCGCCCGCTATGCAGCAGGAGCTCGGCCACGTTGTCCAGGCACGCCGAATCGGATTGGTGCCCGTCGACCACAGGCAGTAGGATCTGGAGCTCCTCGTCCGAGAAATAGGGCGAGGATAGCGAACGCAGCCCGGCGTAAAACCAGTTCAGGTTGCCCGTGAGCGTATTGATTTCGCCATTGTGCGCCAGCATGCGGAACGGTTGGGCCAATTGCCATGAGGGAAACGTGTTCGTCGAAAACCGGGAGTGCACCAACCCGAACGCCGATACGACGCGACCATCGGAAAGGTCGGGGAAATAGGTGCCCACTTGATAGGTGGTCAATTGGCCTTTGTAGACGATGACCTTGCAGGACAACGAGGCGATGTAGGGTTGTTCGGTCAGCTCATCGGTCTCCCTGACCATTTTCGTGATGAGCCGCCGCAATACGAAAAGTTTGCGTTCGAAATCGGCGGTGTTGGTTACCCCGGCGGGCCGCGCGACGAAAAACTGGACGATATCCGGTTCCACGCTCAATGCCGTAGGGCCGATACCCTCGGGGTTGACGGGTACCTGCCTGAATCCAAGGAATTGCATGCCGCGCGATCTGGCGGCGTCCTCGATGATGTCGCGGCAAAGTTGGTTCGCTTGCGGATCCTTTGGCAGGAAAGTCATCCCGGTGCCGTAATAACCGGGCTCGCTGAGCTGGATGCCCAACGCGATGCATTCCTCCCACAGGAACTCATGCGGAAGCTGGATCATGATGCCGGCGCCGTCGCCGCTCTCCGGGTCGCATCCGCATGCACCACGGTGCTCCATGTTTTCCAGCATGGTAAGGGCATCTTTTACTTGCGTGTGGGTCTTGTTGCCCTTTAGGTTAGCAATGAATCCTACCCCACACGCATCATGCTCAAAATCAGATTGGTATAACCCCTCCTGTTGTTTCTCTATAGCAATCATCTTATCTAGTTAGCGATTTTCGATTTGCTAAATTAGTAATTATTTTGATAAAAATTGGATTTTTTTCAAATTTTTATTTCATTCATTAATAATTACCTATTATTTATACTTATTTTTGATAATTCGTTAAAATATGTGGTCTTTGATTGAAAACCTGGCAATGCCAACAAAATGTACCTGTTCCAGGGGTGCCGTTGAGAAAATCGGTTGGTCGGATGGCCGCGGCGAGATCGGCGAATTTTGCATAGGAACCGTGACGAAATAAAGTGAGCAAATTAAGCGCAGCAATTTTGTTCGTTATCAAGGCGCATATTGCGGCTCATAGTGGAGCTATGGGCAAGATATGCAACGAAGAAAACGGGCAAAAGAACAAGCTTAAATGTTCAGGTTATTTCGTCACGGTTCCATAGCTTTGCAAGATGAATTTTTCGTCCAAGTTATTGGAACAGGCCGTGGCGGAGTTCGGTCGGTTGCCCGGCGTGGGGCAGAAGACGGCCCTGCGCCTGGTGTTGCATCTGCTGAAGCAGCCCGACGCGGATGTGCTGCGATTTACCGAAACGTTGGATCGCCTGAAGCGCGAGATCAGGCATTGCGCCACTTGCCACAACATCTCGGACCACGCGGTATGCGAGATCTGTGCTTCGCCCAAGCGGGACAAAGGCCTGATTTGCGTGGTGGAAGACACCCGCGATGTGATGGCGATCGAAAATACCAACCAATACCATGGGGTGTACCATGTACTTGGCGGATTGATATCGCCGATGGACGGGATTGGGCCGGCCGATCTGCAGATCGAAAACCTGTTGCACCGTGTCCGATTGGGCGATGTGCAGGAGGTGATCCTGGCGCTGAGTGCCACCATGGAGGGCGACACGACGATCTTCTACCTGTATAAGAAGCTCAAGGATTATGGCGTGCAAATCAGTACGATCGCCCGCGGCATCGCCTTCGGCGGTGAGCTGGAATACGTGGATGAAGTGACCCTGGGGCGTTCGATTGCCACGCGCATACCTTATGAACGGAGCATTGCGTAACAAAACGGTCATCATCACCGGCGCATCCTCGGGCATCGGATTGGCCTGCGCGGAAGCGTTCGCACGGCATGGCGCCAACCTGGTGCTTGGCGCACGTCGTTATGTGGAGCTGTGTGAAATCACGCAGTCGCTTGAAAAGCGGTTCGGGGTGCGCGCGGTGGCCGTGCGATGCGACGTGGCAAACGAAGCGGATTGCGAAGCATTGGTAAACCAGGCCATCCGGGCATTTGAAGGGATCGACGTGCTGGTCAACAACGCCGGCATCAGCATGCGGGCACTCTTTTCGGGCCTCGATTTGGCGGTGCTTCGCCGGTTGATGGAAGTCAACTTCTGGGGAACGGTGTACTGCACGCGGCATGCGATGGACCAATTGCTGCGCAGCGGTGGATCGGTGGTGGCCGTGTCGTCTATTGCGGGCTTCCGCGGATTGCCCGGCCGCACGGGGTATTCGGCCTCCAAATTCGCCATCCACGGGTTCATGGAATCGCTGCGGGTGGAAAACCTGAAAACCGGATTGCACGTGTTGGTCGCGTGCCCGGGTTTTACGGCGTCCAATATCCGGAAGACGGCCCTCGACGCGTCCGGCGGCCAGCACGGAGAGACCAGCATGGACGAAGGCAAGATGATGGCCGCATCGGAAGTGGCCGAGCGGATCGTACGGGGTGTCATCCGCCGCAAGCGCACGCTGGTGATGACCCGGCAGGGCAAATTTGCCGTGCTGATGAACAAGATGATCCCGGCATGGGTGGATCGGCAGGTCTTTAAGCTATTTGCCAAAGAAAAGAACCCGTTGGTCTAGACGGCTATCGCCCCATCCGCCTCACCACCAGGTAGAATCCGATGGCGACGGCGGCCAGCAACCCGGTTGTGCCCCACCAAAGCGAATCGAACCCCCAGGTATCGGCAATGCGTGTGCCCAGGAACGGCGAAAACACGTGCGCCACCGAAAACGCCAGTGCATTGAACCCCATATAGGCGCCCTGTTTCTGGCGGGATGCGCGTTTGGCGGCTACGGAGGCCATAAAGGGCATGGCGAGTATTTCGGAGATACTGAGCAAGAAGATCGAGGCGTACAGGATCCAGTAGCCGGTGGGGATGGACAAGAGGGCAAAGGAAACCGCGCACAGCGCCGTGCCCCAAAAGATGCTACTGGCGTAAGACAGCCGGCGTTCGGCCATGTGTACCAAGACCATCTCGAAGACGACAACCACGAATCCGCTGAACCCGAGGATGATGCCAACTTGTCGCTCGTCCAGCGCGTGGCTGTGCTGGTAGAACAGCGGCAAGGTACTCAATAGCTGGAAAAAGCAGATCGCGTAAAGGCAGCAACACACATTGAACAGGATGAACGGCCAATCGCGGTAAGGCGACTTGGCTGGAGGGGCCGAGGCGTCGGGAATCCCGGCCGAGCGTTTTTGCCTGCTGTTGCCTGTGCGCCTGTAAAAGAATGCGACGAAAATCACGGTGGCGAGCAATGCGCCGAGCGCGTTGCCATAGAAAATCCAGTGGTACGAGATGGAGGCCAGGAACCCACCTAATGCAGGTCCTACCGAAAAGCCAAGGTTGATGGCCATGCGGTTGAGCGAGAACGCCTTGGTGATGTTTTCGGGCCGCGCGTAGCGCGCCACCGATACCGAGTTGGCGGGTCGGAACGACTCGGTGATCACGCTCAACGCGTAGATGGCGGCGGCAAGGGATCCGACCGAAGTAAACAACGGAACGACCAGGAACAACGGCGCCGATAGCAGGAGGCTGAGTGCCTGCACCCAGAAATTGCCGTAACGGTCGGTCAGCCATCCGCCCAGCAAGGAGCCGCTCACCGCGCCAAGGCCGAACGAGGCCAACACGATGCCCGCTTCCTTGATGCTGAACCCGAGGGCTTGGGTCATGTAGATGCCCAGGAAGGGCAGTACCATCGCCCCGGTGCGGTTCACCAGCATGACCAATGCCAGCATCCAAGCCGGCCGTGACAGGCCGCGATAAGCATCGAGGTATAGGCGCAAGAGTTCTTTCATGGCCACGTGAACGTGTGCTATACGGCAGGCATCCCTTCCCCGATCGCATAACCGGTTGCCGCCAGTAGCCGCTTCCTGCCCGTCTGCCGTTCGAACGCATAGTCCAGCCGACCGAGGTTGATGCCGCCGAAACCCACTTGGTTTACCGCGGTCGTTTCACCGTCGAGGTTGCGGATGTGCTCGGGTGCGGCCATGAACGTGTGGGTATGCCCACCGATGATGAGGTCGATGTGGCGGGTGCGGGCTGCCAGTACCACATCCGATACCTTGTCGTCCTGGTATTTATATCCCAGGTGCGATAGGCAGATGACCAGGCTGCACCGGTAGTCGTGCTTGAGGCGGGCAGCCACGGCATTCGCCGTTTCGATCGGATCCAGGTAGCGGACGCCCTGGCAAAGCGTCGGATCAACCAGGCCATCCAGCTGGATACCCAGGCCGAACACGCCGATACGGAGTCCCTGTTTCCTCAGGGTCATGTATTGGCGGGTTTTTCCGTTCAGGACGGTGTCGCTGAAATCGTAGTTAGCCGTTAGGAACGGAAAGTTCGCATGGGGCAACATGCGGGCCAACCCCTCCAGTCCGTTGTCGAATTCGTGGTTGCCGAGCGTGCTGGCGTCGTACCGCAGCTTGCTCATGAGCTCCATTTCCACTTGCCCGCCAAACAGATTGAAATAGGGAGTGCCCTGTACGGTATCCCCGGCATCGAGCAGCAATACATGGCGTTGTTCCTGCCGGATACGTTCCACCAATGTGGCCCGCCGGGCCACGCCGCCCAAACCCTGGTTACGTGAGCCGTCCATCGGGAACGGGTCGATCCGGCTATGCACGTCGTTGGTGTGGAGGATCGTGAGCGGGATGGCATCGCATGCTGCCAGCGCTGCCAGCGGACCGGATACAGCCGTGGCAGTGGCCAGGGTGCCGGCGCGCTTCAAAAAAGCACGTCTATCGATGCGTCTTGATTCTTCCATCGAGTTGCGTAGTGATGTGCCTGCCGTTTGCTGCTTCCGCATTGACGTAGTCCATGAGTGCTTCGCGAACTTTCTTGCCCAGGTTGACACGGCGTGCCGGATGGTCCAATCCGCGCAGGTTGTCGCCACCGTTGGCCAGGTAGTCGTAGGTAATCAATTGGTATGTGCGGGAGGTGTCCAGCGGTTTGCCGGCCACGGTGATGCCTACCGGCTCACCGCCGTTGATGGCCATGCGTAGCCCCGCTACCGGCTGGCCGCCGGTGGCCGCGATAAACCGGGCAAGCTGCAGTACGCGTTCACCGGGAAGCTCCAGCATGACCAGTTCATTCTCAAAGGGCATCAACTCAAACAGGCTACCGACCGTAATCGGGCCGCGTTGCAGCTCGGTGCGTAGCCCGCCTTTGGTGCCGAATGAAAATTCGGCCCCGGGATGGAGCTTGCGCCCTTCGGCCAGCAGCGCGTCGGCAAAGAAATTGCCGAGCCGTGTTTCGGCCGCATCGCCGGGTTTGGTGAGCGCGACATCCGCATGGCCCACGATGCGGTTCATCTCCGCTTCGAGCCGTTGCTTGTAGGGGGCGTACAGTTGCAGGTAGGCGGGCTCGCCAACAACGGTGCTGTCTACCTGGAGCTTCGTATAGCTACCCGGTCCCACTGGCGCAAAATACCGGTTGCACGACACCGTGGCCAAGCCAACGGCGACGGTGAACAACAGGGGGCGGCAACGGGAGGCGAAAAACTTCATGATGCGTCCATACAGGGGCCATTGGCACAACCAAACCGCCAATGGAGCGGTAAAGGTAGCCATCGTATGTTAAATGGAGAAGAAGTTTTTGTGGCTATTTCAGCCGTTCCAATACGCCTTTTCGCTTCACGATGTTTTTATAGTCCCATTGGATGTCCCTTGATTTCGCCAGCCAGCGTTTCAGGTCTTCCGTATCGATTTCATCTACAGACTGGTAGAAGACCGACGCGTCCTTGAATTTTTCGCCCCTCACGGCCAGCTGCGGTTCGTCGAAATCCGCACCGCTCCAGAACATGAGCCGGATTCCCTGTTTTTGTTTTACGTACCCGACGATGGGATTGCCGTCCAGAAACCAAACGGGATGGCGGTGCCATACCTTGTTTTCGGCTTCGGGCAGGTGTTTGCCGATTTCCTGCGCCAGCAGTTCGCATAGGGCGCTGTCTTCGGCCGACAGCGAGTGGTTGTAGTCGCGTATCGCTTTGGCAATGTTGTCTGGCATGGCGGCTATTTTTCTAATGTGACCAATAAATCGTCAAGCTGCTGCAAACCCATCGTGAAGCCTTCCTGGAAGCCCATTTCAATGATTTTTTCCAGGTCTTCGCGTGTATCAAATGAAAGCAGGATGTCTACCCGTACGCCGCCTTCATTTTCGGAGAAATGGTTTTCCCATTTATTTTGCGGGAATTGGGGGTTCATGGTTCCGTGCTCGTCACAGAAACCATCCATGGCCGTAAAAGACGCTTCCTCGGTGATCGCGAGATAATTGACCTTGCTCCAATGCCGTTCGCCCGCCGGGCCCACCATGGCATACAGCCAATGGCCGCCCACGCTGAAATCCATGGATTTGGTCTCGGCACGCCAGGGTTTGGGGCCCCACCATTGGTCGAGCAGTTCGGCCGTTGTCCACGCTTGCCACACCAGGCCGAGGGCCGCGTTGAATCCGCGTGAAACGTGGATGGTCCTGTTTTCCTTGTTGACGGAAAAGTCGAATAACAGATTTGTTTTCATGTCGGGTTGTTTTTGAGTGTTACCAGTAAATCGTCAAGCTGGCCGAAGCGGGTTTCCCACTGCCGGCGGAATTGCGCCAGCCAGTCGTCTATTTCCTTCATCTTTTCGAGTTCAAGCTGGTAGCGGATTTCCCTGCCCTGTTGCTTCGGTGTCACCAGTTCGCACTCGGTAAGTATCCGCAGGTGTTTGGATACGGCTTGCCGCGTGGTGTCGAAGTGTTCGGCCAGCGCATTGGGTGTCATCGCCTGCGCAGCGAGGAGTGCGATAATCGCCCTTCTGGTCGGGTCGGCAATGGCTTGAAAAATGTCTCTTCGCATCGTGTCGGCCGTTTTTTGAAACCGTTTGGTTGCAAATATAAGCGCAACTTTTCGGTTGCGCAAATAAATGGAAAAAAAGCGGTATGGCCGGCGGGGTTTAGTGGCTGCTATCCTTGGTTTTATCCCTATTCCCTTCGACGGTTGGTGGCAGCGAACCACGTATGGCCGTGCGGATCCGCACCCGTTCACGAAGGCGCGCATACCGGCCCTTGCGTGTAACGAACAGGGAGGAGAGGCCATAGGTATCCCAGTTGATCAACAGCACGCTGAGCAGGATTACCGTCAATCCGACAAGCTGCGAATACGTGACCGCCTCGCTGGCAAACAGCGCACCCAGCAGGACGGCCACAATGGGATTGATGTAGGTGTGCGTGCTCACCTGCGTGGCCGAACGTACCTGGAGCAGCCAGATGTACGAACTGTAGGCCAGCACCGAGCCGAACAGGATAAGGTAAGCCATGGCCCACCAGGCCGAAGCCGGTACGGCCTCAAACCGGAAACCGGCCACTTCGCCCCGGGCTGTCGCCGTGACCGAGAAAGCGATGCCTGCAATCAGCATCTGCCAGGCGGTGCTCACCATGCTGTTTGTCTCGCGGCCGGCCTTGGGTTTGCCCGCGTACTTCGAATACAGCGAGCCGATGGTCCAGGCCAGGGCGCCCAGCAGCAGCAGCGATAGGCCGATGACGTTGGCTTCCCGTTCGGATGCGTCCATGGCCTGTGCCACACGGTCGCCGAACAACATGACCACGCCGAAGAATCCAAGGAACAGCCCGATCACGGTCGGCAGGTTGCTGAAATTGGTTTTCCACATCGGTTTGTCGAGGATGATGAACCAAATGGCAACGGAAGCCGACATGATGGCGACCAACCCGCTGGGCAACGATTGCTCCACCCAGATGATGATGCCGTTGTCGATGTAGAGCAGGAGCAACCCCATCAATCCGGCACGCAATATGGTGGGCCTATCGACCAAGCGGTAGCCCTTGATGCGGCACCAGCCCAACAGCAGTAGGCCTGCCGCGCTGAACCGAACGGCACCCAATAGGAACGGCGCGAACCCGGCCAGGGCCTTGTGGATAAAAAAGAACGTCGACCCCCATACGACGTAGATCATCGCGAATGCCAAGAAAACCTTCCACTTGTTTGGTGTATCCGTTTTTTCCATAATCGAATCCATTATTTGCCGTATCACAAACTCACTCATTCATTCACTGCCTCACGCGCTGGAATGACCAACTGCTGTTCTTCCTTGACGGTATCCAGCACAATCGTGGTGCGTGTCGATATGATGCTGGGTATCTTCGCAAACGAATTGCGCATCAAGTCTACCAAGGCTGCCGAGTCTGCCGTACGTACCTTCACCAGGTAGCCGTCATCGCCCGCAATGTCATGTACCTCCTGCACTTCCGGTATAGCCGCCAGGGCCTGACCGGTGGTGGCGCAGCCGATGCCATCGGCCGCACGGATGAAAATGAAGGACAGCAACTTCTGGCCCAGCGCCGCCGGATTGATCTTGGTGCGGTATTGCAGGATGACGTCTTTCTGTTCCAATTTTTTGACGCGCTCCAAGATGGCCGATGGCGCCATGCCCAATTCGCGGGCAACATCGGCATTGCTGATGCGGGCGTTTTCTTGCATCAGGCGCAAGATGGCATAGTCGGTCTGATCTAAATTAAACTCCATTTTGTATAATATTCTGCAAATATCTGTATTTAATAAATTATATTCAAATTTGATACCATAATTTTGAATTATGTTCTTTTTTGAACGTATATTGGTGGATGCCTTGGTTACGCTGCCACCGTATGCCGTTTCCGGACGAAAAAAATCTCAACTATTTTTTGTAATATTAACAGTGTTAAGTAATTTTGCCCTGTAATTTTTCACGTATGGGTATCAAGGAACGAAAGGAACGGCACCGGGAGGATTTTAAGGCCCGGATCCTGGAGGCGGCAAAGAAGCTGTTCGTCACCCATGGGTACGAAGCCACGTCGATCCGGAAGATCGCGGCAGAGATCGAATTCAGCCCGACCACCATTTATTTATATTACAAGGACAAGACCGACATTGCCTATGCTTTGCACCAGGAAGGATTCCGTTTGCTACGCGAACGCTTCGCGGTGCTTGAATTCGTGGATAACGCGTTCGACAGGCTCAAGGCAATGGGTAGGGCGTACATCCAATTCGCTGTGGATCACCCTGATTTCTACGAACTGATGTTCGTGATGAAGGAACCCATGCAATACCTGCAGGCCCACCATCCCGAAGAAGAGTGGCCGGAGGGCGAACGCGTGTTCGACGGATTGATCCAGACCGTGGAGGGTTGCAAGGCACAGGGCTATTTTGCAGCGATGCCCACCGAAGAAGCCGCCATGCTCTCCTGGAGCGTGGTGCACGGCCTGTGTTCATTGCACATCACCAGCCATTTCAAGCACATTGCCGAAAAGTGCAACCATTCGATTTCGGATCCCGAGACGCTGATGGAACGCGTATTCCAGGTTTATGTGCAGGTACTTGAACGGCTCCGCTGATTTTTTTTGAATTCAAATGAACACTGTTAATTATGAGAACAGCATTAATAATGCTCTGTTTCACGATCGTTGGCAGGGCGCTCGCACAGCAGCCGCTTGATGCGTATATCGAAGCGGGGCTGCACAGCAACCTGTTGCTGCAGCAAAGGCATGTAACGCTTGAAAAAGCTGTTTCCGCGTTGAAATCGGCAAAAAGCCTGTACCTGCCCTCCATAAACCTACAGGCGGCCTACCAGACGGCAGACGGAGGGCGTAATATCCCCTTGCCGATCGGCGATTTGCTGAATCCGGTCTACAGTACGCTGAACCAATTGACCCAATCGAACCAGTTTCCGGCCATCGAAAACGAAACCATCAATTTTTTGCCGCGCAACTATTACGATGCGCATATCCGGACGACATTGCCGCTGGTCAACACCGATATCGGGCACAATAAGCGCATCCATGAGCAGCAGGTACGGTTGAGTGAACTGGACGTGGATACCTACAAGCGCGAATTGATCAAGGAAATCAAGGTGGCCTACTTCAACTACCTGAGCGCGGTGCAGGGGGTGGGGGTTTACCAATCGGCGCTGGACCTGGCGCAGGAAGGTCTGCGCACCAATGAGCGGCTGGTCGAACACGGTAAGGGATTACCGGCCTACGTACTGCGTTCGAACGGAGAGGTGGCCGAAGCGGAAGCGGGATTGACCGAAGCCGGATTGAAAGCCCGGAATGCCCGTCTATATTTCAATAGCCTGCTGAATCGTGCGGCCGACGCCGACATTGATACGGCATTCGATCAACAAGCCGCGCTATTGGCGGTGGCTGGCGCCTTGGGCGGTGATACGGAGGGGGGGAAGCGGGAGGAGTTGCAATCGTTGGCTGTGGCCATCGGCATCCGTGAGACCAAGCTCAGGATGGACAGGCAATTCGCTGTGCCGAAGCTCAACGCATTCCTGGATCTCGGATCGCAATCCGAAGGGTTCCGGTTCAATGGCCAAACGCGGTACTACATGGCCGGGCTCCAGCTCGAGCTGCCGATATTCAATGGCAACCGCAATCGGCACACCATCCAGCAATCGCACCTGGACCTGCGCGAGGCGCAATTGAAATTGCAGGAAGCGCAGCAGCAGTTGCAGCTGGCCCATACGGTGAGTATCCATGGCCTGCAAGCGGCTTGGGCACATTACCGATCGGCGAAAACACGGATGGAGTCGGCGCAGGCTTACCAGCGCTTGATCGACCGCGGGTACCAGGCCGGGGCGAACAGTTACATCGAGACCGTCGACGCCCGGAGCCAGTATACCAGCGCACGCTTGGCCTTGCTGATCAATACCTACCAGGTATTCTCGGCGGCTGCCGCACTCGAACGTGAACAAGCAAGTTATCCACTTACCTCCCAACACCAAGAATAGATGAACAAGTTCGGTTATTATTCACATGTGATCGTTGCCGTGTTGCTGGCGGCAAGCAGCTGTGGTCCCAAACCACGCCTTACCGGTAACAAATTGGCCGAAGCCGACACGATCCCGGTTACCGTCGTGCCGCTCGCCGCGCGCGATACCGCACAGGCCATCGTGGCCACCGGTACGTTTACCACCGATGACGAGACCGTATTGGGTTTCAAAAGCGGTGGCATCATCCAGCAGCTCGCCGTCAAAGAAGGCGAGTCATTCCGCAAGGGCCAGTTGCTGGCCACGGTGGAAACGACCGAAATCAACACGGCGGTCCGGCAATCGGCGCTTGCGGTGGAAAAGGCCGAGCGAGATTACCAGCGCGCGCAACGTTTGTATCGCGACAGCGTCGCTACGCTCGAGCAGCTGGAAAATGCGCAAACGGCACTCGAAGCCGCCAAGCAGGACGCCCAGCGGGCAGCCTACAACCTCGGGCATACCAGCATACGGGCGGCTTTTGACGGTTACGTGCTGCAACGCCCCGCCAGTGCCGGCCAGGTTGTCGGGCCGGGTACGCCTGTGCTGGTGGTGAGCGGCACCGGACGTGCGGGCTGGCTGCTCCGGGTTGGGGTGAGCGACCGCCAGTGGGCGGCCATCCACCCCGGCGACGGCGCTACGGTGACAACGGATGCGGCCGCAGGCCAAATCCTCCCGGCTACGGTGCACCGCAAGTCTGAGGGGGTCGATCCGCAATCGGGCACGTTTACCGTGTACCTGAAGCTCGGGGGTAACCAGCTCCCTGCGCTGGCATCGGGCATGTTCGGTAAGGCCGAGATCCGCCTGTCGTCCAAGGCCGACGTATGGCTCATCCCCTATGAGGCGTTGCTGGATGGCGATGCCAATACGGGGTACGTGTTTGTGACCGACGATCGGAAAACCGCACGGCGGGTACAGGTACAGGTGGCGGAGCTGCAGCAAGACCATGTCGTGGTCAGTGGCGGGCTGGAGCAGGCTGGCGCAGTGATCGTATCGGGCAGCCCGTACCTGCGCGACGGTTCGAACATCACCATAAAATAGACCGGCCATGGAGTTGATCAAATACCCCATCAAGAACTACCAGTTCACGCTCATCATGGTGCTGATGGTCATTGCCATCGGCGTGAGCAGCATCCTGACCATGCCCAGGGCCGAAGACCCCGAAATGCAACCCGCCAACTTTCCAGTGGTGGTGATCTATCCCGGTACCACGCCGAAAGACATGGAGCAACTGGTCGTGAAACCGATCGAGACCCGGCTCTACGATCTCAATCAAATCAACCGTATCCGCACCACCATCGTCAGCGGGCTGGCGGTATTGTTCGTGGAATACGAACACGGAGTGGATTATGATAACAAATACCAGGAGCTGATCCGCGAGGTGGGTGCCTTGCGCCCGCAATTGCCCGATGAGGTGTATAGCATCGACGTGAAGCAGATCGACCCCACGGGCGTCAACGTGTTGCAGGTGGCGCTGATTTCGGAAAACGCGTCGCGCAAGGCGATGAAAGCCGTTTCTGACGACCTCAAAACGGAATTGGAACGGGTGAAGGCGCTCAAGGAAGTGACCGTGAGCGGCCTGTCCGAGCAATTGGTGCGCGTGGATGTGGAGCCTGCCCGGCTGGCGCAATTGGGTATCCCGCTCAACCAGGTCATGCAGGCCATACAGAGTGAGGGGGCCAATATCCCCGGAGGCAGCGTGCTAGCAGGCGGCAAGGTGTTCAGCATCAAGACCAGCGGCAATTACCAGAGCATCGAACACATCCGCAACACCATCGTGCACAGCGCGCAGGGCAAGAATGTCAGGTTGCGCGACGTGGCCGAAGTCTATGCGGATTTCGCGCCGGAGACACACCTGACCCGCCTGAACGGCCACCGCGCGGTATTCGTCAATGCGGCACAGAAGCCTGGCGAAAACATCAGCCGTACGCAGGAGGCCTACCTGGAGGTGCTCGACAGGTTCCGGGAGCGGTTGCCCGCCAATGTCGATATGGTGTTGCACTTCGATCAGGGCGAAAACGTGAACAAACGCCTCGGCGGGTTGGGCGTGGATTTCATCATTGCCGTCACGCTGGTGCTGATCACGCTGTTGCCGCTCGGCACGCGGGCATCGCTGGTGGTGATGATCGCCGTGCCCCTGTCGCTCGCCATGGGTGTCATCGTCCTCAACGCCCTGGGTTACTCGCTGAACCAGCTCAGCATCGTCGGTTTCGTAGTGGCCTTGGGGCTGGTGGTCGACGACAGCATCGTGGTGGTCGAGAACGTCGAACGGTGGCTGCGCGAGGGGTACTCGCGCGTGGAGGCGGCTGTGCGCGGTACCCATCAGATCGCGCTGGCCGTGGTGGGGTGTACGGCGACGCTGGCGATTGCCTTCATGCCATTGATGTTCATGCCGGCCGACGCGGGCGACTTCATCCGGAGCCTGCCGATGGCAGTCATCGGTTCGGTGATCGCTTCGATGTTGGTGGCCCTGCTGGTGGTGCCGTTCCTGTCGAGCCGCCTGCTGAAGCCCCATGCGCATCCCGAAGGCAATGCGGTGCTCCGCTGGCTGCAACGGGCCATCCACGGCACCTATGCCGTCTTGCTCGACAAGGCGTTGAAACGCCCTTGGCAAACCCTGGTGGTGGCCGTGGTAATCTTCGGCGGTGCGTTGGCGTTGATTCCGGTCATTGGCTTCAGCCTGTTTCCAGCGTCCGAGAAGCCGCAGTTCCTGATCCGGGTCAGCGCGCCGCTGCAGTCGAACATCCATACCACCGATAGCGTGGTGCGGCAGCTCGAGCACGAACTCGGCGCAATGCCCGAGGTGCAGTATTTCGCGTCGAACGTGGGCAAGGGCAATCCGCGGATCTACTACAACGTGGAGCAGGCCAATGAGCGGCCAGACTTTGCCGAAATATTCGTCCAATTGCAGCCCGATACCAAACCCAGGGATAAGGAGGGCCTGATCGCGCGATTGCGCGATGCCTGGACGCCTTACCTAGGTGCCAAAGTGGAGGTCAAGAACTTCGAGCAGGGCGTGCCGGTGATCTCGCCGGTCGAAGTCAGGCTCTTCGGAGATAACCTCGATACGCTCAAGGGGTTGGCTACGCGGGTGGAAGCGTTGCTCGAACAGACGCCCGGTGCATTGTACGTGAACAATCCGGTGCGAAACGACAAAACCGATATCCAGGTGGATATCCAACGTGAAAAGGCGTTGGCGTTGGGGGTGCCCAGTGCCAACATCGATCGGACGGTACGGATGGTGCTTGCCGGTTTCGACGTGACCACCTACACCGATCCTTCGGCCGATGACGATGACTACCTCGTACGGTTGAGCGTTCCACGCGCGGCGTATGCCGACCTCTCGGTATTCGACCAGGTTTACGTAGACAATGTGCAGGGGCTGGGGATACCCTTCAGCCAATTGGCCAGTTTGAAGCTGGTGCCCTCGCCGCCGGCCATCTATCATGAGAACCGCGAGCGGACGGTATCGGTCAATAGCTTCGTGGATGCCGGGTACACCAACGACGGCGTGATCCGCGACGTAATCCGGCAGATGGATGGCCTGCAGTTGCCGCCGGGTTACCGTTACGCCATGGGTGGCGAGGTGGAAAGCCGGGAGCAGTCGTTCGGTGGTTTCGGCACGGTAATCCTCATCACCGTTTTCCTGTTCATTGCCGTGCTCGTGTTGGAATTCAAGACGCTGAAAAGTACCGTGATTGTGTTGTCGGTCATCCCCTTGGGAATCGTCGGGGCGGTGTTGGCGTTACTGGTTACGGGCAATACGCTTTCCTTCGTCGCGACGATCGGACTGGTGGCACTGGCCGGCATCGAGGTGAAGAATACGATCCTGCTGGTCGATTTCACCAATCAGCTGCGCAAGGAAGGGATGGCCCTAAACGATGCCATAGAGAAAGCCGGAGAGATGCGGTTCCTGCCCATTATCCTCACATCGCTTACCGCCATCGGCGGGCTGTTGCCCATCGCGTGGTCCAGCAATCCGCTGATTTCCCCACTGGCCATCGTGATGATCGGTGGGTTGATCAGCTCCACGCTCCTATCGCGCGTAGTAACGCCGGTGGTATACAAGCTGATGCCGCCGAAGGTGGCGGAAGCCGCCGACTAGGCGTCGGTGTTTCCGTTTTCCGATTTCCGTTTTCCGGTGCGCACGCCGCCGGCGTTGGGCAATCCCTGATGGCGCTTGAGCGTTCGGGTGTCCCTGAATGCCTTGTCTGAAGTCGGGTTACCCATCTCCACGTTTCGGCTTTTGTCTTGCGTTCCGGTTACCATATCTTTCTTCATCGCTTCTCCTTTGTTTGTTTGCTTAAGATAACAGCGGGGCGGATGAAAAGTTTATTCTTTCTTGTTTCCGCCTTCCGCGTCCTTCGCTGTCGGGAGATTCTCGGCATTCGCCCTGCGTTCTTTGGCTTCGAGCAATTCGCGTAGGTTCCAGCGCTTCAGCAGGATTTTCGTGGAGTAACGCTTGAGGTGGTATTTCTCCGGTTCGCCGATGAGGAACCCGAAGGCATTCATGGATGGTACGGCGTCAAAGATCACCTTGATGGTCGCGGTGAGCGGCAACGCCAGGATCAAGCCCGCCAGCCCGAACAGCATGCCGCCGAGCAGGATGGAGATGATGGCCATGAGCGGATTGATGCTCACCTTGCTGCCCACGATGTTGGGCGTGATGACGTTCCCTTCAAGGAATTGGACCACCTGGAACCAAGCGATGACGCCGACGGCATACCAAGCGCTATCCTTGGTGGCCAGCGCAAAAATGGCGGGCAGGATGGAACCAATGGCGATGCCGATGTAGGGCAGCAGCATCAGCAACGAGGCCAGTGTGCCGAAAAACCAGGCGTATTGGATACCCATGATCCAGAGCCCTACGGTATTGAGGATGGCCACGATGCCCATCACCGTGACGAGGCCGAGGAGGTAGCTTTGCACCACGTCGTAGATTTTGTTGAGCGTGTTGTGCACGGTTTCCTGAGGCGTGGATTTGAACGCACGGAAGAAAAATTCCCGGAAGAATACGCGATAGTACAGCAGGAAAAACGAGAATAGCGGAACCAGGACAGTGCCGGCCAATATGCCACCCAAGGAGCCGAATGCTGCGGTGAGGTAGGAAGCGACATTCGAAGCGATCTGGTTTGCCTGGCTTCTCAACCGCTCCACGATGTCTGAGGGTTCCAAGCCGAATTGGTCGTGTAGCCACCGTTGGATGGTGTCGAAAATCGTCAGGAATTTCGACTGGATCTCCGTTCCGTCGCGCCCGATGACGATGACCTGATGGACAATGAACCAGACCAGGCCCGACAGGATGGCAATGGCCAAGATGACCGCCAGCAACGCCGAGAAGGCCTTTCCCAGCCGCAGCCGTTCCAGGAAACGCGCTACGGGGTAGAGCGAGATGGCGATGAGGATGGAAAACAGCAGCGGCAACAGCACGCTCTGCAGCACATACATCAGCGCGATGATCAGCGCCAATGAAATCAGGCTTGCCGCCAATTCCAGGGCGTAAGGCCGTTTTGTAGGTGTTTCTTGCATACGCTTTTGATGAAGTTGGAGATGGAACAAAAACCGATGGATTTTGTTTTCGATATGATCAGGAAACCAACGTGAAATCGATTTGTCGCTTGGCCAGATCCACTTTTTTCACATTGATCCGCACCTCGTCGCCAAGCTGGTACCGTTTCTTCTTCCGTTGGCCGATGATCGCGTAGTTCTTTTCGTCCAGCGCGTAGAAATCATCGGTGATGTCACGTAGCCGTACCATCCCCTCGCATTTGTTTTCTTCGATCTCGACATACATGCCCCATTCCGTCACGCCCGATATGATGCCCAGGAACGTTTCGCCCACCTGATCTTTCAGGAATTCGGCTTGCTTGTACTTTACGGATGCCCGTTCGGCGTCTGCCGCCTTTTTCTCCATCTGCGAGGAATGCTCGCAAAGTTTCTCGTAGGCTTCCGCATTGACCGATTTGCCGTCCGACAGGTAATGTTCCAGCAGGCGGTGCACCATCACGTCGGGATACCGGCGGATGGGCGACGTAAAGTGCGTGTAATAGTCGAAGGCAAGCCCATAGTGGCTGGTCTTCTTGGTGGTGTAGATGGCCTTGGCCATCGACCGGATGGCCAGGGTGGTCAGTACATTTTGTTCCTTGGTGCCCTCTACACGCTCCATCAGTGCATTGAGCGAGCGCGCCGTCTCGCGGTCTGATTTCGTGTTGAGTTTGTACCCAAACCGCGCGGCGAATTGCGCGAATGCGGTGATGCTCTCTTCCTTGGGCACATCGTGCACACGGTATACGAATGTCTTCTTGGATTGGCCTTTGCCTTGCTTGCCGATGAATTCGGCCACGCGCCGGTTGGCCAATAGCATGAAGTCCTCGATCAGCTTGTGGGCATCCTTGCGTTCCTTGACGTATACGCCGAGCGGCTTTCCGTTTTCATCAAGCTGGAATTTGACTTCCGTGGTCTCGAAACTGATGGCGCCGTGCTTGAACTTCCGTTCCCGGAGGATGTAGGCGAGCGCATTCAGTTTCAGCAGCTCTTCGCTGTATTGGCCCGTCTTGTTATCCAGGATTTCCTGTGCCTCTTCATAGCTGAATCGCCTGTCGGAATGGATGATTCCCTTGCCGAACCATTCCTTGATGATATTGGCCTTGTCATCCAACTCGAACACCGCCGAGAAAACCAACCGATCTTCGTTAGGCCGTAGGGAACACAGGTCATTGGACAACCGTTCGGGCAACATCGGGATGACCCGGTCGACCAGGTACACCGAGGTTCCGCGATCGAATGCTTCGCGATCGAGCGGTGTGTCGGGCCGGACGAAATGGGTAACGTCGGCGATGTGTACGCCGACTTCGTAATGGCCGTTATCCAGCGCGCGGAACGAAAGGGCATCGTCGAAGTCCTTGGCGTCTACCGGGTCGATCGTGAACGTGCTGATCGCACGGAAATCACGACGCTTGTCGATTTCGGTTTGTGGGATCTCGGCCGGGTAATCCGCAGCTTCCTGCTCCACGGCTCGGGGGAATTCAAGCGGAAAGCCGAAGTCGGCCAGGATGGCGTTCATCTCCGTGTTGTTCTCCCCCTTTTTTCCCAAGACGTGTTTTACCCGCCCCACGGGGTTCTTGGTGTCTTGGGGCCATTCCGTGATCGTAACGACGACTTTTTCGCCGTCTTGTGCACCGTTGAGGTCGGCAAGCGGGACGAAGATGTCGTGCAGCATTTTCCGGTCGTCGGCCGCGAAGAAGGCAAACCGGGGGGAGATGGTGATCGTACCCGTGAATTCCTTCCGCGCCCGCTCGAGGATTTCCACCACTTCGCCTTCCTTGCGCTTGCCCCGCCGCTTTTCATAGGCATGGACTTTCACGAGGTCGCCGTGCAACGCTTGGCGCAGTTTTCGGGGCGCGATGTAAATGTCGTCTTCGAATTCGTCTTCCTGTACGATGAACGCCGACCCATCGGCGGTCATGTCCACACGGCCGGTTATGAATGCTTTCAGTTCCTTGACCACGTACTTGCCTTTTTCGGCTTCCTTGAAGCGTCCGGCCCGGGTCTCTTCCTGCAAGATGTCCAGGATGGTTGCACGTGCCTCGGCGTCGGCCAGGTTCAGTTTGGCGGCCACCTGTTTGTAATTCATTGGTTTATTGCCCGATTGCTCGATGGCGTCCGATACCAATTGCGTGAGTATGTGCTTGAATGCGTCCGCTTTCTTTTTTGACATGGGTTTTTGATTCTTTAGTTTCCCTATTTGTTTCCGTACTTTTGGACTTCCCGACTATCTTGACTACTCAGCGAAGCTGATAGCTTCTGGGTCGATCAACGGCTCGTTGCGCAATCTCCGCAAGATTTGTGCCGTGGTGATTACATCCTTCTCGCAATATACACGGATGCGTTCCAGATTGTTTTCCTCGTGGTATACCCGATGCACGTCTTCACCGCTGATGTCATCCTTGGGTGTGGGAATGCCAAACACCGCTGCCAGGAGGTTCAGCGATGTGTAATGGCGGAAATCGCCGAATCGCCATAATTCCATGGTGTCCAGGTGATTGATTTCCCAGGGTTTCTTGCCCGAAGCGTCCAGTTGGACGGGAATGGACAACCCGTTGATGAGCATACGCCTGCATAGGTAGGGGATGTCAAATCCCTTGATGTTGTGTCCGCATAGGATGAGGCTGTTGGGCTGTTTGCACAGCATATCCGCGAAACGCGCCAGCAGATCCCGTTCGGCATCCTGCGTGAATGACTTCAGGCGGAATGCCGTTTGGCCGCCCCGTTGGTGAAATAGGCCTACGGATATGCAGATGACCTTGCCGAATTCGGCGTGGAGGCCAGCCGTGGGATACACGTCGGCCGCCGACTCTCCCTCCCGGAGGCTGCTGCGAACCTTGTGCGTCCACAGGGCCTGGAAGCGCGTTTCCATGGCCGAGAACGCGGCTTGTGTGGACACCGTCTCGATATCCAGTACCAGCATGTTATGCAGATCGATTGTCTCAAGCATGGTTATTTCGTCAAGATTTCAAACCGTTGGCTGATGCGTCCCCCGTCGTCGTCCACGAGCGTAATCCGGTGCGGTCCGGCCGGTACATCGAGCGCAAGCTGATGGAACGTTTCCGTCTGTGCCACGAACGCGTCATCCAAATGCCAGTATATCGTACTTCCGCGCTTGCGGTGCGCCGCGTTGAAGATGACCTGCCCGCGTTGGCCGTCGATTTCCAAAGGTATGTAAATCCGAGCATTATCCTGCGGATAAATCAACTCCATGGGCTGGTTTCCATCGCTGGGTACGCACCCGGGGGCGAAAGGCGGCAATTCGCGGTAATTGCTGTGGCGTGACCGATAGTAGTATTCCATGGCCGGCGGCAGGACGAACCAAGGATTGGCCACGATGGTTTCCTGCGGCGCGCAGTCGGCATTCACGCGCAAGGTGCGCTCGGCATTGGTGTGTACGGTGCGGTGGTAGGGGCAGACCGCCGAGCGGTGCCCCGGTACCGGGATGTAGAGCGTATCGGCATGCGCGCAATCCGATCCGGCCAGGTACCCGCTTTCCCGGCACACAGCGGTCTGCACCATGCGATGCAGCGGGGCTTCGAACCATGGCCGGCGCGGCAACAGGTCGAAAATGTCAAATAGGATGGGGGCTGCCGCCTCGATACCCGTTAGCCCCGGGCGCCCTTCACCATCCGCATTGCCCACCCACACGCAGACCACATGCCCGGTGGTCAGTCCGATGGCCCATCCGTCGCGGAAGCCGAAGCTCGTGCCGGTTTTCCAAGCGATTTTCTGGGACGATCCGAATTGTTCCCATAGCGCCTCTTCCCCGGGACGCATCACCTCGTTCATGGCTTGAAACGTAAAGTACAGCGACGCGTGATCGATGACCGACGCCCGTTCGGTCGCCTTTTCCATGCGTTTTCCGGAAGTTTTCAGGTATGTTGGCGCGTGATAGTCGGCCGAATGGTAATCGGCGCCATCGCCGGTGTAATGGTTGAGCGTGCGTGCCATGCTCGCATAGGTGCCTGCCAATTGCCACATCGTGACCTCGCAACCGCCCAGGATCATGGAAAGCCCGTAGAAATCGGCGGGGCGCGTGAGCGTGTGGATGCCTATTTGCTTTAGGAAGGGATGGAAGCGCTGGTACTTGTATTGTTGCAGCATCTTGATGGCCGGTATGTTCAGCGATCGGCTCAAGGCGCGCGATGCGGGTATGGCACCGTCATAGCCAAGGTCATAATTCTGGGGGGTGTATCCGCCGATTTGGGTGGGAATGTCGGGGATGAGCGTATGCGGCAAGATCAACCCGTCGGTGAGCATGGCGGCATACAACAATGGCTTCAGTGTGCTTCCCGGGCTGCGGGGTGCAGTGATCACGTCCACTTGGCTTTCGGCCTCCGCGAATTGGGGGGTATGCACATTGCCGACGTAGGCTTTCGCCTGGCCGGTTTCGACGTCGAGCACCAAGGCTGCCGCGTTATGGATGCCGTTTGAGCTGAGGTTGTGGTGGTAGCGGTCGATGACGTTGGCCACCTGACGCTGCAGGTTGCCATCAAGTGAGGTTTCTATGCGCGTAATGGGGATGTCGAGGCGTTGGTATTCTTTTTTGAAACGCTCCAGCAGGTGCGGAGCGACCCGGGGTAGGGGATGGGGTTTGTCAGGCAGGGGTTCCAGTTTGGCCAATGCTGCGGTGGTGGTATCAATGGTGCCTATCTTCGCTAGTTTGTCCAGGAGGGCGTTGCGCTTGGTAAGCAGCCGTGCGCGGTTTCGCCCGGGGTGGATGAGCGCCGGGGCGTTGGGCAGTACGGCTAGGGTTGCCATTTCTGCCCACGAAAGCCGTTCAGGCGTACGGCCGAAGTAACGCCACGCGGCCGCGTCCAGCCCAACGACATTGCTGCCGAACGGCGCGTTCGCGCTGTATAGGCGAAGGATGCTTTTCTTGCGGTAACCCGCTTCCAGCCGGATTGCCATTACCGCTTCGGCCAGCTTCTGTCCAATGGTCCTTGGCCGGTTGCGGCTCATGCGGATCACCTGCATGGTAATGGTGCTGCCGCCACTGACCACACGCCTGCCCGATACGTTTTGCCATACCGCCCTCCCTAAAGCGATGGGGTCTACGCCCGGATGGAAATGGAAGCGACGGTCTTCAAATGCAACGATGCAAGCCGCGAATTTCTCCGGCACTTCGTCGGTCGCTGGAAAGCGCCATTGACCGTCTGCGGCGATGGATGCGCCCAACAGGTTGCCGTCGGCATCTTCGATGACGAATGAGGTAGGCGAGCGGAAAAGCGGATCGGGCAACGCGAAATAAAACAGCACGAGGGTTATCAACGCCGAAGCGTACCAGCGCATCCTCCTTCGTGTAACCCCAATCATCATCTCGCTAAACTACAAAATTATTGGCTTTGGCAGTGTCGGTATTTTTCGATATTCATGTGCTAAAATGGATTATTAATTTTTAATTTATATAAATGTTTTTTCATTATTGATTTAAAGCTTATTGTCTATTGATTTGCTAATATTTTATCTTGTTTTTTATTTTTTTTTAGTATCGGTATCGCCCGTTTTTGGTCCTTAGGGCCGATTTTCTAAATGGATGCCGGAAATGTCGCGATAGCTAAAATTCATATTGGTGTATGATGTGTGTATGTGATTTTAATCAATATCTTATTGGACAACATATTGTGATGTGGATTGATAAAGTTTTAGCCATAATTATTTCGGTATATTTAGCGATGATTTGCAGCGTCGGTTGGCAGTCAACGGGTCGACTGGCCAAACGCTGGTAACGGGATGCGAATGGCCTTTTACTCGGGTTTCGGCGCACGGCATTGAGCGCATACACCTACCGCATTGATGCCAATCGAATCGAGGTGGTATCCGTTGGGCAGGGCGATCTTGGGGAGTTGGATGCGGTCAAGGCAGTAGATGCTATTGCATGCCGAGCAAATGAAATGCACGTGCTCGTCATGATGGTGATGCTCGTCGCATTCGGTGGAGCACAACGCATAGGTCGCCGTACCGTGGAGGTCAAAGATCTTATGGAGGATACCCTTTTCTTCGAAGGTAGCCAATACCCGGTAAAGCGTCACGCGATCGACCTCATCGCCTAACAGCTTCTCCAGCTCGGGTTGGGATATGGCCGTGTCCTTGTTCGAAATGATGTGCAGCACGCTGAGCCGGGGTTGGGTCACCTTCAGCTTGTTTTGGCGTAACAACCGGATGAGCTTTTCATCGGCGGCCGTCGCGTTGTTTTCCGTTGCTGTCGACATCGTGGTGTGCTTGGGTGAAAATAGCCCGCGGCTCCTGCCGCGGGCTGAATGGGTGTTTATTTTCCGGCAGCCTTGGCGTGGTCTGCCAAAAACTGGGCAAGTCCGTTGTCGGTAAGTGGGTGTTTCAGCAGGCCGAGTATGGCCGATAGCGGGCCCGTCATTACGTCGGCACCGATTTTCGCGCAAGCGATGATGTGCAGCACGTGGCGGATCGACGCCGCGAGGATTTGCGTCTCATAGCCGTAGTTGTCATAGATCAACCGGATGTCTTCTATCAACGTCAGGCCATCGGTGCCAACGTCATCGAGGCGGCCCAGGAATGGCGATACGTACGTGGCGCCGGCCTTGGCGGCAAGCAACGCCTGTCCGGACGAAAACACCAGCGTGCAGTTGGTCTTGATGCCGTTGCTGCTGAAGTATTTGATTGCTTTCACGCCTTCCTTGATCATCGGTACTTTTACGACGATTTTGTCGTTTAACTTCGCCAAGGCTTCGCCTTCCTTGATGATGTTGTCGAAATCGGTCGAGATCACTTCCGCACTCACGTCGCCGTCCACGATGTCGCAGATGGCTTTGTAATGGTTGATGATGTTCTCGTCGCCCGTGATGCCTTCCTTGGCCATCAAGCTCGGGTTCGTGGTTACGCCATCCAATACACCCAAATCCTGGGCTTCCTTGATTTGTTGCAGGTTTGCGGTGTCAATAAAGAATTTCATGCTTTAAAACGATAAGACAAATTAATTAGCTCCTGGAAACACCGAGTTTCCGTTGGTAAAATTAGGGAATAAAACGCACATTCGCAAAGGTGTACGTGGTATGACTTTTGCGAGTCCTTACGCGTGGATACCTTCCGTGCGCTCAGGCATCGCAATTACCGCTTACATTTCATCGGACAGGCCATCTCCCTGATGGGTACATGGATGCAGCGCATCGCCGTCAGTTGGTTGGTTTACCGCCTCACGGATTCGGCATTGGCGCTGGGTGCGGTGTCCTTCGTGGCGCTTATCCCGTCGCTCGTCCTGGCGCCGTTCATCGGCAGTTTCGTAGACCGGCACCGTAAATACCGCATCGTGATCACGACCCAGGTTGGGTTGATGATTCAAGCTGGCGCATTGGCGGCCATGGTGTTCCTCGGATATGACGACGTGTGGTGGATCGGCCTATTGAGTTTTGTCCAGGGCGTGATCAATACGTTTGACGTTACGGCACGCCAGTCGCTCATGGTGGAGCTGGTGGACGACAAAGCCGACCTGCCCAATGCCATTGCGCTCAATTCTTCGGCATTCAATGCCGCCCGGATGGTCGGGCCGGCGTTGGGGGGCGTGTTGCTCAGCGCCTACGGCGAGACGGTTTGCTTCACTGTCAACTTCGTCAGTTTCATCGCGGTCATCGGCTCGTTGCTGTTCATGGATTTGGTTCCGAAACCGGTTGTTGCCAAACAGGAAAGCACGTGGACTGGATTGAAGGAGGGGTTTAGTTACCTCAAGCATTCGCCTCATATATCATCACTTGTGCTGCTGCTGTCTGCGTCGAGCCTGCTGGTTATCCCGTACACCACCTTGCTGCCCGTCATTGCACGCGAAATGTTTGGCGGCGACGCGACGGTCTTTAGCTGGTTCGAAAGCGCGGCCGGTTTGGGTGCGATGATCGGTGCGTTCTATATGGCCAGGACGCGCCTGGGTACCAACCTGCGCTTCCGCGTGATGAAAGCTGCCGGCCTGCTCGCTTTCGGGATACTGGCGCTGTCGTTCGCGTCTTGGCTTCCGTTGGCTTTGTTGAGTACGCTGCTCGCCGCGATGGGCATGATGGTGCAGAATTCGAGCATCAACACCTATATCCAGACGCATGCCATGCCCGTTTACCGCGCCCGTGCCATCAGCTATTACATCATGGCGTTCCAAGGCATTTTTCCGTTGGGTAGCCTACTGGTCGGTGCGCTGGCCAGCGCCTGGGGTATCCATTACACGCTGCTGCTGCAGGGAGTGGCCGGTGCGCTCATCGCGCTGGTTTTCATAGGCTATATCCGGCTTCACCTGCAGCGGCGGTATGTACCGGCGTAGCTTGTCCGGGTCTCCACACTTTCGAGGGATGCTTTGCTGCGAAACCGTAGATGAGTTGCATCACATACTGGTTGCTATCATAGCGCGTCAGCGATTCCTTCACCGCTTCGGGGGTGTTGATGTCCGACTCACGGCTGATGTAACCCATCCCATAGAAGCGGCCTTGCTCCACCCAGATACATCCGTACTCGTCCGCGTCTCGGCCCTGATCGACCAGGGCAAACGAAGGGAGGTTTTCCGTTAAGTGCGCGATGGCCTGTTTCACCCGTACGTTGTGGTTGGCCGGCGTAACATTCGCCGTGTCGCGGGCGATATCGCCGTTTGGTACCAGGGCGGTTCCGGAGCGGGCAGCAGGGATTCCGAATACGCAGTATGCGGGCAATAGGTCGAATTCACGGATCAATCGGTGGAGCAAATTCATCGCATCCGATTGGTTGTGGAATACATGGATGGGCTGTAGGTGCTTGCCATGCTTGCCAACGGCCAACCGGAGGTAGCCCCCATGGTCTTCATAGGTATACAAGGCATATTTCGGCTCGAACCGCTTCAGTGCACGGTTGTAGACCGGCCATAGCCGTTTTATCTCAACGGCCTCCAACAGGAGCGCCATCAATTCGCTGCCGCACGGCTCGTGCGCTATGGAATGGATGTGTCGCAGGAAATGCTGGCGTTGCGGGTTGGGGTTGTGGCCGCTGAAATGCTGCAGCACCCGTTTGCGGATGTCCAGGGCCTTTCCCACATAGATGATTTTCCCGCCACGATCGCGGAAATAATATACGCCCGCGCCGTGGGGCAATGTATCGAAAGCTTCTTTCGGAAGGTTGGGAGGGAGCTGCTGATGCTTGGAGGTCTTCTTCAGCATCTCCGCGATGATACCGCCGTTGTCCCATTCCAGCAGGTTGCCGAACAAGACCGCGGTCGCCTCGGCATCGCCCAGGGCGCGGTGGCGGTTGTTAATGGCGATTCCCAACGCATCGCAGAGCCTTCCGAGGCTGTAAGACGGCAACCCTGGCCTGATTTTGCGACTCATCCGTACGGTGCATAGCTTGGGCGCCGTCCACCGGTAACCCGTCTCTTCCAGGTGGTGCCTAAGGAACGAGTAGTCGAAATTCACGTTGTGCGCTACGAATACCCGCCCATCCAGCCACCTGTGGATTTCGGCCGCCAGCTCGCCGAACGTGGGGCTATCGGCCACAAGCTCGTCACTGATCCCCGTCATCGCCTGGATGTACAGCGGGATGGGACGCTGGGGGTTAACCAGCGACGTGAACCGGTCGACCACACCGACCCCATCGTGGATGAGGATGGCGATTTCGGTAATGCCGCTGCCCGCGGCATAGCCTCCGGTGGTTTCGATGTCCACGATAGCGTACTCCATATGCCCGGTGCGACCCATGGAGGCAAATATACTAATTTAGTTAGTTTGCTGAAAAAGTTTCTCGATGTCGAACCTCCACCTGTCACGCGTATGGTTTTGGTCGCGTATCAGGCGTAACGATTCCACTTGATGGGCGTGCCTTTCTTACGCTACCAAACGATCCGCCGCATGGATAGGGGTTAAACCAAAAAATCTACGTATTTTTGCAGGCTAAACAACGTAGAGAAAAGGGATGCCAGTAAAGATACCAAACGATCTTCCAGCGATAGCGTTGCTCAAGAAGGAGAACATATTCGTGATGAGTGACCTGCGCGCGAACACGCAGGACATTCGGCCGATGCGTGTTATCATATTGAATCTCATGCCGTTGAAGATTTCTACGGAGACTGATTTCATACGGGTACTGTCCAACAACCCTTTGCAGGTCGAAATCGAATTCCTCCGTTTGGACACGCATACCCCAAAAAACACACCGGAAGAGCATCTCGCGCTATTCTACAAAGGCTTTGCGGAAGTGGCCGAAAATTACTACGATGGGATGATCATTACGGGGGCTCCGGTGGAGATGCTTGATTTCGAGGCTGTATCCTATTGGGACGAAATCAAAATGATTTTCGATTGGGCGCGCACGCATGTTACGTCGACGCTGTATATCTGCTGGGCCTCCCAAGCGGCTTTGTACCATTTCTACGGGGTCGGTAAGGTTCCCTTGGCCAGCAAGTTGTTCGGTGTTTTCAAACATACCGCGCTTGATAAGACCAATCCGCTGTTCCGTGGCTTCGATGATGAGTTTTACATCCCCCATAGCCGCCACACCACCATCCAGGAAACCGATTTGACGGACAAATCCGGCCTGGCGGTGCTGGCAAAATCGGAAGAGGCCGGCCTCGCGATTCTGGCATCGAGGGGAGGTCGTGAGTTTTACCTGACGGGCCACTCGGAATATGCACCGCGCACGCTCCATGAAGAATACCTTCGCGATCTTGAAAAGGGGGCGCAGATCGATGTGCCAAGGCATTACTATGCCGGAGACGATGCTGGTAATGCGCCCGTGGTTCGCTGGGCCAGCCATGCCAACCTCCTGTTCAACAACTGGCTGAATTACTTCGTTTACCAGGAAACGCCGTATGACGTGAACGACGTGGCGCACCTGCAAGAAATCAAGCACTAACTCGCGATCCCGCGATGCGCTCGTAACCGGATCATGTGTGAAATCGGATTTGTTGGTACTGATTTTGCACGCCATGGGGATGACTACAAACAGCATCTTTAGCTACGCGTTGCCTCTTATCATGCTTGCGCTAATGAACGGGTGTGCGCCGAAGGAGAAAGCGGGGCAAGCCGAGGGGCTTATTCCGATCGCCGAATTCGGAAAAAGCATGGCCATCGGACTGAGTGTCAATGCTGCCAACCGCGTTTTCGTATCGTTCCCCAATTTCGATGGCGATGGCCATTTGGCTTTGGCGGAACTCCGGGACGGAAACCCCGTGGCTTATCCCGATGCCAGCTGGAACACCGAGATGGGAAATGAAGCACATTTCCTGCGCGTCCAAGACTTGTATGTGGACGCGGCGGATAAGTTGTGGGTGCTGGATTCAAAACCGGGGTCGTCTGGGAACATCTTTGGAGACGGCGGGCCGGAATCAGGCCGATTCAAGTTGGTGAAAATAGATACGCGAACCAACGGCGTCGAACGGGTGTATACGTTCGACGATTTGGACAAGTCGAGATCGGCGTTGAACGACGTGCGTGTGGACACGGAGAAGAACCTCGCTTATTTGTCCGACCCGGGGCAGGCGGCCATCGTGGTGTTGGACTTGGTTTCCGGCCATTCACGTACGGTGTTGCAGCGCACGGCCTATACGTTGGCCGATGATCGCGTGCTTCGGTACGGGAATACCGACATGAAGGGCCACGACGGCAGGCCTTTCTCTTCCCACGTCAATGGCATCGCTTTGACGCACGATTTCAGGTATCTTTACTTCAAGCCCATCAACAAGGAAAACCTTTTCCGGGTCGAGACACGCTACCTCGCGGACACGGCGCTTAACGACCAGCAATTGTCGGCCCGCGTGGAAGACATGGGAAGCGTGGGCGTTACTCACGGGTTGATTGCCGACAAACACGGCAATATCTACCTTACCACCTCCGAACGGTATTCCATCTCGTACTTGGATCCGGACGGGAAGCTACATGAACTGGTGCACGATCGCCGATTGCTGTGGCCGGATTCATTCGGCATCGGGACGGATGGTTACCTTTACTTCACCTGTGCCCAGCTGCAGCGGTTGCCGCAATGGAACGGTGGTGTGGACAAGACGGAATATCCCTATCGGGCATTCAAGGTGAAATTGCCGTGATAGGCCGATTTGCAAATCCCAACTATTTCAGTTAGCTTTGCGATAGCCGGTAGGGTCCGGCCATAATCTACTGATGCACTCAACCTACTGGTTTGAAAAGGAAATTGCTCTATATCGAAGATGACGCCCATGTATCGGAAATGATGGCCGATATCATGACGTATGAACATTACGACATCATTACCGATAACGGTAAGTCATTGTTCAAGATTGTCCGTGAACATCGCGTGGGCCTGATCTTGCTCGACCAACGGTTATTCTGGACCACGGGCAGCGAGCTCTGCATGGCCCTTAAGGCCAATCCCGAAACCTGTGATATACCGGTCATCATGGTGTCGGTAGCGGCCGATATCGAACAAATCGCGCAGGCCTGCGGTGCCGTAGGATACATCAAGAAGCCATTTGACATGTATGAGGCCATTGCGATGATTGCTAAACATTTTCAGGAGTCGTAGGCACCGGGGACACGGGTTCATGCTGCGCACGTGGTTTCGGGGATACAAACAAGAAGTATAGGCAGGTAAGGATCCACGCACCCCAAAACAGGTAACCGCCGGCGTGGAAATTTTCCTTCATCAACCGATGCGAGGTGGTGGTGAAGTCCAAGTAGGTGAAGTAGGCCCCCGCCAGGCCGAACAAGAGGAACAGCAGGAGGGTGGCCGTCGCCAACTTGTGCCAAAGCAGCCGTTTGACCAACCATAACACGAACAACAAGACCAATTGCACCGCAAAGAGCAAGATAGCCGTCTTCCACCAGATCTTGAATATGCCATACTCGCGGTACAATAAGCTGATGCCAACTTTTCCGACCACGGACATCTGGGAAAAGAGCACGGCCGAAATGGTGGACAGCAGTGCTTGCACGGCAATGAGGGTGCTGAATCCTTTCATGGCTTCGCGCGACTTACTTCGTCACTTCCCATCCCGTCTCTTTGTTGAACCGGAGGCTGTAGGTCTTTTTGGTGAAGGACGCGTTGTCATCAACGCCTTTTTTGGCGAAGTCGGCAAAATCCGTTTCGGATTTCCGGAGCGTCACCGTCGCTTTTGCCCGGTTTTTACCGCTTTGTTCAACGTGGATACCGCCGTCTTCGTCCAGCTGGTACTCAAAGGTTTTCACCCTGACTTTTTTTTCCGTTTTTTCCAGGACGTAGGGGATGGATTTGTCTGTCAATTTGACCAAGTAGACGAAGGTGCTGTCTTTCGATAGGAACCGTTTGCGCCCTTTCAGGAGTTCCAGCGTCACGTATCCGCTCGATTCCAAGCTTTGGTAAGCACCGATGAGCTCGCTATCCGTTTTCTGCTGGAGCCTGACTTCGCCGTAATCCATGTCGGCGGCATCATAAACCGGATTGGCTTGGAGGTAATGTTCCACTTCGCCCATCGCCACGCGATCGGTGATCGATTTGTCGCTCCCGCAGGCCGTGATGGCAACCATCAGCGCGGATACAGAAACCAGGCGTATTGTTCTTGTCATGCGTATCGTTCGTTTATCAAAGATAGGCATCGCAAAAGTTATTCCAATGTTTTTGGTCCGGATGCCGCGAGGTGCGTGGTTTTTTGGTATCTTGGCCGATTCCGGTACATGAAGGTCCTGTTTTTGGCATTGCTGTTTGTTGCGGTCGTACCGCGTTTGGGCCACGCCCAGCGAAATACGATATTGGGTGTCCAGCGCACGCTGGATACACTGCGCAGTACCATGCCCTTGGAAAAGGTCTACCTTCACCTGGACAAAGCCGACTATATCCTTGGCGACACGGTTTGGTACAAGGCTTACGTCTTGGATGGCACGTTCGGTACACCATCTGCCGTAAGCGGCGTGGTGTACGTGGAGCTCCTCGACGGCGGCGGGAAGTTGGTGCAACGGTCGCGCCAGCTGCTGGTCGCGGGTTCGACCTATGGCGAATTCATATTGGATCCGGCCAAGGCCGAATCGGGGACTTTCACCATACGGGCATATACGCGCTGGCTCCAGCATTTCGGACAGGACTACGGCTATCATCGGCAGGTACGGGTCTCCGGCGACTACCTGCAGGATTGGGCTGTTGCCCTTGCACCCGTCAAGCAACGCGATACGCTAGGCAAGCACCGGGTAGCGGTTGAGATGAAGCTTTCGCACCTCGATGGCAAGCGATTCGACGTGCAGCCCGTTACGTTGGCGGTGTTGCACAACGGGAGGGACATCGCGAAAAGGCGGCTCGTGGCCGACACGAGCGGCCACCTGACGTTGGATTTTGAACTGCCTCCCAAACGAAACGCGGCCGATTTGGAAGTGGCCATCTATACGGATGAGGCGAAGAAGGCCCATTTTCCGTTGGTTGCCGGATTGTCGGCCCAACGCTATGATGTCCAGTTCTTGCCCGAAAGCGGACATTGGTTGGCCGGAATGCCGGCCGTTTTCGGTGTGAAGACAATCAATCGGCAAGGCATGGGGGTAGCGGCCAGCGGCGTGATTTTGGATACGGCCGGCCGGGAGATCGCACGATTCGACTGCGCCCATCGCGGCATCGGACGCGTGGAGATACCCGTTGCGTCGGCCACCGGGTATCGGGCCAGGGTGTTTTTCCCCGACGGTTCGCACGCGGAATATCCCCTGCCGGACCCTGCAACGCAAACGGTCATGCTTCGCCATGAAGACCGTTTGAGCACCGAGGAAGAGATCGCCTTGCGCATCCATACCTCCGCCGCATATGCGAACACCGGATTGGTGTTGGTGGGCGTGGTCAGGGGCATGCTGTGTTACGGAGCCGTATTGAAGGCTGGCGACAGCACGAATGCGCTAGCGTTGCCGCGCATGCATTTTCCTGAAGGCATCATCCATTTTTCGGTGTTGGACGGGGCTGGACGGCCGCTCGCGACGCGCATGGTATACAATAAAGCGGGTAAGAATAAGATTGATGTACAGGTAACGGCGCAAAAAAGTAGCTACACATTACGCGACAGCGTTGCGGTAGCCGTGCGCGTAACGGATACGATGGGTGTGCCGGTCAGCGGCAATTTTTCAATGGCCGTCACCGATGACGGTCAATACGAGGTGGATGCGTATGGAGAGGACATCCATAGCCGGTATTTCCTCGTTGCCGAATTGCAAGGCCACGTCGAGGATCCCGGGTTTTATTTTTCGGCGCATCCCGACGCAGACCGGGCGTTGGACAATTTGCTCCTGACCCAAGGCTGGGTCGCTTACGATCAATCGTTGCTGTCGGCGACGCGACCTTTTCCCTACGCACCGGAGCCTTTTTTCCAAATCGCTGGCCGGGTGACCAATGCATTTGGCAAGGCGTTGCCAAACACGGGGATAACCATGTTATCGGTGGGGAAATACCCGATGGTGGTTGATACCTTGACGGATGTGTCCGGACGATTCCGGTTTTCGGATATCCCACCGTTCGATACCGCCGGATTCGTCATCCAGGCCCGAAACCGACGGGGCAAAAGCTTCAACGTCGGCATCGATCTCGATATGGATGCACAGCCGCCGACTTGGGAAGCCGCTGGACTGGTCATCAGGCCCATCCCTTGGTACGTCAATTTGGATACCGTGTTGCAACGACGGGTGCTCGATCACCGTGAACACCAAAGCAACGTCTTGTTCGGTGACAAAGGCGGCGACCTGCGATCCATCATGTTGCGCGAAGTCAACGTCACGGCCAAGCGTATGGTCAAAAGTTCCAAAAACCTGAATGGCCCCGGCGAAGCCGATCAGGTGCTTGACGAGGAATTGCTCCTTGAACAGGGGGAGAAGACGCTGCTCGATATCCTGCAAGACAAAGTAGACGGTTTCCGGCTGGGGGTTTATCCACGGAAAAACGGAAGACCGGAATACATGGTCAAAGACAAGAAGGCCCGACTGATTTTCGACGGTATGGACTTGGAGTTCTTTTACGATCCCACCATGGCCGTTACCCACGACGACCATATGCAATTCCTCAAGGGATACCTCCAGCGTTATGCGGGTTCGGATGTGCTCGGCGTGGAGGTCATGTATTCGATGAAGTACAGCAGCAGCTACAATTCGCGCCACCTGGATATCGGCGAGATCATGGCAAACGTCGGGCTGGAGACCGTCTATATCGAAATAACCACGCGGGGAGGGCACGGACCGTTCATGCGTAAAACGCCCGGAGTGACCCACTTCCGGCCGATGCCATTCACATGGCCGAAAACCTTCTACCGACCCCGCTATGCGGTTGATCCGGCTGTATCGGCAGCAAAAGACCTTCGGTCTACGGTTCATTGGCAACCGATGGTCATTACCGACGAAAAAGGCGTAGCCATCGTGTCTTTCTACACATCGGATCGAACGGGCCGATACACCATTCGTTTGGAAGGCACGGACGGCAATGGCAATTTCGGCGTAGCGGAGTCGACGCTATTGGTAACCCAATAGTCGCAAGACCTGTTTGCTGTTCTGTTCTTCGCCGAAGACTTCGAAATTGAACGTTTCGTCGCGATTTCGTCGCACAAGCACATGCTTCGGCGACGGGAGGAGGCAATGGTGGATGCCCCCGTAGCCACTCAAGACCTCCTGATACGCGCCGGTATGGAAGAAACCGAGGTATTGCAGCTTGCGTGTTTTCGGCATGAAGACACTGTTGATGTGGGCTTCCTGGCTGTAGTAATCCTGGCCATCGCACGTAATGCCGCCCAGGTTCACGCGCTCATACTCGGCGTCCCAGTTGTTGATGGGCAGCAGGATATACTTTTGGTTGAGCGCCCATACGTCGGGCAGGTTGGTGATGAACGACCCATCAAGCATCAACCACTTCTCGCGGTCGTTCTGTTGCTTGCGCCCGATGACCTTGTATAGGATGCCAGACGCTTCGGCTACGGTGTATTTGCCGAATTCGGTGATGATGTCAGGCTCCATGACCTCGTGGATGGCACAGATCTGCTTGATGCGGTTCACGATTTCGTTGACCATGTACTCGTAATCGAAATCATGCACCAACGAATCCTTGAACGGCATACCGCCGCCGATGTCGAGGGTGTCCAGGTCGGGATTGATTTTCTTGAACTTGCAATACAACGTCACGTATTTCTCGAGCTCCGTCCAATAGTATGGCGTGTCCGAAATCCCGGAGTTGATGAAGAAATGGAGCAGCTTCACCTTGAAATTCGGGTTGTGGGCTACCTTGTTGTTGTAGAAATCCAGGATGTCTTCCAAACGGATGCCTAGACGCGAGGTGTAAAAGGGCGAGTCGGGCTGTTCTTCGGCCGCGATGCGGATACCGAGGTTGCACGGCTCTTCCAGCTCCACCTCGTCATCATAGATGTTGAACTCCTCTTTGTTGTCCAGCACGGGGATGATGTTTTTGTAGCCATCATGCAGCATATCGATGATGTACTGCTTGTATTGGTAGGTCTTGAATCCGTTGCAAATGACGGTGATGTCCTTTTTGACGATGCCTTTTTTCTCCAGTGTATCGATCATCGGCATATCGAAGGCCGATGAGGTCTCCAAGTGGATGTCGTTTTTCAGCGCCTCTTCAACCACGTGGCGGAAATGGGAACTTTTGGTACAGTAACAATACTTGTACGAACCACGGTAATTGTGCTTCAATATGGCGGTTTGGAACAGGATCTTGGCCTGCTGGATTTTCTTGCTGATGAGGGGCAGATAGGTGAATCGAAGGGGAGTACCGTACGTCTCGATCATCTCCATGAGGTTGAGGTCATGGAAATAGAGTTCGTCATCGATGATTTCGAAGCCGTCTTGTGGAAAACCCACGCTTAGATCAAGGAACTCCTGATAACTCTGCATGCTTATAAAACTATTTTTTTCTAACCAAATTCCATTGTCTGCTACCGCTTGCGCGATTTTAACCAAACATCCGCTTGCACATATTGCGGTGTTTGGCTAAGTTTGGCGCAAAGATAGAGTTTCGATACGAATACATCGCGAATTAAAATATATATCTATTGTAAATTTCCTTACACACATTAATGGCGTATATCCTTCAACAACAGCTTATTCATCATACCATACAAGCCGTTCAGGCCTTGTACAAGGCAGACATTCCCGAAAGCCAGCTGACCATCCAGGAAACCCGCAAGGAATTCGATGGGCAACTGACCCTCGTGGTATTCCCGATTACTCGATTTTCGAAGAAGTCGCCCGAGATTACCGGTGCGGAAATAGGCGATTACCTGATTTCGCGGCTGCCGGCTATCGCATCGTTCAATGTGATCAAGGGATTCCTGAACCTGGACCTGACCGACGCGTATTGGGCCGATTTGTTCCAGGAACAGATCGTTCAATCCAATTTCGGGCAATTCGCGCCGAACGGGAAAAAAATCATGGTGGAGTACTCGTCTCCAAACACCAACAAGCCGTTGCACCTTGGGCACATCCGCAACAATCTGTTGGGGTATTCGGTGGCCGAAATATTGAAGGCATACGGGTATGAAGTGATCAAGGCGAATTTGGTAAACGATCGGGGCATACACATCTGTAAATCCATGCTGGCCTGGCAACGGTGGGGTAACGGCGAAACGCCGGAAAGCAGCGGGCTGAAAGGCGACCACTTGGTAGGGAAATATTACGTATTGTTCGATAAGAAGTACAAAGAAGAAATCGAGCGCCTGAAAGCCGAAGGGCTGGGCGAAGACGAGGCGAAGAAGCAGGCACCGGTCATCCAGGAGGCGCAGGATATGCTACGCAAATGGGAGGCCGGAGATGCTGAAGTGATTGCCTTATGGAAAACGATGAACGGTTGGGTTTATGCCGGTTTCGAACAGACATACAAGCGGCTCGGTGTCGATTTCGATCGATATTATTACGAGTCGGATACCTACCTGCTGGGTAAGGACATCATCCAGGAAGGCTTGGACAAGGGGGTGTTCTTCAGGAAGCCCGACAACTCGGTATGGATAGACCTGACTGCCGATGGCCTGGATGAGAAATTGGTGCTCCGCGGTGACGGCACCTCGGTATACATAACCCAAGATCTGGGTACGGCACAACTGAAATACGACCAGTTCAACATGGACGGATCGATGTACGTGGTCGGCAACGAGCAGGATTACCATTTTAAGGTGCTTTTCCTGATCCTGCAGAAGCTGGGCAAATCTTGGGCTCCAGGCCTGTTCCACCTGTCTTATGGCATGGTGGATCTCCCTTCGGGCAAAATGAAGTCGCGCGAAGGGACCGTGGTGGATGCCGACGACCTGATGGACGAAATGACCGAGACGGCGCAGAAACGTACCGAAGAGCTGGGCAAAACCGAGGGGTTGTCCGATGCGGATAAAGCAGCACTCTACCACCTGATCGGCATGGGTGCACTGAAGTATTTTTTGCTCAAGGTGGAGCCGAAGAAGCGGTTATTGTTCGACCCGGGCGAATCGATCGATTTTCAGGGGCATACGGGACCATTCATCCAATATACGCATGCCCGCATCCGTTCGGTGATTGCCAAGGGCAACTTTGATGAAGGGCAGCCGTTGCGAATACCGGCATCGCTGGCACCCAGTGAACGTGATTTGATCCAGCTGTTGGCCAATTACCCCGCGGTTGTGGAAGCGTCGGCGAACGAGTTCAGCCCTGCCCAAATGGCCAACTACTGCTATGAAGTGGCCAAGCAATACAATAAATTCTACCATGAGGAATCCATCCTGAAGGCGGATGATGAAGACGTCAAGGCATTTAGGCTGCAGCTCTCGGCGTCAACATCCCGCATCATCGCCAAGGGGATGGGGTTGTTGGGCATCGAAGTGCCTGAACGGATGTAAAATCGAAGACATGAAGATAAACGTAGGACTAATTGGGTTCGGCATAGCCGGACAGGTATTCCATGCACCGGTGCTTACGGCGGTGGACGGATTGGTACTCCATCGCGTGAGTGCACGTAAGCCCGAACACCGCGAATTAGTACGCCAGCGGTATCCCGGCGCATCGATCGAGGGCAGCGCCGAAGCCATCATCCAGGCCGATGACATCGATTTGGTGGTCGTCGCCACATCCAACGATATGCATTTCGGGCTTACCAAGGCAGCGCTGTTGGCCGGCAAGCATGTAGTGGTCGAAAAGCCATTTACCAATACCACGGCCGAGGCGGATGAGCTGATCGCATTGGCCCGCAAACAGCATCGGATACTCAGTGTGCATCACAACTCCCGTTGGCACAGCGACTTCATGACTGTGAAAAAGGTAATCAATAGCGGTAGGCTAGGGCGTTTGGTATCGTTCGAGGCGCGCTATGACCGGTTTCGGAATACGCTCAGGGAGAACGCGTGGCGGGAGGCTGATTTACCCGGTTCGGGTATCCTCTACGATTTGGGTGCCCACCTGATCGACCAATCCGTGCAGCTGTTCGGGCTGCCCGAGGCCGTGAACGCCGACCTGCGGAAGCAGCGTCCGGGAGTTCAGGCGGTCGATGATTTTGAATTGATCCTGCATCATCCGCAACTGAAGGTCTCGCTGAAAGGGGCCATGCTCGTGAAGGAGCCCACACCAAGGTATGCGGCATACGGGATGGATGGCGCATTTGTGAAACCCGGTCTGGACCCGCAGGAAGCTGCGCTGCGCGCAGGTGAATCGCCAAGGGACAACCCGGCATGGGGGCAGGAACCACGTGAGATCTGGGGTAAACTGAACGTGCTGGAGAACGGAAAGGATCACATCGAGTATGTGGAGAGCGAACGGGGTAACTACCCTGCGTTTTACCAGAATGTATTCGATGCGATTGCCGGCAATGAGCCGTTGGCGGTAACCGCCGAGCAGGCCCGCAACGTGATCTTCATCATCGAAGCGGCTGAACAGAGTTGGCGGGAACGACGGGTGGTCGATTTACGGTTCTAGCAATACGGAACGCGCCGGATGCAGGACGGACAGTATGATGCGATAATCATTGGGGGCGGTGCGTGCGGCTTGATGTGCGCCGTACAGGCGGGGTTACGCGGTAAACGCACGGTTGTGCTGGAACGAAACGACCGGCCGGGAGCCAAGATCCTGATATCCGGCGGTGGAAGGTGCAACTACACCAATATCCATACGGGAGTGGCCAATTTTGTGTCTGCCCATCCCGCATTTGCCGAAAACATACTGGCCGCATGGACGGCACGGCATACGGTCGATTTTTTCGGGATGCATGGCATCCAGGGTAAGGAAAAGACGCTCGGGCAACTTTTTCCGGTTAGTGACAGCGCTCGCGATGTCGTGGCTGTTTTTACGAAGCTGATGGGGGCGTTGAGGCAGGAACTGCGTACGGGGAGCGACGTGGTGTCGATCGACAAGCTGCCCGATGGGCAATTTGCGGTGGGCTATGCGCGTGGCGGGCAAATCATCGCGGTAACCGCACCCAAGGTCGTGCTGGCAAGCGGTGGATTGCCGGTCGCCAAACTTGGGGCCAGTGATTTCGCGCTTCGCATCGCCCGCCAATTTGGATTGGCGGTGGTGCCTACCGCACCGGCCCTGGTGCCGTTGACCGTCACCGGAAAGGATGCCGACTGGTTCGCTTCGCTTTCTGGCAACAGCGTTTCCTGCAGGGCGTCCAATGGCCGGATCGGTTTCGAGGAGAACCTCCTGTTCACGCATTGGGGCCTCAGCGGACCGGCTATCCTCCAACTATCTTCGTATTGGCGGCCGGGCGAAAGCATCGCCATCGATCTGTTGCCGCACCGATCCATCGAGCAACTCATCAAACATGAACGCAATGCGGGTGGCCGGCGACTGGTGGGCCAATTGCTTGGCGACCTGTATCCGCGCCGCCTCGTCGAAGCGATGGGTAAGTTCCTGCCGATAGAAACTAAAATCGCATCATTGGGCAAGGCCGACGCCAAACGGATTGCCGATACGATCCATCGGTTTACGTTGAAACCGGCCGGTGACAAGGGATACGACAAAGCGGAAGTGATGCGCGGCGGGGTGGACACCAACGAATTGGATCCGGCGACGTTGGAATCCAAAAAAATGCCCGGATTGCATTTCGGGGGCGAATGCGTGGATGTGACCGGATGGTTAGGGGGGTATAACTTCCAATGGGCTTGGGCGAGTGGCTATGCGATTTCGCAAGCAATTTGAATTTTATCCTTGGTTAGCTAAAACGGTTTAATATCTTTGCGCAGCAAACTGATTTAACCGAAAATAATGGGACACACCACATCGAAATCCGCGAAACTGACCGAACGGCGTTACTTCCTCGTTTTTGCCTTTGTTACCTTGCTCTTCATGCTATGGGGGATAGCCATCACGATGGGCGACGTGCTGAACAAGCACTTCCAGAATGTACTAGGCGTTTCCAAGGCCGAATCAGGGCTCGTCCAATTCTCCATATTCGGCGCATACGCCGTCATGGGCATTCCCGCGGGCCTTTTCATGAAACGATTCGGGTACAAGAATGGCGTGCTGTTGGGGCTATCGCTGTACGCCATCGGGGCATTCCTGTTCGTACCCGCCAGCGATGCGGAATCATTCACGTTCTTTCGCTTGGCGTTGTTCGTATTGGCATGTGGCTTGGCTACGCTAGAGACCGTGGCGCACCCTTTCGTCGCCGCGTTGGGCGACCAGGCGTCGAGCGATCGGCGGATCAATTTTGCGCAATCGTTCAACGGTCTGGGCACGATCATCGGGCCGCTGCTGGGTAGTTACTTCATCTTCGGCGAGGGAACCGGAGACACGGTCGCCGCTGGCGATGGCTTGACATCGGTCAAGCTGCTGTATATCGGGATCGGCGTGGTCATTTCGCTCGTGGCCGTTGCGTTCTTGTTCTTGCGGATGCCGACATTGGCATTCGATGCTACGGACGCGCACGGTAGCCAGCCTTCGTCATCGGCGCAAGCTGGATCTGGCGGATCCGTAAAGGGATTGTTCAAACACCGCCATTTCGTCTGGGCATTCGTGGCGCAGTTTTTCAACGCCGCGGCGCAAGGGGGCACCTGGGCGTTTTTCATCAATTACGGTCACGAAAAAATGGGACTGACAGATGGCGTGGCGGCCTATTATTTTTCGGTGAGCATGGTGTTGATGACCATTGGCCGGTTTGCCGGAACGTTCCTGATGCAGTACGTGGCGCCGAACAAGCTGCTGGCCATCTTTGCGTTGTGCAACGTGGTGATGTGCCTCATCGTCGCGCAGAGTTGGGGCTGGCCGTCGTTCATCGCGCTGTTGATGCTCAACTTTTTCTTCAGCATCATGTTCCCCACCATCTTCAGCCTGGGGCTAAAGGACTTGGGACCCCATACGCAACAAGCATCGTCTTTCATCGTGATGGGCGTGGTCGGCGCCGCGGTGTTCCCGTTCCTGATGGGGCGGGTGGCCGACTACGACGTTGCCGTGGCCTATTACCTGCCGGTAATCTGCTATTTCGTCATCTTCCTGTTCGGTGCCAGATTCTACCGTGTCGGCGATCGTTGATGGCTTCCGGCCGACGTTTACCCCTGACGTCGTGGCTATTTTGTAATAATTGGGCTAGATTTTTGCCATTCTCTGAATAATTTGCGTCCTTCGTTGCATAACGACAACAGACAATGAACGACGAGTTGCTCAGGGAGCTTTACGACAAGCAGCGGGGGATCGCAGATGTGCCGCCGAATACCACGATTGCGGCGTGGGCATTGAACGTACTGGACTTGCTTTTCCCCGAGCGACAGACGTATCCCGACCGGACCATCGCGCAGCTGAAGGCGCAGTTCGAGCAATCCGAACGGGGATTGGCCGACATCCTCGATCGCACCAAGGCATGTGAAGACTGCAATGATGGATCAGTGACGTCGCGCTTCTATGGCGCATTGCCGACGCTGCGCCAAGCGATGTATAACGATGCGGCGGCCATTTATGAAGGCGATCCGGCCGCAACCAGCCAATTCGAGGTGATCCGTACCTATCCGGGATTCTTGGCGATCGCGTTGTATCGATTGGCACACGCCCTTCTCCGATTGGATGTGCCCTTGTTGCCCCGCATCCTGACCGAATATGCGCATTCGCAGACCGGTATAGACATCCATCCGGCCGCGGTGATCGGCGAGCACTGCTGCATCGACCATGGCACCGGCGTGGTCATCGGGGAAACGGCGGTGATCGGCAACCACGTCAAGATTTACCAAGGCGTTACCTTGGGTGCGATGAGCGTCGAAAAGCTCTTGGCGAATACGAGACGGCATCCGACCATCGAAGATCGCGTGGTCATCTACGCGGGGGCGACCATCCTTGGAGGTGACACCGTGGTCGGCCACGATAGCGTCATCGGCGGGAACGTCTGGCTTACCACAAGCGTTCCACCCTATTCGACGGTCTACCACCAGTCGGCGGTAAAGATCGTGGATTCAAAAGCAACAACATAGGCGATGCAGACATTGATTGAATGCGTAGGGAATACCCCGTTGGTCGAAATCGGTAGGCTCAATCCCAATCCGGGCGTGAAGCTCTATGCGAAGCTGGAGGGCAACAATCCGGCGGGAAGCGTGAAAGACCGCGCGGCGCTCAATATGATACGCAGTGCGGTGGAACGGGGCGCACTCAAAGCCGGGATGAAGCTCATCGAGGCCACGAGCGGAAATACCGGCATCGCGCTGGCGATGATCGCCCGGCTCTATGGCTTCGACATCGAACTGGTGATGCCATCGAGCTCCACGCGCGAGCGCACGCTTACCATGGAGGCTTTTGGCGCGAAGGTGACGCTCTTGGAATCGATCGAAGCGTGCCGCGACTATGCCGAGGAGAAAGGGTTACAAGACGACTACTTTATCCTCAACCAGTTCGCGAATCCAGACAACTACCTGGCGCACTACAAGACCACCGGTCCTGAGATTTGGCGGGATACGCAGGGAACGATTACCCATTTCGTAAGTGCGATGGGGACAACGGGGAGCATCATGGGCAACTCCATGTACCTGAAGGAGCGAAGCCCGGCCGTGCAGATCGTGGGGTGCCAGCCCACCGAAGCGTCATCCATCCCCGGTATCCGGCGTTGGCCTGCCGAATACCTGCCCAAGATCTACGACCCGAAACGGGTGGATCGGGTGATGGACGTATCGCAAGCGGAGGCAACCGAGATGACCAGGCAATTGGCCAAGGTCGAAGGCGTATTCGTGGGCATGAGTTCAGGGGGCGCTGCGGCGTGTGCCATCCGGCTCGCCAACGAACTCGATACGGGCGTGATCGTGTTCATCGCCTGCGACCGTGGCGACCGCTACCTATCCAGCGACCTGTTTGGCTAACCCCCGAACTTGCTTTTGAGGGCGGCCAATTTCGACGCGAAATCGAGCCCCGCGAAGCGTTCCTCTTCTTCCTTCTGTTTTTGTTTCTGCAGCTTGTTAGGGTTCACGGGTTTCTGGACAGGGGCCTGCTGCTTGCCTTGCTGGTGCTTTTGCTGGGCTTTTTTCTTGTTGGCGGGCAGCTGCTGCGGTTGCTTTTTTTGTACCGGCCGCTCTTCCGTTTTCATCGAGAGGTTGATGCGGTTGCGTTTTTCATCGATCTCGATGACGGAAACCATCACCTTCTGCTGCACCTTGACCACTTCATTCGGATCTTTCACGAATCGGTTGGTCAGTTGGCTCAGGTGGACAAGCCCATCCTGATGCACGCCGATGTCGACAAAGGCCCCAAAGTTGGTGATGTTGGTTACGATGCCAGGCAATTTCATGCCTATGCGCAGGTCGGCGACGCTATTGACCCCTTCGGTGAACGAAAATTGTTCGAATTGTTCCCGCGGGTCGCGGCCGGGTTTGGCCAACTCTTCCAGGATGTCTTTCAGCGTGGGCATGCCCACCGTGTCGCTGACGTATTTGTTGGGGTCGATCTGCTTGCGGAGGGTGCCATCGCGCAAGAGGTCGGCCACGTTGCAGCCCAGATCGGCGGCCATGCGTTCCACCAGTTCGTAGCGTTCCGGATGCACGGCGCTCGCATCCAGAGGGTTGTCTGCATTCCGTATGCGCAGGAATCCGGCGGCTTGTTCAAAGGCCTTGTCGCCGAGCCGCGGCACGTTCTTCAGCGACTCGCGGTTGCGGAAGGCGCCGTGTGTATTCCGGTACTCGATGATTTGCGATGCCAAGGCGTGGCCCAGTCCCGAGACGTACGACAGGATCTGTTTGGATGCCGTATTGAGCTCCACGCCAACGGCGTTGACGCAACTGACAACCGTGTCGTCCAATGCCGATTGCAGCTTTGCCTGATCCACATCGTGCTGGTACTGGCCTACGCCGATGGATTTGGGGTCGATCTTGACCAGTTCGGCCAAGGGATCCATCAGTCTGCGGCCGATGGATACGGCCCCGCGGACCGTCACGTCGTGATCGGGGAATTCTTTTCGCGCCACTTCGGAGGCCGAATAGATGGAAGCGCCGCTCTCGTTGACCATGACGATGATCGTCCCTTCCAGTCCCAGCTTGCGCACGAAAACTTCCGTTTCGCGGCCTGCCGTGCCGTTACCGATGGCGATGGCCTCGATCCGGTGTTTTTTGACGAGCGCATCGAGCGTCTTGGCCGCCGTTTCGGCTTTGGCTTCGCCGGTGTGGGGGAATATCGTTGTGTTCTCCAGCAAGGCGCCCTGTTCATCCAGGCATACCACCTTGCACCCGGTACGGAAACCCGGGTCAAGGGCCAGCACCCGTTTCTGTCCAAGGGGTGCGGCCAGCAGGAGCTGGCGTGCGTTTTCGGCGAATACGCGGATGGCCTCTTCGTCGGCGCGCTGGCGGGTAAGCATGCGTATCTCGGTTTCCATCGATGGCTTGAGGAGGCGTTTGTAGCCGTCCAGCAAGGCGATCCGTACCTGGGCGCTGGCCTCACCTGCGCCTTTGACGAACGTATTGTCCAGTATCGGCAACACGTCGGTGTCCTCGACGTCGATGTCCAGGTAGAGCATCTCCTCCTTTTCGCCGCGGCGTATGGCCATGACGCGATGGGAAGGGGCCGTTTTCAAGGGTTCACTCCACGCGTAGTAATCTTTGTATTTGAGGGCTTCCTCTTCTTTTCCGGGTACTACCCGCGATACGAAAAGTGCTTTTTCGAGGTAAACGTCCCGCGTCTTGGCGCGGACGCCAGCGTCTTCGGCGATGATTTCCGCGATGATGTCGCGTGCGCCCAACAGTGCTTCTTCCGCATCGTTTACGCCTTTTTCCGGATCGACGAACGCAAGGGCGGCACCCTGCACATCGGCGAGTTGCTGTTCGAGGATGAGTAGGGCAAGGGCTTCCAGTCCCTTCTCGCGTGCGGCGCTTGCCCGCGTCTTCCGTTTGGGTTTATAGGGCAGGTAAATGTCTTCCAGCACCGCCATGGTTTCCGCCGCGTTCACTTGCGCCTCCAGTTCCGGTTCAAGCTTCCCTTGATCCGCCAGCGATTTCAGGATGGCTTCCCGTCGTTTGTCCAGGTCGCGCAATTGCTGCATGCGGTCACGGATTTGCGTCAATTGCACTTCGTCAAGGCTTCCCGTCATTTCCTTCCGGTAACGGGCAATGAACGGAATCGTGGCGCCCTCGTCAAGCAATGCCACCGTGGTACTTACTTGCCTATCGGAAAGCGCAAGCTCCGTGGCGATACGGATTTCAGGAGTCATGGGTGAAAAGGTAGGGACTGTTCTCTTGGTTAAGCGTTTTTATCGTTGCCTGTCTCCGGATTGCCGTCCACGTGCTGTGGGGTTTCGGGATGGTTTTCGTGCTGGCTGTAATCATCGTTATAATACGGACCCTGGCTGCCATAATAGTCGGGTTCGCGGGTGGGTGTATGTTCATAGGTGCCCGCAGGGGGCGTGGGATTATTGGCCTGCAGCTTTTTGGGCTCATCTTCCACGATGACGTCTTTGACTTCGATGTCTTTCTCGAAGTTGTTGATTTGGTCGCTGATATCCCGTTTGATGCTTTCCGAAGCATCCTTGAATTCGCGGATGCCCCTGCCGAGCCCCCTAGCCAATTCCGGTAGTTTCTTACCGCCGAAGAGCAACAAGGCCACAAACACGATAAGCATCATCTCACTCGTCCCGATATTCAGGAATGCCAATTCTGTACTCAACATAGCGTTACCACAATTTTGCAACCGCTAAGGTAGGGCTTAATTTTGTCATATCCATGGATGGGGTGGAAAAAAAGCTACTTAACTTCGCGGTTCAGGGTGTTGAACCGCAATTCGAACGTGCCGTAGGGTGGTGATACCCTGCTTGTCCCGGTCATTTGGATTCGTACAGTTGGTTGAATAGCCACTTGAACGTGCCATGCGGTTGGGCGCGGAACGTGATTTCGGGGCCGAACGCATACAGCGTACCCTTGCCCACGGGCGCCGAAAATGCGGCGACACCGTCTTTCAGGTAGTCAGCCCCCCAGATCCAGCCACTGCGGAGCGGATTTCCATCGCCGTACCAAGCCAGCTTGACCAGCCCGGCGGCCGATGCCCCATCGGTGAAACGGAACAGCGGGCTGTTGCTTGACATCACGTCGACCCTGGCGGGCATGCCCCATGCCGCAGCCGTGGATGTGTCGGCAGCCAGCCGGTGGATGCTTCCCGGTGCATAGAACGTTTCGCCGGGCAGGGGGCGATCACGCCCCGTTGAATCGGTTTCGGCCAGCGCATTTTCGATGGGTAGGCCCAGGTGGTAGGCGAGCGCGGTACTGCTGCCCACGGTCAGGATGCGACCGCCGGACGCCATGAATTCCTTCAACTTGGGGATGGAAACGTCTATGGTGAGGCTGCCCAGCAGGTGTCGGTAGGCGTCGGGTACGTCTTCCGGGTCGGCCCCCCGGCCGCCGCGCACGCCCCCGCCGCCTTGCAGCGGCGGGATGCCTCCACCGACGAAGAGGATGATGTCGTATTTTTTGTTCAGGTCCCCGTCGTCGATTTCTTTCGGGTAGACGACCGTCACGTCCGTAAAATGGTATTGTTCCAGCATCCAGCGCACCCATCCCGAAGGCATCGATCCGCCATAGTGGTCGAACAGGGCGATCCGGCTGGGGGTTATCGCTCGCAACGAAGGCGGTTTCTTCGTTAGCGCCATGGGCTCGACGCCCAGTGAATCGAGGGCCTGTTCCAAGGCCGTAAAGCCGTTTGCGGGGATGTAGAACGAACCCGCGGGCAACCCGGCCGCGGGTTCGGCGATGCGGGATACCCGCACGCCGGCGGCGAGCAGGTCGTTGGCGGCGACGAACGCGTTGTTCACGCGCGTGTCAAGCAGGTATCCGCCCGAAGCCTTCGCTGCGGTTACCGGCGGAGGCGACTGTATCGCGCCGTATGGAAGTGGCTCGAACGGGCCGTCGAAGGTATCCAGTATGCGATCGAAGTCGATGCCGAATTGGTAGGCCAATGTCCAACCGGCGGCATCATACGGACGTATGGGCGGGCCGCCCGGATACTGGAAATCATTGGGATGGTCTTGGGGCTCGAACATGTCGATCACGTGCGGACGGAACGCCTGGGCCGATTTGACGACAAACGAGCCGGACACGTATTGCTTGCCGCCAACGGAAAACGCGTCTGTGGCCCGATGCACCTGGATGCCCGACTTGATCAGTGCATTCACGAACGCTACCGCGCGCGGGAAATCCACTTGATCGGCAGGGATCACGAATCCATGCGGGTCGCGCAGGGCAGGGTCTGAAAACACGTTGTCATAGTGCGCCTGCGTGATGCTGCCGGCCGGACCATCCTGTCCACCGTCGGCCGGGTCGGCCTTTTTTCCTCGCTGTTCGGCTGCAAATGCCGTTTCGATGCGGTCGATCGTGCCCGGCTTCGCGCTCCAATGATCCCGCTGCCCCCGCTCGATCGAGTTGCGGCCCATCTTGTACACGTGGTACAGCAGTTGATCGCCGAAGCGGCTTGCGTAATCCAGTACCGCATAGTTGAGCGATACGGAGTAGGCTATCGCTTGCTTGAAATGCCAGGGTCCGGGTTTTGCCGGATTCGGTGTCGCGTTGTTTGGAATCAACCGATCGGTGATGACCGGGATATCCATCGGCGTGGGGTCTCCCACGATTTCCGTCAAGATGCCGATGCTGTTGTGGTAATAAGGCGTGGTGCGCAGTCCACCGTTCCACCACGTGGAAAATACCGACCCGCTCAAGCGCGTGTAGCCTGGCCACCCTTCGGCGTTCGCGCGGTTGATCATCGCGGCCGCTACGCCATCGATACCCGTGATGAGCATCGGATCCAGCACGTAATTGAAGGGATCGCGGTAGGGCGGTCCAGCCACGATGCTGCCCGGCGGGCCCGATTGATGGTGGTTGTAGATGATCTGCGGATTCCATTCGATGTATTGCAATCGGGATATGGTGGTGGTTTCCATCAGGTTATTCATGTAGAAATCCCGATTGTTGTCGTGGCCGACGTATTTGTGGTAGAGCACGGGTATTCGCTTGTTCCGCTTTTTCACGTCTTCGTGCTGCATGTACCAGTCGCCGACCAGCTCGTGGCCATCCGGATTGCAATGGAAGAGCAAGATGATCACATCGTCCAGTATAAGCTTGGTTTCGGCATCGTCGCGACTGGTGAGCTGGTAGAGTGTTTCGATCAATTGGTGGGATGCCACGGTTTCGGTCGAGTGCAGCCCGCCATCGATCCAGACCACGGGCTTGCCTACCGATGCCAGGTCGCGCGCTTCCTGTTCGGAGGGTTCGGCACGAGCCATCCGTTGGGATATTTCCCGGTACCGATCCAATCGGGCCAGGTTTTCGGGCGAGGATACGATGAGCAGGTACTGGTTCCGGCCTTCGGACGTCTTGCCGGCCAATTCCAGCTTCACGCGCGCCGAGGCGGCGGCCACCTTCAAAAAATAGGCCTCCGCTTGCGTGTAGTTCGTGAGCATGTAGTCCTCGCCGATGTCGAAACCGAAGTGGGATCGGGGCGTCGGGACCTCTTGGGCGAAGGCCGGTGGCGCGACGGAGGCCAATGCCAGCCATCCGATGAGGATACGGTCAATCATATGCGGGTGCTGTTTGCCAAGTTAGCATGATACAATGGTAGCAACAAACCCGAAGAAAAGCAATCCAAATGGACATCTGTATCCAAATCGATACGAAAGCCGGTTCTCCTTGGTTAAACCGAAAGTTTCCCGAGGATTTTTTTCAGGTCGACGCCCTTCTTCAATACCGGCTTGAACAGGTCGCCTTCCGATCGGACCCGATCCCGGGCATTTTCAATGGTGAAATCACTGATTTTTAACTTGCTGTTCACTTCGTCCCAGTGCAGGGGCATGGAAACCGTCGCACCGGGCTTTGGCCGCAGGGAGTAGGGGGCGGCCAACGTGGCGGCGGGTCGGTTTTGGAGGTAATCGATATAGATCTTGCCCTTGCGTTTGCCGGTGGCCCGTTCAATGCTCGTAAAATCAAGCCCATGGTCGATCGTCGCGGCGATCCATTTGGCAAAGAGCTGCGATTGGTCATAGCTGTACTTCGCGCCCAACGGGATGTAGACGTGCAATCCCGAAGATCCCGAAGTCTTGCAGTAGGAGGGGGCGCCAAGACCGTCCAGCAGCTCATGGATGGCTTGCGCCACGTCGGTGACTTGCGCAAAGGTGTTTCCCTTATCGGGATCGAGGTCGAGGATGCACCAATCGGGATGGTCCGGTCGATTGACCGTACTGCTCCACGGGTTCATCTCGATGGCGCCCAGGTTGGCCATGTAGAGCAGCGCAGCCTTGTTGTTGCAGAGCATGTAATGTTTCTTGCGCCGGTCGCCCTCCGCCTTGTAAGGATGTTTTTCAACCCAGCCGGGTACCTTGCCCGTTACGTCCTTTTGGTAGAAACTGGGACCGTCGATGCCGTTGGGGAATCGATTGAGCGATTGCGGGCGCCCTTTCAGGTAGGGGAGCATGTAGTTGGCCATGCGATCGTAGTAGTCGATCATGTCGCCCTTGGTGTATCCGTCGGCAGGCCAGTACACCTTGTCGAGGTTGGTCAGCGACAGTTCGACGCCGCCGATTTTCGTTGTCTTTTCCGTGTCCATGTTGTTAGCCGGTTTTTCCGGACGTTCGCTGGTGACCTCCTTGGCCACCTTGTCGTCGCGTAGCGCAATGAATGCCGGATGTCGGAATAGGCCATCGGCGGTGATTTCGCTGAAATGGATTTCACAGACCAGCGTTGGCCGTAGCCACGTGGCCTGCGCATTCGCCGGCACGGGCCGGAACCGCGAGGTGCTGTCGTACGCCGGCATCGTTGAAAACGGCGGTGTTTTCCGTTCGAGTGGCTTGAACCGCTTCAACAATTCCCGTTGTTCCCCGTCGTTGAAGCCGGTGCCGACTTTGCCGGCGTAGCGCAGCTTTCCGTTTTCGTATACCCCAAGCAGTAGCGAACTGAACCGTCTTGATGTGCCTGCGATCCTGGTATATCCAGCGATGATCGCCTCTTGGCGCCGCTGGGCCTTGATTTTACGCCAATCCGGAGAACGGGTGCCCGGATGGTAGGCACTGGCTGACCGCTTGGCGATGATGCCTTCCATGCCCAACGCCTTCGCCGCTTCAAAAAACTCGATCCCACGGCTGGCCACGCTGTATCCGCTCCGGATCACCCGGCTTTTGGGCAGTAGCTTGGCCAGGATGGCCTTGCGTTCCGACAAGGGCAGCGGCTTCAGGTCCCGACCATCGTACCAAAGGATATCAAACACATAGAAAGCCAAGTCGCCGTCGGCCTCGCTACGCCAATGCTGCAGTTTGCCGAAGCTGGTGGTCCCATCGTCGTCGATCGCCACGATTTCGCCATCGACCACCGCCCGGATGTGCCATGCGCTGACCGCTTCGAGGATCGTATGGAAACGATCGTCGAATGTGTTGCCGTTGCGCGAGCGTAGCGTGGTCTTCTTGCCGTCGAGGAAGGCCAGCGTCCGGTAGCCATCCCATTTCACCTCGAATTCCCAATCCGGGTCATCGAACGGCTCGGCGGTCTGCGTAGCCAGCATCGGTATCATCGTTTCGGGAAAAGGGGCCAATACATCGCCGGCGGCGGCGTATCGGTCGTCGTGCTTGATCAATAACCAGGCGTTTTCGCCGTCCTTCATCCGGACCAGGGCAAACTCACCTTTCAATTTCCGTCCATGGAGCACGATTTTCATCGACCCCGATCGGTATTGCTTCAGGAGTGACTTGGCTTGGGCGGCTTTGCCTTTTGCTCGATCGACGGGCTCGTAGGTGCCTTCGTCCCATATGGCTACCGTTCCGGCACCGTAGTTGCCCTTTGGGATGACGCCTTCGAAATCCTTGTAGGCGTAGGGGTGATCCTCCACGTGGATGGCCAAACGCCGGTCCTTCGGATCCAATGAAGGGCCCTTGGGTACGGCCCAGCTCTTGAGTACGCCGCCCAGTTCCAGCCGGAAGTCGTAGTGCAGGCGCGATGCATGGTGCTCTTGGACGACAAAGCGGAGCACCGCCTCCGACGATTTCCCGCCTTGCGGTTCGGGCGTGTCATCGAACGAACGCTTGCGTCTGTAGGTGGTCAGCGCCATATCATGCGAGGCTGGCTTTCAGTTGTTCCAGCAAATCTTCCGAGGGTGCCTGGCGCGGCTTGATCTTGCGCATGGTCGGCCGTTTGCCCTTGGCTTTCGCGCGGATGATCTTCATCAATGCCGTGCTGTACTCATCGCGATAAGCCGTGATGTCGAAATCGGAAGCGTGCCGTTTGATGAGTTGCACGGCCATGTCCATCTCGGGCTTGGCGATGCGGATGCTTGCCGACGGTTTGATGTCTTCCACGGGCCTGATCTCCTCTTCGAACCGCAGTTTGTTGAGCAGCAGTATTTGCCGGTACGGCCGGATGATGGCCAGGTTTTCCGCATTCCGCATCACGAAGGTAGAAAGGCCTGCCATGCGGGTCTTTTCCAGTGCGCGGAGCAGCAACAGGTAAGCCTTTTCGCCGCCTTTCTGCGGTTGCAGGTAGTACGGGCTGTCGAAGTATATGCTTTCGATGTCGGTTTCCTTCACGAACGACTGGAGGTTGATCATCTTGGTTTTTTCGGGGCTCGCTTCTTCGAAGTCGGCATCTTCCAGTACCACGTAGCGATCTTTGATCGCGTGTCCCTTGACGATGTTATCCCAAGCGACCTCCCTGCCCGTTTTCTCGTTGATGCGTTTGTACCGGATGCGGGAATGATCCTTCCGGTCCAGCATGTCGAAATCGGGTCGGCTTTCCGTCGTGGCGCTAAAGATCTTGATGGGAATATTGACCAAGCCGAAGCCGATCGCGCCTGTCCATATCGCTCTCATAGTCTAATCTTTGCCTAGCTAACAACGCAAAGCCGGAAAAGTTGAGCCGGCCTTGATAAAAGAACCCCGGCACGTTCGGTCGTTGCCGGGGCTTCTGGGGCTTCCGCTGCACGAGGGGCGCGGAATCAATGCGCTCAGAGCTTGAAGAATATTTTCCGTTGGTAAAGCCAGTAGCACAGGTACCATTCGAACGCCAAGGTGGCCAGCGCGACGATGACGGCCGTCAGGTCTGCGGGCACCGCCGCAGATCGGGCGGCTCCGCCCACGAAAATATCGACCGTCCCGTTGAGCCACTGCTTGCCTACGCTTTCGAAGAAGAGGTAGATGAAAATGGGATTCATGCCGATGACCACGAAGACCCATGCAAAGCGCGTACGCCGCCGGATATCCAGCAGCCACACGAGCGCCGCCAGTATCAGGAGCACGTAACCACCCGATGCCAATACGAACGAGGAGGTACTGATGCGCTTGATGATGGGGGTCATGCCCATCCAATCCATGCCATAGCCGATCACGAGGGCACCCACGCCCACGCCCAGCAACACGCGGAGCTTTTCGCCGTTGGGCCGCGCATCGACGAGCAACTTGCCCACCAGTACCCCCCAGACGGTGTGGGCAGCGGTGGGAATGAAATTGATGAATGCCCATCCGCCCGAATTATGATTGCCCATCACGAGTATATCGAAATAGGCCCCGAAATTTTCGCCTTTCACGAAGGGCTGGTCATAGCCGGGTACGAGGATGGACCGATAAAGCAATTCGGTCAGGGCCAATAGCCCGATACTGAACGCCAATTGCTTCGCGAACGACCAACGGATGATCAGGTAGGCGATGACCGTGGTGAACGCCAGCTGCGTAAGGACATTCCAAAGTTCCCAGACCAGCTTGCCGGCATACACGCAGTGCAGCGCCGCCCCGAGGAAGAACAGTTTGGCGGCCCGCCAGCCGACATCGCGGAAGTTCCGGCCCCACGAGATGCCGTGGTCGCGTTTACGCGTCCAGGAGATGTAGAGCGAGGAACCCGCGATCAGCATGAACGAAGGCTGCACCAGGTCCCAGAAATAGAGGCCATTCCACTCGTGGTGGAAGAATTGGCCAATGAGCGCGCTGGCCCATCCGGTCGGGAAGGCGTGGTGCAGCGCCTCATAAAGTCCGCAGGCTTCGGCCGCCAACAGCAGCATGATCAGCCCGCGGGTCACATCCAGCGATAGCAATCGGGTCGGTAGGGTCTGTAGGGTCATCGTATTCGGAATGGATCAATGTACGGTCAGTTGGTGGTTCAGTTTGTTGTAGCCCGTGGCCGCTTCCCAAACCCCGGTATTGGCCAGGCGTATGCTGTAGGCCGGATTTCCCGCCAGGCTTTCGTAGGCATCGGGCAAATTCAGCAACAGCTCGTATTGGCCCGCCGGTACGGTCGTGCCGATGGTAAACCCAACGGTGGCCGTATGCGAGCCCGGTGCCCAACGCCGGATGTCGGTGTCGAGCGCATGGGTGTGCAGTGCGCCGGTTGCCACGTTGCGCAGCAGCAATTGCGCAGGCCGTGCGTTGAACGGGGCCGCGAAACCGATGTTGTCGACCGACAGCGAAACGGTGACCACCGTATCGCGCCCCACTTCGTCGGGAAAGACCGCTTCGCGCAATACGAAGCGATAACCGAGCTTTTTCCGGATTTCCAGCATGCAACCGCCGTCTTGCCAATCGTTGTTCACTTCGTTGTTGTAGTGCGCGTTGAGGTAACTGTAATGCATCGCCGCGAATTCCTGCAAGGCCATGCCGGCAGGTTCACAGTCGTTTTGCGGGCTATAGGCGTCGTTGCAGGTCTCGCCGCCCACCGCCACGAAGGCACCTTCCGCTGCCGAATACGCCCGCATGGCGTTGACCACCGATGCGGAAGAGGTCCGCGGCGAGCTGTCATTCCCATAGTCGATGAAAGTCCCGGTATCGTTTGTCCCGGAGAGGAAGCAGTCGTTGTGGAACCCGATCCGGGCGATGTCGGTGCCGTTGAATGCATCGGCCGCCGTCATCGCCGCGGTCGAGACCGGGGCGTCGATGCCGTGGAGGAAGCGCTGTTTCAGCTGTGGGTAGCGCACCTGGACCATGCGGTCTTCGGGTACGGCGTCAAGCAGGGCGCCCAGGACCTCGAGCCGATCGGCCCAGTGGTCGTCGAGGATACGGTAGCCAGACGTGCCGTTTGATGACGGGTCGCCGAAATGATCCGAATAATACTGCTCGCCCCAGGTGCCGATGAAACCCATTTGCACGCAGGCGATCACGTCGGCGTTGGCCGTGAAAAAGGGCTTCAATTGGGCGATGTGGTCGAGTACGACCGCCTTGGCGGCGTCGCCATAGGGCGGGCAGATGAACCCTTCGGGACAGCTGCCCGGCGTGGCGGTCGTGGTATAGACGAACCGCGGGATGATTTTCATGCCGGCGTCGCGCAGGGCGTCCATTTCCGCATGCATCGCATCCAGCACGGCGCTGGATATGGGGCCGGATTTGAAATTGTCCAACACGTAATAGCGGTATACCAGTGTGCTGACGATCTGGTAGTTCGCGCTGGATGTTGGGGTATGCGCATTGCGGTAACCCGCCAGCTGCGCGGCCTGGAGCGGCGTGAAGTTACTGGTGTTGGTTTGCGAATACCGGTAAAATCCGCGTTCGGGATTCGGAAAGTCATCGGCGCTTTCGGCATAGGTAACCGTTGTCGATGACGCAGGGGCCGATTCGTCGGTTTTTGCGACACCCGTTTTGTCGCAACCGCTCATTGCGGTCATTGTGAGGGCCAGCGATACCGCCGTGAGTCCAAGGATCATGTCGTTGTTCATTGTCGTTTGTCATTAAGTCATCGCCGACATTCGCCACGCTCCAGTGCCGATGTCGTGGGGTTATACGGGCAGGCTTCGATCATCACGCTGCCACCGATCGTACCCGATTGGAATAGGCCCGTGACGCCACAGAAATCCGCGATGCCGCAGGTTTTCCCGCCCGCGCCCCACGGATCCCGGCCAATATGGAAATTGCCGCCCACGCGGCGCAGGCTGGCCAAGCCATCCAGGTTGGTGAGCGACGGCAGGTCGCCGAGCACGAAATAGCCCGATACCGTCTGGAGCGCACCCATGCTCAGCTGCTGCAGTGCCGCACCGCCCAGGAAATAGCAATTGCCGCCCACGGTCTGCAGTTTCGGCGCAACGATCGATTTCAGGCCGATGTAAGACGCGAAGAAATTGCCGCCCACGCGCCGCAGCTCCGGGAAGCTCAGGTTGGCGCTGGTCCAGACCGACGAGACCGACAATACCCCGCCGACCGCCTGGAGGCTGGCGAAATCGTGCATCTCCGTGTAGGACCACGAACTGCCGGTGAAGGTGAGTTGGCCGGAGATGCTGTCCACGTTGGCGAAATTGCGCAGGTTCGTGAGGTCGGTGGCCGTGATGGACACGTTACCGACGATGTAGGTGTATTTGGCATCGAACGCATCGGCATCGGCTTGCGACGAAATCGACACATGGCCCACGTAGGTCGTGTTCTCGGGCGCCGCGGTGATGAACGACCCATCCGAGACGTTGCCCTGTTCGTCGGAAGTCTTGATGACGATGGCGTAGTCCCTCAGGTCGGTCAGGCCGCCCAGCACCACGCGTATACGGCCGTCTTCCAGCGTATCGGGCGTCGCGGAATAGCGGTTGGTCGCCGCCTCGGGCGTTTGCCCCGGTCCCCACCACACCTCGTTGTGGTGGAAGTTTTCTTCGTCGGGGTTGGCCCAGCTGATTTCCAGTATGCCCGATTTGGATTTCACCTGGATGGCCGACACTTCAGCCGGTGGCGGGAGCACCGCCCGGGCCACGCCGTTGAACGTGATGCCCTTCGATTCCGAACCCGACACGGTCTGCACCTTCGCCGTCGCGCGCATCGGCGCCCCGGATGCGTAGCCGGTCAGGATGTTCCGTTGGGTGCCCTTGTCCACCTCACCGATGAACGCCCCGGCCTCGTCGTAGAACCGCACCTTGGCAAACTGGTCGTTCGGATCCGGTGGGTCCTGCCACGTCACCAATACCGATCCGTCTTCAGGCCCACCCGTGGCGTTCAAGGTGAGCACTTCGGGCAAGGGCATTGCCGAACCCGATACCGAGTCCGAGCGGTTGCCGTATAGATCGACCACGTAGAAGCGGAAGCGGTATTCGCGGAAATTCCGTAGACTGCCGATCTCGATCCGCACGCGATCGGCGGCATACCGGCGCGCCACGAGGCTATCGTTGCCCTGCCGATCCAGTTCCAGGAAGTTGGCTTCCAGGTAGTCGATGTCGTCGTCGGCCAAGGCATCCCAGGTGGCGATGACCTTGCCGTTGTCCGATTCCAATTGCAGGCCGTTCAGCTCGGCAGGAAAGTCGCTGTCTTTCGGCCCGATGAGGTATTCGCTTTTTTGGCAAGCGTTCAGCAATGCCCAGCACAGCAGCAAGGCGCTGCCTAATTTCAGATGTCGTTTCATTGCGTTCATGATCGTACGATTGCAGGGATTAGTTACTGACCGTTATCGTGAAGGTCCTGATCAAGCGGGCGTATCCATATTCGTTCGCTTGGGTCACCATGTTCGTTTTGTACCCATCGCCGTTGTACAGCTTCCGCCCCGTGTTGGTGCCCACGACGGTGATGGTGTAGGTGCCCGGCGCGCTGTAGCTGTATACCAAGGTGCGCAGGTACCGGTCTACGGCATGCCCCTTGGCATAGCCACCTTCGGGCGTATGCACCGCATTGTTGTTTTGGCAGAATGCCATGAACTGTTGGCTGAGCTGCTTGGCATCCGACAGGGCGAGGACGATCGACATGAAACGCGTGCGGATCAGTTCCGCGTTGTCGAAATGGATGTCGGCCATCGCCACCACGGCCGCGCGCACGGCGTCTTTGTTGACGACCGGAAGCCCTTGGTCGGTCAGCGCCTTTTCGTTGTGCCAGTCTATCGGCGTGTTCACCAATTCCATGACGGCATCCACCCGGTCGGCTGGCAGCCAGTAATCTTCAGCATCGATGTCCTTGCCTTCGTTGATGGAAGCGTGGCTTTTGGAATAATCCGATCCGGCATCGCCGGTAAAGACCGAGAAGGTCTCTGCCGATCCGTCTATCCGTATGGTCACCGCTTCGCCCACCGCCACGTTGCCGGGGGTAACGCTGATGGTGAAATCGGGGGCAAGGGCTTCGTCCTTGCTGCACGAGGCCAGGAAGGCCAGGCATGACGCCATCACGGCAATGATAGGCAAATGGCGCGTACGTTTATGCATTGTCTTTTCCATGTTCTTTTCGTTAGCGATCAATAACCGGGGTTCTGGGGTCTCAGCATCGGGTTGGCCAGCATTTCGCCCGATGGCAACGGCAACAGGTAATGGTGCGGGCGCAGGTTTACCGTCACGGTTCCGCGCCAATCGTCTATGGCATCAGACCATACGCCTTCGGGATAGATGCTTGCCTGCTCCAGCAGCCGCAGGCGTTCTTCCAGCTTCCCCCATCGGATGAGGTCAAACCATCGGCTTGCCTCGCCGCCCAGCTCGCGTGCGCGCTCGTCCATGATGTAATCGCGCACCGCCTCGTAGGTGGGGAGGTCGGCTACCTGCAGGTCGGGCACGCTCGTGGCCTCGTAGGACAACTCCCGCGGATACAGGTCGTGGTGGATGTAACCCTTGTTTACGTGGCGCGCGCGCCAGCGCAGTTCGTTCAATGCCGCCAGCGTCTGCGAGGCCGGGGCACCGCGATCCGCTTCATTTTTGGCCTCGGCATAGATTAGCAGGATTTCGGCGTAGCGCAGGAACGGCCAGTTGATGTCGTGGTCGCTGAAGGTGAACGAACCGCGGATCGGGTATCGGCGGAACTTGCCGATCTTCCAGCGCTCGTTGGTTTCCGGCCCCCGGTCGTTCTTGATATAGGCCACCGTGTTGCCGTTCACGTCGCGCGTGGCCACGGTCACCTGGGTGGTCGTCCATTCCTGGCGTACGGTGTCGGTGGGTTCGTACATCAGGTGGAAATACCGGGTGGAGTGCAGCGTGCCCCACGATCCGCCATACTGTTCGGGTCCCATGAGCCCGTAGCCCATGCCCAGGTAATTGCCCTCGCCCAGACCACCCGATTTGAACTGCACGTCAAAGAGGATCTCGTCGTTGTTTTTGTTGTCGCGGATGAACGCGTCGGGAAAGTAGGGGCAGAGCCGGTATGTTCCCGATTCCATCACGCGCTGGGCATAGGTCACCGCCTCGGTGAAGTAGGCCATGCCGTCGCCCCGCCCGTCGCGTTTCTCCATGCTGCCACGGGTTAGGAGCACCTTTGCCAAGAGCCCTTCCGCGGCCTCTTTCCGCGCCCGCCCGTCGTAGGCCCCGAGCGCCCGCTTGCGGGGCACGTATTCGATGGCAAACTTCAGGTCGTCTACGATACCGTCGTAGATGGTCGCCACCTCCGTCCGGGCCACGTGGAGTTCCTTGAGCGAGGTGAACTCGGCGGTCACGTAGGGTACCGCGCCGAACGTGCGCACCAGGTTGAAGTACAGCAACGCGCGGATGAAGCGGGCCTCGCCGACCAGTTCGTTCTTGTGTGCCTCGTCCATGTCGATCCCGGGGATGTTCTCGATGGCGGTGTTGGCATTCTTGATGGCGTAGTAGTGCTGGCGCCAATAATCGGCGATGATCGTCTCGTCGGGCGAGATGATGTAGGCCCGCAACCCGGAAGTGCCCCCCCATTGGTTGCCGCGCATGATGTCGGTGGCCAGCGAAAGCTGGATGGGCCCGTTGGATCCCGCCACGAGGGGTTGCAGCCCGTCGTACACGCCGGTCACGGCCTGTACCGCGTGCGTGGCGTTCCGGTAAAAGTTTTCGGGTGCGCCCATCGAAGCGGGCACCTCCGCAAGGAATTTCTCGCCGCAGGCGAAAGCCGACACGGCACCCAGCACCATCAATCCGATGCGTTTTGCGTAAGCGTTGATCGTCCTTGTCATATCGTATGTCGTTGAATGTTTCATGATGGTCGTTAAAAGGTCACGTTCAGTCCGAAATCCATGCCGCTGGTACGGGGGTACGAGCTCAGGTCCACCCCGGGACCCACCTGGGCCACGGTGCCCCATCCGGTGCTTACCTCGGGATCGAACCAGGTATACCGCGTGAATATGAACGGGTTGTTGGCGCGCGCGAACACCCGGAAGCGCGATACCCGCAGGCGATCGGTCAGCTTTTGCGGCAACGTGTAGCCCAGGGTGATGTAATCGATCTTCAGGAACGAGCCATCCTCGACCAGGCTGCTGCGCATATCGGTGAGCCAGAAGTTGTTGTTCATGCCCACGCTGTTGTTGTGCGGGTTCAGGGGCGACCAGACGTTGTGCGCGATCGCGGGGATGGTGTTCCAGTTCTTGTAGTTTTCGGTCATGTGCGAGGTATTGCCGTTGATGACGTCGTTGCCGACGCTCCAGCGCGCGAACACCACGAGGTCGAAATTCTTGTAGGCGAATTCATTGCCCATGCCGCCGGTGAAGTCGGGTACCGTGCGCGCAATCGGCACCTTGTCGGCCTCAGTGATGCGCCCGTCCTGGTTCACGTCGACATACTTGGACTGGCCGAGGTCGTTTCCCAGCACGCCGCTCTGGTCGGGGCTGTTGGCTATTTCCGTGCCGCTGTTCATCACGCCGTCTTCGATGTAACCGTAGAACAGCCCCACCGGCTCGCCCACGCGCAGCAAGATGTTGTTGCTCATGCCCCAATAGATGTTGTTCAGGAAGCCCATTTCCTGCTTGTCGCCCAGGCTGACGATGTTGGTTCGGTAGGCCGAAAAGGTAAAGGAGGTGCTCCATCTGAACGCACGGTCGATATTGACGCTGCTCAGGCCGATTTCATAGCCCCGCGTGCGCATCGAGCCCACGTTCTGCACGGCGGTCGAGTAGCCGGACGTCATCGGGATCTGCACCTCGAGCAGCAGGTCGGTGGTCTGCTTTTCGTAGGCTTCCGCGGTCAATTGCAGCCGGTTGCTGAAGAAGTTGGCATCCAAGCCGATGTTGTATTGCGCCGTCTTTTCCCATTTCAGGTCCTTGTTGGCGATCGAGCCATGCACGAACCCGACCGAGAGGTCGCTCCCGAACGGGTATTTCACCGAGCCGAGCTGCGAGAGCGAACGGTAGTTGCCGATCTGGTTGTTGCCGGTGACGCCGTACGAAAGCCGCAATTTCAGGTGGGAGAGGAAATCCACGTCCTGCAGGAAGGGTTCGTTTGACGCCACCCATGCCAGCGCCACCGAAGGGAAGGTACCCCATTTGTTGTTGTCGCCGAATTTCGACGTGCCGTCCGCGCGCAGCGAGGCGGTGAGCAAGTACTTGCCGTCGTATCCGTAGAACAGGCGACCCAGGTAGGAGAGCATGGCGTCTTCCTCCAGCAGGTTGGCCAATGGCAACACGGCCTCGGTGGCCGTGGACAGGTCCCAGATGCCACGTTCGGATTCCTGGAATTTCTGCACCGCGGCCGCGAAATACTTGCTGGTATTGCGCTTGGCCTCGAATACGGCGGTTCCGTTGAGCGAATGTTTGCCCAACTGCTTATCGTAGGATAACCGGCCCTGGTACACCCAGTTGTCGTAGCGCCTGTTCACGAATTCGGCGATGCCGCCCTGCCCCGCGTAGACATGCAGTTCGGGCGACTTGAACGTGCTTTTGTCCTCCAGGCGTCGGTTCGTGCCGTACGAGGTGTTGAACAGCAGGTCTGGCGTGATGCGATAGGTGAGGTTGAGGTTGGCCAGCAACCGGCTTTCCTGGTTGTCGTTGTCGAGCAGGTTCACGGTATGCAGGATGTTGTCGGCCGTCCATTCGTAAAGCATGGGGTCGTCTATCTCGCCGTCGCGCACCCGGCTCCACTCGCGGGGCTGGAAGGGGTTGGCCATCAGCGAACGCTTCACCGTGGCCGAAGAGCTCCACGGGTCGACGATCCCTTTCCTCACCGCTTTTGACATGATGAGGTTGCCGCCGATATCGATGCGCTTGCCCACCTTTTGGTTCAGGTTCACGTTCAGGTTCTGCCGTTGGAACCTCGTGTTGATGATCACGCCTTCCTGGTCGAACAATCCAACCCCGACGCGGTAATTGAAGGTCTTGTCGCGGCTGGTGTTGGAGAAGCCTATGTCCACGTTGGCCGTATTGGCCGTCCGGCTGATCTCGTCGAGCCATTGGCTGCCTTTGTAGGCGTTCGGGTTGTTGTAGAATTCATAACGCCGTTGCTTCCAGTTGCGGAGGTTGGCCGTGTTGGTCTCCATCGTGTTGCTGGGGTAGTAGAGCTCTGCCAGGCCCATGTCCACCTTGTAGTTCACGAATTCCTCGGGTGTGAGCACATGCGGCACATTGGACAGCCTGGAAAGCGAGTTATTGGCCGATACGTCGATCTGTGCCTTGGCGCTGCCTGATTTGGTGGTGATGAGGATCACCCCGTTCGAGCCCGCCGCGCCGTATATCGCCGTGGCCGACGCGTCTTTCAACACCTCGATGCTGGCGATGTGCTCGGGGCTGATGTCCGAAAGGGGATTTGCCGGGATCTCTGCCGCGCTTGACACCTGGTCGGGCAGGAGGGGGAAACCGTCGATGACATACAGCGGTTGGTTGCCGCCGGTGAGCGTGTTGCCGCCCCGGATCAATACGTTCAGGCCCGCGCCGGGTGCATTGTCGGAGGGCGAGATCGTCACGCCCGGGATCCGCCCGGACAGCGCCGATTGGATGGAATTCGGCGGTGCCTGCACCAGGGTTTCGCCCTTGATGCTGGAAATCGCCCCGGTCATGTCGCTGCGGCGCATGGTACCGTAGCCCACCACCACCACCTCGTCGAGGTCGCTGAAGCGCTCTTCCATGACCACGCTGAGCGATAGCCCGGCCGCGCTGCGCGTCGTGTACAGGTTTTCTGCCAACGCGTCTTCTTCCACCTGCGCGTCCAGCTGGTTGTCTACGGAACGGATGGCCACGTGCATGCTGCTGTAGCCCAAGCTGGTGAACTCAAGCCGGGCACCGGTGGCCACCTGTTTGAGCTGGAAATGCCCGTTGCCGTCGGTCTGTGCGCCTGCGTTTGTGTTGAGCACCCGTACGGATACGCCCGGCAACGCTTTTCCGGTTTGGTCCCTGACCGTTCCGGTGATGTCGGTTGCCTGGGTCTGCCGGGCGTACTCGGCGTGCGCTACCGCACCATCGCCCTTTTTCCGGTAGAGGATGATCATCTTGTCGTTGATCTTGAAATCCAGGGGCTGGTCCTTCAACACCATGGCCAGGAACGGCGCCAATTGCATTTCCTTCACGGAGATCGAAACGCGCGAACCTTGCGCGATCCACTCCCTATTGGCGGCTACTTCGTAGTTGGTCTGTTGCCGTATCGCCGCGAACACCTCGTGCAGGGTGAGGTTCCGTCCCTTCAAGGTGATCGTCTGGGCGAGCGTATGGGCGGAAAGGTGGAAGCAACAGATCAACATCAAAAAGGAAGTTATTTTCATAACTAACAATGCGCTTGAAATACCAACGGATTTTTGCCTACCGCATTGGTATTTGATAAATCTCTTCATTAATTTTGTCGTTTACGACAAACCCGGATTCGCAGTCTCGAGTTTGTCTGGGTTGGATAAAGAAAGTCGCTTTATTCTTTTCGCAGGGGATAATCCGAGTTTATCCGACGTTTATGCAGGGAAGCGGTACAACGCTTCCCTGTTCTTTTCAAGACGTATTCATGCTCTTCATAACGTTTGATCTGGTTTTTGGATATGTTGTCAAGGGCTGTCCGATCCGCGTCGGTCGGTGATCACCAACCGGCGCCCTTCCAGCACGTCGAATGTGATTTCTGCGCTTTCCAGCAGTTGCAAGATGGTCGAGAGGCGCGCTTCCCTCGGCGCTCCCCCGTAAAAGATCGTCTGCGGCGCGGCGCCGTCGTAATGGATCTGCAGGTCATACCACCGGCCCACCTCCTTGAGTACCTCCTCCAGCGTTTTGTCCTGGAAGCTGAACCGGTTGTCGAGCCAGGCCACCTCGTCGGCCAGCGCTACCGCGCGTTTCGTGAACGTACCGGCCGCCAAGACGGCCTGTTCGCCGGGGCGCAGCGTAACCGAGGCGCGGTTTTCGGACGTGCTTTCCACCTTGACCGATCCGGTCAGCAGCGTGGTCTTCGCGTCGTCGTCGGGATAAGCCGCGATGTTGAACGTCGTGCCGAGTACGGTCACCTCTTGGCCTTTCGTCGCGACGACGAAAGGCACGTTGCCCTCGGGCGCGGGTCGGATATCGAAAAACGCCTCACCCTCCAACAGGATTTTCCGTTGATGGGCGTCGAAGCGGTTGGGGTAGGTGATGGTTGACGCCGCATTCAACCGCACGGTGCTGCCGTCGGGCAGGGTCACCGAATACGTGCCGCCCTTGGGGGTGGTTATTGAATTAAGGGCAGGCCTTTCATTCTCCATGTTCAATTCTTCGTTATCCATGACCAAACTACCGTCAGGGTAAGTGATCCCGTCCTTCACGACAATCCCGCCATGCTCCGAACTCAATTCCACGGTAGTGCCGTCGGCTAGCGTGAGCGTGGCGTGGCCATCGCGCGGGCTGGTGTAATCGATGGGTTCGGTCTTGGTTGGCCAAAGGAAGAACCACGCGGTGGTCATCGACACCAACAGCGAGGCGGCGATCGCCACGAACCGGAAACCGATGAATCGCTTGGGCGGCCTCGTCTTGGCGAACAAGCGTTTTTCCACGTTGCCGGTCAGTTCGTCGATGTGCTGGCTGTCGATGGCGGTATCCCGTCGGCCCACTTCCGCCTGGATCAGGCGGCTTAGCGCACCGTCGGCTTCGGCACTGTCGACGTAGGCCAATAGCTGGTCGAATTCGGCGTCGGTCAGGTCATCGCTGATGTACTTGTCGAATAGTTTACGTATGTGCTCGTGATTCTCCACGCGTCCTTTTTATCACTAATACGGACGGCGGGGATAATCGGGGTGCTCATCGGGTGAAAAAAGTGAAAAAAGTGAAAAAGGGCGAAAGCCCGGAGGGGAGAAGTTGCTTGGACGCGCCCTAAAGCAATGCGGTAAGCGCAGGCGCAAACAAGACGAACGTGATGGTTGGGCGTCGCATGAAATAGTCGCGCAGGAACGCGTTCGCCTTCTTGACGTGGTCATGCACCGTTCCGGGCGAGATATTCAGTTCCGCACCGGCTTCGGCATAGCTTTTCTCTTCGAGTTTGCACAGCCTGAACACCTGTTGCCGCTGTGGCGGCAACCGTTCGATGGCCTCGTGCAGGATTCCCTTGTTTTCCTCGTCAAAGATCAGTTCCTCGATGTGCGAATAGGTTTCGTCGAGCGCTTTTGCCATGTGCAGCCGCATGCGGTGATCGAGCGCGGCCTTGCGGAATAGGTCGCGCACCAGGTTGTCGGCGATGCGGTACAGGTAGGCGCTGAACGACTGTTCCGGATCGATCCGGTCGCGGTGTTGCCAGATGCGCAGGAACAGCTCCTGGAGGATCTCTTCGGCCAACTCCTGCGATTTCAGGATGCGCAGCAGGTTGGCGGCCAACCGGGCCTTGTAACGGTGGAACAACACCTCGAATGCCCGATGGTTGCCCAGCCGCAATTGCTGCAATGTCTCTGTTTCATTCTGTTGGTCTAACCGCATGGGGCGCTGTGTCAAATTGCCTAGTGAGGCAATGTTACGCATTATTTCGCAATAATCGGCCAGCTTTTGGCGGGCGCACGCAATTTTACGCTATCGATTGATTTGGCCTGAAAACGCGGATTCGGAAACAAGGGGATGATTTGCATGGCTGTTGCACGGTCGTATGGAACGGCAAACATCGGCAAGTCGCCCGCGGCTTATGCAACGCGCGGGCGACTTGCCGATGTTAAGGAAGGCTCTTCAAGCGCCTTCAGTCTGCCGCCCGGAACATCCAGAACCACGCGGTTCCCCAGGGGCCCACGCCCGGTTCGGGGTAGCTCAGCGCCATTTTGCCGTCATTGAGCAGCAGGATGTCGTATTCATACACGGGCGCCCCGCCTTCGTTGGGCGATTTGCCGCAAAGTACCGTCACGCCGCGGGTCGTGAGTTTGCCCGTGGCCCAAACGGTGCCGTTGTCCAAGGTGATTTTCTTGTTCATGTCGAACGAGAACGAACCGGTTTCGGTCTGGCCGTTTGACTTCACCTTGGTAAGCGTGGCCCCGCGCAGCGAAAACACCATTTTGGCACCGGCACCTTCGTTGGCCGCCTGGCCGTCGATTTCATGCACTTCGAGGGTCCACCATTCGGGTTTGCTGCTTCCCATGTAGCCGCCGTTGCCCCACACCTTGGGTTGGGTTTCGTCCCATACCCACTCTTTTTCGGAACCGCCGGTGAGCATGCCCCACTCCAGCGGCACGGGGAATGTCAGCTCGTCGACCGTCACGTTCAGCGTCTTGCTGATTTTGGTGCCGTTGGGGTTCAGCCCGTTGAAGATGATCTCGTTTTCACCGGTAACGACCAACAGCACCGTATCGGTTTTCCGCTGGGTGGTGCCCACCCCGAAATCCCACCACGAGAGTACCGGGCTCCTGTTGTCCAACGCGACCCGGTTCGAGTTTTTGCCGTTGACCACGATGGGGGTCGCCAACACGTCGAGCTGTTCGGCGGTAATGGCTCCGCCCATCTCCATGCGGTCTTCCACGGGTTCGCAAGCGAGCAACGCGACCATCGCCAGCGCTGCGCCCATCGACCAATTCCTTATCCTTGTTTTCATGTTGTTATCCATTTTCAATATTACCATCCTGGAAATTCGGCCTCTGGTGTTCCCCAGCCCGCGTTTTGCGTGAGCACGCCGTCCGAGAGCAGGATCTCGTTGTTCGGGATGGGCCAAAACCCGCCCGTGGCCTGGTACCGGGCCCGGTAGCCGCCACCGAAGCCGCGCATCTGCGTATCCACCCCTTTGTTCTTGATCGCTACGCCTTCCTGTGCGGCCAGCGCATCGGCGGCGTCATGCCAGCGCATCAGGTCAAAGTAGCGCAACCCCTCGAAGGCAAGCTCCCACCGGCGCTCGCGCTTGAGCGCGGCCAATGAGTACGGCACATTGCCCAATTTGGCCCGGGTTCTCACCTTGTTCAGCGAAGTGGCGTCCTCGGCCAGTTCGGCATGCATGAGCAGCACGTCGGCAAACCGGATCAGGACCAGGTCTTGCGTATGGGCCAGTTGGTAGTCGGTGGGGGCCGCATCGCTGATGATGGCATACGACGGCAGGAGGCTGCCGTCGCGGTAGGCCGTGATCGGGATGTATTTCTTTTGCCAGAAGCCGGTTTCTTCCATCTGGGCATCCGCGCCGTAGATGTAGCCGTCCACGTCGGTCTCGGCGTTCATGATGGAAGCCGTGCGCCGGATGTCGGTGGGTTCGGCCGTGCGCCACTGGTTCCACAGGTTGGTGTTCACCGGGCCGGCTCCCCAACCCTGCCCGAAGGGGAAGGTGTTGGCCTGGCCGTTGTTCGAACGCAGGCCGAAATGCAGGACGTACTGGTTGGAGTAGCCCAACGTGTAGTCGTTGCCCCAGTCCACCAGCGTACCGAACTTGACGGCGAATACCGTTTCCCGGTTGCCGTCGCCCGCCCAGGTCACATTTTCGCCCGGCGTGGCGTCGTAGTCCTTGCCGGTATGTTCATTCGTGTAGGGCCACAGCGCGCGGAAATCGCCCACCAGGTCGTGGCCACTGCCGCTGATGCATTCGTTGAGCCAGCCCACCACTTGCTGTTTGCCGATGGCCTCGCCGCCCGCCGCCGGCAGGGACGTTTGCTCGTAATAGCCCGTATAGAACAGGAACACGCGCGCGGCGAGCGCTTGTGCCGCCCATCGGGTGGCATGGCCAGACGGTACGCTCGTATAGGGTACCGCGGGCATGAGCGAGATCGCCTGCTGCAAATCATGGCCGATCTGGGCATACGTTTCGGCGGCCGGCGATTTCGGGATGTTTTCGGCCTCGGGCGAAATCACGAGCGGCACTTCACCGAAGTGCTGCGAGAGTTCGAAATAGAACAGGGCCCGAAGGAAATGCGCTTCGCCCAGGAGTTGGTTGCGCTGGCTCTCGCTATTCCACTGCGTGACGTTGTCGATGGTCGCAATGGCCGTGTTGGCGCGGAAGATGCCCTGATAGCGCGCCTTCCAATAGGTGTTGAAACGGTCGGGCTGTGTATTCATCAGGTGATCCAGGCCGTGCATGTCGCGGTCGTTTTCGCCGCCGCCACCGAATCGGTCGTCGGAGGCCAGCTCCGCGGCGTAGAAATGCGTGTTGGCGGCGTTGGATATCGCCGCGCTGAACGTGGAATAGATCCCCGTGATCATCTGTTCGGCATCGGCCGCGTTCAGCGGGAAATTGCCGGTGTTCTTCTTGTCGTAGCTCACCGTGTCCAGGAAGTCGTCACAGCCGGAAACCGTAAACGCCAGGGCGGTGATGTATATGATCTTCTTCATCTGTATCGTGTTAAAAGTTGACGTTTAAACCAATCAGGATGTTGCGGGCGCTGGGGTAGAAGCCCAGGTCTACGCCCGATACCCAGCCCTGCTCGTCGCCGTAGCCGATCTCGGGATCCATGCCGGAATAGTTCGTGAAGGTATGGAGGTTCTGTGCCGTTACGAACAGCCGCGCATTGCCCACGGGTAGGTTCGGGAATGCGGACTTCAGGCTGTAACCCAGCGTGATGTTCTGGATCTTGAAGAAGTCGGCGTCCTCGACGTAGATGTCAGAGATGTACTGGTTGTTGGTATGGCTGCCGTTGGTGATGCGTGGGTAGCGGTTGGACGTGCCCTCGCCGTGCCACCGCTGGAAGACCTCGGTGGTGTAATTCTGCAGGGGGCTGTCGGCGAACGAACGGTACGACTTGGCGATCTGGTGGCCGAACGAACCGAAGCCGGAGACGATGAGGTCTATGCCTTTGTAGCCGAACGACAGGTTCAGCCCGGCCGTGAAATCGGGATGCGGGTTGCCGATCTGCACCTTGTCGGCTTCGGTGATGAAGCCATCGCCGTTCGTGTCCACGAAGATCACGTCGCCCGGCTGGGCCGTGGACAATACGCCATGGCCCCGCGAGCGGTATTCGGCTATCTGGGCATCATTCTGGAAGATGCCGTCGGTCTTGAACCCCCAGAAGTACCCCACGGGATAACCTTCCTGCGCACGGTACATCGGGGTCGTGCCTTGGCTCAGCACGTTGGCATTGCCATTGATGAGCTTCTCGGCATTGGCGATGCGCGTTACGCGGTTGCGGTTGTAGGCACCGTTGAGGTTGATGCCGTAGGTGAAATCGCCCCGGGTTTCGTTCCAGTTCAAGCCCAGTTCGACCCCTTGGTTTTCGATGTCACCGCCGTTGATGAACGGTGCATCGGTGCCGAAGATGGCCAACACCGGCGCTTGCACCAACCAATCGATGGTGGTCTTGCGGTACCAGTCGACCACCAAACCGAACCGGTCACGCGCGAAACGCGCGTCGAGGCCCACGTTCAGCTGGTCGGAAGTCTCCCAGCTCACCAAGGGGTTGGGCAGGATGTCGGGAAACGCGCCATTCAGCAGCGTGTTCTTCTGGTTGCCGAAATAGTAGCCGTTCTGCCGATCGATGGCAATGGTGGCCACGTACTGGAAGTTGGGGATGTTCGCGTTGCCGTTCTGGCCCCAGCTCGCCCGCAGTTTCAGGAAGTTGAGCCAATCGGAAGCGGATGCCATGAAATCCTCGTTGGTCACGTTCCAGCCTGCCGAGAACGAGGGGAAATAGCTCCAGCGGTGCCCGCGGGCGAAATTGGACGAACCGTCCGTCCGGATGATCGCGGACGCCATGTATTTCTCCTTGTAGTTGTAGCTTACGCGTCCGAACGCCGAGCTGAAGGCATACTCCGGCCAGTGCACGCCGCCGACGGTGGGCATGAAACCATCGTAACCCTGCGCGTTCCTGATCCACGCGTGCGACCACATGCCCGGGAACGACGAGTTGGATGACGTTACGCTCAGGTCTTCGCCGATGCCGCCCTTTTCGATCGATTGCCCGACGACCGCGTCGAACTGGTGGCCGTCGCCCACGGTGCGCTGATACGATATGGTATTCTCCAACAGCCAGCTGTAGCCCAGGCCCTGGTTTTGCGAGATGTCATCGATGTCGTTGATGGACGTGGTGGATAGCCGGAACGCCGGGGTGTATGAACGGTAGGACGAAGCGCCCAGCCGGTACCCGAAGCTGCTGCGGATGCGGAGGTCCTTGATCGGCTGGATTTCCGCATAGGCATTGGCGAACAGCGAGTGGCTTTTGCTGCGGTTCTGGCCGCGCCGGTACACCATGTCGGCCACGGGGTTGGCGGTCGCGCCGTCGAGTGTCCAGCCGTCTGCGATTTTGCTCGCGTGGTCGTAGTAGTTGCCGTCGCTGTTATAGACCGGCATCAACGGATTGCCCACCAGCATGTTGTGCACGTCGTTCCAGTAGATGTTGCCGATACCGAGGCCCGAGTTCACCCGGTAGGTATAGGTCAGGTTCTGGCCGATTTTCAGGATGTCGAAATCGTCGTTCTTCAGCACCACGTGGTCTGAATTGATGCGGAAGGTGTGGCGGTTCAGGTGGGCCTGCACGGGCTTGCCGAAGATGCCATCCTGCGATGCCGACGAATACCCCATGGCAAACTTGGACTGGGCGGTCCCGCCGGTCAGGTTAAACGCGTGGCTCTGCGTCACGGCGTTGTCCTGGTGGATTTCGCGAAGCCAGTCGGTGCCGTTCCAGGTACCGTCCTGGATCTGTTGGTACTGGTTGGGGATCAGGCCCGCCCAATCGTAGGGAGCGAGGCCCTCGTTGAACATCCGTTCGTCCTGGATGGCCATGTATTCCTTGGCCGTGAGCAACGACGGCATCCGGTAGGCATTCTGCCAGCCGTAGAAGTTGTCGTAGTTGACGGTCATTTTGCCAGCCTTGCCTTGCTTGGTGGTTACGAACACCACGCCGTTGGCCGCCCGCGCACCATAGATGGCGGCCGACGCGGCGTCCTTGAGGATGTCTATCGATTCGATGTCGGAGGGGCTGAGCGCATTGATGTCTCCGCCGATCACGTTGTCGATCACGTACAGCGGGTTGGAATCGTGTATGGTGCCGATGCCGCGGATGTTCACCTTGAACCCTTGTCCGGGCATTCCGGAACTCTGTGTGATCTGCACGCCAGGCGACTGGCTCTGCAACCCATTGACCACGTTGGTGGTGCTGAGCTTCTGGATGTCGTCGCCCTTCACCTGCAGCATGGCGCCGGTGGTGAGCTTCCTTTTCTGCGTGCCGTAGCCCACCACCACGAGCTCCTCGAGCGTGTTCATGCCATCGGCCAGGGTGACGTAGAGCGTGTTCCGGCCCGACACGGACACTTCCTGCGGCGCGAAGCCGATGGAGGTGAACACCAGGATGGCGTTGCCCGAGGACACCTCCAACCTGAACAGGCCGTCCGCGTCGGTGTTGGTCGAGTTGGTCGTGTTCTTTTCGGTGACCGTCACGCCCGATAGCGGCACGCCCGATCCGTCGACGACCTTGCCGCCCACGGTCTGTTGCTGCGCGCGCGCAATGGCGTGGCCCGGGCGGGCCGAAGAGGGGGTGGGCGCCGATAGGCTCAATACCGAGCATCCCAGTGCGAGCTGCAGCGTCCTGCGTATACAGGGCGCCGAGCCCGCGAATTTGAGTAAACATCGATTTTCTACCATAGTCTTGAAATTAAATTGGTCATTGCATCATTATCTTTCGTTTTTCTTAGCGGCAGTGTGTCGCCCCGGATGTCGCATCCATTCCCGGGTAGCCGGCGAGGCTGGCAAATATGCCACGAAAAACCGGTACGGCCAACAACCCGGTCAACTTTCCGGCCTGCTCCGTGCAACGGGAGCGTGCCTGCAAGATGCGCAACGATGGCGTAAGCGAATGGATCTTTCATCATAACATAAGCAACCGCAAGCGGCCGTGCATTGGTTTTATGGAGCCAAAAATACGGTGTCCTGCCGCACGGCAAGGGGCGGATATGTTAACAAATAAGGTCCATTTGGTTAACGAAGCCGAATACGCATCGATGCCCATGGGAGGCCGGTTAACAAAAAGGCCAGCATTCCATAACAAAACGGCCCATTCATTTACGGCTCATAACGATAGTTTTACGTTCGATAAGTTGACCGACTATGAATGCACTGTATGCCCTTATCTGCCTGGTATTGTGCTCCGGGCTTTTCGCCTGCCATACCGATGATCGCGACGCGCAAAGTCACGTGGCAAACCACGGCTTTTTGAAAACCGAGGGCAATCGCATCATCGACCGGCACGGCGCGCCCCCCCAATTGCGCGGAGTAAGCTTCTCATGGAGCATATGGGAGGGAAAAAAATACTACAATAAGCAGGTGCTCGATTGGTTGGTAGCCGATTTCAAGGTCTCGCTGGTCCGGTTATCGATGGCCATCGAACCCGACGGCGGATACCTGCAGCAGCCCGAGGAGCAGGTCGCACTGATCAGGCGGGTTGCCGACCACGCCATCGCGCGCGGCATCTACGTCATCATCGATTGGCACGATCACCATGCCGACCGGAATGTCGTGCAGGCCAAGGCCTTCTTTTCGGAAATGTCGCGGCACTATGCGGGGACGCCGAACATCATCTACGAGATTTGGAATGAACCCGAACGGCAATCGTGGCCGACCGTGAGGTCGTATGCCATGGAAGTGATCGCCGAGATCCGCAGGCACGATGCCGAGAACCTGATCGTGGTGGGTAGCCCGCATTGGGCCCAGGATGTTGACGTGGCGGCCAAGGAACCCATCACCGGATTCGACAACATCGCCTACGCCTTTCATTTCTATGCCAGCGACCCTTACCATCAAGACGAGCTGCGCGAAAAAGCGGAAACGGCGCTTCGGCTCGGCATACCGCTGTTCGTGACCGAGTGGGGGGTAGGCGAATCAAACGGCGATGGTGTTTTCGATCCGGAAAAGACGGCGCGCTGGATGGACTGGATGGAGGCGAACCAGCTCAGCTGGGTGAACTGGAACCTGACGGACAAGAACGAAACGACGGCCATACTCCTGCCCGGGACACCTGCATCGGGCGGATGGGAGGCGAACCGGTTGACGCCCGCGGGCAACTATATCCGGGAACAGCTGCGTCGGTTCCACGCCCGATGAGCCGATCGGTGCGGGTCACTTCCGGTAGGCCGACGGCACCACGCCGTACAGCTGCTTGAAATAGCCGCTGAATTGCTTGGGATTGCTGAAGCCCACCTCATACGCGATTTCGGATACCGTGAGCCCCGATTGCTCCAACAGCTGTGCCGCGCGCCGCAAGCGGATGTTCCGGATGAACTCGGAAGGCGTGTGCCCGGTGAGCGTAACCAAGCGCTTGTATAGCGCCACGCGGCTTACATGCATGGCATCTGCCAGCACCTCGACCGAAAAATCGGAATTCCCCAAGTGGTTCTCCACCGTATCGAGCACTTTCCGCAGGAATTGTTCGTCGATGGAGAGCACGGGCTTTTCGGTCGGGAAGACCTCCAGTTTCTTCCTGTTGGCCTGTTCGAGCGTCGCTTTCTGTTTGAGTACGTTATCCAGCTTGGAGCGTGCTTCCTGACGCTCCCGTTGCAGGGCAAAGCGGGTCTTTTCGCGTGTGCGCTCGATGTGCCGGATGGAGAGGATGACAGCGACGAAACCGATTAAATAGGCGGTGTAGGCCCAGCCGGTTTTCCAGAAGGGCGGCGATACGGTCAGCGCCGCCAAGGTAAACGGTTCGCTCCAATGCTCGCCGTCTTCCGATACCATCACCCGGAACCGGTAGTCGCCGGGATCCAGGTTGGTAAAACTGGCCGTGCGTGTGCGGCGATCCATGGTCATCCAACCTGGGTCGAAACCATCCAACTGGTACCTGAAATGGGCCCGATCCTGGTTGCGGAAATACAGGGAGGCGACGACGAACCCAACCACCTGCTCATCGTGCGACAGCGCGATCCGTTCGCGGCCCAGCCATTCGGCGGGATCCACGCTGCGGTTGAACAACTGGAAATCGGTGAGCACGGGCGCCACGGGACTCGTGGGCGACGATTGGATGTGCGCCGGATCGACGACATTGAATCCGGACGGGCCCGCAAAAAGCAGTTCGCCGGTCGCGAGTACACAGGCCGCATCTTCATTGAATCCATCGCCCTGGAGCCCGTCACGGTGGTCGTAGTTCCAGAACCGCCACTGGCCCGAGCCGGGGGCGGTCTCCCGGACGGCCGAAATCCCCCTTGCGGTGGTGACCCAAATGGCACCGCTGTGGTCTTCGACCACCGCCATCACGGTATTGTCCACCAGCCCTTCGGAGGTGCGGAACACGCGGAACGAATCGGTGCGTGCGTCGTATAGGCTCAGGCCGTCGCGTGTCGCGATCCAGATGCGCTGGCTGCGGTCTTGCAGGATGGCGTTGACGTGGTCGTTGCCGAGCCCGGCCGGGTTGTCGTCTTGGTACGTGATGCGTCGCACGGTCCCGTCCGGCTGGAGGATCTCGACGCCCGAAGCGGTACCGAACCACAGGCGGCCGGCATTGTCCTCGGCGATATCCGATATGTATGCCGACGCGGTAAAACCGTTTTCGCCAACCCCCAGCCGGTCGAATCGTCCGGTCTTTTTATCGAATCGATTCAGGCCGGCCCGCAAGGTGCCCACCCAGAACCGACCCTGCCGATCCTCATGGATTTCCCACGCGCTGTTGTCGGAGATGGTTCGCGGATCGTTCGGGTCGTGGGTATACCGCGTAAAGTGCTTCCCGTCGAACCGGTTGAGCCCACCGTGGTAGGTGCCGATCCACAGCACGTTGTCGCGATCCAGGAAAAGTTTGACGATCACGTCGCTGCCCAGGCTTTGCGGATCGGCCGGATCGTGCCGGTATTGGGTAAAGCGTTCGGCCTTGCGGTCGAAGTAAACCAGCCCGCCACCATTCGTGCCGATCCAGACGTTGCCCTTCGGATCTTCCAGCAGCTGGTTGATGTCGTCAAACGGCAATGCCGATTGGCCCTGCCCGCGTTGCCGCTGGTACAGCGCGAACAGCAGCTGGTGCGGGTGGTGGTAGCTGACCCCGCGCTTGAACGTGCCGATCCACATGATGCCCTCGCGATCGCAATGGATCGCCATGCTGCTGTTCTGGCTTATCGTCCGGTCATCGTTTTTGTCGTGCAGCAGGTAGGAGACCTGGCGCGTTTTCGGGTCGATCAGGTTGATGCCCCCATGATCGGTGGCGATCCAGATATTGCCCGCCGGGTCCTCGGCGATCCCGAAAATCAGCTGGTTGTTCATCCACATGCCCTTGGATGCCGTTGCCAGGTGCGTGTGGCGGCCGTTCGGGTCTGGCCACCAGTATACGCCCATGGGCAGCTCGGCGGCGTAAACCCAAGGACGGCCTTTGCTATCCATGAAGAGCCTGAAGTCCGTGCCGTTCGGATTCACGAGGGCCTCATCGGGCAGCTGGTAGGCAAGCGACGCCTTGTTGCCGATCGGGCGGATCGTGCCACGTTGATTGACTGCCCATGCCCGTCCAGCCCTGTCCAGTGCGATGCCGGTGATCGGCCCTTCGGCGTTTGAAGCCGAGATCTCGGAAACGGTGCTGTCCTTTTCGCGGTAACAGGAAAGTACGCCGCCGCGCTGCAAGATCCAGCATTGGCCAAGGTGGTTGCGCCGCATGTCGAGGATTTCGGTGGCGGGCAGCCCGAGTGCGTGCAAGACACTATCGCCGTTGCGCACGAACCGCTCCTGGCCGCTATCGAAAACATGGATGCCGAGCTTCGTCTTTACCCATAATTTTCCATGGGGGCCGCTGAATAGCGCGAGCACATCGTTGTCCGCCAAACTGCTCGGACGATTCGCGGTATGCCGGAACACCTTGACCTCGTGGCCATCGTATCGGCTCAGGCCCGCCGGGGTGCCGAACCACATGAAGCCGCGTTCGTCTTTGACGATCGCCGTGATGTGGTTGTGCGACAATCCGTCTTCCACGCTCAGGTGTTGGAACTGGATGGGCTGTGCCAGCACTTGGCGTGGCAAGCTATACCAACCCACGAGAAACAAGCCTAAGAATACACGCCACATAGCCTAATCAGTTCGGCCAAACATACGAAAAAAATGAAATAATCGCCCAGCGGAGGGTGGTTGGGGTGCATGGCATTTCATAAAAAAACCGTAAGTTTGAGGCAAACACCACGATACATTGACCGATGTCGAACCGCTGGATCACCATATCGATCGTCCTGTTGGCCATTGCACCCGTTGCGGGTGCCCATGGCCAGGCCATCCAGTTCCAGCAACTCGGTATCGATGAGGGGCTTTCGCACAACCACGTAACGGCCATCGCGAAGGATGCCGATGGTTTCCTCTGGTTCGGTACGCCCAGCGGGCTCAACCGGTACGACGGCCATGAAGTGAAATTGTTCCGCAACGAGCCGAACAACGCCGCCAGCTTGATAGACAACGGCATAACCGAACTGCATTTGGGGCCCGATGCCCGATTGTGGGTGAGGACGCACGTGGGCTTGACCATCTATGACGCGCAACGGCAATCCTTCATGCGCAACGTGGATAGCGTACTGACCGTCTTGGGCTTGCCCGTGGGCGATGTGACCGCCATCGCGCGGGGCCGTGAGGGGTGTTTTTGGTTTTTGCTGCCGGGTGGGCTGGTTTACCGGTACGAGGGAGGGATATCGCGGCAGCTGACCGAGGCGCCGACCCTGACCACCGGCATCGCGACCGATCGCGAAGGGAACCTCTGGACGGTAGACCGGCTCGGCGAGGTGCGGGTTTGGGATGCACGGACGCTTGCCATGAAACGGTCGATCGCGTTCGCCGTCGGCGAGGCCGGCGGGAGCGATGGGTACCAGCTTTTCATCGACCGCGACGGCTGCCCGTGGCTGTATTCCAAAAGCAAGCCCATTGGGCTTTTCCATTGGCCGCGGGGTGCAAGCGCACCGCAGCGGTTGGCCACCCATTCGGGCGCGTTGCGGCTCAACAACGACATCATTTTCCAGGTGATGCAGGATGGGCTTGGCCGCATCTGGGTGGCGACGGATCATGGCGGCGTCAACCTCTTGGACATGCGCGAGGGGCGGGTGGACTACCTGGTCAATGACGAAGCCAACGATCGATCGCTCCGGAACAACAGCGTTACCGCGCTCCACTGCGATGCGGATGGCATCATGTGGGTGGGCACGTTCAAGGGCGGGGTGAGCTACCATCACCCGCAGCAGATCCAGTTTCCCGTATACCGCCATCGCCCGGGCGCCAAGAGCAGCCTGCCGTTTGGCGATGTGAACCGGTTCGTGGCCGATCGCGACGGGAATGCCTGGATCGGCACGAATGGTGGCGGGCTGCTCCATTTCGACCGGCGGAACGAGCGCTTTGCGCAGTACCGGCACGACCCTGCGGATCCGGGCAGTCTGGGCAGTGACGTGGTGGTGAGCCTTTGGCTGGACAACGACGGCACGCTGTGGGTGGGCACCTATCACGGTGGCCTCAACCGGTTCGATGGCAAGCGGTTCGTCCGCTACCTGCACGATCCGGCCGATGCCAGTAGCGTAAGCGATAACAGCATCTGGGAGCTTTTCGAGGATTCGAGGGGCCGTTTCTGGGTAGGCACGCTGTCCGGCGGATTGAACCTGATGGACAAGCGGGCCGGTACGTTTTCGCGTGTGGGCGCGGACGGTGCGGGGTTCCCGTCATCACGTTACATTTCGGCCATTGCCGAAGACCGCGCGGGTGCGGTATGGATCGGTACGGCCACGGGCGTGGAGGTGCTCCATGCCGACGGCAGCTACCGGGCCATCAAGGCCAACGACGGTGCGGCATCGGGCCTGAGCAATGACAATGTGACGGACATCCTGGAAGACCGCCAGCGCCGCCTCTGGTTCGCGACGCACGATGGCCTTAACGTGTATGAGCCGGAGACCGACACGTGGGAGGTGATCAAGGCGTCGGATGGGTTGTCCGACAACCTGGTATTGACCATCCTGGAAGACGACGAAGGGACGATCTGGGTAAGCACGGCCAAGGGGATTTCGGCCATACGCGGCGGCGTGGACGGCTCGGCCAACTGGCAGATCGCCAATTACGACCGCCGCGACGGCCTGCAGGCCACGACGTTCAACGAAAACGCGGCCTATCGGTTGCCCACGGGCGAGTTGCTGTTCGGCGGCCCATCGGGATTCAACATCATCGCTCCCGGGCATCCGCACCCCGTCACCGCCTTGCCGCGGCCCGTGCTGACCGATTTCCAGCTCGGTGGCCGCAGCACCGAGGTGGAGCGATGGCTGGACGGCCAGGTCGTCGCGCTTGCGCACGACCAGAATGCCGTCGGGTTCGTGGTCGCATCGCGCTACTTCCTCAACAAGGACCGCGTTCATTTTACCTATCAGCTCGCCGGGTTCGATGGCGCGTGGCTGCCGTTGGATCGCCAGACCCGCAAGGCCGTGTTTACGAACCTCGATCCGGGCAGCTACCGGTTCAATGTCCGCGTGTCGGCCGATGGCGAGACGTGGAGCGAGCCCTATACGCTCGCCAGCATCGCCATTTCGCCGCCGTTCTGGAAGACCGCATACGCCTACGTGGCCTATCTGGTGTTGTTCGCGGGGGCGATCCTGTTGGTCAGGCACATCGAGCGCACCCGCCAGCAAACGCGCTTTGCCCTCCAGCGGGAACGCCAGGAAGCACGCCAGGTCGCTGAGCTCGACCGCATGAAGACCCGGTTTTTCACCAATGTGAGCCACGAGTTCCGCACGCCGATCAACCTGATCCTGGCGCCGATCGAAAAGCTGCAGGCCGACGAGCCGGACGGGTCGAGGCGGCGCCACCTCGACCTCATCCAGCGCAACGCCAGGCGGCTGCTCAACCTGGTGAACCAATTGCTCGACTTCCGCAAGGTGGATGCCCATGCGCTACGGCCGGATTTGGCGCAGGGCGACATCGCGGCCGCGATCCGGCAGCACCTGGAGTCGTTCAACGACCTGGCCGAAAGCGGCCGCATCGCCTACCGCTTCGACATCGACCAAACGCATCGCCACGTCCGTTTCGACGCGGACAAGCTTGAACGGATCCTGTTCAACCTCCTGTCCAATGCCTTCAAGTTCACCCCGGCCGGTGGTTGGGTGTCGGTCGAGGTCGCATTTGCCCAGGAGGCCGTGACATTGGTCGTGCAGGACAACGGCATCGGCATACCGCCCGAGGAACGGGAACGGGTTTTCGAGCGCTATTTCCAGCACGAGGCCCCCGCAGGTATCCTCAACCAGGGCAGTGGCATCGGTTTGGCCATCACCCACGAGTATGTGCAGTTGCTGGGCGGCACCATCGCGGTGGAAAGCGCGGTGAATCGGGGAACGGCCGTCACGGTGGTGTTGCCGCTTTCACCGCCCGGTGAGACGGCCACGGTGGCCCCGCCGCCGCCCGTACCCCCGAAGAAAGGCGGGAAAAAGCGCGTGTTGATCGTGGAAGACGACGATGATTTCCGGTTTTACCTCAAGGACAACCTGCGGGAGTCGTTTGCGGTCTTCGAGGCGCCCGATGCGCAGGCCGGTTGGGCGCTGGCGTTGTCCACCCATCCCGACGTCATCGTCTCGGACGTGAGCATGCCCCTTGAAAATGGCATCGCGTTCTGCAGGCGGCTCAAGCACGACAGCCGGACACGCCATATCCCCGTGATCCTGCTTACCGCGATGGTCGACGATGGCATGCAGCTGGCTGGCATCGAAGCCGGCGCGACCGATTACCTGACCAAACCCTTCAATTTCGCGCTGTTGCGCACCAAGCTGTGGAGTACGTTGAAACACACCGACTCCATGGAGCGGACCTACAAGAAGCGGTTGGACGTGCGGCCTGCCGCAGCGGCCGTGGAGTCGGCCGATGAGCGGTTCATGCGCATGCTGGTAGGGGCCACCGAACGGCATATGGCCGATACCGGTTTCTCGGTCGAGGTACTCGCGGCCGAGATGAACGTGAGCCGCGCGGCGCTCTATAAGCGGGTACTGACCCTTTCGGGGCACACGCCATCCGAGTTCATCCGGATCACGCGCCTGCGCCGGGCGGCCAAACTGCTCGAAACTTCGGGGATGAACGTGGCGGAGGTGGCCTATGAAGTGGGCTTCGGCAACCCGAAACAATTCCGCAAGTATTTCAAGGAACTGTACGACGTGACCCCGTCGTCGTTCAGAAAAGATGCCTGATAGGCCTTAAAAGCCCATTTGGTTGACGAAAGTGCCCTAAAGTCGAGACAAAACGACCCCTTCCTTTTTGCGTGCCCACCCTATGTTTGCAGGAGCTTACCAGCAACTGATTATTGAACCATGAGGGATACATTGCCGTTACTGTCTTTGGTATTGTTTTTTTGGGTTGGCCACGTCGTGCCAACGATGGCGCAGGATGTGCAGCACGCCCGTACCGCCCACGGTGTCCGCGTGCATTTCGCCGGTTCGCCGACGGCTACCGCGCAACGGCTTGAATTGGACGTGATCACCCCACGCATCATCCGCGTGGTTGCCAAACCGCTGGATGCGCAGGCGGAGGACAGGCCATCATTGGTCATCGTCGACACGCTGCGGCGCGATCCGGGCGAATGGACGTTGGCCGAGCGCGACGGTTTGCTGGAGCTGCAGACGACGGTATTGACCGCCCGGGTGTCGCTACAGACCGGCGCCGTGGATTTCCGCGACCGGCAGGGGCAACCGCTGTTGGCCGAGCAACCGCGCGGAGTGGCGGCGTTCGAGGCGGGCGCACACGACGGGGATGCGTTCTATCGCATCCGCCAGGCGTTCGACATCACCGAACAGGAAGGGTTGTATGGGCTGGGACAGCACCAGAACGGGGTCATGAACTACCAAGGGCGGCAGGTTACCCTGTTGCAATACAACACCATGACGGCGGTGCCGTTCCTGCTGTCTACCCGGAACTATGGCATCCTCTGGCACAACACCTCGATCACGCGTGCGGGCGACATCCGACCGTTGCTTCCGCTGTCGGCCCTGCGGCTGTACAGCCGGGAAGGCCACCGGGGGTGGCTCACGGCTACGTACCGCAGCAAGGAAGATCCGGCCGACGTGTGGGTGCGCCGACCGGAATCGGAGGTCGACTACCGTTACCTGACCGATCAGGTGAGGTTGCCGCAGGATATCGACCTGGCGGCCAGCCGCGTGGACTATGAAGGGGAGATCGAGTCGCCTTATGACGGGCTGCACCGCCTGCATTTCAATTATTCGGGCTACGTGAAGGTCTGGGTGGATGGCGAGCTGCGCGAGGACCGGTGGCGCGAGTCGTGGAATGCCGGTTCTTTCGAACTCGATCTGGTGTTCGAACAGGGGCGCCGGTACCCCGTGCGGATCGAATGGCTGCCCGACGGCGGGCAGGCCTACCTTGGGCTGCGGTGGCAATTGCCGATCCCGCAGGACGCCCGGGGCACCTTCTCGTTCGATTCGGAGGCCGGCGACGGCGTGGATTACTACGTCATCGCGGGCCGCGACATGGACGAGGTCATCGGCGGTTATCGCCTGCTGACCGGAAACGCGCCCATCATGCCCAAGTGGTCGTTCGGATTCTGGCAGAGCCGGGAGCGCTACAAGACGCAACAGGAATTGGAGGGCGTCGCGGCCGAATTCCGCAGGCGACGCATCCCCATCGATAACCTCGTACAGGACTGGTCGTACTGGCGGGAGCACGATTGGGGGAGCCACGATTTCGATCCGGCGCGCTTCCCCGACCCGGCGGGGATGATCAAGCGGCTGCACGCCAACCATTTCAGGCTGATGATTTCGGTGTGGCCCAAGATGAACGAGGAAGCAAGCGTGTACCCGCTGTTCCGCGACAAGGGCTGGCTGTACCTGCGCAACATCCACGACGGGCGCAAGGACTGGATCGGCAGGGGGTATACCTCCACCTTCTATGACCCGTTCAACGCCGCGGCCCGGCAGGGGTTCTGGGCGCTGATGAACGAAAAGCTGTACGAGAAGGGCATCGACGCCTGGTGGATGGATGCCAGCGAGCCAGACCTGCACTCCAACATCAACCTCGAGGAGCGCAAGGCGGTCATGCAGCCCGCCATCGGCTCGTCGGCGCGTTATTACAATGCCTATCCGCTCGAGAATGCACGAGGCATCTACGAGGGGCAGCGGCAGGCCGACCCGAACAACCGCGTGTTCATCCTTACGCGCTCGTACTTCGCCGGCCAGCAGCGTTTCGCGGCGGCGGCCTGGAGTGGCGACATCTCGTCGCGCTGGCACGACATGAAAGACCAGATCGCCGCAGGGGTCAATTTCTCCATGTCGGGCACGCCCTACTGGACGATGGATGCCGGTGGGTTCCTCGTGGAAAAGCGCTTCCAGAACCCCGATGCCAAAGACCTGGAGGAATGGCGCGAGCTCAACGCGCGTTGGTACCAGTACGGTGCGTTCCTGCCCTTGTTCAGGGCGCACGGGCAATTCCCGTTCCGCGAACCGTACAACATCGCGCCCGAAGGGCACCCTGCATACGGCAGCATGGTGTATGCCATCAACCTACGCTACCGCTTACTGCCCTATAACTACGCACTTGCCGGCAGGACGTACCTGGATCGGTACACGATGATCCGGGGCCTGGCCATGGATCATCCGCACGATAGCCGCGTCCTCGGCATCGCCGACCAATACCTGTATGGACCTGCGCTGCTGGTTTGCCCGGTTACGGAGGCCGGGGCGGTGAGCCGGCCGGTCTACCTGCCCCAAGGCCACGGTTGGTACGATTGGTATTCGGGTACGTATTACGAGGGCGGGCAGGAAATCGACGCCGATGCGCCCTATGCGCGCATGCCGCTGTTTGCCAAGGCAGGGAGTATCGTGCCGCTGGGCCCGGCGCTGCAACACACCGCCGAGAAACCGGCAAGCGAGATCACGCTTTACGTATACGCAGGCGCCGACGGCGAATTCACGCTCTACGAAGACGAGGGTACGAATTACGACTACGAGCGCGGGCAGTACAGCACCATCGCGTTCCGGTACGACGACAGCACCGGGCAACTGCACATCGGCAGGCGCGAGGGCGGCTTCGCGGGCATGTTGCCGCAACGCCGGTTCAAGGTGGTCTTCGTCCATCCGGGCAGCCCGGGTGGGTACGATGCCGAGCCGAAGCCAATGAAGACACTGACTTACAACGGAAAGGAGACGCTTGTGAAATTACGATAATACGAACGCGAACGGATAAACCCTTATGATGATCGCACCGGTGCCGCGCACGGGTGCCAAAAACCAATGATAACGATAACTAACATGATGACATTACAACGTAACGCGAGCCGCTGGCTCACCGTGCTGCTGGTGATGGTGGGCCAGTTGGCATGGGCGCAATCCATCACCGGCACGGTGCGGTCTGCGGCCGACAACAGCCCGATTGCCGGTGCCGGCATCAAGGCAAAAGACAGCGCAACCGCTGCGACGACAGATGAGGACGGCCGGTTCACCATCGGGGTACCGGCCGGTACGGTCCTGGTGGTATCCTTCCTCGGCCATGCCGATCGGGAAGCGGTTGCGCAGCAGGGCATGGCCATCCTGCTCGATGAAGTCACCTCCGACCTCGACGAAGTCGTGGTGGTGGGGTACGGCGTGCAGAAAAAGAAACTGACCACCGGGGCCAATTTCCAGGTGGCGGGGGCCGACGTGCAGCAACGCAACCAGCTCAATCCGCTGCAGGCGTTGCAAGGGCAGTCGCCCGGCGTCACGATCCTCTCCACCTCGGGTCAGCCCGGTGCCAACCTCAAGGTCACCATCCGCGGGTTGGGTACCATCGGCGATTCCGGCCCGCTGTACATCATCGATGGCATCCCCGGCGACATCAACATCCTCAACCCGGCAGACATCCAGGCGATCGATGTGTTGAAGGATGCCGCCTCCGCGGCCATATACGGTGCGCAGGCCGCCAATGGGGTGGTGCTCGTCACCACCAGATCCGGCGTTGCCGGACGCGGGCAGGTGTCGTTCGACGCCTTCAAGGGCGTGCAGCAGGTGTCGCGATACGCATCGTTGCTCAATGCCGAGCAATACAAGGTCCTGATGAACGAACAGGCCATCAACTCCGGGGTGGCACCCTACGATTTCGGCGCCATGGCCGGGCTTGCCGATACCGATTGGCTGGGCGAGATGTTCGTGGCCAACGCGGCCACCGAAAACTACACGGTCAACATCGGCGGCGGTTCGGCCACGTCGACCTACGCGCTGTCGCTCAACCACATCAACCAGGAAGGCATCGTGGGGGGGCGTGACGTGTCCAACTACGGGCGCTATGGCTTCCGCGTCAACACCGAGCACAAGCTCTACAAAGACGTGCTCAAGGTTGGCCAGCACCTCAATGTCAATTTCATCCGCAATACGGGCATCGCCGTGGGCAACCAGTACAACAACACGCTGCGCGGTGCATTTGCCACCTCGCCGCTTACCCCGGTCTATGGCGAAAACCGCTTCGGGAGCCCATTCTTCGATTCCAGCCTTTCGCCCTGGTACAAGTCTGACGGCAACCCGTATGGATCGATGATGACCACGGTAAACAACCATAACGACGCCCAGCGGCTTATGGCCGATGTCTATGCCGAGCTGCAGCCCCTTCCCGGTCTGCGCCTGCGCTCGGTGCTGGGCATGAACTATTATGCCAACGAGTTCAGGAGCTACTCGCCCCTGTACCAGTTTTCCGAGCTCAACCTCAATGTGGATCATACCACCACTACCCAGAACATGGGCAAGGGCCATACCATCACGGCCATCAATACCGCAAGTTACGATTTCACCCTTGATGGTGGGCATGCCTTCAATGCCCTGGCCGGTATGGAGTCGCAGCGTTACCAGGGTACCTTCCTGCAAGGTTCCAACTGGAACCTGCTGTCGCAATTCGATGATTTTTCGCACGCCTACCTGGATAACACCACCGGGCAGGCCCACCTGGATGCCGATGGCAATGTGGTGGAGACCCGGCAGGTCAGCGGCCGGCCCGAAAACCTGTACCGGCGCGTGTCGTACTTCGGCCGGATGGGATACAACTACCAGGAACGCTACCTGTTGAATGCCACCTTCCGGGCGGACGGTTCATCCAAATTCGCCCGCGGCAACCGCTGGGGATATTTCCCGTCATTTTCCGCGGGGTGGGTGCTTTCCAATGAACGCTTCTTCACCGAGGCCGGCATCGGCTGGCTCGATTTCCTCAAGTTGCGGGGCAGTTGGGGGCAGGTGGGCAACCAAAGCGTGGGCGATTTCCAGTTCGCGTCGCCCATCAACACCTCCACCGGCTACAGCGGCGATAACCCCGCGGCTTTCTACCTCTTCGGGACGGGCAACCTCAATGTGCCCGGTGCATACCCCAACAGGCTGCCCAATCCCAACCTGCGCTGGGAAACCTCCGAGCAGACCAATATCGGGGTCGACGCCAGGCTGTTGCGCAACCGGCTGGCCGTGGCGGCCGATTACTACACCAAGTCTACCAAAGATTGGTTGGTACAGGCGCCCGTACTGGCCACGGCAGGGGCACAGCCACCCTTCATCAATGGGGGCAGCGTGGAGAATACCGGCGTGGAGTTGGCGCTCAACTGGACCGAGCGGCGGGGTGCCGTCGGCTACAGCGTAGGGGTCAACGGCGCGTACAACCGGAATACCGTGGGCCAGATCCCCACCGAAGACGGCATCATCCATGGGCAGACCAATATGCTCTACAACAACGCCGATGAATTCTATCGCGCTGAAAACGGTCATCCCATCGGCTATTTCTGGGGGTTCCGGACAGCCGGTATCTTCCAGAACCAGGCCGAGATCGACGCGTGGCGCGCCGCCGGGAATGGCATCCTGCAGGGGAATGTCCGGCCGGGCGACGTGCGGTATGTCGACGTGGACCGCAACGGCGTGATCGATCAACACGACAAGGTCAACCTCGGCCAGGGGATGCCGAGCTTCACCTACGGCATCAACCTGGGTTTCGATTACAACGGCATCGATGTGGCCGTCAATGCGTATGGCGTGGGGGGCAACCAGCTGGTGCAATCGTATCGGGATCCGGGCTCCCGGCAGGCCAACTACACCACGGCCATCCTCAACCGCTGGACGGGCGAAGGCACATCGGACCGGATACCCCGGGTTACCGAGACCAACATCAACTGGCGGTTTTCAGACCTGTACCTCCAGGACGGGAGTTTCCTCCGCGTGAGCAACATCACCTTGGGGTATGACATCTCGAAGCTGGTGCGCTGGGCATACCTCGGGCAGGCCCGCATCTACTTCCAGGCGCAGAATCCCTTCACCTTCACCCGCTACGATGGCATGGATCCCGAGATCGGCTATGGCACGGATGGTTGGGCGCCGGGCATCGACCTGGGCTACTACCCCCGTCCGCGCGTGTTACTTATCGGAGCGAACATCAAATTCTAGGCAAAATGAAGATCATGAGAACCATATCCTCCTATATCGCGGCGCTGGCGGCAGTCGTTATGGCTACGGCCTGTTCGGAAAGCTTTCTCGATACCGAACCGATGACCAGCGTATTGGATCATAATTTCTACAAGACCCAGGCAGATGCCGAGATGGCCCTGGTGGGATGCTACGACGGCTATCAGCGCACGTCGTCCAACGGGAACTTTGCGTTTCCGGTGGTCTCGGAAGTGTTGTCGGACAACTGTTTCGGCGGTACCGGCCATGGCGATGCGCGCAACTACCAGGTACTGGATCGTTTCGACCGTGCCCAATCGTCGGCCGACGAAAACATTTTCAATGGTACCTGGGCAGACTACTACGCGGGCATCTTCCGCTGCAACACGTTGCTTGCCAAATTGGAAGGGGCGGATTTCGGCGATGACGGGGCGACCCGGGATCGCATCGCCGGCGAAGCCCGTTTTTTGCGCGCGTTGCTGTATTTCGATCTGGTGCGCCTCTTCGAGCGCGTGCCGTTGCTCACGGAACCGACCACGGTCAATGTTGCCCAGGCTGCGCCCGGCGAGACCTACGGGCTCATCGTCGAGGACCTGCGCTTTGCCGCGGCGAACATCCCGGCAAGCGCGTACCCGAAGGCCAATGCCGCCCAGAACGACGGCCGCGTCACCCCGTTTGCCGCCAAGGCGTTGCTGGCCCGCGTGTACCTGTTCTATACCGGCTATTATGGGCAGGACGACCTCGGGGTCACGAAAGCCGAAGTGCTGCAGGGGCTTGAAGACGCGATATCCAGCAACGAATACCAGTTGGTGGCCGACTTCAGGTCGCTTTGGCCCGGAGCCAGCTATGTGCCCGTGCCGGCGACCAACACGCTTGACCGGACGGCCTATGCCGGCAAGGGCAACAGCGAGGTCGTCTTCGCGCAGAAATTCAACAACACCCAAAACTACAACGGGATGATGGACGGCAACGGATGGCTCGTGCTGATGGGCTTGCGCCAGACCCGTTTCTCGCCCTACGGGCTGGGTTGGGGGGCGTGTACCGTCAACCCACGGCTGGTGAACGCGTTCGCCGGGAATGACCCGCGGCGCGCGGCGTCGATCATCGATCTCCAGGCCGAAGGCGTGCCCACGAAAGACCTGCTGCCCGAACAACGCGAGTACACGGGGTATACGAACAAAAAGTACGTGCCCACGGTCTTGCCCGACGGCACCGACGACGTGGGCGGTGAAGGCAACTTCATGATTTCGCAAGATCAGGACTACATCGTGATCCGCTACGCCGACGTGTTGCTGATGGCCGCCGAATTGGGGTCGGCCAATGCGCAGGCCTACCTGGATGCGGTACGGGGGCGCGCCGGGCTGGGCAGCCGCCCCGTATCCGTCGAAACCATCCGCGAGGAGCGCCGTTTCGAGTTTGCCTTTGAGGGCATCCGCTATTGGGACCTGCTTCGGCAAGGGATCGATGCGGCGGCCAACGCCATTGCGCAGACGCAGCAGGTGTTGAGCGGCAACGCGCCCGATCAGGTGGTCATAGACGCGGCCAAGGTGCGCCAGACCCGGGGTTTCATGCAGATCCCGGCCACCCAGATCACCCTTTCCAAAGGGGTGCTTACGCAGAATCCGGGATGGAACTAACGATAAATCGATAAGAGATGAAACAGCTGTTTAATAAATTGGCGGGCTTGCTTTTGCTCACCATCGCATTTTCCGCCTGCTCGCCCGAGGATTTCGACCTGGGGGCGGTAGACGTGAAGCCGGAAGACCTGGTGCAGGGGCTTGCGTTCAGCATCGAGCACGACGCGACCAACCCGAACATCGTATACCTCACCTCGCTCATGGACAAGCGCTATACCCCGGTCTGGGAGCATCCGCAAGGGAGGAGCCAGGATGCGCGCGTCACGTTGCGCATCCCGTTTGAGGGCACTTATGAAGTGAAGTTCGGCGTGCAGACCCGCGGTGGGGCGGTATATGGCGAGCCGGTCACGTTCACCATCGCTGATTTCCATGCCGGGTTCGTGGATCACGAGCTGTGGACGCTGCTTACCGGCGGCATCGGCAAGTCCAAGACCTGGATCCATGATGATGGGCAGTACGGGCTAGCCACGGGCGAACTGGATTACGCCGACCCGGCCACCACGGTGGAGTGGGGCGATTTTGCGCCCAATTGGTCGCCGGGCCGCGGCCATACCGGCGACAACAACATCTGGGGGAGCACGATGACGTTCTCCTTGGAGGGCGGCGCGTTTTATGCGGTGAGCAACAAGACCGCGGCAGGCTCGGTGGACGGGTCGGGTACCTTCATGCTCGATGTGGACAACCATCGCCTGAGCATCTCGGGCGCCCAGCTCATGCACACCCAAGGGTGGAACAACAAGACCACCAATTGGCATTCGGGCTTGCGCGTGCTGGCGCTGACCGAAAACCAGTTGCGCGTGGCCGTGCTGCGCGAGGAGATCTCGGGCGAGAGTGAATGGTGGCTGATCTGGAATTACGTGTCCAAGGCGTATGCCGACAGCTACGTGCCCGAAGACCGCCCCGATCCGGTGCCGCCGATCGATGGCGATGGGCAGGACGTACTCACCACCTCGCGCACGAAGGCGTGGGTGCTGTCTACCGAGACGCCCTACGATTGGGCCGACCTCAACGGCAACCTATTGAATGACTTCGCAGGCCCCGATGCCTACCGGTCGTCGGGATGGGCGGCCTATGATGCGGCCATGATCGCGGCCACCAAACTGACGTTCAGTGCCGCATCCGGCGGAGGCGGCCGATACGTATTCTCGTCGTACGATGGGGAAGACGTGGAGGGCGAATACACCATCGATGCATCGAACGATATCGATTTCGGCCAGCCGCTCAGCGCCGTGATCAGCGAAACCGACTTCGGCTGGGTGAGTACGATGCGCCTGGCCACCTCGGCCGACGATAAGCTGCGGATCCTGAAGACCAAGGCCGACGTGCTCGGCAACGTCACCGACATGTGGCTGGGGCAGCGGTCGGCCGAGAAGGAAGAGTACATGGTGTTCCATTTCGTGCTGGGCAGCGGTGGCGGCGCATCGTCAGACCCACTGCAGCCCTGGAAAAGCGCGCTGGCGGGCAAGACCTTCAAGCCGGATGTCAACTGGTTTGTCAATTGGGTCGGTTTCCCGCCCGACTTCACGGGGGGCTGGACGTCGGCTTCCACCTTCGGTGACGATTTCACGTCAAACGGTTGGGTGTGGGATGCCAATGTCCGGGCGGTCGCCGAAAGCGCTACCTTGCGTTTCTTCCTGGAAGGCGCGCAGCTCAAGGTGGAGCTCAAGCAGCAAAAGGAAGGCCAGCCGCATACGGCCGTGGGGAACGTGGCCATCGATGCGGATCGGAATATCCTCAACATCGATATCCCGCTGGTGGACTACGCCGGCACGGCCGCCTCGTGGCTGGGTACCACCAACAACAAATCCGTGAGCGGCAGTGCCAACGACTGGTATTTCGTGCCCCATGGCGGATCGAACCTCAGCAACATCCCCACCAATGGCTTTTGGCTGGGCCGTGTCGCCAATGCGAAAGCGGCCGGGGATGAAAACGATGAAATCCTGATCTTCCATTATGTATTGGCCAATTAATCGGATGGAATGGTGGTTACGTCGCTCGCGGCTGTTGTCGCGGGCGATGTTGGCCCATTTGCTGGCCGCCGCCGGGCTGCTCGCCTGGACGGCATGCGCAAAGAAACCCGCGGAGCCCGAACCCGAGCTGAAGGTATCCACCCAGGCCATCGCCGCCACGGCTGCGGGAGGCGGGGCGTTTTTCCACGTCGCGGCCAACCGGGCGTGGAGTGCCTCCAGCACGGAACCGTGGTGCACGTTGGCCGTATCCACGGGCCAGTCGGGCACCACCAAGGTGGATATCCAGGTGGCGCCCCATGGCGGTACGGCACCGCGCAGCGCCACGATCGCGGTCGTGGCCGGGCCGTTGAAGCAGGACATCACCGTTACGCAGGAAGGGGCCACCTTGCTGGAGGTGGATGCCGAACAGCAGGTCGGCGTGGGCGGGGGCGAACTGGCCATCCGCGTGGAAGCTTCGGGCGTTTTCCAGGTGGAGGTGGCGGCCGATTGGATTACGCATGCGGGCAGCGACCCGGGCGTGGCCCGGTTCGAGGTGGGCGTGAACCGGGGGCTGTCGGTCCGGGCAGGCACCATCCGGTTCACGCTTGGCGGGGTGGAGAAGGAGGTGACGGTAAACCAGGACGGGCAGCCGCCCACCATCGCCCCCGACATGACCGGGGTGCCGCGCAATGCGCGGGCATTGATCGGCGGTATGGGATTGGGCTGGAACCTGGGCAATTCGCTCGAGGCGGCCAGTAGCCCGACCCTGGCAAGCGAGACGCTGTGGGGCAACCCGAAAACCTCGAAGGCGATGATCGACGCGGTGAAGGCGGCGGGCTTCGACGCCGTGCGCATACCCTGCGCATGGAGCGGCTACATGGAAGACCAAACGACCTATCGCGTCAGCGATGCGTGGTTGGCCCGCGTCAAGGAGGTGGTCGATTACTGCGTGGCCAATGACCTGTATGTGGTCATCAATACCCACTGGGATGGCGGTTGGCTCGAGGAGCACCCGCTGTACAGCCACCAGGCGGCCGTGACCGAGAAGTTCACCGCGCTGTGGAAACAGGTGGCCGTGTATTTCCGCGACTACGACGAGCGGTTGCTGTTTGCGGGCACGAACGAGGTGCGTGCCGACTACAACACCCCCACGGCCGAGCACCTGGCCGTGCAGGCGTCTTACAACCAGGTTTTCGTCGAGACCGTGCGTGCCACGGGCGGGCGCAATGCCTACCGGAACCTCGTGGTGCAGGCGTACAACACGAACATCAACCACGCGCGTGATTTCTTCAGGTTGCCGGTCGACGCCGTGCAGGATCGGTTGGTGATGGAGGTGCACTATTACGACCCGTACGATTTCACGCTGGATGCGGAGAGCAGCAACTACCTGTGGGGGCAGGAGTTCGCGGGCTACGGCAATGTGTCGAACTGGGGGCAGGAGGCCTGGGTAGACCAATCATTCGCGATCGTGAAGAGCAGCTTCATCGACAAGGGCATCCCCGTCATCCTCGGCGAATACGCGGCGACCTTGCGGCTTTCGCTGCCCGAGGCGGCGCGTGCGCAGCATGTGCGTGCGCGTAACCACTACCTGGGCTATGTCACCAAGGCCGCGCGCGCGGTGGGGATGGTGCCTTTCTATTGGGACAGCGGGCATACGGGCAACAACGGTTCGGGTCTTTTCGACCGCGCCACGGCCACGCCCGCGCATCCGGACGCGATCGCGGCCATCGTGGGCGCGCGTTGAGCGATGCGGTCGATGGATACCCGCCTGCGGGTCGATCGCAAATAAATTAGGAAATGACCAGCCGATTGCCGAGATTTGTCAGGAGCGATTGATCATAAACTTCCAATATTCGACGCCCATGGTAGCAACGTATCGCGATATGCCGGATCAGACACTGTTCTCCAGCCTTCGGGCGGGGGATGGGCAGGCGTTCGCCGAGGTCTACGAGCGGTACAAGCACCCGTTGTTCCTGCATGCCTACCGGATGCTGCAAGACGACGAGGAGGCCAAGGACCTGGTGCAGGAAGTCTTTGCCGCGGTTTGGGCCAAGCGGGAGGGCATCGACGTGTCCACCTCGCTGGATGCCTACCTGTACGGCGCCATCAAGAACCGCATCCTCAACTTCATGGCCCATCAGCAGGTCATCGCCAAATACGTCGAGTCGTTGGCCAGCTACCTGGAGCAGGGCATCCCCGGCAACGAAGAGGTGATGATCGAAAAGGAGTTGATGGCCCTCATCGAGCGCGAGGTGGCCAACCTGCCGCCCAAGATGCGCGAGATCTTCGAGTTGAGCCGCCACGCGGGGCTCTCGCACAAGCAGATCGCCGAGAAGCTGGGCATCTCGGACAAGACCGTCAAGAAGCAGATCCACAACGCCACCAAGATCCTCAAGCCGAAAATCTACCGCAGCATCCTGTTGTTCTTTTTGTAATTGGGGTTTTGTAACTGAAGTGCATCACTAAAGGGATTTCAGTACAGCATCCAAGTCTTTGTCAGAAATATTTTCCTTATCCGATTTATCGTAGATTGATAATAAGTAAATCGTGTTTTGGACCACGCGTACCCGGGTAATCAAGCGGCCCCCACCAGACTTTCCTTTTCCCTTGCTCGTAATCGCGATCCTTATTTTATAGCAATCTTTTCCCAAAGGTTCCCCTTGGATAGGGTTCTCTTTCAATTGTTCGACAAGTGAAGCAACGTCTTTGGATAGGGAACGATGGCGTTTGCAAAGCGCCTTGAATTCTTTGTTGAATAGATCGGCGGTTAGGACCTCATACTTCATTGAGTAGCTCGTCGAAGGTTTTCAGTTTTACCTTTCCTTGTTCCGCAAGCTTGGTCTGCTCATAAGCATCGGCCAATTCTTTCAGGTAGGAAGCCTTTTCATCCTTTACGGACACGACCTTCACGCCTTTGATGGCACGAAGTGTCTCAAGGATGAACGATGCCTTGTCCGATTTAATGTCCAGTGTCACCTGCATAACCTCAATGTTTGTTAACAATCACAAAAATAGCCATACTTTTTGAATTTCCAAAAGGCGAAATATTGCAGCATGCAGCTGTCCTGAAAAAAAAAGTAAAAATTTATCTACTACCAAATCGACCTCTTCCTGTCTTACGTATATAAAGGGAAAATAAACCCTGCATGGATTAACGGTAAGACAGGAAATGGACCGATCAGGAAATAAGGACGACAGGCAGGCAGCCGCGCTGCTCCGGAAGCACCGGGACGGCACGCTCACGCCGCAGGAACGCGCGGCGCTGGATGGCTGGTACCTGCATCGCGCCCGCACCGCCGAGCCGCTCCGCGACCCCGAGGTCTACGCCCGGCGCATCCAGGAACTCGACGAAGCCTTTCCGTTCAGCCAGCCCGCACCGGTAAGACGCATCACGCGTTGGTTGCCTTACGCGGCGGCAGCCGCCATCCTCCTTGCGGTCGGTTGGCTGCTGCTGGTCGATAGTCGTGAGTCGGCAGTCAGCCTCGCTGCGACGGATATCCTGCCCGGCGGCAACCGCGCCACCTTAACCCTGGCCGATGGCCGTGTCATAAACCTGGACGAAGCCCAGACCGGCATCATCGTCGGAGCCGAGGATATCACCTATACGGACGGGAGCACACTCGCAGCCGTCATTCCGAGCGCAGCCGAGGAATCGCTGCAAAATCGCAGAGATTCTTCGACTCCACTGCGTTCCGCTCAGAATGACGGTCTAACGATGCTATCGCTCACCACCCCAAAAGGAGGCACCTACCAAATCACCTTGCCCGACGGCAGCCGCGTCTGGCTCAATTCAAACAGCACGCTGAAATACCCATCCCGATTCTCGGGCGACGAGCGTGTCGTGGAATTAACCGGCGAAGCCTTTTTCGAAATTCGGCAGCAGGCGGGAAAGGTAGGGGCGAATAAATATTCGCCCTTTAATGTTCAAACCGCAGGTCAGGTGGTACAGGTCCTCGGCACCCAATTCAACCTCTCCGCCTACCCGGACGACCCCGAAACCAAAACCACCTTGGTTGAAGGCAAGGTAAAGGTGACGCCCGGCACGCAGACCGGCCTTACGACTGACGACTTAAGACTTACGACTAACGTCTTAACCCCCGGACAACAAAGCATTGTCCGAAACGATAACATCCAGGTCGAAACCGTAGACACCGAACAATACACCGCTTGGAAAGACGGTTATTTCACCTCCGAAGGCGATGTCCATGCGCTGTTCAAGCAGATTGGGCGTTGGTACGACATCGAGGTGGTCTATCAAGGCGATAAAACAGCGGCTGTGCGTTTTTATACGCAGCTGCAGCGCGACCTTCCCTTGGGCGATTTGCTGGATGCCATCCAGGCCATGGATCCAACGCTCAGGTTCAGGGTCGAACGGATCAGTAAACAGGGGGATTCACCAACGGCAGGAAGGAGGTTGACCATATTCAGATAGCTAACCCGAACAGGGGATAGGGCGGGCCAAAAAAATAGCGGCTGGGGAATGGTACTCCCGTCGCCGCTGGGGCCGGGCCTATCCGTGTAGACGACAGGATTAATTAACTAAATTCCGTCTCCATGGACTGCCTGCTTGTGCAAGCTTAGTCCAGGGGATAAACCCAACGTACAAAGATACACGTTATCGTGGCGCTTTGTGCAGACTGATTAAGCAATTATGAATAAATTTTACGGGTTCATGGCCTATGGGTATGGCAACCGCCACAAGCCGCTATTCAATTGGAAAGGCTTTTTTATGCGATTGTTTACCACAGTAGTTATCCTAACCACCGTATTCGTAACGGGCTATGCCGGGCGTTCGGCGGCGCAGCTGGTTTCCATCAACCGCACCAACGCCAGCCTGAAGGCCATCATTACCGATATCCGCCAGCAGACCGGTTATTCCGTCCTGATCAAAAGTGCGCTGCTTGACCAAGCGAAACCAATTACCCTGAATGCCGAAAACAAAGCACTGGGCAGCGTATTGGCTGAGCTGACCGAACAGACCGGGTTGCAGTTTGTCGTTGCCGAAGGCAAAAAGGTGATTACGGTGGGTACAGACGCCATTGATCGCGTCTCCGGGGATGCATCCCAGCAATCCACCCTCTCCATCACCGGGGTCATCACGGACACGCTGGGCCAGGGCCTGCGTGGGGCTACCGTACGCATCAAGGGCGGCAAGGGTACCATGGCCGATGCGCGCGGACAGTTTTCCATCCGGGAGGTGCCGGTGGATGGCACCTTACAAATCAGCAACCTCGGGTTCGAGACGCTGGAGCTGGGTATCCGCAGGGAAAGTAATGGATTCGTCGTTTACGCGACAAATGAGGAGCAAGCGGATATGATGCGATCGTCTGCTGGCGAGATACCTTATTTGCAGATCCGACTTCGACCGACCACAAATACGCTGGACGATGTAGTAGTGCAAGCGTACGGGGAGACCAGCGATAGATTAAGAACCGGGAATATCGCAACCGTACGCGCTGAAGAAATTGAAAGAAGGCCTGTGATGAACCCACTTATTGCACTGCAAGGAAAAGTGCCAGGCGTTGAAATTACAACTGACAACGGTTATGCAAGTGCACCATTTAAAGTGGAGATACGCGGAAGGCAACAAATTAACCCTTTTTTAAGTTCAGAACCCTTGTATATTGTGGATGGCGTTCCCTTAACTGTACTCGAAATTGATCCAGGATCTGCCGACGCAGCGAGAAGTGGCTTCAGTTCTGGTGGACTACCCCCGCGTGGGGACGGCGGTGGCCCGCAAGGCCAAAGCCCTTTATTTAGTATCAATCCAGCTGATATAGAAAGTATCACCGTGTTGAAAGACGCCGATGCGACGGCAATATATGGTTCAAGAGGCGGGCAAGGTGTGGTTATCATCAATACCAAGAAAGGTCAAGCAGGGAAAACCAAATTCGATGCGATCGTGTATTCGGGCTTTAGCAGGGTTCCCCGATATTATGACATGATGAACACACAAGAATACTTAGCTATGCGAAAGGAAGCGATAGCAAACGACGGGGAAACGCCAACGATGAGCAACGCTCCGGATATTCTGGCTTGGGACACTACCGCGTATACCAACTGGCAACGGGTCATTTGGGGCAAGACGGGAATAACCAACGACGCCCAATTGAACATTTCCGGAGGCGATAGCCGGACCACTTTCCGAATCGGCGGAAACTATCACCGACAAACGGATGTCATGGCATCGAGTGGTAGCGATCAGCGAAGTTCGCTCCAATTTAGCCTGAATCACAATAGCCTTGACCAACGTTTTAATTTGGCTTTTACTTCATTCTATTCCTACACGGCTATTGACTTTATTGGATTGCCTAGCTACGCAGTGCTGCTCCCACCTAATGCACCAGCCATTTTTGACTCCTCCGGAAAGTTGAATTATGATGGTTGGAATCCGTTATCCCACTATTATCATTTTGCAGGGATTCTTCAACCCTACGATTCAAAAACAGGGTTTCTGAACAGCCAATTGCAGATTGGGTATAACTTAACGAGAAACTTCGCATTCACGACCAATCTCGGATACTCCACGCATAATCTTATCCAGAAAAGTATTACGCCAATTGCCTCGCAAAATCCTGAATACAATCCAACGGGTTCTTCAAGCTTTGGTAGCACGGGAGGGCGGAGAATATTGGCAGAACCACAATTAAAGTTTAACCACTCACTAGGAAGGGGTAACATTGAACTTTTGGTGGGTGGAACTATACAGCGCGTGGTACAGGATGGAAATACGTCTTTCGGAATGGGATACATTAATGACAATCTACTCAATTCTGTTTCCAATGCGCCCATTAGAAATGCGACAAACGTAGAAGCCCAATACAATTATGCCGCTGCCTTTGGACGCATCAATTACAATTTGGACGATAAGTATATTTTGAACCTATCTGCCAGAAGAGATGGGTCATCCAAGTTTGGCCCTGGCAAGCAATATGGTAATTTTGGTGCGATAGGCATCGCCTGGATTTTCAGCAGTGAGAAATGGCTTTCAACAATCGATTGGCTTAGCCTGGGAAAAATTCGCAGCAGCTATGGCTTGGTGGGCAGTGACCTTATAAGGGATTATGGCTTTTTAACAAGATGGACGGCAGACTTTTACCGAATCGCGCCTTATCAAGGGGCTACCTCCTACTTACCTACCCAGCACTTCAATCCTGAATATCGTTGGCAGGAAAACCGGCGAATGGAGATCGCCCTGCAGCTAGGTTTCCTTGATGACCGGGTAAGCTGGGAAATAGCTGCTTACCGGGACCGTTGTGGAAATCAATTAATTGATTATGCTTTGCCTGCAATAACCGGTTTTCCATTTGTATTGGCTAATACGCCGGCTTTGGTACAAAACGCCGGTATTGAAAATTCACTAAGGTTGAGCATAATCCGTAAGGAAACTGTTTCCTGGGATTTTAATTTTAACATAGGAGTTAACAGGAATAAATTATTGGAGTTTCCAAACCTGGAACAATCTCCGTATAACAGCTTTTTATTTATCGGTGAGCCTTTGAATCTTTCACAAAGGCTTCGATTTGCGGGCGTAGACCCCCAAACCGGATTATATACCTTTGAAGATAAAGACGGGGACGGTGAAATCAATCCTACCAGCATTAATGAAGACTTGTTCCTGATAGATCGAAATACGCGTTATGCTGGCGGTTTTGGCACAGACTTTAGCTATAAGGGATTGCAGTTAAGCCTATTTTTCACCTATCAAAATAAGCCGTATGTTACCAATGCTTACATCAATTCTAGGGTTGCCGGACAACTCAACGATCGACCCAGTCAATCGGTAAAGCTACTCGACCGTTGGCAACAGCCTGGTGATATCGCCCGGTTTGCCCGCTACTCTACCGTAATGGATGTTTCTAATGGTTACTATTTAAACTCAGACGCTGTGCTGACGGACGGTTCTTTTGTCCGCTTGAAAAACCTTGCTATATCATATTCGTTCCCGAAACGATTGACGGAGACTGTTAAGTTATCCGAGGGAAGATTTTTCTTCCGTGGCGAGAACCTATTTTTACTAACCCGCTACGATGGCGTTGATCCTGAAGTACCTTCGTTTGGGGCTCTTCCACTTTTAAGAACGCTAACATTCGGCATTCAGGCAAACCTTTAATTTTTTCGAAGATGAAATTTAATCAAAATTACATATTCATTGTTCTTGTTTCCAGCGTGTATCTGCTATGTAGTTCATGCGACAAGCTTGTGGAGATTGACCCTCCATTTGACACCATTACAACCCAACAGGTGTTTTTTGGTACTGACGATGATGCTGATGCGGCAGTCAGGGGTATTTACAGTAAACTAGCAGATAAGTCTAGTCCCAGATTTGCCAACGGAGCAATAAGCTTACTAGGCGGTTTGTCAGCGGATGAGATTGAATTAAATGTATCGTGGAATGATAACGACCGGATTTCTATTCACAGGAATCTAACAAATCCTGATAATGGTTTCGTACGGAGTACGTTTTGGACAGATCCATATGCTTATTTTTACCAGATCAATTCCTGTCTCGAACAGCTTCCTAATTCATCTCAACTCAGCCCAGCAAAGCGTGAACAGTTTATCGCCGAAGCCAAATTCCTCCGGGCACTTTGCTATTTTTACCTAATCAATCTATATGGTGATGTCCCATTCATAGAATCTACCGATTGGCAGAAAACGAGTACGGCACACAGAACATCCTCTGAAACCATTTATCAAACTGTAATCCAAGATTTAATTGATGCAAAAGATGTGTTACCATCCGATTTTTCAGCCTATCAAAATGAAAGGGTAAGAGCAACTAGCTGGGCAGCTCAAGCCCTTCTTGCCCGGATTTATTTATATAAGAAAGACTGGCAAAACGCAGCATTGGAAGCGTCTGCCTTAATCTCTTCAGGAAATTTTGATTTATGTAACGATCCGGATGATGTGTTCTTAGCGAACAGTAGCGAGTCCATCTTGCAATGGGCGTATCGCGGCGATATCTTCCCTTATAATGTTATCCCGGAAGGAGCGATGTGGGTTAACGGAATCGGATGGTCGGTACCTCCCTATTATTTAGGCCCTTCAGTTTTAAACAGCTTTGAAGCCGGCGATCAAAGAAAAGTAAATTGGGTTTTAACAACCGAATTTGATGGCGTTGAATATCATGTACCATACAAATATAAGTATGGATATGCAGAAATGATTCCAAATCTGGAGCCACCTCAATACACCGTGGTCTTGCGTTTGGCTGAACAGTATCTTATTCTTGCCGAAGCCAATGCAGAATTGGGTGAACTTTTAAATGCAATAACCAATCTTAATATAATACGTCTAAGAGCAGGACTTTCACCCGTTTCAGCCTCACTCACAAAAGAACAACTGCTTGATGCTGTTATGCAGGAGCGGAAAATAGAGTACTTTGCAGAATGGGGGCATCGGTGGTTTGATCTGAAACGGAGTGGTAGTATAGACGAAATAATGCCCAGCGCAAGTGCAGCTAAAGGTGGATCTTGGGAATCCTTCAAACAACTATTCCCCATTCCCAGAGCTGAAATACAGATGAATCCAAATTTGACGCAGAATCCAGGGTATCAGTAATAAAAAATGTATACCAATGAGAAATTTGATTCTAACACAATTGACCGGGCTGTGCCTGCAAACCCATGCCCAGCGGCTATCAAACGAGCAGCTGGTAAACATATTCGGAAACGATAATGCCAGCCTGCTGGATAGCCTCGCCGGCAGGGAGCACGTCAATGACTGCCAGGGGAGCTACAGTCTGCTGGCGCACGCCGTACGTTTTAACGCTGTCAAATGCTTCGACCGATTGCTGGAGCAGGGCGCGGACGTGAACAAGGTATGCGAGGGATATATCCCGCCGCTCATGCATGCCGCCAAATACGGACGGCTGGACATGGCCAACGCACTGGTGGCCAAAGGCGCGGATGTGCGCTACCGCTACGACGGCAAAGGGATACTCCCTGAACTGAAGGGCATGACGCCCGCGCGGTATGCGGCGCTGAACAACCAGCCCGCTCTCCAGAAGTATCTGGAAGACCTGGAGGCGTCGAAGTAAATGCGTTTGCAAAGCAGTCCCTCGTCACGGAGACGGGGCGGGGGCTGCCTATTTTTAAGTCCGGTACACCGGAAGCTGGACGCAGAGAAGTCCCGATCTATCGGAATCCGAAAGACAGAAATCTACAGTAGCCGCGCAATGCGTTGCACAAGTAATCAATGAATAAACGAACAAACAACAATGAATCACTTGCACACATTAATCACCATTTTAAAACGGGAATACGACCAGGAATCAGAGACAGCACCATGAAAAACGTCCTGCTATTACTGGCCGATGGCTTCGATGCCCGGGAAGCAAACGCATTCATCAACGTGATTTGCTGGGCCTACCTGGAAATGGAGCCATCCACCCGGCTGTCCACCTGCGGGCTGGCCAGGCAGGCGCGGGACAGCTCGGGCCTCTGGCGATCCGTCGACCATATAATCGGTGATGTCGATTACGATCGTTTCGATGCCCTGGCGATACCGGGCGG
>JBBCJB010000019.1:0-176206 GCA_037190485.1 Parapedobacter sp.
ATCGACGTGAAGTACTCCACCAAGAACGGAAGCCTCAAGGGCGACCAGGCATACAACCACGTCGGACGCAAGTTCTCCACCACCGTGACCTACAACATCGCGGTGAACTGAGCCGGGAACCGGAAAAAAATAAAATCAATCCCTCATACGCGAATCAGGCAAAACGTAACTTTGCCTGATTTTTTTTTGAATCAACCGGCGGCACATTTAAATCCTTCCCCGAATGCGTTTCCCAATGCTGTGGAAACCGACGGCCTTTTGCATCATACGGGATATAAACATAACATCGTCATCATGGCTGAACTGAACACGGGTAGGAGGTTGCAACCCAGGGTTGACCTCACCGCGATGGTCGATCTGGCATTCCTGCTGATCACCTTCTTTATGCTGACCACCACCATCAACAAACAGCAGGCGCTGGATGTGGCCATGCCGGATATTACCGATACGACAGCGTATTCTCCGCTAGCAGACAATCGTACCGTCACCCTGCTGTTAGGCGAGGGCGATCGCGTGGACTGGTACTGGGGTCTGCTCGACGAACCGCTGGCCGGCCCGCATTCGACGGTGGCCGGCGGGGATGGAATCCGGCAGGTACTGCTGCAAAAGAAGACGGAAGTGCCGAAATCGGCCAAGGACGGGAAAGGGCTCATCGTCGTGATCCGTCCGAGCGCGCAATCGGCCTACGCCAGCCTCGTGAACGCATTGGATGAAATGAGGATCTGCAACATCAACCAATACATGATCGGGCAGATAAGTCCGGAAGAGGAAGCGCTGGTACGGCGCTGAAAATGCGAAAAGCCCAGCCGTTTGGGACAGCTGGACTCTTCATTAATCAACCTAAACCTACTATCAAAACGTCAACGGCACCGAAATGTTTTACGACAGCGCTATTTTTTTTCTGAACGGGGGCGATCGAATGACAAGGCCTGCTTGAATTTCCGATAGCAACCGGAAGCTCGCATGGCATGATAGCCTCGTCTTACCGTGCCAGAAGCCGATTGGATACCCTCCTCGGCTTTATTGGCCACGTCTCGATAAAGCGAAGCCAATTCCACTGCGCCCTTGCCGCGAAGGGCCCATCGCCCGCCGAAGAGCGGGATTTGGCGGTTTAGGGTCACCGCCGTATCGTTGCAAGCGGTATCGCAACGATGCCATATACCCGCCACGCCATCGGGCGGAACAGCCCGCGCGGACGGGGCCAAACAAAGGCACACCAAGAAAAACAACCAGTAAACACGACATTGACCCACCTTGACCATAACGAATCCTTATTTTAATGTACAGACACCGTGGCCGGACTTCACCCCTACGTGTACGTGCAGAAAAATATTGATCTTTATTTGCGAAATCCAAAGATAGTCCCGAATATTGTATAAGTGCTTATATAGTTTATGCGATGGATTTTTATGCGTCATTGGGGCCATTGATACTGGGGAGCCGGTTGCGGCGGGCGAGCGAATACTACATCGCCGAAGTCAACAAAGTGTACCAACAGGAAGGAATCACGTTCGATGCCAGCTGGTTTCCGGTTTTCCTGCTGCTGTCTGAACGTTCGCGCATCTCGCTGCGGGATATCGCCGATACGCTGCAGGTTTCCCACTCGGCGGTAAGCCAGCTGGTAGGCAACCTCAAAAGGCAGCAGCTGGTCGAAACCGAAGTGAGCGAAAAGGATGCCCGCTCGCAGTTGGTGAAGCTGTCTGTGCAAGGTAACGATGTACTGCTACGGATTACCCCGATATGGGATGCGATTTCGGCTGCGTTTGCAGCATTGGTGCACGAAGAGGCCTCTATCGCTGCCCTATTCGAAGGCATCACCGCCATGGAACGCGCATGCGCCGGAAGAGCGCTGGCTGACCGGATAACCGATCGGATGGCGGCGACACGAACGACATTTACAAGATGAAACAACGATACGATGAAACATTTTCGATATGGCACCGATAAATTGACCATTGCAACCGCAATGGCGCTCACGCAGGGAAAACTCCGGGGCACCTTTTCTACCAAAGCCCGGCACCAGATAGACCGGTCGGCAGCGCTCGTCGCCGATATCGTTGCGCACAACGATGTGGTTTATGGCATCAACACCGGATTCGGGCCGCTTTGCGACACCATCATCTCGGCGGCCGATACCACCCAGCTGCAGCATAACCTGCTCAAAAGCCATGCGGTGGGCGTGGGCGACGCCATCCCCATGCCAATCGCGAAAACCATGATGATCATCAAGGCACAGGCGTTGGCGCAAGGGTATTCCGGCGTGCAGTTGCGCACCATCGAACGCATCATCTGGATGGCCGAACAAGACATCATCCCCGTGGTGCCCGCGCAGGGTTCGGTGGGTGCTTCGGGCGACCTCGCGCCACTGTCGCACCTGTTCCTGCCGCTCATCGGCCTTGGCGAAGTCTTCTACAAAGGAGAGATCGTGGCAGCACTGGACGCGCTGAACGCGCAAAGCATGCCGCCGCTGCAGCTGGGCCCGAAAGAAGGCCTGGCATTGATCAATGGCACGCAATTCATCGCGGCCCATGCCGTACATGCGCTATACAGGATGCATAATGCGCTCGAGGCGGCCGACCTCATCGGCGCCATGTCGCTGGAGGGATTGATGGGGTCTTACCACCCATTCGATCATCGCCTGCACCAGATCCGGCCTTTTGCGGGCAACCAATTGGTGGCACACCGCCTGTGGGAGCTGCTCCACCGGTCGGAAATCGCCAACTCGCATCCGGATTGCGGCCGTGTGCAGGATCCCTATTCGCTGCGCTGCATGCCGCAGGTCCACGGTGCTTCACGGACGGCATGGCTGCACCTCAAGGAACTCACGGAGATCGAAATCAACGCCGTGACCGACAATCCGATCGTACTGGGCCCGCACGACGCAATCAGCGGCGGCAACTTCCACGGGCAGCCGCTCGCGATGGCACTCGACTATACGACCGTGGCAGCCGCCGAACTGGGCAACATCGCCGACCGGCGGTGCTACCTGATCATCGAAGGACGCTACGGCCTGCCCAAATTACTCATACCCGATGCGGGGCTGAATTCGGGCTTCATGATTCCGCAGTACACGACGGCAGCCTTGGTGGCCGAAAACAAAACCCTGTGTTTCCCCGCAAGCGCGGATAGCATCCCGACCTCCTTGGGCCAGGAAGACCACGTATCGATGGGTTCGATAAGCGGACGCAAACTGAACCAGGTGCTCGATAACCTGGAGTACATCCTGGCCATCGAATTGCTGTACGCCGCCCAGGCCATGGATTTCCGCCGCCCGTTCCGATCATCGGCGGTGATCGAGGCCTGCCATACGCAGGTACGCGGGGTCGTGCCCTTCACTGCCAAAGATCGCATCTTCGCTTACGACATCAAGAAACTACGGCAACTGATCCGCAGCGGCAAGTTCGTGCAAAACGCCGATCAAGCGGCGCACGATAATGACATTCACCTTCACAAAACCGCATATGACGCCTTCCGCATTTCTTGACCGATACGCCAACCACCCCAACTATACCGCGCCTACGGGCAATTCGCTCCATGCCAAAAGCTGGCAGACGGAAGCACCTTTGCGCATGCTGCTGAACAACCTACATGCCGACGTGGCCGAAAACCCGGATGAGCTCGTGGTATACGGCGGCATCGGCCAAGCCGCCCGCGACCAAGCCACGTTGCGGCGGATCATCGAACTGTTGCTGGAACTGGACGAGGAGCATTCGTTGCTCATCCAATCGGGCAAACCCGTGGGCGTGGTGCGCACGCATCCCCAGGCACCGCGGATACTCATGGCCAACAGCAATCTCGTACCCAAATGGGCCACGTGGGAACATTTCGATGCGCTGCGCAGCAAAGGGCTCATGATGTATGGACAGATGACCGCAGGCAGTTGGATCTACATTGGCTCTCAGGGCATCCTACAAGGCACCTACGAGACGTTCATCGAATGCGGACGGCAGCATTTTGGCGGCAACCTCGGTGGCAGGTTGATCGTCACCGCGGGCATGGGCGGCATGGGCGGCGCACAACCGTTGGCCGCGACGATGGCGGGCGCGGTGATGCTGGGTGCCGACGTGGATCGCGCGCGCATCCAGAAAAGGCTCGACACGCGATACATCGACCGCATCGCCGAGTCTTATGAACAGGCTATCGCGTGGGTGCAGGAGGCCTTAGCCGATAAGCGGCCGCTATCGGTAGGTCTGGTGAGCGACGCAGGCGATTTGCTGGCACGGCTGCTGCGCGACGGCATTACCCCCGATATCCTGACGGACCAGACAGCTGCGCACGACCCCTTGAACGGCTACGTGCCAGACGGCCTGTCCTTGGCCGAAGCGACGGCGCTGCGAGGGGCCGACCCCGCTGCCTATCGCGAAAGGGCACTGAAAAGCATGGCCAGGCACGTAGGCCTGATGCTCGAATTGCAACGCAGGGGTGCAGTGACCTTTGACTACGGCAACAACCTCCGCGAATTTGCCAGAGAAGGCGGCCAACCCCATGCGTTCGACTTTCCGGGATTCACCCCAGCCTTCATCCGCCCGCTGTTCTGCGAGGGCAAGGGACCATTCCGCTGGGTTGCCCTTTCCGGCGACCCGGCGGACATCTACGCCACCGACGAGGCATTGATGGCGGCTTTCCCGGAAGACGAAGCCCTTCACAACTGGCTTGCCCAAGCGCGCGAAAAAATCGCATTCCAGGGGCTCCCGGCGCGTATCTGCTGGCTTGGCATGGGCGCGCGCGAACGGGCCGGACTGCTGTTCAATGACCTGGTGCGCACCGGAAAGGTGAAGGCGCCCATCGTCATCGGCCGCGACCACCTCGATTGCGGGTCGGTGGCCTCGCCCAACCGCGAGACCGAAGCCATGAAGGACGGGTCGGACGCTGTTTCGGACTGGCCCCTGCTTAACCTGATGGGCAATACCGCTGGCGGCGCCACATGGGTGTCTTTCCACCACGGTGGCGGCGTGGGCATGGGGTACTCCCAGCATGCGGGCATGGTTGTATTGGCTGACGGCACGGACCGCGCCGCCGAATGCCTACGTCGGGTCCTGTACAATGACCCAGCGATGGGCGTGTTCCGTCACCACGACGCGGGCTACGAGAAAGCGACGGAATGCGGCAAGCGATTTGAGTTGCTGTTATGAAATGCATCGGTCCATTTTCGCAGGTGGTTACGCTACGCGGGCTTCCTGAACAGGGCGCACTCGCCGACGAACAGCTGGAAATCATCGAAGCGGGTGCCGTCGTGGTCGATTACGGCCACATCGTCGACGTCGGGCGGTTCGACCAGCTTGCCGACCGGTATCCAGCTACTGACACGACCCTCATCGAGGGCGAGCACGTGCTCCTCCCGGGATTCGTGGACTGCCATACGCACTGCTGCTTCGCGGGGAGCCGCGCCCAGGACTATGCCATGCGGGTGGCTGGGAAAAGCTACCTCGACATTGCCAAGGCGGGCGGCGGCATCTGGGATTCGGTCACACAGACGCGGGCTGCCTCGCGCAGCGAATTGGTACGGCAGACGGCCATGCGTGTAAACCGGCTCGTGCGCGAGCACGGCGTAACCACCATCGAGGTAAAAAGCGGCTACGGCCTGGATGTGATCAACGAACTGAAAATACTTCGGGCAATCCGTGAGGCCAATTTGTATACCCCGGCCGACCTCATCGCCACGTGCCTGGCCGCCCACCTGAAACCAAGGGACTTTGACGGCGATGCGGCGGGATACCTCGAACATGTCGTTACGGCGTTATTGCCGACCGTAAAGCGGGATAGATTAGCGAGCCGGATCGATATCTTCATAGAGGAGTCGGCGTTCGGCACCGCCGAGGCAAGGCGCTACCTGCAGCAGGCCAAGGCCATGGGATTCGAAATCACGGTCCACGCAGACCAATTCAGTGCCGGCGGATCGGCACTGGCCGTGGAATGCGGGGCTTTGTCAGCCGACCACCTGGAAGCCAGCACCGACGCCGAAATCGCGCTGCTTGCCGGCTCCGACACCGTGGCCGTGGCCTTGCCGGGCGCATCCCTGGGCCTGGGGATGGGGTTTGCCCCCGCCCGGAGGCTACTGGATGCGGGCGCGTGCCTGGCCGTCGCCAGCGACTGGAACCCGGGGTCTGCCCCGATGGGCGACCTGCTGATGCAGGCGGCGGTCTTGGGTGCCTATGAGAAATTGACGCTGGCCGAAACGCTGGCCGCGGTCACGTACCGGGCCGCGCGTGCGTTAGGCCTCGCGGATCGCGGGACGCTGGATGCCGGTAAACGGGCCGACATGCAGGCCTATCCCACCGCCGACTACCGCGACATCCTTTACCATCAGGGTGCGATGAAACCGACACAGGTATGGAAATTCGGGGCATGCATCCAATAACCGAACGGTTTTACCGAGCGGGCGGCAAGCAACACTGGCACGGCCGCATCGACGGCGAAACCGATAGCCACCTGCGCTGGCACCAACATGTGCAGCCCCTGGACCTCGCTGGGCAAGCCTCCCGCCTGAGCGGCCGACCCATCGCGCTGCTGGGTTTTGCCTGCGACGAAGGCGTGAGCCGCAATAAAGGCCGGATCGGTGCGGCAGGAGGCCCTGCTGCCATCCGCCAGGCGCTGTGCAACCTACCCGTGATGCATCCCGGACAAGCCGTTTACGACGCCGGGGATATCCGCTGCCCGGACGGCGAACTCGAAGCGGCGCAACGGCACGTGGCATGGGCCGTGGCGCGCTTGCTGCACGCGGGCGCCTTTCCGGTGCTTTTGGGCGGCGGGCACGAGATCACCTATGGCCATTACTGCGGTGTCCGCGATTTCTTGGGAAAAGACACCGGTGCGCGACTCGGCATCGTCAATTTCGATGCGCACTTCGACAACCGCCAACCACAGGCATCCGGTGCGACTTCAGGCACCGGATTTTGGCAGATCGCCCAAGACTGCAAGCAACGCGATATGGCGTTCCATTACCTTGCGCTGGGCATCCAGAAAATGAGCAACACCCCGCACCTATTCGATACCGCGCATCGAAGCGGCACCCGGTATGCATTGGCCGAGCTCTTCGACACGCACCGCACGCATGCGCCCCTCGACCTCGTCCGTGCATTCGCAGCCGACGTGGATTCGGTTTATGTCACGATAGACCTCGACGTCTTCGCCGCGTCCTATGCACCCGGCGTAAGCGCCCCGGCGTACCAAGGCATCGTACCCGATGCGCGATTCCTCGATTGTCTGGAAGGCTTGGTCGATTGCGGCAAAATCGCCACACTGGATATCGCGGAACTCAATCCCGCATTCGATATCGACGGACGGACCGCCCGACTGGCGGCGGCACTCGTTTTCCGCGTAGCGGAACGATTGGCAAAAAGGCTTGCTTAGGCTTCGAATTTGTAACCTACGCCCTTTACGGTCGAAACGTAATTGTCGCCGATTTTCTCCCGTAGTTTGCGGATGTGTACGTCAATGGTGCGGTTGGTGACCACCACCGAATCTTCCCAGATATTCTTCAGGATGACCTCACGGGTATAGACTTTCCCGGGCTTCGACGCCAACAGATGCAGCAGCTCGAATTCCTTTTTGGCCAAGACGATCTTTTCGCCGTTCTTGAACACCAGGAATGCTTCCCGATCGATGACCAGATCCAGGATCTCCAGCTTTTCATGCGGCATTTCGTCGTTCTGGACATTGCGGCGCAGGATCGCATTGATTCGGCTCAACAACGCCCGGGGCTTGATGGGCTTGGCAATGTAGTCATCGGCACCCACATTGAATCCGGCAATCTCCGAATATTCCTCGCTGCGGGCCGTGAGAAAGACCATGAACGTGCTCTTGAACTCGGGCATGGCACGCATGATCCGACAGGCTTCGATGCCATCCATCTTGGGCATCATCACATCCAAGATGATCAAATCAGGCATCGTCTTCTTCGCGGTCGTAACGGCTTCCTGCCCGTTTGCCGCCGTGTATACCTGATAGCCTTCGCGCTTGAGGTTGTAGGCAATCAATTCGACGATATCGGGTTCATCGTCCACGACCAGTATCTTTTGTTTTGCGGTACTCATGGTGTTATTTTTTGCTAAAGTATGTACTTAATGACAAATTTGGGTTAAAGCAACATTAATAAATCATTAAACTACCTCATCCAATAACACTAAGGAAGCACTAATCAAACGTTTTCTTCAAGAAATCGGCCAATTCGGCACCCCGCAGGTCCTTGGCGACGATTTTGCCCTCGGGATCCAGCAGGTAAGACGTGGGGATGGCGCGTATGCTGTACAATCCCACCACCTCACTGCCCCATTGCTGCAGATCGGAAACCTGTGTCCATTCCAGACCGTCTTCCTTGATTGCCCGCATCCACGAGCCGGGATTGCCGTCCAACGAAACACCGAGCACCGTAAATCCCCTGTCTTTATAGGTATGGTATTGCTTGACGATATTCGGATTCTCCTCACGGCAAGGTACGCACCAAGAAGCCCAGAAATCCAAAAAGGTATATTTGCCCCTGAAATCGGCCAACTTCACGCGCTGGTTGTTGGGTGTGAGCGATTCGAAATCGGGTGCCGGTTGCCCAATGGCCAGCCGCCTGATCCGCCCCACATCTTCCAGGAATTGCTTCACCCGCGCATGTTCGTCCCATCGGCCGGTAATCCGGTCGGCATAGGCAATCAACTCGGCCTCGGCAAACTCGGCTTCTAGCGTACTCATGGCATAGAACCCGGCCAAATCATCGTGTTTATCGGCGAATCGCACGGCTGCCAATGCGTAATCCCGCATGTGCCGCCGGTAGCGCTGCACGAATTCCTGGCGGAGGTTCATCAAGGCTATATCGTCCAAACCGGCGGCTTGGTTGGCAAAGTCGTCCTCCAGTCCGGCCTGAATCCGTTCCTTTTCGGCGATCTCTTCGGCGAATTCCTTGAGTTGCGCGGAAAGCGGCGACCCCGACACCTCGTAATTGCCACTGGGCTCCGAAAGGTCCGTCCGGAAAACAACCCGATCGCCATTCTGCAGGATCAACTGGTATCGGCTTTTGCCCGCTTCCAGCGTCAATAAACGCGGCTGCGTGGCCACGCGCCGGAACCTGAATTCGCCCCGCTCGTTGAGGAAAACGGAATCCAGCTTCCGATCGCCGTCATACAGCGCAACCGTGCGGATGTTCCCGGCATTTTCCACATGGCCGTCCACGACGAAGTGCTCCTCACCGGCACAGGTGGCCAGCCCCAAGACGGCACTTATGCAAAACAATAGTCTGATCATCATTTCCTGTCATGTCGTACGCACGGGCGCAATCCAATCCGTCGCCCGGGCCAGCGCTGCATCCAGGCCGCCACTGTCCTTCCCCCCTGCAGTGGCATAGAACGGCTGCCCGCCCCCACCGCCCTGAATGTCCTTGGCAAGTTCGCGGACGATGGCACCCGCATTCATTCCGCGCTCTTCCACGAGGTTATCGGCCACGACGACCGTAAGGCTCGGCTTGTCGTTGATGACGCTGGCCAGTACCAGGAATAGGTTAGGCACATACCCCTTCAACGCAAAAGCCAGCGTCTTGACCGCATCGGCATTCGGCACGTCGATCCGTTCAGCGAGGAAGCTTACGCCATCAATGACCGTTACCTTGGCGGCAAGGTCGGCCTTCAACGTGAGCGCACGCTCGGCCACCGCACGCTCGATCTCTTTCCGCAAGTGGCTGTTATCTTCCACCAATTTGCTCAATGCCTTCACGAAATCGGCGGGGTTGTTAAGCAGCTCCCTGAACCGGTTCACCACCCCGACCTGGGCATACACGAACTCTTCCGCCTCGCTGCCGGTTATCGCCTCGATGCGACGCACGCCGGCCGCAACAGCGCTTTCGGCGCGGATCTTGAAAAAACCGATCTGCCCCGTAGCCTGCACATGGGTGCCGCCGCACAGCTCCTTGGAAAACCCATCATCAAACGTGACCACGCGGACGTGGTCTCCATATTTTTCGCCAAACAATGCGGTTACCCCCGAATCGATGGCCGCTTGGTAAGGCACATGCCGTTGTTCCTTCAGCACGATGTTTTCCCTGATCTTGGCATTCACGATGCGCTCGATCTGCAATAATTCGTCATCGGTCACCTTGGCGAAATGCGAGAAATCGAACCGGAGGTAGTCAGCGTTTACCAGCGAACCCTTCTGGTTCACGTGCGTGCCCAACACGCGCTTCATGGCCGCGTGCAACAGGTGCGTCGCCGAATGGTTACGTTCCGTAGCGAGCCGTTTGGACGCATCGACCGAAGCGGTGAATTGTCCGTGCAAATCGATCGGCAACGCATGGGTGGTATGCACCACCAGGCCATTTTCCTTTTTTGTATCGATGATTGCCACGCGTTCGCCGGTGGTTTCTGAAACCAATTGGCCGGTATCACCCACCTGGCCCCCACCTTCGGCGTAGAAAGGCGTGGTGGCCAGCACCACCTGGTACTGCTCCTTGCCCTTGGCCGTTACCTTTCGGTATTTAAGGATATCGGTTTGGCAAACCAAGGTGTCGTAGCCAACAAAATCGACAGCTTCGCCATCTTGCACCACCACCCAATCGCCGGTGTCTACGGCCGTAGCCGCCCGCGAACGGTTCTTCTGCGCCTCGAGGGCTTGATCGAAGCCGACATGGTCTACGTCCAAGCCTTTTTCGCGCGCCAGTAATTCGGTCAGGTCTTTCGGAAATCCGAACGTATCGTACAATTCGAACGCGAAATCACCGGCAACCAGGGTGTTTTCGGAAGCGTACGCCTCGAAACGCTGAATCCCATTGGCCAGTGTGCGCAGGAAAGACTGTTCCTCCTCCAACACCACCTTGCGCACGAAATCCTGCTGCGAAATCAATTCATCGAATACGCCTTCGAATTGCTTGGCCAATACCGGAACCAATTCGTGCAGGAAAGGTTCCTTGAAATGCAAGAACGTATACGCATAGCGCACCGCACGGCGCAGGATACGCCTGATGACATAGCCAGCCTTGGTATTGGAAGGCAGTTGGCCGTCGGCGATGGTAAAGCTGACCGCGCGGACGTGGTCGGCCAATACGCGCATGGCGATATCCGTCTGCTCGCTATGCCCGTAGGCAATCCTCGCCCGCTCGGCGATGTGCGCGATGATGGGTTGGAAAACATCCGTATCGTAATTGGAGGTCTTTCCCTGGATGACGCGCACCAACCGTTCGAACCCCATGCCCGTATCCACGTGTTTGGCGGGGAGCGGCTTCAGGGAGCCGTCCTTCTGCCGGTTGAACTGCATGAACACCAAGTTCCAGATCTCGATGACCTGCGGATGGTCGGCGTTGACCAACGTCTTGCCATCTACCGCGTTGCGCTCCGCATCAGGCCGACAATCAACATGGATTTCCGAACAGGGCCCGCAAGGACCGGTATCGCCCATTTCCCAGAAATTGTCTTTCTTGTTGCCCATCAGGATTCGCTCTTCGGGCACGAACGCACTCCAAAATGCCTTGGCTTCGGCGTCCATGGGCAATCCATCGGCCTGGTCTCCCTCGAAAACGGTCACATACAGCCGATCCTTATCCAGTTGATAGACCTCGGTGAGCAATTCCCAACCCCACGCGATCGCCTCTTTCTTGAAATAGTCGCCGAAACTCCAATTACCCAACATTTCAAACAACGTGTGGTGATAGGTATCTATGCCTACCTCCTCCAGGTCGTTGTGCTTGCCCGATACCCGCAGGCAACGCTGCGTGTCGGCCACCCGTGTGTGCTGCGGTCGCGCTTCGCCCAGGAAAATGTCCTTGAACTGGTTCATCCCCGCGTTGGTAAACATCAACGTGGGGTCGTTTTTGACCACTACCGGTGCCGAAGGCACGATTTGGTGGCCATTATTCTTGAAAAAAGCCAAAAAAGCTTCGCGGATTTCCCTGCTTGTCATCGAGCGTAAAATGCGTTTTATATGCTGGGCAAATTTAACCAAAATCGGTCGCTTCCGCAACGCGAACCGTGCAGAAAAGCGATACCGCCGCCAAGCCGCCTGCGCATTTGGCCCGTAAATTGCATGCCCTGCAACAAAAATCAGTTTAACGCATATTGCATAGTATTTTACGAACAATGAAAATGAATTGGAACAAATCAACACTTCTTGCTGTTGCAGGTATGATTTCCGCAACGCAATTGTTTGCGCAGATACCCACTCACAATCCGGTGAAACCATTTGCGCCTGAAACCGAATTCCGCACGTGGTCCATCGGGATCAATGGCGGTGTCTTGAACCAATGGAATATCGTGGGGTTCAACCGCGATGGTTTCAACAAATTGGAGCACAATATCGGATACAGCGCTTACATCAAGAAGCAGATCGCGCCTTCGTTTGGCCTCAAAGCCCAATACCTGGGCGGTAAGGTCGGTGGCATCAACGAATCGGCCGCAACGGGTACCGTCCAACAGTTCGAGACCAAAGCCCCGTGGTCGGCCGCCCTGTCCGCTGAGTTTACGTGGGCCAATGTCAATTGGCGATTTGCCAACAGCGTCATCAAGCCCTACGCCGCCATCGGTGTCGGCGCACTGAATTTCGAGACCACGGCAACCGAGGCTGGCGGTACCGCCAGCACGGCCGGCAAGCAGACCAAACTTTACGTACCCGCAGACCTCGGGCTGAAGTTCGCGGTGGCCGATGGCGTTAGCATCGACCTGGGCTACCAGTTGAACTGGGCCAACCAGGATTTTGACGGCAAAGCGGGCGGGCAGTACAAAAACGACCTGTTTTCTTATGCCCATGCCGGGGTGGAATTTGCGTTGGGCAATCGGGCAAAACCTTATTTGGGCCATACCAACCCGGTGGCATCCCTGTATCACACGCAACAGGCGCAATACGATGAACTGTTAGCCGCCAGCCAAGCCCAACAGGCCGCGCTCGAAGCCCAGCAAGCCGAAAACGCCAAACTGAAATCACAGATGGAGCGCCTCTATGCCGACTTGGGCGATGACGACGGCGACGGCGTGGCCAACCGCTACGACAAATGCCCGGATACCCCCAAGGGCACGAAAGTGGACGGCCAAGGATGCCCGCTTCCCGAACCCAAGGCCCCGGTGATTCAGCAAGTGGTGGTTACCGACGCTGACCGTAAGGTCGTTGACGAGGCCATCCAGAACCTGGAATTCGATTTGGGGAAAGCCACCATCCGGTCCACATCGTTCGCCAGCCTCAACAAAGTCGCCGCCCTGCTGATCGAGAAAAACTTCAGCCTGAAATTGGCCGGCCATACCGACAATACCGGATCGATGCAAAACAACATGCGGCTATCCAAGGAACGTGCCGAATCCGTGAAGGCCTATTTGGTGAGCAAGGGCGCCAATGCATCGCGCATCGAAGCGACCGGCTACGGGCCGTCGCAACCGATCGCGCCGAACAACACCAACGAAGGCAGGCAGAAAAACCGCCGGGTGGAATTCACGCTTTATTAGCAAGGCAGGCATTTTTATTGAAAAAAATCATTTTGTATTTGGCAATAAAAAAAATTGCCGTACATTTGGCGCATCAAATAGAAACATGTTAACACGGAACAACGCATATTGGTTTTTTGGTTTCTTTTACTTTAGCAGTGAGAGCCGGGATTGATATGCATTGATAACATAACAAGCTATTAAATGTAAAAAGTCCCGGCAAGAAAAGCCGGGACTTTTTTTTATCCATTTCAAAGACAACATGAGCATAAGGGTAGCCATACAAGGCATTAGGGGCTGTTTCCATGAAGAAGCAGCTTATAAATATTTCGGCGAGGACATCGAGACGGTCGAGTGCGAATCGTTCAAGAAAACGTGCGAGTTGCTCAAACAGGGCAAGGTAGACCACGTGGTGATGGCCATCGAGAATTCCATCGCGGGTGGGTTGTTACCCAACCACAACCTGCTACGAGATTACCGTTTCCCGATCGTGGGCGAGGTATACCTGCACATCAAATTGCACCTGATGGCGCTGCCCGGCGTAGCGCTCCAAGACATCCGGTTCGTCGAGTCACACCCCATCGCATTGCAGCAATGCAACGATTTCCTCGAAGAGAACCCACAGTTCAAAATCACCGAAGGCGAGGATACCGCAGGCAGCGCGAAGAAAGTGAGCGAGATGCAATTGACCAACACCGCCGCCGTGGCCAACCAGCTTTCGGCCAAACTGTACGGACTGGAGATTCTCGAACGCCGCATCGAAACCAACAAGAAGAACTATACCCGGTTCCTGGTCCTGGCCAACAAAGCCGACGAGAAGGCGAACGTGAACAAGGCTTCGCTATCGTTCCAAACCGGCAACGGCGTCGGCGCGCTGTCAAAAGTATTGCAATGCTTCGCCGAGCAAAACATCAACTTGACCCGGATCCAGTCGATGCCGGTATTGGGCAAGCGCAATGAATACGACTTCTACGTGGACGTGGAGTGGAACAGCCATTCGGACTACGAAGCGGCTATCCGGCGGGTACTGAAATACACCAACAACTTCAACATCATGGGCGAATACGTAAAGAATGACAAGGTATAATCCGGAGATCGAAGTCCGGAGACCGAATCGCATCAGTGAGCAAATAATTACAAATTAACGGATAAACAAATAAAGCAAATGAAACAGACATTAGACATCGTACCCTTGAAGTCCTGGATGGATACCGGCGACGTACCCTTGGTCATCGCGGGCCCTTGCAGCGCGGAAACGGAAGAACAAGTGCTCGCGACCGCACACCTGCTGGCCAACACGGGCAAAGTGAACGTACTTCGCGCCGGCATCTGGAAACCCCGCACGCGCCCCGGCGAATTCGAAGGCATTGGGAGCATCGGCCTGCAATGGTTACGCCGGGCGAAGGAAGAGACCGGGCTGCCCATCACCACCGAGGTTGCTACGGCCAAACATGTCGAGGAGGCACTCGCGGCGGGAGTGGACATCCTGTGGATCGGTGCACGCTCAACGGCCAACCCCTTCACCGTCCAGGAAATCGCCGATGCGCTCAAGGGCGTGGACGTCCCCGTGCTGGTGAAAAACCCCGTAAACCCGGACATCTCCCTTTGGCTGGGCGCGCTGGAACGCGTGAACCGGGCCGGCATCAAGAAATTGGCGGCCATCCACCGCGGATTCTCTTCGTACGAGAAGACGGCGTTCCGCAACGAGCCGATGTGGGACCTGGCCATCCAACTGAAGACATTGGTACCCGACCTGCCGGTGATCAACGACCCCAGCCACATCTGCGGCAACCGCGAATTGATTCCATACATCGCGCAGAAAGCGGTGGATATGGATATGCAGGGGTTGATCATCGAATCGCACATCGACCCCTCGACAGCATGGACGGATGCCAAGCAGCAACTCACGCCGCAGGCACTTGGTGAATTGATCACCAGCCTTGTCGCACGTCGGCCGGAATCCAATGACCCCGTTTTCGAAGACAAATTGGCGCAGTTCCGCAAAGAGATCGACAAATTGGACGACAAGGTGATCCAGGTACTGGCCGACCGGATGAGGATTGTGGAGAAAATCGGCGAGTACAAACGCGACAACAACGTAACCATCCTGCAGGTGAGCCGCTGGGATGAAATCATCCACAAACGCACGAATGTAGCCCAAGCGCTCAAACTCGACAAGGAATTCACCGTGAAACTCCTGGAGCTGATCCACAACGAATCCATCCGGAAACAAAACGAGATCATGAATACGAAACCGGTAGCGGAGGCGTAATGGAAAAACCTGCCATCCAACTCCAACACCCGTCAAAGGCGCTCTCGGGCACCGTACAGCTGACCGGTTCCAAAAGCGAAAGCAACCGGGCGCTCATCATGCAGGCGTTGGGCGGTGACGACGTACAGGTGCACAACCTGTCGTCCGCCGCCGATACCCAAACGTTGCAACGGGCGTTGGAAACCGCGTCAAGGCGCCCGGAAGGCAACGGGCCCGTCGTCATCGATATCGGACCGGCAGGTACGGCCATGCGTTTCCTCACGGCCTACCTCGCTACGGTAGACGGGCACTTCCTGCTGACGGGAAGCGAGCGGATGAAACAGCGCCCCATCGGCATCTTGGCAGACGCCCTCGGGATCCTGGGCGCCAACGTCGGCTATGCCGGGGTAACGGGTTACCCGCCTCTGGAGATAACGGGGCCATTCACGCAAGTAACCGACACGGTTACGGTCAAAGGCGATGTAAGCAGCCAATACCTGTCGGCATTGCTGCTAGTCGCCCCGGCACTACCCAACGGATTGCACCTCCACATCCAGGGCGAGCTAACGTCGAGGCCTTACCTGACCATGACCTTGGATATGCTCCGCGAAGTGGGCATCGAGCATGACTGGCAGGGCGATACCATCCACATCCGCAGGCAGCGGCCACGGCGCGCGCAAATCACGATCGAGCCCGATTGGAGCGCGGCGTCCTATTGGTATGCCATGGCGGCATTGGCCGAAGAGGCCGACCTGCTGTTGCCCAACCTGAAACACAGCAGCTTGCAGGGCGATGCCGCCATCGTAGACATCATGGCGCACTTCGGGGTTTCGTCGTCGTTTGAATCGGGTGGGCTGCGTATCCGCAAGACCGGCGCGTTGCGGCGGCCCGAAAAGACGGTGTTCGATTTCAAGGAATGCCCTGACCTGGCGCAAACGGCCATCGCCTGCGCAGCGGCGCTGTGCTGGGACCTGTCGTTCACGGGCCTGCACACCCTGCGGATCAAGGAGACCGACCGCATCGCCGCCCTGCAACATGAATTGGCAAAATTCGGCGTGGCGTTGGTGGCAGACGGCGACACCTGCCACCTGCGCACCGAAGGCCTGTTCCGTCCGGAACACCTGGCCATAGACACCTACGAGGACCACCGCATGGCCATGGCATTCGCGCCGCTGGCACTGGTATTCGATGGCTTGGAGATCCGTGAACCAGACGTGGTCGAAAAATCCTATCCGGATTTCTGGAAACATTTGAAAGAACAGGGATTTATCCTATCTTAGCGGGCTATATTATGGCAGGAAACTCTTTCGGCGACGTATTCCGTATCACTACATTTGGCGAGTCGCATGGCGAAGCCATCGGGGTGGTCATTGATGGCTGTCCACCCAACATCGCAATCGATGAAACATTCATCCAATCGGAACTGGACAAACGGCGCCCGGGGCAATCCAAGATAACCACCCAACGCAAGGAAAGCGATACGGCCAAGATCCTTTCGGGCGTATTCGAAGGCAGGACCACGGGCACGCCGATCGCGATGTTGATACCCAATGAAGACCAGCGATCCAAGGACTATACGCATATCAAAGACAAATACCGCCCTTCGCACGCCGACTACACGTACCAAATGAAATACGGCATCCGCGATTACCGCGGCGGCGGGCGTTCATCGGCACGCGAAACGGCAGCGCGCGTGGCGGCGGGCGCGGTAGCCAAAAGCTTCCTGGCGCAGCATGGCATCCGCTTTTTTGCCCATGTTTCCGGCGTGGGGAAAATCGAAGCCCCTAATCTCCTGTCGCACGATATCGATGAACTGACCGTCATCCGGGAGGGTAACATCGTTCGCTGCGCCGACCCAGCGACCGCACAGGAAATGATCGAGTTCATCGATGGCATCCGCAAGGCCGGCGATACGGTGGGCGGGCGGATCAGCACCTTGATCCAGCACGTGCCGGTGGGCCTGGGCGAACCGGTGTTCGATAAATTGCACGCCGACTTGGCGAAGGCGATGATGAGCATCAATGCGGTGCATGGTTTTGAATACGGTTCAGGCTTCGCCGGATCCGAGATGCAAGGCTCCGAACACAACGACATTTTCATTAACCCGCATCGCGATGCGGAACACCTGCACACATTGACCAACTTTTCGGGGGGTATTCAAGGCGGCATCGCCAACGGCATGGACATCACGTTCCGCGTGGCATTCAAGCCGGTAGCCACCATCATGCGCGCCCAACAAACGATCGACCAGGCCGGTGAGGCCGCCGAGATCACGGGCAAGGGCCGTCATGATCCCTGCGTGGTTCCCCGCGCGGTGATTATCGTAGAGGCCATGGCCGCACTGGTCATTGCCGATCATTTACTCAGGAACCAAATCTATCATGCCAAAGACTAACGACTACGTCGTCGCTTCCGACATCGGAGGCACCCACATCACGGCCGCACTGGTTGACACGCGGCGGTGGGCAATCGAAGAAGCATCGATCAACCGGCATTCGGTTGATTCGCACGCAGTTGCTAAAACGATTTTAGACGCCTGGTCTTCACCTTTCCAAACGGTGACCCAAAACCATCCCGAAATCGGAACGCCCTTGATCGGCATCGCGATGCCCGGCCCGTTCGACTACGAGAACGGGATTTCGCTGATGCGTAACCAAGATAAATACGATGCGCTCTATGGCATGGATATCCGAAGCGAGCTTGCCCAGCGGACGGGCGTGGTCGGCACGAACATCCGGTTCATCAACGATGCAGCCGCCTTCCTGCAAGGTGAAGTCTTTGCCGGGAAGCACAACGACCACGCGAAGGTACTGGGCATCACCCTAGGAACAGGATTGGGTAGCGCAATCTGGGAAAAGGGAAGCTCCGCCGTCGACGCGGATCTCTGGAAAACGCCGTACCTGGAAAGTAACATGGAAGAACACCTGGTGACCCGGTGGTTCGTGCAGCGGACAGCGCAACATGGCGTAGACGTGACGGGATTGCGCGAATTGCTCCAGCTGCGCGGTGAACACGCCTTCATCGAAGACATCCTGGCCGAATACAGCCATCACCTTGTCCAATTCATGACGTTTTTCAGCGAACAAACGGGTTGCGATCGGTTCATCATCGGCGGTAATATCTCGCGGGCATGGGAAGTCATCTACCGCTTCAACACCAAAGCATTCGATAGGTTCCGCATACGCATCAGCCAATTGGGCGAACGTGCTGCGCTCATTGGCGCTGCCGCCCTATTTAGCTAAAACAATGCTGGGAATGCTTGCGGGTCGGCTTCATGCATGACGGCATATACCGCTTCGATGACGTCGTCTGCCGATGGCTTGGAGAAATAATCCCCGTCTGAACCATACGGAGGCCGATGCGCTTTTGCCGATAGTGTACGCGGTTGTCCGTCCAGGTGGTAATACCCACCCTGGATTTCCAGCACCTGCTGCAGGATAAACGCCGACGCCCCTCCTGGTACGTCTTCATCGACAACGAGCAGCTTATTGGTCTTGCGTAAAGACTGGCCGCAAACGTGCTCCACGTCAAAAGGCTGCAGCGTTTGTGGATCGACAATCTCAATCGAAATGCCCAGTTTTTCAAGCTCGGCCGATGCTTCCTGCACCACGCGCAGCGTTGAGCCGTAGGACACCACCGTTACGTCCCTGCCTTCCCTGACCACTTCCGCCTTGCCCAAGGGCACGGTGAACTCCCCAACGTTGGTGGGCATGCGCTCCTTCAATCGGTATCCGTTGAGGCACTCGATCACGATTGCCGGTTCGTCCGAACGGAGCAATGTATTGTACATGCCCGCAGCTTGCGTCATGTTACGCGGCACGCACACGTGCATGCCGCGAAGCGAACCCAGGATCATGCTCATGGGCGACCCCGAATGCCAGATTCCCTCCAACCGGTGTCCGCGCGTACGGACGATCAATGGCGCCTTCTGCCCGCCTTTGGTCCGATAGCTCAGACTGGCCAAGTCATCGGTGAGCACGGTAAGCCCGTACGCCAAGTAATCCAGGTACTGGATTTCGGCGATAGGCCGCAACCCGCGCATGGCCAAGCCCATGCCTTGCCCGATGATGGCTGATTCGCGGATGCCGGTATCGAAAATCCGGTGTTCGCCATACTTGGCCTGCAATCCCGCAAAACCTTGGTTTACGTCACCGATCTTGCCCACGTCTTCGCCGAAGGCCAATATGCGCGCGTCACGCGCGAAATTGGCGTCGAAACAGGCGTTCAGTACTTCTCGGCCGTCAACGGCCTTGCTGTCGGCGCCGTAATCGGCGGCCACGACAGCGACGTGTCCGGGCGCATCGGCCGTTTCGCTGAACAGGTGCGAATTGTAGCGATCTTGGTTGACCAACCGCTTCTCGGCGTACCAATTGAGCAAGGCGGCCTTCTCTTCGCGCGGCGTGGCCCGCAATAATCGGATAACCCGCCTCACCGTACTGTAAACTTCCTTGAGCGATGGCTCGGTCAACGATTTGAGTTCATTGTACAGGTTCCTTACCGTCTCATCGGGGATGGCGGCCAGCAGCTCCGTGGCTTCGTCCACGTCCTTTCGGAGTGTCTTATTGTAATCCGCCCACGCGCGCCGTTGCTCGGTCCGCACACGATCCTTTGCCCGGCGCTCGATCGTCGCAAGTTCCTCCTCCACGGCGATGCCAGATTCGATCATCCATGTCCGCATGCGGGCAATGCAGTCAAACTCGGCCTCCCATGCCAGGCGCTCCCCGGATTTGTAACGCTCATGCGAACCGGATGACGAGTGTCCCTGGGGTTGCGTCATTTCGACCACATGGATCAATACCGGCACATGCTGTTCCCTACTGATCTTCGCGGCTTGTTCATAGGCTTCGCACAGTCCAGGATAATCCCATCCCTTTACCTTGAATATCTCGAATCCTTCGCCTTGTTCATCGCGCTGGAACCCCTTGAGCACCTCAGCGATATCGGCTTTGGTCGTCTGGATATCATTCGCCACCGAAATGCCGTATCCATCGTCCCAGACCGATATCACGACGGGAATCTGGCGCACACCCGCCGCATTGAAGGCCTCGAAAAACACCCCTTCGGACGTGGAGGCATTGCCAACGGTGCCGAAAGCGACTTCATTGCCGTTGTTGGAGAAACCGGTCATATCGGCCAGATCGGGATTGATGCGATAAAACTTGGAGGCCATGCCAAATCCCAGCAAGCGCGGCATCTGCCCACCGGTCGTCGAGATATCGGCCGCCGAATTCTTCATCAGTGTCTGGTCTACCCAACTCCCATCCGGCGTGAGCATCCGCGTCGCGAAATGGCTGTTCATCTGCCGACCGGCAGACGAAGGGTCGGCTTCCACGTCGGGGTGGGCATACAGTTGCGAAAAGAACTGGTAAACCGACACGATCCCGGCGGCAAACATGAACGTTTGGTCGCGGTAATAACCCGACCGCCAATCGCCCAACCGGAAAACCTTGGCCATGGCGATCTGCGCGAGTTCCTTGCCATCCCCGAATACGCCGAATTTCGCCTTGCCCGTAAGCACTTCCTTGCGCCCCAGCAGGCTGACGAACCGGCTTTCGACCGCAACCGCATAATCTGCCACGACGATTGCCCTGAAGTCGTCGAAACTCAGCTTCGTCTTGACGGTATGCCCGCTATGCTTGAGGTTGGTATCTGACATAATTTAATTGCGTTTGGGCCAAAAATAGAAAAAATATATTTCTTTAAAAGCGTTGACGGCTTTTAAATTCAGGCGCATTTATCGGTTTTGGCAAAATCAGCCCGCTAAATCGGCTTTACAGCTTCTGCCTCCTAATTTTCTAAACGCAAATAATCAGAAAAGATTGTATGGCGCGGCACGGCCGGCTGACCGTACCGATGAGCGGCCGTGCATACAGCACTGGGTTACCTGTCCCCCTGTACCTCGGCCGAGGCATAGGCATCCCAAAGTTCATCGAGTTCAAGGTCCGTCTCGGCCTTCCAGATGGCGGCATCGTAGGTGCGGGTGCGCATCGCTCGGTCCAATGTCTTCACGAATCCCGGTTTGCGCTCGCGTTCCACCCAATCCAAGAAACGGGCGGTGACCCGGTAACTGCTTGTGTAATGGTGATCATCTCCTAGCGCTGGCAACGACCATCCGGCCCCAGCGTGGTCCACGCCATACCTGTACCGCACGAAGTCGGCAATCCCCTCAACCAGCCAACCCGGGCCGCTGTCCGACGGGTAGTTTTGCACGATGTGCATCACCTCGTGGGTCACTACATCCACGTCGCCGGGCATCCGTTCAAGCCAGGCTTGGCTGATGACCACCCGACCGTCATGCGCGTACGCCACACCGTCATAAGCGGTATCGATAGTGAGTACCACCTGACGCACGGCGTCGGGGTTGAACGCCTCGACCAAGTCGGGATAGACCTGGAAAAATGTTTTCTTCAACCGGGCAGCGAGGTGCTTATCGAATGCGGCGTCCTGCTGGACAAAAACAAGTTGGAACCCGTTTTGCACGAGCGTATCGGCGTGAACGCGCGTTGCAAGATTGGCCCATACGGGCACACATAAAACACCGAATAGGATGGCAAAGGCAAATTGTTTCATCGTTTTGCTCAAGGGCACCTCTAAAAGCCCTCTTTCTATTGCAAGCGGCTGCAATAACCAATCTCCGCGTTGGCTGTCAAAATCTGTCCTCATCGTAGCGCTGCTACGCTTCTGGAATATTTTGCCATCCGCCTTGATCTTGGTCATTTCGCTCGCTTTCATAACAAAAAAGAGTTTTTAGAGGTGCCCTAAAAAAAGAAAAATGGGCAATCTTTGCTTGTTCAAAAATTGCCCATTCCGATTGGACGTATTAATTTGTTTTAATAGGATGCTATTGCATTTATTGATAACAAAAGTAATACATGCAACCGTATGGGCGTGTTAACAAATGCCCAACGAAATGTTAACGGAAATCAAACGGGCGCAACGAGGGCATCCAAGCTGTCAATTTCATCACTATATTCGCTCCTGCGACAATCATCAATCCGTCAAGATCAATGCGGTATACGTTGGGGATACATAAGGGCATTTCGTTATTCGGGCTTGTCCTGCTCGTTTCCGTGCTTTTCTACCTCACCTACAACACGTTCAGGCTCCGTGATGAACAGTACAAAGCCGTAGAGAAAGCATTGCTTAATGAACGGTATGCGCAAAGTATCCGCAACGACAAGGTATTCCCCGGAGGTGAAGCCGTCATAGACCGCCACCTCATGCCTCGCATCCGCGAACTGGAAGCCACCTACCGGCTTGACACGGATTCGTTCGAGCGCACCAAAAACCGCTTGCTTGACAGCATGTTTCGCGCGCTCCGCGCTGCGAACACGATGGACAGCCTATTTGCCGTCATGAAAATCGAGCATCGCCTTGACGAGGATATCGAATACCTACTTACCGTGAGCGACATCCAGTTGGTATTCGCGAATCACAACGTCATCCCTATTTTCAGACTGGGCGAAACCTATCCGTTCTTGGCAGATAGCCTCAGTACACGGTACGGAGCCTATATCGGTGGGGCACTTAAACGCCCCTTACCGCAAAACCTGATTACCAGCCTCACGGTAAGCAGCACGGACGACTACAATTATTGGATGACCTTCTCGCTGCATGCCGACCACCGCAACCGTACCTGGCACATCGTGCAACTGATGATGCCCACGTTCCTGCTGGCGTTGTTTGCCATCGGATGCATCACATCGATTTATTATGTGACGTACCGCAATTGGCTCAGGCAAAAAAAACTCGCCGAAATGAAGTCAGATTTCGTCAACAGCATCACGCACGAGTTCAACACGCCGTTGTCTACGATCATCGTCGCCAACAAAAACATGCAAAACGACAAGATACTGGCGGACGCCGGCAACATCAAGCCGCTTACCAAGATCATCGAACGTCAATCACTGCGCCTGCAAAAATTGTTCGATCAGGTGATGGATATCACCATCATGGACAATTCGTCGCTCCAGCGCGAATTGCACGAACTCAATCTACTGACCCAGGAAATCATCACGGATTACAACGTCAAGGTGTCGGCGCAAAACATAGTCATCGAGCTGAATAGCGTGAAACAGCCACTTGTCATCGAGCTGAATCGCTTTTTCTTCACCACGATGCTGTTCAACCTATTTGACAACGCCATCAAGTACAATCATAATGACCACAAACGGATCACCGTGGACATCGTGCTAAGCGCGTTGTCCATCGACCTGAGCATAACGGACAACGGCACCGGGATACCCGACAGCGAAATCGAGCATATCTTCGAGAAATTCTACCGCTTCCAAAAACAGGGCTCGTCGCACGTGTCTGGCTTGGGGTTGGGGCTTTACTACACCTATCAATGCATCAAGAGCCACGGATGGACACTGTCGGTATCCAGCAAGGAATCCGTTGGCAGCCGATTCACCATCCATATCCCCCATAGAAACTGAGCGATGAAAACACGATTGCTATATGTCGAGGATGAAGTGGATCTGGGCAACGTGACCAAGCAGTACCTGGAGGCCGTCAACTTTGACGTGACCTGGTGCACTTCGGGCAAACAGGCCTATCAGGAATACGTGCAGCATCAACGCCGCTACAGCATGCTCCTCATCGACATCCAACTGCCGGATATAGACGGCTTTGACTTGGCCCGGAAAATCATGGCACACGACAAAAATGCATTTTTCCTGTTCCTTACGGCTCGAAAAGAAAAAAGAGATCGCTTGCATGGCCTTGATATCGGCGCGATCGACTACGTCACCAAGCCGTTTGACATCGACGAATTGGTCTTGCGGATACGCAATATCACCCGGCGGCTCATGCCTACGGAAGACCAGGACCATGATGCCAACATCATCAAGATCGGCAACGTGACGTTGAATAGGGAATCGTTGAGCCTCACCATCGACGGCCACCCGAAAACAACGCTGACGCTTCGCGAGGCGGAGTTGCTGGAGTACCTTTATGCGCACCGCAATGCCGTCGTAAGGCGCGAGGACCTGCTCATCCGGTTCTGGGGTGAAAACGACTACTTCATGGGCCGCAGCTTGGACGTGTTCATCTCCCGGCTGCGCAAATTGCTGCGCAACTCGAACGCCGATGCGAAAATCGAGAACATCTATGGCGTGGGATTCATTTTGTCTGTATCATAAACTCGACTTATATGGAATCATTGAAAACCGCATTGATCCTTTTGGTGGCCGTGGAACACCTGTATATTCTGTGGATCGAAATGTTCGCGTGGGAAACGGCGGGCAAAAAGGCTTTCGGCGGCAGTCTACCCGACCACCTCTTTGCACCCACCCGGAAACTGGCAGCCAACCAGGGGCTGTACAATGGCTTTCTGGCCGCCGGCCTGATTTGGTCGGTGCTCATCGGTGATGCGGCTTGGAGCCAACATGTGGCGGTATTCTTCCTCTGCTGCGTAATCACGGCCGCCGTTTACGGCGCAGCGACGGCAAGCCGGAAAATACTGTTTGTTCAAGGCCTTCCAGCCATCGTGGCGTTGGCGGTACTGCTGCTGGGTTGACCGGTATCAAAGCAACACCAACTCTTCGATAACCACCTGCCCGACATGTTCGTTCATGCGCCCAATCACCTGCGAACGCATGATCGCGATCTCGTTTTTGATGACCGACGATTCGACCTTGACGAAAAGTTTCCGGTCGCGTATATACAGCTGCTTGGTACGGCTGGCGATCGCTTTGCCCATCAGTTGCGGCCACGCCGCAATCAGGGCCGTTTCGTCGTACTTGCGGCGCAGTCGATAAACATCGAGCATTTTGTCGATGGCCTCTTTGATCGTGACGTCGTTGCCCCTCATGTCGTTTCCAGTTGGCTTACCGTGCCGTGGTTGATTTCGAACACCCCCACTTTGCGGCCTATGGCGTCAAAGATACGGTTTATCCGGACAGCATCGGTATCCGTAAGGAATATTTGCCCGAAATCATCGGCAGACACCAGCTGCATCAGCTTGTGCGTACGCACCTCGTCGAGCTTATCGAAAATATCATCCAGCAAAAGCAGCGGCTTGAAGCCCTTTTGTTGGTGAAGGAAACTATACTGCGCCAGCTTAAGCGCAATCAGGAAAGACTTTTGCTGGCCTTGCGAGCCGAATTTCTTCAGCGGCATCTCTTGGTGGATGGAGAACGACAGATCGTCTTTGTGTATGCCCACGGTCGTTCGCTCCAATGCGCAGTCGCGATCGAGACATCGATCCAACATATCGGAAAACCTGCCTTGCGCCAGCTGAGACTCGTAGACCAATGATACGCGCTCGGCCGCTTCGGTCAGGAAAAGGTAGTGCCGGTTGAACTCCGGGACGAATTCGGCCATGAACGCACACCGCTTCTCGTAAATCGATATCCCCAAATCTACCAGCTGCATGTTCAAGACTTCCAAGAGCCCCGTATCCAATGGGCCCCGCCTAGCGGACTGTTTCAATAAACTGTTGCGTTGCACCAGGCAGCGGTTGTACAGAATCAACCCATCCAAGTAGTGGATATCCGTTTGAGAGATTACGTTGTCCATGAAACGGCGCCGTTCCTCGCTGCCGTCGGTGACAATAGCCGAGTCATTGGGCGAAACCATCACCAACGGGAACTGGCCGATGTGATCGGCCAACCGCGTATATTCTTTCTTGTTCTTCTTGAATTGCTTTTTCTGGTTGCGCTTGATGCTGCACGCTACGGTATCTACCTGTCCTTCTTTGTCAAATTCTCCCTGCACCATGAACCAATCTTCGCCCTGCTTGATCTGCTGGGAATCGATTGGATTGAAATAGCTCTTGCAAAGCGAAAGGTAGTGGATCGCATCCAGTAGGTTGGTCTTGCCCGCGCCATTACGGCCGGTGAACGCATTCACGTCGGGCGTGAACTGCAGCGTAGCCTCTGCATAGTTCTTGAAGTTGAATACCGCCAATTGCTTCAGCCACATGTAGTGATACTCGGTTTACGGTCACTCCTGCCAACTACTTCGTGGCTTGCTTGATTTCCTCGAATTCTACGAACTCCCCCGCGGTTTTGGCTCCCTGCTTACCTTTTTGCTGCGGCGGCATATAGTCGATACGCACCTTGCCATCCGGCTGCCGTTGTTGGCGGGCGCGGTCTCCTGCACTCCCGTAGGGTTGTTGTCCTTGCGCGTTTCCCATCATCTTCTGGGCCATCTTGCGCATCGCCCACGGCAACAGCAGCCGGACGACCAGACGCACCATCCAGAGGATAGCAATCGCAATGAATAAAAACTTCAACAATCCCATATTCTTACAAACATAGGAAAAAAAGGGAAACCCTGTATCCGACTTTTTTAAATTCGGCCAAACTTAACGAATCGCTGACAAAGCCTTTGCCTCGAGGATGGCTTGCTGGAGTTCCAACTGCCGCTGCGTACCGATGATGTAGACCAACCCATCGCGGTCGGTCAACCAAACGGCATCTTTCCCACCGGCGTAGAACTTGATTTGTCCACGCTGGTGCAAGTTGTATACCGGATTGTTGATGAAAAATTTGCTGTAGGGTTTGCCCTCTACGCTGACGATGCTGTTGAGGTCGATCTTGATCAGCCGGGTGGTCCACAACCCACTCAGTTTCACGCTCCCTTGTTCAACGGTGATGCGGTATTGCAGCATGTACATCATCACGATGGAAACAAAGATGATGGCGCTTCCCACAAGCAGGAACAGCTGGCTCTCGTTTTCACGTTCGATATTGAGGTAATAGGCAATGAAACAGAATAAGGCCAACACCAGCCTCACGCTCACCCAGCCCTTGTCGCGCCCCAGGTACTGGTTTTCTACGTATATCGGTTTTTTGCCCATCGATTTAAAAACATGCTAATGTAAAGACTTTTTTTGTTTTGTCCGTAATTTTATACCGGTCGTCCATACGGTACGGTGCCACCCAAATAATGTCGCCGTTTCCGTTGACCACGACCGGTACCCGGCGCTTCCGATAGACCGGAATCTTGAGCGATACGAAGAAATCGCTTAATTTCTTCCGGCCTCGCATCCCCAACGGCCGGAATACATCTCCCGCTTGCCACGACCGGATCCGCAGCGGGAATACGATCCTGTCGCCGTCAAACTGCATGATCGATGCAACGTCGTCGACTACCGAATCGGCTACATACCCCGATTCGAACCGAAAACCGCCCCATCGTACGGTTTGTCCAATGCCTTCGATGGCGACCATTCCGGGATCGGCGTTCGCTATTGGCGCCAATACCAATGCCGTGCGATCCAGCCAGATCACATGGGTGGTTGAATGGAACTGCTTGCCCGACGTGCCCGATATCGATCGCTCCAGGTCATTCAGCACCGCCTCCGAAAAACCGAATGGCTTGAACAGCTCATACCACAGGAACCGTCGCGGTGTGAGGGCCATCAAAGCGCCCAACGACACGTGCCATTCGTTTGACACCCCGCGCCGCTCGAACAACGTGTCGCGCAACGCATCGATATGCTGCCCAAGCACGGTATACGCGTCCGAGAAACGGTCGATATTGGCGGCCATCGTCTGTTCGATGTCGGGGTTCAGTTCCCGAAGTGTTGGGATAACCGCCAACCGGATTTTATTTCGGGCATACTTGGTGGAAAAGTTTGAGGCATCGTCGCGATACGCCAGCCCGTGTGCACTGACAAAAGCCTGTACCTCATCGGCACGGAGAAAGAGCAACGGGCGGATGATCGGCCCGCGCTTGGGCTGTATGCCTCGCAGGCCGGCAAGGCCGGTGCCACGCACGAGGTTGAGTAGCAAGGTTTCCATGTGGTCGTTCCGATGCTGCGCGATCGCGATGTGGTCGTAACCCTGTTCACGGCGGATGGCCTCGAGCCACCGATAGCGCAACTCGCGCGCTGCCATCTGGACAGAAATCCGGTGTACCTTCGCATAGGCTGACGTATCGAATCCGTTGGCGAAGAACGGTGCACCCAGCGATTCGGCCAACGCGCGCACCAACGCTTCGTCGGCATCCGAATCGCCCCCCCTAAGCCGGAAATTACAATGCGCAATGCCGATGGCGTAGCCTGCCTCGGCAAAGAGATAGGTCATCATCACCGAATCCTTCCCGCCGCTCACGGCCAGCAGCACCCGCTCGTGTGGCTGGCACAAGCCTTGCTCCCGGATATACAGGCCAAATCGTTCGCTCACGGTCATCGATCCAAAGGTAAGTGATATCATGAACAATTTTCGCGAATGCCGCCCATTTTCGCTAATTTTGCATGGTGAAGAACTGCTTCCTCTTGCTCTGCATCGCCGCTTTGTCCTCTTCGCTGCTTCACGCACAGCAGCGGGATGAGCTGCGGCTGATCTCGTCTTCGCACAGCCGCCTCAACGCCAGTACGGGCAACATGATGAATTATCGCCCCGTCTACGAACACCACGGATCCACGCTATCGGCCGATAGTGGCTACATCCACAGCGACGATGCAGGCCGGCAGTTTTTCGACGCCTTCGGGAAAGTGATCATCACGCAACCCAATGGCACCGTCATCTATGCAGATAAGTTGCACTACGTGGCCGAAACGCAACTGGCCACGCTCACCAACAACGTACGGATGGTGGACGGCAATTCGGTATTGACCACCAACTACCTCACCTATAACATGAAAAGCAGCGTGGGCACCTATACAGGGGGGGGGCGAATCGTCAATGTTACCGACACCATCACCAGCCGGAATGCCTATTATTTCGACCAGACAAAAGATGCCTATTTTCGGTATGATGTCATCGTTCGCACGCCCGATGTGAAGATATACACCGACACGATGCGCTACAATTCGGCGACGAAGATGACCTATTTCTACGGCCCAACCAACATCAAGGGCAACGAGGGCGAAAACCTCTACACTGAACGTGGTGAATACAATACAAACACCAAACAGGCTTGGTTTGACCGAAATAACCTGTACACGTCGGGAAGCCGCGTTCTTCGTGGCGACAGCTTGTTTTACGATGGCGAATCGGGGAATGGTCGTGCCGTCCAGAACGTGGTGTTCATCGATACTGCCGATCAATTTTTCGCATTCGGGGGCGTGGGCCTGTACCACCGGGTCGACGAATCCATCACCATGACCGTAAACCCCTTGGTGATGACCGTCACACGCAACGATACGACGGACACCGACACCGTGGCCGGCGGAACCATGCCAGTCGACAGCATCGCCACCAGCCATGGAAGCACCCAGGCCGACAGCGTCGGCGGCACGCTTCCAACCGATAGCATCGGAAAACCGATTGCCTCAAAACCAGCGTTGGATACCATCTACATGACCGCGGATACGCTGTTCTCGCAGGTCATCTTACTGAAAGACTACATACCGAAGGTGTTCGAACTCAACCGCGAAGGCGGGGAGATCATTGATTACGAAGACCAAGACTACGGCGAAGACCCGAGTGACGAACCTGGGGGACCGCCAGTTGACATGGATTCGCTGTTTCCCGACTCGCTAGGTACAGACAGCCTCGGGGTGCCCCCAACGGACAGCCTGGAAACGCCACCCGATTCAAGCGACTTCCCGGAGCCAACCCGCGAAACCAAGGCCGATTCGGTTGCAGCCAGCCTAGCGGGAAAAACCGATGCGGCGGTTTTGAAAACCCACCTCAAACGCGTCGAAGCCACACCCCTGGCCGCACAACTGGGCCACGATGCACTGGCCCGGAACCTGGCCGCTGACAGCGTCCTCCGCGAGCGCGCCGTGATCCCCTCCGGTGGGGAGGCCGACAGCCTGTTGGCGGGCGCCATCGCCTCGCTTTCGCGCCCCCCTACGGACACATTACCTCAGGATTCGTTGGCCCATGACACGGCTACCACACGCATCATCAAGGCGCATTATAACGTGCGGTTATTCAAATCCGACCTCCAAGCGGTGGCTGATTCTGTCTATTACGGATACCCCGATTCGATGATGCGTTTCTTCGGCCACCCCATGATCTGGGCGCAGGGGTCGCAGCTGAACGCCGATACCATCTTCATGCAGATTCGCAACGAGCAAATGGACAACATGTTGCTCGTGGGCAATGCGTTCATGGTGAACACGCAACTCGATTCGGTCAAATACAACCAAGTGAAGGGGCGCAAGATTACCGGCTTCTTCCGCGGCAACGCCTTGGAACGCATCTTTGTGGATGGCAACGCGGAAAGCATCTATTACTTGGTCGACGAGAAACGCAAGGCCTATTCGGACATGTACCACAGCCGGAGCAGCCGCATCAAGATACTGGTGGACAGCAACGCAATCACCCATTTCATCCCTATCCGAAACATCGATGGAAAAATTTACCCACTTACCCTCGTACCGAGGGAAGCCGAAATATTGGATGGGTTCGTGTGGAAACCCACCGATCGGCCTATCTCCAAGGAAGACCTGATGACCCGCCGGCGACCACCGGCCGGTGTTGATTTGGTTGTCCCGAACGATTCGTTGGCCACCGATTCCACGCAGCGGGGTTCCTTGCCCTCCCTGCCGGACAAACTCCCGCGGGACTCGTCGGGAACAGACTCCATGCAGCGGCAAGCCATCGCACCGATACCGGAAAACAACAAACCGGATTCATCCGTAATCGACTCCATGCGTCGACAGCGCCTCGGGCCTGTCGTGGATAGCCTTGGACGGGATAGCATCACCGTCGACAGCGTGCGTCGTCAGCACGCCGTGCCAGACAGCCTTTCGACCCCCGATTCAACGACTACGCCCAAGCCGCCTGCCGATCCAGGCATCGAGGCTGTACCGACCGGGGCCCAAGAGCAGGATGGCCACGTACCCGGTAAGGAAAGCGGGCGCCAGCTCGTGCTTTTCAAACAGGTTCCAATCGTGCACCGATATCACGACTACCATCGTCACCAGCAGTGGTATGGTGGCCAAGCGGGTGAATAGCCCAAGCACCAACAGCACGGAACAGAAAAGTTCGGCAAAGATGGCAAGCGCCATCGATATCGGGCCGCCGAGCCCAATGAAATCATAGAACGTATTGGATTTGGCCTCGAAATTGACCCACTTGCCATAGCCATAGGTGGGAATCATCAGCACGCCCAGGCCCACGCGCAAAACCAGCGCGGCTACGTGCACCGCCCAAGGTCGGTATCCGGAGGTAAAGAGTTTCTTCATGCCGCAAAGGTATCGATTATCGGTATTATTTAGAAACTATCTAAAGGGCACCGCTAAAAGAGCAATCGTGTGTCGGTCGATTTTCCATCGCCGAAGCTTTCCATCCGATTCCCGTTATGAATACTCCCTCTTTTGTGTAAATTTGTACCGATGCAGGATTACAGTGCACAGTTGAGCAAGTACATGCCAGCCCCAGCAGCGCCCATCATTTCGCGATGGATAAACGATAGCCGGTGCTTATTCAGGATCAGCAGAAGCCGCTCTTCGAAATTCGGCGACTACCGTCCGCCGCATGGCGCTCAAGGGCACCGCATTTCGGTAAACCACAACCTCAATCCCTATGCATTCCTGATCACCACCGTGCACGAATTTGCCCACCTGAAGACCTGGAACGCATACCGTCATCGGGTGAGGCCGCATGGCACCGAATGGAAAACCAGCTTCAGGCAACTCATGCAGCCATTCCTCCGGTCCGCGATCTTTCCCACCGATGTCCAAACGGCGCTCGTGAAATACATGGACAATCCGGCGGCGTCAAGCTGCACGGATTTGCAATTGTTCCGCGTACTGAAACGGCACGATCGCCAAATCGAGCTAGCCCATACCGTGGAGATGCTCGCAGAAAACACGTTGTTCTCCCTCAAAAACGGCCGGATCTTCCAGAAAAAGGAGAAAATCAGGAAGCGCTACCGCTGCATAGAGGTCAAGACCCAACGGGTGTACCTTTTCAGCCCGATTGCCGAAGTGATCGTATTGCCTTTTTCTTAGCGTGTGTTTCAATTTTATTCCTTACTTTAGCACATATTTCACCCTACATGAGAAAAGGCTTCGCATTCCTTGCTTTGGCATTGGCCGCCTGTATCGGACGGGATGATACCTCGAATCCGGACAGCCAGTTAGCATCCATTGAAGCGGAAAGCTTCATCAACTATGTAAAAACGCTGTCTGCCGACGATTTCTTGGGCCGCAGGCCTTTTACCCTTGGCGATTCGCTGACCGTGAAGTACATATCGGATGAGTTCAAGCGATTGGGACTGGCCGCCGGTAATGCCGACAGTTACTTCCAGGAGGTGCCGATGGTGGAAATCACGTCTACCCCGATCACGCCATTGGTACTGAACGGAACGGACAGCCAATTGAGCCTGGACGCACTTGTTGACTACGTGATCGGCAGCCAACGCCCCGATGCGGAGATTGACGTCTCGAACAGCGATGTGGTATTCGCCGGTTTCGGCATCGTCGCACCGGAGTTCGGCTGGAACGACTACGACGGCCTGGACGCCAGAGGCAAAACGGTTATTGTCATGGTCAATGACCCCGGCTTTTACGACAAGCAGCTTTTCAAGGGCGATACCATGACTTATTATGGCCGCTGGACCTATAAATTCGAAGAGGCTGCCCGGCAGGGCGCTACGGGCATATTCATCATCCATGACACCGAAGCGGCCAGCTACGGCTGGAACGTGGTGCGGAGCGGCTGGACCGGGGCGCGGCTGAACCTGCAGCACACGGATAACGGCGCTTCGCGCGCCCAAGTCGAAGGTTGGATCACGACCGAGTCGGCCGCCAGATTGATGGAACTCGCCGCGGGCGGCGAAGACCTCATCGAGCGCGCGAAGAAACCGGGGTTCAAACCGGTCGATCTGGGCGTCAAGGCCAGCGTGTCGCTGCGGAACGAGTCCAGGGAGTCGACTTCCAACAACGTTCTGGGAAAAATCGAAGGTAGCGTCCATCCCGATGAATACATCATCTATACCGCCCATTGGGATCACCTCGGCATCGGCGAACCGGTGGAAGGTGACTCCATCTACAATGGCGCGATCGATAATGCCAGCGGGGTGGCGGCACTTTTTGAATTGGCCAAAGCATTCAAGGCGGCTGAATCGCCCCCAAAACGGTCTATCCTATTCCTTGCCGTTACCGCCGAGGAGCAAGGCCTGCTGGGTTCGGCCTACTACGCGAACAATCCAATCTATCCACTCGGGAAAACCGTGGCGAACATCAATATCGATGCGTTAAGCCCCATCGGCAAGACCCACGACGTTGCCGTTATCGGGCTGGGACAATCCGAGCTGGATGACTACGCCATCCGGGCCGCGGCCCGCCAACAGCGCGAGGTGGTACCCGGCGGCAACCCATCGGCAGGCAGTTTCTTCCGCTCGGATCACTTCAACTTTGCCAAAGTGGGCGTGCCGGCCCTGTATACAGGCAGCGGTACGGATGTGGCCGGCATGGACAGTACCGAAGCGGCCGACGCCAGGGAAGCGATCCGCAAGCGTTATCACCATGTGCGTGATGAGTATGATGATACTTGGGACGTGAGCGGCATGATTGCCGACATCCAACTGGTCTTCGATGTCGGATATGCGCTCAGCCAGGAGCGGACTTTCCCGAAATGGAAAATGGAATCCGAATTCAAGACCATCGGAGACAACCGTTTCAGATTCTAGATTGACGACCAAGGACTTTTGACGAACGACTAACGACTTTTGACTAACGACTAAAAAACATGTACACCGGAATCAAACACCTGCACTCCACACTGGCCTATGTATTATTGGCCGGACTGATCATCTCGATTTTGTATGCGCTTTTCGCCTACTTGCAAAACAAGGGCTACAACCGGAAAATGGCATTGCTCGGGCTCATCTGCGCGCATGTGCAATTCGTGGTTGGACTCATTGCCTACTTTGTCTCCCCGCTCGGCATCAAAGGGGCTTCCGGCGAAGCCATGAAGATCAGCACCGCCCGACTCTATTTCCTGGAGCACCCCCTCATCATGCTCATCGCCATCGTCCTCATCACCGTTGGTTATTCCAGGGCGAAACGATTGCCGGTGGCAAGGCGCCAGAATGCCAGTGTCTGGGTATGCTACCTGATTGGGCTGGTGCTCATCCTATCGCGCATACCTTGGCATGTATGGCCGGCCCTATGACGTATGTCCATGAATCTTTCACCCGAATTTTATAAACAACTAAGCAACGATTATGAAAACCGTACAACACATCCTCAAAAACAAACCGGCTGTTGTCTATTCGGTGAGCCAAGAGGCTTCCGTCTTGGACGCGTTGAACATGATGATGGAAAAGAACATCAGCGCTTTGCTGATCATCGATGAGGGGCGCTTACAAGGCATCTTCACCGAACGCGACTATGCCCGTAAAATCATCCTTCAGGGCAGGTCGTCAAAGGATACGCCGATACGCGAAGTGATGACCAAGCAGCCGCATACGATTACGCCTGACGAAGCCATCGACCGATGCATGCAACTCATGACCAACAACCACTTCCGCCACCTACCCGTCGTGGCAAAGGATACGGTCATCGGCATGCTCTCCATCGGCGACCTCGTGAAGCACATCATTGAAGATCAGCAGCAGACAATAAATCAATTGGAAAGCTATATCAATAGCTAAAGGGCACGGTTTAACAGCGGCGCGAAGGTGCGCTGACCCCCTATTTCATGATCCGGAAGACCACGCGGAACACGATGATCCATCCGATGGCCAACAAGATGTTGGAAATGGTGGAAAGCAACGTGGAATCTTCGATGTACCGGACAAAGGTCCCCGCGAGCCCAATGGCTACAGCAATAGCCAATGTCACGTAGTGACGGGTCTGGTTGGCATTGTTGTCCGTTGTTTTCGCTGGTCTTTTTTCGATCGTCGCTGACATAATGTGTAAATGCTAATTTGTTGGCAAACATACGAAAAAAACAGAACGGTCGCCAATGAATGCACAACAATTCTGATTTCGCAACATTTTCCCTACCTTTAGCCACTCAACAACGATGATATATCATGGCGCTACAGGATAAAATAGACCAAGACATCAAGGCAGCGATGCTGGCAAAAGACAGTGCCCGGCTCCGTGGCCTGCGCGCCATCAAGGCGGCCATCCTACTCGCCAAGACCGAGAAGGGCCCAGCGGAGGCGTTGACGGAAAGCACTGAAATCGGCGTGCTCCAGAAGCTCGCCAAACAACGTAAAGAATCGGCCGAAATCTACCTGCAACAGCGCCGGGAAGACCTGTACCAGATCGAGATGGAAGAGCTGGCCGTTATCGAGGGTTTCCTTCCCAAACAGCTTGCGCGTGAAGAGATCGAGGCCATCGTGAAAGAACTCATTGACGAGACCGGGGCCACTGGCCCCAAAGACATCGGAAAAATCATGGGTACCGCCAATCAACGGCTGGCCGGGAAGGCCGATGGCAAAACGATCTCCGAGGTGGCCAAATCTTTACTGGCAGGTCTTTAGCCCCCCCATTTATACGACTTTTCGGCTGCTGATGTCCTTGTCCCGCTCATACGTGGTTATGTGGCGCTCTTTCTTGCTTTCGAAGATGTCATCGATGGTGATCATGATACCCGTTTCCTCCACCGTGCCGAATTCGTCATTCACCGCCGTGCCGAACGTCTTCATCGTGGAAGAAAGGTTCATATAGGTATTGATCAGCGGCGGAATGTTCTCGCCTAAGCTCCTCACTTTGCTGTTCAACACTTTGTAGCCTTCCTTGTATTCCAACCCCGTGAAGACATCCCGGAAAGCGGTGGTATCCCCGAAATAACCAAGCGGTTTGATGGGCCACACGAGCGCTTCCTTGTCGGGGAAATAGTGGTGCATGAAATAAATGAGCAAATCGCGGGCCTCACGGTTGTAATGCGGATACATCGTCACCTTGCCGAACAGGTATTTTACATCGGGGTTCAATTTCACCACGGCCCCCAATCCATCCCACAGGTTATCCAACGAAAACAACCCCTTCCGGTTGTCCTTACCCGGTTGGTAGTTGGGCTGCACGAATGACCGACCCAATTCGATGGTGTAGGGCAAGTAATCGGCGATGAATTTTTGCGAAAAATGGAAGTAATGGGCGGTGGAGAGATTGATTTCCCCATGACTGTTCACACCTACATCCTTGCACTTGATCAATCGGTAACCTGCGATGATTTCCTCATCTTCGGGATTCCAGGCAATCAGTTGATCATAAGCATCCGCGCCGACATCGTTTTCGTCCAAATCCAGCGGCTGGCCTGTCCCTCCCCCCGCCGAACGGAAGGTCAATTCCCGCAAACGCCCGATTTCCCGTAAGGTCTCCGGGGCTTGGTCGTGGTTCACCAAGTAAATTTCATTATTGCCGTTATTGGTGTAGCGCACAAACGCCTCCTGCGTAAGCTCCCTTTTTATGGAAATCGGATCGACAGGTGCTATTATTTCTTGCATATGATTAATTTTCAGGAGCTAAGTCGTAAACCATCCTTTTGATTTCCTCAGCCCACTCCTTTTCACTTTTGGAGCCGTCAAAATACGTATAAGAAATTGGTTTTCCTACACATATGGTCACTTTTTTGTTTTTCTGGGCAAACATTTCATCCGCGAGGTAAAACATTTCGATGTTTGCCTTGATGCCAAGGAATTCCCTGAAACGAGCGAAATTATAAAAAAAATCGGAGTTTTTGCCTTCGATGTATACCGGCACGATATCCTTGCGGTACTTCTTGGCCTTGTTGACGAAACTTTTCTTCCAGTCCAGGTCTTCGATCCGGCCATTGCGTTTACGGGATACCAAACCCGCGGGGAACACCAGCAAAGCATGGTCGCGTGCGTACGCTTCCTCGATCTGCTTGGTACCCGTGCGTCCCTGCGTACCATGTTTGTTCACTCCCACGAACAGCGGCTCAAGATTCTTGATATTCAGCAAGATGTCATTGACAATGAATTTGATGTCCTTTCGATACTTGCCCAAGGCATGCATGAACGCGATACCATCCAACCCGCCCAACGGATGGTTGGACGCGAAAATCACCCCGCCCTCCTGCGGGATATCGGCCGCACCGGTCAGCTCCACCCTAACGCCCAGCTCGCCGATCAGCGCATCCACGAATGCCAATCCATGCAGGTGGCCGATGTTGTGCATCACCTGGTTGATATCGTCTTCATGGACCACCCGTTCGATGTATCGGAGCACGAAACGCGGCAGCCAACCGAGCAGCCTTGGGTTCTTCTTCCGGATCACGTCCCTGATGACAATGTATTTTCCGTCGCTTTCCAATTTCGTCGCGCTATTTGTTCAGTCCGTCTTCATCGGCCAAAAGCCAAGGCACGGCAATCAGCAGCCAAAAGTAGCAAAAGTTCCGGTATTGTCATTCGCTGTTTTTCGTACCACGGCCGCCGAAAATCGTCGACAAGCCCCCTTGGCGAAAAGAAAATCCACAGAAAATGTCGTCGATGTCATCAAAAGCCACTAATTTTGCCGTGCGATTAAACGATTGTCCGTCTCATGCGTCTAACGAAGTAGCAAGGAAACCCAAAGTAAAATCATGAACATCGGCCAACTGATAACAGACGGCAACTACGCGATCGGGCCGACCGACCGCGTTTCGTATGCCCTGACTAGCATGGCGAATCTTCGCTTGGCTCACCTGCCCGTCGTGAAAGACGACCTCTTCCTCGGACTCGTCTCGTACGATGCGCTTGCCGGGTTGGCCAATACGCATCACACCATCCAACAGGCAGACATCGCCTATCAACAGGTGCACATCTTCGATACCCAGCATCTCTATGACGCGGTGCTCTTCTTCCAGATCCACCAGATCGACATCCTGCCGGTATTGGATGACCAACACCTGTACCTGGGTGCCATCACGCCGATTGAACTCATCAACGGCATCAGCCAAGCGATGTCGATCCAGCAACCCGGCGGCATCATCGTGCTGGAGATGGGCAATCGCGACAATGCGCTATCGCATATCGCCCACATCGTCGAGGCCGACAATGCACAGATCCTGAATTCTTACGTCAGGGCGTTCAACGATTCCGCGCGACTGGAAGTGACCATCAAAGTGAACAAATCGGATATATCGGCTATCGTTGCCGCTTTCCTCCGCCACGACTACACCGTCAAGAAGACCTACAATGACGAGAACAACCGCGATAATTCGCACGATCGGTATGAGCAGCTGATGAACTATATCAATATGTAGCACCATGAAGATCGCCATTTATGGCCGTGAGTTCAACCCTTCGGTCATCCCCTACGTACAGCACCTGATCGATTCATTGGTGGCCCTCGGAACGGAACTATGGATTTACGAAGACTTCCATGAATTCCTGGCCATGCAGCGAGTTACCTGTGGTCAGCCGCTGCAAACCTACACCACCCGCAGCGAGCTGCCCGAAGACACGGGCTTCATGCTGAGTTTGGGCGGCGATGGAACCATGTTGGCTGCCGTCTCCATCGTGGGCGATTCCGGCGTACCGGTGGCCGGCATCAACTTCGGAAGGCTCGGCTTCTTGGCCGACATCAGCAAGGATGACATCGACACTTCGATGGCAGCCATCCTTGCCGGCGAATACAACATCCAAAAACGCACGCTGTTATCGGTACATTCCGAACGCACGAACCTGTTCAAGGGCAACCGCTTTGCACTCAACGACATCACGCTGTTCAAAAGTGACAGTTCGGCCATGATTACCGTCAACGCCTACCTCAATGGCGAATTGCTGAATGCCTATTGGGCTGATGGCCTCATCGTGGCCACCCCCACCGGTTCGACGGCTTATTCGTTAAGCTGCGGGGGGCCCATCATCATGCCCGGAAGCGGCAATTTCGTCATCACTCCCATATCGCCTCATAACCTCAATGTTCGACCCGTCGTCATCGCCGATGACATGGAGCTGGAGTTGGAAATCGAGAGCCGGAGCGGCAAGTTCCTGCTGTCATGCGACTCAAAGACCACTGCCGTCTCGGTCGACACCAAACTGAAGATCAGCAAAGCGCACTACCAGGCGAATCTCATCCGATTGAAGGAGTACAGCTATTTCTCCAACCTACGCAATAAATTGCTTTGGGGGCTGGATGCCCGGAATTATTGAATCGCTATCTTTACCGACTTTTGAAACGGAATCTATATACGGTATGCTACAGGCTGTTGATCGCGATGGTCCTTTCCGGCATCACGGCCTCCCAAGCCCAGGAATGGGAGTTTGGCCTGCAGGGTGGGGCGTCGGGTTACATGGGCGACTTGAACCCGGAAAATCCGCTTGCCTTCAACGACTGGACCGCCGCGGCAACGATCAAATATAACCTCAATGCCACCTGGGGCATCCGCGGCCATTTCACGCACGCGAACACCTTTGCGTATGATGGCGAATCGCAGGCGGTGCAACGGCGCGACCGCGACCTCGGCTTCTTCGGAACCATCCAAGAAGCCGCGCTGCTCGTGGATTTCAATTTCTTCCGCTGGCTGCCGCAACGCGGACGGATTGTCTACACCCCCTACCTATTCGCCGGGGTGGGCGGCATCGCATTCAACCCAAAGTGGTACTTGCCTTACCAACCGGGCGAGACACCCCAACAGGTAAACCTGCGCGACGTCCAGACCGAATACCATGAAACCAATAACCCGCACCGGTACACCAAATACGCCGTCACCATTCCCTTTGGTGCCGGGTTCAAATACAACTTGCGCGGCCCGTGGTCCGTCGGGGTTGAGCTTGGCTACCGCCTGGCGCTGACCGACTACTTGGACGACGTGAGTGGCAACTATCCCGCCAATCCCGATACACGTCCCGCAACTGTGCCTTCGCACGTGGAATTGAGCGATTGGCAATACCTCTCCTATCGCAACAAAATCAATGTCGTTCCGGGCTCCCAACGCGGCGATGGGCGCCCATACGACTCCTTCATGACCGTTGGCATCACGGTATCCTATACGATTTTCAAGGGCGGCTGCCCCGAATGGCGTTAACAAAAAAAACACTACCTTTGCCCAAAATCAGGAATGGACCTCAAGGAACTCATCGATAGAACACGGTTGCCCCGGCACGTTGCCATCATCATGGACGGCAACGGGCGATGGGCCAAGGAGCGCGGCAAACTACGCGTATTCGGCCACAAAAACGGCGTAGCCGCCGTCCGGGACACGGTCGAAGGGGCGGTCGAGATCGGCATCGAATACCTCACGCTCTATGCGTTCTCCACGGAAAACTGGAACCGGCCCAAGCTGGAGGTATCGGCCTTGATGGAACTGTTGGTAAACACGATCAACAAAGAAACCAAAACCCTCATGGAAAACGGGGTGCGGCTCAACGCCATCGGCAACCTCGACAAACTTCCCGCGAAATGCAACGACCGGCTGCGTCAGTCCATGGAAAAAACGGCGCGAAACACCAATTGCACGCTTACGTTGGCCCTGAGCTACAGCGCGCGTTGGGAAATCGCAACCGCCGCCAAACGGCTCGCCGAAGACGTCCAGTCGGGCCTCATCGGCCTAAGCGACATCGATGAAGCCCAATTTGCCCAACGCCTGCAAACCCATGGCATGCCCGACCCCGAATTGCTGATCCGGACCAGCGGCGAACAACGCATCAGTAATTACCTGCTTTGGCAGCTGGCTTACGCCGAACTGTATTTCACGGATACCCTATGGCCGGCGTTCAGGAGAAGCAACCTTCATGAGGCCATCCTGGCCTACCAAAAAAGGGAACGGCGCTTCGGCCTCACCAGCGAACAAATCAACGAAAAATTAGCTAAATAGCAAAAAATCACCTTTTAACAAAAATTAACAACTGTTTGCCGTACTTTAGCGGCGATAAATTAGCTAGATGAAGCGTATACTCCTTTTTTCATCCCTTATCCTATCCATGGCGGCAACGTCCGTGGCCCAACAACGTGGAATCCCGGTCGGCGATTCCGATGAGTTCAGCTACCTCAACCCACAGAATTACATCATCGGCGGCATTACCGTGAGCGGCACGGAATACCTCGACAACGATGTGTTGATCACGATTTCCAAGCTGGTGAAAGGATCGCGCATCGAGGTACCCAGCGACGCCACGTCAAACGTGGTGAAGCACCTCATGGACCAAGGGCTATTCGACGAAGTGGAACTGTACGCCGATGCCGTCAGGAATGACTCCATTTTCTTTAACATCCATGTGGTGGAGCGTCCTCGCCTCACGCGCATCGATATCAAGGGCCTGAGCAAGACCCAGACCGAGGAGGTCCGGAAAAAACTGAACGAGAATACGGGCAAAATCGTGAACCAAAACTTGATGAACACCACCCGGAACACCATTACGCGCCACCTTTCCGAAAAAGGATACCTGTATCCCGATATCACGATGGCTGCGACCAAGGATTCCGCGCAGGTGAACAACCAGATCCTGGTGGTCAATGTAGACCGAAACCGGAAGGTGCGTGCGCACCGCATCAACTTCACCGGCAACGAAGACTTCTCGCAACGCCAGCTCCGCAAATTCTTCAAAGGCGTTCGGCAACGCACGTGGTGGCGGGTTACCGGGCCCGGTAAATTCAAGGAAGACAAATACAAGGAAGCCAAGGAAAACCTCATCTCGAAAATGCACGCACGCGGCTACCGCGATGCCGAGATCATCCGCGATACCGTATCCAGGTATAACCAGCGCAATGTCATCGTAGACGTTGACCTTTACGAGGGGCCGAAATATTACTTCGGCAACATCACCTGGCAGGGTAACGCCAAATTCACGGATTCCATCCTGAATGTGATCCTGGGTATTGGAAAGGGCGAAGTGTTCAGCGAAGAGAAGCTAAACACCAAATTGATGGGGCCTACGCGCAACAGCGATGACATTTCGTCGCTCTACCTCAATGATGGCTACCTTACCTTCACGGTCGATCCGGTGCAAACCCGGATCTACGGCGATACCATCGACCTGGACCTGCGCATCTACGAAGGTGCCCAGTTTACGATCAACAACATTTTGCTGAAAGGCAACGACGTGACCAACGACCGCGTATTGCTGCGATCCATCTATACAAAACCGGGCCAGAAATTCTCGAAGGAACTGCTGATGCGCAGTACACGTGAAATCTCGCAGTTGGGCAATTTCGACGAGCAGAAGACGAACCCGGTGCCCACCAACCTCAACCATGCCGAAGGCACGGTGGACATCGAATACAGCGTGGTGGAAAAACCATCCGACCAGGTGGAATTATCGGGCGGCTTCGGCGCGGGCCAGGTTATCGGCACGTTGGGCTTGTCGTTCAACAATTTCTCGACGCGCAACCTGTTCGATCGCAGCGCTTGGAAACCCTTGCCCCGCGGCGATGGGCAGAAATTGAGCCTCCGCGGACAGACCAGCGGCAAGCGGTACCAATCGTACAGCTTCTCCTTTTCGGAGCCGTGGCTGGGCGGCAAAAAGCCTATTTATTTCGGTGTAAGTGCCTTTACCTCGTCTTCGTCGTTCGGCGGCTTCGATCCCTGGACCGGAAGGCAAATCGTGGGTGACCGGGATTTGCAGCGCATCTGGATGAACGGGGTTACGGTCAGCTTGGGTAAACGCCTGCAATGGCCGGACAACTATTTCCAGTTGAATTATTCACTGGGCGTACAGCAATACAAATTGCAGAATTACGGCAATTACTTCCTGTTTGACAACGGCACGTCGTACAACATCAACCTCACGCAGGAGCTCAGCCGGAATTCGGTCGACGCACCGATTTACCCGACGTCGGGTTCGCACCTGAAATTGACCATCCAGGTCACGCCACCGTATTCAAGCTTCAACAACATCAATTACCCTACCGCGCCGAACGAGGAGCGGTATAAGTGGACCGAATACCACAAATGGAAATTCGATTCGCAGTGGTTCACGCGGATCACCGGCAAGCTCGTGCTTAAGGCCCAGGCACAATTCGGCTTCCTTGGTTCTTACAACAGCGTCACCGGCCAATCGGCCTTCGAGCGGTTCAAGCTGGGGGGTGATGGCATGATGGGCTTTGACTTCCTGCAGGGTTCCGAAATCATCGCCATGCGCGGTTACGCCAACGGGATGGTCATTCCCGACGGCTCGGATGTGAACATCGCCCGTAACTCGGGTAGCCCCATCTACAATAAGTACCAGCTGGAATTACGCCATCCGGTCATGCTGAATGACCAAGCCACGGTATTCGTGCTGGCGTTTGCCGAAGGTGGGAATACGTGGAACCAATTCCGTGATTTCAACCCCTTCAAGGTGCGTCGCTCGGTGGGTGTGGGTGCCCGCATCTTCCTGCCGATCTTTGGTCTGCTGGGCATCGATTACGGCCACGCCTTCGACCCGATCCCGCTTCCGGCCAATATGCGTGGCGTACAATGGCGGCAGAACTTCACCTTCAGCATCATGCAACAAATGGGCGGCTTTAATTAAGTTTAAGTGATATTTAAAAATTGGAACTACTTTTGCGTAGCGATAACAATACCAAAATCATAAAACGATGAGCATGAAGAAAATATTAGGGGTTATCGTCTTGTCAGTGATGGCTTCGTCAGCGGTCTTCGCCCAACGATTTGCCTATGTGGATACGGAATACATCCTGAAACACATCCCCGACTACCTCGCGGCGCAGAAGCAATTGGACGCCCTTTCGGTACAATGGCAGGACGAAGTGGACAACCGCTTCGCGGAGATCGAAAAGCTTTACAAATCTTACCAGGAAGACCAGGTGCTCCTCAGTGAGGAGATGCGCCGCAAACGGGAAGACGAAATCGTGCTCAAGGAGCGCGAGGCCCGTGAATTCCAGCGTCAGAAATTCGGCTTCGAGGGCGACCTGTTCGACGAACGGGTCAAGCTCGTGCAGCCCATCCAGGATCGCGTGGCGCAAGCCATCCAAGCCATCGCCACCGACCAAAGCCTGGACATCGTGTTGGACAAGGGCAGTGAGGTGACGTTCCTGTATGCCAACCCGAAATTGGACAAAAGCAACGATGTCATCACCCGCCTGGGATATAAACCCGATCCTTCGCTTGCGGAAAAGTAAACCGTTTCGTATCATTGCGGGATTTTTAGCGAAATAGTCAAAACAACAGGAAATCATATAGTCAAAAAGCCCGGGGTAAGCTAAATGGCCCCAACAAGTAAAAATCAAAATGGATAGCATGAAAAAATTGTTTAATGGTGCAGTGGTGGTTGTAGTGCTGTTTTTGTCAACCGGAATCGCAGGCGCGCAGCAGAAAATCGGCCACGTCAACTCCAATGAGATCATCCAAGCGATGCCGGAGTTCAAGACGGCCAACACGGAGTTCGAGAATCTCCAGAAAACCAAGGAAGGTGAGTTGCAGCAGATGGGCGCCGAGTACCAAAAGAAGATGACCGCTGCGCAGGACATGTACCGTAACCGGAGCGAAGCCAACAAGGATTCGGTCGATGCGAAGTTGCAGGCGCTGCAGGTGGAATTACAAGAAATCGAAGGCCGCATCAACAACGTGCAGCAAGTAGCCCAGGAGGAACTGCAGAAAAAGCAGGAAGAGCTGTTCGCACCGGTTTTCCAGAAGGCCAATACCGCGGTTCAAAGTGTCGCCAAGGAAAAGGGGTATGCCTATGTATTCGACGTGGCGAATTCCTCCATCCCCTATTTCGCCGGTGGCGACGACCTCACCGCCGACGTGAAAACGAAATTGGGTATCAGCGCAACAACGCCTGCTACGCCGTAGCTTTCGCGAACACGATCGTTGATTGATACCCGAAGGGCGCGGCATACACCGCGCCCTTCGCTTTTTTCGTGCCCCGCCCCTACACCTTAAAATCCCTCTAAATAATTTATTATGCTTGCATAGTATTTCGAAATCCGTAACTTCGTGCCAATGCGGTGTCGTGCATGAATGACGACCCTGCATCGTAAACCTTGCGCATGATGGTTAGCCAACTCATATTCGGCATATTGCTACTGGCTGCGATGGCCTTGGCCGCCTACAATGGGCGGAAAATCATCCGGAATATCCGGCTCGGACGGCCTGAACGCCGCCGTGACCAACCCGGCAAGCGGCTCAAAACCATGCTGCTGGTGGCTTTCGGCCAGAAAAAGATGTTCAAGCGCCCGTTTGCAGCATTGCTTCACCTGTTCGTGTACCTCGGTTTCTGCATCATCAATATCGAGATGCTGGAAATCGTCATCGACGGCCTGTTTGGTACGCACCGTGCATTTTCGGGCCTGGGTGCCGGGTACGCGTTCCTGATCGCTGCCTTCGAGTGGTTGGCCTTGAGCGTGCTCGTGGGCTGCGTGGTATTCCTCGCCCGGCGCAACATCGCCCGCATCAAGCGTTTCCTTGGCAACGAGATGACCACCTGGCCGCGCACCGATGCCAACCTCATCCTCACGGCCGAGGTCCTGCTCATGGCGGCCTTCCTCACGATGAACGCCGCGGATCACAAGCTCCAGCTGCTCGGCGCAGCGCATTACACGCAGGCCGGGGCCTTCCCGGTCAGTTCGTGGCTGTTGCCGCTGTTGCCCGACGGTACGGCGGCACTGGTCGCTATCGAGCGGTCGTGCTGGTGGTTCCACATCATCGGCGTATTGGCGTTCCTCAATTACCTCCCCTACTCCAAGCACCTGCACATCCTGCTCGCTTTCCCGAATACGTATTTCTCGAACCTGAATCCGAAGGGAAGGTTCAGCAACATGGACAGCGTCACCAGCGAGGTGAAAGCGATGCTCGACCCCTCGTACACGCCCGAAGCCGTCGATGCGCCCGCGCGCTTCGGCGCCAAGGATGTCCAGGACCTGACGTGGAAGAACCTGCTGGAGGCGTATACCTGCACGGAGTGCGGGCGGTGCACGGCGGTGTGCCCCGCCAACCTCACCGGCAAGCTCCTGTCGCCCCGCAAGATCATGATGGATACGCGGGACCGGATGGTGGAGGTGGGCGAACAGCTCCGGCGGCACGGCCAGGTGCAGGACGACGGAAAATCGCTGCTGGACGACTACATCACGCGTGAGGAGCTGTGGGCATGTACCACGTGCAACGCGTGCGTGGAGGCCTGCCCCGTCAATATCAACCCGCTGGAAATCATCGTGGACATGCGGCGGTATATGGTCATGGAAGAAACGCAGGCCCCGGCCAGCCTCCATGCAGCCCTGGGCAACATCGAGAACAACGGGGCGCCCTGGAAGTATGCACAGGCGGATCGGGCGAATTGGCGAGACGATTTGAAGATTTGAAGATTTGGTGATTTGACGATTTGGTGAGTTATGAGTGAGTTTCACGTGCCGACGATGGCCGAGTTGATGACCAAAGGCGAAACCGCCGAGGTCTTGTTCTGGGTGGGTTGCGCGGGCAGTTATGACGAGCGGGCGCAGCGGATCACCCGCGACGTCTGCAAGATCCTGCACCACGTGGGCATCGCGTATGCCATCCTGGGCACCGAAGAGAGCTGTACCGGCGATCCGGCCAAACGGGCGGGCAACGAATTCCTGTTCCAACTACAGGCGATGATGAACATCCAGGTACTCGACGGGTACGCCGTGAAGAAGATCGTCACCGCCTGCCCGCATTGCTTCAATACGATCAAGAACGAGTACCCTGCGCTAGGCGGGCATTACGACGTGATCCATCACACCCAGCTCATCCAGCAGCTCATCGATGAAGGCCGGCTCAAGGCCGAAGGCGGCGAATCGTTCAAGGGGCGCCGCATCACCTACCACGACCCCTGCTACCTGGGCCGTGGCAACGCGGTGTACGAGGCACCCCGCAAGGCGCTCGAAGCGCTCGACGCCCAGCTCGTGGAGATGAAGCGTTGCCGGAGCAATGGCCTGTGCTGCGGCGCGGGGGGCGCCCAGCTGTTCAAGGAACCCGAACCGGGCCGCAAGGACATCAACGTGGAGCGTGCCGAGGAGGCACTGGAAACCCAACCGGAGATCGTGGCCGCGGCGTGCCCGTTCTGCATGACCATGCTCCGTGACGGCATCAAGCTGAAGGAACGCGAACAGGAGGTGCAGGTACTCGATATCGCCGAGATCACGGCACGCGCGAACGGGTTATAAACCTTTCTTTCTGTGAAGCCGCTGTGCTTTGGCACGCATTCTGAATTTTACCGCATAGCCGCCGGCGACGCACGCCGGCTGGGTAATCAGAACAAGGACAAACATGAATTCATCCATCAAATTAAACGCTAAAACATTAATATTCATCATTTTAATCGCATTATCACTGGCTTTTTTCTCCAGCTGCTCGACGGGATCGTCCAAAACGACCGGCAACGAAAGCAACGCCATTGCGCTGCCTGTGCAGCCTATCGACACCACGACCGCCACTACGGTAAAAGACTACCTGGGCACCATCGAAGGCAAGGTCAATGTGGAAATACGTCCACAGGTTGAGGGCATTCTGGAAGAGATCTACGTAGACGAAGGTGCCTTCGTGAAGGAAGGCCAAAAACTTTTCAAGATCAATCCGCTGCCCTACCAGGAGGAACTCAACAACGCACTGGCCAATGAAAACGTGGAAAAGGCCAAACTCGAAAATGCCAAGCTGGAAGTGGACCGGCTGCGGCCATTGGTGGAGAACGACGTGATCTCGGATGTGCGGCTGCGTGCGGCGATGTCCGACTACGACGTGGCGAAGGCATCCCTGGCGCAGGCGTCCGCGGCGGTGGCCAGCGCGCGCATCAACCTGGAGTTCACGGCGATCAAGGCACCGGTAAGCGGCTTCATCGGCCGCATCCCCAAGCGCGTGGGCAACCTGGTGGGCAAAAGCGACCCGCTGACCGAACTATCCGAAATCAACGAAGTGTACGTCTACTTCGCCATGAGCGAAGCGGATTTCCTTTACTTCCGCAAAAAATACGGCAAACGCGATTCCTCCTCCACCGACCATGCAGACACGACCCGGCTCATCCCCAACGTATCGCTCATCATGGCGGACGGAACGGTCTATCCCCAAAAAGGCGTGGTGGATGCCATCAATGGGCAGGTAAACCGGACCACGGGCGCCATCAGCCTGCGGGCGACGTTCCCGAACAAAGACCACGTGCTACGCTCAGGCAATACGGGCACGCTGAAAATGGAAGAGCATGAACCGGGCGTACTGACCGTTCCGCAGGTAGCCACAACCGAACTGCAGGACAAGGTTTTCGTCTATACGCTCTCGGCCGATAACAAGGTAAAACAGCAGGCCATCCAAGTGGCCGGGAAAAGCGGCAACCAATACATCGTGAAACAGGGCATCAAGGCCGGCGACCGCATCGTGCTATCCGGCTTGGACAAACTGGCCGATGGCATGGAGATCAAGCCGCTGATGGTGCCCACGGCAGCCGCCGAATAAGGATCGCGATTCCCATTTTGGTGTTCACCACGTGCACGTGCTGGCGAAACCTGCACTTGGCAGCCGTGTACGCAAAGCAACGATAACATGCTCAAAACATTCATCAATAGGCCGGTATTGGCCACCGTCATCTCCACCTTGCTCGTCATCCTCGGCTTGGTATCGATGTGGCAATTGCCCATCACCCGATTCCCGGAAATCGCGCCCCCGAGTGTCACCGTTTCGACCTCGTACCCCGGTGCCAACGCCGAAACCGTGGCTGGGGCGGTGTTGCTGCCCGTCGAGGAAGCGATCAACGGCGTGCCCGACATGACCTACATCCGCTCGTCGGCCACCAACTCGGGTTCGGGCAACATCACCGTGTTCTTCAAAACCGGTACCGACCCCAACCAGGCGTCCGTGAACGTGCAGACGCGCGTATCGAAGGCGAATTCGCGGATCCCGCCCGAGGTGATCGAATCGGGCATCACGGTAGAGCCTCGCCAGAGCGGCGTGATCATGACCATCAACATCTTCAGCAGCCACGCCGACACCATCTATGACGAGACCTTCCTCCAGGCGTATGCCCAGATAAACCTGATGCGGGAACTCGCCCGTGTGAGCGGCGTAGGCGAGGTAAGGCGGGTCGGCGCACGCGACTACTCCATCCGCACATGGCTGAACCCGGAACGGATGGCTGCCTATGGGTTGGTGCCGCAAGACGTACGGGCCGCTATTCGCGACCAGAATTTCGAGATAGCCCCAGGCAGGTTCGGTGAAACTTCGGACGAGGCCTTCGAAACCATCCTACGCCATAAAGGACGCTTCACGCTGCCGGAAGAATTCGAGCAAATCGTAATCAAAACGAATGAAGATGGTTCGGTACTGTACCTCAAGGACATCGCACGGACAGAACTGGGCGCCACCAACCTGGGAAGTGACAACAAGGTGAACGGTCATCCGGGGCTTACGTTGAACATCCTGCAAACCAGCGGCTCTAACGCACGGGATATCGACATCCAGATACGCGAGGTGCTCGAGCGGCTATCCCGCGATTTCCCGGATGGCGTGCACTACGAAATATCGTACAGTGTGCGCGACCAGATCGATGAGTCCATCAGCCAGGTGCAACACACGATCTTCGAGGCGTTCATCCTGGTGTTTATCATCGTATTCATTTTCTTGCAGGATTTCCGATCCACGTTGATCCCGGCCATCGCGATTCCGGTATCGCTGGTGGGTACATTTTTCTTTCTGCAACTCTTTGGCTTTTCAATCAACGTGCTGACGATGTTTGCCTTGGTGCTGGCCATCGGGATCGTCGTGGACGACGCCATCGTGGTGGTAGAAGCCGTCCACCAGAAAATGCATGGTACCAACCTCGGCCCTCGAAAGGCAACGATTGCCACGATGGGCGATATCACCAGCGCCATCGTGTCCATTACGCTGGTCATGGCCGCGGTATTTTTCCCTGTCGGGTTCATGGGAGGCCCATCCGGCGTTTTCTTTCAGCAATTCGCCTACACCTTGGCCACGGCCATCCTGATTTCTGCCTTGAATGCGTTGACGCTCACGCCAGCGCTGTGCGCATTGTTGCTCAATAAACCCGAAAGCCATCCCGCAACGGCGGAAGGCACCGATCAACCCGTAGCGAAGACCGGCAGATTCGGCCGCCTGAAACGCCGCTTCTTCGGTGCCTTCAACGAAGCGTTCGAGACCATGACCAATCGGTACATCGGATCGGTCCGCTTGCTGATCGCCAAAAAAGGGCTGGCACTGGCTGGCCTGGCGATCGTGACCGCCCTCGGGTTGTGGATGATGAGCCGTACCCCATCAAGCTTCATCCCCACCGAAGACGACAGCTTCATCACCTATTCACTCTCGATGCCGCCCGGCGCCTCGCTGGCGCGTACCACCGACGCATTGGCCAAGGCAGACAGCATCCTGAAAAAAAGGGAAGCGATCGAAGGCATGACCACCGTGTCAGGCTACAACGCGATAGACGCCAGTGCGAGCTCGGCGTTCGCCGTGGGATACATCAACCTCAAGGCAGCGAAAGAACGGGGCTCGATCCGTAACATCAACGCCATCATCGACACCATCCGAAGCGATCTGGCCCAAATCACGGAAGCATCGTTCAGCGTGTTCCCGAGGCCCACGATCCAAGGATTCGGCGATTTCTCTGGCCTTGAGTTCGTGCTGCAGGATCGGATGGGTGGCTCCATGTGGGATTTCGGCATGGTGGCCGACACCTTCATGCGCGAACTGGAAAAACGCCCGGAAATCGCGTCGGCATACACGACGTTCAATGCCAACTTCCCCCAATACTTACTGGAAGTGGATCCGGTAAAGGCGAAAGCGCTGGGGGTGAGCATCAATGACATGATGCGGACGATACAGGGATATTACGGCCGGGTGATGGTGAGCGATTTCAACCGCTTCGGCAGGCAATACCGGCTCTACATGCAGGCCGACTTCGAGTACCGGGCCGACCCGGAATCATTCAACTCCATCTTCGTGCGCAATGACAATGGTGAAATGGTACCGGCCAACACCATCGTAAAACTAAAGAAGGTCATGGGGCCCGAAATCGTGAACCGCTACAACCTCTACAACGCCATCGGCATCAATGCCACGCCCGCGGATGGTTACAGCACCGGCGAAGCGATGCAAGCAATGGAAGCGGTCGCGGCTGCCCAACTTCCGGGGAATTACAGTTACGAATGGACGGGCATGAGCCTGGAGGAACGACAGTCGGGCAGCGAAACCTCCCTGATCTTTGCACTCAGCATCCTGTTCGTCTATTTCCTGTTGGCTGCGCAATACGAGAGCTACATCCTGCCGCTGGCGGTCATGCTTTCGGTACCGGTGGGGCTGGTGGGGGTGTACGCTGCCATCAACCTGGTGGGGTTGGAAAATAACATCTACGTGCAGGTAGGGTTGATCATGCTCATCGGCCTGCTGGCCAAAAATGCCATCCTCATCGTTGAATTCGCGGTGCAGCAGCGACGGGCGGGCCTAAGTGTTTTCGAATCGGCGATGGCGGGTGCGCGTATGCGGCTCCGGCCAATCCTCATGACCTCGTTGGCGTTCGTGGCCGGATTGATTCCGTTGATGTGGACGGTGGGGCCTTCCGCGCAAGGGAACCATTCCATCAGCTTCGGGGCCGCCGGCGGCATGCTGTTCGGTGTCATACTCGGTGTCTTCATCATCCCGGTGCTGTATGTCATTTTCAAGCGCCTGGACGAATCGGTCAAGAATAGGTTAACCAAAAGCACGGAGGAATAAATGAGCATTTCCAATCATCACCTGATCGTATTGGCCTTGGCAAGTGTACTCCTGGTATCGTCCTGCAAAGTGGGCCGCGACTATGCGCGCCCTGTGACGGCGCTCGGCGACACCTTCCGCGGCACGCCGAGTGCAGATAACGGCACCGACACCGCAAACATTGCCGACATCCCGTGGCACGATTTCTTTACCGACAGCATGCTGATGCTACTCATCGACAGCGCGATCGCCAACAACTACGATATGCAAGCAGCGCTGAAGAATATCGAGATCGCAAACCAGTCCCTGCGACGGGCAAGGGCGGCTTTCCTACCGGAAATCGATGCGCAACTGGGGGGTACCAACCACCAATGGCGGTCGCGCGATTTCTACGCGTCGCCATCTTCGGGTTGGTATGGCCGGGACGGGCAACCCGACCCGCCGGAAAACCTGTTCATGTACCAATCGCAGTACCTATCGTCCATCGGCATGAGTTGGGAACTGGATATCTGGGGCAAGATGCGTAGGCAAAAGGAAGGCGCATTGGCAGCATACTTGCAGACATTTGAGGCAAAAAAGGCTATCCAAACCAGCCTTATCGCTGCCATTGCCGAGGGTTACTACAACCTGCTCATGCTGGATGCCCAACTGGAGGTGGCCCAGCGAAATCTCAACCTGAATGACAGTACCCTCCGGATCGTGAAGCTGCAACGCGACGCGGGCGAAGTGAGTTCGTTGGCCATCCAGCAAACCGAATCGCAGATGCTGGTGGCTGCATCGCTCATTCCCCAATTGGAGCAAGAAATCGCCCTCCAGGAAAACGCATTGATGGCACTCACCGGGCGCATGCCCGACAGCGTATACCGATCGTCGGCGTTGATGGATTGGCGAATGCAGGAAGCGTACGACGTGGGCATACCGCTCCAATTGCTGGCCAATAGACCCGACGTGCGGGAGGCCGAACTCGCCCTCCGTGCCGCCAATGCCGAGGTGGGCGTAGCGCAGGCCTACCGCTACCCCGCGCTCACCCTGAGCGCCTCCGGCGGCATCAATGCGATGCTGCCCCAGGATTGGTTCAATATCCCGGGCGCACTGTTCGGTGGCATCATCAGTGGGGTTACACAGCCGGTCTTCAGTGGACGGAGGCTCAAAACCCAGCACGAGATCGCCAAACTGGAACGTGACAAGGCCGAGATCGGTTTCCAGCAAACGGTGATGGAAGCTGCGCATGAAGTGAGCAACGCGTTGGTGATGATCGACAAGCTGAACCAACAGTATACCATCGCCGAGCGAAGGGTAACCACCGCGCAGCTTGGCGTGACAAACGCCAACCTGCTCTTCAAGAGCGGGGAAGCGACCTACCTGGAAGTCATCACCGCGCAGAGCAATGCGCTGAACAGCGAACTGGACCTGGTGAGCGTGAAGCAACAGCAACTGAATGCGAAGGTGGCGCTGTACAAGGCACTGGGTGGCGGGTGGAAATAAGGGGATCGACCACCGATTACTTGCACGTAATCGCGCCTTCGGGATAGACCAACGGGCTGAGGTACGGAATATCGAGGTTGGCCCCGCGCAGCAGGAACCAGCATCCCATCACCACACAGATGATGGGCAACCAAGTGGCCAGGTTGATGCGCAGGCTTTTCTTGGCCGCTTGGCCTGCAATCGATACCGCAAACAAGGCTGGCCAAGTGCCCAAGCCGAACAGCACCATGAATAACCCTGCTCCAGCCACGGATTCGGCGCTCAGGGCGGCGGCCAGCGCCATATAGACCATGCCACAGGGCAATAATCCATTCAGTGCGCCAACGACCAGGTTTCCCCCAGGCCGGTAGAGCCAATAACCGATCCAACGCGTCAGGGAAACCAATGCGCGTTGCTGCCAGCGGGAACCGGATTGGGCACGCTTGCCCACGACCATCGACACCCCCGCCCCCACCAGCAATGCGCCGGTCACCAAGGTGAGCCCGCGTTGCCAGCCTTGGCCACCGATCGAATGGCCGATCAGCCCGACCAGCAATCCGAATACCCCATAGACAAGCACACGGCCAAGGTGATAACCCGCCGTGTTTGCCAATCGCGACCACCATGTCGTGTGCGCCGCCGGCATGGCCAGCACCAACGGGCCGCACATGGCCACGCAGTGGAGGCTGCCGAACAAACCCATGAAAAATGCAAGCGCAAGGTAATCCATAACGCGATCTCCAATCAACTTACCGTCGCTGCAGCGAATCGGTATCCACACGCAACGAATCGGCCGCCCGGAGCCGGTCGTAGTTGAGCCCCCGTTCGTAGTAGTCTTCATGCACCAACGAATCGGTATCCTGGGTCACCATGTAGATACCGAACGATACGATCAACGCCATGAAAAGCCCCAATGCAATGACTATTTTAGTTCCCCAATTCATATTTTTCAAATTACCACCTGTCTACCGTTCAATCAGCACATCACTACATCAATCAACCACCCGGTGGCGCCACGAATGTCGTCTTCATCGTTTCGACCACGCGGTCCCCGGCCAACACCTGGACCTTGACATTCGTCTTGTAGGTGGTAACCTCCCCCTGCCTGCAGACCAGGAAAAAACTGAGCTGCGCGGTTCCGCCCTGCGTGAGATGGCCTATCGGATTGACCAATTGGACGGCGAAGCGCCCGTCTTCACTCACCAGTTCGAAATCCATCTCGCCATGGCCCTTGTTGATGAGCTCCAAGCTATAGAGGTTGCTCACCGTACCGTCATCGCGCAATTGATAGGTGCTGCCCTTGGCGCGCAACAGGGTACCGTCCACTTCAGAGCGGCTGAACAGCAGCCAACCGAAGACGGCCAACAACAGCACCAACACCACGCTGTAGGCGATGACCCGTGTATTGCCTTGCTTCTTTTCCGCCTTACCCTCGATTTCACCCACGGTGTAGAAACCGATCAGGTTTTTGGGTTTGCCGACCTTGTCCATCACGGCATCGCAGGCATCGATGCAAGCCGTGCAATTGACGCACTCCATTTGTACGCCGTTGCGGATATCGATACCCGTGGGGCACACGTGCACGCACAGCCCGCAGTCCACGCAGTCGCCCAGGGCCTGCTCGCTGCCTTTCTTGCGGTGGCCGCGCGGTTCGCCGCGCTTGTGGTTGTAGGCCACCGTGATGCTGTTGTCGTCCAATAGCACGCCCTGCAACCTGCCGTAGGGACAGATGGTGGTACAGACGATTTCGCGGACGAACGCGAAGACCGCATAGAACACCAAGGTGAACAACAGGATGGCAACCAACCCACCGATATGCTGTCCTATCGGGTCGGTGACGATGCCCCACAACGATTTCGCGCCGATGATGTATGACAGGAACAGATTGGATATCAGGAACGACACCAACAGGAAAATGGTATGCTTGGCCGTTTTCTTGACATACCAAGCGGTCGACCTTGGGCCGTTGTTCAGCCGTTTCTGCTGTTGCCAATCGCCCTCGATCCAGTATTCGATCCGCCGGAAAACCAACTCCATGAATATCGTTTGCGGGCATGTCCAGCCACACCAGACGCGGCCGTAGACGACCGTGAACAGCACGATGAACACCATCATGATGAGCATGCCGAACACGAAGATGTACAGGTCTTGCGGCCAGAACACGCTGCCGAAGATGACGAACTTTCGATCGACGATGTTGAACAGCAGCAACGGCTCGCCGTGGATGTGGATCAACGGCGCGACGGCGAGGAAGAGCAGCAGCAGGTAGCCTACCCATTGCCGGTGCCGATACCAGTTGCCGACCGGCTTCTTGGCATATATCCATTCCCGCTTCGGTTTGGTACCGTCTGTCGCCCTGCCGATCGTGATATCCATCGCCAACCTACTTAAATGGCCTTTTCGGTTTTCGCAGCCATACTTTCTTCGCCGGCAATCTCATCCGACGCGGTTTGGTAAGCTACCTTTTCGCCCTGTGGTTCCTTCGCATTCGGCGGGTTCGTACCCCGAAGGGTCAGGATGTAGTTACTCACCTCAGCGAGCTGCGCGGGGGTGAGGCTTTGTTCCCAGGGTACCATCCCCTTGTCCAGCACGCCGTACTTGACGGTCTTGAACACGTCGACCAACTCGCCACCGTGCAACCAGTATTCATCGGTAAGGTTGGGGCCGATGCCCCCTTCCCCGATATTGCCGTGGCATACCGCGCAGCTTTGCAGGTAAATGGCCTGCCCCGCCTTGACGGTTTCTGGACGGGCATCCACTTCCACGTTGCTCTCGTCGATGTTGTTGGCGGCCAGCGCCAACCACTCCTGCCGTGCCTGTTCGGCCCTGGCCATTTCCCGCTCGTATTCCTGATCCTGGTTTGGCCCCCAATCAAACACCAGGTACACGCAGAGGTACACCGCGGCGAATACCACGGTGGCATAAAACATGCCGTTGAACCAGGCAGGCACCGGATTGTCCAGTTCGGTGATTCCGTCGTACGTATGATCGATCACCAAATCCTTTTCTTCCGAAATAGGCCGCAAGCCCATGAACTTGTTCCACCGGCGTTGCCAGCTCCCTTTCTTCGCCAGTCTGGCCTGTGCCTTCTCGGCCGCCTCCTCGACCAGCACGTGCGGCATGGTGAGCTTCAGCATGGTCCGCATGGCCCGCAAGACGACCACCGCGGCGATCAGTACGATCGCCATGACGATGATGAGCGCGACGATCAGGATGTCGTTATTGATGTTCCCGCTGCTCATGACCGTTCCTCCTCATCCTGCAAAGGCATATCCTTCATGTAGTCCACGTGGTCCTTGCGCATCCAGAAAAGCCGGAGCCCCACGACGATGAAAAAAATCAAAAATATCCACAGCGATGCAATCAGGTACCACTCATTGCCGCTTAAATCCGTTAGTTGCTTAAACATGGCTGTTCCCTTTCCAGTAAATCATTGATTGCCCATTATCGGCCCTTCGTGGGCCTTGATGTCGGTGCCCAACCGTTGCAGGTAGGCGATCATGGCCACGATCTCGCGATCGGCGCGTACGTCTACGCCCTGGGCCTTCAGGTCGGCGGCGATGCCTTCGGCCTGCCGCATCAGGTCGGCGTTGGCTCCGTTCACCTCTTCATCCGTGTACGGTACGCCCAGGATGCGCATGGCATTGAGTTTGGCTTTCGTGCCCGTGGTATCCAAACCCTGATCGATCAACCACGGATACGGGGGCATGATGCTTCCGGGCGAGGTGATCGTGGGATCGAGCATGTGGTCGAAATGCCATTTGTTGGGATACTTCATCCCGATGCGGTGCAAATCGGGTCCCGTGCGCTTGGACCCCCAGAGGAACGGGTGGTCGTAAACGAACTCGCCGGCTTTGCTGTAATCTCCATACCGCGCGGTTTCCGACCGGAACGGGCGGACCGTCTGCGAATGGCAACCCACGCACCCTTCTCGGATGTAGAGGTCGCGCCCTTGCAGCTCCAACGCGGTATAGGGCTTGACGCTGGCGATCGTCGGCACATTCGAGGAAATCAGGAACGTGGGCATCATCTGCACGATGCCGCCGATGAGGATGGTAATCAATGCCAACACCAGGAAGAGCGCGGGCTTGCGCTCCAAACGCCGGTGCCTGGAGCGCTCGTTGACCACGAGCGGAACCAATTCGGGCGCTTCCGAAGGCTCATTGGCAACCAACTTGCCTTTCCGCATGGTCTTGACCAAATTGTAGGTCATCAGGATGGCGCCGGCCAGGTAAAGCGCACCACCCACCGCGCGCATCATGTGCATCGGGATGATCTGCAACGTGGTGGCCAGGAAATTCGGGTATTTCAACACGCCTTCGGGCGTGAATTCCTTCCACATCAGCCCTTGGACCACGGCCGCCCAGTACATCGGGATGGCGTAGAACAGGATGCCCAGCGTACCGATCCAGAAGTGCACGGAAGCCAATTTCGTGGAATACAGTTCCGTCTTATAGATACGCGGCACCAGCCAATACAGGATGGCGAAGGTCATGAATCCGTTCCAACCCAATGCCCCTACGTGTACGTGGGCAACGATCCAGTCCGTGAAGTGTGCGATGGCATTCACTTGCTTGAGCGACAGCATCGGCCCTTCGAACGTCGCCATGCCATAGGCGGTGAGCGCCACGACCATGAATTTGAGCGTCGGGTCGGTACGCACCTTGTCCCAAGCGCCACGCAACGTGAGCAACCCGTTGATCATCCCACCCCAGCTCGGTGCGATGAGCATGATGGAAAAAACCACGCCCAGCGATTGCACCCAGCCCGGCAGGGAGGTGTACAACAGGTGGTGCGGGCCCGCCCAGATGTAGATGAAAATCAATGACCAAAAGTGCAGGATGCTGAGCTTATAGGAATAGACCGGCCTGCCGGCCATCTTGGGCAAGAAATAGTACATCATGCCCAGGTACGGTGTCGTGAGGAAAAACGCCACGGCATTGTGTCCGTACCACCATTGCACCAGTGCATCCTGTACGCCCGCATAGAGGTAATAGCTCTTCCATAGGGATATCGGGAGCTGCACCGAATTGACGATGTGCAACACGGCGACCGTGACGAACGTGGCGATGTAGAACCAGATGGCCACATACATGTGCCGCTCGCGGCGCTTGACGATGGTGCCGAACATGTTGATGCCGAATACGACCCAGATGACGGTGATACCGATGTCAATCGGCCACTCCAATTCAGCGTACTCGTGCGAGGTAGTGAGTCCCAACGGCAACGTGATGGCCGCGGCGAGGATAATCAGCTGCCACCCCCAAAAATGCACTTTGCTGAGGAAATCGCTGAACATCCGGGCCTTGAGCAGTCGCTGCAAGGAATAATACACCCCCATGAAGATGGCGTTGCCCACAAAGGCGAAAATGACGGCATTGGTGTGTAGTGGCCTTACGCGTCCGAACGTGGTGTACTGGAACTCGAAGTTCATGAACGGCCAAACGAGTTGGACGGCCACCAACAAGCCCACCGACATGCCGACAATGCCCCAAACAATGGTGGCAATGCCGAAATCCCTAACAATTTTGTTGTCGTAATTGAATTTAGTTAGCTGCATAGCTGTCTGTTTTTACTGCGGTAAAATTACTGTCATCCAAGTGTCAGGCGAATGATGGCAATTGGGTTAAAAAGTAATGGTGGTCACTATTTATGTGAGTTTGTGAGTCTGTGGGTTTGTGGGCTTGCCCACTGTTTCGTACCTTTGGATACACGTAATTGACGATGGATACAACAACCTTCAAGGATTCACTGGCCCAAGATTCCCCGCCTATCGGGCTAACGGTGCAGCAAGAGGCCTTGTGGTGGGATGCCAAAGGCGAATGGGAACGGGCACACGACCTGATCAATGACCTGGAAGACCGGCAATCCGCTCACGTGCATGCCTACCTGCACCGCAAGGAGGGCGATCTTTGGAATGCCGACTATTGGTACCGCCGTGCCGGGAAACAACGTCCCGAAGGCACGCTGGCCGAAGAGTGGCGTGCATTGGTCGCTTTGTATGTTTGAGTCGACAGCTAGCCATCGGTTATCAGCTATCGGCCTCCCGACTTTCCGACTTCCGGTCTTCCGGCTCAAGCTCGTCATCGAACAGGATGCGGATGGCAGGTGTGGAGGTATCTTCGTGTTGTCCGGTCTTGTTCGCCCAGAAAAACGCCCCCAGAAAAATCAGGGCGATGAAGACGCTGCAGCCGATCAGGAAAAAAATCACGCTCATAGCACCTTTGCAATCAATCCGCGCTTGGCCGCGTAAAACCGCGTAGCCAATGTCGTGAATACGATGATCGTTACCGTGCTCAGTGGCATGAGCACCGCGGCGAACAAGGGCGACATGGTGCCCAGGACCGCAAAGCTCAGCCCGACGATATTATACGAAAGCGAAATGACGAAACTGAGATGGATAACCTTCACGGTATCCTTCGAGAACCGGAGGAAGCGCGGCAATTTCGAGAACGACCGTCCATCCAGTATCGCATCGCATCCCGGAGAGAAATTATTGATGTCGTCGCTTACCGCAATGCCCATATCGGCCTGCTTCAGCGCCCCGGCATCATTCAATCCATCGCCAAACATGCACACCGAACGGCCGGCAGACTGCAAGGTGCGGATGTAGTCGAGCTTGTCGGCGGGCAACCTATTAAACAGGAGTGCCGTTCCGCTGGGGAATAGCGACTGGAGCGGTTGGCGGTCACGGTCGTTATCACCCGATACCAGATGCATCGAATAGGGAACCGCTGTCAATCGGCCGAGCGTATCGGCGAGTGCCGGACGCCAGGGTTGACTGAGCACGAACCGGCCGATCGTCTCCCCCTCGACCTGGACATACACCTCACTGCCTTCCCGTCCGTCGGCCGCCCCGGCGGCCGCACCCACGAAAGCGGCGCTGCCGATACGGACCTGGTGCCCGTCGGCCAGGGCCTGCAGCCCCTTGCCCGCCTGCTCCCAGTAGCGGTCTACGGGAACCAGCGGCACTTGTCCGATCCAATTGACGATTTCGCGGCTCAGGGGATGCGCGGATTGCCTGCATACCGAGGCAACCCAGCTTCGGGCTTCATCCGTCAGCTCTCCTTCGAATCGCGCTGCGGCCGCAGTCGGTGAGGAAATCGTGCCGGTCTTGTCAAACACCAAGCAATCGATGGCCGCAAGCTGCTCGATAGCCGCCGCATTCTTGATGTAAATGTGGTTTCTGTCAAAAATCCCCAAGGCAGCCGAGAGCGTGAAGGGCGAACTCAGCGCCAAGGCACAAGGGCACGCGATGATCAACACCGCCGTGAACGCACCCCAAGCCCGGCCGCTGTCGCCATTGACCAGCCAAAAAGCCGTGGCGGCGATGGCGATAACCAGCAACGCCACCGTGAAATAGCGGCTCACCGTGTTGCTGAACGTCCGAAACCGTCGCTCATAGGGCTTGAATGCTTCGTTATTCCAAAGTTTCGTCAAGTGGCTTTGCGATACCGGCTTGACCACCTCCAGCTCCAAGGCTTCGCCCGTTTGCCGCCCGCCGGCGTAGATGATCTCGCCAAGCACCTTTCCTACCGGCGCCGACTCGCCGGTCACGAAGCTGAAGTCGATGGCCGCTTTGCCGTTGAGGAGGATGGCGTCGGCAGGAACAAGCTCGCCGTTGCGTACCAGGATGCGGTCGCCCACCTGCAATTCGGAGATCGGCACCGGTTTCTCGCCCTCTTCCCAGATGCGCGTCACGGCGACCGGAAAATACGAGCGGTAGTCGCGCTCAAACGAAATGTGGTGATAGGTGCGTTGCTGTACCCAGCGACCCACCAACAGGAAGAAAACCAGGCCACACAACGTGTCGGCAAACCCCGGCCCGGTGGCGGTAACCACTTCCCAGGCCGTCCGTATGAACAGCACGGCAATCCCCAAGGCCAACGGCACATCGAGGTTGAGCTGCCGCTGGCGCAAGCTTTGCCATGCTGACCGGAAATAGTCGCGTCCACTATACAGCAACGCCGGCAACGCGAATGCCAAGTTCATCCACCCAAAGAAAACGGCATAACGGGCTTCAAAGGCAGCCATCCCGAAATACTCGGGAAAGCTCAGCATCATGGAGTTGCCGAAACAGAATCCGGCCACGGCGATCTTGGCTACCAATGGCCGCTGCGAAAAACGCCGCGCATCCTTGACCACGTCCTGCAAGGTAATCTTCGGCTCGTAGCCGATATCGACCAACAATTGGACCAACTCACGTAGCGAGAGCGCATCCTGCCGGAACGTGATAGCCACCTGCTTTTTCAGGAAATCGCTTTTGGAGGTGACGACCCCGGGATGCAGGCGGTAGAGGCGCTCCAGCAACCATACGCACGAGCTGCAATGGATAACCGGTATGAAGAACGTGACCATCGTGATCTCGTCGTCCTTGTAGTCGACCAGCTTGTCGGCTATCGCCGGTTCGTCGAGGTATCCGTAATGATTGGCGGCTCCGGCCTTTTTCTTGCCGGGATGCACGTTGTACCGATAGTATTGTTGCATGTTGCTGCTGCGCAGCACTTGATAGACCGTTTGGCAGCCCACGCAGCAGAATCGATATCCATCCGTGTGATAAGGATTGCGTGGAAGCCCATCGCCGCAGTGATAGCACCGGGTTCCTTCAGCCAGCCGATTATCCGTTTCCATAAACCTTCAAATCCATCAACCCGTTAAACAGCGCGGCTGAACACCGGCTCGCTGAACCGCTTATTGTGCAAACGTTCATCGAAGGCCATGCAGATGTTGCGTAGGAACGGAAAACCTTGCTGCGTGACCCAAACCGATGCGCCGTCCCACGTAGCCAACCCATCGGCAAAGAGCGGCGACAACCGCTTCAGTACCCGCATGGCCGCCGCGCTCGGGAAGTCGAGCCGGGCACGTCCCCGGCACATGATGTCCAAAACCTGCTTCCGAACGCGCAAATCCTCGTCGGTAAGCACATGCCCCTTGGCCAACGGCAATGTGCCGGATCCGATGAGCGCCCAATATTCTTCGACCGTTTTGGCATTCTGGGCGAACGCCGTCCAACAATCGCTGATCGCCGACACGCCCAACCCGATTTGAAGGGGCGTGTATCGGTCGGTGTATCCCATGAAATTGCGATGCAAACGCCCCGATGCGGCAGCGATGCAAAGGTCGTCTTCGGGCAGTGCAAAGTGATCCATCCCGACATCCCGGAAACCGGCCTCGAGGATCCGGGCTTTGCCAACTGTGTATAGCATCAACTTCTCGGCGCCCTGCGGCAGGTCGCTTTCATTGTAGTGCCGCTGCCCAGGCCTGATCCAAGGCACATGGGCATATCCGTAAAACGAAATGCGATCGGGTCCGAGTGCCAAGGCTTTCTCGACGGTTGTCGAAACCGTTTCCGAGGTCTGTCGGGGCAGGCCATAGATGAGGTCGAAATTGATTGACGTGTAGCCGATGCGGCGGGCATCTTCCATGACCCGCCGTACATCCGCCTCGGTTTGCCTACGGTTGATCAGCCGCTGTATCTGTTCATCGAAATCCTGGATCCCCAGGCTGAGCCGCCTGAACCCCAGTTCATATAAGGTCTTGAGGTGATCTTCGGTCGTGTTGGCCGGATGGGCCTCGAACGAGAAGGACGCGCCTTCGACGATGCGGGCATGTTGGCGGATGCCCGCCACCAAACGGTGCAGTTGCTCCGGACTGAAGAATGTAGGCGTGCCGCCCCCGAGGTGGATGTCACTGATGGGAATGGTCAACGTGCCCAGCTGCGCTCGGTACAGGCGCCATTCTTCCAGCACCGAATTGACATAGGGTATCTCCAGCCCGTGGTTTTTGGTAATCCGGGTATTGCATCCGCAATAGGTGCATAGGCTTTCGCAGAAGGGCAGGTGGACATAGAGGCTGATTCCTTGTGAAGAGGATGCACCGAACTGCTCCTTGACGCAGCCTTTCCATTTTTCAGCACTCCATTCCCCGGGCTCCCAATACGGCACCGTGGGGTAGCTTGTATAGCGTGGCGCGGCGACATTGTACCGTTCGGCCAGCCGGTCGTGATTCAGGTTATCCATGATTCCGGTTGGTTATGGTTACGTTCACCGATTCGGCCCGCTCTTCCCGAACGCAGTCGCGCTGGCAGCAACAGGCCTTTCCGACGCACCTTCCCGACTGCCACGCATCGAGGTTGCGGATGATGTGCTTCGCGACATTGTGTTCGGATTGGTCGCCGTCGGGTACGTTGGCGATCTGGAAACCCATGCGCGTGGCTTCACGAAGGTCGATGTGCGTGGTGATACGCGATCGGGTCACGATTTTTTTCACGCCCAAGTGTTTCAGCTCCCACAGCATCTCGCGATCAAGGATATCGTACGGGGATACGATCACGATTTCCTTGCCTTGTGCATAAGCTACCGTTCGCAAATCCAATTGATTGGATATGAGTGTCAAATCATGCCTTTTCCCATTGGCTAGCACCAAGTGCTCCTTTTCCGGGGATTTTATGCTGTAAGCGATTGCTTTCATCCTTTTGCCTGAATTGGACCTGGGTGCCCTATACAACCAAGTCATGCAAAGGTAGGCGAAGCAAACACCGCGGGCGATGCACCGCATCAGCACAAAAAATGACATTCGTCACTTTCGCCGCCGACGCCCGCTTACGAGCTTACTGCTTGATGTTCTTGAGCTTATTGATCGAAATGATCCGGATGGCGTTGCCTTCCTTGGCGATGAGCCCCTCATCCCTGAAATCGGCCAGCATCCGGCTGATCGTTTCGTTCGCCGTGCCGGCGATGGACGCCAGATCTTCGCGCGATATCCGGATGAGGCATTCGTCGCCGAGGGCGTCGCCCAGGGTTTTATGGGCCACCGTCACCAAGGCATTGGCCACGCGCTTGCGCACGGAGTCGTAGGCGAAGGCCAGCAGTTGCACTTCCTTGCCGCGGATATTGCCCGACAACCATTTGATGAACTTGTTCGCGATGGGCGGCTTCCGGTAGAGCAATTCGAAAAACTGTTCCCGTTCGATGACGGCGATCTCGGAGTCTTCCAGCGCTTCGGCATTGTCCGTGTATTGCTGCTGGAGCATGACCGCGCCGTATCCGAAAAATGAATCGTTGACATGGATATCCGTGGAAAGCTCCCGCCCATCCAGGTAATACAGGAACCTGCGCACCTTGCCTTTCTTGACGTAATAGACATACAAGGGCGAATCCCCCTCTTGGTAGACCACCTGCTTTTTCTTGAAGGGTTTTATGCGGGCGCCCTGCACCAATTCGCTCAACAACGTCTCCTGCTCTTTTTCGCTCAGGTACAAGCCTTTCTGATTGGCGTTGTTTTCTCCCAATTGCTTGCGCTTCTTCAACCGGGTCTCGATGGCGTTCAGTAGCTCGATGTCGTCGAACGGTTTGGTCAGGTAGTCATCCGCTCCCATTTCCATGGCCTTGCGCATGTCCGATCGCTCGGCCTTGGCGGTGAGGAAAATAAAGGGGATACCGGCGGTATCCTTGTGCTTGGCGAGCATGAACAGTACCCCGAAACCGTCCAGTTCCGGCATCATGATGTCGCACAGGATGATGTCAGGTAAATGTTTGAGTGCCAAATCCACGCCCGTTTTGCCTTCTGGAGCGGTGTAGACCTCGTAACCCGTGAGTTCCAGGATTTCTTTGGTCCCCTCACGGATGTCATCGTTGTCTTCGATGATCAGTACGGTTGTCTGTTTAGTTGTCATGAATCAATGTGGCGTATTGTTGAATGTAAGTGTAAATACGGTACCTTTATGCTGTGCGCTTTGACACGTGACGGTCCCCCCCATGAGCGACACGTACCGCTTGACGATGTTGAGTCCCAGTCCTGTCCCTGGGATATTGCCGGTATTGTGCGCGCGAAAGAACGGCTCGAATAGGTTTTTCTGATCTTCCTCCGGTATGCCGATCCCATCATCCTTGACAATAATCATACACGAGTCTTCACGTATTTCCGTATTGAACTCGATAAATGTATTTTCCCCGGAATACTTGACCGCGTTAGACACCAGGTTGATGATGCAATTCTTCAATAGATTCGCATCCAACGAGAACATTCCGCTGGCCCCGGTGTGTTGGTAAACGATATGCTGATTGGCCTTGCAAATGAGCTGCATCTCTTCGGTGATTTCCTCGGCGAGTCGCACCAGGTTTATCGGCTCGTTCTTTACCGACACCTTTCCGGCTTCCAAGCGTTCCAAAGATAGGAAATCATTGAGTATACTGGTAAGCAATTGGACGGAATTCTTGATCTTGCTGGTGTGCTTGAGGACGTTATCCCTGTCTGATTTCTCCGTGTATTTCTCGATGAGCGATGCGGAGAGCTGCACACCCGCCAAAGGCGTGCGGAATTCATGCGAAGCCATGGAGACGAAGCGCGATTTCAGCTGGTTGAGTTCCTTCTCTTTTTCGAGCGAGAGGCTGACCTCCGATTTCGTCTTTTCCAGTTCGGAGACCAGTTTGATCAGGTCCTTGGTCCGGTTGCTCACGGTGGCCTCCAACTCCTCCATGTGCTGAAGCAGCTTCTCCTCTGCGGCCTTCTCCTTGGACAAATCGTGTACGAAGCCCGTGAACGCCAGCTTGTTTTCGTAATGCACTTCGCTCACGGCAAGCCGGAAAGGGAACGTGGTTCCGTCCTTCCGCTTGCCGCGCACCTCTCGGCCGATACCGATGATTTTCTTTTGCCCGGTGGTGTGGTAGTTATGCAGGTAACCGTCATGGTTGCTGTGATCCGGCTCGGGCATCAGCATCGACACGTTATTGCCGATGACCTCAACGGCGTCATAGCCGAACAGTTTCAACGCGGCCGGATTGATGGATTCGACGATGCCGTTGCGGTCGATGGTGATGATGCCATCGATGGCATTCTCGATGATTGCTTTGAGCAACTTGGCGGTATCCATCATCACCCGACCAATTTTTTATATTTGATGCGCTGCGGCGCGGCATCGCCCAATCTCTTTTTCCGGTTCTCTTCGTATTCGGTGTAGTTGCCCTCGAAGAAATATACGCTGGAATCCCCCTCGAATGCCAGGATGTGCGTACAGATGCGATCGAGGAACCAGCGATCGTGCGAAATGACCACGGCACACCCACCGAAATTCTCCAGGCCCTCTTCCAGCGCACGGAGCGTATTGACATCGATGTCATTGGTCGGTTCGTCAAGCAGCAACACGTTGGCGCCTTTTTTCAAGGTGATGGCCAGGTGCACGCGGTTGCGTTCGCCACCCGAAAGCACACCGACTTTTTTCTGTTGGTCCGCGCCGTTGAAATTGAACCGCGACACGTACGCCCTGGAATTGACCGTCCGGTTGCCCAACAGGACATTTTCGTTTCCGCCGGTGATGTTCTCCCAAACGGTCTTGTCGGCGTCGAGGTCGTTGTGCAGTTGATCCACGTAGCCAAGCGTCACCGTTTCGCCAACGCGGAAGGTGCCGCTGTCGGGAGCTTCCTGCCCGGTGATGAGCCGGAACAACGTGGTTTTTCCGGCACCGTTCGGGCCAATGATGCCCACGATTCCCGCAGGTGGCAACGAAAAGCTCAACCCTTCGAACAACAGCTTGTCGCCATAGGCCTTGCTTACGCCCTGGGCCTCGATCACGACGTTCCCCAAACGGGGGCCGGGCGGGATGAACAGCTCCAACCGGTCTTCGCGTTCCTTCGTCTCTTCCGAGGCCAGCTTCTCGTAATTGTGCAAACGGGCCTTCGATTTGGCGTGACGCGCCTTGGGCGCCATGCGCACCCACTCCAGCTCCCGCTCCAGCGTTTTCTGCCGTTTGCTTTCGGTCTTTTCCTCCTGTGCCAGGCGCTTGGCCTTCTGATCGAGCCAAGAAGAATAATTCCCTTTCCAGGGAATGCCTTCCCCGCGATCCAGCTCCAGGATCCAGCCCGCCACGTTGTCGAGGAAATAGCGGTCGTGGGTTACCGCTATCACCGTACCCCTGTACTGCTGGAGATGCTGCTCCAGCCAGTCGATGGACTCGGCATCCAGGTGGTTGGTGGGTTCATCGAGCAACAGCACATCCGGTTCCTGCAACAAAAGGCGACACAATGCCACCCTACGGCGCTCGCCACCTGACAATGTGGCTATTTTCCGTTCAGGCTCAGGACACCGCAACGCATCCATGGCCCGTTCCAATTTATTGTCGATTTCCCAGCCGTTAGCGGCGTCTATCTTATCCTGCAGTTCGCCTTGACGCGCCAGCAGCCGATCCAGCTCATCGGCATTTTCGTAAACCTCCGGCAAGCCGAACTGCTCGTTGATTTCCTCGTATTCCTTCAAGATGGCGGCGATTTCGGCTACCCCCTCTTCCACGATCTCGCGTACGGTCTTGCCGGCGTCCAGTTCCGGTTCCTGGGCCAAATAGCCCACGGAAAAACCCGGAGCGAATACCACTTCGCCTTGGTAAGACTTGTCCAGGCCGGCGATAATCCGGAGCAACGATGACTTGCCCGAGCCATTCAAACCGATCACCCCGATTTTCGCTCCATAGAAAAAAGAAAGATAGATATTTTTAAGCACCTGTTTCTGAGGCGGGTAAATCTTATTTACCCCCGCCATGGAGAATATGATTTTTTCGTCTGACATGCCACAAACTTAGCGATCTTGCAGCGCATATGCAAGGCGGATGCCTATTCGGGCACCGGTTCGTGCCTGTAGCGCATGGCAGCGGCTTACCGTCAATACAGTGCAATAAATACGTTCAGGGTACTGACAAAATGTTATATTTGTATCCATGGCGTAATTGTTGATAAATGTTACACAAATATTAAGGGCACAAGCGATTTTTTTCATACATTTATCGCATCCTTAGCACAAAAAAGAAAGGTAATACATTCATGGAAGCAAAATTTTCGCCTCGCGTAAAGGATGTGATTTCATACAGCAGGGAAGAAGCCATCAGGCTGAAACACGATTACATCGGCACCGAACATTTGTTGCTAGGCTTGATCCGTGAAGGAGACGGCATGGCCATCAAGATATTGAAACATGCAGGGATCGACACCACCGAGTTACGTAAATCCATCGAAGATGCGGTCAAGGGTTCTTCGATGTCCCGCGCTCCCATCGGTAACATGCCGCTGACCAAACAAGCGGAAAAGGTATTGAAAATCACGTATCTCGAGGCCAAGATCTTCAAAAGCGATGTGATTGGCACCGAGCACCTGTTGCTGTCGATCCTGCGCGATGAGGATAACATCGCCTCACAGATCCTGCAACAATACGACATCAATTACGACGTGTTCAAGGCCGACGTAGAGCAACACAAGGCCGGCATCACCGACCAAGCTTCCGGCTCCACCGCCGGCGACGATGATTTCAAGGAGGAGGACCATTTCAGCCAACCGAAAAAGGTTTCGGATATCAAATCGAAAACCCCCGTGTTGGATAATTTCGGCCGTGACCTCACCAAGGCTGCCGAAGAAGGGCGGCTCGACCCCATCGTGGGCCGCGAAAAGGAAATCGAACGGGTTTCGCAAATCCTGTCCCGCCGCAAAAAGAACAACCCCATACTGATCGGTGAACCCGGTGTGGGCAAGTCTGCCATCGCCGAAGGGTTGGCCTTGCGCATCATCCAGCGCAAAGTGTCGCGTGTGCTGTTCAACAAACGGGTGGTTACGCTGGACCTGGCTTCATTGGTGGCTGGCACAAAATACCGCGGCCAGTTCGAGGAACGCATGAAAGCGGTGATGAACGAGTTGGAGAAATCGCCCGATGTCATCCTGTTCATCGACGAGATCCACACCATCGTGGGTGCCGGTGGCGCATCCGGATCGCTGGACGCCTCGAACATGTTCAAACCGGCGTTGGCGCGCGGCGAAATCCAATGCATCGGCGCGACGACGCTCGACGAATATCGCCAATACATCGAAAAGGACGGCGCCCTCGATCGTCGGTTCCAGAAGGTGATGATCGAGCCCGCCACGCATGACGAAACGGTTGAAATACTCAACCGCATCAAGGAAAAATACGAAGAGCACCACAATGTCAATTACACGCCCGAGGCCATCGAGGCCTGCGTGAGCCTGACGACGCGCTACATCACCGACCGCTTCCTGCCCGACAAGGCCATCGACGCCTTGGACGAGTCGGGTTCGCGCGTGCACCTCACCAACATCCACGTACCGCAGAGCATCATCGACATCGAGCAAAAGATCGAAGAGATCAAGGTGGAGAAAAACAAGGTGGTGCGCAGCCAGAAGTACGAAGAGGCCGCGAAGTTGCGCGACACCGAAAAGCGGCTATTGGAAGAACTTGAACAGGAGAAAACCGCTTGGGAAGCCGAAACGAAGACCAAACGGTACACGGTTACCGAAGACAACGTGGCCGAGGTCGTTTCGATGATGACCGGCATCCCCGTGCAACGTGTCGGGCAATCGGATAGCCAGAAACTGTTGGGCATGTCCGATTCGATGAAAGGGCGGATCATTGGACAGGATGAAGCGGTGAAAAAGCTGGTCAAAGCCATCCAACGTACCCGTGCGGGCTTGAAAGACCCCAAGAAACCCATCGGTTCATTCATCTTCTTGGGCCCTACGGGTGTCGGCAAGACCGAACTCGCCAAGGAACTGGCCCGCTTCATGTTTGACAGCGAGGACTCGCTGATCCAGATCGACATGAGCGAGTACATGGAAAAGTTCGCGATTTCGCGCTTGGTCGGTGCGCCTCCAGGCTACGTAGGTTACGAAGAGGGCGGACAGCTCACTGAAAAGGTACGCCGCAAACCATACTCGGTGGTGTTGCTCGATGAAATCGAGAAAGCGCACCCTGACGTGTTCAACCTGTTGCTGCAGGTATTGGATGAAGGGCAACTCACCGACAGCTTAGGTCGGCGCGTGGACTTCAGGAACACCATCCTGATCATGACGTCCAATATCGGCGCCCGCCAATTGAAGGATTTCGGCCAAGGGGTCGGTTTCACGACATCGGCAAAGGCCGAACAAGCGGAGACGCACTCCCGCAGCGTGATCGAGAATGCGCTGAAGCGGGCCTTTGCCCCCGAATTCCTCAACCGCATCGACGACGTGATCGTTTTCAATTCATTGGACAAGGAGCACATCTTCAAGATCATCGATATCGAGCTGAAATCGCTGTTCGTCCGCATCGAGGCGTTGGGCTACCACATCAAGCTCACCGATCCCGCCAAGGACTTCGTCGCCGAAAAGGGCTTCGACCACAATTTCGGAGCGCGCCCGCTCAAACGGGCCATCCAGAAATTCCTGGAAGACCCCATTGCGGAAGAGATACTCAAAGGCGTGGTGAGCGAAGGGAATGTCCTGGAAGTGGATTACGACAAGGACAAGCAGGAAATCGTCGTCAACGTCCAAGCGGACGGTGGCAATTCATCCAAGCCTTCTGATTTGGCCGAGGAGAAAAAAGACGAATAAGCCGTTAGCGACTGGAGAACAAGCCGTTGGAGTATTTTGCTCCAACGGCTTGTTTGTTATTTTGGCCTTCCGTTAAATCCTGCTCCTCCCATTCCGCCTCGATAATTTCCTAACGATGAGCTCTTCGTTTGATTTCTTGGTGCAGTTATTGTGTTAAACCTTTTGTCGGTAACAACCGTCAAAACACCAACAAGAGCAAGGAACAGATTATTTAGACCCCAAACGAACGCAGATGAAGCATTACCTTACCCTAGTCGTTGGATCCGTGGCCATCCTCGGCTTATCGTCTTGTACCAAAGAGTACTACGATGTCGTACCGAACCGAACGTTTGTCTACACCATCCAACCCAATCAATGGACCTGGAATCAGGGGGTGGTCAATCAGATTTACCACGATATCGACCTGCCCGAACTCACCCGGTATTACGTGGAGCAAGGCATCGTGAGCGTGGCCATCAGTGAGGATAACGAAGAATCGTACGATATCCTCCCGGCTACCATCGCCGGCACGTCCTATTCGGTCAATTACACGACCGGTTTCGTGACGATCTATGCGGAAGACCCCATATTCGATCCGGATTTCGAGATCGATCTGCCAACGCGGGCAATCCGGGTAAAAATCACGTTATCCGAAGCGGATTTCATCCCATAAAAAAAGCGGCGCTAAGCGCCGCTTTTTTTATGGGTCTACTACCTTGAGGAGGCCATCATTGTTCGCCCATCCCGTTGATGACGGCCTCGCTGACACCCGTGAACGAGAACCCGCCGTCGTGGAAGAGGTTCTGCATGGTGACCATGCGTGTAAAGTCCGAGAACAACGTTACGGTATAATCCGCGCATTGATCTGCCGTGGCATTGCCCAATGGCGACATCCGATCCGCGTAGGAGATGAAATCCCCGAAGCCTTTCACACCCGACCCGGCCGTCGTCTGCGTTGGCGACTGGCTGATCGTATTCACCCGGACCTGTTTCTTTACGCCGTATTGATAACCGAAATTGCGCGTGATGCTTTCCAGCAGCGCCTTGGCGTCGGCCATGTCATTGTAATCAGGGAACACCCGCTGCGCCGCGATGTACGTCAACGCCACCACGGAACCCCATTCATTGATCGCATCTTTCTTCATCGCCGTGGCCAGCACGCGATGCAGGCTGATGGCGGAGATATCGAAGGCCTTGTGCATGAAATCGTAGTTGTTCTCCGTATAGTGGATCCCTTTCCGCACGTTGATGCTCATGCCTACGGAATGGAGGATGAAATCGATCTTGCCACCGAAATGCGCCAGCGCCTGGTCAAACAGGTTTTCGATGTCTTCGGTACTGGTCACGTCGGCGGGAATGACCGGGGCGTTGTTGCATGCTTCCGCCAGTTGCTTGATGGTGCCCATACGCAAGGCCACCGGCGCATTGGTCAAAACGATTTCAGCACCTTCCTCCACACACCGTTGCGCGGTTTTCCAAGCGATGGATTTCTCGTCCAATGCGCCGAAGATGATTCCTTTTTTTCCTTTCAATAGGTTATGGGACATAGTATATGTGTTTAATCCTTGAACTAAAATTGGGTAAAAGTAATGTTTTTTTTGATAAAGCGATCAGCTACTTCGGACTCCGGTCTCCGGTCTTCGATCCTTCCAACAACTCGGCCGCGTGTTGCACCGCCGCTTCACCGGGGTTTGCACCACTGAGCATCTGGGCGATTTCCGTTATGCGCTCCTGTTGATCGAGCTGGACCAGCTGTGTGACGGTCTTGTCGGCAATCTCTTGTTTGTAGACCTTGAAATGCGACGTGCCGCGCGAAGCGATCTGCGGTAAGTGGGTAATGGCAATGACCTGCATATGATCGGCCATGCGCTCCATCACCTCGCCTACGCGCAAGGCCACCTCGCCCGAGATGCCGGTATCGATTTCATCGAAGATAATGGTGGGTAGCGCGGTGGTCTTGGCGACCAACGATTTGATGGCCAGCATCAGTCGTGACAACTCGCCTCCCGATGCCACCTTGCCCACTGGCTGTGGGGGCTGTCCCTTGTTGGCCGAAAAACGGAACGTTACGCGATCCAGCCCGTGGTCGCGCATGGCCTCTTCGGCCAACGCCTCCAAGTCGATTTCCAATTTGCTATGCGGCATGCCGACGCTACGCAATAACGCCTCAACCCCGCCGCTGACCGTGGGAATGATTGCCTTCCGGCTGTCCGACAATTGCCTGGCCGCGTCAACCAGCTGGCTCCGTGACGTTGCAGCCTCCCCCTTCAACCTGGCGATCGCATCCTCGTCGATCATGCGCCGCTCCAGCTTTTCTCGCAATTCCTCGCGCAAGTCGATCAACGCAGCCACGTTTTCGGCCCGGTGCTTCTGCAACAGCAGATAAAGCATGTCCAAGCGTTCATTGACGGTCGCTAAACGCCCCTCGTCGAGCACCACCCCTTGCTCGTGCCTCGCTAGCTCGCCAGCAAGGTCCTTGAGTTCGATGACGCTGCCCTGCAACCGCCCCACTTCGGGGGCAAGCGCAGGCATATAGCGTTCGGCTTGTTGCAAATGCTGCAACGACTCCTTGAGCAGGGCCAGCGCGTTCATCTCCTGGTCTTGGAGCCCATAAACCGCGCCAAGCAACCCCCGCTTGATCTCTTCTGCATGCTCCAGCTGGCTGCGTTCGGTTTCTAGGCGCTCCTGCTCATCGTGTTGCAAATCGGCCTTGGCCAATTCATCATGGACGTATTGGTGGTAATCGGCTTCCGCATCGGCCCGCCGGGCGGCCTGCTCCAGCGCTTCGAGCTCGGCCTGCACCGCCTTGTACCGCTGATAACAGGTGGCGTAAGCCTGCCGCAACGCGCCGTTACGGGCTATGCTATCCAGCGTGAGCAGTTGGAAGGCCTCGGTATTGAGCTGGAGGGTCGCGTGCTGCGAATGGATGTCGATCAGCCGCTCGGCCAAGGCCTTCAGGGTTTGCAACGTCACCGGCGTATCGTTGACAAACGCCCGCGACTTGCCGTCTGGGCTGATTTCGCGGCGGATGATCGTCTCCTTTTCGTAATCGAGATCCTGGTCATCGAAAAATGCCGTCAGCTGGTAGTTGGTCACATCGAAATAGCCTTCGATGACGCATTTCTTCCCGGCATCGAAAAAATGGCGCCCTTCGGCGCGCTGGCCCAGGATGAGCGACAGCCCACCCATGATGATGGATTTGCCGGCCCCGGTTTCACCCGTCAGGATGTTCAGCCCGCCATCGAACTGGATATCCAGCGTATCGATCAGGGCGTAGTTGCGGATGGATAGGCGATTGAGCATGTTACCTGCTGTTGCGTAAGCTTTCGTATTTGTTTGCATTGGCCGGATCGACCTCTGCCAGGATATTGTACGCCTGTACACGTTCCTGGGGGGCCATACCACTGAATATGCCAATCAGTTCATCCGATTTTGCCGTGAAAAACACCTGGTTGAATACGGCGCCCTGTGCCAACCGATCGACGTTGCGCAGCGACGGCAACAGATCGAGGATGGCCTTGCGCGCCTGTTGCGCATTATCGGCCATGGTATCCATCCCTTTCAGGTAAAACGTATACAGGAAATCGCGGATGGGTTGATACCTGCGATCGAGCAGGTTGTTCACCAACCAAAAGCGATTGCTGGAACCCTCCATTGAACGCCAACCGCTGAAACCCGTGTTCTGCGCGTTGTTCACGATCTGCTGGGCGGCGTTGTAGAATGGCGTACCCGCGTTCTGTTCGAAGGTATCGGCGTCCAACCCCACGATGATGTAGGCATAATACGCCAGCAGGGACGTGATGTTATTCATGTATTGTTGATCGGAATAATCCATCAGCTGCCCCTCGGTGTAGCTGAAATTGAAGTTATTGTCAGCCATGCTCAGCACCGGGCTGTTGTACGACGCATTGAAAACGGGCCTGGTGGAAACGATCTGTGCCTGCGCGGTAAAATTGGAAGAGCCGTCCCATGCGTTTATCGTGATGACGAAACTGCAATCGATGCGTTCCTGGGGCTGTACCTGATTGGCACTCCATGTCCGGTTATTGAGAAAATCGGAAATCGCCTTTTGGAGCACTTCCAGTGCCCGTTTGTTCGTGTTCTGCACTTGAGGCGACAGGATCTGGACACGTGCATTCAAGTCCTGTGCATTTGCGGCGGGTACGTAGCAACACAATGCTGAAAAAAGCAGAAGCCCTTTTGACCACCTATCCATTCGTTGAATCATGCCCAAAGATAGGGATATTGCCTGAATATTGCGCTTTTCAAAGCCGCTCATGTAGCGGTCCGGGCAACTGGCGGAAAAGGAACGCCACCAAACGCCATCGGCTGGTCACGTAAATCACCTTGCGCCGTTTGCGAAGTCCATCCTGGATCTGCCGAGCGGCCTTGGGCAACGATGCCACCCAAAACCGGGTGGGCGATTTGGCCGCCGGCGTATCGACGAATCCTGGGCAAATGTCGGTAACGGTGATGCCGGTCTGCTCTTTCCGGGCTTTCTGCCGCAACCCCTGCAGGTAGGCGATTTGATAAGCCTTGGTGGCGCTGTAGGCCGGTGCTTGCCTGCTGCCACGCATCCCCGCCACCGAGCTGATGGCCGCCAGGTGCCCGCCGCCCCGACGTTTGAAATAATTGAACGCCCAATCCACCAGCTGCGTGAACGCGCGTACGTTCAACTCGATCATGCGTTCTTCCAGCGCAAAATCAAGCGCCGGATTGACATCGCCTCCACCTGCGCTGATGACGACCACATCCACGCCCCCCATTTCGTTTACCAAGGTCTCCAGATTCCGCACGCAGGTCCCGGTATCGGTAACGTCAAATGCGCGGAAATGGCAACGATCGGGCCAGCGGGAATGCAATTCGCCCAGCAGCGTCTCACGCCGACCGGTTATCCCGACCACGTTTCCGCTCGACAATAATAACTCGGCCAAAGCCCGGCCGATTCCCGACGTTGCGCCGATGATGAGCACCCGTTGTCCATTCGCTTCCATGGCCGTAAATGTACGAACCCTAGTCGACATACCCCGCCCATCCGGCACAAATTCAAAAGGCCTTTTCAAAATCCGAAAACTTTTAAGCATCTTCGCTAAACCTTTTGGAAGGCATTGATGTTTATCGTACAACGGAAAGCGTAACACATAAAACCACGGCAAGGATTTGAACAAGTTCGGCAGGATAGCAGTAAAGACACTCCTATGGATCATCGGGAGCATCATCGGATTAATCTTACTTATTTTCGTGCTGATCCGTATCCCCTCCGTACAGAACTACGTGGTGGGGCAGGTAACTTCGTACCTCGAAAAGAAAATCAAGACACCGGTACGGATTGACTACGTGAGCCTCGACTTACCCAAGATGCTGGTGCTCGAGGGCGTGTATTTCGAGGATCAATCGCGCGACACGCTGCTGGCTGGCGAAAAGATACGGGTGGATATCAGCATGCTGAAATTATTGAAAAACACCGTTGAAATCAGCCAAATCGATTTGCAGGGCATCACCGCCAAACTCAACCGGACGCTTCCCGATAGCAGCTTCAACTTCGATTACATCATCAACGCCTTCGTCACCGAGCAACAGGAGGAACAGGCGCCGCCAGACAGCAGCGCGCCCATGAAGTTTGACATCGACAAGGTAAACCTGGACCGCATCCGTTTCGTGTATCGCGACGAGGTGATCGGCATGGCCGCCGAAGTGAACCTCGGCCACCTCGACACCCGGATAAAGACATTCGATCTGGCCGGAAATATGCGGTTCGGCATTCCGAAGATCACGATCGATGGCCTGCACGGTTCGGTGCGGCAATGGGCGGTGGCACAGGGAGAAGATGCTCCCGATGCCGCGGATTTCGGCATCCCGGACACCAGCACATCCGCGCTGCTCCCGGACCTCGAGTTCGAGACGCTTGATTTGGCCAACATCGATTTCGCCTACGTCGACGAGGCCGGTGCCATGGATACCCGGTTCAAGATCCACAAGCTGTTGGCGCGGCTCAACCAACTCGATCTCAACGGCGAATTCGTCGACATACGGGAAATAAACCTGGATGGGTCAGACTCCCGTGTATTTTTCGGCCAGACACAGGCCAAACCGGACTCGGCAACGCCCCCCCCCGCTACGGATACGGCAACAGCGATGAATTGGCGGGTACGGGCCGGTGAGATCCGGATCGCCGGAACGGCGTTTGCCTTCGAAGATGCCAATCAACCCCGGATTGCCAAGGGGTTCGATTACGGCAACATCGGCATCACGGGCCTTGAAGGGACGCTCACCGACCTGTATTATTCCACCGACACCATCCGTGGGCGCGTGGAAGGGTTGAAGGCCCGTGACCACAGTGGCTTCGCGCTCAATCGCCTCCAAGCGGAATTCACCTACACCGATCAAGGGGCGGAACTGGAAGACCTCTACGCCGAGACCCCGCATACGCTGATCCGCGACTACCTGAAGGTCGCTTACCCCTCGCTGGCGACGATCACGGAACAACTGGGCGATATCGAACTGACCGCAGACATCAAAAAAAGCCACCTGGGGATGGCCGATGTGCTGTTCTTCGTGCCCGACATGGATACCATGGAGGTGCTGAAGCCGCTTTGGCCGCATACCTTCCACATCAACACCCAGCTCCGCGGGCGGCTGGATGACCTCCGCATCCCCAACCTCGAGCTGCAGGCGCTCGACCGCACGCGTATCGCCGCCAGCGCGCACATCAAGGGGCTTCCCGATGTGGAAAAACTCGACATGGACCTCGACATCCGCGAATTCGTGACCGGAAAGGCCGACTTGGATCGGCTGATCGCACCGAGCCTGCTGCCTGACAGCATCAACTTGCCGGCCAATATCGAGCTCGTGGGCACCTTTGACGGGGGATTGAACGGATTCCAGACCGACCTGCGGCTGAACACCAGCATGGGTAGTGCGACGCTGGATGCCGACTACCGGATCGACACGCGGACACGGGATACGGTATACGATGCGCAGGTGAGCATCGCCGATATCGATATCGGCCAGCTGATGAAGATGGATTCGGTGTTGGGGAAGGTCTCTTTCGCCGCGCACGCGAAGGGCACGGGCCTCGACCCGGCAACCGCCGTGGCGGATATCAAGGCGCAGCTGATCAGCCTCGAAGCGATGGGCTATACCTACAGCGATATCGGCATCAGCGCTGAAGCCAAGGGCGGTGACATCACCGCCAAGGCGTCAAGCGATGATCCCAACATCGATTTCGACCTGGACGCCCACGCCGACATGCGGGGCCAATATCCGAAAGTGAACCTCAACCTGATGGTCGACAGCGTCAACCTCAGGAACCTTCGGCTCATGGATGATGACCTGCGCTACCATGGACGGCTCGTCGCCGACCTGGAGACCGCGGATATCGACCATTTGAATGGCACCGTGGATATCGTGAATTCGTCCATTGCCTACAACGATGAACGCTACACCCTGGATACCGTAAGGCTGCGGGCCGTGGCGCGCGACAGCTCGAACCTGCTCCAACTGCGTTCGGAATTCCTGAACGCACACATGATTGGCAACTTCAAGCTCAGCGAGCTGGCGCCATCGATACAGGACATCATCGCGGTGTACTACCAACCGGATTCGGTACCGCCCGTTTATGACTATTCCCCGCAACGATTCGACTTCAGTGCGCAATTCACCCGTTCGCGATTCATCCAAGGGCTGGTGCCAGACCTCACCGAGATGGAAGACGTGACATTGGATGGATCGTTCAACAGTGCCGACAAGACGCTCCTGGCCAAGGTGGTCGCGCCTCGCATCGTATACGCCGGCACCACGATCAACGACGTCGGGTTTGACATCAACACCTACGACAGCACGCTGTATTACAATGCCCTCATCAACCGCATCGGCGTGGGCAACATCGAATTGACCAATACGCTGCTTAGCGGGACCGTGCAGCATAACCAGCTTGATTTCGGCTTGTGGATCAAGGACAACGCCGATAAAGAACGGTATCACCTGGGCATGGCCCTCCAAGTGGATGCCGGCAATTTCCTGTTCCACCTGTTGGAAGATGGCTTGATGCTCAACTACGAGCAATGGCAGGTGCATCCGGACAACACCATCCGATTCGGCGGCGACGGGCTGCGTACGCACCAATTCGTGTTGAGCAACGACGGACAGGAACTATCGATCCAATCGCAAGACTCGACACTGAACTCGCCCATAGACCTGTTGTTCAAAAACTTCCGCATCGAGACCTTCAGCAAGATGCTGGAAAGCGAATTGCTTGACATGGGGGGCGGGATCAATGGCACGGCGACCGTGTCGCGGCTCGACGCCTCGCCCGTCTTCGTATCGGACCTCGTCATCGATCGCTTCTATTTCGGCAGCGACACCGTGGGCGACATCAGCATAAAGGTCAACAACGAACGCGAAAACGTCTATGCGGCAGACATCGGCATCACCGGCAATGGCAACGAAGTCAACTTGACCGGCGACTTCATCAGCCCGCCCGATGGCGACGCCCAATTGGACTTCACCCTCAACGTGGCCCCGCTCACCATGCATACGCTCGAGGCGTTCAGTTTGGGTTACCTCCGCAATACGGCGGGCGGGATCGAGGGCAAGCTGCGGATCACCGGATCGCCGGACCAACCGCGCATCAACGGTTCGCTCGGGTTCAACCAGGCGAGTTTCAACGTGGCCATGCTCAACGCCACGTTCAACATCGACGGGCAAAGCATCAACTTCAACGACAACGGCCTTCGTTTCAACCGGTTTGCCCTCCGGGACGGGAAAGGGAACACCGCTGTGCTGGACGGCACGGTCAATACGAAGACCTATACCGATTTCGCCTTCGCGCTCAACCTCACGGCCAACGACTTCCAGGTACTCAATTCGACCCAGCAAGACAATGACCTGTACTATGGGTTGCTGTTCATATCGACCAACCTGCGCATCGCAGGCGACATGAACAGCCCTTCGGTGAGCGGGACGCTGCAGGTGGACGACAAAACCGACGTGACGTTCGTGTTGCCCAACGACGACCCCGGCATGGTGGATCGCGAAGGCATCGTGCGTTTCGTAAACCGCAGCGACACGTCCTCCGCCAACGTCTTCGCGAAGGTTGATTCGCTTACCCACACCGAATTGGGTGGCATCAACCTATCGGTGAACATCGCCACGCACAAAGACGCCGCATTCACGGTCGTGATCGATCCCGGTACGCAAGACGCATTGAGGATCCAGGGCGAAGCCGAACTCAACGCGGGGATGAACCCCGCCGGTGACATCCGGCTTACCGGCACCTATACGGTCGAGTCAGGCAATTATTCGTTCTCTTTCGGACCGGTGAAACGGCTTTTCGAATTCCAGAAAGGCAGCACGCTCACCTGGGCGGGCGACCCCCTGGATGCCCGCATGGATATCACCGCGGTCTACAAGTTGAAAGCCCCCACCCTGGAACTGGTCCAGGCACAGATCGGTTCGGAACAGTCGGGACTCTACAAACAGCGCATCCCCTTTGACGTGAAGCTCCAGATCACCGAACAGCTCTTCCAGCCCCAACTCGCCTTTGACGTGGACTTGGATGAAAACAACGCGATGGTGTCGCAAGACGTGGTGAGCAAAGTGAACACCGGATTGGCGCAGCTGCGCGAGAACGAATCGGAGATGAACAAACAGGTGTTCTCGCTGATCGTGTTGGGCCGGTTCATGGCTGCCAATCCGTTCGAGAGCCTCTCTGGCGGCGGCGGCGCGGAAGCGATAGCCCGCAGTACCGTCAGCTCATTCCTGAGCGGCCAGTTGAACCGATTGGCCGGTAACCTGATCCAGGGCGTGGAATTCGATTTCAACCTGCAGTCGGAACAGGACTTCACCACCGGAAGCGGCCAAAACCGGACCGACCTCAACGTGGGCGTGTCCAAGATGCTTTTCAACGACCGCATGAAAGTAACCGTGGGTTCGAACTTTGAACTGGAAGGGAATGCCCGGCCGGGTGAACAGACCACCAACATCGCGGGCGACATCGCCGTGGATTACCAGCTTACGGAAGATGGGCGGTACCTGGCCCGCGCCTACCGAAAAAACCAATACCAAGTAACGCTTCAAGGCCAATTCGTGGAAACGGGCCTCGGCTTCATCATGAGTATGGATTACGACGAATTCCGGGAAATTTTCAAGAAACGCGATCCGGAGGCCAACGAGTTCAATACGGATTCCAGGCAGTTCCGGAGGCGTTGGGACGCCGAGCGGATCGATACCGATACGGCCTACCGCGACAGCGTAAGGCGCGTCATCATCGACAGCCTGCAACGGAATGACCCTGAATTCCGGAAACGGATGGAAGAAAGGCGTCGACGGGAACAACCGGCCGATTCGACGGCCATCAAACGTAAACAAAGCGCAACACGTGACGAACAGGAGGAGCATACCCCCCAGGAAGAAGGGAGGACGGATGATTGACCGTCGGCTGATGGGCCTATTATCGTTGGTGGCCGCGGGTTACCTGGCCAGCTGCAGCAGTGTCAAGCACCTACCCGAAGGCGAACACCTCTACGTGAAGGGCGAGGTGGAAATCGACACGGATACCATCCCTGAACAGTACATCGGCCCGCTGACCGAGAACCTCGAATCGCTGTTGAGGCCGAAACCCAATACCACGATCTTGGGGATGCGGCCCCAACTCTACCTGTACAACCTGGCGGGCGAGCCGAAAAGCGACAGGGGGTTCCGCAATTGGCTACGCAACAAGGTTGGCCAGGCGCCGGTATTGCTCAGCGACGTCAACCGCGAATACAACGAAAACCTCTTGCGCAACCGCTTGGAGAACATCGGCTTTTTCAACGCCCAGGTCGCGTCGGATACGACAATCGACAACCGGAAGGCAACGGTGACGTATACGGCCTCGCCGCATATCATCTATCGGATCAACTCGGTCACGTTCGAAGTGGACAGCAGCGAATTGGGCAAGGCCATCAAGGCCACCGAGCGCGAATCGTTGCTCCAGGCCGGACGTCCCTACAACCTCGACAACATCATCGCCGAACGGGAGCGGATCGACTATGCAATCAAGAATGCGGGCTACTACTACTTCAGCCCTGACCACCTGATCATCGACGTGGACAGTACCGGCAAGGATCATCACGTAGACCTGTACCTGCGCGTGAAAGACGAGACGCCCCCCAAGGCCAGAGCGCCCCACTACATCAACAACATCTTCGTCTACCCCAACTACAAGCTGACGGAAGGCGGATACCAACGCGCGGATACCAACGAGGCTGAACGCTATAAGGACATCTACATCATCGACCCCGCGCATACCTACCGGCGGTTCATCCTGGATGACGCGATCGTCTTCTACCCGGGCGAACTCTACACCCGCGGCGACCAAGCCCGCACGATCCGCCGCTTGGTGGGGATGGGTAGCTTCAGTTTCGTGCGCAATGAGTTCGTGGACGTGGGCGACGGGAAAACCAACCAACTGGATGCCTATTACTACCTCACGCCCATGCCCAAACAGGGGCTACGGACCGAGTTGTTGGGCAAGACCGCCGCCGTCTACAACGGTTCGGAAATCAACGTCAACTGGCAACGCCGCAATGCTTTCCGAAGCGCGGAACTGTTTACCTTGACCGTCTACGGAGGTTTTGAGACGCAGACGGGGGGCAACGTGAACCTCAACTCGAGCTTTTACCGCTATGGCGCCGAAGCCAGCCTCGCGTTTCCGCGCATGATCGCGCCTTTTGGCTGGCGGGCCACGGACAAATACGTACCACGCACCATCTTCCGTACCGGGTACGAATACCTGAACAGGCGTACGGCATACAGCCTGAATTCCATGCGCTTCTCCTTTGGCTACCAATGGCAGGAAAGCATCGAGAAAGAACACGACCTCAAGGTGCTGGAAGTGGCCTATGTACAGCCACGTAACATTACCGAGTCGTACCAAGCCATGCTGGATACCGTGCCGCCTTTGCGCCATGCCATCGAACCCGTGTTCACGTTTGGCCCCATCTACAACTATACGCGCACCAATACGACGAATGCCAACCTGAAGCACACGTACTATTTCAAGGGGGGCGTGGACCTGTCGGCCAATCTCTACGGCATCATCCGCGGAGCCAATGTGCGCGAAGGCAGGCAATACCAGATCCTGAACGCCAACTTTTCGCAATACATCAAGACCGAGGCTGATTTCAGGCACTACATGAAACTAGGCGTCAATTCCACGCTCGCCTCGCGCGTGATGGCCGGCTTCGGTTACTCATACGGCAATTCGACGCAACTCCCCTACGTGAAGCAATTCTTCATGGGCGGCCCCAATGGCTTGCGTGCATTCCGTGCACGGGCGCTTGGTCCGGGTTCCTATACGCCCGAATTCTATGGCGAAGACAATTTCTTTGCGGACCAAACCGGCGACATCAAGTTTGAACTCAATACCGAGTACCGTGCCAAATTGGCCAGCATCGTACATTGGGCAGCGTTTATCGATGCCGGCAACATCTGGCTCCAGCGCGAAAATCCGGACAAGCCTGGGGCGGCTTTCAGCCGGAGCTTCATCAACGAGTTGGCCGTTGGCGCTGGATTGGGGTTGCGCTTCGACCTCAGTTTCCTGGTACTCCGCACGGATCTGGCCATGCCGCTGCGCGTCCCCTACCGCACCCGTGGCGACCGGTGGGTGTTCGATGAGATCGATTTCCGAAACAGCGATTGGCGTAAACGCAACCTGGTATTTAACTTGGCGATTGGATATCCGTTCTAAAAACCCTACCTTCGCTACCAATCGTAAAAACTATTGGTATAAAAACAACTTTATGAAGATTACCGTCGTAGGTGCCGGCGCCGTGGGTGCCACTACAGCGGACAACATCGTCCGCCAAGAACTTGCCGAAGAAGTCGTATTGCTTGACATCAAAGAAGGACTGGCCGAAGGCAAGGCCCAGGACATCTCGCAAACCGCCGCGCTGTTGGGATTCGATTCGATAATCAAGGGCGTCACGAACGATTACAGCCAGACCGCCGGCTCGGCAGTGGCCGTGATCACGTCCGGAATCCCCCGCAAACCCGGCATGACACGCGAAGAGCTTATCGGCACGAACGCCAATATCGTGCGCAACGTGGCCGAGAACCTACTCAAGTACTCGCCCGACGTCATTCTGGTGGTCGTCTCCAATCCGATGGACACGATGACCTACCTGGCGCTGAAAGCGACGGGATTGCCCAAGAACCGCATCATCGGCATGGGGGGCACCTTGGATTCGTCGCGTTTCCGGTACCAACTGAGCCAGCGCTTGGGCGCGTCGCCGGCAGACCTCAACGCCATCGTCATCGGTGGCCATGGCGATACCACCATGATCCCGCTGATCAAACACGCGACCTGGAACAGCCTGCCCGTAACGCAATTCCTTTCTGCCGAGGAGCAGCAGCAGATCGTGGCCGACACCATGGTGGGCGGTGCCACCCTCACCAAACTGATCGGCACGTCGGCTTGGTATGCGCCGGGCGCATCGAGTGCCGCCGTGGTGGCCAGTATCGTGCGCGACCAGAAAAAACTGTTCACCGCCTCGGTTTACCTCGAAGGCGAGTACGGCCAGCACGACATCAACCTCGGGGTGCCCGTCATCCTGGGCAAGAACGGCTGGGAACGCATCCTGGAGTTGCCGCTCGACGATGAAGAAAAGGCCGCATTCGCGAAAAGCGCCGACGCCGTTCGCAACATGAACAACGTGTTGACCGAAATCGGTGCGCGCTGATCCATGGTGCGCGTTCCGTTGACGCCATTGAATTTACAGGACGATGGCTTCCACTTGGTGTTGGAAGTCATTGTTTTTGGCAAGCCCTTCAAGGCCGTACTCGATACCGGCGCGTCGAAGACCGTGTTTGACAAGGCCACGATCGAACCTTACCTGCTTGACGATGCCATCCTTCGGCACACGGACATGGTATCCACCGGATTGGGCACCACCTCCATGCAGAGCTTCATCCTTCAACTACCCGACTTGCATATCGGTGCATTGCACCTGAAACGCTACGACGTAGCCGTACTCGATCTCTCTTCAATCAACTATGCGTACGAGCAATTGGCCATCGAGCCGGTCATCGGCGTCATCGGCGGCGACATCCTCACCCAATACGGCGGACTGATTGACTACCGAAAAAACACCCTGACGCTGCGGCAACGGAAGCGGGCCATTTAACCCAGATTATTCGATTACCTCCATGATGCCGCGCATCACCTCGGCATGCCCCGGAAAGGTGCATAGGAATGGATACAGGCCCGGCGTCGAAGGCACCTCGATCAAGAGGTCGCAGCGTTCATTCGGATCGACCAATGGCGTCGCGAACAATACGTCGGCCGAAGTAGGAACGTAATGCCGCGAAGCACCGCCAGGCTGCTGCGCCAAGCGAACGGCTTCCTGGCTAACCCGGTCCAACGCGCCCGGCTTGACGATGACCAAGTTGTGTTGCATGTAGTTCGGGTTGTGGAACGCGATCTTGATGGTTGAATTGGCCTTCACGGTGAAATGTGTCCGGTCGTATGCGCGCTGGCCCACGACCGCCTGGATGGCAATCGTGCTGTCGGGCATCGACCTGGCCTTCGCGCTACTACGGCCGAGCTGCGCGGGCCTGGCCGCGCCGTGTATCCGACCGGCGATATCAAGCGCTTCGGCCGTCCATCGATCGCCGTTTCCGGTAACGGCGGCCTTGGCTATCGTGCGCAGCACGCGCTCCGATGTCGGTGCATCGGCCAACGCCAGGTACGCCGCCAGCCGAACACGGCCGTCGGGGTCCGCGCACACGCCGGCATCGATGATGTGGCCGGCGAACGGTGCACGGCCAACGGCCAATGCCTGTATCGCCGCCCTGCGGACGCCCGCGGCGGGATGATGCAACGCGCGGACCACAGCCTGTGAACTCAAGGGATCATGTCCGCTCAACAGCCCCAGCCCCTCCAACGTCCAGATGGCATGCAACGCGGGCGCATTTGCCTGGGTTTCATCCAAGGTGTGCCGGGCGATCAGCTCACGCAACGCCGGCGCAAGCTGTGCGTATCCGCGTTCCACGATAAGCCGTTGGGCCGTGGTGCGCCAAAACAGGTTGTCGCTCCGCAGGCCGCCAAGCAACGTTTCCGGGTTGCCGGCCGACAATACGGGCAACGACGTCGCCTCCGCTTGTTCATGGACTAACCGGTAAACCCGGCCGCGGAAGAGGTCGCGTTCGCCCCCGCCATCGCTGCGGCCATCTTCGGGCAGGTGATGCACGCGGTAGTTGTACCAATCGAGCACCCACAATGCACCGTCGGGACCCACCTTGGCGGCCACGGGCGTAAACCAGGGATCGCGACTGGCCAGGATGTTCTTGCCGTCGCCAACTTCGGCGAATGTCGCCCCGCGCTGTTCGATGATGTGCTTGTGGATCAATCGCCCCGTGGGTTCGCAGATGAAGGCAACCCCATTCCAGTATTCACGGGGGAAAGCCCGTGCCGTATACAGGCTATGGCCCGTGGCGGCCGTAAACCCACCCGGCACGTCCTGTTGGTTCAAATCGCTCAACAAGGGGTGGATCGCATAGTGGCCGTCTATCGGCTCCACACCCCGCCCGTCGCTATTCGCCTTCGCATAGTACGCGTCCGGGATGGCCAGGTGGATGCTGTGTTCGTTGTTGGTGCACGACAGGAATACATCGAATGCTTCGGAAAACCCCAATCCCCACGTATTGTTCGCCGTGGCGGCGAGGTATTCAAAGCCGGTCACGCCGTCGGCGACATCGCGCCCAAACCGGTAAACACCTTGTTTGAATCGGGCGGCTTCTCCCCCGATGTGGCCGTCAAACCCCGAGTGGCCGACCGTGCCCCATAACTTGTTGTCCAATCCATACTGCAGGTTGGACGGCCCTGCGTGCGCATCGAACGTACCCCAGCCGGTCATGACGACCTCGCGGGTGTCGGCCACGTCATCCCCATCCACATCCCTGAGCAATAAAAAATCAGGCGCTTGGGCAACGAGCACCCCTTGCGCCACGAACGTGAATGACGTGGGGAGGTTCAGCCCATCGGCAAAGACGGTGAACTTGTCGGCCCTGCCATCGCCATCGGTGTCTTCGCAGATCGATATCCGATCATCGCCTTCGGTTCCACCGGCAACGGTATTGGGGTACTCCACGGTTTCGATGATCCACAACCTCCCCCGCTCGTCCCAATCCATCGCGATCGGTTTGCCGATATCCGGCTCGCTGGCAAAAAGCACCAACGTAAAGCCATCGGCCACCTCCGTCAACGCCATCGATGCCGCCGGGCTCAACGGTTCGGGAAGATCCGGTTCGGCGAACAGCGCAGCCAAGACCATCCGCGTGCACCAAACGAAAACGAATGAAAGGTTCACGACGGTAAAGCGGCTTGCTGCTTACTTTGCCCTGCGTTGTTCAAAGTAAAAGATACCTTTCTTATTCGCCGCGACGATGTCCAACAGCCCATCGCCATTGACATCCACCACGACTGTATTCAGTCCAGCGCCCGAATCGTTGTCCATGATATGCGGTACCCAGGTCGGTTTGCTGCCCGGCACGAACTCCAACCAGAAAATCACGGGATCGTTCTGTTCGCCGGGATCCCGCCCCATATGGGCAAAATAACGCATGCCGCTGATCAGGTCTTGATGCCCATCCCCATTGATGTCTGCCATGGAGAGGGAGTGATTCTGCGAAAACCCTTTTGCGCTTTCGATATCATGCGTCGTCCACGTCGGTCTACCGGTATCGTCCACCCCCTGTTCGTGCCACCAGATACCGAACCTATGCGCCGACGAACTGACCACATCGGCCAGTCCATCCCCGTTGACATCCATCACGTACATCTGGGCACAATCTTCGCCCAGATCCGCTTCATGGAATTTCCATGGTGATTGAAACACGTTTTCAGGTGCTTCCCACCACCCCGACTTGATCATGACGTCGTTCCGGCCGTCGCCATTGATATCGCCAAAACCCAGGCCATGCGAAAAAACAACGGTGCCGGGCGAGTCGTGACCACCGATGACGTATCGCCGCCATTCCTTGTCGCCCGGTTTCGTCGGGGCCCGGTACCAAACCATCTCGCCTGTTCCCGAATCGCCACACACGATATCCTCGCGGCCATCGCCATCCACATCCACGAATAGCGGCGACTCGTTGCCATTGTATAGACAGATGGTATGCCGTTGCCAATACTCCCCGGAATTTTTCGGGTTCTCGAACCACCAGATTTCCTTGCCCGGGAAATCGACCCGTATGTAATCGACCCAACCATCCTGATCCACGTCGATGGAAAAATTAAGCATCGAATTGCTGTAATCCTTGTTTGCGACAAAGACCTGTTCTTCCAGGTACACGTCATGTGTCTTCCAGTCTGGCCCTTCAAACCACTTCGGACCGGATATGATGTCCATGACCCCGTCGTTGTTCACATCGGCCACCGTGACCCCTTCGGATAAAAACCCGGTCCATAGTGTCGTTTTCTCGAAGCGGATCCCCGCCGTCGCCGTGCCGTGGGCATTGGATTGGGCGAAACAGCTTTGCAAGAACACCGTTCCCGTCAATACGGCCGTAAAACACACGGCCAATCCCATTCCGGTTAATTTCATCATCTATACCTCCTTTTCAATTCGTCTTGAATCCAGCCCGCCCGCTACTTCGCGGCGGACAGCGCCCTTTCTATCGCCTCCAATGCCCGGTGCACCGGCTCGCTGTGACTTTTCTCCTGAAGCAACTCCTTCTTCAACGCCTCCAGCCCTGCCCTGCCGGCATTCTTGTCCTCCTGATCGCCGATACGCCTGGCGGTGAAGGCCAGCAGGTCGCGGAAATCCGATTTCTTGGCAATGGCGATGGCGCGTTTGCTGTCTTGCGCCACGAGCGGCTCGAACGCGTACCAGACCATCAGCGGCATGTTCTGATCGTCTACGTCTTCATCGTGCGCAGCTAGGCTGGCCACGATATCCCAACGCGCATCCACGTCCATCCGTTGCGCGGCCGCGGCGATGTGGAGGCGAACAAGCCCGGATGTATCCTGGCGCGCCAATTCGTCGAACCGCTTTTTCGCTGCCTCGGAGACCGCCTTGCGCTCGGCCAACAATTGGACGGCCCAGGCCCGGATGTACTCGTTTTGATGCCCGAGCAAGGGCAACAACCTGGATTCGGGCAGACCGTCCGTTGCGTGGAGCGTCCATAGCGCCCGAAGCTTGCGCGGCACTTCTGGATTGCTTTCGAAGATCTTCCACAACGCCTCATGCACCGCTTTGTCCGCTCCGCGCTCCTGGAGCAGGCGGCGGCCATGGCGCACGTACCATTCGTTTTCGTGCAGTTGGTACTCCACGAGTTCCTGGCTCGATTTTTTGGCCAGGTCGATACTCACCCATTTATCCTGCTGGTGGGTGATCTTGAAGATTCGTCCAAGTGTCTTGTTGTGCACATCCGGATTCGAGCTGTGACATTGGTTCTTGTCGTACCAATCGATCACGAAGAGCGAACCGCTGGGCGTCAGCTCGAAATTGATCCACTGCGACCAGAAGTCATTGGCGTTGATGAAGTCCTTGCCGTGACTGGCCGTGTAACCGGAGCCGGCACGCTTGATGTGATCCACATTGACCCGATGGCCATGGATGTTGTTCATCATGATGGCATCGCGATCCATGCCCCAATGGGCATTGCCCATGTAGAACAGCGCGCCTACGTGCGCGTGCCCACCACCGGCGGCCGCCGAGCGGAAGTTGCCGGCATGTGGCCCACGGTCGCCCAACCAGTGCACGTGATCGGCTATGGTCTTGATGTCGTCGTAGGTATGCGGATTGAAATGCTCCCCGCCTTGGCGCAGGTACCTCGCGCCCGGTATGACGTGGTACAGGTGCGGGATCACGCACACGGTGATGAACGGATGGCCAACATCGTTGAAATCGATTCCCCATGGATTGCTCGTGCCGTGCGCAAAGACCTCGAACACGTGGCGCGTGGGGTGATAACGGAAAACCCCCGCATTGATCCGTTGCCGCTCGGCATCCGGCGCGCCCGGTTTGCCGACATTGGAATGCGTGAATACGCCATGCGTGCCGTACAGCCAACCGTCGGGGCCCCATTTGAAGGAATTGAGCGTTTCGTGCGTATCTTCGTAACCGAAACCATCCAACAGGATCTTGGGATCGCCCGCGGGCTTGTCGCCACTTTCGTCGATCGGGATGAACATCAGGTAGGGCGCCGCCCCGATCCACACACCGCCAAAACCCAGCTCGATGGCACTGACCATATTCAACCCTTCCATGAATACCTTCCGGCTGTCTAACCGACCATCGCCGTCGGTGTCCTCGAAGATCAGGATGCGATCCTTGCCCTGTCCCTCCGGAGCCCGCACGGGATAGGTGTGTGCCTCGACAACCCACAAGCGACCGCGATCATCCTGCGCGAACCCGATCGGGCGTACGATATCCGGCTCGGCGGCTGCAAGCGTAACCTTGAATCCATCCGGCGCGATCATCGCTTTCTCGGCTTCCGATCCGGAAAGCCCGGAGTTCACGACCGGATCCAGCGGCGGCAAGATCACCACATCGTCGGGGTTGAATTCGTTCGGATACGTGGGCCGCTGCGCATGGAAGCGGAAATCATCGAATGAGATGTGCGCCCAAATGTTATCGCCGATGTAGGCGATATCGGGCACCACACCGGTTTCTTCGTCCACGATGCGGATAAACACCTGTTTCCCCTGGTGCTGGCGGAGATCGGCCACCACCGGACGGAAGGCCACCTGTGCCGACCCCTTGAATTGCCCTTCGTTCACATGCCCCGACGTTTTGAACAATACCTTGTCATCCGCCGCGTCGACCAGCTCCACCCGCACGCCGGCGAGCGCCCCACCGGATACTTTAAACGAAGCCCAAGGGTGCGTGATCGCAAAGGATTCGGATGTCAATGTGCCCGTGGCCTGGTAATTCGTTATCCCCCCGCTGGTGACGTAATAATCACCGCCCTGTTCCAATACCACGGAGTCGGGATACCAGGGGGCCGCGTTATAGGTAACGGACTTGGGCGTGAAGGCATTCCCGGCGGCCTTCCAGTCCTGCAGGTTGCCGCGTTCGAAACCGAAGTTCAGCGGCCTTCCGTCTTTTCGCGGGGATACACCGACATCGTAGACATACGTGCTGGTTTCCATGCTTTCCACCACCTCGAAACGCCCACGCATCAACTGCTGGTGCCCGGGGATGCTGCAATAGTAGTCATCGCTTTCGGCAGCGATGAACGTCACGCTGAGCGTATCGCCCTCTTCCAGCACCGGATCGGTTTTCACGCCCAGCTTTTCGATCACGAAATCATGGGCCATCAACTCGCCGTTGACGATCGTCACTTTCACCCGTTCGCCCTTCAATGCCTTCAATGTCGGATTCAACTTGCCCTCGATGTCGCCACCCACGCCGGTATAGCCGATCATCTTCGAATTCAAGACGTATTCGCGATCGACGGACTGGTCGTCGTCCTTCTTGTCTTCAGACGTGCATCCAACCATGGTCAAGATGGCTACGGCGTAGACACCCAAAAGTCCTCTACAAAAAAATTGCAAGCGCATTATCAATTATTGCTTTAATGAAAAACTGTGTTTTAGTAGCTTACTCATTCCAAGAACGAGTTATGCGTATTGACCTAATTGGTACACAGCAAAGATAGCAAACAACAAGTACTGGAATCCAACGCTAACCAATCCTACTCTGACTGTATTTTATCATAACGCCTTCATTTTTTTCCGATTTAAGCCTAGAAATAGTTAGCCACCTCCTTTTATGCCCCCTTCCTGCCGTATCCGGGCCGTACCCTCGAGCTCGTCAAAACAAGCTGATCGTGACGTCGCGGATCTCGATTTTCGCGGCCCCGCCGTCATGGAGCTGGAAAGCGATGACTCCCGTCGACGGGATATCGGGGTCCTTTTCGAAGTAGTCGACCGTTTTGACCCCATTGATGTACAGTTCATGGTGATTGCCCCGAACACGGACGATGTAGCTGTTCCAGCCATCCGCCTTGAGGATGTGCTGCAATGTCGTCAGGTCTCCCCTCACCAACAACGCCCGCCGGTGCTCGTCGTAGATATCCCCCCAATGGCCGTTGCCGATGTCTGCCTGATACCCTACGATGTCGTTGTTTTCGACGAACGAGCGATACTGGATGCCGCTATTGATGAAGCCGGTGCTTGGATCGCCAGACAGCCTGAACAAGCACCTGAACTCGAAGTCCTCGTATTCCTGTTCGGTCCGCAGGTACGTGTTCTTGGGCACGTGGCCCACGCCGTCGCCGCCCACGATCATGCCATCCTTGACCGACCAGAAATGCGCGTCGGCCGGGTCGACCGGCGTCCAACCGGCCAGTGTCTCGCCGTCGAACAACGAAACCGTCTTCGGTACATCGTCGGCAGGTGGCTGTTGGGCACAGGCCACGGAAAAACATAAACAAGCCGAAACCAGCGGGAAGAAATAGGAGCGTAGTGTCTTCATGGTCTTGAGGGATTTACAACTATAGCAAATATAGGTGTTTCCGCCCGTGATAGACCACGCCTTTGGTATCTTCTTTTACCTGTTTTTTGTCTTCTCCGGTGGCCCTTATTTCATGGTGCATCGGGGATGCCCGGATCCCATTGATCGCCGGCGAAATTGCGGTCCTCGGCTTTTTCGATCAAGCCGAGCGATATGTCGTGGCGCCCCCCTTCATAAGGCGTATTCAGCCAAGCGTCAACGATGTCCAAGGCTTCGAACGAGCCGATGCAACGCCCGCCAAGGCACAGGACATTGGAATTGTTATGTGCCGATGTCATTTTCCCTTGGTACGTGCTGCTGCACAATGCCGCCCTGATCCCCTTGAACTTATTCGCGATGATGCTCATGCCGATACCGGTCGAGCAAATCAGGATGCCCTTGTATTGCCGGTCTCCAGCCACCCTTTTTGCAACCCTGGCTGCATAGTACGGATACCTGACAATGGCCGTCGAGTCCGAACCGGCATCTTCTACCGCATACCCCTGCTGGTTCAGGTGTGCGAGGATAACCTGCTTCAGTTCGTACCCGCCGTGATCGTTTCCGATGATGATTTTACATGCCTTCATATACGCTTATCGAATTTTGGGAAAACCGTTTCGTTGTATTCCCGTATTAAAGGTAACAAAAAAGCGCTGGATTGTTGGGCAGCCGTGTCGGCATCCGGCTTGGGCAGGATCTCTATCGACACCCACCCCGTGTACCTTGCGCCGGCCAGCGTAGCGAACAATCCCTTGAAATCGGTATGCCCTTGCCCGGGAGCCAACCGATTGGAGTCGGCCAGGTGGATGTATGCGATGTGATGGATGTGCTTGGCCAGTTCATCGCCGATGGTGCTATCCTCGATGTTCATGTGAAAGACATCGGGCATCAATTTGAAGTTGGCACGCCCCACCTGCCTTAGCAAATCCACGCCCTCCTCGACCGAATTGATGAAATCGCATTCATACCGGTTCACCGGCTCCAACATCAGCACAACGCCTTTCGGGGCCGCGTAGTCGCACAACGAGCCAACCGTTTCGCAAAACAGCGCCTTCACGCTCTCCGCCGGGCGATCGCCGATTTGGCCGCGTACGCGGCCGATATTGATCAACCCGCCGAATCGTTCCGCCAGATCGATCAATTCCTTGAAGACCCCGAGCACCTCCGCGCGTCTGCCGTTATCTTCGTCGGTCAATGTCAACCCACCGTCGGCATATACCTGCCCCGTCGAAATGCAGGAGACCTCGACACCGTGTTCGTCCAACAGCCGGCCGAGCCGCCGTTCATCGATTTCACTGCTGCGTTTCAATGCCAATTCCACGCCCTGGAACCCCAATTTCGCCGCTTTGGGTATACATTCTTCAAAGCCCCTGAATACGACGAAGGCACTGGGCAATGCATGCGTATCGGCTATTGCTATGGATAATTTAATCATGCGTATAGTTGATGTTGGTTTTGACCATCTCCACCCGTCTGATGATGAGAAAGAGTAACAAGAAGCTCAATGGATGCAATAAACCCGCGATAAAGAACGCTGGGCCATACCCGTATCCGTCGATGATGAAGCCGATGACGAGGCTGAACAACATCGCGCCGTAGGTGGCGGCGCACCCCATCAACCCGGAAACGGACCCCACCACACGCGAGGGGAACATATCGGCCACCAATGTCTGGACGATCGTGGAATACAACTGATGGCCAAACATGGCCATGCCGAAGAAGAACACCGCCAGGTGCAACGACGCATCCGTGATCAGCAACGAGGCCGGCAGCAATGCCGCAGCGATACCGAGCGGGATTTTCCGGGAACGGTCGAGCGACACGTTCCGCTTCAGCAAAAAGCTGCTCAACCACCCCCCGAAAAAACTCCCAACACCGGCCATGGCATAGGGTATCCACGCGTACGCCCCAATGGCCTTGATGTCAAGCCCACGCACGTCATTCAAATACTTCGGTAGCCAAAAGATGAAGAAATACCAACCGGCATCCGGCAGGAACTTAATGGCCAGCAACCCCCATAATTTCCGGTAGCGGAACAGGCTGAGCCATGGGATTTTTTCCGCCGGTGCCGTTTCGCTTTGCTCGTCGGCATGCGACCGCTCGATGAGCGCCCGCTCTTCGTGGCCGACGAACCTGCTCCTGGCCGGAACCGCGTAGATCAGTAACCACACGATCGCCCACACGAGCCCGACGATGCCAAAGATGAAGAACGTCCATTGCCAATTCCAGGTGGCGATGATGAGCGCGATCAACGGCGGGGCCACCATCGCCCCGATGCTGGATCCCGTATTGAAGATGCCGAACGCCATGGCCCGTTCCTTTTTCGGGAACCACTCGGACACCACCTTTGCCGACCCGGGAAAAGCGCCCCCCTCGCCTATGCCCAATAAAAAACGGGCGATGCCCAACCCCATCACGCTTGAAACCAGCCCGTGCAGCATGTTGGCGACAGACCACCAGACGATCAGGACGAAATAGCCGATCCGTGACCCGAGCACATCGATGACCCTGCCGCCAACGGCGTACATCGTTCCGTAGGCGAAAAGGAACAAGCTGTTTATCAAGCCATAATCGACGTCGCTTATCTCGAAACTCTTGCGGATCTCGCTCAATGCGACAGGCAGGTTCTGCCTATCGAGGTAGTTGATGGCTGTGGCCAACGCGATCAACGCGACAATCCACCATCGAAAATTCCTTACGGTACGTTGTTTTCCCATCATGTTCGCTTGCTGCTGTCGGCGGGCTTGCCGAATGAGGTCACGAGACCGCCGTCTACATAGATCAGCTGTCCGTTGACGAAATCGGATGCCGCCGACGCCAAAAAAATGGCCGCACCGACCAAATCTTCCGGCGTACCCCACCTGCCTGCCGGCGTGCGGCTTACGATATAGCCGTTCAATGGATTGTCCGGCGTGCGGTATGCCGTGTTGATCGGCGTGGCGATATACCCCGGCCCGATGCCGTTGACCTGGATGTTGTGGGGAGCCCACTCGGTGGCCAGGTTGCGCGTCAGCATCTTCAGCCCCCCCTTCGCGGCGGCATAGGCAGACACGGTATCCCGTCCGAGTTCACTCATCAATGAACAGATATTGATGATTTTCCCCCGCTTCCGCTCGATCATGCGCCTGCCGACATGCCTGGAAACCAAGAAGGGCGCCGTCAGGTTGGTTTGGATCACCGCGTTCCAATCGGCCTCTTCGAGGTCTTCGGCCGGAACGCGCCTGATGATCCCGGCATTGTTCACCAGGATATCGATCGGGCCCACGGAAACCTCCAGGTCGGCGATCGCGTGCCTGACCTCCTCCTCGACGGTCACATCAAACGCGCAGCCCGCCGCATCCGTCCCCGCCTGCCGCAGCCCCGCCACGGCCTGTTCCACCTTCAACCCGTCGCGGCCGTTGATGATGACCGTGGCGCCCGCCCCGGCCAACCCCCGGGCGAGCGCCAGGCCGATCCCTTGCGTACTGCCGGTGACGAGCGCGATTTTGCCGCCCAGGTCGAACAAGTGCCTCGCCATATCAGTCATTCGCTTCGGGTTCCTGCCAAACCACGTCGCTGTAAATCGCATTGTCGCTCAACCGTTGCTGGGGCGCCGTGAAACCTGCAGCGACGAATTTCTGCCTCAAGGCATCCAACGCCTTGAAATCGCCACCGTGGAATACGTTGTTCATGACCTTGACGTAACCATTCAACGCCTGTTTGGCGGCAGACCAATCGGACGCGTGCTTTTTGCTGATTTCCGGATACAGGTCAAGGCATACCGCCAAATAGGCAGCCCGCGCCTTTTCCTCCTTATTCCCCTGCCTGATCTTTGCGATAAGCGAAGCGGCCGACTCCTGTTCGAGCACCGACCGCTTCAGGTCTTCGCCGGCCATGATCTTCGCCACGGGCAGCGGTTGCTCCGAATGGATCGTGTAAACGGGCGCCCCAGCGCTCGAAAGCGTCTTATTTCCGCCGTTCTGCTCGTTCACGAGTTCGAACAATTCGACGAGGCGATCGGCAAAACTGGTGATGGTCTCGTCCATGGGCATGTTGTCGCGCGTGGTATTTTCGTACCGATCCACGATCCGCCAACCATTGGCCAGCATCTTCCGGTAACCATCCATGATACCGATGATCGTGCCTACCTGCGCCGCATTGTTATCCGCATCCCAACCGAAGTTGAAGGCGATCTTGACCGTTTCGGAGAAATCGCCCCGACCATACAGCAACGCGCCGAATATGGATCCGGTATTCAGTTCGCTGCCATTCGTATCCCTGATCTTATCGCCTTCAAGCGTGTACTTTTCCCGCAGGAGTTTCCTGGCCATTTGCCAATCGCCGGGATACTGGGCATGCCATTGCTTCATGTCGTTGGCAATCGCCAGCATCTTGCTCTTCGGGTCGAGCGCAGCCAAACCGGCATCGATGACACGATCGATATCGTCCGTGACGTAAGCCGTGGCGATCATGGCCGTGAAAAGCTGGGTGGTCTGCGCGGGCTCGCCATCGATCGCGACCTTCGTGTAATGCAAACCGATCCTGGCCGCCGTCTGGGGCATTGCGGGCGCCAAAAGCCCGAATGTCTCGCACAGGAACTGGCCGGAGATGTTGAAGTCGGCCCACGGATTGAGCAACACGTTGCCGGTAAGCGGCGGCTTCAGGCCAATGTCCATCAAATGGCGTGCGTACCGGTTCGCGCACCAGATTCGCCGATTGATGCGTTCTTTCCAGAGGCCAAGGATATCGTCGTAAGGCAGGTAGACATCCCGCCTCTTCTGCATCTCCACGATGTACACCCATTCAAAATCGGTGTCGTCGTCCGTGCGGCCACCGTCGAAGAGTTCGGGCACGTAATTCATCACGTTGCCGGGCTCCTGGATGTACTTGAATTCATGGGGCAACCCATTGAGGTTCCCCAGGATCTGCCCAAGCAACCCGCCCCTGATCTTGTCGACCACCGTCTCCACGGGCAGCTGGATGGGCTGGGTTTCTCGTGTGGCTTGGGCTTGGGTTTGCGGCGCTTTGCATAGCAACAGGCCAAGCATACCCCATGCAAGGGGCTGTTTACCGAATAAAAGGGAACGTTTCATATCTTTATTGTTTTTGATTTGCGAATTGTTTACTGATATCCGTCGTTTTGCGGAAACTCCGTATCCGTACGATCGATCTGGTCTTGCGGGATTGGTCGCAAGACGTGGTGGGGCTGGATGTTGCCTGCCGCGTCGGGATTGTATTTCTTTACGCGTTCCACGAGTTTCCCCGTACGCACCAGGTCGAACCAACGCATCAGCTCCCCCAACAATTCCCGCGAACGCTCGTCGAGGATGAAATCGATGTCGAGCTGGCTTGCGGTAACTTCCATGGCCGCCTTATTGGCCGATGTCTCCTCGGCCGTGGCTCCTTTCCTTGCGGCGCGGCGACGGACCGCGTTGATGTACCCGACCGCTTCCAACGGCCTGCCATCCATCATGAGCGCTTCTGCGGCAATGAGATAGGTTTCCGCCAGGCGGAAAACGAGGAAGTCCCTGGAGCCCCGCATTTCCTGGGGATCCGGGCGATCCGGATCCAGGAACTTCGTGAGCGTTGGGTACACCCGCTCATTCTGCCGACTCGGCGAGAACACGTTGTAGTTCGCCCTGGCCAATTCGGCGGTGGTCCATTCGCGATCCGACACGAATACGGCGGTATCCCGCAGGTTGAGCGTCACCGGCCTTCCGTTGATGGTATACGTCCCTGGCCTGTTCGCGTAGAAGACGCGCTTGAAACTCTTTTCATACCGGTCGTCGAGCCCACGATCGAAGAGCTGCTCCAACGTGAACCGGGTTGGCCTGAACCGCGCCCACGGCCTCCCGTTCTCGACGTCGCGCTGCAGGCCGGGCAGATCGTCGTATTTCATCAAGAAATAGGTATGGAGCGTATTGCCGCCATCGCAACAGGCCGTCTGCCCCGCGGTGATGAAATTCTTGCTGTTCTGGATCGACCAGACCACTTCCGCATTTTTTTCGCCTTCTCCCTGATTGAACACCGCAAAGAAATCATCCAACAGCCTAAAGTTACCATTATTTATCACCTGTTGCGCAAAGTCGGCTGCTTTCGCATAATCGTCCGATTCCCGGGCTGCGGTACCCGCTTTGGCCAGGTACACCTTCGCCAGCAAATGCGCGGTGGCGTGCTTGGTGGCCCGTCCGAAATCGGAGGCGACGTCCGGCAATTCGGCCAAGGCGTGGTTGAGGTCCTCGATGATCGCGGCATAGACGGCCTGGACGGTCGTCCGCGATGCGGCGGTTTGGACGCCCTGTACTTCTTCGAGGGCCAGGTGCACCGGGCCGAATAACTGCACCAGCAGGAAATAATACTGCCCGCGCAAGAACCTGACCTCGGCGAGCCGGTCTGCCTTGACATCATCGGCAATCCCGGCCACCTCGGGGGCGCGGCCAATCACCGCATTGCATGTGTTGATGGCCACGTACAGGTTGTTCCAAAGCGTATTGACCACGCCATTTCGGGGATTCAACCCAAAATCGTAGAAATTGAAGCTTTTCAGCCCGCCGTCGAAGCCGTTCGTAAACTCGTCGGTACCAAATACGGTCACGGTTGCCCCATTCTCGTTTATGCCATAAAAAGACCTCAAAAAACTGTAGGATGCGTTCACGCCCTCCAGCCACCCACCCGGCGTGCTCAGGTGGTTGTCGGTGATTTCCGACCGCACGTCCTCGTCCAACAAGCTGTTGCACGAAAACAACAAGCTCAACAACAAACCAGACAGTAGGTTCCTAATTGTTTCCATAACACCGTTCGTATTAAAATCTGACATTGAGGCCAGCCAGGAAAACCCGGCTGGGCGGCGTGCTGTTCGTGGGGTTTTCTGGATCCAGCCCATTGAATCGGGATACGTACTCGGAGAACACCAAGGGATTCTGCGCACTCAGGTAAACCCTTATCGATTGGGCCCGGATCTTTCCGGCCACGGCCTGGGCAAAATTATACCCGAGATTGATGTTCCTGACCTTCACGAACGACCCACTGAAATAGCGGAGTGTCGAACCGAAATAAGGCGTTTCCAGGTTGGAGTTGGGCTGGGGGAACGCGTTTGTCGGATTATCCGTCGTCCAGTAATCCACCCGGTATTGGTTGACCCGCCCCGACAGGAAACGGAATGCGCCGTATTCGGGGCTTTGAATCATCCCGCCTAAACGGGCGAACAGGAAAATGGACAGATCGAATCGCTTGTAGCGAAACCTATTCGTCAACCCGCCAGACAGTTCGGGGATATCGCTGCCCAGTATTTGCCGGTCTTCGGGGTCGATAACCCCATTCCCATTAACGTCCTTTACCCGTACGCCGCCAACGATGGAGCTGTATTTCCTGGCCTCTTCCTCTTGGCCCAGCTGCCATATCCCCTCTTTGACGAAATCGAAGTATACCACGGCCGGGTGTCCGATAAATCGCAGGTTGCCGATATCGTCCACCTTTCCTTGCGACAGCTCGACGATCTGCTCCCGGTTGCTGTAGAGATTCAAGTCGGTATCCCACTCGAACCCATCGCCACCGGTCGAGACCACGTTCATCGTCGAGAGCGAAACCTCGAATCCACTGTTCCTTTTTACGCCCACGTTTGACAATATCGAGTTGAATCCACTGGTTATCGGCAACACCTTCGGCAGCAGGAGATCCGTTGTCCGCGATTGATAGACCTCCAGCGCACCGGTAATCCGATTGCTCCATAACCCGAAATCCAACCCGATGTTGAATGAGGCGGTGGTTTCCCATTTCAGGCCGTCGTTCCTGATGGAAGACGGACGGTAGCCGAATGCGGAACTTCCATCGAAATCATACACCGTCCTGGACACCAGCCCCTGGGTTTGATAGGGCAAGATGCCCTCGTTGCCGGTCTCGCCGTAGCTCAAGCGGAGCTTCAGGTTCGATATCAACCGGCTTTCTTGCAGGAATCGCTCGTTTGACACGTTCCAACCCAGTGCAAAGGACGGGAAGTACCCCCATTTGTTGCCCTTGGAGAATTTCGACGAACCGTCGGCACGTCCGGTCAGCGTCAGCAGGAAACGCTGGTCGAACACATAGTTGACCCGCGCCATGTAAGACAGGATCATCCACTTCCGGTAGTCGCTTCCCACGGAATTGATGATGGATGCCGCCCCCAGGTTATGGAATTCCAACGACTCCACGGGCAATCCCAAGACATCGATCGTGGTACCCTCCTGCTGCAGCGACTGTATGCTGTACAGGCCGGTCACGTCCACGTGGTGCTTCTCGTTGATCTTTCGCTGATAGGTCAGGATATTCTCCCACGCGTACTGGAAGGCGAATGTTTCGGCGTTGCCGGCCCCAGGGTCTCCGCCTTGCCGCACGTTCGTCATGCTCCCCCTGAAATTCCCCTTCCGCTCCTGGCGCACGTCGGGCCCGAAATTCATCCTGAATTTCAGGCCGTCGGCCAGTTCCGCCTCGCCGTACAGGCTGCCGAGCAGCCTGACCGTCTTTGATTTGTTGATCACATTGCCGTCCACGATTTCCAGCAACGGGTTGGTGCGCAGCCCGTCGCTCGTGGGGCGCAACAGGAGTTCGCCGCTTTCATCATAGGGTACGCCCAATGGATTTTCGCTCAAGGTACCGAAATCGGCCGAAGCATTGTACGGGTTGACGTCCTCGCCGTTGCGCTCGCTGAACGTACCCATGGTCGACATGCCTACCTTGAGGCGCTCGCCGATTTTCTGGTCGACATTGATCCGGGTGCTGTACCGCATGAAATCCTGCCCTTCGATAATGCCCACATCACTGAAATAGCCCATCGATATGTTGAAATTCGTGGTTGAGGTACCTCCCGATACGCTCAATCCATGGTTCTGCATCGAACCGTCCTTGATCATCAGGCGCTGCCAGTCGGTCGATCGCCCGGCCGCGATCGACTGCAGTTCGACGGGGTCGAATATGCCCGAGTTCACGTCTGCGTCTGGATCCTCGTCGTCGTACAACGGCCTACCGGTCACGGGGCTGATCACGGCCCGCCTCGACTCGCGTTTGTATTCGGCGAATTCCGTGCCGTCCATCAAATCGGCATACCACATGATACCCGAAGTGCCATAATACGCATCGTAGCTCACCACGGTCCTTCCGGCCTTGCCGCGCTTCGTGGTGACAAGGACCACGCCATTTGCGCCGCGCGATCCATAGATGGCCGTGGCCGAAGCATCCTTCAGCACGTCGATCGATTCGATGTCATCCGGATTGATGTCGTTGAACCCACCGGAAATCGGTATGCCGTCCACGACGTACAGCGGATCGTTGCCCGCATTGAACGACCGACGCCCCCTCACCCGCACGGTGACGCCGGCACCGGGCTTGTTTCCGGCATGGACAACGTCCACGCCGGCCGCCCGGCCCTGCAGCATCTGCGGCGCGCTCGTGGCCGGTACCTCCCGCAGTGCCTGGGTCGAAATGGAGGTGATCGCCCCCGTGATGTCCTGTTTCCGCTGCGTGCCGTACCCAACCACCACGACTTCGTCCAAACTGGCTTCTTCCAGATCCAGGAATACCGATACGGAATTGGCAGCCGACACCACCAGTACCTGCCGTCGGTAACCGATCGAGGTAAAAACCAGCGTATCGCCTTGCTGCGCTTCTATCGCGAACAAACCGGCTTCATCGGTCGTGCCGCCCCGCTCGGTTCCCTGCACCTTTACCGAAACCCCGGTCAAGGCCAGTCCGGATTGCCTTGAAAAAACAGTCCCGGATATCCGTTTAGGCTGTGCCAGCGCCACCCAACATATCGACAGAAACGAGCACAGCAACAACAAACGCTTAACTTTCCCCATGTTAATTCATTTTGGTTACATAATTGGTTCAAACACTCCATCGGTTACCGGCGCCACAAACTTGGATGCCCAGCTTTCCGGTGATTTTTCAAAGGCTAAAGTAGTGCCAAAACGAACCGTCGGCTACAAGTATCGTGCTGAATAGTTAAACTATTTAAACACCAATCGGCGCAAAATAGTTGATATTGCAGTCAAGAAAGTTTAGGTATCAAACCAGCACCAGCTGCTGCCGCTGATACCGGCTGGGCGTCATGCCGATGATCCGGCGGAACTGGCCATTGAAATGCGTGAAGTTATTGAACCCCACCTCGAAGCAGACCTGGGAAATAGGCAATTTATTGTCGATAAGCAACTTGCAGGCATTGCCGATCTTGATTTCGTTCAGGAACTGCGTATAGGTCTTGTTGGAGTGCTGCTTGAAATACCGGCAAAACGCAGACGGGCTCATGTGCGCTATCGCCGATACCTCTTCCAATGACGGGTTCCTGTTGTAGTGGTGGATGATGTACTGGTAGACATCGTTCATCCGCTTGCATTCGTCCTGGTCTACCGGCAGGACGAACCCACGGCTGGATAGCGGACTGTATTCCTTGGCGTTGGCCATCACCTGCAAGATGCTCAGGAGATCGATCGTCTTTGCAAGGCTGTCTTTTTGGTTGTCCAAGAGGCGTATCTGTTCTTCCAATTGCGCCCGGCACCTGCCCGTAAACCTGACCCCTCGGCTGGAATTGGTGAATAGTCGCTTTAATTGCACGTTATTGGGAAGCTCCCAAAACTCCTTGCCCAAAAAATCCTCCTTGAAATAGACCACCAGGGCTTGGGCAGCCGAATCGGGCTCCTGCTGGCAGCACCCTTGGTCATTCTGGTAAAAGTGGGGTACTTCCCTGCCGTAAAACACCAGATCGCCCGGCTTGAACCGTTCCATGCTATCCCCTACGAAACGGATCCCGGTACCCTGGAGCACCAGCATGATCTCGCATTCGGGATGAAAGTGCAACGCCGGGAAAAAACGGGATTCGCAGACCCGCATCAATTGGAACACATCCTGCTGTTCCGGATTGATTATTTTCAGCAACGGTTTCATCTTCTTTCGTATGGCAGCTATTTCTGTATTTAAATGTAAATTTGGGAAAAATTATGATCCAAGGCAAATGAAACCCATCCTTCGCAAGATAGACACCGGCAATGACCATTCGTTCAGCATCCGCGAGGATATCCAGCCTTACCTCTACAACCATTGGCACTACCACCCCGAGGTGGAACTCACGCTGATCCGGAAAGGCCGTGGACTGCGGTTGGTCGGCGACAGCATGCAGCCCTTCGACGATGGCGACCTCATCCTGCTGGGCGCGAACGTGCCCCACCTGTGGCGCAGCGGGCCCGGTTATTTCGAACCCGGTTCCAACCTGGCAATCGAAGCCATCGCTATCCATTTCAAGCCCGATTTCTGGGGCGCGCCATTTTCGGCTTTACCCGAAATGGCTCCCATCCGGAAACTGCTGGACGTGGCGCAACGCGGGATTCGACTGGTGGGCGATACGCGTGTTTATGTGGCCAAGGCGATGGAGCAGATCATCCAGACCACCGGCGGCATCGCCCGGATCGAGCGGCTCTTGCATATGCTCGATTTCATCTCGGCTTCGCCCGTATACGAATTGCTGGCCAGCAGCGGCTTCGTCCAGACCTTCAACGCCAGCAACACCGACCGCATCGACCAGGTCTTCCACTACACCTTCACCCATTTCAAGGAACCGTTATCGATCGAAAAGGTCGCCGAGGCCGTAAACCTGAGCCCCCATTCGTTTTGCCGGTACTTCAAGACGCGGACCTTGAAGACCTATTGGCAATTCCTGCTGGAAGTGCGCATGGGCCATGCCTGCAAACGGCTCATCGAAAACGAGCGGAACATCTCGGAGATCGCGTTCGATTCGGGATTCGGCAACCTGTCCAACTTCAACCGCCGATTCAAGGCGGTCATGAAACTCACGCCCCAGCAATACCAGAAGGCCTATACGAACGTTCAGCCGTTGTAAGCCACGGTATTGCGCAAGGTACCGATGCCGTCGATGCTGATCGCGACCTCGTCGCCCACCTGCAGGGTGAAGTCGCCGGGGGGCACCAGGCATGTGCCCGTCATCAGGAAACTGCCATGATCGAACGAGCACTCGCGGTACAGGTACTCCACCAATTCCGTCAAGGGCCGCTTGATGCGATCGATCTTTACCGTATCGCGGTACATGACCTGCCCGCTCCGCGCGATCTCCATGGCGATTTCCGTCTCGCCGCCAAGCGGCCCGGCCGGGATGTAGAGGCAAGGGCCCAAGGCCGCGCTGCGGTCATAGACCTTCGCTTGCGGCAGGTACAGCGCATTTTCGCCCTCGATGCTTCGGGAACTCATGTCGTTTCCCACCGTGTAGCCTTCGATGTCGCCCCAGGCATTGACGAACAGCGTCAGTTCCGGCTCGGGCACGTCCCAGGCCGAATCCCGGCGGATGCTGACCGGCTGCCCGTACCCCGCCACGCGGTGGGGCAATGCCTTGAAAAACAGTTCCGGCCGCCGGGCGTGGTAGACCCGATCGTACAGGTCGGCCCCGCCTGATTCCTTGGCTTCCTCCATGCGCGCTTCCATGCTCCGCAGGTAGGTCACGCCCGCGGCCCACACTTCCTGGTTGCCGATGGGCGGCAGCGGTGCCCGCTCGATCCATTGCAGCGCTTCCGGTTCGGCAACCTCGGCCAGCGCAGGCAACTGCTGGACCAGGTAGGCGTGGAGGCCTCGCCGATTGACCAATCCGTCCCAGTCGGCCGCGGCTGCGTAAAATCGCTGCCCTGTCTGGAGCAGGTTGCCCCATTGCGTTTTGTATAATTTCATTTGTTCATCGGTTTATAAACGCTAAAGTGAAATCCCGCGTTTCCACGGGATGAAATCGTCGTGTTCCCCGCGTTCGGCCTTCACGGTTTCCTGGCCGCTGGCCACGCGGATGACCTGTTCCAATATCCGTTCGCCCACGGCCGCGATGCTTTCCCGGCCATCGATGATCGTGCCCGCATCCAAGTCGATGATGTCGTGCATCTTGGCATGTAGGGCCGTGTTGGTCGAAACCTTGAGCACCGGGGCGACCGGATTGCCCGTGGGCGTTCCCAATCCCGTGGTGAAGACCACCACGTTGGCTCCCGCCCCCACCTCGGCCGTGGTGGACTCGATGTCGCTGCCCGGCGTGCAGAGCAGGTTCAGTCCCGGCTTGGTGACCTGCTCGGGATAATCGAGCACGTCCGTCACGGGCGAGGTACCGCCCTTTTTGGCCGCGCCCGCCGACTTGATCGCATCGGTGGTCAACCCGTCGCGGATGTTGCCCGCCGATGGGTTGGAATCGAAGCCGGATCCAACCGCTTCCGCGCGTCGCTGGTAGGCCTGCATCAGCGTCACGAACCGTTCGGCCTTCCCGTCGTCCACGCAACGGTCGCTCAGCTCCTGCTCCACCCCGCAGAGTTCCGGGAACTCGGACAGGATGACCGATGCCCCCAACGCCACCAGCAAATCGGCGGCGTAGCCCAGGGCCGGGTTGGCCGAAATGCCCGAAAAGCCATCCGAACCGCCGCACTCCAACCCCAGGCAAAGTTTGCTGAGCGGTGCGGGCTGCCGCGCGATCCGGTTGGCCTGCACGAGGCCGGTAAAGGTTTGGGCGATCGCCTGCCGCAGCAGTTCGCTTTCCTGGCCGATGCGCTGCTGTTCGAGCAGGTACAGCGGTTTGGCGAATTCCGCGTCGCGCTTGGCCAGTTCTTCCTCCAGCAAGCCGATCTGCGCGTTCTGGCACCCCAGGCTCAACACGGTCGCACCCGCCACGTTGGGGTGGGCGATGTAGCCCGCCAACAGGCCACACAGTGTCCGCGCGTCTTCTTTCGTACCGCCGCAACCCAGCGTGTGGGTGAGCATCTTGATGCCGTCGACGTTTTCGAACAACCGCTCTCCCGCTTCCACCGCGGTCTCGGCCGTGTCCACATCGACCGGCGAACGGCCATCGAGCCCACCGGCCCGATGGCGTGCCTTCAACGCCTGCACGAATCCGGTATACGGCGACTGCGCGTGCCGGTATCCCAATTCGGTGACCAGCGTCTCGTGGATGACGCCGATGTTCTTGTTTTCGCAAAACACCAACGGGATGAGCAGCCAATGATTCCGGGTGCCCACCGAACCGTTGGGTCTGTGGTACCCCAGGAAGGTCCGGTCTCGCCATTTCGTTACGTCGGGCGGCATCCAGTCGGCCTTTCGCTCGCCCACACGGAACGTTCCCGATGCGTGGCGGATATTGGCCGTGGAAATCAATCCGCCCCGCTTGATGGGTTCGGCCGCCCGCCCCACCAATACGCCATACATCACGATGGCCCCGTCCGTGTCGATATCCGACAGTGCGTATTTGTGCTTGGCTGGGATGTCTTCCCGCAACGTAACCGGATCGGCATCCCCGCCCACCCGATCGCCGTTCGACAGGTTCGCCAGCGCCACCCCGACATTGTCTTCGGGATGGATGCGCAAGGTGTTTGCACGTGCCATCCTACCGGGCCGCCTTGGTCCACTCCCCATCCACCTTGCGCCAGATCCCGCGCGGGTTGCCGCCTTGCAATTCGGCCGGCAAAAGCCGTTCGGGATAGTTCTGGAAACTGACCGGCCGCGTGAACCGATAGATCGCCTGCGAGCCGACCGAGGTGGTCCGCGCATCGGTCGTGGCCGGGAACGGGCCGCCGTGCACCATGGCGTGGCACACTTCCACGCCCGTGGGCGCGCCGTTGACGATGAGCCGGCCCGCCTTTTGTTCCAGTGCCCCAAACAAGCTGGCGAACGGTTCGATATCGCTATCCGTGCACCACACGCTGGCGGTCAATTGGCCTTCCAATGCCTGTGCGATCTCCACCAACTGTGCCGCGCTCTCGGCGACCACGTGGATGGACGCCGGGCCGAAACATTCTTCGCTCAGCCGTCGGTCACGGAGGAAATCACGCCCGTTTACGCGGAAGGCCACCGGTACGGCCACATCCGCTTCGGCGGTCGTCGCTTCCGCCAATACCGTGACGTCGGGCCGGGCTTTCAACCGCTCCACACCGGCCACGTACGCTTCATGGATCCCCGGGGTCAGCATGCGGTGGCAGGGCTGTTCGGCCAACCGCTCGCCATACAGCGACAGGAACCGTTCGGCTTCCGGCGATCGGACGAGCAACAGCAAGCCCGGATTGGTGCAGAATTGCCCCGCCCCGAGGGCGTTGGAGGCCGCTAGCGCCGCCGCGGTCGTTTCCGCGTGTTCGCGCAACCGGCCCGGCAACAGGAACACCGGATTGATGCTGCCCATCTCGGCATACACCGGTATCGGATCGGGCCGCCGCACGGCCACGTCATACAGCGCCTTGCCCCCGGCGAACGAACCGGTGAACGCCAATGCCCTGATCGCCGGGTGCGACACCAGCCGGTACGCCACCTCGCGCGACTGCACCGCCACCGCCACGAACACGCCGGTGGGCATTTCCGTGGCCTCCGCCGCCCGCTCGATGCATTGGCTCACCAACCAGGAGGTCTCGGGGTGCGCCATGTGCACCTTGTACAGCACCGGACACCCCGCGGCCAATGCCGATATCGTATCACCCCCGGCCACCGAAAACGCGAACGGGAAATTGCTCGCCCCGTAGACGCACACGGCGCCGATGGGCCGTTGGACCTGCCGGATGTCGGGCTTGGGAATCGGCGTTCGCCCGGGGTCGCCCGTGTCGATGATGGCGTTCACCCACGAACCGTCCTCCAGCAGGCTGGCGAACAGCTTGATCTGGTTGATGGTGCGGTCTATCTCGCCCTGCAGGCGCCCCTCGGGCAGGTTGGTTTCGCGCTGGCACACGGCGACCAGCCCGGCCCGGTCCGCGGCGATCTCGTCGGCGATCCGTCGGAGGAATCCGATGCGCCGCGCATGCGGCAGGCCGCGGTACCCCTCGAAAGCGCCGGCGACTTGATTGATGCGTAATTCCACCTGCGGCCAGTCCAATGGTGCCTGCGGATCCAAAATTGATGTAAGGCTCATAACAAGACAAAGTAAGCCAATCGGATCGAAGACTTCCTCTTTTTTGTTGGCCAATTCTGGTACAATATTGGCATGGAGCGGTTTCATTCCAAGGTCACGGGAAAGGCAGCTCTTCGATCTGATAGCCGTGGACCGATCCATCGCTGCGTTCATTTCCCTCCCTTTTATCCGGATACGAATGGATTACGCCATTTGATTTCCGTGATAGATTCAAAATCCCGGACGTTTCGCGTGATTAAGGTCAGGTTCCTCACTGCGACAGTTGCAGCAATGAGGCAATCTCCTAATTTCATATTGTACTTTTTACGAAAGGCTATTGCTTTGTCAAATATGACCCGATTTGGGGTTATCGTCGGGATGAAATCAAAAACATCTTTAAAATAAGCCTCTTCTTTTTCGATTAGTTTGTGGTAGCCTAATACTTCGACCCGAGAAATTTCAGACACAAAGGTGCCTTTTTCCAGAAATAGTTTTCGCAGGTAACTGAACTCATCGGTAAACGAGTAGATGATGATGTTGCTGTCAATCAAAGTCATGGCTTAGGAACGATTGGCTTAAAACGGAAGTGACCTGTCTTCCCTATGGTCTCGTTGCCATTCCAATGCATCTCCAAAAGAAGAAACGGATCCGCCTTTGAAAGCCTGGATGCGGCTGGCCAACGCCTCGCGATCCTTTGCTGAACTGGTTGTTTCAAGGTCTTTTTCCTCGATAGCGATATTCAGCTTCTTCGCGAAAGCAATCACCTTTTCAAGTTTCGTACGATTGTCAGACCTTAATACCAGTTCCATGTCTTTGAAATTTTATAGACAAAAATAAGCTTTTTCCCGTTAAAAATCAAAATCCAAAAAACCAGCGCTGCCTAAATGATGACGAACACGCTACACAGCGCTGGTTGGGGGCGGGGCTAATACCCCATGCGGCGGAGCACTTCCTCGATCGGTACGCCGAGGTAATCGGCGAATTCGCGTACGGTGATTTTCTGGTGCGGGGCCTTGCCGCGCCAACAATTTTTCGGGAGACAGGGACAGGAGGATGGGTTCCGTACCCACTGTCATCCCCCCTCTTTCCCTATGCTTTCCCTATAGGTTCCCGATGAAGTGCCGTGTTTTGGGCGTTTTACCGGGATTACATCGAGGATGTATAGGCTATCATAGGGATGGAGCATGGATGGGGCACGGCTGAGGGATGGCCGGAACCTACCTCAGCAGCGGCTCCACGTCATCCGGATCAAGCCCGAGGTAGGCGGCGAATTCCTTGACGGATACGGCTTGGTGCGGGGCTTTGCCGTGGGCGTCGCGGATGGTCTGGAGCAGGCGCTGCGCCTGGCGTTTGCTTTTGCCCGTGATGGCACAGACATCGTGGGGCAGGATGATGAGTCTTTTCGTTTTCTTCATGGCGCTAAGGTGTGCCCAAATCGGCCGTCCTAGCGGGTAAAGCGTGTTTGGCCGGTGACAAGCGGTTGAAAACGGCAAACCAGCGCTGGTTGCCGGAGCGCTAATACCCCATGCGGCGGAGCACTTCGTCAAGCGGTACGCCGTGGTAATCGGCGAATTCGCTCACGGTGATTTTCTGGTGCGGGGCTTTGCCGATGGCGGCGCGCATGGTTTTGATCAAATCGCTGGCCGCGGTTTCCTTGAGGTCGCAGACGCGCATCACGTCCTTGTGGCGGATGAACAGCGGCCCGCGGATGGGTACTTTTCTTGACATAATCGTTTTTCTAAGTCTATGATCGGGGATGGGCGTTCCCCTAGTTAAAAACCCACCGCAATATCCGACACATCAAACTGTCTAACAAGTTATTGCGCGATTATCGAAAGTTGTTTCCGGGGGAGGCATTTCGCCGCATTTCGATCCACGACCGGGTGAAAGTCGTGCCGTGCTCGCGGAAGGCGTACTGCACCCGCCGGGTGGTCATCGCCAGTTCGTCGGCGAGCTGCCGGATGCCGTAATCGGGGTCGTCCCGGTGCTTCTCCATCAGTGCCAGCGCCCGTGCGTACAACCGGCTGTTCGAATGGGCATGCCGCTCGGCTTCCAGCTCCAGCTGGCCATCGTATCCGGAAAGGATTGCGTGTAGCTTGTTTTTGTACAGCACGTTCCGGCGCGAAGCGGAATCCACTTGTTTCGTACTGAGGTAATCGAACGTTTCGCGTGCGCCTTGATGGGTGGGACATGCGGGAAGCAACCGGGCAGCGTCGACGCTGCCAAATTGCAGGGCCTCGATCGCTGGTCGCAGCATGGCATGGTCTCGGGCCACCAGTTGCAGCCGGTGGCCGGCCATGATGAAACACGTGAACCGGCAGAAGCCCACGGGCAGGATCAACCGCGTCTCGCCGGGCGGCAGCGCGACGGCGAAGTGGGTGCCGGGAATCGCGTCCACGTTGGCGGATTGCCCCGCGAATGCCCATTGCGGCTGGCCTTCGTGGCAGGCCGTGAAGAACAGCGTGGGTAGTAGGGTGTGGATGCGGACGGTGCGCGGTGCAGACAGCGAACTTTGCAGGTGACCGAAGTGGATCTGCCCGCCCGGCAGGCGTTGCAGGGCGATCTGTCCGGGAACTCCGCTTAGCCACGTGTTTTCCAGCCCGGTGTACAGTGGCTGGAACGGGTCGGGCAGGGTGGACGGGAAGGTTTGGCATGGCCGAAGGTCTTCCGGCCAATGGATTTCAAAATGTTGCGTTTTCATAATCGGTTGGATGTTGGGGTATGGCAATGACGTGGCCCGTAGAGACGCCTGCCTGCGGTAGGCAGGCGATGTATTGCGTCTCTACAAAATTCCTTACAGCCCGGTTAAAAAATCGGCTTTATTTGGTGTTGTTCAATTTAGCCTGTAGCGTCTTTATCTCTTCTTCAAGTTCCGCAATTCGCGCTTCGAGTTTTTCAAGCTTGGCCTCCAATTTCGCTAACTGCTGTTTAAGCGCCGCGATGTCGGCGTCTTTGCTCTTTAGCAATTCTTTGAGGAATTCGATTTGCTCTTTGTACGAAGCTTTGAGTTCTTCCAGTTGCTTAATCAATTCCTCGAGGGGATGAAAATGATTCGTATTTGTAAAACTAAAGCCTAAACCACTGACGCCGTGATCGTAGGAATTGAAAGACATATCGGAAACCGCACTTTCATCCATCTCATTGAACATGTCCCATTCCACACCAAGGGTTTTCAGGTACCGCAAAATCACCTCGTTGGCTAGTTCTTCCTTCGATTCGATTTCGGAAACCTCTTGTTGTTTCAAACCTGCCCGCTCTGCCAGTACCTGCTGTGTCCATCCGCGCAAAATGCGAAGCCAAGCAAGCCGTGCACCGTGGTGAAGTCGTGTCGTTTTCATCCGTTGTGAATTTTGAACCCTTCTTTTCATGCAAATATACATTTATGGTTTACAAATCAATGTTCGATTTCTATGTGGTCGCCGTACACCTTGGTATACAGGAATATTGATCAAAAAAAAAGCGCTATTACGCGCGGTGCGTTTGATTGTATACATCCGGTATGTTTGTGTTCGGGTCATCCTGTACCTGCTTGGTGAAGACGTCCATCAGCTTCTTCAACTCCACTGCGGGCATGTGGCCGTAGATCTTGATGACACGGCCGTCGTGCAGGGTGAGCGAGGCAAAGAGGGGTTGGTCTTTTTTGCTGTTTTGGTTTTCGTTCATGGCGAATCGTTATATTTTTTTGTTGTGTCTTTGTGTTTTATTTCCAGACTTCCGGACTTGAAATAAGCAGCCCTCGTCCCAATCTGAACAAGGGACTGCTTTGCAAACACGGGATATTAAACCTTTGGCAAAGAAGGTTTCGCTTTCTTCCTATTCCTTTATTGCTCCGCTTTTGACAGTTCTGCTAGGTGTGTTTTGAGGCGCTTGCCCCAATAGCTTGATTTTGCAAAGGGGGTAAGCATATCATACGCATCCTGCTTCATTTCCAATGTCCAGGGATCGAAGCGTAGAATCAAGAACGTAGCATAAAGCGAATTGGGATTATTGATGATAAAGTTTTCACGGAACGACAACAATTCATCCGATTTAAATGCAGCGGTTAGTGAATCAGATACTTTTTTGTAGTTGAGCAAATCAGTCGTGCCTTCAGAACCGATTACTTCAACATTGGGCCAATCGGCAAAGTTTCCCTTTATGGAGACATCTTCTTGTCCAAGTAACATGGAAATACCTGTTATCTGATTCGACAAATATAGGCCATACCATTTTCCCGCTGCAGGGACCTGTCCGGAAAAAGTCAGCTTCCCCTGTTTAATCTTGCCACGCCCAACGGTATCAGACATTATAAACATGTTATGGCCAGTCACTTTTTCGTTAACGGTAAGCAAGTACGCTTCCGTTCCATTGGGCGTACCCTTTAAATCAAGTGCGATTCGGAAGTCCAAGGATTGCTGTGCATTCGTTATACTTGTTGACAAAACCATCAGCGCTACGCCGCATAAGATAATACTATTCATATTTCAGTCGTTATTGAACTGCGAGATTGGTATTTTCCTGTTTTGGATCCCGTATCGCGATTACTTTCATAAGTTTCTCGCCCCTGACCAACTCGATACCGGCTTTTTTCAATGCAGCCCTGAAGTCGTCGAAATTTGTCAAATCCGCATCGAGAACCAAGTCAATATTCCCCTCGATTCCCGTCTCGTCGATAAAAGGAGGGGATTGATAGTTTTGGTATTCAAGTTCCGAAATCAAATCAGATACCGGCGCATTTTTATAGATAGCTCCCCAATTGTTACCTGTATGTGCTTTTATTTCCTTTACTGTTGATTTTGAAACTAAATTTTTCTGTGCATTATTGGAAACACGCAATCCCCAGTAAGGCATCATCCTGTATTCTATGTCAACCGAATAGCCGAAATAATTATCCAATTCACGCTGCATTACTTTTCTTATATAACTTGTCGTCGCTTTTTCTTGGGGCACGATAAGGCTGTAGCTATAGAGGTTATCATGGATGACGTAATTTTTATCGTAGATAAATTCCGAGGAATCAGTTAGTTCGAGGATAGGTTTCGGCCAGAGGTTGCCGTAGGCTAGGGCGGTGTGGAAAAAATTTGTCGTATCTCCATAGGCTAACATATATAAACTGGTCAGCGGCAATCCCACGACTTGTACACTATTGCCATAAGCTGACGCGCTAATATAGTTCTGCTGTGGAGTCATCAACCCGTTCCATTTGGCTAAGACTGATCGGTAGAGAAAAACAGAATCCTCACCTCCGTTGCCGTACAGTAGTAGAGGTTTTCGAGAATCATATTTTTCCTGCCTCACTTCTTTCTGCTCCCGATTAACAGCCGGCCGAATCTCGGCCGTTTTGCCATCAAGCAGGTCGGTGATATTTTCATGGGTTAGTGATGGAGTAATCGCTTTGATAATCCCCTGGTCATCGGCTACTATGATGTAAGGAACCTCGGCAACCTGAAATTGCTTGAAGAGCAACGTATCGTAAGCTACGGGTAACGTGAGCGACATTCTATCCTTAAACTTCTCATAAGTTTGCCGGATATAGTTGTCGTCCCGACCGACAAGCAGGAATTGAACTCTGTCACCAAAATCCTTCTGAAACTCATTGATCTTGGGGAAACTTTTGAAACAGGCCACGCAGCCAGAGGAGAACATGTCCAACACCAGCCATTTACCTTTAAAGTCTTCATTGGATACCGTATTTTTTTCATAATAGAATACCTCTTTTAGTATAAAGTCGGGCATCGGCATGCCCACTTCCAGCGATACTGGTTCTATTGTTTGGGCGGTTACGTATTGAGTACTCAATAATAGCGAGAAATAAAATATGATGGGTTTCATTTGTGTCTATTGTTTAAGTGATGGGATAGTAATCAATATCCGATGTTTTGGTCAAGGTTACGATTATTTAAAATTTCCCTAAACGGTATGGGATAAAGCGCATCCGTGGATTGCCATCGCTCCCCTTTTTTTTCCGACAGGACAGCGTCGATTCTGTTGGTACGCTTCAGGTCAAACCAACGGTGCCCCCATTCGGTAAAGAGCTCGGCCACTCGCTCCTGTTCTATGGCGGTCAGCAACGCTTCTTTATCGCCAGCACTGGTATTGGGAAGTGCAGCCCTATTCCTGATTGCATTAAGGTCGACTTGGGCTCCGGTAATGTCGTTTTGCTGTGCCCTCGCTTCGGCTCGGATGAAGTACTGCTCTGCCAAACGGAATATGGTGGTGGCTTCGGTTACTGGACTTGTGCTAACACTGCTTGACCGAACTTTATATTTATAGGGGTAGTAATAGGTTTTGTCCGTTTGGATGCTCCCAATCCAATGGTCTCGGCGCAAATCGCCTTCCGCAAAGACATCCAGAAGATGGTCGTTCAGAGATACTTGCGAAGGAGTAGTAACCAATACAAATAGGTTAGCGTCGAGAGTATTGGTACCACCGAAAGTAGGTCTCAATTGCCAGATGGCTTCGCTGCTGTTTAATAAAAAGACTTTGTTCAAATCGGGTTCCAATGAAAATAGCGGATTGCCTGCAATCAATTCACTGGCGTATTGTTCAGCGTCTTCAAAACGCCCCATATAGAGGGACACCCGAGCCAGCAAAGCTGTAGCCACCCATCTGTTGGGCGCCGCCCGCTCATCATTCGAAAACGAATAATCAGCACTGAGCATTTCGCGTGCATCCTGCAAGTTCTGAATAATCAACTGATACACCTCATCAACAGGACTTCTAGGCAGGATCGAATTAACCCTATAATCTGTCGTGGTAACCAAAGGAACATTTCCATATAAATTGACCAAGTAAAAATAGGCGAAAGCACGTACGAATTTTGCTTGCCCAATCAATTGCTCCCGAATGGTCGGTGTTATTCCCGTGGAATTTGACAGGTGCTCGATGGCATGGTTCGCCGTGTAGATGTATTGATAAAATTCAGACCACACCGTATTGATGGCCGAATTATTTGCCGTTAATGCACTATTGGAGAATTCCACGGTGGGTTGGGTTGTCCGATAATTGATCAGTTCATCCGAGGATAAACCGCCAAGATGTGTAATGCTTGAACCATCACCGCCGCTCGCAACCCCCTGGCTGCTGAACATTCGAGTATATATCCCTAATATGGCTGCCCTTGCATCGGCGTCCGAATTATACACTTTCTCGCTGGCAATCTGTGTAATGGATAAATCAATGGATACAAACTCCTTACAGGACATCAAAAGACTAATTACTGCGAAAAAGATAAGTTTTTTTGCTAGAGGCAGTGTTTTTTTATTGCCGAAAATATATGCGTTTCTTATATGCAATGTAATGTTCATAATAGTGCAGATTAAAATGAAAATTGAATGCCTGCGGAAAATATCGCCAAGGGCGGAAGAAGAAATTCGCCGCCTTGACTGTTCTCGGGATCCAAACCAATATAATTCGTAAATGTCAATAAGTTTTGACCTTGAACGTAAACTCTACTCGTCCGAAGTTTAAGTTTCTCATTCCACACGGTCGGTAAACTATATGAAAACGCAATATTTTTAAGCCGGATAAAGGACGCATCTACAATTCCATTATCCCCATAGTTGAACGCATTGTCATAAGCCATTCCAGCCTCGTCATATGCCTGCGTAAACTGTTGGATATCGGTTATATCGCCGGGATTTCGCCAGCGTTGCATCACGATGGTTGGCTGATTTCCACTACTGCCTGGTGTGTAAAAAATGGTATTATAACCCATTCCTGTTTGCTTCACAAATTGCAGAAAGACATCCAGTTCCCAGCCACGGTATTTGAATGTGTTCTGCAGCCCACCAAAGAAACGTTGCGTCACAGGGGCCGTAACCTGCAGATCAGCGGGATAATTGGTGCCAACTCCATTCCCATCCACATCCTCAAATTGCAATATGCCCGTTTGCGGATCAACCCCAAGAACATGGAATTTTTTCCGGATGAACAGTGATTGACCCACTACGTAGTTATTCGCATAAGATGAATTCTCAATATCTGGATAGGCGACGAGTCTATTTTTCGGTATGGTGAGGTTCATACTGGTAGACCAAGTAAATGTCTTTGTATGGACATTCATTGTACTTGCTTGAAACTCCCATCCTTGGTTTTCAACCGTAGCCGGGAAATTGTACTGCACGCTGGTAAATCCGGTAATGGATGGTAATGCATAGCCCACAAGCTGGTTGGATGACCGATTATTGTAGTACGCAAAGGAAGACGAAATCCGGTCATTTAAAAAATTCAGTTCTAAAGCCACTTCAAATTTCTTTGTCGCTTCCCAACTGAAATCTGGATTCGCTATCCGGCTTGGCCGCAATCCTCTTTCTCCCAAGTAAAAATAAGGCAAATAAGAATAGGTATCCAGATAACCGTAGTCACCAATCTGGTCGTTGCCGGTTATACCGTAGCTGGCTCTGAGTTTACCAAGGAATTTAGTTCTCTTATTACTAAACAAATCCTCATTGGTAAATATCCACGCAGCCCCTACCGCGCCGAAATTTCCAAATTGCCTATCAGGCCCGAACCTGCTTGAACCATCCCGACGACCAGTAAGGTTCAACAAGTATTTATCTCCCCAATTATAGTGGATGCGGGCAAAAACAGCACTATATCGATATTGGGTAGAATTATATTGATTTACCCCCACGACACTCGCAGCGGCGATATTTTCAAGCGCATCATCGTCTTCATAACCAGAGGTTCCAATCCCCACAAATTCGGTATCACTGTGCTGAAATGTAGTGCCAAGGATTATGTTAAGGTTACCTTCAAAGACACTTCGGTCATAAATCAGTTGTGGTTCAATAAGCCAGGTATTCATTTTGGAATTGACAAAACTTCTACTTCCAGATGGAACGCCCCATGACGGATCGTAACTTGTGGTAGGAGTCGTCCGGTTTTCATCCGTCATTAGCCTGTTATAACCCAGATTTGCTCGTAGGCTCAGACTTTCGAATACTTTATAGCCAATTTGGGTGTTCACTATCAAATTTGTATTGTCTACCATATACTTTGATAAAAACGTGGCGAAGGGATTAAACCATGTTGAGTTTGCCCAGTTTAACTCTCCTTGTTCATTATAAACGGCCGGTGCATTGGGGGGTAATGTTATTGCGCTTGCTGTTGGATCTGAGTTGGGCAACTTATTTTTATCGACCACATAGTTTGCTGTAAACGATGCAGAGAATTTCCGGTTTGTCGATTGATGGAAAAGCGAAAGGCGTCCCGATCCCTTTTGATAATCAGAATCACCCGGCAAAACAGTTCCTTCCTTGTAATACCCCCCTGCCAGCGAAAAATTTGTATTGCTGTTTCCACCAGATAACGACGCATGTATGTTGGATAAATTTGAAGTTCCCCCAATCAATTTATTTTGCCAGTCTGTGTACCGCTGCTGATCGTATGAAAGCAAATCATAGTCGGTATTGTAGGAGCCGGGTTCCATGCCGTCATTGGCTAAGGCTTCATGACGCATTTCCAGATATTGCTCGGTATTGAGCAGTTCCATCATATTCGATACACGGGCCACACCCTGATAGAAGTCGACGTTAAGCTGCGTCCGTTCCCTGTTTCCTGATTTCGTGGTTATCAGTATCACGCCATTAGCACCACGGGATCCATAGATCGCAGTGGCATCGGCATCTTTCAAGACCTCGATGCTGGCAATATCACCGGGATTGATGCTACTTAACGGATTTCCATAATTTGTTATAGGCGAAGATTGTCTTGAGACCAACGTAGTGGATGTGTAAGGAACTCCATCAATTACATACAAAGGGAAATTTCCGTCTGGTCGAAGGCTATTCCTTCCGCGTATCTGTATGTTGAAACTGCTACCCGGATGGCCCGTACTTTGACCGATGTAGACACCAGCCATGCGCCCCTGAAGCGCCTGTAAGGGATTCGCAATAGGTTGTTTTTCTATGTCTGCAGCCGTTACCTGCGCCACACTTCCTGTTGATAACCTTTTACTCTCTGTATAGTAGCCTTTGTTGATCACTACTTCTTGTAAAGCGGACGGAGTTTCTCGCAAGGAAATCGTACCGACATTGGAGCTTGCTGTAACGCGTTGCACGACGTAACCAATATACGAGATTTCGAGTGCCGCCCCCTCCGGCACATTCCGCAACACAAACTCCCCATTCCGATCCGTCTGTGTTTGTAACGAGGTACGCTTCCCCTCCGCATCCAACACCCGAACCGATGCGCCAGATAACGGATTTCCCAATGAGTCAACTACTTTTCCGCGGACTTCGGGTAGGGCTAGGATGAGCAGAGACCCGTTATCGGATACGCGAGACATCGCACCGCCGCGCCCACCGCGCCCGTCCATCGAACGGGCCTCCTTGATCACGATCGTCTTATCGCCCAACTCATACGCCAGTGGCTGCCCGGCGAAGATCGCGTCGAGCGCTTCGGCAAGCGGCCGCTGCCGGATGTCCAGCGAAACACGGCCCGCCTTGGCCAGCAGTGCCTTGTTGGTGAAGGCCACGTAGCCGGTCTGCCGCTCGATGGCGGCGAGCACTTCGCGCAGCGGTTCATTGTTCACGTGGAGGCTGACCGTCTGGGAGCGTACGTCCGCGTAGGCGTGCAGCAGGCCGACGGTCATGATGAGTACGAGTATTTTCATAACCCGATACCAATGTTCGAGGCAGTGTAGCCCCGGTTGTAAAAATCTTTTCATTAACTTTACCCGGTTTTGGATAGTAAACGTTTCTGTTTTCTTAAGCGCTAATGGACAATGTCCTATCCGGACTACTCACAGGAGGGTGGTTCCAACACCTTCCTGTTTTCGTTTCGGTGATGGGGGTTACGTTGGGTGGCTTTTCATGATCTTAGTTTTTGGTGATGATTAGTTTTCTGCCCGCTTCTATGCGGAACCTGATTTGTGCGCTCTTGAGCAACTCCAGGACTTCCGACAGGTTCTTGTTCCGGTAGATCTTGCCGTAGAACTCCATCTGCGGCACGTCGCCTTCGTATTCCACCTCGATGTCGTACCAGCGCGCAAGCTGCTTCATGACGGTTTCCAAGGATTGGTCGGTGAAGTCGAACAGGCCCGATTTCCAGGCGGTGTATTGGGAGACGTCGACAGTATTGATCGTGGTAGCCGCCCCGCGGGTGGTGCTTTGTTCTCCGGGGGAGAGTGTGACACCCAAATTATCGGGCGCGGTAAACCGCGCCCCTACACCCTCCACGCGTACACGCACCTTCCCCTCTACCAACGTGGTTTTGGTTTCGGGGTCGTCCGCGTAGGCGGAGATGTTGAATTGGGTGCCGAGGACAACCACTTCTTGTCCGGAGGTCCGGACTTTAAATGGCACGCGCGACACGCGCGCGCCAGCGTCTGCTTTCGATGCGCCAGCGGAGGATTTAAGACTGGTTGCTGGCGTCCCGAAAGCTTTCGGGGTGCCCTGTATTGCCGTAATATCAAAAAATGCTTCGCCTTCCAAAAACACATCGCGTGAACCTTCCAAGAACCGGCTTGGATACCTCAGCGTGGACCCGGAATTGAGCCAGACTTTGGAGCCGTCGGCGAGGGTGATTTGGTATTGACCCCCTTTGGGGGTGGTCAACGACAGCATCGTCAGACCGTCATTCTGAGCGGAACGCAGTGGAGTCGAAGAATCACTGCGATTTTGCAGCGATGGTTCGACTTCGCTCACCATGACGGCTGCGAGTGTGCTCCCGTCGGTGTAGGTGATATTCTCGGTTCCAACCACGATTCCTTCCTGCGCTGAACTTAAGTCTATCACACGGCCGTCGGCGAGGGTCAATGTGGCGCGGTTGCCGCCGGGCAGGATTTCCGTCGCAGCGAGACTTTCGACTGACGACTTTCGACTATCGACTAGCAGCCACCCGACTGCAAGGAGCATGGCAACTGCCGCCGCAACCGGCAACCACCGGCGCATCGGCCGCACGGTGGCCGGTTGCGCGCCGCCGTCCGGCAGCGCCAGGATCGTCCGTTCGTTGCGCTGGATGACGCGATCGATTTCCATGGCTTCCGCTGGCGAGAACGCCTCGTTCCGCAGCGCCTCGTCCACCAGCCGCCTGAGTTCCGGCGAATCGGCATCCAGGCCGAAGTAGGTGAGCAGTGCGTCGAGTTCCTGCGCATCGCACCGGTTGTCCAGGTATTTCCTGAACAATTCGTCGATAGGTGGATAATCTGCTGCCATGGTGACCTACGTTAACTTGTGTTTTAACCAGCTAATACGAACAACGGCCAAAAACCAATTAGTCTACGGGAAAGAAATTCCAGATAAAATCATAAACAACTGATAAACAACGCGATTATTTTTATCAAGAAATGCCATGCAGCATGGAAAGGGCCAGCAACGAACCGGCCAGATGCCGCCGGGCGGCGAAGAATTCCTGGACCTGCCGGTTGGCCTTGGTGATGTGCGCGTTGATGGTGGCCGTGGAGATGTCCAGCAGTTCGCTGACCTCCTCGTAACTCTTGCCCTCCAGCTTGCACAGCCGGAAGACGCGCTGCCGTTGCGGGGGGAGCTGGGCGATGGCCTCTTCGAGCCATTCGAGCCGCTCGTCTGGCATGAGGCGCTCCTCCACGTGCCGGTAGGCTTCCTCGAAGGCCTCGGTGAGCCGGTTGCGGAACTTCTCCTCGCGCGCGGCGCGGCGGTAGGTGTCTATCGTGAGGTTTCGGGCGATGCCGAACAGGTAGGCCTTCAGGGGCTGGTCCACCGAAACGGTGGCGCGGTGCTCCCACAGCCTGGCGAACAGTTCCTGCAGGGCATCGTCGACCAGGTCGTGCGATTTCAGCAACCGCAGGAGGTTGCCGGCCAAGCGGCGCTTGTAATGGTGATAGATGGTTTCAAAGGCCTGCCGGTCGCCATCCCGCAGCTTCTGCAGCAGGTCCCGTTCATCAACTGGAGGCATCGGTTCCATCTCCTTGGGGTCGTTCGTATACCCAAAGGTAGGAAGTGACATCCGCAATCGCAAATTTTTCTTCGGCGATGGTGCGCCGCTGGCGCGATGTTTCTGAATAATTTTCATTATCTTTGTGATAATTTGGTGGCATATCGTTAATAGGGATGGTTTGGCAAGACTACATTGTTTCGGACAAAAACATATTGATAGGAAAACCTACAATAAAGGGAACGCGTATAGCCGTTGAATTGATCCTGGAACTGCTTTCTTCCGGATGGACGGAACAGCAGTTATTGGAAAGCTACCCACAACTCCAGCCTGATCATATCAAAGCCGTATTTGCTTATCTGCGTGATTGCCTCAAGAATGAACTTTTTTTCCCGTTGACGAAAATAGCCTAACGGGTTTCGTGGTTAAGTGCACCGCCGATTTGAAAAAACCGAACTAGGCGACATCCCGACTTGGAAATTGAAACACAATTCGCTACTTTTGTGAAATAGCAAAAAGAAATATCATGCAAGAGGTCACATTGAAATTCAAGAACAGCAAAGCGATGGAAGCATTGCTAGACTTCGCCAAAAAGCTTGATATCGCTGTGGAAAAAAAAGTGCCTATCCAAAAAAGCAAAAACCCAGCGAATCCTGACCATGACAAACTCCCCATCACGTTTGCCAAACAACCGGACGTCACGGCCTTAGCCGGAATCTGGAAAGACCGGGAGCTTTCGCTCGAAGACCTGCGCAAAGAGGCTTGGGCCGACCGCCTATGAATTACGTCATCTGCGACACCAATATTTTCATCTCGGTTTTCCGTGGTATCGATGAAACCATCGAAGCGTTGCATGCCATAGGCAGTGAACGCATTTTGATTCCGTCTATTTCGGTAATGGAACTTTATCGGGGGATGCGAAACAAGACCGAACTTGCGCAGATGAAGAAAAAGCTGCGAAGCTATAACATCCTGCATTACAATGAAGATGTCTCTGCATTGGCCATCAAATTGGTTTTAGACTACAAGCTCTCTCACGACCTAGCCATACCTGATGCCATTATAGGCGCGATGAGCGTCGTCTATGATATCCCGCTGTTCACCTACAACGTAAAGGATTTCAAATTCATACCGAATATCACCCTGCGTACATAAGGATTCTCAACACCCCGATTTCGAATAGCTGTTTTCCATCAACGGGCGTAACGGGTTTTGCGTTGTCGTCAGGACGGCATGGATTCAATTTTTGATCGGCCCGATGTATTGCCTGGCGATGACCAAGTTGGAAAACTTGATGTGGTGCGATTCGCCGGGCGGGGTGGTATCGTCATAAAACTCGATCCAGATGTAATTGATGTCCAGCTTTTCGGCTGTCCGCCAGCGGAACCCTTCGAAAGGCTGTCCGGCCGGATCGTTTGACCAGGAGTCGAAATCCCAGGATCCGTTGGGGAAGCCCGGCCCCCAATGGCCGACTTCCTCCCCGTCCTGCCAGACCCTCAACTCGCCATTGTAGGCCGTTACCGGATGGTTCAGCTTGACCATCAACTCGACACACATCCACTGGTCCCATTCCAGTTCCTTTGCCTGCGGACTGCCGTTGACCAGGTCATTGCCATAGCACCGCCCGCGTGCGCCGGCCCGCATATCCCCCCAATAGAGGTAGGTGTCCATGTGGGGGCCATTGACCGGTTCGTAGGCGATGGCGATGCGCCGATCGCCCAGCCCGCAGATGCCGGCCCGGGGGCTCGGATAGGCGGTTGGGGGGTGATAACCGCCTACCCAGACCGATTCGTGATGGATATAACCGTTCGAACTCGCCGGATACTTGACGTAATACCGGATGTACAGCGTACCGTCAAACCCGGGATCGAACCGCCTGAAGAGGTGCCCCCCGTCGTTCTGCCCGCCCCGGTTGGTCATCTGGAGGGCTATCGCGCCCGCGGCCGGCACGTCCGCCGTGTCCAGGCTCATCCCTTCGGCATTCAGCACATCGGTATACCGGCCCAACAGGCCTGCCATGCCACCGTCGAATTTCTCCACATAGAGCACATCGGGGTCGTCCTCGATGCCCACGTCGCCCGGGTATTTTTCCGACAGGGACCTATCCGGTGCGCGGTCGGCCAAGGGCGCGAAGCTGGCCGACCCGAGCCAAACCACGAAAAGGGCGCAGTGGTAGAACGAAGGATAACGTTTAAACAAGCGCATGACCAAAGGTAGCGGACTACCGGGCAAATTCCAATTTTTTCTTGCCTGAAACGCGCTGCCGACACCCCGATTGCGAAATGCGCGGATAAGTGGTAAATTCGCCGCCACAATCACGAGGGAAATAGATGCTTTCCATACACAGGCGTACAGGGTTCCGCAATGCTGTCAAGACGGCATGCCTGCTGGTGCTTGCCTGCCTGTTATTCCACGTTGCGGCACGGTCGCAGACCACCGGAAAGACCACATCGTTCACCCACCACATCGGCATCGCCTACCGGCCGGCGTGGGTCATCCCCTCCCCGCCGTTCTACAACGTGGACTTCACGCCCGACCTCTCGTTCGGGTTCGCCCAATCGGGCCACCTCACCTATGGTTTCGCCTTGCCCGAAGGCTCGTTGGGGAGCCAGGCCTTCCCCAGCACGCAGCAGGGCATCGGCATCGCCGCCTACGGCTTCGGCGACCGCAGGCAACTGGGATCGCCGATCGCGGCCTACCTGTTCCAGACATCCAGGATCGCCCGGATATCGGCCCGCGTCTCGCTCGACTACGAATGGAACTTCGGGTTATCCACCCGTTGGAACCCCTACCATCCCGAACACAACCCGAACAACATCATCGTGGGCTCGACGACCAATGCCTACATCAGCCTCGGCGCATCGCTGCGGTGGCGGGTCGCCAAGCGCATCGCGATGAGCGGCGGGGTGGATTTCACCCACTTCTCCAACGGCAACACCGAATACCCCAATGCCGGCATCAATATGCCGGGCATCAAGATCGGGCTGACCTATGACGTATCGAAAAACGCCGCCGAGCCGTCTGAAGCGGGCGAGGTACTGGCTCCCGTATTCCCACGGCACTTCAGCTACGACCTGGTCGTTTTCGGGTCCTGGCGGCGCAAAGGGGTCGATTTCTTCGGCCTGCAGGTGGCCTCCCCCTTCAAGTACCCCGTGGTGGGGGCCTATTTCGCCCCGATGTACAACTGGGGCCACCGGTTCCGGACCGGGATCTCGTTGGACGCCATCTACGACGGCAGCGCCAACGTCTACACCGCAGATTACATCATCGGCACCGAGCAAGTGTTCTTCAAGCCCGATTGGCAACGGCAAGCGGCCTTGGGGCTATCCGCGCGGGCCGACTACGTCATGCCCATCTTCACCATCGGTATCGGCATCGGCACGCATGTGCTGCACCAAGGCGGCGACCTCAGCGGCACCTACCAGGCCTTCGCGCTCAAGGTGAGCGCCACCAAGAACACGTTCATCCACATCGGCTATAACCTGAAGGACTTCCAGGATCCCAACTACCTGATGCTCGGGGTGGGTTATCGATTCAATAACCGGACGCCTTCGTTATTGTCGAGGTAGGGCCGAAGCAGCCACCAGGGTGGCCCGCACGTAGTAGGCCCCGCAGACGTCCTTGCCCTGTTCATCCTGGAAAAAGGCCTTGAGCACGTGGCTGCCGCTGGACAGGTCGACGTCAATGCCCACGATGGAAGCATCCCGACCTGTCGGCGCGGACAACGCAGGCCTGCCATCGATACGCACGCACCCAGAAGCGATGGGCAGCTGGACACCTTCCCGGATCGCCGTACCGCCTATCGATTCGGAAGGCCCGCCTGCCGTCAGCTTCCGCTGCAGGTGAAACGGCCAACGGCTCAGTTCCAACCGGTATTTCCCGCCTTGCGCCACGTCGATGTGCCACTGGCCTCCGGTGCCTCCCCCGGCCCCATTGGCAACGGCCCATTGCGTATTCACATCGCCGCCTTCCCAGTACCCGCAATGCAATATCACCGGATTTTCGGCTTCAGAACCAATAACAAGCGGCACGAATTCGTCGATTCCGCCAGCGACTTCTTCCCACCATGCGTCATAGTGGGCTTTCATGCGTTCCAGGACCGCTGGAAAGCGGTCGGCGACATTCCGCTGCTGGCCGGGGTCTTCGGCCAGGTTGTACAGTTCGTCCTCGCCAACGAGTCGCCACGCATCCCACACCACGCAGCCGTCATATCGCTGGGTGCGTGGGTAATTGCCGTATTGCACCACGAACATCCTGCTGCCGTGGTCGGCATCCGGATCCCGGAGCATGGGCACCAAACTCTCGCCGTCGAACCGGGCTTCGTTCCGCAGGTCGAATCCAAGCAAATCGATGAACGTGGGCAACAGGTCATGCATGGCCGCGGGGTAGTCCACCGTAGCGGACTGGCCCAGGCCTCCACCCGGCCAACGCACGAAACACGCTGCGCGGTGCCCGCCATCATACAGATCGCCTTTCCAACCGCGCATGCCCGCGTTGTACATATCCAGCCCTTTTGGCGCACCATTGTCATGCATATAGACCAGGATCGTATTGTCTTTCAAGCCACGGGCAACCAGCCAGTCGTCCAGCCGCCGCATGTTTTCGTCGATGTGCTCGATCATCCCGTAGAACGACGCGACTTTCTCATCCGTCACCCTCCCCGCGTACCGATCGCGGTTGGCTACCGGCGAATGGAACGGCCCATGGGGTGCATTCAAGGCCAGGTACGTGAAAAACGGTTGTTTTGACTTGTCCATCCCGTCCATCCAGGCCATGGCCTCATCAAACCACAGGTCGGTGCAGTATTGTTCGGAATGCCGGGTCTCCAGCCCGTCCATGTACCGGGTACGGTAATAATCGTTGTCGAACTCCATTTCGGAAAGCAGCCCCCATCCCCTGATCCATACGCACTTTTCGAACCCCCGATCCATCGGCCGATCCGGATAGGCGTCGCCCAAATGCCACTTCCCGAAAATCCCCGTCCGATAGCCGTTGCCGGCAAATACTTCCGGCATGGTCACGATATCCCGTCGCATCAATCCACGGGCGGTAAGCACCGTGCTGGCCTTGTTTCGCAGCGGCTCCATACCGCTCATCAGTTGGCCGCGTGAGGGCGTGCATAAGGGCGACACGTGGAAATTGCCGAACCGGACGCTTTCCTGATGCAGCCTATCCAAAGCAGGTGTCTGCAAGATGGGGTTGCCATGGCAGGAAAAGTCGCCATACCCCTGGTCATCCGACAGGATGACGATCACGTTGGGCCTGGATTGCGCCTGCACGGCCATGGGCCTGCCATGGCAGGCAAGCAGTACCAATGCCAGCAGGCTCCAGCCCAGGCGCTCATTTGCCATGGTGGTGCTCCTGGTATTCGTCCGCGTAGACGATGTAATCGGTCAGCCTGAGCCGATACTGCGGATGCGGGTTCTTGAGCTCGACGCGCAGCACGTGCTTGCCTTTGGGCAACTCGTATTTCCAGCAGACCTCGAGCTTCCTGTACTTGAAATCGGTGGGCATGGTCACGGTTTCCAGCTTTTCGCCGTTCAGGAACACGTCGACCTCAAAGGTGTATTCCGCCAGTTGCGGGTTGTTTTTCAGTGCTTCGCCGTTCAGCACGATGCCCGTGCCTTCGAATGCGATTTCCTTGGCTTGCGTCAACGGCTCCCGCAGGGGGTTCTTGGCGATGGGGTACAACCCCTCGAAACTCTTTTCGAACCGCACGGCTTCCGGCTGCTGCACGGCGATGACGACGTCAGTGTCGTTGACCTCGCCTCCGTATTGCTCGATCATGGCAAGCGCATGCTTGTAACTCATGTCATACACCTTGTTGAGCGACATGTCGGTGTGCATGAACGGGATGTCTTCGGCATCCCCCAGTCCCTGCATCCAGTAGTCGGGTATGCCGTCGTACCCCATCATGGTGCCGAGGATGCCCCCGGCCGTGGCGGGGTTGCAGTCCGAATCTTGCCCGGCACGCGTGGATATCTCCATCGTCTTCCCGAAATCCTTATCGCCGTACAGTAGCCCCAGCACCACATAAGCCGCATTGACCTTGGCATCGATGTTGAAGGCATCGAAGACACCCTTTGCGCAACCGATGTCTGATGTCCATTTCTTCTCGATCTCGAACCAGGCCTGCTTCCAATCGTCGGGATACTGCTTGTGCCACGCCACGACGTCGGCGATGCATTGATGGAATTCGCTTTGCGAAGGGATCGTCTTCAACGCTTCGTTGACCACGAAATGCACGTCGTCCGAAACGAACGCAAGGCTGTACATGGCGCCCACATACACCCCACCGTACCAGCCGTCGCCGTAGTTCATGATGTGGCCTACGCGGTCGCTGATCTCGGAGGCGGCATTGGGCATCCCCGGCGACATCAACCCCGCGAAGTCGGCCTCGATCTGGTAATCGATGTCGTCGGCATGCGGATTGTTGCGCCAATGGCCCGAAGCCGGGGGCATCATGCCCTTCAGGACGTTATACCGGGCCGCCTGGTTGGCATGCCAGAGTTTGTAATCCTTGTTGGCAAACGCGACCGCGAACGAATCGGCCGGTGCGTCCAGCCCCAACCGCTCGATCACCTCGACAAAGGTGAGGTCCATGTAGATGTCGTCGTAAAGCCCCGGCTCGCCTTCCATCGTCTCCTTGATGTAACCGTCGTACCACGGAATGGGCTGGTAGTCCTGTATCATCGTGCCGTTGTACCGGAATTCGGTCGGGCCACCGAAGGTCACGCCGATGGTTTGGCCCGCCCATCCGCCCCTGATCTTGTCTTTCAGCTGTTCGTGCGTGAGCGTTACCCGGTTGTCCGGCCCCGATCCGGTCGTCTTTCCATCGCAACCGGCAAGCATGGCCAGCACGGCCACTCCAAATGTTCCTAATCTCATAATGGTCATATTTTTTCGTTAATTGACTGCTGGATGGTCTGAATACACCACGTATTCAGGCGAGGTGAGCCGATAGCCAGCGGGCACATCGCCCACGACAATGCTTACCCGGTGACGCTGCCGCGGCAATTGGTACTTCCAGAACAGCTCCAGCTTCCTGGTCACGAAGTCCGTGGGCAACTTCACGGCCTCCGCCTGCCCGCCGTTGATGGATATGGTCGCATCCAACACGATGTCGGGCAGACCGGGATCCAGTTTCGTCGCCAGCCCACCGATGACGATGCCGGTACCTTCGAATTCAAGCGTATGCTCGCCGGGCGTCAACGGCTTGTGCCAAGCCGTCTTTTCCGTCGGGTGCATAGCGGTGAAACTCTGTTCCAACCGGACGGCTTTCGGTTCCTGTACCTTGATTTGCACCTCGGTATCCGACACCGTACCGCCATGGCGCTCGATCATCTCCAACGCGTGGCCGTACCCCATGTCGTAAACCCTGTTCAGCGACGTGCCCGTGTACTTGAAATCCATGTCTTCGATCGCCGTGAGCCCCATCCGCCAATAGTCGGGGATATTGCTGTAGCCGATCATCGTGCCGAGGATGCCCGCCGCCGTTGCCGGATTGCAGTCGGAGTCCTGCCCGGCGCGCGTGGCGATCTCGGTGGTCTTGCCGAAATCGCCATTGCCGTAGAGCAATCCCAGCAAGACGTACGCGGAGTTTGTCGTGGCGTCGATGTTGTAGGCGTGGAAGGTACCCTTTGGACAACCGATGTCTTCCGACCAATGCTTCTGGATCTCGAACCACGTGCTTTTCCAATCATCGGGATACTGTTCGTACCAACGGATCACGTCTGCCATGCACCTGTAGTACTTGCTTTCCTTGGGAATGGTCTTCAGCGCTTCGCGCACGATGAATTGGATGTCGTCCGACACGAACGCCAACGCGTACATCGCCCCCACATAGACCCCGCCATACCAGCCATCCCCATAATTCATGATGTGGCCTATCTTATCGCTGATCTCGGATGCCGCGTTGGGCATGCCCGGCGACATCAACCCAGCGAAGTCGGCCTCGATCTGGTAGTCGATATCGTCGGCATGCGGGTTATTGAGCCAGTGGCCCGATTCGGGTGCCTTCATTCCCTGCAGGATGTTGTACCGGGCGGCCTGGTTGGCGTGCCATAAACTGTATTCCGCGTGGGCAAAGGCATGCGCGAACGAGTCGACCGGCGCATCCAGGCCAAGGCGTTCGAATACCTCCACGAAGGTAAGGTCCATGTAGATGTCGTCGTAAAGGCCCGGCTGCCCCTCCATCGTTTCCTTCAGGTAGCCATCGTACCATACGATGGGCTGGTAATCCTGGATGAAGGTGCCATTGTACTTGAATTCGGTGGGCCCGCCGTAGGTAACGCCTATCGTTTGTCCGGCCCAACCGCCCTTGATCTTGTCTTTCAGGGTGGCTTTCGGGATGGTCACCGTATCGGGCAGGTTCCGTGTGGCGGATCCCGACGTGCAGGAGAGCAGCAACGCCGCCACGCCCGTGATCAAAAAGCTGTTTGTCTGCGTCATATCCACTTCGTTTACTGATTGGTCAGGTAATCGGGATTGGGCTCCATGGTTTGGGCCCCGACCTTGCGTTGCCAGGCTTCGAGCATGCGCTTCATCTTCCTGGCCTTGCCCGATTTGCTGCGCGACAGGTCGTGTTGCTCGCCCAAGTCATTCGCCAGGTCGAAGAGCTGCACCGTGCCGTTCTCGAAATAAGAGATCAATTTATAATCGCCGTAACGGATCGCCGCGCCGGGGCTTTGCAGGCCGTGGTTGCTGTAGTGCGGGAAGTGCCAATACAGCGGCGTATCCGATTTCCGCGCCTTTCCTGCCAACACATCCGCGAAACTCCGGCCATCGAGGTGCTGGCGGGGCAGCGGCGGCAAACCCAGCATATCCAGCACCGACGGATAGAAATCGGTATTGATGATGGGCGTCTCGCTGGTCGCCCCCGCCCTGGCAGCGGCGGGGTATTTCACGATGGCGGGCACCCGGATGCCGCCCTCGTACAGCCAGCCCTTGGCGCCCCTCAACGGGAGGTTCGCGGTCGAAAACTGCTTGTCGAGGGCTTCTTCCGGTATGTGTTTCTTCGGGTTCCCGAAATTGGCCGCAGCCATGCCGCCGTTGTCTGACGTGAAAATGATGACGGTGTTGTCGGCCAGCCCCAATTCGTCCAACTTGTCCAGGATACGGCCCAGGCTCTCGTCCATGCTTTCCACCATGGCGGCAAACTGGATGTTGTCCTGGCGTTGCTTGATTTTCACGATGCGGTTTGGCAGCAGATCGAAACCGGCGTATGCGGGCAGGCGCAGCATGCTGTCCAATTCGCGCCGGGAGTATTGGCGGGACGAATCGGGATTGCCCTCCAAGATGTAGGGCGGCGCGGACGAAGCCTCCATAAGGGCCAGTTTTTCCGCATATTTGCGCACCAGATCGGCACGGCCCTGGATGGGATCGTGCACGGCGAAATGCGAAAGGTAGATGAAAAACGGCGCGTCCTTGTTCGCCTCGATGTACGCCAGCGTCCGGTCGGTGAGGTAATCCGTGAGGTATTCGCCATCCGCGGCGCCTTCCATATCGGCCAGCTTGAAGGGCGCATGGTAGGTGAGCGGCCATCCTTTGTTCCACGACGTGATCCGGTAGTCGAATCCGTGGTCGAGCGGCGTGGAGCCCGCTTCGCCCAGGTGCCACTTGCCGATGATGGCCGTACGGTAGCCGTGGCCACGCAATGCTTCGGCCAATGTGGTCTCGCCATGCGAAAGGTGTTGGGGAATCTCCGCGTTTTTGAGCTTCTGGAAAGGGAATTCCTTCCTACCGGGGAGCCAGTCGGTGAGCCCGAGGCGCGCGGGGTACTTGCCGGTCAGGATGCTGGCGCGCGAAGGCGAGCATACATGGCAAGACGCATAAGCCTGCGAAAACTTGACGCCCTCCTGGGCCAAGCGGTCGATGTTGGGGGTTTCATAGAATTCGCTTCCGTAGCAGCCCACATCGCTCCACCCCAGATCGTCCACCAGGAAAAAGATGACGTTCATCCCATTGCCCGCGTTTTGCTGTGCCTGCGCAAAGCCGGTCAGGACAGGCAGTAAAAGTCCAATGATCAATTTGAGTTTCCTATTCATGGTTCCCTTCGTTTTTGTTTGCAAGTGCTACGTTTCGGATCAACTCCTTGAAATCCGCGATCACATCGGGGTATCGCGCATACAGGTTGTCGCGTTCACCCGTATCGTTGGTCAAATCGTACAGTTGGTGATCGGTGGGGCTAGGCCCTTCGGCATAGTGGGTCTGCCCCTCGCTCCAGCGCCGGTCGGCCTCTTCGATGTATTTCCAGTTGCCCATCCTGACCGCGTACGCGCCGCTCCGGCCGGAGACCAGCACCATCGACGCCCGCATCTGTTCACCCGATTCGCCCGTGAGGTTGGCCCGGTAGCTGTAGCTGTCTTCGCCCACCGGCCCTTCGTATCCCACCAAATCGGCCAAGGTGGCCATCAAGTCGGCATTGCACACCATGTTGCCATTCACCTGCCCCGACGCGATGGTGCCCGGCCAATGCATCACCAGCGGGATGCGATGGCCGCCTTCCCAGGCATCCGACTTGAACCCTAAGAAAGGCCCTGCCGATGCGTGGTTGTAGGTGAGCCAGCCCTTTCGGTTTACCGCATTCCCATCGGGGTCTACATATTGCGGGGCGTGATCGTCGAAATAATCCAGGTAGTACCGATCGCCCAGGTCGCTCCGGTAGCGCTCCAGGGCAATGAGCGGATCGCCCGGCACGGCACCATTGTCCGACGTGACGATGATCAGCGTGTCGTCGAAGGCCCCGTTGCGCTTCAATGCGTCGACGACCTGCCCCACGATCCAGTCGAATTCAAGCACCATATCGCCCCGCAGGCCGGCACCGCTCTTGCCCTTGGTGAATGTGGGCAGGCAGGGGCGATGTATGGACGCCGTTGAGAACAGCAGGAAAAGGGGATCGGTCGGTGTCGATGCGAAATGCGCATCGATCACCCCGGTGGCTCGTTGCGTGAGCTGCTGATCCAGCGTCTCCAGGTCCCAATTGGCCGCACGCAGGCTCGCTTGATCCGTGTCATACACGTAGTCCTTTTCGACGGTTGGCGGAAGTACCACCCGATCGTTTTCGATGAAGACAAACGGGATCATGTTGTTGGAAGCGGCAATGCCATAATAGTAGTCAAACCCGCGTGTCGTAGGCCCCTGCTTTACCGGCTTGGAAAAATCGATGTGTTGCTGCGAGGTCAGTGCCCAGGTGTCAAACACATCGCGGTCGGGATCGGCCGGCCGGAGGTCTTCCCGCAGGGCCCATTCGAATCCAAGGTGCCATTTCCCCACGTACGCCGTGCGGTAGCCCTTGCCCTGCAGCATCGAACCCAGTGTCACTTGGCCGGCCTCCACCAGGGGTTTGGCAAACCACTTGAGCACACCGCGCCGCAACGGGGTGCGCCAGGAATACCGTCCGGTCATCAGGCTGTAACGCGATGGCGAGCACAGCGACGACGAACTGTGCGCATCGGTGAAACGCATGCCGTTTGCCGCCAACCGATCCGTATGCGGCGTAGGTATCTTTTCCGCACCGTAGCAGCCCAGATCGCCATAGCCCAAGTCGTCGGCCATGATGATTACGACGTGCGGCGGTGGCCCCGCCTGCTGTGCGGCGGTGGGTTGTACCACGCCAAGGCCCAGCAACGCGATGCCCAACGATCGGGGCAGGAAACCCATTCCGGAATTCATTGTCTTTTCCATCTCAATCCGTATATTCAAATGCACCGATGTCTGAACCACCGCCCTTGGGGATCGATATCCCCGAAAAATCTTCGGCATAACCGAGCGCCAACCCCGTATCGATGGCAGGGCTGCCCTTGGCGATGCGGTAGTCGCCGGCCACCGCGGCGCCTCCATACCCCCGCAACAGCGGGTTTCCGTAAACCGGGGCCGTGCCGGGCCCTTCCTTGCCCATCACCAAGCTGCCCGATGCGGCAAAATACAGGTTGTGGGCAATGATGCTGTTCGGCCGGTGCGTGCCACGCAACCCGGTGTTGAATATGGGGATGTCCTTTTCGGTGACGATGATGTTGTTCCGGATCGTATTCCGGGAGTCATTTTCCGTGATGTTGAACACGCCCCAGTCGTTCGCGTTGACTTTGCGCCTGACGATGGTATTGTGTTCGATCAGGCAGTCTTCGCCCTGCCAGATGGCCACGAACTGTTGGTAGTCGTCGCTCACGTTATGGTGGATCCGAAAACCCCGGTAATCGGGATGCTGCTTCACGTCGGTCCACGTCACTTCCAGGAACCCCTGGCAATCGCGCGTGTAGTTGTGGTGGATGTGTATGTTCGACTTATCGAAGCGCGCATCGTCTATCTCGAAAGCCCCTCCGTCGGCGCCGCCGCCCACCCCACCGCTCCAGTGGATATCGGGATGCTCGGCCCGGTAGTTGACGATCCGGTTGAACCGGGCCTCTTGGTCATCGGCACCGAACCAGATACCGATGGGCCCCCATCCCCATTCCTTCAATACCCGGTTGCAGTCGTGGATGTAATTGTTTTCGATCAGCGCATGCCTGCCGTAGCTTTTGATACCGACCACGCAATCCTCGATTTCGTTGTCGCGCACGATGCAATGCTGCGCCCCTTTGTCGAGATAGATGGCCCCCATTTCCCACACGTCCCACCCACCATCGGTCTGGTAACTGCCGGGCACGTGTGCCGCCGTGTTGTGGAAATAGAGTTTCTCGACGACGACATGGCTCCCCGTGATGCGGATGCAGTTGCCGAAATTATCCTGCCTGAACACCGGGTTGGTGAATGCCGGGGCCTTGTCGCCTGCACCGTATGCGGTGATGACGATGGGATCTTGCCCGGTGCCGGATTGGTGGATGAACAAGGGGCCGACGAATGCACTGCCCCGTTTGAACCTGATGGTATCCCCGGGTTTCAGGCTTACGTTACCCAGCCGCGATAGCGACCGCCAAGGCGCATGTACGGACTGCCCGCTGCTTGCGTCATCGCCGTTTTCCGAGTCGATGTAATACGTTCCCTGAACAACGGCATCGTCCGCGGGGTCGACATCGCCCGCACAGGAACACGCCAGCGTAAAAATAGCCGACACCGTATAACCAAAAATCCTGACCAGCCTTCCCATGATACCGTTCACCTGAATACGGGGGTTACCAGCCTGTCGGTTGCCAGCCCGGTCGTTTCCAGCCAATTCCCTTCGTCAAGTTTGACGCCGTTGAACACAAAATCCTCGAACACGAACCCATCGAAATGCCGGTTCGGATCGTTGCCGATGATTTCGTTCCGGTATTCCGTACCCATCGCCATTTTCACGTTCCAGTTTTTCAGCGTAAGCCCGTGGATGTGGTTCGGGCTGAACGCATCGGGCGTGATGTTGAACACGATCGGGATAGGGGTCTCGGTAACCACGTCCTCGATAAGCCAGTCACGTTGCTGACCGGATTTCCCCGGTTCCTGGTACCGGTTTCCCACGCAATTGAGCAACGCCCGGTTGAAGCCGGGCTTGTTCCATTCCGCGCGCAGTACATCCACGCGGCTGATGCGCACGTTGGTCGCATTCGAGCCGCCCCAGGCCATCTGGATGACGCCACCGTTGTTCAGTTGCCACACCACGCAATCGGTCCACGTGATGTTGTCGCGGTACACCTTGATCGCATCGTCGTTTGCCCAGATGAAACAATTGGACACCGTGGAACCGGCAAACGCCGCGATACCATCGCAATTGTACACCCATCCGCCGATCACTTTCGTCCATTTCACGGTGTTGTTCTGCCCGATCAAACGCACGGCGAAATATTTCGGGTCGGCCACCACGATGCCCTCGAGGTGGATGTTGTTGCTCTGGTTGATGGCTTCGATGCCATGCGATTCGCGGTAATCCAACCTGCCCGAAGAGAGCACCCCGCGCCCGAAGATCTTCACGTTGGGCCTTCCATCCATGATCAGCGCGCCATATACCCACGACCCCTCCTCGAAATAGATGTCCTTGATGTGCGCGGGCACGCGATAGACCCCGATATCATGGACGCCTTTCCTGAAATAGATGCCCGTCGAGGCAGTGGGAATCCGATTGAGGACGGACGCCGTGGCCCCCTCCATCATGGCGTACCCGGCAGGGGAATCGCCTGGTGCATCCGTTTCGGGTGGATCGGCAAAGATGACCAAACCGTTCCGGTAACCGTGCTGGCCGATTTCGACCGAAAATTGCCCATGCTTCGTCAAGGTGAACCGGACGGTATTGCCGTCCACCTCGGCGGCGATGCCATGCCTGGACGGCACCACGCTTATCGTTCCCGTCACCGGCACCTTATGCTGGTCAATCACCTTGACCTCCACGACGACGCTGCCCGAAAAGGAAAAATGCGCCCAATTGATGCTCCTCCCCGCAAATATCTCCAGCGGGAACCTGTCGTTTTCCTGCATGTTCTCGTGGCCAAGCGAGAACTGGGGACACGCATTCCGGAACACCGTCTGCTGTTCCCGCTTTCCATCGCGGATAACCGTTACTTCGTAAATGGCTGACTTGGGCACGCCCGGGTATGCTTCCTCCTGCTCGGGTGGATCTGGCGGGCCATCCGGTCCGCCATCGGGTTCCCCATCCATCTTACCGCATCCCACGATGCACCAAATCGAAAAGGCCATGATCGCCGCATGCACCGCGATGGCCCAAGCCTGCGTTCCGGCCGTATGGTTCGTTTTTTTCATATCACGATTGCCTCCTTACGATGAATACCCCCGCTTGTCGATTCGCTTGCAGGGTATCTTGCATGCGCTGCGATACGCGTTCGGCTTCCGCGTGGTCGTTTCGAACCTCCAATAGCTTCACCCGGGCGCTGGCCGTCGCATAGGCCAGCATCAATCCCAACCGCCGGAGATGGCCGCTCGTGACGGGATCCGCCGCATGCACCCCCATCGCGTCATCCACCTGTGCGCTGCAGGCGTCCAACCGGTCGATGTACGCGCCATATTCGAAGGCGGTCTTGGGTGCCGAGAAGCGGATATTGCAAGCGTATCGCACGATGTCTTCGAGTTCGGCGTAAACGTGTGCCGCCAAGCGCGCCGCATCGCCATATACCGTCTCGCAATACGCGCGTACCAGGCTATCCACGTCGACGCCGGGATCCCAGGCGAGTGCACCCAACACGTAGTGATTCACGCCATACGTGAACCAATCGCCCGGCTCGGCATATACCGAAATCCCCTTGGCACCGATTTCGCGGTAGTATGCCAAATCGCGCTGCATGTAATGCGGAATGATATTGGGCAAACTTCGCCAGGCGTATTTCCGGAAGTACGAATAGATACTGACGTCGCCCCCGAACCCCTCCAACCACGCGCGCAGGTAGTCGTTATAGCGCTGGTTGTTTGCCGAAGCGCGGTCGTAGATCTGGTATTCGAAGCTTTGGTCTATCGGGCAAAAATCAAGCAAAACCGTGGAGTCGAGCGTCGCCTTGTCCAGTGGCTTGGTGTATTGCAGGTACGCCAGGCATTCCAGCCTGACCCCCGGATGCCGCCGCCTGAGGTACCGGGCCGTCGATGATACCAGCATCGCGTGGCGATCCGTCGGTGTCCCCATCGATCCGCAATCGGAGCAGGTGCACCAGCGTTCGCTATCCGGCGGCCAGAAATCGAAGATCGCTATTTCGGGGCGTGCGTCCAGATAGGCGCTGATGTTGTTTTGCAGATACGCCAACGCGGCCGGATTGGAGGTGCAGAACACATACCTCGGGATCGCCGTACGCCTCCCCTCCTCGTCCATGCCGAACCATTCGGGATGTCGCGCAAACAACTGGCCCCCTTCCATTTCGGCATGCAGGAAATTCTGGTAGCCATGGCCACCCACTTCGATCACGATGCCGCGCCTTGCAAGTTCCGGTACGAGCCGATCCCGCCAATTGTCCCACCTCACGCGGCCATGCCCTTGGTAATCGATCGGCGCAACAAGCACATTGAAACGGGCCTTGGGCATCCAATCCAGTAATTGGATCAGGTTTTCCAGGTCATGCGATCGCCCTTCCTCGATATACAGTTTGCGGTAGGCCAACACGGGGCGTTCGTCGATATCCCGGCTGTGCGCATAGACGAGTACGTCGCCGCTCGGGACGAAACACGCCCTGCCATCGTAGAAATCGAACCCGGGGGCAACCCATCGGCATCCCAGTGCTTCCAGGAACCGATAGACGGCATAAAGTAGCCCCCGCTGGTTACCGCCAATGAGGAAGACGTGCTCGCCATGCGTGGTGATGAGGAACGCTTCGCTGCCCGCTGCCGGGAGCGCCGGATGCCGGAGCGCCTTATGCGGGGGCGCCAGGTCCAAGCTGCCCACCGACGCCAGCACAATCGATCGGCCACCCCATGTATCCGTAAGCTGGAATTCGGCGCCACTCATTTGCCGTAGGTAGCGGCCCAGTTCAGCCGAGGCAAACGACGTCTCGGCATCCGGCCCCAGGGCGAAAAGCCGGTAATGCGCCATCCCGTTGGTTGCCAGCCGAACGCCGCCCGCCGTGGCCGCCATCGGTTCGATGCAGGCACACCATAGCAAACCAAGGATACACAACACCTTTGCCATCATCCTTCCGTTTTTCAGTAGCCCGGGTTTTCCACGATGTTCGGATTCTCGGTCACCCGGCTTACGCCCAGCGGCAAATAGTAGTTCCTGTCAAGGAAGGTCCGGGCCACGCCTTCGGCGTTGATGAGCTCGATCCGATACTTCTTCGTATCGTAGTTGTACGTATACTGCAGGCCCCTCATCCTGACGCCGTCCAGCAGCTGCTTGGCCGTGCGCCAACGTATGATGTCCCAATAACTGTGGTTTTCCCACGAAAGTTCCACCAAGCGTTCGTTCTGGATCACGGCTTCATTGATTGCCGTTTTCGGTGGCATTCCTGCCCGGTCCCGCAGTTCGTTGAGCACATTGAGCGCCTCGCCGTCGTGGCCCAGGTAATATGCGGCCTCCACCAGATTCAGGTATATCTCGCCCAACCGGAAGATGATGTAGTCGGTCTCATCGTTGATGACCGCCTCGGTTTTCATGCTTTCGTTACAGCGCTTCCTGACCATGAGCCCGGTGCGCTGGGTGTTCCGCTCGATGGCGCGGTAAGGCCATCCGTCTTCCGAGGTGCCTACCGTCAGTGTCTGCCCGCCGCGGACGGTCCTGGAATGGAAAAGCGTCTTGCCCCCTTGCCACGGGCTTTCGGGATAAAATACCGACGCCCGGAACCGTGGATCCCGGTTGCCGAACAATTCGTCCGGTGCCCATTCGTTGCCCGTCAATTGCGCCCGCGTGATCGAATTGCCGGGAGTACCGTCCTCGAATTCGAAGCGTTCGACAAAGTCATAGAGGTACCACATCGAGGCCCATGTCCCGTTGAAATCGTGGGGCATGGCCCGCAACGTGTAGGCGTGCGCACGATTCTTGCTATAGTCATACACTTCGGCCATGATCACTTCCGCATTGGCCGCCGATTCGTCTACGAACAGGTTCTGGAAGTTAGCCACCGGATCGGCGTGCTGCTTGTACAGGGCATGGATGCCATTCCCGATGATCGCCTTCGATGCATCGTAGCTCATCTGGGCATATACGGCTGCATCGGAGGCGGCGAAGCCCAAAAGCCCGTTTAGCTGGACCTGCCCATACTTGGCGATGCTGGCCGCGTACAGTGCCACACGGCTGCGCAAGGCATATGCAGCCCATCTCGTGGGACGGCCCTTATCCTGTGGCGCGTACTGTGGCGGCAGGTCCTGGACCAGGTCAGCGGTCTCCGCCAGGATGAAGTCATAAACTTCCTTTTCCGTGTTTCGCGATACGTAGATCTCTTCACGCGGGGCGTTGATGTCCTGCGCCTCGGTGATCAAGGGGATACCGCCGAAACGGATCACCTTCTGGAAATACATATATGCCCGCAGGAAGCGGACTTCGGCAATCCGCTGCTCGATGAGATCCTGATCGAGCACCGACTCCCGGATCTTCGCAATGAAGAAATTGCAGTCCCTGATGTTCTGGTATTTCCAATAATCCAGTTCACCGGGGATACCCGAAGAAGTGATCACATTCGTGGAAGCGATATACGACTGGTGGTGGGCGCCGTGCGAACGGCCCTCGCCCCCCATCGAAGCCACCATCGCGAAGGAAGTCTGTTCCGACGTATTCCCGCGGATTTCGATGAAGTCCGTACGGAAATACAGGTCGGCCAGATACGCATCGACCAATGCGGGGTCTTCCCAGACCACGGCATCCGATATCATGTCCAACGGCTCCTTGTCCAAAAAGCTTTCGCAACCTTGAAAGACCAAGAAGATGCCCAGCATACTATATTTTACCTTATTCATGGTATTTGATTTAATACGTCCTACATTGATAAATTTATCCCAAAAGAAATCGACCTAACCGGCGGATAGAGCTTTTGGGCGTCCGTCGCTTCCGGGTCTACGGATTTCTTGTAGATGCCCAATCTACTCAACGTAAACAAGTTGCTCCCGGCCACGAACACGTTCAGCTGCTGAACCCCTATCCGCTTTGTTATCGGAGCAGGAATGGAATAATTCACATTGAGATTGCGCAAGCGCACGTACGTCGCGTCCTGCAACCAGAAGTCGGAGGCCCTGTTGTTATTGGTGTTGGTGCCGATGCCATCCCCCCTGACAGCGGGTAATTTCGCATCCGGATTGATGTTGACGCCAGGGTTGTTGGGGTCTGGCTGCCACCGGTATTTATAATGGAAATCAAACGGATTGCTCAGGTTCTGCAAGGCGCCCCTGAGCGGGCCCGTGATCATGGAGTTGAACATCGAGGCTCCCTGGAAAAGCGCGGTTACGCTGATCCCTTTGTAGGTAACATCGAAATTCAATCCGTAGGACAAGTCGGGGAACGTTCCATATCCGATCTCGTCTTGGTCCCGCCAATCGATGATGTTATCGCCATTTAGGTCGCGGTATCGGATGTCGCCCGGCTGCAACGTGGTGTTGCCGGCCTGATCCTGATTCACGGCATGGTTGTCTATCTCGTCTTGGCTCATGAAGATGCCATCAGAAAGATAGCCTATCCACCGGTTGGTGTATTTACCGGTGAGTTGGTAAATCCTTACCTCGTCTTCATCCTCAAACGGGCTCTCGGACCACCGCCTGTATTTTTGACGGGCGAAACTCATCATCCCGGTGATGCCGTAGGTCGTTTGGTCACCTATCCGATTGCGATGGTTCACGGTAAACTCGATGCCCCTGTCGGCCGTGGAATTGATATTGAGTTGGGGCAATACCGCACCGAACGTAGAGGGGTACGTTTCGAGCGGCTGCCCGAAGATGTTGTCCGTTATGCGATAGAACGCATCGACTTCAAACCCCAGCTTCCCCCCCATAAACGTCGCATCCAAACCGAGGTTGTAACTGGTCATATCCAACCAGGTGATGTCCGGATTGGGCAATCCGGTTGAACGGATGAGCCGATAGACGTCTGTGCCGAATACGTACACGTTCGAAATATCCCGCAGTATTTCATAGCCGGTCAGGTATTTGAAGGCATCCACATTGTCGTTCCCTGATTTGCTGTAGGATGCCCGGAGCTTGAGGTTATCCATCCACGATATGTTGTCTTTGATAAAATCCTCCTCGGCTATCCGCCATGCCGCCGATACGCTCGGGAAAAAGCCCCAGCGGGATTCGGGCGCGAACTTATGACTGGCGTCAAAACGGAATGTACCCTCTAACAGGTACTTGTCCTTGTAGGCGTAGTTGCCCCGCCCTACATAGCTTACCCGTCCGGTCTTGGTCGCTCCGCCGTTATTGGTCAGGTTTTCGATGGCGCCTGCAAACAGGTACGGGATCTCTACCGACAGCAAATCGAGACGGCCCGCCGCCGTAAAGAAGCTGTCGGTATCGATGCCTTCGGCCAACAGAAGCCCCTGGACCGCGTGCGACCCGAACTCCCGATTGTAGTTTAGCGACAGCAGGGGATACAATTGGGTGTATTGCGAAAAATTCTCGTTCAACGAATTGGCACCGTTGATTCCCCTATCCTCGTATTCACCGCTGCGATGGTTGTAGCTATAGATCCTGAATGGCCTGTCCTGGATTTTGGTGAATTGGTTATTGATCGAATAATTCAAGGTCGCGTTCAAATCCAGACCGGTGATGCCCGGGATCTGGTAGCTCAGGTTGATCCTTCCGGTAAAATAGCGCTGGATGTTGTCGTCGGATCCGGTCATATTCCGGAACGTTTGCGCGACCGGGCTCCGTTCCAAGAAGCCGGAGTACGCACCTCCTTTGGTTGGATCCGGGAGCGTGGCCGGCCAGACGGGTTGGGCGGTCACGAGATTCGTCCAGAGGTTATTCACGGCAATCTCCGGCGACAGCCGTACCTCGTTTCGAAAAGACAAATCAAAGGAAACCGCCAGTCTGTCGGTAATACGGGCATCCACGTTCGAACGCACGTTGTAGCGATTGAAGCTCATGTCTCCAGACTTGTAAATACTGGACTGGTTGAGGTAACCCGCCGTCATGTGATACTTTATCCGATCCGTACCGCCGTTGACCGTCAGCGTATGCGAATGCATCGGCGCCCAGTGCCTGAACGCAGCCTTGTACCAGTCTTCGTTCACGTAGTCCGGATCGCCGCCGGCTTTGAACTTCTGGATCTCTTCTTCCGTGAATGTATAGGGTATGCTGTTGTTGAACTCCCCTTCGCGCAACAATTCGGCGAATTGCCAAGAAGGCACGAACTCGGGCAAGGTGGTGGGCGATTGCGTGGTGTAGTTGCTGTTTAGCGTAATGGTCGCTTTGCCTTCCTTACCGCGTTTCGTCGTGATCAAAATGACGCCATTGCCCGCTCGCGCGCCGTAAACCGCGGCGGCGGCATCTTTGAGCACGCTTACGGATTCGATTTCGTTCGGATCCATCCGCGTCCAGGATGTCTCGACGCCGTCGACCAAGACCAAGGGCGCGTCGTAGCCGCGGATGCTCAGGTTCGCGAAATCATTGCCTGGAACACCGGTATTTTGTTTCGTGAACAATCCCGGAGCTTTGCCAATCAAGGCTTCCGACACATTTGCCGCGGGGACCTTCACCAGATCCTGGCTTTGCACGGTAGATACGGCGCCCGTCAGATTCACTTTCTTCCGGGTACCATACCCAACCACGACCACTTCATCCAATGCAGAATCACCTGTAAAAAGACTGATTTCCAATGTTTTTCGTCCTTCCAGTGCAACTTCCAGCACCTGGTACCCAACGTAGCTGATCGTCAACGTCGCCGTAGGCGACGAAGCCGACAACGTAAACGCCCCGCTCTCGCCCGTGGTGGCGCTAGCCTGCCCATTCAACTCTTTCACGGTCGCACCGGCCAGCGGTGCGCCCGTTGCGTGATCAGTCACCCTACCGGATACGACCACCTGGGCGATCGCCTGTTGTGCCACGATGGCGTAGCAAAACAGTAACCATACCAATTTTGTATTCCTCGATCTCATAACTTTATGATGTGATTATTTTTTAGAACAAGCTCGTAAAAAGTTGTTCGGCGGCAACTATATACTTAAGCGGCACGTAGCCATATCCCTATTTCGTGCGCATCTTAGGCACTTTTTATGCCTATTCCGAAAGTTGGAGGTCTACCCCCCCGCCGCGATCACCAACCCCAGCCCCACCACGAACAGCACGAACATGGCGGCGACCAACAGGTTCACGGATCTCGAGCTCCCCTTGAATTCCTTCCAGATGAGCACACCCCACAAGGCGGCGACCAGCGTGGCGCCCTGTCCCAGGCCGTACGAAATGGCCGGCCCGGCCTTGCCCGCGGCGATGAGGTTGAACAGGTTGCCCACCCCCCAGATGCAGCCACCGAGGATGCCGACCAAGTGCAGCCCGAAACGTCCGCGGAAGTATTCGCCATAGTTGCTCGGCGCGCCTTCTAGCGGCCTTCGCATCAGCACCGTGTTGAAGACCACGTTGCTCAGCAAGATGCCCGCGGCGAACACCACGGACGCCGTATAGGGCGTCATCTTACCGGCCGCGGGCGACACGAAATTCTCCAGGTCCATCCCTGCGGCGACGAAGGGGTAGAACGTGGACATCAGGATACCGGCCACCACCGATACGCCGATCCACTTGCCCACGCCCTTCTTGCCCGTGCCCCCGGAATGCTTGCCATAGGCCACGGCATTCAGGACAATGGCCGCCGTGACCAATGCCACCCCGGCGAACAGCAGGAAGGGATCGCCCTTGCTATGCATTCCGTAGTTGATGACCACCCCGATGACCAGGGCCAGCCCGATCCCGACGGGGAAGGCCACGGCCATGCCCGCACCCGCGATGGCCGCGGTGAGCAGGATGTTGGCCAGGTTGAAGACCACGCCGCCGATCAGGGCGCTCCTGACATTGCCCCCGTCGGCCTGCGCGAGGTCGGCCAGGAACGGCCTCCCCGATTCGCCGACGCTCCCCATGGTGAACGCGCCGATCAGCGCCAACAGGAAAATCCCCAAGACGTAGTCCCAGTAGAACAGTTCGAAACGCCACCGGTGCTGCACCAGCTTCTGCGTATTGGCCCAAGACCCCCAACACAGCATCGTGATGATGCAGAAGAGTACCGCCAAGCCATAATTCTCTACGATGAACATATTAGTATAATTGGTTTTAAAAAATTGGTTTCACATCGTTAACGGCTCACGCCATGCTGCTCAGCAAGACCTCGTTTCGGAACGGGATCGACGACTGCGCGCCCATTTTCGTGACCGCGATGGACGCCGCCCTGCAGGCGAACGAAACCGCGTCCACCAAGCCCTTCCCCTCGGCCACCGCCACGGCCAGCGCACCGTTGAAGACATCACCGGCGGCGGTGGTGTCCACGGTCTCGACCACGGGGGCGGGAATGTGATGGAACACGCCATCTGCCAGTAACGCCGCCCCTTGCTTGCCCAAGGTGACGATGACGTGCCGCACGCCTTGGGAGCGTATACGTTCCGCGGCCTGCCTTGCACTCGCAATGTCCGTGATCCGTATGCCCGACAGCATTTCGGCTTCATGCTCGTTCGGCGTGATGATGTCGATGAGCCCGAATATCGCCTGCACGGACTCGTTGGCCGGCGCCGGGTTCAGAATGACCTGCATCCCCTTGTGCCGCGCGATGCGGGCCGCATATTCCACGGTCCGCATCGGAATCTCCAACTGGATCAACAGGATCTTGCCATCGGGGTACTTGTCCAGCACGAGCTCCACGTCGGTCGGCTCCAGGTGCGCGTTCGCGCCCGGCGCCACGACGATGCTGTTTTCGCCCGATTCATCGACGGTAATCAAGGCTATGCCGGAGGGACTGTCCACATCTGCCAAGATGCCCCGGGTGTCCACGCCTTCCTCATCGAACAGCTGTGCCGACTGCTTCCCGAAGATATCATCGCCAATCTTGCCGATGAACGCCACGTTGCCGCCCAAACGGGCGACAGCCACGGCCTGGTTTGCGCCCTTGCCTCCGGGATTCATGAAAAACGACCCGCCAAGAACGGTTTCCCCTGGCTGCGGAATGTGGCTTGTCTTCACCACCATATCCATGTTCATACTACCCACAACGACTATGTTCTTGCTCATAAAATTGGTTAACTACGCGATCATTGATTTATAACAAAAGCAAAAGTAGTCGGGAAATTTCAGTAGATTTAACCAATTTTTCGAAATTACATGAATCATAAATAACTACCAAAAACCAATGGTAAATCACATAATACTGAAAAACAAATAGTTGAAACTATAAAAAACCATCATGCTCCTGATTGAATTGGAAAAACTGATCAAATCGCTGTCAGCCGCGGAAAAAAAGCGCTTTCAATTGCACGGTTCGGCGTTGGACGGCGAAAAGGACTACGTGCTGCTTTATCAGTTCATCGTGGGGCATCCCGGCGGTACGCAGTCTGCCTGGGAACAGCGGTTCAGCGAAGCGTATCCCACGAAGTCGCTGGAAAATACAGCAAACTACCTGTATAAGGTACTCACCGACATCTTGGTGCAGGTGCGCATCGAGCAGGATGCCTGGTACCAACAATACCAGTGTCTATTGAAGGCCCGGTTGTGTTTCGAGCGTTCGATTCCCTCCCGTGCATTCAAGGAGTTGGCGAAGGCGCAAAAGCTGGCGACGGCAAACCAGTACCATGCCCTCAGCTACCAGGCGGCCCGCATGGAGCTCACTTCGCTGGCAGACATGGGATTCGCGGATCTTTCCGAACAACAGCTGGTCGACAAGCAGATGAAAGCGAAGCACACGTTGCAAACGCTCAGACAGATCCATGAACACTATTCGATCTATGAACTGCTGAGCCATCGGCTCACCCAAGGGAAGCTCGCGAAAAGCGCGAAACAGGATCGGCAGGTCAACGACCTGATCCTGAGCGAGCTCAGCCTTTCCACGCGCGGAAGCCAGCACCAGTTCGAACCGCAGAGATTACACCTGCTTTTCCAATCGTTCTTCTTCATCCATACCGGCGAGTATCGTGCGGCCCTGCGCATATTCAACGAACTCACGCTATTGATCGAAGCCAATGAACCGATGTGGGACTACCCCCCTTACGATTACCTCTCGGCCCTGGATGGCATCTTGGACAGCCTGCGGAGCATTGGCTTCTATCAGGAAATGCACGGGTTCATCGAAAAACTGGAAACGCTGGCCGACCGTCCGTATCCCGAGCATTTCAGGAACTTGGCGATACTCACCGCCCGTGTGTACCGGTTGAATAGGCTTTGCGGGCAAAAGCAGCCTGAAAAGGCCGCGGACCTGATGGCTTCCACGGCAGACAGCACGCAAACGGAAGGCCATGAGAAACAGCTGGAGCTGCACTTCTTCCAAAGCAGCGTCCATTTCCAGTTGCAGCAATGGGCAAAAGCCAAGCGGAAACTCAACCAACTGTTCACCGCCGATCGGCAGAGCAGCCAGTCGCCGGCATACCGTGCAGGCCGCCTGCTCCACATCCTCCTCAGTTATGAGTTGGACGACATGGAATACCTCGACTACGAAATCCGTTCGTACAAGCGGGCATTCGCCAAATACGGCAAGGCCTACAAAACCGAAAAGCTCGTGTTCAATGCAATCGCTGCCGACCCCAAGCGCCGGGGAAACGCCTGGAAGGCCACCACCCGTAAAAAACTCGCCGAGAAACTGCGTGATGTCAACGCCGATAATCGGGAACTCCAGCTGCTGAAGTACTTTGATTTCGGCGGGTGGCTGTTGGCAAGCAACCAGTGACTTCCCCGATCGCACTACCGCTGTGCGGACAGGACGATCGCTGCCCCACCGCCCCGGGCCAGGGCGAGCTGCAGCGTGGTGGACGCATCTACTTCGCATGTATCCCGCATGACCGGATAGGGATTGGTCTCGTAATTGGCGTCGTCGCCGTCGCTGTAAATGACGGCTTGGTAACGAACGCCTTCCCGGAGGAAATGCAACGGCAACGCCAACGTCCGCGCTTCCGCATTGGTGATGCTGCCTACAAACCACGTTTCGGAGTCGCGTTCTTTGCGCGCGAAGGTAACGTACTTTCCGATCTCGGCATGCGGCACCACCGTCTTTGCCCAGTTTGTCGGGCAGGAGGAGACGAATGCGAACGGTTCCGGAAACCGTCCGTAACTTTCGATGCGATCGGAGGCCATCTGCAGCGGGCTGAACAAGACCACGGCCAAGGCGAGCTGCTTGGCCAGCGTGGTCTTTACGCGCGTATCGGGATAGACCGGGTTATCGAAATCGAATGTACCGGGCGTAAAATCGATGGGGCCGGCCAGTCCGCGCGTAAACGGGATGATGGTGGTATGTTCCGGTGGGTTGCCCCCGTTGGCATCCCATGCATCCCACTCCTGTCCGCGCACCCCTTCCTGCGTCATCAGGTTCGGAAACGTCCGCTGCAAGCCCGTGGGCATGACGGGTTCGTGGTTATCGATCATGATGCGGTATCTGGCCGCCGTCTCGATGACCTTGCGGAAATGGCGTACGCCGTATTGGCTGCCGTGTCGCTCCACACCGTCGAGCAAGGGGCTCACGTAACCGGTTTTCACCGCGTTTACCCCATGGCGTTGGTACAAGGCAAACGCGCTGTCCAACTGCCGTTCATAATTGCGCGTGGCGCCGCCGGTTTCGTGATGGCCTATCAGTGCGACCCCCTTGCCGGAAGCATAAGCCGTTACCGCGGGCAGGTCAAAATCCGGATACGATTCGGTAAAGCTGAACCGATGGCCCTCCTTGGTCCAGTCGTGCTCCCAACCCGTATTCCAACCTTCCACCAGCACGCCCGAAAAGCCATGCCTGGCCGCGAAATCGATGTACCGCTTGGTGTTGTCGGTGGTGGCGCCGTGTTGCGGCCCCTGATGCCAGGTGTTGTTGCCCATGTGCATGTCCCACCAAATACCGATGTAGCGGCCCGGCCTTATCCAGGAGGTATCCTCGATTTTCGAAGGTTCGTTGAGGTTCAGCATCAATCGCGACAGCAACAGATCCGCTGCACTTTCGGCGATGATCAGGGTACGCCAAGGCGTTACACCCGGTGCCTGCATCCGCACCTTATCGCCATTGGACCAAGGCGTGAGGTAGGTCTTCAATTTCGCTGTTCGCTCCTGCGCGATCAGGTTCATCGCCGCATAGTCCGTCAGGTTCGCCTCATGCACGGCCATGAACAGGCCTCCGGCCGTTTCAATGGTCAACGGCGTACTGGCAGTGTCCACCATGCGGAGCGGCCGCTGGTCGTACAACGCCTCGTAATAATTGGCGCCATAGGGAATCGACCACGCGGTCGGGTCTCCGGTAAAATTGAATTCGGTGCATTCATCGGTGATGATGAAGTCGCCCAACCCCGACTGCGCGGGAAACTCGTAACGGAAACCGATGCCATCGTCAAACACCCGGAACACCACGCGCATCCGGCGCTTCATGCCGGCCTTTTCCGCAACCTCCAGTATCATCTGCCGATAGGTGTTGTCTACGGTCAACTCCTCGCCCCAAGTCTGGTCCCACGAACCCGAAAACGACGTGTGCGATACATCGGTGATTTCGAATCCACTGTCGAAAGGCCCATCGGCCAACTCGAACCCAAGGAAAGACTTATCCAAGAGCGTGTTGCCCTCTTTTGAGACGGTGTAGTAAAGCCGGCCATCCTGTTCGCCGGCGACGACGCGGATCGCCTTATCGGGCGACGTCAGTTCATACCGTCCACTGCACGCCCCCAATAGCCACACGCCTGCCAGCGCGTGCAGCATAGCCCATAATACACTAATTTGCATGTTCCAATTCGTTGATTATGCCTGTAGCCTTGTCGTGCTGCAGGGATATGTAGTAATAGAAAGCCTGCAAAAGCCGTTGCTTCTTCGCGCCATCGGCCCCGAAGCGCTTTTTTAGGGTGTAATAGCGATGAATGCCTTCCAGTGCGGACTTTCCATACGTTATTCCCGTAAACGCCTGGATGCTTTCCAGAAAGGTGTACCCGAATTCCGCGGTAGGCTCGATCATGGTTCCTTCACCGAAATCGTTCCACGTGATCAGCTGCACGTGCGGCGTGCCCTCATCGGCTGCCATGCGCAACAGCCGTCGCATCAACGCGCCGCCTTCATGATCGATGGGCGCCAGCACCTGGTCGCCCCAGCCACCCTCTTTGTAGAAATCATGAAATCCGGGATAAGCGCCCCCGAACAAGGCGTCCACCTCATGCTTGCGCGCATACTTGGTTTCCATCGATGTGGCATCCACCCAGATGAACTCGCCTTGGGCGTTGGTGCGCGTGGCGTCGTTGGCCAGGTGCGAATGGCCATATAGCGTATAGAACGTTGGCCTGTCGGCGATACCGGCCAACACGGTTTGCCAGGCCGCCGGGGTACGGAGTACCTGCGGACCGAAATTGAACAGCGCTGGCTTGCCAGCGATACGGAAATAATGCTCGTCCGCGAAAAACTCCTTCTCCATGTACCGCATATCGGCCGTTGCCTGCGCGATGCGCTGGCCGTCGGTCGTAAACCCATCGCGCAGCGTCTGGTCTTCGTATACGATCGCGTAACGCAGGCCTACTTTTTCCAATACATCCACGATGACCTCGGTATTGCGCCTGATCGACGGGTAATCGTACAGGTCTCGCGTACCATACCAGTCGATCCATATGCCGTCCACTCCGGCATACTTCATCAATAGGAAGTGGTACTCCAAGACATCGCGATCGTTGGAGGCGTACGGGCCGATCAACGGATAGTAGTGCGCAGCCACCTGCCGCTTACCTTGCGCGTCGATCCGGTCCGGGTTCCTGTTCGCCATCGTCCAATGCTGCCCCCATTGTCCGGTACCGCTCGATGCGGGGTCTTCAAACCACGGCATGTAGTGCATCCATACCCCCATCGTATTCGGCTTGTCCACGGGCTTCGGCTCGAACACGTCCACCTGGGTATCCGCATCGCCCCTGCCGGGATCATCCTTGGCACACCCCGCAACCAGGGCCATGCACACGCACCAAAGCATCGATTTTGTGAACACCATGCGTCAATACCCCCTGTTCTGTACCAATTTGCTGTTCCGGTTCAGCTCCTGTTGCGGAATCGGGAATATCGCGGTGTGCCGGTCTGCCGGATCGGCCGCTTTCTCCCACCACGGCTGGAAGAAGGTGCCGAAGCGGATGTTGTCGGTACGTCGCCGTCCTTCGAAGACGAACTCACGCCGGAGCTCCTGATCGATCAGCGCCAGATCCACCTGTTCGGGAGTGCCCAGGCCCGCGCGGGTGCGTACCTGCTCGACAAACGGGCGGGCCGCAGCGATGTTGCCGAGCCTGGCATTGCATTCGGCCTGCATGAGCAGCACTTCGGCATAGCGCATCATCACCAGGTCGTAATCGCGCTCCCAGGCATCGCCTTCGCGGTCTTCGTACTTGCTCAATCGCGCGCCCTCATTCTGGAGCGCATCCGTGAGATCACCGATCCCTTCGGTATAGATGAGCGGATTGCCCGATGCGGGCATGATGATGGTCGATCCGGTCCGCAGATCGATCTGTGGCCCGATCAGCAAGGAACGTCGCCGCGGGTCGCTTTCTTCGAAAGCCGAATACAATCCCGGCTGCGCGGCGATGCCATTGCCGCACCACTGGTACATGCCCGCGGCCGAGAACGCCCACTTCTGTTCGTAGTGATAGGTCATGGAAGCCAAATAATTGCCTACCGTTCCGGCTTTGCTGTCGTACGGGATGGCAAAGATCGTCTCCCGCGATTGTTGGTTGGACACGCTGAAATTGGCGAAGTAATCCGGCTCCAGCTGTCCGGAAATCCGACCGCATACGGTCAGGCAGTCCTGCCAGCGCGCCGTACCGGTGTATACTTCGGCATTCAGGTACAGCCTGGCCAGCAACACATTGGCGGCATCCTTGGTGAACCGTCCGTAGGCCTGTTGGGGCAAGTGATCGATGCTTGCCTTCAGTTCCTTTTCGACGAACGAGAAGACTTCGCTTCTCGGCGAGTTGCCCGGTGCCTCGGTAGCGAGGTAGGTCGTGTCAAGCGGCACATTCCCGTACAGATCCAGCAATTGGTAATAGTAGTAGGCCCGCAGGGCTTTCAGTTCGGCGTATAGCGGGCGCGCCGCGGCATCGTCCAGTCCGGATTGTTCCACCTGGTAGATGATGGCGTTCGTGGATGCGATGCCGTTATAGCAATATTTCCAGGGTGCCCACAGCTTGGGATTATCCGCTTTCCACGTATGGCGGTGCAGGTCAAGGTACACCCCATCGTCGTACCAGTCTCCGCCCACCCGGGTCGGGATCACGCATTCATCGGACGATACCGCCGACACGAAGAATACGAATTCACCCGTGGGATAAAAATGAACCCCGTCTGCCGAGCCCCCGCGAAGCGAGGAATACGCCCGCCCCACGATCGTTTCTATCTCGGCGGGTGTTTGCCCGTAATCCGACGACCGCACGCGGTCGAACAATTCTTCGGACAGGTCGGTGCACGCACTTGACAGGCCTAGCACCGCCATGAGGTATATCGGTAATTTCAGTTTCATGATCTCTTGTAGTTAGTCGCTAAAAAGATAAATTGACCCCCAGCGTGAATGTCTTGGCCCGTGGGTAATAATAGTTGTCGCCCTCACCCAGCGATTTGTCGATGCCGGGACTGCGCAGTCCACTGAAGTTGACTTCTGGATCCAGCCCTCGGTATCCGGTAAACGTAAACAGGTTCTCTCCGGTCAGGTATACCCGTGCACGGCTGAACCACGCGTTGTCCACGGGCAGCGAATAGCCCAGCGTTACCGTCTGGATGCGAAGGAAACTGCCATCTTCGATCCAGTAATCGGAGAAAATCGGCCCTTCACTCACCTCGGTGCCCAACCAGCTGTCGAGGATGTTGTAACCGGGCAATCGCCCGGGATAGCTGATGTTCATGGCCTGGGCGTTGAGTATGCGCTGGCCAAACATCCCGTTGCCGGCTATGTTCAGGTCAAAACCGCGATAGGCCACATCCATGGCCAAGCCGAGCATCATTTTCGGCTGTGCATTGCCCAGGTATTGCTGGATTACGTCGCCGGCCGCGTCGCGCTCGAGTATGAATTTACCCTGCTCGTCGATACCCAGGAACTTAGGCCCCCAGAACGTCCCCACGGCATACCCTTCTTTCAGCAACTGGGTATAGATGCCTGACATGCCTGTCAGCCCATGCAAGTTGCCTGACGGAACCGCATCGGTTTGATACAGTTCATTTGACAAGCGGTCTACGGTCTGTACGTTGCGCGCCAGCACCACGTTGGCATTCCAGGCGAGGCGATCGTTGCGCACGATGTTGGCACCCACCGTCAGCTCGACCCCCTTGTTGGTCAAATCGCCCACGTTGGCGAGCATCCTGTCATAGAGGTAAGGGGGTTGCGGCACATTATACGTGTATAATAGGTCGCTGGTCTTTTTCAGGTACGCATCCAACGTGGCCGTAAACCTGCCCAGGAACGCCACGTCCAATCCGACGTTGGTCTGCGCCGTGGACTCCCACCGCAGGTCTGGATTCGGGTTCTGCACGATGCCATAGGATTGTTTCCAGGAGTCGGTGGCCTGGTCGTAGTACGCCCCTCCGCCGGTTCCCATCAGCGACAGCGAACGGTATTCGCCGATGCCGTCCTGGTTGCCCGTTACGCCGTAGCCTACACGCAGTTTCAGGTTATCCAGCCAACGGCGGGTGTCTTCCATGAAGGTTTCTTCCGAAATCCGCCACGCAGCCGAGGCGGATGGGAACAATCCCCATTTGTGGTTGGCACCGAAACGCGACGAACCGTCACGCCGCAACGTTGCCGTCAGCAAGTAGCGATCATCGTAAGCGTAATTCACCCGCCCGAAAAAGGAAATGAGCTTTGCGCGCCCCCTATAGGAGTATACGTCGCCGAGCCGGAAATCGCTCCCCGCGCCGATGTTATTGTACGCAAAGAGGTTCGTGTCGAAGCCGCGCCGCTCGGCGCCGAAGCCTTCATAGGTGTTCTGCAGGAACGAGTAACCCGCCATCAGGTTCAACCGATGCACCTCGGCCAGCGTTTTCTCGTACGTCAGGTAGGTTTCCAGCTGCAGGTTGGTATAGTCCCCTACGCTGCGCCTGCCGTAGCCCTTATCGGTCTGCCCGTTAAAGGAATCCGATGGCACATAGAAACGTCCCTGCTGCGAATTGTATTCGTAGGAACCGTTGGCAACCCCTTTCAGCCCTTCTGCAAGGGTGACCTCCGCCTTGCCGTAGGCAAGCAATCGGGTCCGCGTCTGGTCGTCGCTGCGTCTGTCCAGCAATTCCACGGGGTTATTGCTATTGGTTCCGCCTATCTGCGTGTATTTACCGTTCTGCATCACCGGCAAAGTGGGATTCAGGTTATAGGCACGCTCAAAGATCCCTAAATCGATTGGATGGTAGCTATCCCGGTTGGCGTGGATACCTGCCTCCAGCTTCAATCGGTCCTTGAGCCCATATTGGTAACCACTCAGGCTGCCCGCCAACCGGCTCATGGAGCTGGTTTTGATGACGCCCTGCGCATCCAGGTAACTGAATGCCGCATTGATGCCGCCGTCTTTCGTGCCGTTCGCGAATGACAGGCCGTGGAAATTCGTGGTGGCCGTGCGCTGCAATTCGCGTTGCCAATCCGTATCGTGGCCGTAATCGACCGCGGCGCCGACCGCATTGCTCCGCACATAGTCGCGCCATTGGTTGGCCGACAGCAAATCGAGTTGATTTGCCGCCGTACCGACGGCCACGTAGCCGTTATAACTCATCGTACGGCGGGTTCCTTCCCGGTTGGTGGTCACGATGATCACCCCATTCGCACCGCGCGAACCGTAAATGGCAGCGGCCGAGGCGTCTTTCAGCACATCGATCGAAATGATCTCGCTGGGCTGCACCGTGTTCATATCCACCCCCGGGATACCGTCTACGACCACCAAGGGGCTGTTGCTTGCCGACAACGAAGTGCCCCCGCGCAGGCGCATGGCCGCGCCTTGGACGGGGTCGCCGCTTGGCTGGGTCACCGTCAATCCCGCCACTTTTCCTTGCAAGAGCTGTTCGGCCGAGGTAATGACACCTTGCCGGAAATCCTTGGCGGATACCGAGGTGATGGCACCGGTCAGGTCCGACCGGCGCATGGTGCCGTACCCGACGCCTACCACCACGACCTCATCCAGTAGCGCCGCGGTCGGTTCCATCATCACCTGCATGGCCGCGCGTGCCTCCTGCTTCAGGGGATGATACCCTACATACGTGAATGAAAGCGGCTCGCCGCGTCCCGCCGCGATGGAAAATCGCCCATCCGTATCGGTAACCGCAACGGTGCCGTCGGTAGCCGTCACACTTACGCCGGCAAGGGGCTGGCCATCCGGATTCGTTACGGTTCCGGAAGCCGTTGCCGTTGGCTGTTGTGCATGGAGCACATGGATGAGGCACATGAACAGCCCCACGATCCATCCTGAAAATCTTATCGAGTGCATACGTTAGTCTATGTTAAGGTTATCTACCGTCATCAATGGCATCTCCTGGTCGTAAATGACCCGGTCGTTCTGGTCGTTGATCACGATGTGCAAGCTCGTGATTCCAAGCCCGCCGAATTCCCGGGCCAATTGGATGTAGGCACGCTGGCGTGTCATCGCCCCTTCCATGTCGCCGGCGACCGACTTGCCGCCCCCGCTGATGGTGTAGCGCAGGCGCTGCCCGCGCAGGTTGTTGTCTCGCGTAATCACGAGGATGTCGTGGATACTGACTTTCAACGGAAAAAAAGACAGGGCGGGCGGCAACGGTTCGGGCACCCCCGGCGCGACGATGCGGTAATCGGGCGAGGCACCGGCCCAATCGGGGCTAGCATCGTTGCCATTGTATTTTGCAACCACGAACACCAGGTTCTGAAAATCATATTCCTCGGTAACCCCGAAATAGGCCTGCGGCACCAAATCTTTCTTGTAGATGCCATTGCCTACATGGCGGAATGCCGTCTTCTCCCGGATTTCCGGCAGCCAGGCCTGAAACTGCTGCTGTGCATCCCAATCGTTGAGCCCACCGTGCATGTGTATCGTTGACGGCGCGGGCAGGAAACCGTCAACGAGGTTGGCGTTGAAGAGCACCGTCAACGTGCCGCCCAGCTGGAAGTCCGCGGGCGCGAACGCCATTTGTTCGCCCCCTTCCACGAAAGCCTTGATGTGATCGGTCTTCGGCAGCGACAGCGTGCCGGTCAGCTTCGTGGCGTCCAAGTCGCGAAGCAGGAAATAAAAGTTTTCCGTATTGGCAAAAAGTTGCTCCACGCTCATCCCAAAGAATTCGGTAGGCGTGAACCGTATGCTCCATATGCGGTCGCCGTTGTACTGGATGGGAATGGGTGCTCCGGTTGGGTTCGTGGGCGCCCATATCCACATGTACAACGCTTCGCCGTCTGCCAAGCGATCGGCGCTGGCGAAATCAAAGTACCAGGTAACGGGCTCGTCCATGGTGTATACCGCCGGCACCGTCCACATGCGGTCTGGATCGGCAATGGATTGCTGGGCCTGCAGCGAGGGCATGGCGCACAGCAAGCCCCCCAATAAGGTAAATAGCAATTTTCTCATGCTGCTAAGGATTGGAATTTGAAAGTTGGTAATGGTACGAAACAAACGGTACACCGCCACTGGTACGGGTCAGTTTCAACTCCATGTTCGGGGTTGCCCCAGGTACCGACATCACGTGAAGCTGCCCGACCGGAGTTTTCCTGTCGGCGTCGGCATATAGCCGGATGGTTGGCGTCTTGCCGTCGGCAGCGGGAAACGACGAATCCAGGTCCCAGAAACCGGCTTTGGCAAACAACTCGGGCGCCTCGCCCTCCACGCGATAGACCGTGGGTTGATCGACGGCATCCAGGTCAAGGACAAGGCGGAACGTACCGAAGCCGAATTGATCGTAAAGACTCAATTCATCGGGTTTCAGCCCGGCGCTCTTGGCCGTTTCATCCACCTGCTTCAGGTCGGTCAACAGCCAGTTGCCAGCCAGCTTTTCATAGAGGGTCACCGGCGCGACATGCGTCCCGTTCTCCAACTTCTTGCACGCGGCCAGCAGTATCGGCACCACGGCGCAAAACAATACAGTACGTAATCTGGTACTCATAACGGATCATAAAATTGGTCAACGATTTAAACTTGGGACGAAAGTAACCGGATTTGGCATCGAAAACTTCGCCTAGAAAATAAATATAAACCAAACCCAGGAAATACAAATGCAAATAACTGTAAAACAACACTTTGACATCAATTCCCTCCCCACAAAATATAAACCCGCAAGGATGGCTTTCAGGGTTGGCTGGCGCCGATTTTCATGATTTCGTTTTCAAATTCGTCTCGAGGAACCACGGCTTTGTTGCGATACCGCGATCGATAGTTGTAAATCGTGGCCAGCGAGTAATTCAAGAATTCGGCAATCTTGTTGCTATCGGTGATGCCCAACCGAATGAGCGCAAAGATGCGCATCTCGGTGGTCAACCGTTCGCCGGGTTTCAGGGTCATCTGTTCATGCTCGGGTAGCAGGCTGTTGAAACGCGCCACGAAGTCGGGAAACAATTTCAGGAACGAGTCGTCAAACTTCTGGTAGAATTCCTCGCGCTCCTCTTCGATGAAACGCGTCGATTTGATGGTCTTGAAAAGTTCTTCCGCATTGCTCGTTTTGGCTTTGTTGAACAACTTTTTCTGGTATTTCCCCAATTTCTCGATGTAAAGCGAGCAAAGCTCAAGGAAATGGCCGATGTATTCCTCCTTGATGTGGTTGGTTTCGGCCAATGCCCGATTCCGATCCTTTAACTGTTCATTGATGACCACGATCTGCTTCTTTGCGCGCGACACTTTACGGACTTCGCGTATGATGAGGAATATGCCCACCAGCAAGACCACCGACAATACGCTGATCACCGCGAGTTGACGTTGCAATTTGGCACGCTGTACAGCTTGATTGGCTTCGTAGGCTTTATTGATGATCTGCAGCACCTTGGATGTCTGGAAATTGCGGATCCGTGCATTGTAGAAATTGGCGTCTTCCATGCTCTTGGTGATGTAGGCGTTCGCACGCGCAATGTCGCCAGCTTCATACAGCAATGTCGCCAATTCGCGCAACGAAGCGTTCTCCATGATGTTGCCGCGGATATCCGACAAAGCGGAAAGCGCCAAATGCGCCTTTTCTTTTTCCGGATCGCCCTTCGTCCGATACAAGAAAGCCAAAACCGAATTCAGGATGGAATATGGACGCGTACCGAGCTTGGCGTTGGGCAAATAAACGTAAAGCACTTTTTCGGCTTGTTCCAAATAGCCGTCATTGATGTGCTTGATGCCGTAGTACGAAGCGTACTCATACGTACTTTTGGGCAATACGCTCAAGAACGATTCGTAATAGCGGTCTCGCTCCTGTGCCATGGCCGCGTTGCCATAGCCGTCGTCGTAGAATTCCAGCCAAAACACATGTGCCTCGTAATAAGCCTTGTAATATTCCAGTTGCTGCGTGTCACGCAGCGAACCTGGGTCGATACTGCCCAATAGTTCCAACGCCGCTTCAAACATCGCGGCCTTGAACAGCACGGAAGCCAACCTTATCTTGCTATCGATGATCCACTCGCTACGCCCCGCCAGCATGGCGGCGTCCAATTGGGCCAACGCATACACCCGCGCCGAGTCGCAGCGGTAATACGCGTAGGCATGGGTAAGTCGTTCATTGACCTCGTAACGTTCTTCGGCCGTAAGGCCGGGGGTTTTGCGTCTATCCTGCAATTCGCGGATATACCGTTCTTTTTCCGTCCGATAGCCCGTGGCCTGCGCCACTTCGATATCCAATTGCTGCAACAATGACGGCAAGCGGTCGACTTCGTTGCCCGTACACACGCCAAACGATGAGGCAAGCCAAAGCAGCAAAAAAAAGTTCAACTTCATGAATCAATCGGCCAATCGGTTTCCGAATGCAACAAACTTATCAAAAAAGCGCGATAATTTTACTATTTTCGTCTGGCGATAGACATCCGATGAACCGACTAGGGGCTGATTTAGACGAACGTGAGGCACTGATCCGCTCAGCGCAGGGCGACGAACGTGCCTTCAAGCTGATTTTTGATTCCTATCAACCGCGCGTCTACACCTTCGCCCTCCACTACCTCAAATCGAGCCAACAAGCCGAAGACGCCGTGCAGGAAGTGTTCCTGAAATTGTGGCGGAAGGGGGTGACGCTCATCGACATCGACGATCTCGAAAAATTCATCTTTACCATCGCCCGCAACCACGCGCTGGACCGACTGCGGCGCGACAAGGTCAAGGCACGGTTGCAAACGCAGCTTGCAGCGGATAACGAACCAGCCACGAACGAAACGGAGGAGTCCATCCTGCTTCACGAGACGCGCCGCATACTGACGGAAGGTGTAGACAGGTTGCCACCCCAGCAAAAAAAAGCGTATCAACTCTGTCACCAAGAAGGGCTGAAGTACAGCCAAGCCGCCCAAGAAATGGGCATATCCGAACAAACCGTGCACCGGCACATGAAATTGGCGCTCCGTTTTTTGCGGGAATACCTCAAAAAAAACGGGCAATTGGGAATCATGCTCCTGCTTCTGAAGATTTTTTGATTTTTTTTGCCTACCGATTGCCCGTAAGCGCTCGCCGGTGCGTCATTCAGTAAAAAAACAGTCATCATCATGGACATTAGTCGCATCGTATACCTGCATCAACGTTTCCTGGAGGGGACCCTCTCGCCCGACGAAAACGTGGAGTGGGAAGGCGTGGTCCATAGCCCGGAGGGCGACGCGGCTATCAAATCGCTGATGCAGGCAACATGGGCATCCATCACCCCCGAAAACCAGCAATCGTTGGCCGAGCGCCGTGCCCAACGGGTGTTCGACCGGGTGTTAAGGAAGCCCGTTGCACGTACTTTTCGCCTGTGGCTGGCCGCTGCGGCGGCATTGTTGCTGGTCGCCACCGCGGCCTGGCTCTTGCTGCAAAACGGGCGGGTGCCCACGCAACCCGAGCTCCGTGTCGACAACTTCTCGCCAGGCGGAAACCGGGCCACGCTTACGCTGGCCGATGGCCGGACGATCGCCCTGAGCGAGGCCCAGGCAGGCATCGTCGTGGCCAATGGGATTACCTACCTTGACGGCAGTCAAGTCATGGAGAACGAAGAACTAAAGATGAAGAATGAAAGGGCTGTACTCAATTCAATAACAACCCCCAAGGGCGGAACCTACCAGGTAACCCTGCCGGATGGCAGCAAGGTGTGGCTTAACGCCGCCTCCACGCTACGGTATCCCAGCCGCTTTGCCGATGGGGAGCGTCGGGTGGAAATCGATGGCGAAGCCTATTTTTCCGTGGCCAAGGATACCCATGCGCCATTCGTCGTATGGAGCCGCGACCAACGCGTAGACGTACTGGGCACGGAATTCAACATCAACGCCTATGCAGACGAGCCGGCTGTAAAGACCACGCTCGTTGAGGGCGCTGTACAAATCGTGAATCAGCAATCCAAGCTCGTGAAGCGGCTGCGCCCCGGTGAACAAAGCATCGTCCGCGGTTCGGATACCGAAAAACAACCGGTTGACGTGACAGAGTACGTCTCCTGGCGCGACGGCCGCTTCAATTTCGAGGGCAAATCCCTGCCCGAGGTGATGCGTGAATTGGAACGTTGGTACGATTTCCGCGTAGCCTACGAAGGGCGAATACCTGAAATCGAGTTTTACGGAGGCATCCAACGCAGCCGGAACCTGGCAATGGTGATGACACTGTTGGAAACAAACGGCATCCGCTACCGCATGCAAGGCGACAGCACATTGGTATTAGCTATGGCCAGGACTACCCCGGCCCCAACAGAAAGGAGGAACGACTAGGACCAAGAAATTTACACTGGAAATGAAAAGCTAAAAAGCGGGAAGGTGGCCTCAACACCTCCCCGGCAATGGGTTCGGATAACACGGTTATCCCATGTAATCATAATGACTATTCAATGATCCAAACCAGACAAACTTAATGAATAAATATCAATTTTTGATTGTGATGAAACTCATCGCGCTATTGCATATTACCGCGTTCCTGCAAATCAGCCTAGCTGGGCATGCGCAACGCATTACCTATCAAGCCCGAAACCAGCCGATCGCCGAAATATTGAAGGCCATCCCAAAGCAAACGGACTTTGAGGTGGTTGGCAACCGGACGATGTTCTCCCCTACCCACGCGATCACCGTGAACGTGACGGATATGGAAGTGGTCGATTTCCTGGAGCTTGTGCTCAAGGACCAGCCGCTGGGCTATCGCCTGGTAGACAAAACGATCATGCTTGAACCGGCCAGCGCCAAAAAGCAGGCCGAAGGTGGAACCTCCGTTGCCCAACTTCCCATCAGGGGAACGGTGACGGCGATGGCGGGCGACAAGCAGGTGCCGCTTCCGGGCGCCACCATCGCGCTCAAGGGCCTGCCATCGGTCATCGCCGGCGAAGACGGCCGGTTCACGCTGACCCGCTTGCCGGCAGACAACCGAATCGTTGTCAGCTACATGGGCTACCAGGCGCAGACCATCGCCCTCGTGGCGGGCAAGACCGATTATGCCATCCTCCTGGAAGAGGAAGCCAGCCAGATGGATGAGGTGGTCATCACGGGCTACCAGATCATCAACCGGGATACCTATACCGGCACGGCCATCACGAAAAGCGGCGAGGAGTTGCAGCAGGTCGCTCCCCAGAACGTCTTGCAGGCCATGCAGGTTTTCGACCCTTCATTCCGGTTGATGGAAAATAACCTGGCGGGTGGCAACCCCAACGCGCTGCCCAACATCACCGTGCGCGGATCGTCGGCCCTGCCCGCCGGCACGGAGAGCGGCGTGCTCCGCCGCGACAACATTACCGCAACCACCAACATGCCTGCATTTATCCTTGACGGCTACGAAGTGGATGTACAGAAGGTCATGGACCTGGACATGACCCGCATCGCGTCGGTGACCTTGCTCAAGGACGCCGCGGCCACGGCAGTCTACGGTTCGCGTGCCGCCAATGGGGTGATGGTCATCGTGACCAAGGCACCGAAAGACGGTACGCTCCGCCTGTCCTATTCGCACGAGACCAACGTGAACGGCCCTGACCTCTCCGGGTATCAAATATTGAACGCCGCGGAGAAACTGGAGTACGAGCGCCTGACCGGTCGCTATGATGCCAGCCACCCCAGCAGCCGGAATATACCCCAGGAACAGCTTGACGTCGATTATTACGGCAGGCTGGCGGCAGTTGTGGGCGGGGTCGACACCTACTGGCTCTCGCAGCCCGTTCGCACGGCCGTTGGCCAGCGACACGGTCTGTTTGTCGAGGGTGGTTCGCAAGCGTTCCGTTACGGCGTGGATCTGCGCTACCAAACGCGGCCCGGGGTCATGAAGGGCTCGCACCGGAACCAATATTCAGGCGGCATGAACTTCGCCTACAATCCCAATCCAAAGATCCGCTTCCAGAATGAATTGTCGATAACGGTGGTCGATGGACAGGAGTCGCCATACGGAAATTTCGAAGACTATGTGCGGATGAATCCGTACTTCCGCCTGGCAGACGACAATGGGAATATCCTCCAAGCGCCCGACCGTTGGATGGAATACAGCGACGCATCGGGATTTTCCCCGCACAGCGTCCTGAATCCGATGTACAATTCGACATTGAACAATTTCGATCGGGCACGCTACAACGAAATCGTCGACAACCTATCCGCAGAATTCGAACTCGCACCTAACCTGCGCTTGCGTGGTCAGGTGAGTCTCATCAAACGCATGCATCGGGAAGACAGCTACCTTTCTCCGATGTCGAACGAGTTTTTCCACTACACCACCGATGAGGCCGATGAACGGGGCAGTTATACCAACGGCATCAACGACGAACTCTTTTGGGACGGCAATATCCGACTGAATTACATCAAGCAGGTCGGCGATCACAACATCAATTTCGTCGCCGGCACAAACATCCGCACCGAGCGTGCCGATTGGCGTTCCTATACCGCCATCGGGTTTCCGAACGACCGGTTTACCAGCATCGGATTCGCCAAGGGCTATGCCGAAGACGGCAAACCACGAAGCCAACTGGATGCTTCCCGGCTTTTCGGGGCCTTAGGCAGCGTGAACTACGCGTACCGCAATCGCTATTTGATGGATGCCTCCTTCCGGATGGATGGATCTTCCAAATTCGGGAGCGACAACCGCACAGCGCCATTCTGGTCGGCCGGATTGGGCTGGAATGTGCACGAGGAATCTTGGTTCAATAGCAACGCGATTAACATGCTCCGGCTACGGTTTACCACCGGGCTCACGGGATCCGTGCAGTTCTCGCCATTCATGGCCAGATCGACATACCATTATCAGCCCGACAATCGTTACTCGTCGGGTATCGGCGCGATCATCGCCACCTATGGGAACCGGAACCTATCGTGGCAGAAAACGCTCAACACCGACATCGGATTCGACCTGGGCATGTTTGATGGCAAACTGTTGCTGACGCCACGCGTTTACCGGAGGCTTACCCGCGACATCCTGGCCGACATCAGCATCGCCCCATCCACCGGTTTTTCTTCCTACAAAGAAAACCTGGGGGATATGGAAAACCGAGGGGCTGAGGTGAATGTGAGTTGGACCGCTGTACGGTCTGCCGATTGGACAGTAACGTTATCGGGCAACTTCGCACACAACTCAAACAAAATCGTGCGCATATCCAACGCCTTAAAAGCGTATAATGACCGAGTCAATGATGCGCAGCAAGATGAAGGCCTGCGCGGTGTACCGTTGCTTCGCTATAACGAAGGCCAATCCGTTGATGCCATCTACGCGGTTCCATCCTTGGGTATCGATCCAGAAAACGGCCGCGAGGTGTTCGTGAAGCGTGATGGTTCCCTGAGCTACGATTGGGATGCGCGCGACATCACCGTGGTGGGCAATGCGACCCCGAAGGCCGAGGGCTCGTTCGGCACGACGACGCGGTACAAGCAATTCATGCTCGTTGCCTATTTCCGCACGCATTTCGGCGGAGAACGCTACAACCAGACCTTGGTTGACCGCGTCGAAAACGCAGACCCCCGGTACAATGTGGATCGCCGTGTGCTCGATGACAAATGGCGGCAACCGGGCGACTTGTCCTTCTATAAGAATATCGCTGACATCGGCCAGACACAAGTCTCCTCCCGCTTCGTGATGCCCGACAACATGTTGCTGCTGCAATCCGTATTCCTGTCTTACGATGTGGATCAACGCCTCGCTTCAAGGCTATCGATGTCGCGGCTACGCATCGGGCTTACTGCCAACGACCTGTTCCGGTGGTCATCGGTCGTGGAAGAACGCGGCATCAATTATCCATTCGCGCGCAGCGTTACCTTTTCACTGCAAGCATCGTTTTAGGTATTTATGGCTCAAACTGTTTTAGACACAATGAAAACATACATCATACCCCTCATCATGCTCTTGGGCAGCTTCGCGTCCTGCGGTAAGTGGCTGGATATCCGGCCTGAAACCCAAGTAGACCAAGACGAGCTCTTCTCCACGCAAACCGGTTTTGAGGAGGCCCTTATCGGCATCTACACCCGGTGTACCGAGAACGACCTTTATGGCAAGGAACTGACCATCGGTACGCCGGAGGTCCTGGCGCAGAATTACAATACCGGGTTCCGCGATCCCTACGGTTACGAACAAACAAGCCGATTGCTGTATAACGACGGCCACTTCATCGCACGCAAAGACGACATCTGGAAAGGTCTTTACCACGCGATCGTGAACTGCAACGTGATTCTCGAGCACATCGACAAGCGTCCGCAGCTGTTCTCGCCCGGCATGCAGGCATTGATCAAAGGCGAAGCGCTGGCCCTGAGGGCCTACCTTCACTTTGACGCACTCCGCCTGTTCGCGCCGTCTTTCGCAAGTGGCCCACAGGCGGAAGGGATACCCTACGTGACGCAATACGGCAATCTTACCACCCCTATTGCTACCGTCTCGTCCGTGCTAGATTCCGTTATAAAGGATTTGGTGCTGGCGAAACAATTGCTTAACGAAGATCCGATTCGCGACGCCGGCTACATCGTCGGATACCCCACCGTAAGCGATACGTTGAAAAACACGGAAGCGCGCGACCCGAATCTGTTTTTACAGAACAGGCGCCATCGGATGAACTACTTTGCCGTATCGGGTGTATTGGCACGTGTTTACCTGTATAAACAAGACAAGGCCAATGCGCTGATCCAAGCCAACGAAGTCATTGGCGCACGAAAATTCCCTTGGACCGCTAATGCGGATTTCCTGGCGATAGACGATGACAAAAAAGACCGCATCCTGTACAAAGAGCTTGTCTTCGCTTGGTACATCCCGAACAAGAACTTCGATTACAACGACGGTTGGTTCCGTGCCGGCAACAGTGGGATGCACCTTCCCCAAGATGCCGGCCGCGCCATCTACGAAGTGGCGGGGGCAGGCGCCACCGACCAACGCTACCGCCAGTGGTTAACCACGACAAGTTCCAACAACGTGTTCAGCACCGAAATCCACAAATATCGCCGTAACCGATTCAGTGACAGCGAACAAGCGAACCTGCATTACTTGATGGCCCCCGCGTTGCGAATCAGCGAATTGTATTACATCGCGGCCGAATGCACCTATCCGTCCAACCCGGTCGCCGCGGCTGCGCTGGTGGATGAAGTCCGTACGGTACGTGGCATCGGCGAGCCGCTTTCGGCGGCCAACGAAGAACAGTTCATGGATGCCCTGGTGCGCGAGTACCGCAAGGAACTGTTTGCGGAAGGCCAACTTTTCTACACCTATAAGCGGCTGAATCGATCTTTCCCTACGCTCAATGGCGTGCCCATACCGGCCTCAAATGCCGTGTTCGTGCTTCCGCTACCCAATGACGAAATCCAATATGGTGGTCGCTAAATAAGTATATCATGCCAAAGAATCAAATAAAGACATGCGTTGCCACGGGAGCCATCATGGTTCTCATGGCCATCGGTTGCGAGAAAGCGACACTGCCAACCTATGACCACCCCGCCAACATTTTTTTCCAGTTGGACGACAACTCACGTGACAGTATCATCTACACGTTTGCCTATGACATGACCAAGGCGCAGGATACGGTGTACATCCTGACCCGTCTTACCGGGATCCGCGAAAATCGGGCGCGGCGCTATGCGGCCTATGTGGAACAGGACTCGTCTTCGGCGGTAGCGGGGCAACATTACAAACCGCTTGAACCCGAGTATGCCCTGGCGGCCGATTCGGGGTGGGCGTACTTGCCCTTGATCATCTACAATGCCCCGGACCTGGAGGAAAAGTCCGTATCGGTGATCATCAAGCTTAAGGCTACCGAAGACTTCGGCATCGAAAACCCAGACATCATCCGCGCCAAGGTGGTCTTTTCGGCCCGGCTGGAAAAACCCCACTGGTGGGACGCTTGGCCACTCGCCCCATATTCGAGGGTAAAGCACCAGCTGTTTATCCTAGTAACTGGTCAGACCGAATTGACGACCTCCGGGCTCGATGCGCCAAAAAACCTGTACTTCGCTAGCCTGCTCACCATGATGCTCAACAACCCGTTTGCCTGGGTCCAGAACAACCCGGAAAAAGGCTATGTGCTAGAGCCGGTTACGGCGGGATCGACGGCGGGATATGATTTCTACCACGTTGAAAACCCGGCGCGCAAACTGCGCCTGCAATACAGCGAAATAGCAGCGAGGTACTTTTTTTTGGACGAAAACGGACAGGAGATCAGGTAAATGAAAAGACTATTAATCCTAACCGGCATTGCAGCCATCGTATGCGCCGCATGCTATAAAGACAAGGGGAATTACGACATCAACATGCCGGAAACGCCGGAGGTGCATAACCTGGATACGCTTTATGAAGCGGTCGTGGGCGACAGCCTCATCATCGAGCCCCGGATCACCGCATCGCCGGATGCCGACATCGAGCTGGAATGGCAGGTTGATGCGCCCGACGCACCCGTAGGCGCGTATCACTTTACCGGCCCTTCCCTGCGCATCGTATTTGGGCTGCAAGCCAACCGGTATCGGGCACGGCTTTCGGTGCATAACAAAACCAACGGCATGCGCTATTTCCATCGGTTCATCATCCAAGGCGTTACCGAGTTCGTACGCGGCACGACGGTGCTCAGCGTGGAAAACGGCGTGACGCAGTTCTCGTTCATCAAACCGGATAGCTCGGTGCAACCACGGGTTTACGAGGCCATCAATGGCAAGCAATTGCCTAACGATCCGCTGCACCTGTTCTACCTGAACAACCAGTTCACGGGTGGCACGCCGCTCGGCTATTGGATCATCACGCGCCATGGCGGAGTACGGCTCAGCGTAACCACGATGCAAGACGACCCGATCAATCCAAACACCTTGGCGAACAATTTCTTCTTGGCGCCCCCCACCATTGAGGTGGGTTCGATGCAACGGCACGATCAAGGCGTCATGATGGGCGTGATCAACGGCAAATTCTATGGTGGCACCACAACCACGTGGGATCAGGCGCCCACCTATGGCATGTTTGGTACATACGCCGATGGCGATTATGAGCTCGCCCCGAAGTTTGTATTGAGCACCGTGAATGGCCAATACAGCTTTATTGCGTTCGATCGGCTGAAAAAGCAGTTCCTACGCTTCAATCTGTACGGCAACCCCACCTTCTTCGGCACCATGTATACGGTAACCAACACCGGCATATTCGACCCACTCCATGTGGGGATGGACCTGGTCGACATCGTACAGGTGAACAATTCCGAGACGTATGCCTACGTAAAGGGCAGCGACGGCACGATCCATGAACTGGCATTCACCGTCAATTTCAACGGGCCATTCACCTTTACCCCCATCCACAAGCGGCCATTTGTACGGCAGGGACTTTTCGGCGACGGCACCAAGCTGCTCGCCGCACGAAATGGCGTGATTTACATGGCCTCAGGAAACAAGGTTTATCGGTACAACCCGCTCAACGAAGACATCCGGGAACTGGGCACCGGTTTCGCGTCGGCCGTGACGATGGTCAAGTTCGCGGACAACGAAAACACCTTGGTGGTCGGTTCGGGCAACAGCCTATACTACCTTGCCATCCAGACGGGACGCAACGGCGACCTGACCGGACAGATCGATGGCATACCGGGCTATCCCGTTGACATCGCTTTCAGGAACTGACGAACACGACACTAGCAAAAAACGAAATAATATGAACATACTCAAAATTGGGATCGCAGTCGTTCTATTGGCACCAGCAAGCCTGTGTGCCCAGCAAGCGGGCTTCAAGATCACAGCCACGGTGCCAGCCGCAAAAGAAGGCCGTAAAGTCTATTTTGACTACCAAGGCGTGGACGGCGGCCAAAGCGATTCGACCATCGTCAAAGACGGCAAATTTTCTTTTGTAGGCAAAGTTGCCGAACCCAACTTTGCCCGGATGGTATTCGACCACGAAGGCCAAGGCAAGTACATGATCCAGAACGTCGGCGACCGGCTGTATTTCTTTATAGGCAATGAGGAATATGACATGGCAATTTCCGACTCGTTGACCAGCGCCACCATAACGGGCTCGCCGCTGCACGACGAATACAGGGCCTTCCTGGACGAAATCGGCGGCTGTTTCATTGCCATCATGGACAACGCCAGCAAGACTGCGATGTCCATATCGCAAACGGATACGGCCTACAACACCAAGATGAATGCCCTACGGGAAAAGGTCGATGGCATCCTGGAAGCGCGCAGGCAAAAAGAGCTTGAATTCGCCAAGGACAATCCGACCTCGATTTTCGCGGCGGAAGCCCTTCGTGATGTGGCCAACAGCCGTCCACTCAGCGAAATCGAGCCCATGCTCGCCAACTTGTCGGAAAACGTGCGCAATCACAGCATCGCCAAAGGCTTGGAGGCCCGTATCGAAGCGGAAAAGACCATCCAGCTTGGGAAAGTCGCCCCCGACTTCACGCAAGCCGATATCGACGGCAAGCCCGTTAGCCTGTCCGACTTCCGCGGACAATACGTACTCCTGGACTTCTGGGCCAGCTGGTGCGGCCCATGCCGAGCGGAAAACCCCAATCTCAAAAAGGCCTATGATGCGTATAAACCAAAAGGCTTGGAAGTACTCGCGGTTTCGCTGGACGACAAAAACACCCGCGCGGCTTGGCTGAAGGCCATCGAGAAAGATGACCTGCCGTGGATACATGTCTCCGACCTGCAGGGCTGGAGCAACGCCGTCGCCGTGCAATACGGCGTACGGGGTGTCCCGCAGAACTACCTGATCGATCCCGACGGCAAGATCGTCGCGTCAAACCTGCGCGACGAGCGATTGCACGAGGTGCTGGCCGAGATCATGGGCGATCTTTGATCCATCCTGGGCTGGTACAGCCAGCGAACCAACCGCTTGCACGCTTCACGGATGGGGTCATCCGTGAAGCGTTTGCCTGTTTTCCAAGTATTCGCGCACCTCATGGAGGTTGTCGAACGTATGATCCACGCGCAGCGCCTGCCGGATGGATTCGTGGGTCTGCACGCCAAAACACGTCAATCCGGCGGCTTTGGCCGCCGTGGCACCGGTGACGGAATCTTCCAGCACCAGACAATCCCGAGGCTGCAAGCCCAACTGTGCCACGCATAGGGCATACGGTTCCGGATCCGGCTTCGGGTTTTGCACTTCCGAACGGGTAACCAACACCCGGAAAAAGGACCTGATCCCGTTTCGCTCCAGGTGATAGGTGGCCACCTCACGCTTACTGGAGGTCACGACGGCCATGATGATGCCGCGGCCGTGCAAGAAATCAATCAAATCGGCCACGCCAGGCATCAGCGGAACGGTTTCCGTTTCATGCTGCTTGGCGATGTATGTACGAACCCGATCAGCGAAAGCCTCCCGATCCACCGTAAAGCCATACGTATGCTCCAGGTGTTTGAACGCCTGTCCGTCGGTCTTCCCAGCGAACTCGCCGATCCACATATCGCTCCCAAGCGAAAACCCGTAGTCATCAAGCGCCTTCCGCCAAGCCTTGTAATAGAACCACTCCGAATCGATGAGCGTCCCATCCAAATCAAACAATACCGCCTTCCAATTTCCAATCATGCCCAAACCCGTAGTTAATCGGCCGCAAATATACGCAATAGTTATCCGGCTTTCGGACGGGCTTGTTCCATACGGGAAATAAGCGTTACCTTCGCGGCTCGATCATGATTGCAAACACCCATCGGCCAAAGACGTATGGCAAGTACATGCTGCTGCTGGGCATCGTGTTGATCGCCGCGAATCTCCGTGCACCCATTACCAGCGTAGGCCCGGTGATCCCGGCCATCCAAACGGCGCTCAACCTTTCCAATGCCCTCACCGGTTTGATCACCACCAGTCCGCTGCTTGCTTTCGCCGCCTTTTCGCCCATCGCGGCCAGGTCTGCCAACCGATGGCGCATCGAAGCGATCCTATGGGTGGCCCTCTTGGCCATCGGGTTGGGCCTGTTCGTCCGCATGCTGCCACATGCGATCTGGCTGTTCCTTGGCGCCTCCCTGATCGGTTGCGGCATCGCCTTCGGCAACGTCTTGATGCCCCCGCTCATCAAGGAGCGTTTCCCGGATCGAATCGGTTTCGTCACCGGCATCTACAGCATTGCCATGAGCGTAACGGCCTCGCTGGCGTCGGGTTTCAGCATCGCCATCGGCGAATGGACAGGGCAGGGTTGGCAGGGTTCCATCGGCGTGTGGCTGGTATTCTCGGTCATTGCCATCACGGTATGGGCGCCTCGAGCGCTAAACGGCTTACACCAAGTCGATTCTCCCGGAAATGCCAAAGCGCCCGCCCGTTCCCTATTGCGCTTTCGCAAGGCCTGGTACGTCACGCTATTCATGGGGCTGCAGTCATTCCTCTTCTATTGCGCAGTGGCATGGCTGCCATTGGTCCTCCAGGATTGGGGCATGACGGCCCAGGGATCGGGATGGATGCTCTCCTTGATCCAACTCACCCAACTGCCGGTGATGTTCATCGGGCCGATCGTAATCGGAAAGCTGGCGCGCCACCAAGCGTGCCTATGGTTCATCGTGGTTACCCTGGTATTGAGCATGCTGCTCATCACGGTTTGGAAAACCGACTGGATCATTGCCGCCGTGGTGTTGTTCGGTATCGGTACCGGACTGGCTTTCAGCCTGTCGATGATGTGGTTCGTACTCCGTACGGAAAACACGGCCGATGCGGCAAGGCTTTCGGGCATGGCCCAATCGTTCGGTTACTTGCTGGCGGCCGCAGGCCCACCGCTCTTCGGCGCCATCCATGATTGGGCGGGCAACTGGGAAACGGCCTTCATCCTGTTGCTTGCCGCCTCGGTCGCGCTGTTCGTTATCGGAATGCAAGTAGCCAATCCCGGCGCCGTCAACCAGCAGGAATAGCGAAGCCACCCGTTCCTGGCAGGTGGCTTCACGGTCTGCATCATACCGCTTCAGTCATCGTTTTCGATGACGAAAAACTCGACCCGCCTATTCCATTGGTGTTCATCTTCGGTACATTTGACACCCTTGGCGCACTGATTGGCCAATTTGGTAAACCCGTACCCCTTGGCGACAAGCCGATTGGCCGCGATGCCCTTACTGGCGAGATAAGCCACAGCCGAATCAGCCCTGCGCTGCGTCAACTTGATGTTGTATTCGTGGGTACCCCTCGAATCCGCGTGTGCGCTCAACTCGATCCGGGATCCTGGGTCGCTATTCAGGAACGCCGCGATCTTATCCAATTCCAATGCGGCGTCCGGTCGGATATCGGCCTTGTCGAAGTCGAAATAAATGTTCCTGAGCACCACGACCTCCTTCGCTTCGACCGGTGCCAAGAAGATGTCTTTCACCAATGTGGTGCTGGTGTCGAGGCCTTTGGTCGAAAACGCGAGCGGTACGAATTCGCGGAACCCGGTCTGCGATGCGCCAAGGGTATAATCGGTGTTCTCGGCCAAATTGAACTTGAATTTGCCATCCGTGCCGGCATTCACCTCGACGGCGTTGGCCGCATCGCCCGCAGGCGTAAGCGTTACCTTGGCGCCTGATACGGGAAGCTTGGTCTTCTCGTTATAGACACCGCCCTCCAGATCGATCTGGATGACTTTGTTCAAATTGAACCGGTAAATATCGTCCGCACCGGCGCCACCGCTCCTATTGGAGGCCACGTACCCTTCCAGCTGCTTGTCAAAACGGATCGAAAAGTCATCGTAGGGAGAATTGAAAGGGAACCCCAGGTTGACCGCCCTCGGCGTCGCTCCGGTCTTGTCCAGCTTGTACACATCCAAGCCGCCCATGCCCAAATGTCCGTCTGAAGAAAAATAGAAGTCGCCGTATTCATCCATGCCTGGAAATCGCTCATCGCCGGGCGTATTGACACCCGTCCCCATGTTCACGGCGTCACTCCATTCACCACCAGCCTGCCGTGTCACGTAGTAAATATCCGTGCCTCCGCTCCCTCCAGGCATATCCGACGTAAAAAAAAGCGTATCGCCCGATGCGCTCAGGAATGGATCGCCCACGGACCACGCAGTGATGTTGTTGTACCGGAACGGCGTGGCGCCTTGCCCCCAGTCGGACGCATCCAGCGAATTGGAAAACAGCTCGATATTCACCGTTACGTCCTTGCCCGCCTGGCGCTTTTCGTCACGCGTCAGGTCGCGGGTTACCGCAAAGTAGACCTCATTCCGCTCGGCCGAGAACGTGGCCGGTCCAAAATGGTTCGCGCCATCGCCCCATTTGCCGTCTACCTTGCGCACCGCATCGGCTTTAGCCACGTACATGGACAGGTAAGGGTTGCCCGTCCAACCATAAATGGCGTTGGGCTTGGAAGCCCCGTCGAACCGGTCGGAAGCGAAGTAAAAGCCGTCTGGACCCTTCGTGGCGCCAAATTCGGCTTGTGCGGTATTCAGTTTCTTTTCGTTGTTTACCTCGACGGCCCTGATGGGATTCTCCAGCCAGACAACAGCCGAATCGCAAGAGGCATACAGCATCGCCAACGCTTCGGAAGTGATGATGCCTTCCGCCTTCAGCGCAACACGCTGGTACTGCGCCTTGGCTTCCCTGAATTTGGAGTTGTTGCGCAGCACATGCCCATATTGCAGCACATGATCGATCACGGCCTCGTCATGATTGGCCAACCTTGCATACCATGTTTCCGCCTCCCGGTAGTTGCGGATATGGTAGTAGGATTCCGCGAGCCGTTCGGCGGTCTTGATGTCGGCCTTGATTTCATAGGCCCGCTGATAAAGCTCGATGGCCTTGATGAAGTTGAAGGCATCAAATTCGCGATCGGCCGTCTTCAACAACGAATACTGCGCTTGCAGCGAAATCGTTGCCAGCAGGCAGATCCCCAGTACCAAGTTAACCTTCTTGTCAAAAAAATTCATAGGTCGGTATTATTTTTAGATTAGAAATAACGTGGGGTACGCATCCGTTGTGTCCCTTTGGTCAATGAATAGCCGATCGAGACTTCGTGGGTCCCTCCTACCTGGTTGTTGATCCTATTCAATGCATAATCGAATGAGTAACCGATACGAAACTGCCCGGCAGCCACGAATTCAACGAGGGCAATCACGGAATTCGGTCGCTTCAGCGCGTCAGAAAGAGACCTCCCACTGGAGATGGCCGTTCGATACGACAGTCCGACCGTAAACTGCTCCGCAAAGATCGCCGCCGCGTTGAGGTCGGTGGTCCAAGCACGCCCGCCGGCGTTGTTGGCATTCTTGACCAAAAACGAGGGCTTGAGCAAAATGTCGTTGCTTAAGGGGACGATGCCACCTGCGGTGACGTAATACTGGGTAATCGGGGGTATGCGCGTACTCCCATTGTCTGCATTGAATACCAACCTGGAAATCAAATTATCGGCACCTACTCCAGCAAAAAACGTGTTGTTGGAGTAGTAAACACCGAAACGCGCGTCGGGCAGGAAGGAGTTTTCGATGTTGAGGGCCTCGGGATCCAGCGTCCTTGCCGAGGCATTGTCGAATCCGGAATGGATGACCCCTAACCCCAACCCGAACGACAGTCGGTCTTCGGGATCCCAGCCCACGCGCAACCGATAGGCGTAGTTCGCATAGGCGTAAACGCGCTTTTCCAGTCCGACGCGATCGGTCATGAGATTCACGCCGAGCCCAACGTTGTCACTGGGTGTACGCATATCCGCCGCCAGCGCAATCGTACGTGGGCCGTCCGGCATGCCGGTCCACTGCGAGCGGTAATAGCTATGGAAATTGACCGGCCCGCGATAGCCCGCATACGCTGGATTGATGTATAATCCATGGAACATGTACTGGCTATATTGGGCTACCTGCTGGGCAAACGAAGGTGCAGCCAGGGCGATGATCAGTAATGCAAAAAAATACTTCTTCATGTCGTTATGTCTTAGTGGATGTTGGTCTTTTCACCGTCATTGGTTAAACCTGTCGGGGCCATGGCCCCGACAGGTTACTGCAACTAACGGCCCGTTACTCTAATGATCGCTACCGGTCCTTTGTACGTCTGCCACTCACCGTTGTTGCCGCTGCGTACGCGCAAGATAAAGTAATACGTACCTTCAGCCAGTGTGCCGCCATCCCAATCGTTATTATAATTGTCGCTCTTGTACACCTGGTTGCCCCACCTATTGAGCACCAGTAGTTCCCTGCCTTGGTATTGCAGGAGGTTCCTGATCACGAACCGATCGTTCAAGCCATCGCCATTCGGCGTGAACACGTTCGGGATAACCAGTGCGGCGTCTACCGGAATCGGCCCGGTATTGTCTTCGTCGTCCGGATCGTCGTCGGGATCCTTATCCGGCCCCCAAACGGCGATACCGTTCGTAATCGTACCGGAAGCGGTCTCTGCGACCATCGCCGTGACGCGGATCACGATGTCGCTACCGGTAGCAAACACCCCGGTTGTCGTGATCGTTGCGTTATTGCCTGTTCCGGCAATCGATGCGGCACCCGAGACAATCTCATAGCCCGTGATCGAAACGCCTGTTCCCGGGCGTTCCTCAAGCAGGATGGCTTCGTTCGCATCGATCCGTGACGGGCCATTGTTGGTCACGGTCACGGTGAACGTGGTGGCCTGACCCGCCGTAACCACCGATTGATCGGCCACTTTGGTGATGCTGAGCGTCCGGTTCGGATCGACCGGGATTTCCGGGGTTTCGTCTTCGTCGTCCGGGTCTTCGGTCTCGGGATCCTTGTCGGGACCCCATACGCTGATACCGTTGCGAATCGTTGCAGGCGCATCCGCCGAGACAGCAGCCGTTACCTTGATGACGATGGTGCCGCCAAGCAACAGCTTGCCTGTCGTGGTCAACGTAGCCGTATTGCCGCTTCCGGCAACGGTAGCCGGGCCGCTGATGACCTCATAGCCGGTTATCGTCAGGCCTTCGCTTGGCATTTCGCGCAACTCGATCGCTTTACCTGACAAGGCTACCGACGGTCCATTGTTGGTGACGGTTACGGTGAACGTGGTATTCGTCCCTGCCCTGACACGGTCTTGATCGGCCACCTTGGTGATGCCCATATTCGACACGCGGTCGACTGGAATCGGTGGCGTATCGTCTTCATCATCCGGGTCTTCGGTTTCGGGATCCTGATTCGGGCCCCATACATCGATGCCGTTGGTGATGGTGGCCGGAGCGTCTGCGTCAACGGTCGCCGTAATGCGCAGCACAATGGTGCCGTTGACCGGAACAACGCCGGTTGTGGTCACCGATGCCGCATTGGCGCTTCCAGTCACCGTGGCATTGCCCGAGGTAACCGCGTACCGGGTGATGACCACCCCTATACCCGGGCGCTCTCGAAGTCTGATCACTTCGCCGACCTCGATGTCTACAGGACCGTCGTTCCTAACGGTCACGGTGAAGGTGGTCTGTTGACCCGCGATGACCCGTGCCTGGTCGGCAACTTTGGTGATACGGAGTTCAGACCTGCAGAACGCAATCGAGAACGTCACCGCAGTGCGATCCGCAGCCGCTGTCTCACAGGTTCCATCACCGCTCACGCCGACATGGTACGTGTACGTACCTGGCGCTTGGACACCGAGATTCAATACGCCGTTTTCACCATCAGCCAGGGCCGTACCATCGCTGGCGTACCAGTGGAAGACAGGGTTCTGTATGGCACTCGTGGCACTCAGCGATGCGCGAAGCACCGTTTCTTCGTCGGCTTCGATACAAATCTCGGCGCTGGGCGCTTGGTTGTTGATCGTGATCTCACCAATGGCATCGGCCGTGGCGCGCGGATCGACCGTTACCGTTGCCGAGGCGGCAGTAGTCGCCGTACCGCCGCACACGCCATCCCCACGCACCGTGACATAATACCTCGTAGTCACCGTCGGGCTTACCGTTGTACTAGTCAACGGTTGGGTCAGTTGGGCATCGGCATACCACGTAAATATCGGATTGGTGACCGTCGTGCTGCTCGCCGTCAGCGTAACGTCCTCACCGGGGCAGATCGTCCCACCTACGGCCGTGATGTCGACCGATGTGGAGCGCCTGTTCACGGTCACCACGACGGCTGCCGCCGTGCCCGGTGTATTCTCGCAATAGCCGTCGCCACTGACGGTGACATAGTAAGTCGTCGTCACAGCGGGGCTGACCGTCACACTGCTCAATGGCTGCGTCAGGTCCGCATCCGCGTACCATGTAAAGACCGCATTCGGGATTGCGCTACTTGCGGTCAGTACGTGGCTATCGCCGGCGCAAATCGTGGCATCGTCGGTATCGATGTCACTTGCAGTGGCATGTGGGGTAATCGTCACCGTCACTTCCGTGCGCACTGCGCTTTCGCAGCCGCCAACGACTTGGGCTGCATAGTAGGTGCCGCTGGCCAATGGTAACGTCGGTGCCAAAGCCGTACCGCCGGTCGCTGCCGAATACCAGATCACGCCCGTGCCGCCCGATGTGTTCAGGTCGGCAACCGTGGCGCCGTCGATCTCGCAGAACGTTTGCTCAAGCTCATCGAGCGTCGGTGCAGGTACCACCGTGATGGTCACCGTCACTTCCGTGCGCACCGCGCTCTCGCAGCCACCAACGACTTGGGCCGCATAGTACGTGCCGCTGGCCAGGGCCGTCGCCGGCGCAAGGGCCGTGCCGCCCGTGGCGGCAGCGTACCAGATCACGCCCGTGCCCCCTGATGTGTTCAAATCGGCCACCGTGGCGCCATCGATTTCGCAGAATGCCTGCGCCAATTCGTCAAGCGTCGGTGCAGGCGTAACCGTGATCGTCACCGTCACTTCCGTGCGCACTGCGCTTTCGCAGCCACCAACGACTTGGGCTGCATAGTAGGTGCCGCTGGCCAGGGCCGTCGTCGGTGCCAAAGCCGTGCCGCCCGTGGCGGCAGCGTACCAGATGACACCCGTGCCGCCCGATGTGTTCAGGTCGGCAACCGTGGCGCCGTCGATCTCGCAGAATGCCTGCGCCAATTCGTCAAGCGTCGGTGCAGGTACCACCGTGATGGTAACCGTCACTTCCGTGCGCACCGCGCTTTCGCAGCCACCAATGACTTGGGCCGCATAGTACGTGCCGCTGGCCAGGGCCGTCGTCGGTGCGAGGGCCGTACCGCCGGTCGCTGCCGAATACCAGATGACACCCATGCCCCCTGATGTGTTCAAATCGGCTACCGTGGCGCCGTCGATCTCGCAGAACGCCTGCGCCAATTCGTCAAGCGCCGGTGCAGGTACCACCGTGATGGTAACCGTCACTTCCGTGCGCACCGCGCTCTCGCAGCCACCAATGACTTGGGCCGCATAGTAGGTGCCGCTGGCCAGGGCCGTCGCCGGCGCGAGGGCCGTGCCGCCCGTCGCAGCTGCGTACCAGATCACGCCCGTGCCGCCCGATGTGTTCAGGTCGGCCA
>JBBCJB010000020.1:0-320133 GCA_037190485.1 Parapedobacter sp.
GCTTACCCAGGCGTTTTCCAGCCCGGTGTACAGGGGCTGGAAAACGTCGGGAAGCGCGGTTGGAAAGGCTTTCTGGGGCCGCATGTCCGCCGGCCAATGGATCTCGAAATGCTGTGTTTTCATAAGGTATGCAGACTAAAAATTTTTCAGCGGCTTCCGTTTCCTCTTCTTCTGCCAATACTTCAGCGGGGCGAAGTCCGTCCTGCCGAGCTCCCTGTCGGAGAGCGTCCCCGCGAATTCCTCCATCGTCGTGCCCGCGAAGGCCAGCAGCCGCCGCGCCACGAGGAAACTCAGCTCGCAGCGGTCGTTCTCGATGTCGAAGAGGTGGAGGCTGGAGATGTTGAGGACGATCGCCAGTGTAGGGATGTCGAGTCCCTGTTTTATCCGGATGTGTTTTACGGCTTCGCCGGTGGTGTGGTCCATGGGTAGTTTTTTCCAGTTATTCGTCACTTCATCTATTGGTTGTACACATCCCGTATCTCCACCTCCGGATTGTCCCGTACCTGCTTGGTGAACACATCCATCAGCTTCTTCAACTCCAATGCGGGCATGTGGCCGTAGATCTTGATGATGCGGCCGTCGTGCAGGGTGAGCGAGGCGAAGAGGGGTTGGTCTTTCTTTTCGTTGTCGTTCATGGTGAATCGTTAGTGGTTCTTTTTGTGTTGTGTCTTGGTGTTTTGCTTCCGGTCTTCCGGACTTGAAACAAGCAGCCCTCGTCCCAATTTGACAAGGGACTGCTTTGCAAACGCATGGAATGCTCACTCCTTTTGGCTTAACCTTTCAGCAAGGATGACCGCATTGTACGCATTCAAGATCCTTCCTGAAACGGATAGATCCTCGAAATCCCTGGCTTTAAAACCACCGGGAACAACAACCAGGTTGTCGAATCCAACCCCCGACTCCATCAGGATACCTTTTACCTGTGCCGCGGTCAGTTTGGGATAATGCGAGCGGATCAACGCCGCGACACCCGCAACCATCGGCGCCGCCATGGACGTGCCATGGTCAAATCCATATCGGTTACCGGGCAGCGTGGAATAGACTTCGGTACCCGGTGCGAACAGATCAACCCGCTCCTTTCCATAGTTGGAAAACTGGGCCACCATTTTTTTGGTCAGGCTCCGGTTGACCGCACCTACGGCAATGAAGTTATCCACGAACTCGACCGCGCCGTTACGTGAATCGTTGGGGAAGACATCGACGCTATCCAGGTTGCGGTGATTGTTCCCGGCGGCCTGTACGAGTAGCACATCCTTGCTTTCCGCGTATTTTAGGGCATCGTACACCCACGCGCTGTGGGGTGAGTAGTCCTTCCCGAAACTCATGTTGACGATACAAGCCCCGTTGTCCACCGCATAACGGATGGCCAAGGCGACATCCTTGTCGTATTCGTCGCCCTGCGGTATGGCCCGGATGGCCATGATGCGAACATGGTCCGCTATTCCATTCACCCCCACGCCGTTGTTCCGCATGGCCGCGATGATCCCCGCGACATGTGTTCCGTGGCCGTCCTTTTCCTTGAAAACGCCGACATCGGGATTGCCGTAGCCGTTGTCATCCAGGTCGTCGGGATCATCCCCGATGATTCCGCGTGGGTCGAAATGCAGGTTGTAATGGAATCTGTTCTCGGCTTCCAGTCGCTGGATGTGCGGCTTGAGGTTTTCGCCTCCTGCAGGGCCTTCGTATTGGCCGATTATTTCCATATAGCGTTTGCTGGCGGTCTCCGCTTCCTGCTCAAAAATCGGCTTCAACCGTTGATACCGGTTGAAATCAGCCGTATCCGCCGTGGGGATCCGGTCCACTGCCTTCCCTTCGAACCGGTCGGCCAGCTTACTGATGGTGCGGGTGATTTCCAGTTGCGCTTCGAATAGATTGCCCTTGCCGCTCCCCAAGAAATTCCAACCGTGTACATCGTCGACAAAACCATTCCCATCGTCGTCTATCCCATTACCCGGTATTTCCCCGTTGTTTGTCCAGATGATACCCGCTAAGTCCTCGTGGTCGACATCCAGGCTACCGTCGATGACGGCAACGACGACTTCCCTTGACTGCTTCCCCTTGAGAAATGCATGTGCCTTCGCAAGGCTTATGCCCGGCACGGAGTCTGCGATGATATCCAAGTGAGGCCACGATTCCAATTGGTCGTCGCTCAACGGTGTCTGCCGGGTAAGCTCACCCACGGTACGCAATGTATCCACCTCCCGCACCGGCAGCCGCTGGGCGGCACAAGCCTGCAACGCGATGACAAGGAAGACCAACACCCGGTAAAAAAAACTCGCCTTCATCTTCGTTAACTTGAAATCAGTGTTTCGCATCCCGGATCACGACCACGTCCATCTCCTTTACCCCCTTGACCAAGTCAAAGCCCATTTGGTTCAGGGCTTTTTTATAGTCAAGAACCGTAAAAGGTGGGCCGCCTTGTGGTTCCGCAATGATCCGGCCTGCCGACTCCGCATCGAATACATAGTCGATCTTTCCGGTGATGCCCGTGGCATCGATAAACGGGGGTTCCAGATGAGGATGTTCCACTAATTCAGTGATATTCATATACCCATACCGGATTTCCAACTGGAAGATGATGTCACGCACTTCGCCGTTCTCAAATACATAACTCCCGTTCTCGTTTTCATACATGGCGTAAGCACCCCCACTGGGTTTTCGACGGATCTTGCTTTCATCCATCACCACCAAACGCCAACACGGCATGTCCCGTTTCTCCACGGTCACCTCGTATCCAAAGTGCTTGTGCAGGTCGGCTTGCATGGCTTCCTGCACGCGCTTGGCCGTGGCATGCTCTTTCGGGATTTTCAGGAAGTAGTTATAGCGATTGGGGGCTTCACCGTATTTCGATTCAAACGGGATGGAATCCTGGACCTCCAAAACCGGCCGGTACCAGAACCGCCCGTAGGACCTGCGCTGGCCGGGGTATTTGATGGTATCGGGATACACCCCGGTGTCCACCCGCGGAAACATCGGATAATTCCAAAGGCTGTCTGCAAAGGCCATGTAATACAGCCGCCTCAGTGATTCCCCGACAGCAATCACCTTGCCCCGCATTTTGTGTTCTTTATCAAAATCATAATTTGCGATATATGGCCCGGTCGCTTTCCCGGCCTGTCCCGGTTGGTACTTCGTTAATAAAGACAATTGCAGTACGTCCTCATTGTCCAGTCCTTTATCGGCTGATTCGTGCCAATTTTGTTCTGAAGCTTGCGTTGGATGGGCGGGAATCAGGCTGCTTATGTCATAATCCGGGTGCTTGACAGATTGGATAACTGCGTCAACTTGGCTCATATCGCTCCCGATCCAAGCAATAAGGCCTTGTTTGTCAATGACAAACACATAGGGAATGCCGACCTTCCCGGCCGCTTTTAGCCACGTGTTTTCCATATTCTTGTCCGGACCGTCAATCGCGACCGTATAGTCCATTCCATCGCCTTGTTTCTCGACGTATTTTTCGACACGGGTAACGTAGGCTGGATTTTCGGCACCGACGGGGTCGGTGTTGACCTCCATCACGAAGAAGCTTGCTACGGTAACCCCGTCGTTTCGATATTTCCGGGACAACTCCGTCAATTTGGGAATGGCAGCCCTGCAGGGTACGCACCAGGTTGCCCCGAATTCGACGACGTAGACTTGTCCCGGCTCGAATTGGTCGATTGGGTTGCCTTTGACCCATTTAAAGACATTGATGTCCGGGGCCTTGTCTCCAATCTTTAGCGTAGGAACGGCGTCTTTCGCTTGGGACCAGGCGGAAAAACTCAAAATAGAAAATAAAATGCTCAGTACGATGAATCTCATGTAAGGAAATTATAATAAAATACGAAGTTGACCTATCCACGGAATGTCTTCCAGAAAGACGCCTGCAGGTAGGTCTGCCTTTCTAGAACGGTACCGCGACACTTTAATAACCTAAGTTTTGGGTGAGATTGGGGTTTACCAATATCTCGGATAACGGTATCGGATATAACACGTCCGTTTCCTGCCAGTCTGTTTTGATACTACTGAGCACGGCATTGGCCCGGTCGGTGCGCTTCAAATCGAGCCAGCGATGACCCCATTCCGCGAAAAATTCAATGCGCCGTTCCTGTTCGATGGCCAACAATAAGTCGGATTTACCGATTGATGGATTGGTATTCCCGATCAACGGCAACCCTGCGCGGTTCCTGATCGCATCGACGTCGGCAATGGCCAGGGCTAACTTATCCTGTTGCACCCTTGCCTCCGCCCGGATCAAGTATTGTTCGGCAAGCCGTAACACCATGGCGTACTCGGTGAGGTTGGTGGTGGCGTAAGCACGATATTTGTATTTGTTCGGGTAATAATAGGCCTGATCACCATCCAGATACGTACCTACCCAAGCTGTCCGGCGGTCATCACCGGTTTCAAAGGACGTCAATAATCCATCCCGTAGTGATACCCCGCCGAACGAACTTGCGGGTGGGGTTGCGAGTATAAATAATTGCCCTTGCATCGTGACCTGTTCGGGTCTTACCGGTTGCAGTTGCCAGATAGCCTCCGAACTGTTGGCTAAAAAAATGGTATTTAAATCACTGCCCAATGAATATACATTTGAATTGGTAATCAACGACGTGGCCTGGCTTTCGGCATTTGCCCACGCGCCTGTATACAGGTAAACACGGGCCAACAACGCCGTCGCAGCCCCCCTGTTCGGCTGGCTCCGCTGGTTGTTGGCGAATGAAAAGTCATCGGCTAACAATCGTTGGGCGTCTAAGAGGTCGTTGATGATATGTCCGTAAACCTGCTCCTTGGGGATTCGTGCCAACGCCGAATTAATCCGATAGTCGGTCGACGTGACGTACGGCACATCCCCGAACAGGTTAACGAGGTAAAAATGGCAAAACGCGCGGATAAATTTAGCTTCTCCTTCCAGTTTGCCTTTCGCGTCCTCAGAGATCGCAGCCGCGGATTGAATCCCTTCCAGCAGCGCATTTGCATTGCTGATGTACAGGTAAGCTTCTTTCCAGAATACGCTGTAGACGACATTGTTGGTGGCCAACAGGGAAGGAAAGAAAAATTGTTGCTGTTCGTTTTCATTTTTGTAGTTGGAGAATTCATCGGCAGACAAGCCCGCAAACCGGTCGATTTCACCATTTGTGAAACTCGGATTCGTCATCATCAGGCTATAAATCCCGCGGAGGGCACTGACGGCCGTCACGTCATCTGTAAAAACAGTCTCGGCGACGACTTCTGTTTTAGGCGGGTCGATCCGGAGGAAGTCCCCGCACGAAGCGAATAATAGACTGCCAATAGTCCATATGTAGTTAATCGTTTTCATATCTGGCGCGTTAAAAGGTGATTTGTGTACCGATTGTCATCATCCTAAGGGGGGGCAGCGCATTGAGGTTCTGGTTTTCTGGGTCCATCCCCAAAAAGTTGGTGATCGTAAACAGGTTCTGGCCTTGCAGGAATATCCTCCCATTGGTCATCCGGGCCTTGTTCATTATCTTCGCCGGTAGTTCCCATGAAAGGGAGACCGTCTTCAATCGAAGGAAAGAGGCATCTGATATGGCGTTATCGGACAACATATTATTTACATACGCCGCGGCTCCTGCACCTATTAATGTGTATTGCTGGATATCAGTAACGTCTCCGAGTGTCTGCCAACGCTTGTGTACCGAGGCAGGCTGATTGGAAAATGCGCCTGGCTGTTGAAATGTATAGTAATAGTTACGGCCGGTTTGTTTGACAAACTGAAAGAATATGTCCAATTGAAATTCCTTATAATTAAAGCCGTTATTAATCCCGCCATAGTATTGCTGAGCAATTTCTTTCAGGAATTGACCGTCCGTGGCCGTGGAAATGCTACCGTCCCCGTTCACATCCTCGAAGGTATAAACACCGGTCTGCGGATTTACCCCGGTCGATTTGAGTGTTCGTAATGTATAAACCGACTTGCCTACCTGGTAAAGATTGCGGTAGGCCGGAAAGGCTTCGAGGTTGGGAAACGCAAGCAGTTCATTCTTGGGCAGGGTGAAGTTAATCGCCGTTGTCCATCGGAATTGCTGGTTGCCGATGTTTGTTGTGTTCAGTTCAAATTCCCAACCGCGGTTTTCCACGGTGGCCGGGAGATTAAACTGCACGCTGGGCTGACCCGTGATGACGGATAACGGTAACCCGACAAGTTGGTTCGAAGACCGGTTCCGGTACCAACTGGCCGAAACGAAGATCCGATCCCTAATCAAGCCCAACTCCAAACCAGCTTCCACTTTCCGGTTGGTTTCCCAAGCGTAATCCGGATTGTACAGGCGAGTGAGATACAGGCCGGTAGTCCCGTTGTAAGGATAGGTGGTCGCTGAATAGGTATGGAGGTACTGGTAGTTGCCGATGGCATCACTGCCTGTCGTACCGAAACTGGCCCGGAGCTTTCCATAGCTGATGAAGCTCGCGCCGTTTTTGATGAAATCCTCGTTGGTGAACACCCAGGCTGCCCCTACCGCGCCGAAATTGCCGAATTGCCGGCCGGGTCCGAAACGGCTTGACCCGTCCCGGCGTCCGGTGGCGTTGATGATGTACCTGTCCTTCCAGGTATAATTTAACCGACCGTACAGGGCGGCATAACGGTATTGCGCATAGTTTGCGCTGGTGACCTGCCTGTTCGGGGCGGCCAGGATGTTGCCCAATAATGCATCACTCGTGTAGCCGGTGGCAGTAATGGTATTGCCCTCCTGCCGCGATTCCTGAAACGTTGCGCCTACCAGTGCGGCCAACGTCCCTGCTCCCAGTGATTTGGCGTAGTCAATCTGAGGTTCTATAATCCACGTGTTGATGGAATTGGCACCAAATTGGGAAGTTCCAGTAGTGCCTGCCCGAAATTGCGGGGGTCTTGCGCTCAATGGTGAAATCGAAAGCTCCTGTACTTGCATGGTCGTATAGCCTACCCGTGTCCTAAAATTGAGGCCAGGGAGTATCCGGTAACCGATGTCTCCGTTCGCAACCAGATTGTTGGTGTTATTGTCATAACGGTTGTTCAGCCGTCCTAACGGGTTTTGAATCCACCAATTTTCCCAGTCCCAGTTCAATTCCCCTTCCGCGGTGTACAACGCGGGCGCTGTTGGCGCGAGCGTAAAAGCCGTACCGGTAAAATCTCCTGCCACCATATCGTTCCGATTAACGCTGTAATTAACGGATATGTTCGCATGGAACCGTTTATCCGAACTAGCGTGGTTGAGGTTCAGGTTCCCCGATAAACGTTGCAGATCTCCACTCCCCGGGTATACCGTCGATTCCCTGTAGTATCCGCCCCCGAATGCAAATTGGGTATCTTCATTGCCTCCGGAAACGGACAACCGGGCATTGGTCGTCTGGGCCGTACCCCCAATCAGCTCCCGCTGCCAGTCCGTATAGCGCGTGGTGTCCCAGATGAAAATATCTGGCAAATCATTGTGTAAAAACTCACGGATGTCCCATAAACCGTCGTTCTTCAATGCCTCCGTGCGCATCTCCACGTATTGCTGTGTATTCAGCAGGTCGAGGAATTGGGGGACCTTGCCGATGCCCTGCATAAAATCGACGCCATACCGGGTTTTCCCGGCCTTCCCTTTCTTCGTGGTAATCAGTACCACGCCATTCGCGCCTCGCGATCCGTAGATGGCCGTGGCATCCGCATCTTTCAGTACCTCGATGCTTTCGATGTCATCCGGGTTGATGGACACCAACGGGCTGCCGTTTTGAATGATTCCACCGCCCACCGTCGATATCATGGAATTGGACGTGAAGGGCACCCCGTTGATCAAGTAGAGTGGCGCATTGCCTTCGGCGCGCAAACTGTTCCGCCCCCGGATCTGAATGCTGAACGCGCCACCGGGAACGCCCGATTGCTGCGTGACCTGGACGCCCGGCATCCGGCCGATCATGGCCCCCAACGGGTTGTTTATGGGTTGCTGCTGGATGGTCTCGGCCGTGACCCGGCTGATGTTACCCGTACGCTCCCGGTCTTTGACCGTGTAGTACCCCGCGTTGACTTCCACTTCCTCCAGCGCGGAAGGAGCCGCCCGTAATATGATCGTCGGCACGTTGGGCGCCGCCTTTACTTCTTGCGTGATGTAGCCGACGTAGCTGATTTCCAGTAGGGCATCGTCTGGGACGTCACGAAGCAAATAGGCTCCGCGCTGGTCGGTCTTGGTGGCCAACCGATAGCCTTTCACACGTACGGAAGCGCCCGGTAGGGCGGCTCCAAGGCTATCAACCACGAGTCCCCTTACCTCGGGGAAGACGAGGACCAGCACCGGCCCGTTCCCGGAGACGCGAGGCTTCGCGCCGCTCCGGCCCCCGCCGCGGGGCGCCGGAGCCTCCTTGATCACGATGGTCTTTTCCTTGATCGTATAGGTGGCATCCAGCCCCGACAGGCTGGCCAGCAAAACCTTGTCTAACGGGGCGTCGTGGAAACCGGCCTGGACGACCGTGTTTTCGTCAAGCTTTTCCGACGGCCAAACGACATGGTAGCCAAGCTGCAGGCGGATTTCCTTGAACAGTTCCTTCAATGTCGTCTGCTGCTGGTGGAGGGTGATGCGCTGCGCCAGCACGCGCTCGGCACGGGCTTGGAACAGACACACGGTGATTAAAAAGAGGCATATCCTCATGATGCGCCAGGTTTGATACAGCGCGCGGTGTACACCGCTGCAGCGAATAAAAACTTTATCCATATATTTGAACGGTTTGGTAGTGCGTACGGCCTTTCATTTTCTCAGGATGCACGGGCTGTACGCGACGATAAATTACTGAACGACAACCGGTGGTGCTACACTACCGGTTTTTTTGCGCACGCGGCGCGGATCCGTGGGGGATGGGCTAGGGCTTGTCGAGTTTTCTTTTCATATCCGTTAGTTTTTGGTATTATTGGCCGTACCGGCGTTTGGCGCCGATACGATAATGGTCTTGCCTTCGACGCGGAAGCTGGCCAGCTCCGTGAGCGCGAGGATGTCAAGCACCTGCGACGCGTTTTCGAACCGGGACACGGTACCGCTGAACAGCTGATTGCGCAGGTCGTCTCGTTCGTAGCGGATATCCACGTCGTACCAGCGGGATACCTTGCGCAGGATGCGCTCCAGCGGCTCGCGATCGAACATGAATAGGCCGGATTTCCAGGCGGTGTAGGGTTCGGTGTCGACCGGGTTGACGGTTATTGCCGATTCGGTGGTGGTGCTTTGTTCCCCTGGGGAGAGCGTGACATCCGAATTATCGGGCGCGGTAAACCGCGCCTCCCGACTTGTCGGGACAGGCTCTACACGCTCCACACGTACGCGCACCTTGCCTTCCACGAGGGTGGTTTTGGTTTCGGGGTCGTCCGCGTAGGCGGAGATGTTGAAGGCCGTTCCGAGTACTTCGACGGTTTGGCCGGAGGTCAGGACTTTGAAGGGCACGCGCGACACGCGCGTGCCTTGGATTTCCTGGATGTCGAAAAAAGCTTCGCCTTCCAAAATCACTTCCCGCGAATCGCCGCTGAAGCGGCTTGGGTATTTCAGCGTGGAGGCGGAATTGAGCCAGACCTTGGAGCCATCGGGCAGGGTGACTTGGTATTGGCCGCCCTTTGGCGTGGTAAGTTGCAAGTCATAAGTCGTAAGTCCTGCATGCGGGCTATCCGCTGGGCTAACGACGGATCCGTCATCGTAGGTGATGTCTTTGGCTCCAACCACGATGCCCGTTTGGGCTTCGTCCAAATCGATTACACGGCCGTCGGCGAGGGTGAGCGTGGCGCGGTTGCCGCCCGGCAGGATATCCGTCGCGGCGAGGCGATCGACCGTCGACTGACGGCTATCGACCAGCAGCAGCCAACCGACTGCAAGGAGGATGGCGGCTGCGGCCGCGTAGGGCAGCCAGCGTGCAAAGCGCTGCGCCGCGCTGGGCCGCTTGCGGAAGATGCGGCCATGCACGCGGTCGACCAGCGCATCGATGCGCCCGTGCTCGGCTTCGGTGAACGCCGCGTGGTCCAGCTCCTGCCGGATGAGGGCGCGGAGGTCTTCCGGCCCATCGGCCGCCTGGAAGTGGGCCAGGAGCGCATCCAGGTCTTCCGGCGTGTGCCGGTCTTCCAGGAATTTCCGATAAAGCGCGATGTACCGTTCCGTTGCCAATTTTTCCGTCGTTTTAAGCAGCCAATACGCTCGACGCGGAATTATCATCCACTCGATTTAGGAAAAAAATGCGATTATTTTATAATCGATTGATTTTCAACAAGAAAAAATTCATGTATTTTTTCAGATCCCGTGCAGCAAGGCGGTGGTGAAGGCGGCCACGGCCAGGGGCGTGGTGGCGAAGTGCTTTTGCAGGAACAGGTTGGCCTTGGCGATGTGGCTGTTGATGGTGGAGGTGGAGATGCGGAGCCGCTGGCTCACCTCGTCGTAGCTGAGCCCTTCCAGCTTGCACAGCCGGTACACCTGCTGGCACTGTGGGGGCAGCAGCGCGATGGCGTCTTCGAGCAGCTGGCGGTGTTCCTTGCGGTAGAGCGCCTGCTCGGTGGGGTTGTGGCCCTCATCGGGATGGATGCTGAGCAGGTGCGCCTTGAGCTGCTTGTCGCGCGCGGCGCGGCGGTACACGTCCATGACGAGGTTTTCCGCGATGCGGAACAGGTAGGCACGGATGGGCTTTTCGACATCGATGGTGGCGCGGCTTTCCCAGAGTTTCATGAACAGGTCCTGGAGCGCCTCGTCGGCCAGCGCATCCGACTTGAGCATGCGCAGCAGGTTTCCGCCCAGCCGCTTCTTGTACCGGTGATAGATGGCCTCGAAGGCCGCCTCGCTCCCTCCCCGCAGCCGCAGCAGCAGGTCCTTTTCATCGGTGATAGGTGTCGGCTCCATGCCTTTTCTTTGATCAATTGAACCAAAGTTCGGCTATTGGGCCCGGAAAAAGAAATTTATTTGAAGAAATCAGAACAACACCGCGAGCAACGTGACGTAATCCTTCAGTTGCGCGCGCAGGCGTTTCAGCGAACGGGTGATGCGATACTCGACCGTTTTGACCGATACGTGAAGGGCATCGGCGATCTGCGCATTGGTCATCCCTTCCAACCGGCTCATCTCAAAGGTGATGCGGTAGCTTTCGGGCAAGTCCTGGATGGCATCGTGGATCTTGTCGCCGAGTTCATTGGCCAGGTAGAAATCCGGATCGTCGAGCTGCTGCTCCGCCAGGTACTGGTGCAGCCGGGAATGTACGCGCTCGCGGTAACGCTGCTTGCGGATGGCGTTGAGCGCGCGGTGCTTGACCGCGATGAACAGGTAGGATTTGAGCGACGTGGCAATGACCAGCTGCTCGCGTGCCTCCCAGATGTGGGTCATCAGGTCCTGCACGAGCTCTTCGGCGTCGTAACCGGCAACGAATCGCGACGCGTATTCGCACAGCGGCGAATAATAGCGAAGGAACATCGTTTCATACGCAGCCAGGTCTCCTTCCCTGATCGACTCAAAAAGTTCCATTTCGCTCATCATTCGGCTTATTATCGAACAAATATAGCGGATAAGGAATTACAAATGCAACATTGCCCTGACTTTAGCCCAGCCGCCCGCCAACCATCCCGCACTGTCCTGACGCAAAAAAAGGTTGTACGTTTAGGGTTGCCCGGCGAAAATGTGTCGTGGGAGCAAACAACGGGAGAAAGATGACATCGAACGACCATCAAATGGAAGAACCCAATGAGTTGGTGCTGTTGCGGTACCTGAACGAAACGGCCGACGCGGCGGAAACCGCATGGGTGTTGTCTTGGCTGGACCGGCATCCCGACAACCAGGCCACGCTGGCCAAACTGGCCTACGCCTATCACGCCCACACCACCCGCACCAACATCGCCAACCGCGATGCACCGCGTGCACTGAAAGCGGTTTATCGCCGCATACGGCGGTCGGCGCGCATCCGTACGCTGCAACGCGTGGCCGCGGCGGCATGCCTGCTGATCGGCCTGGTCGGCGCAGGCCTGTTCTTTTATGCGCAACAGACGCCGCCACCCACCTGGGTGACCATCCGCGCGACAGAAAAACTGAAAAGCGCATTCGTGCTCCCCGACGGTTCGCGCGTTACGCTGAATGCCGGGAGCAGCCTCTCCTACCCCAACGCCTATCGCGGCAAGGAACGCGACGTAAAGCTGCACGGCGAAGCGTATTTTTCCGTGGCGCACGATGCCGACAAGCCATTCATCGTGCGCGTGAACGACGACACGCTGAAAATCAAGGTGCTGGGCACCGAATTCGCCGTTTCGGCCTTCGGCAACGGCCAGCCCATCGAAACCACGCTGGTGTCGGGCAGCGTGCAGCTGGAAATCGGCGGGGAAAACGTGCAGGTATTGAAGCCTGCGGAAAAGGCGACCTACCACCCGCAAACCCACAAGCTCCTGATCCAGCGAACCGATACGGAGGTGGCGACCGAATGGATGCATAACCGCTTGGTGTTCCGCGAAACGCCCATGGCAGACGTGCTGGCCCGGCTGGTACGCCATTATGGCGTGGCGTTCGACGTGAAGGACGAGGCCATCTATGGTTACCGCTTCACCGGGGTTTTCGAGGACAGGCCGCTGCACCACGTGCTGGATTACATGCGGATCGCTTCGCGGATTACGTATACGATAACCCCGGAAACGGTGGATACAAACGCCAGAACCGTCGTGGTATTGCGACGGCTCAGGTAGGCGACAATGACCGAGTGAATGAACAGGATCAAGAACCAATTATGCAAACCGGATGTGCCTATGACATAAGAAACAGCAACTAAAAAAACACGGAGGTATGTTACGAGCATACCTCCGTGAAAACAACTAACGACTAGTTATTTTTTTACTTCATACTTAAAGCATTACAAAAATATGAAAAAAGTACCTCGTCTCCAACACGATTGGAGGCACCGTCCTTGTTTTCGCCAATGGAACCAAGTACTACTGACAATGAAGTTGATCGCAGCGTGCATACTCTTATCGGCCAACGTGGCGCTCTGCGAGCTGAGCTACGCGCAGAAAACCATGCTGTCCGTGAGCCTGAAAAACAAACCCGTGGCGCAGGTGCTCGACGAAATCGAGCAGCAATCGGAATTCAGGTTCTTCTACAACAGTGCCTTGGTCGACGTACAACGCGTGGTATCGGTAGACGCACGGAAAAAGGCGGTCTTCAAGATCCTGGACCGATTGTTCGTCGACACGGACATCGCCTACCGGGTGGTGGGCACCGACGTGATCCTGACGCCCGTGAGCCGGCTGGCGGAAGTGGATGCGGCCATCAAACGGCAAAGCCTCGCCATCTCGGGCACCATCACCGATGAGCTCACGGGCGAACCGGTAACCGGGGCGACCGTGCGCATTCAGGGTACCCCGGGCGGCTCGGTAACCGATGCCGACGGGAAATACACCATCGCCGTGCCCAATGAGGAGACCATCCTCACGTTCTCGTCGCTGGGCTACGCCACGCGCGAGGAGATCGTGGGTGCGCGGAGAACGATAAACATCACCCTGCGCGGCGCGGTGAAGGAGATGGAAGAGGTGGTCGCGATCGGTTACGGCACGGTGAAACGGGCCAACCTGGGCGGGGCCGTGGGTACCGTCGACGCCCGGAATTTCGATGGCCGCCCCGTGAGGAACGCGGCCAATGCGCTACAGGGGGCTGTTGCGGGGCTCACGGTGTCGCGTTCGGGCGGCGCTCCCGGAAGCAGCCCAACCATCCGCGTGCGCGACGTGTCTTCCATCAATGGCGGGGATCCGCTGGTACTCATTGACGGTGCCGAAGGAAGCCTCAATCAGATCAACCCGGCAGATATTGAGCATATCTCCGTATTGAAGGACGGTACAGCGGCCATCTATGGCGCACGTGCCGCCGACGGCGTGATCCTGGTAACCACGAAAAGCGCGCGTAAGAACCAGGATCAACGCATTACCTTACAGGCCATCGGCTCACTGAAAACCCCGGCGCTACTGAAGCGCACGGCCAACCTGTACGAGCATGCCGCCATGGCATTGGAAATCAGTGATGGTTCGTTCCCAATCGAATACACGGAAGAGGAGCTGCAACTGATCCGCGAAGGAAGCGACCTGGTGCTGCCTGCAGACCGTTGGGGGCGATGGACGGGCTACCCCAAGTTTTATAAGGACCAGAATTGGAACGACCACGTCATCGGCAATGGCAACCTGCAAAACTACAACGTCGGTTTATCGGGCGGCGCAGCGAAATACACCTACCTCGTGTCACTGGGCCATTCGAACGAAACGGGCTTGCCCAAGTACGGTGTAGACGGCGACAAACATTATTACGCGCGTGCCAAGTCGACCATCGACCTGACGAAAAACCTGCAGTACGACTTCAATTTGTCATATGAGGCGAGCAACCGTCATTATTCGACCACGCTCGTGGAAGGGCAACCCCTATGGGAACTCATCTACAAAACCCGGACATGGGCACCCCTGCGCAATCCGGCGGGCAACTTCTACACGTTCGAAGGGTTTGACAATCCGGCGCAGGTACTCGAAGACGGTGGGGAGTCTACCTTGGTGGGCGGCAACCTGACCTTCAACAACCAGCTGAACCTGAAGATCGTGGATGGCTTGAACCTGATCGGCCGCGCGGTGATCAGCAAGCGGGATGCCGATAACCACATCGTGCAGAAAGAGATGTACATGCGCAATTGGGACGACGTGAACCACAAGGTGTCACGCAGGCCCAACAGCGCTGAACGCAATTACCAAAAAACGCTCTACAAGAATTTCACGCTCTATGCCGACTACAAAAAGACGTTTGGCAAGCACGATATCGGCGTGATGGTGGGCACCGCTCATGAATCGTCAAACTTCGATCGGTTCTGGGCCAAACGCATCAACTTCGACCAGCAGGAGTCCATGCCGCTCCGGTTGGGTAGCCCGGAAGACCAGAACGCCTCCGGCGAAGGCAACGCCTGGACGATCAATTCGTTCTTCGGCCGCTTGAACTATGGCTTTGCAGGCAAGTACTTGTTCGAAGGCACCCTCCGTGCCGATGGAAGCTCGCGTTTCGACCCCAGTACCCGCTGGGGGTACTTCCCGGGTGCGAACTTTACGTGGCGCGCGAGTGATGAATCGTTTATCAAGCGACTGGCGGTCTTCGATGACCTCAAGTTCCGGGCCTCTTACGGAGAAATGGGCAACCAATCGGGTATCGGCCTGTATGACTACATTGAATTGATTGCCATCAGCACCAGTTACTACCCGTTTGGCGATGGCCAACGCGGCCAATTGGCGCGGCAGAGCAACCTGGTTTCAAGCGCCCGTACGTGGGAGACCGTCACCTCGAAAAACCTTGGGGTGGATTTCGGCGTGCTTCGCAATCGGCTATTCGGCTCGGTCGACTACTTCTGGAAGGAAAACCGCAACATGTTGATCCCGATCACTTATCCTTCTGTGCTGGGGATTGCCGCCCCCCGTACCAACAGCGGCAGGCTGGAGGTGAAGGGATGGGAAGCGACCCTGGGGTGGCGCGACCTCATCGGCGAATTCAGCTATTCCGTGCGGGCAAACATGGGCGATGCCCGCAACGTGGTGGCCAGCCGCGTGGGCAACAACCTGATTGGATTGGGATTGAACGGCACGCCTTTTGGGCACCCGATCAACTCCTATTTCGGCTACGTATTCGACGGAATCATCCAAAACGAACAGCAACTGGCCGACTACCGGGCGCGTTTCCCCAACGAAGGGATGGTCCAGACCCAACTGACCGTGGGCGACGCCATGTATAAAGACCTGGACGGCGATGGCCGGCTGACCGTACTGGGCGATGGCAGCGAGGGCGCCGGGGATGCCATCTATCTTGGCGACACCAATCCGCGCTACAATGTTGGCCTGAACCTCCAGGCATCGTTCAAGGGCTTCGATTTCAGCGCCTTCATCCAAGGCGTGGGGCGTCGCACCATGTTTCTGGAGGGTGAAGCCCGTATGCCGTTTGCGCAACCGTGGTTCCAATCGGCCCAATACTGGTATGGCAAGACCTGGACACCCGAAAGGACCGATGCCCGGTATCCCGCCATCACCCTCACCAGCAAGCGGGGCTACAACTACCAGGTATCTACCAACACCCAACACGACATGCACTATGCACGGCTGAAAAACGTACAGGTGGGTTATACGATTCCGCAAAAATACCTGTCGGCCGTACACATCCGCCAACTGCGCGTGTTCTTCAGTGGCGAGGATCTTTTCGAGATCCACAATGCGCCCGGGGGCTGGGATCCGGAAGATCGCGGGAACCTGTCAGGCAATGGAAGTTACCATGGGTACCCGTTCACGCGACACTATTCATTTGGCGTAAACGTTGGTTTTTAATTGTTAAGCACGAAAACATCATGAAAAGAAATACATGGAAATTGGCCAGTGTCCTAATGGCTTGCATGGCAATGACAAGCTGCCAAGACATCGACTTGACACCAAAGGACGATCTGGACGACCGCCTGTTCTGGCGAACCCCGGCCGACTATATGAAAGCCGTCAACCAATTATATAGCCGCACCGAATCGTTCGGCACCAAGGATACCGACAGCGATATTGCCTTTGAGCAGAGCCCCAATAGCGTCAGCAACGGCACATGGAATGCGCCCAATGGCGACGGCGAATGGAGCGACCGGTTCGCGGATCTGCGCGACTGCAACAAGATCATCGAAAAGGGTGAGACCTATGAAGGGAATGCAACCGAAATCGCGCGCTTCGTGGCCGAAGCCCGCTTCTTCAGGGCGTATAACCATTGGCGTTTGCTGCGCAAGTTCAACAGCGTGCCCATCATGGATAAGACGTTGAATACCGATTCGCCCGAACTCTATGCGGAACGCGCCCCGCAAGCCAGCGTGGAAGACTTCATCCTGCAGGACCTGGAAGCCGCGGCGGCAAACCTGCCGCTGCAAAGTGAATTGGCTGCCACCGAAACGGGACGGGTGACGCAGGGCGCCGCGCTCGCGTTGAAAGCGCGCGTAGCCCTGTTTGCGGGTACCTGGGCCAAATATCACCAGCACCGCACCGACCATGTCCAACTACTGGACCAGGCCATCGATGCCGCCAGGCGCGTGGCGGAGAGCGATGAATACAGCCTCTACGAAGGCGCGGGCGCGCAAAGCTACCGCAAGCTGTTCATCAATGATGGCGACGATGCGCCGGAATCGATATTCGCCAGTCGCTACATCACCGACATCCGCATGCATTCCACGGCCCATCCGGTCTTTTGGGGCTTGCAGGGTACGCCTACCAAAAAACTGGCCGACCTGTACCTGTGCAAAAGCACCGGATTGCCCATTGAAAAGCCCGGTTCCGGTTTCCAAGGATATCAACGGATTGCCGATGAGTTCGCCGACCGCGACCCGCGGATGACGCAGACCTTCCTGATGCCGGGCACCAAATACCTCAACGCCCAGCATGGCCCGGACTCCTGCGTGGCGGCCTTTACCACCCGGCCGGAAACGCGCTCGGGGTACAAACGGTGGAAATTCATGGGCGAAGTCATGGTCGGTGTGGCCGACGATGCCTACGATTATCACATCATCCGCTATCCGGAGGTGCTGCTTGCCTGGGCCGAGGCCGCTTTCGAGAAAGACGGTGCCATCAGCGACGGCTTGCTCAACGAGACCATCAACGTGATCCGCGCACGCCTGGGCGTGGAGATGCCACCGCTCACCAATGCGTTCGTAACCGCCAATGGGCTGGACATGCGCACCGAGATCCGGCGCGAACGGACGGTCGAACTCGCCTTCGAAGGGTTCCGCCGCGACGACCTGCGGCGCTGGAAGACGGCGGAAACGGAATTGAAGCCTGCCTTGCGCGGCATCAAATACAAGGGCACCCAATACGAGGCCTTGCAGGTGCTCAACCAAGGTAATCCGGGCGTGGTGGACAGTGAAGGGTTCCTGATCATCGACCCGGCGAACGGCCGCCTTTTCGAAGCGCCGAAGCACTATTATTTTCCCGTGCCGCTCGACGAAATATTCCTCAACCCGAACCTGTTGCCCAATAATCCGGGCTGGTAACCGTTCAATAACCAACTCATGGTCTGCCGGATGGCCCGGCAGACCACTTATTCAAACCAATCACATGACGTCCAAACGTACCGCGTACCTCCTCCTGGCCCTCATCGGGCTGTATCCCGGCATCCCGTTAATCGGCCAAGAGCAGCCGGCAGCGGGGTCGCCCCGCATCATCAACATCGTCAACTTCATCCGCCAGACCGATTACCGGCTGGCCAATGCCGACAGCCTGCTGTTCGACGCCGTGCAACAACAGCTCAGGCTGATCGATCGGTACGGCTTCCCCGCCACGTTCCTGTTCCAATACGACGCGTTGATCGATCCGGCATACCAGCGGCTCATGAAGACGCAGCTGAACGACAACTGCGAAATCGGGGCCTGGTGGGAGATCACCCAACCGCATGTGGAAGCCGCCGGCATCCGGTGGCGCGGCGAACACCGCTGGGTATCGCACGCCAACATCGCCTTCACCACGGGCTACACGCCCGAAGAGCGCGAGAAATTGGCCGACGTATACATGGCCAAGTTCAAGGAAATCTATGGCGAATACCCCAGATCGGTGGCTTCGTGGTTCATCGACGCGCACACCTTGGCCTACCTCTACGAAAACTACGGCATCGTCGCGTCGGCCAACTGCAAGGACCAGATCGGGACGGATGGCTATACGCTGTGGGGCGGCTATTGGAACCAAGCCTACTACCCTAGCCGCAAGAACGCCTACATGCCTGCGCAAACGGCGGAGAACCAGATTGCCGTGCCGGTATTCCGCATGCTGGGCAGCGACCCCATCTACCAATACGATACCGGATTGGGCCGGAGCAGGCAGGGGGTCATTTCCTTGGAGCCGGTTTACCCGCAATCGGGCGGCGACCGGAACTGGGTGGCCTATTTCCTGGAGTCTATCGTGAACCAGCCCAGCCTGGCCTTCAACTACGCGCAGGCGGGGCAGGAAAACTCGTTTACGTGGGATGCGATGAAGGATGGGCTGCACATGCAATTCCCCATGCTCGATTCGCTCGCGAAAGCGAAAAAGATCCGGATCGAAACGCTGGGGAACTCCGGAAGGTGGTTCAAGGAACATTTCCCCGTCACGCCGGCCACGGCCGTCACGACGCTCAGCGACGTGCGCGGGGAAGGCCGGAAGACGGTGTGGTTCAACAGCCGCTACTACCGGGCCAACCTGCTCTGGGAAGACGGCGGCCTATTCCGCTTTCGCGACATCCACCTGTTCGACGAGCGCGTGGAATCAAGCTATTTGAAAACAGCGGGTACCGGAAACCAGTTTTTCTTCTATGCGCTGCCCATCGTGGACGGGTTCCGGTGGAGCACGCCCGTTGCGCGGGCGGGGCTATACCTCGTGAAGCGGAATGTCGACGGCACGACGGCCGATGTGCGGCTGGATGACCCGGTGGTAACCGAAACAGGGCCTGGCGTGCTCGACATCCGTTGCACGGACACCGAGGGCAACGCCTTTGCACTGACGTTTCAGGAAGACCGGTTTACCGTGGCGTGCACGCCGCGCGAAACGTCGTTTGGCTGGCACCTGGAGCTCCGCGCGCCCGTGACGACCGAACTGCCGTTCACCCGTTTCGCACCGACAAGTATCCACGCGAACTTCCAGCGATCCGACTATACCCTCGGTTGCGCGGAGGGACGCGTGGAAACGGGCATGGATTCCGCGGCACCGGTATTCCGCCTGATTCCCACGGGCCAGAAGCTGGTGGTCGATTGCGCGAAGCGGCCATAGCGACCGATCGATATTCGCTATCGATCGCGACCGGCGCGATGGTCGGCCCACCACGTGCCGAACGTGGTGTCATCGAGCCGTTCCTTTTCGGAAAGGTCGATGTCTTTGTTGATCATGTACAGGTCTCCGGCACGCAGCGTATCGATGTCGTCCCAGGGCGACTCGTACGCCTTGCGCACGGACAGCGCGCCGGAAAACACCTCGATGGATTGCCCTGCATGGACATCGTGGGCGTCTATCCGGGCCAACAACGGGTATTCCAGGATGCGCATGCGCATCAGCGACGAGCGTAAGTTCACGGATTGATGCGGCCGATCGATTTCAAGCATCAGGAAGCCGTCGATGCGCATGAGGGTATCGGCCACCACCGTTACCGTACTCACGCTATCCCAGAAGAACGCCCTCGCCCCGGCCGCCAACCGCTCATCGCGTATCGGCACGGGCCGCTCTTCTTGCCGCACGTCGTGTTGGCTCGCCTGTCCGGCTTGCCGATCGCCGGTGGGCTGTTGGCATCCGGCAACCAGGATGAAAGCTACGGAAACCGGGATCGCCTGCAGCGCGGCGGTGATGTATCGAGCGTATGTCATGGTTGCAAAGTTCAGAAAAAACGGCACCACAACCAAAAAATCGCACCGGCAACGATGAAACTATCGAAGCGATCCAATATGCCGCCATGCCCGGGGATAAGGCGGCTGTAGTCCTTGAGGCCACATCGGCGCTTGTACCAGGAGGCCAGCGCATCGCCCACGAACGCCCCGGTACAAATGAGGACGGGCAGGTACCAAGCGGCGTATCCAGGCAGGGACAGCCACCTGGAAAGGAACACGCCGATGGCGGTGCCCATCACATAGCCCCCCACCACGCCGGCCACGGTCTTTTCGGGGCTGATGGTGGGCAGGATCTTGCGCCTGCCGAACAGCTGGCCGGTCAACTGCGCGAAGCCATCGAACGTGAACACCACCGTGTACGCATATAGGATAAGCGCTTGCGGTCCCTGGCTCGAAAACCGGTAGAAGCCATACGCGATCAGCAGGTAAACACCGAGCGACACGGCCAGGAACACCCTGCCCCGATGCGCGCGCCGCCAGCCCGAAACGATTTCATAGGCGCCCACGGCGAGTATGCCCACGGCGAGGTACCGCAGGGCACCCAGCTGGATAAACCACACCGTGACGCCCACGACCACCAGGTAGGCGAAATACTTGACCCAACGGGCCCGGCGCTGCGCGGCGTCGCCCTTCCTGTTCAGTTTGGCGATGGCTACGGCACCGATGCCGAAGCAGGCTGCAATGAGGTAAAACAAGGGCCAGAACATCGGTTATCGGGGTTTACGCGACAAGACAAGGAAAGCGCTTTTCAGGTTCGAGCGCAACTTGGGCAACGCGACCACGAGCACCAATTCCTCGAGGTAAGCCAGGTAGCTGACGGTGAGCATCACGTAAAAATAGATCGGATGGAACCCGAACACGAAAAAGGTGAAGATGAAGATGCCCTGCAAATAGCCCGTTACCTTGTTAGACCATAAATGGAAGCTCGGGAAGCGCCCGAAACGGATCAGTGACACCAACTGCGGCAACAGCCACAGCACGATGAGCGCGATGAATTCGGTACCGTAAGACGCCACGAATGCCGTTTCGAGCACGATCATCCCCGCAAACGCCATGATGTACGTACCGACATCGGCCATTGAATCCAGCTTCGCCCCAAACTCGGTCTGCAACCGGAATAGCCGCGCGATCAACCCGTCGAGGATATCGGTGATCAGGTTGATCGACAGCAAGGTGATGAAGAGCTGCTTGTTGCCCGATGCGATGGCGTAGATCAGGAACGGCAGCGCCAGGAGCCGGTAGGCCGACAGCGCATTCGGAACATTCCAGATCGATGGCTTTGTTGGCATGATCCCTACTTTTTGCGGCCGAACTTCTTGTGGGCCTGGGTGAAGTGGCCTGCGGACAACGCCGCGGCAATGGAAAGCTCGCCCGCCAGCACGACGGCCCCGCATACCTCCGCGAACCTACGCGCCTGCCCGGCACCGTAGCACCCCAATAGCTCCAGGCACTCGCGTTGCGTGGGCAAGTGGGTACCACCGCCCACCGTGCCCACCACGAGGTTGGGAAGCGTGACACTGGCATACAGGGAGCCGTCCTTTTGGTGCTCCATGCGCGTGATGCCGGTAGCGGCCTCGGCCACGCAGGCCACGTCCTGGCCGGTCGCCAGAAACAGCGCGGCCAACCCATTGGCGTAATGCCCATGCGCACCGATGGCCCCGCTCTGGATGATGCCTACCGTAGACGATCGCCAATATTCGGCCATGAGTTCGGGCGTGGTCTTCAAGACTTGCTGCACGATCGCTTCCGGCAACACGATCTCGGCCGTGACCTTTTTGCCCCGCACGTTGGTGAACGAAAGCGCAGTGGCCTTCTTGTCGCCCGAATAATTGCCTTCGATAAACCACAACACGGGCTTCGTGGGGCATTGCGACACGATGTACTGGCAAATCGCGTCGGTACAGATCGTCACCATGTTCTGCCCGGCCGCATCCCCGGTGTGGTACTCCAAGGTCATGATCAAGTGGTTGCCCTCGATCTGGATGCGGGTATCCATCAGTTTGGCGAACCGGCTGGTCTGCCCCACGATTTCCTTCAGTTTGTCTGTCTGCCCCAACAACCACGCGACGAAAAGGCCCAGGTCTGCGATGTTCCCGAACTTGAATACCGGGCTGCGCTGCACGCCTTCGATGAGGCAGATGGAGGTGATGCCGCCCGCCATGAAACAGGCGCGGGCGCCACGGTGGTACGACGCCACCAAGGCACCCTCGCTGGTGGCCAACGGCACATAGAAGTCGCCGGTGGCGGCCGTGCCCACGATCCGTAGCGGGCCGATCACGCCCGTGGGCACGCGCGACATGCCGATGTAGTTCTCGATGTTGCCGTTCAGGGCGTCCAGGTCATCGAACGGCTGGTTTCCGACCAAATGGGGAAACCGCTTACCGGTCTTGCTTTCCAGGAAGGCATTGCGGTCGCGGATGCCCTCGGCGCTCACGCCAGGCTCCACGGGCACCGCGTGCTGCGCGTCCCAAACGGGCGGTTTGCGTTCACGGATGCTAGCAATGATACGCTCCATGGTCTGGACGGTGTTGATGATGTGCAAGGCCGTGCTTGCTTTCTCGATTGATGAGGCCATATGCTGCAAATATATCGTGAATTCCGCACGATGGTTTGCACAAAAAAATAATAATGCCGGGCATTTTCGTGAAAATCGCAAAAAATGGATTCGTTGCGCCATAAACCTTATCTTTGTTTTCATACAATGCAAATCACATCCAAATTATGGGACAGCACGCAAAAGACCTCCTACCGCCGCAACGCGAAGCGTTGCTCGACACCTTGAAAACCCGTTTCCAAAAGCACATGGGCCGACACGAAGGGTTGAAATGGGCCGATGTCGCGGACAGACTAGCCGCCCATCCCGAAAAACTCTGGTCGCTCAACGAAATGGAGGAGACCGGCGGCGAACCCGACGTGGTCGACCACGACGACACAACGGGCGAGTACATTTTCTACGACTGCGCACCGGAAAGCCCCAAGGGTCGGCGCAGCGTTTGCTACGATAACGACGCGCTCGAATCGCGCAAGGAGCACAAACCCAAAAACAGCGCCCTCGGCATGGCTGCAGCGATGGGCATCGCGATCCTTGACGAAGCGCAGTACCGCGCGCTCCAAAAAATCGGCAAATTCGATGCGAAGACATCGAGCTGGGTAGAGACCCCTGTCGAAATCCGGGAACTCGGCGGCGCCATTTTCGGCGATTGGCGCTTCGGCAGGGTGTTCATCTACCACAACGGTGCCGAATCGTACTATGGGGCGCGGGGCTTCCGGGGCTCGCTGCGGGTTTGATGCACCCTACCATCCGGAAATAGGCGGTTAAAACGGGCTTTTTGCACTGGAAAAGCGAAACATCGCAATAAAATTACATGCCATTCCGCGCCATTAGCCGACATTTCACTACTTTCACGGCCTGATTAACAAAACTTTTCATGCATGGATGTAATGAATGAACATTTGCCGCAACCCGGGCGCCTGCGCCGGGTGATGGCCAAGGTCGGCTCCACCATCGCGGCGATCGCGATCGTGACGCAAGCAGGCTACGCACAAACCGACACCGTCAAAACCAAGGAACCGCCGAAAGCGGATACGGTACGCACGGACAGCGTCAAGAAAAAAGACGAGAAGAAAAAAGGGCCGAAGCCATTCGCCGAGATCATCAAACCCGAGGCGCAAACCCAAAAGGGCCTGTTCAACGTCCATAAACTCGACGACGCCTACTTCTTCGAGGTGGGCGACAGCCTGCTGGGCAAGGATATCCTGCTCGTGACGCGCCTGTCAAAAGCAGGCGCCGACATGCGCGCCGGGATGAGCGGCTACGCTGGCGATCCCGTCAACCAATCGGTGATCCGGTTCGAGAAAGGACCGTCCGACAAGCTTTTCATCCGCAGCGTATCGTTCAGTGAATACGCCAAAGACAGCACGCAGGCGATGTACCAAGCGGTGGTGCGGTCCAACCTGCAGCCCATCGCCGCCGCCTTCGACATCAAGGCGCTGTCGGTCGACAGCATGGGCTCGGTGGTCGATGTATCGGCCTTCCTCAACGGCGACAACGACCTGTTCTTTTTCCACGGCAACGTGAAAAAGACGCTGAAGCTAGGCGGATACCAGGCCGACAAATCCTATATCGAACAGGTCTCGGCCTATCCGAAGAATGCCGAGATCCGCACGGTGAAGACCTACGCGAAATCGGAGGGCGGCACGGCCACCGTGGAACTGAACACCTCGATCGTGGGGCTGCCCGACCGGCCCATGCAACCGCGCTACGCCGATAACCGCGTGGGCTACTTCACCGTCGGTTACACCGATTTCGACAAGGATCCGCAGGGCGTGGAGCGCGTGAGCTTCGTGAAACGCTGGCGGCTCGAACCCAAGGACTGGGCGGCTTACCGCCGCGGCCAACTCGTGGAGCCCGTGAAACCGATCGTTTTCTACATCGACCCTGCAACCCCCAAACAATGGGTACCCTATTTGATCCAGGGCGTGAACGATTGGCAGGTGGCGTTCGAGAAAGCGGGATTCAAGAACGCCATCTACGCGCTGGAGGCCCCCACCAAGGAACAGGACAGCACCTGGAGCCTCGATGATGCGCGTTTCTCGGCGATCGTGTACAAGGCTTCTTCCGTACCCAACGCCAGCGGCCCGAGCATCGCCGACCCGCGCACCGGCGAGATCCTGGAGAGCCACATCGACTGGTACCACAACGTGATGCGCCTGCTGCGCAACTGGTATTTCATCCAGGCCGCGCCCATGGACAAGCGCGCGCAACGGCTCACCTTCAGCGACGAGCTGATGGGCCAGCTCATCCGCTTCGTGTCGAGCCATGAAGTAGGCCACACGCTGGGCCTTCGCCACAACTTCGGCTCATCGGCTACCACCCCCGTGGAGAAGCTCCGCGACAAGAAATGGGTGGAAGCCCACGGCCATACGCCCAGCATCATGGATTACGCCCGCTTCAACTACGTGGCACAACCCGAAGACAACATCGGCGAAAAGGGGCTGTTCCCCCGTATCGGCGACTACGATACCTGGGCCATCGAATGGGCCTATCGGCAATTCCCCCAGTTCAAGGATGCGGACGCGGAAGCGGGTCACCTCAACAACTGGGTCATCGAAAAGAACAAAAACCCGCGCCTGTGGTTCGGGCATGAAATGAACCCCTCCGATCCACGCAGCCAGAGCGAGGACATGGGCGACAACGCCATGCTGGCCAGCGAATACGGCATCCGCAACCTGAAACGCGTGGTGGACAACCTGCCCGAGTGGACCAAGGTCGACAACAAGGGTTACGGCAACCTGGATGAACTCTACAAGGAGGTGAATACGCAGTTCGGCCGCTACATCGGCCATGTGCTGAAGAACATCGGCGGTGTGTACGAAACGCCCAAGACCGTGGAGCAGGAAGGCCCGGTGTATACCTACGTAACCAAAACGATCCAGCAGGAGGCGTTCGCATTCCTCGACGCGCAGGTATTGAACACGCCGCACTGGCTGGCCGTGCCCTCGATCTACGAGCGCATCGGCGGGAGCCCGCTGACCACGGTGGGCGCGCACCAGGCGCGGGTGGTCAGCGAGCTCTTCAACCCGAGCCGCCTGCAACGCCTCATCGCGGGCGAGGCTGCCCTCGGCGAGACGGCCTATCGGGTCACCGACCTGTTCGATGACCTACAGAACGCGGTGTGGCGCGAATTGGAACAGGGGTTGACGACAGACATGTACCGCCGCAACCTGCAAAAGGCGTACATCGAGAAACTGGGCGACTTGGCCAAGCCCAAACCGGCTCCAGCCGCACCGGCCAACCTGCCGCCGGGTACTTCGGTGCGTACGGGTGGAAGCGCAACCACCAATACCGACATCCAATCGATCGCCAAGTACCAGCTCAAGCGCTTGCGCGAAGCGATCACCGCCACGCTGCCCCGTGCGAATACCGATACCTGGACCAAAGTCCATTGGGAGGACTGCATCGACCGCATCAACGAGTCGCTGCCGGACACGGACAAGTAGCCGGAAGCATGCCAATAAACAGCACGAGGGCGCCTTTCCGGGCGCCCTCGTTGCGTTAGGATATCCTGCCGTCGATCACCGCTTCTTCAGCGCCATGAAATCGGCCATCACCGCCAAGCTCTCTTCTTGGATGAAATCGAGCCCTTCGTCCAGGTTGGACGCCGCGCCACTGCCTAACGGAGCGTTTAGCTGCATTTGCTTCATGGCGTCGGCACGGCTTTTATTCTTGAGCCTCCCCGCTTCGCGCTCTTTCTTGAGCTGATCCTCTTGGAGCGTGACGCTGGTTTCTGTCTCTTGCGTTTGCATGGTCTCGATATCCTCCAATAGGAACTTGTAGGCCGGCGACGCCTGCATCCGCGACTGGTGCTTGGCGTCCAATTGGGCGATGACGGGCTTCAGGTCACCGAGCTTCACGAATTCGGTGGCCCTGATCTGATCCCAAGGCAGCGCTGAAGGTTCGGAGCTTTCACCGTATTTCTCGGCCGAGTACAACGATGGGAACACGATGTCAGGCTCCACGCCGCGGTGCTGCGTACTGCTTCCGGTGATCCGGTAAAACTTGGCCAACGTGATGTTGATCTGACCGAACTGGGGTGCCCCCACCGGGATGCCATTTTTATCTTCCGCCTTGGCCTTGAGCAGCAACCGATCGGTGGGGCTGATGACCCGGCTCATGTCGATGGCCGATTGTACCGTACCCTTGCCGTACGATTGGGAACCCAGCACGATGCCGCGGCCGTAGTCCTGGATGGCCGCCGCGAAAATCTCGGATGCCGAGGCGCTGAAGCGATTGATGATGACCCCGAGCGGACCGTCCCACGCCGCACCCGCATCGCGGTCTTCGCTCACCTCCACGCTGTTGCGCGTGTCACGAACCTGTACCACCGGCCCCTTATCGATGAACAGGCCGGTCAACTCAATGGATTCCTGCAACGACCCACCGCCGTTGAAACGGAGATCCATCACCACCGCATCGACGTCCTTCTGCTTCAGCGTATCCAATAGCAAGCGTACGTCGCGCGTGGTGCTTTTGTAATTGGGGTCGTTCTTGCGATAGGCCTCGAAATCGATGTAAAACTTCGGTAAACTGATGATGCCGATGCGGTACGCATTGCCATCGTCGCCGGTTACCTCCTTGATTTCATACTTGGCCGACTCGTCTTCGATGACCACGCGATCGCGCGTAAGCGACACGATCTTGGGCTCCACCGTCAATTCCTGCCCGGCAGGGATGACCTTGAGCCGTACCACCGTTCCTTTGGGTCCCTTGATCTTGGCGACCGAATGATCCAATTTCCAGCCGATGATGTCTTCGAACTCGCCGTCCTTTCCTTGGGCAACACCGATGATGCGGTCATCGATCTGCAATGCCTTTTCTTTGTACACGGGGCCACCCACGATGATGTCGGCCACCTTGACCACCTCATTCTCCAAGCTGAGCCGCGCACCGATGCCCTCGAAGGTATTGGCCATCTCCTCGTTGAAACGCTGGGCGAAATACGGGTTGAAATAGCTGGTGTGCGGATCGACCGCATCCGTAAGCGCCGCCATGATGACTTGGAACGCCTCGTTGCTATCGGTCTTTTTAGCCATGGAAATCAGGTTCTTGTAGCGATTGGTCAGCGTTTCGCGCTGCTTGACGTTGGCTGAATCGCTCCCATTGCCGCTGATGCGAAGGTTGAGCAGATCATATTTGACCCGTTGGCGCCATTGTTCGTCGGCCGCGGCCTCGGTGTCGAACCAATGCTCCTTCTCCCGATTGTATATGTATTTTTCGTCGATCGAAAAATCGTGGGGCGCATCAACCTGGGCCAGCGCATATTCCAACCTGCCCAGGTACCGTTTCATGTACACGTTGAAGATGTGATAGGCCGCGCTCAGGTCGCCCTCGCGAAAGTCTTGGCCCAAGGAACCCCGGTACTGTTCAAACTCATCGATGTCGGCCTGCATCAGGTAATTCTTGCCCTGATCGAGCGCTTCGATCAGGTTATCGAAGACAATCGAGGAAATGGAATCACTGAAAGGCACTTTCTTGTAACTCACCGATTGGAAAAGCCCCACCACGTCCTTGGCGATCACCGCGTGCTGCGCGGTTGGCTTCAAGGCCCCGGCCTCCGCATCCAAATCAACGCGCGGCGTCGACCCACAGGCGGCGATGGCCACTACAAACAACGCAACAAACACTTTCTTCAACATATTCTCCATACTACTTATGATATTCGTTCTAAGCCGCTAAATCTACTCAAAAATTCACTAAATCCTATTACACTCACGCTATCTGATTTGTTTGGCAGGCCTTTGTTACACCAAAACCGCATCAATTGTCCACAGCGGTGGCGCCGCCGAACAGCATGCTCTTGAGTCGGTCGTACCGGTTGAGGGCCAGGGCAGCCCCGTCGTAATCGCCCGCTTCGTGATAAAGGTTGCCCAATGCATCCTGGATGGCCAATTGCATGCCCATCAAGTGATCCTTTTTCGCCAAACCATCGGCCGCTTGGTAATCTTCGATGGCCACGCGAAAGTTTCCACCGTGCTTTTTCGTTTCCGCGAGGTTGAAAATGATTTCGGGCAGTTGATCGACGATGCCCTCCCGATCGGCGATGGTTTTGGCTTGCACCAAAAACCATTGGGCTTCGGGATAGCGACGCTGCAAGGTATACACGTCGGCCAAGGTCCGATAGGCCTCCGCGCACCCCGCCTCATCCTTGGCCCGCCTGAACTGCGGCACCACCTTCCGGATGATGTCCCGTTCGGCTTCGACGAAAAGACCCTGCTTCGCCTTGATCAATGCCAATTCCATCGTTGCCCGTGCCTGACGGCTATTGTCGTGGGTCTTTGCCGCGCGATCCACCAGCTGCAGCCGCAACACGCGGGCCTCGTCCAACCGGCCGAGGTATTCGTAGCTCACCGCCAGATTATGCGCCACCGTTTCCCAATCGGTCACGTTCCCTTGCTCCAACTTCGTGATCATCGCCCGCTGGAAAAACTCGAGGGCGAGGTCAACCGCACCCAGCGCCACGTATTCCATCGCCAACCGATTCTCGATATCCGCGAGCAGGTTGGCCTTATGGGCACCTCCGTTGCGGTCGGCCTCCAACAGCAACTTGCCCTCCACGCTCGCAACCTGCGCTTCCCCGATCGGCATATACTTGGCAGCCGTCCCGCCGTTGCCGGTCAGGCCAAACCGATGGTAGTACCTCATCCGGCTCACATAGGCGTCCACGACCGCCGAATCGATTTCCTTCTCGGCGTACCGATCATCCAATAGCTCCTCGGCCGACTTTGGCGGCGGGAGGAAATAGACCTTGGGGCCGATGCCTGTAAACGTACTGTCGTACTTGGTTACGGTACCGGAAAAGTCTACATGTTGCTGGGCAAAAGCTGCGGTTGAACAACCCAAAAGGAAGAAACCCATACACACCGCGGAAACAGCCGGTGTTTGTTTTATCATCATCATCATACAATCCGCCACTAAGATACAAAAATTGTTCCTGACTTTTCGCGTTGCGCCGCATCGATCGCTGGATGCGATCTGGATATGATTTGCATAGCACGGTCGATTTCTGTATTTTTGCTAAAAATCATGGCGACACGGATTCCATTGGCCGAGCGTATGCGCCCGGCAACCATCGCGGAGTATGTAGGTCAACAGCACATCATCGGGGAAGGGGCAGTGCTACGCAATGCCATCGATCGAAACACCATCCCCTCGATGATCTTGTGGGGGCCGCCGGGCGTGGGCAAGACCACGCTCGCGTTTATCATTTCGAAGCAACTGAGCCGCCCCTTCTTCAGCCTCAGCGCCATCAATTCGGGCGTGAAGGATGTGCGTGAGGTCATCGACAAAGCCGCCCAGCTCCGCAATTTCCAGCAGGAACAACCCATCCTGTTCATCGATGAGATCCATCGGTTCTCCAAATCGCAGCAGGACTCGCTGCTCGGCGCCGTGGAGCGTGGATTGGTGACGTTGATCGGGGCCACCACCGAGAATCCGTCTTTCGAGGTGATATCGGCCCTGCTGTCCCGCTGCCAGGTCTATGTATTGGAACACCTCACCGCCGATGAGCTGAGGGGCCTCATCGACCACGCCCTCGGCGCCGACGAATACCTGAGCCAGCAACAGGTGACCGTGCGTGAGTACGACGCCTTGCTGCGGCTGTCGGGCGGCGACGCCCGCAAATTGCTCAATGTGCTGGAGCTGGTGGTCAACGCCGGGGGCGGGCAGCCTTTGGCGATTACCAACGACTTCGTGCTGCGCCAGGTGCAGCAGAACATGGCCCGCTACGACAAAACCGGCGAACAGCATTACGACATCATCTCCGCGTTCATCAAATCGATCCGCGGCAGCGATCCCAATGCCGCCGTGTATTGGTTGGCCCGCATGATCGAAGGTGGCGAAGACCCGCTGTTCATCGCGCGGAGGCTGCTCATCCTCGCTTCGGAAGACATCGGCAACGCCAATCCGAATGCGTTGCTGCTGGCCAACAACTGTTTCCAGGCCGTGAACGTGATCGGTTGGCCTGAATCGCGCATCATCCTCTCACAGGCCGTCACCTATCTCGCGTCATCAGCGAAGAGCAATGCGTCCTACGAAGCCATCAACAAGGCACAGGCCCTCGTGAAGCAAACAGGCGACCTTTCGGTGCCCTTGCACATCCGCAACGCACCGACCAAATTGATGAAGCAACTGGACTACGGCAAAGACTACCGTTACGCGCATGCCTATGCCGGTAATTTCGTGGCCCAGGAATTCATGCCCGAAGGGCTGAGCGGCACCAGGCTGTACGATCCCGGCAAGAATGCGGCCGAGCAAAAACTCCGGGAAACCCTTCGCCAGCACTGGAAGGACAAGTACGGCTACTGAGTCGCTATTGCCCCCCCAACACCGCGTTTCCCAAGGTTTCCCAATCGGATACCGGCTCGGCCAGCCCCACATGCTGCCCGATGAGTCGATAGGCATCGGCCTTGCGCATGCCTTCCCGCCGTAACGCTTGGATAGACGTGGCTCCAGCCGATTTCGAAAGCTTTTCGTTGCCTTGGACCGTCAAAAGCCCATGGTGATGGAACGTCGCCTGGGTGAAACCGACGTACCCCAACAGGTCGGCCAAGTACAATTGCGCCTGCGTGGACTCCTGCAGGTCCATCCCACGTACGATCAGGTCCACGCCAAAGTGCACGTCGTCTACCACCGACGCCAATTGATAGGCGGGGAAGCCGTCTTTTTTCCGCACGACGAAATCCCGGACGGCGGCAGGTATCGCCGCGGTCGATGTGTCGACGCGCCAGCTGTATCCTGCGCCGTCCAGCGGTAACCCACGGTGCTTGCAGGTACCCGTGTAATAGCCCTGCGGATGGCGTTGCATCAAGCTGGAACGCGAACAGTCGCACGCGAAGATCGCGTCGCGTTCGCGCAATCGCCGCAGCGCATCGTCGTATAGCGGCAACCGATGCACCTGTGCATAAACGGTCTCGTATTCCCGGTAATCCCGCGGCCCCTCATTCCACGGAATCTCCAGGTAGGCCAACGTATCGAAGATGTCCTCCACGTACGCCCGCTTGATGCGCGCGCGATCCAGGTCGTCGATCCGCAGCAAGATCCGCGCGCCGGATCGCTTGGCCATCGCCGCGGTCAACGCGAATGAAAAGGCGTTGCCCAGATGGAGGTAACCGCTCGGGGTAGGCGCTAGCCGTGTTCGTAAGCGGCGTTGCATAAGGATGTTGTATCTTTTTTCTTCATGGCGTGCAACGTTTCGGCAACACATGCGTCTAAATCAATGTGTGTTTGTGAATCACCTGGTTAGCTGGTGTCGCTCCCCGCGACAGACCAGCTTCCAGTTGGTTCCGTTAATCCACACAAGCGTCAATGATTGGCGACGACGAGCAAATCGAGGTCTTTGGGGGTCAGATTGAATTTAGCGGCGATATCTTTGTTGGTGAGGTGCCCCTGATAGAGGTAAGTCGCATTGCGCACCCCGGGCTTCGCCCAGATGAGGTTCATGATCCCGCCCATCTCGCCGATATCGAGCAGGATGGGCGTAAAAATATTGGTCAGGGCATACGTCGCGGTACGGGCCACGCGCGAGGCGATATTGGGTACGCAATAGTGGATGACTTCGTATTTACGGAACACGGGCTGCTCGTGGTTGGTGATCTCGGAAGTTTCGAAGCACCCGCCCTGATCGATGCTGATGTCGATCAACACCGAATTCGGCTTCATCTTGGACACCGTCTCCTCGCTGATGACGCATGGGCTTCGGCCATTGGTGGCCCGGATGGCGCCGATGACGACGTCGCAACCGATCACGGCCTTGCGCAACACGATCGGTTGGATGACGGATGTGAATACCCGGCTGCCCACATTGTTTTGCAGCCGACGGAGGCGATACACCGAGCTATCGAACACCTTGACCTGCGCCCCCAATGCAATCGCGGTCCTCGCGGCAAATTCGCCCACCGTACCCGCACCGAGAATCACCATTTCGGTCGGCGGGACACCCGTGACGCCGCCTAGCATCAACCCCTTGCCATCAAAGACGTTACTGAGGTACTCCGCGGCGATCAAGACCGATGTCGCCCCCACGATCTCGCTCATGGCCCGTACCACGGTAAGCGTATTGCCTTCGTCGCGCAGGTACTCGTAAGACAACGCGGTCACTTTCTTTTTCATGAGGGCCTGCAGGATCTCCAGCCCCAACAGCGATGGCTGTTGCGACGACAGCAATACCTGTCCGCTGCGCATCAGCGCGATCTCTTCCAGGGTAGGCGGCGCGATCTTGATGATGATGTCCGCTTTGTAGACCTCTTCTTTGTGGTGTACGATGAGGGCGCCCTGCTCGCTGTAATGATGGTCAAGGAAATTGGCCGAAGCGCCTGCACCGCTTTCCAGTACCACGTCGTGGCCGTTTTCGACCAACAACGCGACCGACAACGGCGTGAGCGGCACGCGGTTTTCCTGGAAACTGATTTCCTTGGGTATCCCGATATAGAGACTATTCTTCTTTCTCCCGGTCTCAAGCATCGCCTCCTGCGGCTGCAACAGCGCTTGCCGCGCCAATTTCGATAGCTCACTCATGATGCGCTCGCTTTATTTCTTGACAGATCCTGATCCATTAATCTGGGTTCAATGTGCGAAATTAATCAAAGTTTACTGAAATTCGTTTCAATTTATACGCGGCGGAATCGGCTCAACCTCCTAACCTGCTTGCCATTAATAACTTAAAATCTCCTTACTCTTGTTTGGAATTAGAAAATGACTATATTTCCGCTGTGGTGCCTGTTTTTCAGCGGCAGCGGAGAGATCGCTATATTTGCTTTAATATTCATTCGATTTAATTGTATATTAAATCAAATATAGCTAAGTTTGGTGCGCAAATACGGTTACAAAGCATCTATTTAGTACACTAAATCCGTGTTGGATGTTCGACAGATTTAATATCGTCCCCCGTTGGGTGATTTTCTCGCTTGATTTATGCTGTAGTGCAATCGCGTTGTTTTTCGCTTCCCTGCTCCTGAACAGCTTCGCTTACGGCACCATCAATTCCGCCGATTTCAGCCGCCAACTGCTCGTGGTCATCGGCATCAGTTCGGTCGTGTTCTACCGACTGAAGATGTATGCGGGCATCGTACGCTACACCAGCGCGCTGGATTCCGTCCGTATCCTGTCTTCGGTATCCCTTTGCGTGGTATCGCTGTTCTTGCTCAACACCGCCTTGATCGCGCTCAACCGCCCCCCGTTGCTCTCGAATAGCTTGTTGGTCACTTACGGGCTGATGAGTTTCCTGTTGCTGATCACCTATCGCTCCACCGTGAAGTTATTCTTCCTGTACATCAAGAACATGAAGATAAACCGCAGGCAAACGATCATCTACGGTGCCGGCGACGTGGGCATCGCCGCCAAGCGCACCCTGGATCATGACCACAACACCCACAACGTGGTGGTGGGCTTCATCGATGACAACATCCAGAAGGTCGGCAAGGTCATCGACGGCGTACGGATCTACCACTCGGATTATTTCGAGCAGCTGATCATCCAGGGCAAGGTGGACGAGTTGATCATCTCGACACACAACATCCCGATCGAAAAAAAGGCCAGCATCGTCGATCTTTGCCTGGAGCGCAACATCAAGGTGCTCACCATGCCCCCCGTGCACCGCTTGATCAACGGGGAGGTATCGCCCAACCAGATCCAGAAGATGCGCATCGAGGACCTGCTGGAACGCGAGCCCATCAAGATCAGCAATCAATCCATCCGCCAGCAATTGAGCGGCAAGCGCATCCTGGTAACGGGCGCCGCAGGTTCGATCGGCAGCGAGATCGCCCGGCAATTGGGCAAATTCGCCCCACAGATCATCGTCCTGACCGACCAAGCCGAAACCCCGCTGCACGAGTTGCAGCTGGAACTGGAAGATGTGCAGAAAAACCAGGTCTACCATGCCTTCATCGGCGATATCCGCGACAAAGATCGGATGGAAGCCCTGTTCCGTACGTTCAAGCCCCATTACGTGTACCACGCGGCCGCCTACAAGCATGTGCCGATGATGGAGAACCACCCGATCGAGGCCGTACGCACCAACATCATGGGTACCAGGCTCATCGCGCGCCTAGCGGTGGCCTATGGCGTGGAAAAGTTCGTGATGATCTCTACCGACAAGGCGGTAAACCCGACCAACGTGATGGGCGCCTCCAAACGGATCGCCGAGATCTACGTGCAGACCTACTTCAACCACCTGGCGCGGCAACAGGCCCTGCTCAACGGTGATGGAAAACCGTTCACGCGTTTCATCACCACGCGCTTCGGCAACGTACTGGGATCGAATGGATCGGTGATACCGCGATTCAAGGCGCAGATCGAGAAAGGCGGGCCTGTCACCGTGACCCATCCGGAAATAACCCGGTATTTCATGACCATACCCGAGGCATGCCAATTGGTGTTGGAGGCGGGTTCGATGGGCAACGGCGGCGAGATCTATGTCTTTGACATGGGCAAGTCGGTCAAGATCGTCGAATTGGCCAAAAAAATGATCAAGTTATCGGGACTCGTGCCCAACAAAGACATCAACATCGAGTATTCCGGGTTGCGGCCCGGCGAGAAATTGTATGAAGAGCTGCTCAATGACCTGGAGAACACGCTCCCCACCCATCACCAGAAAATCATGATCGCCAAGGTCAGGGAATATGATTTCGACCTCGTGGAACAGCAAATCGAACACCTCATCAAAATCAGCAAAAACCAAAACGAACGGGATATCGTCTTGAAAATGAAAGAATTGGTTCCGGAATTCAAAAGCAACAACTCGGTATACGAAGAATTGGACGAAACACTCGAGACTGACGTGGATGCCTGATGGGGTATTGCAAAAAAACCTTGCATATAATTTGTAAAAGTGTATTTTTGCAGTCCGAATTCAAAATCAGAAATGTCAAGTAATCAAAAACATAAAACCGCGACAGCGGCACACAACCCAAGCAACGGAAGCGGCGGATTCATCCAGGAAAACCAGAAAAGCCTCGTTTTCATCGTTGGCGGCATCGCGGTGTTGGTGTTGCTGTATATCGGCTATCAGCGGTTTTACCTCGCGCCGCGCGCCGAGACCGCGTCGGACCAGCTGTTCAGGGCGGAGAATTACGCGACCATCGACTCGCTCCAACAACGCGCGATAGAAGGCGATGGCTCCTATCCCGGCTTCAAGGAAATCGCCGACGAATATGAAAACACGAAATCGGCCAACATCGCCAATGCCTACCTGGGTGGGCTGTACCTGCGCCAAGGCAAGTACCAGGAAGCGATAGACGCACTTGAAAAATACAGCAATACGGGCAGCATCATCCTGGATCCCTTGGTCATCGGCCTGCTCGGCGACGCGTACTCCGAATTGAAGGACTATAAGAAAGCGGCGTCCTATTATAAAAAGGCCGCGGAAAAGAACACCAATACCTTCACCTCGCCGCTCTTGCTCAAGAAGCTTGGACTGGTATACGAGGCCCAAGACGACTTCAAGCAAGCTGTCGAGGCCTATAAGCGGATCCAATCGGATTTTCCGGAGAGCCAGGAAGCCTCTTCCGTTGAAACCTACATTGCACGTGCACAGGCACGGCTTTAGGCATCAATGCCCTTTACGCTGACCGTCCATGGCTAGTCACCACAAGAATCTATCGGTTTTTTCGCACATGGCGGTGGCTTCCGCTGCGCCGTATCGATTCGGCATCGTGGTTTCGCAATGGAACGCCGAGGTGACCGGTCGCCTGCTGGAAGGGGCTTACGAAACGCTTAAAAAACAGGGAGCGGCCGAAGAACACATCCGGATCGTGCAGGTACCGGGCAGCTACGAGCTGACCGGTGGCGCGGACATCCTGCTCAGGGACGACACGCTGGATGCCGTCATCTGCTTGGGCTGCGTCATCCAGGGGGAAACGAAACATTTCGACTTCATTTGCAGTGCCGTGGCCCATGGAATCACGAACGTGGCACTGAAGTACAATAAACCGGTCATTTTTGGCGTTTTAACCACAGACAACCTCCAACAGGCATTGGATAGGGCCGGTGGAGTCCATGGCAACAAAGGGGAAGAAGCAGCGGTAACGGCCATACAGATGGCGGTGTTGCATGCAACGCCGATCGGCAATCGGTGATTCCGGTATCAAATTTGCTGTATTCGCTCCAAAAAAAGTGAACATGAAAAAATCGCTTATCATCGGTATCACGCTTTTCGCGCTTGCTTCGTTGACGATGCAGTCCTGTTCACACAGAACCTGCCCAGCCTACAACACCTATCCGAAAACAAAACGGATCCGATAATTGTTAGGCTCGTTCAACTGATACGTTGCACATTCGTGTTTTCTGTACGTTCCGTATAGCCTAACCGTGGGCCATGCGAACATTAGGATAAGAGAGATGATGTACCATACGATTAAACTAAGCCTTTTTACCGCCCTTTTAAGCTGTGCGACCGCCTCCTTGGGGCAAGATGCGCGCGAAGCGGTGTCGGAAAAACTGTGGGACGCCGTTGGCGGAAAGGACAATTGGCGGAATGCCCGCTATTTCATGTTCAGTTGCGTCGGTGGATCCCATCATTCCTTTGCGCAAGGCGAGCGCAAATACCTATGGGACAAACAAACCGGGAATTGCCGTTTCGACGGGATATCGACCGACGACGAAGCCATCACGGCGCTGTTCAACATCGGCACCGCCGAGGGCACGGTCTACCTGAACGGGGTGAAATTGGATAACCCGCGCACCGCAGCCGACGTCGTCGACGCGGTGCTCGCCGAATTCGAAAAGGATGCCTATTTCCTGTTCCTGCCCACCGCATTGGATGGCGACCAGGTGCATTATACCGTATTGGGCGAGAAACTGGTCGGTTCGCAACGGTTTACCGTCATCAATGTCAAAAACAACAAGACACGTTTCGCGGCGACCGTAGCCGGCCAGCTGTACATGGATACGCAGACCGGACGCGTGCAGCGCTGGCAACCCAGCGAAGCCGCGAACCAATTCACGATCAGCGGGTTCAAGGACGTGGGCGGCGGGCTTGTCCTGCCCACGCGCTTCATCGGCACCGATGCATCCACCAGCGTCACCTATCCCATCGCAGCGGCCCTGGTGAACATCGAGGAGCACAAGTTCAACAGGCCGTAACCGTCAATCGGATCCGGAATCCCACCAATCGCCCTGCAATCCATCGATTTCACGGCGTTCCTTCTTGGTAGGCCGCCCCGCCCCCCGATCGCGCTGGGGTACCGCCCCCTGGTGCATGGCTTTGTAGGCGAGTGTCTCCTCGACCGGCGTGACGTCCTGGTAAAACCCGGCGGCTGTCTTGGCATCCACGCGCTTGTCCAGCAGGCCGGTCACCTTCAGCATCTTCCGTTCGATCCCTTTCTGCACGTGATAGGTATCGCCCACCTTGACCACGGCCGACGGCTTGATGCTTTGCCCGCCCAGTTTCACGCGGCCCGCCCGGCAGGCGTCGGTGGCCAAGCTCCGGGTCTTGAACACGCGGATGGCCCACAGGTATTTGTCGATGCGCAGTTTCTCGATTTCAGCCATGGGAACAAACTTAGCTAAAGTTATGGTAATTACCGGTGGAAGTCGGCGGAATTTGCTTTCTTTGCGCATAAAATCTAGTATACGGTTGCCATGATCAATGAATTGAAGAAACTGGTTGAAGATGCCTGGGAAAATCGGCAGTTTTTGGAGTACAAGGAATACCGCGAAGCCATCGAGACGGTCATCCAACGGTTGGATCGCGGTGAATTGCGCGTAGCCGAGCCCATCGGGACGCGCTGGCATGTGAATGACTGGATCAAGAAGGCCGTCATCCTGTATTTCCCCATCCGCCAGATGGAAGTGGTGGAGACCGGTCCTTTCGTCTTCCATGACAAGATGAAGCTGAAGACCAACTACAAGGAGCTGGGCGTACGGGTGGTGCCACACGGTATCGCGCGTTATGGTGCCTACCTGGCCAAGGGGGTCATCATGATGCCCTCTTACGTGAATATCGGCGCTTACGTTGACGAAGGCACGATGGTGGACACCTGGGCAACGGTAGGGTCATGCGCCCAGATCGGCAAGAACGTGCACCTGAGCGGCGGTGTGGGTATCGGCGGCGTGCTGGAACCCGTACAGGCAGCCCCCGTGATCATCGAGGACAATGTGTTCGTTGGCTCGCGGGCCATCGTGGTGGAAGGCGTGCACGTGGAAACCGAGGCCGTGTTGGGCGCAAACGTCGTGCTCACCGCCTCGACCAAGATCATCGACGTGAGCGGTGCGGAACCCATCGAGTACAAAGGGATCGTACCGGCCCGTTCGGTCGTGATACCGGGGTCATACACCAAAAAATTCGCGGCGGGGGAATATCAGGTGCCTTGCGCGCTGATCATCGGCCAACGCAAGGAGTCGACCGACAAAAAGACGTCGCTCAACGATGCCTTGCGCGCGCATGACGTAGCGGTATGATATGCGTCACCCCCGTGTGAACCCTTCGGATATCGACAACGCCCTGGCCGTCCTGCGCGACGGCGGGCTTATCCTCTGCCCCACCGATACCATCTGGGGCATCGGCTGCGACGCCACCAACGCCGAGGCGGTGGAACGGATCTATCGCTTGAAGGGGCGTGACGCCGGCAAGAGCCTGATAACCTTGGTTGACAGCGAGAACAAGCTGCAAGGTTATGTCGGCGACGTGCCTGACATCGCCTACCAATTGATCGAATTCACGGAACGTCCGCTCACGATCGTCTATTCCGGTGCCAAGAACCTGGCGCCTAACCTGCTCGCGGAAGACGGCAGCATCGGCATCCGCGTGGTGAGCCACGCGTTCTGCACGCCGTTGCTCCAACGCTTCCGAAAACCCGTCGTCTCCACCTCGGCCAACCCGAGCGGGCAGCCCTCGCCGAGGAACTTCGCCGAAATTGCACCGGAAATCGTCGACGGCGTAGACTATGTGGTGCAGTACGGACAGGATGCCGATAGCGACGGCGTCGCCTCCATCGTCATGAAGCTGGAGCCCGGCGGGAAATTCTCATTTATCCGGCGATGACAACGCACGCGGCACAGACACTGAACGCTGGTGGCAAGCTGATCGACCTGTCCATCCCGAAGGTGATGGGCATCCTGAACAGTACCCCCGACTCCTTTTACGATGGCGGCCGCCACGAAACGGTCGAAACGGCCTTGAAACAAGCCGAAAGGCTCTTGGAAGCAGGCGCCGACATCATCGACATCGGGGCGTATTCCTCCCGGCCGGGTGCCACGGCCATCGGGCCGATGGCCGAGCTGGACCGGTTGCTGCCCGTGGTGGAGGCCGTGGCTGGCCGGTTTCCGGAGGCCACCCTATCCGTCGATACCTTCCGGGCCGAGGTGGCACGCGCCGCCATCGGTGCTGGCGCCCACATCGTCAACGATATCTCGGGAGGCACGTTGGACGATGCGATGTTCGCCACGGTAGCCGAATTGCAGGTACCCTACATCCTGATGCACATGCGGGGCGACCCCAAGACCATGCAACGGCACACGGCCTACGACGACCTGGCCACGGAAATCAGCCTGTTTTTCGGCACGCGGATCGCCGCATTGCGCCAATTGGGCGTCGTCGACATCATCCTGGATCCGGGCTTCGGGTTTGCCAAGACCATGGAGCAGAATTACGAATTGCTGCGGCGGCTGGACGAGCTACACGTGCACGGCCTACCGTTACTGGGTGGGGTATCCCGAAAATCCATGATCTACAAGAAGCTGGGCATCACCGCCGATGAGGCGTTGAACGGCACCACCGTACTCAACACCGTACTGTTGACCAAGGGGGTGAAACTCCTTCGGGTGCATGACGCCAAAGCGGCCAAGGAAGCCATCACCCTGCTCCAATAGCCTGGCCACGCACAAGCCGACCACGCCATTGACCCATTGAAAGGCAAGCCGCAGCGGTAGCGGCTACCGCACCACGCTGCCGGCATGGACGTCGGTTTGCGGGGCGACGAAATCCAAGCGGCCATCCGCATCTTCGGCCATCAGGATCATCCCCTGCGAGACGATGCCCTTGATTTCGCGCGGTTCGAGGTTCACCAGGATCGATACCTGCCTACCCACGATCTCCTCGGGCACGAAAAATTCGGCGATGCCCGATACAACCGTCCGTTGGTCGATACCCGTATCGATGGTGAGTTTCAGTAACTTCTTGGTCTTGGCGACCTTTTCCGCGGCCAGGATGCGGCCCACGCGCACGTCCATCCGTACGAAATCCTCGAAACTGATGTTGGCCTTGGCGGGTAGGGCTTCGTTCCGCGTGCTGTCTTTCGTCTCCTTCGCATCGGACAATTTGGCCAATTGGGCATCCACCTGCTCGTCGGTGATTTTCTCGAAAAGCAGCTGAACCTCGCCGAGTTGGTGCCCCTCGGGCAACAGCGCCGTGTTACCGGCGTTCGACCAATCGTGTGCCTCGAAATTGAGCATCTCGAACAGTCGCCGTGCGGTGCGCGGCAGGAACGGCTGCGCCATCACCGCCAGGTTGGCCGCGATCTGCAGGCTCACGTTCAGTACCGTCTTTACCCGATGCTCATCGGTCTTGATCTGTTTCCAAGGCTCGGCATCGGCCAGGTATTTGTTGCCCAGCCGCGCCACGTTGATGAATTGCGCCAAGGCCTCGCGGAAACGGTATTGCGTAATGGAACCTGCGATGTGCTTGGGATAGCGTTCCAGTTCGGAAAAAATGAGCCGATCGGTATCGGTCAAGTCGGTAGCCGGCATCACCTTGCCATCGAAATATTTGTGCGAAAGCACCAGCACGCGGTTGATGAAGTTGCCGAAGATGGCCACCAGCTCGTTGTTTATCCGCGCCTGGAAATCCTTCCACGTGAATTCGCTGTCGGAGGTCTCGGGCAGGATCGACGTCAATACGTAGCGCAATTCGTCCTGTTTGCCCGGAAACGCCTCGAGGTATTCGTGCAACCAGACCGCGTGGTTGCGCGAGGTGGACAGTTTATCGCCCTCCAGGTTGAGGAACTCATTGGCCGGGATGTTTTCCGGCAGGATGTATTCCCCGTGGGCATGCAGGATGCTCGGGAACGTGATGCAATGGAACACGATGTTGTCCTTGCCGATGAAATGGATCAGGCATGCGTCGTCGGCCGGATCGGCCTGCTTCTTCCAGTACTTTTCCCAATCGCTGCCCGAATCGAGCGCCCACTGCTTCGTGGCCGAGATGTACCCGATGGGCGCGTCCAACCAGACGTACAGCTTCTTGCCCTTTGCCTCCTCGAGCGGCACGTCCACGCCCCAATCCAGGTCGCGCGTCATCGAACGGGGCTGCAGGCCCGATTTGAGCCACGAGCGGCATTGCCCGTACACATTGGGCTTCAGGACATCCTTTTTGCCTTCCAGCAGCCACTTTTCCAACCAGGGCTGGTATTTGTCGAGCGGCAGGTACCAATGCTTCGTTTCGCGGAGCACCGGGGCCTTCCCGCTCAAGGTCGACACCGGGTTGATCAGGTCGGTCGGATTCAACGACGTGCCGCATTTCTCGCATTGGTCGCCATAGGCGCCTTCACTCTTGCAATTGGGGCAGGTACCCACGATGTAACGATCGGCCAGGAACTGGTCGTATTGCTCGTCGTAGTATTGCTCGGTTACCTGCTCGACGAATTCGCCCTTCTCATACAGGTTCAGGAAAAACTCCTGCGAGAGTTCGTGGTGTATCCGCTCGGACGTGCGGTGGTAGATATCGAATGAAATACCGAATTGTTCGAAACTATCCTTGATCTGTGCATGATACTTGTCGATGATGGCCTGCGGCGTTGTCCCTTCCTTCTTGGCCTTGATCGTGATGGCGGCACCGTGCTCGTCCGAGCCACAGACGTACACGACGTCTTTCGCATTGAGGCGCAAAAAGCGAACGTAGGTATCGGCGGGGATGTAGGCGCCGGCCAGGTGTCCGATATGCAGGGGACCATTGGCATAGGGCAATGCCGAGGTAATGGTGTAGCGTTTGAAGGGTAAATCTTTGTTACTCAAAGTATGTACGTTATTTTACAGAAATATGAAGCCCGCCGCTTGCGATTGTGGCAAAGATAATCCAATTTGCGCGGATTAAAATGGCAGGAAGCACAAAATCGTAAATCTGAAATCGTAAAATCCAAAATCATATGGCTGCATTGGCATCGTTGGGAAACTACAAGAACACCGGCCTGCTGCTCATCCGGATCGGACTGGGCGTCATGTTCATCGTCACGCACGGGCTGCCGAAACTCCAGGGCGGCCCCGCGCGTTGGGAAAGCGTCGGCTCGGCCATGGGCGAGATCGGCATCACCTTCCTTCCGCTGGCATGGGGCCTGGCGGCGGCACTCGCCGAAACGATCGGTGGCGTATTGTTCGTTTTAGGCGTGTTCTTCCGCCCTGTCGCCTTGATCTTGGCGTTCACCATGCTCATCGCCGCCTTGCGCCACCTCGGCGCAGGCGACGGCCTGAAAGGTGCGTCGCATGCCATCGAGATCGGCATCGTCTTCCTGGGCCTTTCGCTGGTAGGCCCAGGCAAATACAGCGTCGACAAACGATGACCGGCCATGCACAACGAAATTGATTTCAAGGCCGTAGCCGCGCAATTGGGCCATCCACAGGGCGATTTCGGTCGCCAAGTGGCCGCCAACATGAATGTGAGCAATGCGGACATGACCCGCCATGCCGTAGATTTGCTTGATTGTGGCGTCAACGACACCGTGCTGGAGATCGGCCCGGGCAATGGGCGCTTCGCGGCTTATGTGCTGGAAAAAGGGCTTGGCATCACCTACACGGGCGTAGAGGTGTCGGAGACCATGGTCGACGCCGCCCGCGAAATCAACGATGCGCACATCCAGGCTGGCCGCGCACGCTTCGAATGGACGGACGGATTGCACTTCCCTGTTGAAGACGGGGCTTTCGACCGGGTTTTCACCGTCAATACGCTCTATTTCTGGCCAGAACCCGCCGAGCAGCTTGCGGAAATCAGGCGCGTCCTGAAACCGGGCGGCACCTTCTGCCTGGCCATCGCCAGCAAGGCATTCATGGAAACCCTGCCCTTCACGGCGTTTGGGTTTACGCTCTACACACCCGAGGCGGCACAGGAACTGCTGGTGGACCATGGCTTCCGGATCCGTGACACCGCCATCCGCAATCATCCGGTCGTTAGCCAAGACCAGCAGGAATGGCTGCGCGAAGAGGTGTTCATCGTTGCCGTTTGAACGTCGCGGACACCGCCATCGTTTTTTTTCAAATTTCTTTTGGAAGGAATGGATTTACTCCTATCTTTGCAGACCGAAAAAAAACAAAAGCTGTTTTCTTCGGCACATAAAAGGCCCGTTCGTCTAGGGGTTAGGACGCAAGATTTTCATTCTTGAAACAGGGGTTCGATTCCCCTACGGGCTACGAAAAACAAGAAAAGTTGGTTTAAAGCGGTAACGCGGAACGCCAACTTTTTTTCGTTTGGGGGTATCGTTCGGTATCGTTTTTCGGACAACGACTTCAACGATGCCGTGTTGCGTTGCCAGCACACAAAACCTGAAATAGGCTGTACTTGGAGCAGCGAGGCTTAAAACTACAAGACACCACTTTTTATCGCCTTGCCGATAAGCACAGCTGTGTTGGCAGCATCAAATTTCTCGATCAGGCTTTTCCGGTGGGTGTTTACGGTGGGGATGCTGATAAAGAGTTTCCCGGCTATTTCGGCATTGGTGAGGCCATCGGCAATCAATTGCAGCACTTCTTTTTCGCGACGGGTGATGACGGGAGCCTTTCCGGTCGTTTCGCGGAGCGATTGCACCGCTTCAAAGCTCAGGTAGGTTTTGCCTATCCTTACGGTGGCAATGGCCGTGAGGAGCTCCTCCTTGGTGGCATTTTTCAGCACGTAGCCCGATGCGCCATTGTCAATCATATTACGGATAACGGGCTGCTGGTTGAAGGTGCTTAATCCCAGCACGGCGATGGTGGGATATAACGCCTTTACTTCTTTGCAGAGGTCAATACCGCTCTTGTCGGGGAGGTTGATGTCCATCAGGATCACGTCGGGCTCCTGGCGTTTCAGGAAAGCCAGGCAAGATGCCGCGTTCATGGCATGTCCCATCCATTCGATATCCTGTTCATTTTGCAGCAACGAACGGATGCCCTCAATCACCATGTAGTGGTCGTCAACAATGAAAAGCGTTGTTTTCATGGCCAGGCGATTTCCATTAACACCGAGGTGCCTTTGCCCGGAGCGGAATGTACGTCTATTTTCCCTTTGAGGAAATCCACACGGTTTCGGATATTGCTCCAGCCCATACCTTCTCCGGTGCGCAACAGGTCGGCATTGAAGCCTTTGCCGTCGTCTTCTACGGTTACCGACAATAGGTTTTCCGCTTCTGAAGCGTGTACCTGCACCAGTACGTGCTGGGCACCGGCATGTTTGATGGCATTGTTTACCAGCTCCTGTGCGACGCGGTATACCGTTAAAGCAGCCGTCTGTTCCATCACCGCATTATCCATACCGATGGACTGATACGTCATATGCACCACGCCGCTGCGGTCGATCTCGCTGCAAAACTCCCTTAATGCCACATCGAGCCCATAGTTGACCAGCATCTCGGGCATCATGTTGTGCGCCACGCGACGCATCTCGTTGATGGAGCTGTCGAGCATGTCGATGCTACGCCCGAAAGCCTGTGCGTTTTCAGGCGTGAGGATGAGGTTTTCTTTCATGTTCTGGAATGAGAATTTAATGCCGCTGAGCATGCCCCCCAAGCCATCGTGCAGGTCTTTGGCCAGACGGGTGCGCTCCTGTTCCTCGCCCTTGAGGATGGCTTCCGTCGCCGCCAATTTCTTGTCGGTTTCCAGTTCGTCGATTTTCGCTTGTTGCAGCCTTTGGCGGTGCCTATAGTTGCGATAGCCGAGCAATGATATGACCAATAATACCGCAGCGCTGCCAATAAGCATGTAATTCAAGGCGTTTTTTTGGTTGAGTTGTGCCTGTTGCAGTTGTATTTGGGCTTCTTTTTTTTCGGTTTGATAGCGGGCCTCCCGTTCAAATGATTCCCGCACGACTTCGCTCCTGGTCAGGCTGTCGTTGATGTTGTGATACGCTTCGCCATAGTCATAGGCCTCCCTGTAGCGGCCCTGCGCATAGCGGAGCGTGCGCAGGAGGCTGTAATAATTGCGGAGTTCTTCGGGGTCTTCGGTATGCTCAAAAAAAGCCCCGGCCGCTTCGATGTGCCGCTCCGCTTCGGCGTATCGCTTTTCATGTGCGGCAATACGCGCCAGCAGCCAGTGGGATCCCGAAACGTGCGTCCGCATCGTGAGCTGTGCTGCGAGCTCCATGCTTTTTCGGGCAAAAACGGCCGCGGAGTCCATCCTGCCCAGGTTAAAATAGCCTGTGGATATATTGTGGTAGGTGTTCCGTACCACACCCCTGTCGAGACCGCCCTTTTCCAGCTGCGGCAACACGTCCAGCAGGATCCGGAGGCCGTCTTCGTCGGAAGAAATATCGGCTTTCAGGGTCATGTAGTAGGCGTAGGCATCGGCGCCGGATTCGTTCTTGTATTTTTTGCTGATGGCGATGGCCTTCTCCACATACTCTTCGGCTTTTTCCTTGTTCTTTAACGTGCTGAAGACCGTACTGAGGTTGCCGTAGAGGTCAGACTTTCGCATGTCCAGCGCTTTAACATCGATCGCCTTATCTTTCAACAGGTCCGGATCTTCAAAAATGGCAGCCGCCCTCAGGAAATAATACAGGCAACTGTCGTACTCCCCTTTCCAGTACTTGATGTTGCCCAAATTAAACTCGGTGCCGCCCATTAGATAGCGGTTGTTGCTCTTGGTGGCCGTCTGGAGCGCCAACTGGTAATAATAGTAAGCCGTGTCCAATTCATCAAAATCGCTGTGCCATACGCCCAATACGCGATAGGCATTGGATATGGCGTTCAAGTCATTGATTTGTTTGCTTTTCCGTAACGACTCGTCCAGCAATTGTTTGGAGAGGTCTCGGTTTGTTTCCCGTAGTTGAAACCCCAGTCTTCGAAGGCTATCTACATGGGGTACATTCAGCGGACTATTGCGGATTTGCTCAATTCGACCCCATATGCTGTCCTGCTTCGCGTCTTGCGCTTGCGCGAAGACAACGGTCAATAGACCACATAAGTTTAGCATAATCAATTTCTTCATACCCCAGGATTATTGCAGCTAAAGATACAAAAGAACGAACAATCTCCTTCGGGTGTACTCCCCTTTATTGATGATTTTCCATCTTGGGAAAATCATCTTTTTTAATGAGGGAAAAGTTGCTTTCGATGGCTGAAATTTGTGTATCTGATATAGGTATAGGCAATAACCCGATTATGAAAAAGTTCACCTTGTTACTGGTATCCCTCCTTGCATTCGCGGCTTTGGCACAGGCCCAGCAAAACCCTACAAAAAACAAAAAGGGCGAATCCATGGAAGAAATGATGAAAGAGCTGAAAAAGCAGCTGGAATCCATGAGCCCCGAAGACCGGAAAATGATGGAAGAAACGGGTATGTTTGATGTACTGAAACAGGCCGGAAAAACAATTCAGGAAGCGGAGAAAATGGGAGTTGACATAAACGCTGAGGCTGCCCCGGATCCCCAAAAAATCCTCGCCAAACCCTCCGGCCTGCCCATTCCGACCACCCCTGCCAGCAAAGAGCAGCTCAACGCCTACCTACAACCCCTGATGCAACGCACCGATGCCGCTATTAAGCCCGACCACAAAGCCGACATAACGAAACACCTCAACAACGGAAAAGAAACCGGCGAAATCGCCATGGCGTACCTGATCAATAGGGAAATGGACAAAGCCCTGTACCTGCTGCTCAACGCCGGCCTCACCGACACGGCCGATTATGCTTCGCTGAACAATCTCGGGGCATTGATGACCATGAGCGGCTACGCCCACCAGTCATTGCCCATCTTGCAGTATGTGCAAAAACAGTTTCAGGAAACCCCGCCTACCCTGCTCAACAATCTCGGGCAGGCATGGCTTAGTTTAGGCCATTTGGACAAGGCCGACGAGTTTTTGCAGGACGCACTCAACGAAGACGCTACCCAGGTACAGGCCTCCTATTCATTGGCCGTAATGGCCAAGCACCAGGGCAATATAGCCAAGTGCATCGACTACGTCAAACAGACCATCGAAAACGGAGGTGCCACGCCGGATGCACTCAGCATGCTCGCCAATGCGGGTTCCGGAGTAGATATGGGAGAACTGATCAGGTCTAAGTTTAGGCCATATTATAAGAAAGACTATGCCATCACCAAACGCTTCCGGGCACCTGCCTTACCGGGCACTTATGAGCAAGTAATCGCTACCTACGACGAAGTGGAAACATTTTTCCAGGATATGCAACAAACGTCAAATGAAGCCCAGGTTATTGCCGCGAAATTGGCCGAAGAACTCGAGCAGCAAAAGGTGCAAATCCTTCAGGCCCAGAACCGAGACCTCGCCGCCATGATGAAAACGCCCGGGGACCAGGGCGCATTAATCAGGCATCACTTCAAATACAACCATCCCCTGAGGGCACAGTCCGCTTTTAGAGGAAAATCAGATTATAGCACTTCCTTTGAAGCGAGGATGCGCCGGGAAGAGGAAAAGCGACAGGAAAGTGACCGGCAACTTCGGGAGTTCCTTGCGGGAATACAAAAGCAAATAAGTGCGCTCCACAAAGAGGCAAACGAACTAGAGGGCGGCGAAAACGGCGATGAAGAAGTGAAGAGAACAGAACTGCTCGACAAGGCTTGTGCCCTGGACTGGAACTACCAGATGCAACTGCTCGCCGGCCAGCAAGCCATTGGCAATCTATACATACAAAATATGGAAGACCTGCTCAACCAGCAGTTGCAGGAAGAAATCTTCTGGGGATTTATAGAAAGCTACCCGGCCGACCCGACAGCTTCGGCCTATCGGGCTTATGCCACCTATTTAGCAGGTATTAGCAGTTTACATAAAGTGTACCCTTACGTTTACGACCTACGTCAGCCCTGCAAACAAGATCCTCGCCAGTTTCCACTCATCGAGGGGAAGCTACAGCAATGGGAAGCCGATCATTGTACGATGAGCTGGGGATTTGATGTCAAGGTATTTAAAGGCAAATTTGATTGCAGCGGCATGAAGATGGAGGTAAATTATGGCCCCTTAAGCACGGGGTACGGTGCCGCACAGAATCCGGCCACCGGGGAGATCACCAGCCATACCATATCGGTCAATGTAGGCGCAGGCAAGTCATTTGATGCAGGAAAAACGGTCATTAAGGGTAAGATAGGTGCCTCTGCAGGCGGATCCATCACGTTTGACAGCACGGGCAATGTAACCGATGTAACAGGCAAGGGTTCCATTGGTGCCGGCATCAGCGGTCCTATCGGAAGTGCCGGTGTTGGATTGGGCAGCGTAGAAGTGAGTATGAGCAGCGGTTTCAATTCGTCCGGCCCATCGGTCAAATCGCCCATAAGCAGCTTTTTGGGAGGCAAGTAGTTTCATGCCGTCGTAACTAAGAAAAATGTTTGTTATGAAAAAATTATTCATTTTCCTTTTATGCCTGTACGGCGTAATGGTCTCCGCACAGGATTGCGACAATGAGCAACTGAAAACGCTGCCGGGCAAATGGCTGCCTCAACCCGGTGATGCCGTTGGCGGTAATTACAAAAATCCAACAGCAGCAGAAATTGCAGGCGCAAAAAAAATAGTAAACCAGATAAAACAATTGTTTCAGGAACAATACCAACCTGTCGGAATGGATACCTATCATCATTACCATTTTTTGGCTGATGAAAGTACCGACAAAAACATTTATGGCAATAGTTCTATTTACACCATCCGAAATTTTCTGTTTCATTGTGTAAAAGGCAGGAAAGAAACCAGTGACGAAGGATTAGGCTCGTATGTCCATATCAATCCGGTTAACTTCGTAAAATTTAGCAGCATTCCTGTTTACGATGAATACGGAAAAGTAAACAGCACCTTCGGATTTCACGAGCTGACACCTAGTCAGATGGTCAACGGAAAACAATTGCTTGACTTTTCAGACGGATACCACATTATCGAAGGTACCAGCAGCTATCAGGTCTGGATTACCTACGAAGGCAAAAAACCCTTTCGGTATGTAAGCCGTAGGGAGTTTCTGGAAAAACAGGTAGCGATCTGCGAAGCAAACCTGAACGCGTTACATCAACATTATTCTTCGAAAGGTTGGAAAGATAATTTAGCAATGTTTCCACAGTACAAAGAAAAAATGCTGGAGGATGAGAAAAACCATTTATCCATGTACGAAAATCCCTTACGGGCTTACCGGCAGGATTTGGAAAACGATGCGGGCTGGCTCAATGAAATGGCGGTCGTGAAGCAGGAAAGCGTATCCGGTGTGTATCGGTATGTTTTTACCACAGTGGATGATCCCTATATGTCGGCTGTACCCATCATGCCCAATCCCGATTAGTACGACCGCAGCCTGCCCAAATGGTCGCCGCAGTTTATCGTGATAGAGGTGAGACATGCCGACCAATTTATTTCAAAAAATGTACGCAAAGTCGTAGATAACAATATCGAATACTTTAAAAATCTGTTAGGAAAATGAAAACAACGGCCCTTATATTCCTATTCGTGCTTCCTAGCATCCTTGTTTCGGCACAGGCAGATTGCGATCCCGAAAAAATCAAGACCGCCCCCGGAACATGGATAACATCCCCCGACCAAAATACGGGTGGCCTTAGCGCAGCAGAACTCGCTGCGGAACGGAAGCTGATCGCTGCCATTCACCAGGTTTTCCAGGACAATTATCAGCCTGTGGGTGCCACCGCCAGCCATGGTGCCAATTATGATATGAATTCTTCTGAAGTGGATACCCGGCACCCCAACCGCTACGGCCATCCCTATAATTACCTGCTGATGAATTTTCCCTACTACTGTAAAAGCGGCAAGATGATGACAAACGACCACTCCCATGCAACCCTGATAATAGGCGTTAACCATGGCCCGCATATCGGTCATTACTACGATAGCATCGCCATCTATGACCGGAACGGGGAGGTAAGCAGCGATGCTCACGATGGCTACAAAACCCTGGGCAAAGACCTTATCGTCAACAACAGCCTGCCCGATTTATCAAATGGCTGGTATGCATACGGCGGTCCCGATGCCAGACATAATCAGGATTATTTCTGGTGGATCACCCGCAAGGGAAGCGAGCTGCCATTCCAATACGTTACCCGCAAAGAATTTTTATTGAAACAGGTCGCCATACAACAAGCCTATATAGCCGCAGCGATAAAACTACGGGACAATAAAGAGTTGCAGGATGTATATAAACAAGCCGGTCAGTGGGAACACTACCTTGGCTTGCACAACAAACATATCGCAACATTGGAAAAAACGCTGGCGGCCTACCAAAAAGACTTAGCGCAAGATGAAGACTGGCTGAATGAATGGAGCGTTATAAAAAGTTATTTTAATGACGGGTTTTCACGGTATGTTTTTACAGCGCTAAGCGACCGCGAGGAATTTGTGGTGCCTGTAAAACCCAATCCGGGTTATTATGACAGAAAGCTGCCCAAATCGTCGCCTCAATTTATATCGATCTGGTTACGGGTAAGCGATGATGAAAACCATTCCATCCGGGCGATGAAAAAAGTGATAGCAGATAACATCGACAAATTTGTAGCTATGGTGAATTTGTAAAATACCTATGCGGCGTTAATTAGAAAAGCATGAAAACAATAGCCCTTATATTCCTGCTGGTGCTGGTCAGCGTCGTCGCATCCGCACAAGTCCTCACTTCGGCCGAACGCAAAGAACTGGAAGCCGAAGTGAACGAGCTGAAGGAACAACTGAAAAACGCAGATCCCGAAGAACGGAAAGAATTGGAAGCCATGGGGCTGCCCGGCATGATTGAATTCATGGAACAACAACTCCACTCCGGCGCATCCGGTGACAAAAAAGGAGTATCCGCTTCGCCATTGCCCGACAGCCTGATCACACCCGGGCAGGATCTTTCTTTTCGCGTACGCAGCAGCGATGATCTACGCGTCATTGACGTGGTTAGTGAATACGTATCCTTTTTGACCGAAAATACCGATTTCATCGGCAGGGTAGCGCCCAAGCCTGTTGGTTTTGCACAAGCCATTTCCACGGCAAAGACCTTGTGCAGCGGAAAAATTCCCGCTGCTGAATTTGGCAGACTAAAAGCCAAAGCCCCGCAGGGAGCCAAGGCTGCCGATTTCTGGCAGGGCCTGGCCGCTATGCAGGGCATGGCAGGAAGCCCGGAAGCTGCATTTTGTCTGTTGGTAACGGCTTACGAAGCAGACCCCGGAAACCCGGATGTGCTCAGCAACCTGGCCGGTGTCCTGGCAACATGGGGATTGGCCAATGAATCGCTGGCGGTGCTGGACGAAATCGAAAAGCGGAACGTGAAGCCCTCGCCGCCGATGGGCATCAGTGCCGAAGACATGCTGGATTACACCCGCTGCTACAGCCAACTGCTTACCGGCAATACCGGAAATGTACGCACCAAATTGGAAAGCATCGCCGGGCGACAGCCACTTTTGGCCGAAGCCAAAATGCTGCTGGCCCTATTAGACGAAAAAGAAGGCAAAGACGGTAAGCCCCGCTTCATGATGGCCCAATCCCGCTCTCCGCAAGCCAAATTTTGTGTCATGTATCCCGGTGAAGTACCCGAACCCGGCGAGCAGACCTATAACATAGACCCACGCCGCATCCTTGACCCTTCCAAGGGCATACGGGGCAAGCTGCCTGCCATAAAATATCCACAAAACCCCGAAGAAGCCACTGCACGGTTGGAAAGTTTTGGGAATGAGGAGCCGGCACGAATTGGGACGGAGATACAGGCGTTGGAGGCCATGCGTACAGAAAACCATAAGCAGCTGAAACACTGGGAAGGCGATGATACCCTACAGGATAGCTGGGGCTATCTGGTCAGCGAGTTTATTGCAAGTATTGACTGGCGTGATGCCCAATTGCGTAAGCTGAAGGATAAAATACGGGAGGCTGAGCGGGCAGAGCAGGAAACCGGTGAAAGGGTGCAAGAAGCGCTCAATAAAGCATGGCCTCCTATTGCCCTGATAACTCCAGAAAGCGCAAAGCAAAGGGCCATCAAGGACCTGAAGATGCGCTTGATGGGCATGGGAAAGCCTGATATCGAAGCGGTGGACAAAGCCATACGTGACTACTATGAAGAATGGAACTGGGTGGTGACGATGCTTGCGGCCACGGTGGACGAGGCCTGGCACCGGGAGTTTGAGCTTGTGATCCAGTTGCAGCAATGGCATTGGTATCATCAGCTAATATTGCGGGCTGCCGGACAATCCATGACCGGTTGGATCGAAGACGGAGGATATGAAGATGTCAGCGAAACATTGGATCCCGCCATACCGGCGGAATGCCATGACGGTGGCATGAAGCAAAAGGTCGGCATCGAAACCCCCGATAAAAGTTTTGGTGCCAGCATCGGGCTGGATTGCGAGGGGGTTACGTTTGAAGGGACGGTCGGAAAAATGTCCCTTGAACTGGGGCTTGACAAACAAGGCGGCTATACCGTGTTCGGCGGGCCCAAGACCGGTATAAAAGTAGGGGGCGCAGGTGCCGAGGTAAAAGCAGGCGGCTATATTTCAGGAAAAATACAAGGTGGCACCATAGAAAAGGTCGGTGTAAAAGTGGAAGGAAACGTATCTGCCGGTGTCGGTGCCTATTCGGTGGAATCCTCAACAACATTCCAGGACAGCTCCATATCGTTTGCACCGGGTTTTTAAGGCTGGATACCGTCGCCTTCACGGGCGGGCGATTGCATACAAGTGGGCTCTCAGTGTGTCGTTGATGACGAAATCCTCGCGGCGTTTCCTACAGAGAGAGGAACACGCCCTGCACGAGGCCATAGGCGGCATCCTTGTCATCGACCATCCGGCTGACCGTGCTGAACAGCAATGGACAGGAGCGCCCCGTCGGTGTATCTGCTGAAATCTTCCATCCAAGCCAGTTGACCGACGCAAATAAAGGCATTCATGGACCAACAGACGATAAAATTCCGCATTTAATCCGCGAACAACAAAAATAATTTGAAATTTATCCTCATGGTTGAGACCCAAAGCACCCATGTGGTGCCAAAATGAACCCCAGCAGCCCCTTGCCGAATCAGGTTACCTGTATGATTGAAGACCAGCCGTATTTTTATTACCTTTGTGCCGGAAATGAAAAAAGGGATCGCTATATTCTTTGCCGCCGCCTACTTGCTGGCGACCACGCACTTGGTGGAGGTATTGAAGCTACCCCTATTGATTGAACACTTCATCGACCATGAAGACGGCTTCATCGAATTCATGGTGCATCACTACGGCGGCCATGAAATGGACGATGACTGGGACGAAGACATGAAATTGCCGTTCATGACCGATTCGACCTTGCTGTTCATCGCCTTCAACCTACCCGGATCCAAATTCGCCTTCAAACCCCATCCCGAACCCAGCGCCCCCGACAAAAAGCTGATCTGGGATGATGCGCGCTTTTCTTCCAACCACCTTTCTGCCATATTCCAGCCTCCGCGGGGCTGTTAATCGATTTTTCGCTGGCTTTTCATCGTGCGGTGCATTCGTGCGGTGAACTTCTATGGTTCAAATCTTTTAACGGCTCATTTTTATGCTAGACAGTATCATTGCGTTTTCTGTCAAAAACAAACTCATCATCGCATTGTTCACAATCGGCTTGGTGCTTTTCGGCACCTACGAATTGCGCAGGTTGCCGATCGATGCCCAGCCCGACATCACGAACAACCAGGTGCAGATCATCACCGTGGCCCCCTCGTATGGCGCCATCGACATCGAGCGCCTAGTCACCTTCCCGATCGAACAGGCCACCAGCAACATCAAGGGCATGACCGAGATACGGAGCTTCTCCCGATTCGGGCTTTCGCTCGTCACCGTCGTGTTCGATGAATCGACCGACGTCTATTGGGCCCGGCAGCAGGTCTCCGAACGACTGCAATCGGTCAAGGAGGAAATCCCCGACGAAATCGGGGTGCCCGAGTTGGGGCCGATATCCACCGGCCTCGGCGAGATTTTTCAGTACGTGGTGCGGGCCAAGGCAGGCTACGAAAAACAATACGACGAAACCGAGCTGCGCACCATCCAGGATTGGGTGATCCGCCGCCAGCTGCTGGGCACGCCCGGGGTGGCCGAGGTCAGCAGCTTCGGGGGCAAGCTCAAGCAATACCAGATCGCGGTCGATCCGAACAAGCTGCTCTCCTTCCACGTCAACATCCAAGACATCTTCCAGGCACTCGAGGAAAACAACCAGAATACGGGCGGGGCTTACATCGAACGCAACGAAACCGTGCTGTTCATCCGCAGCGAGGGCTTGCTAGGCGGCATCGAAGACATCGAACGCATCCCCATCAAGGTGTCGAACGAACGGACGCCCATCCTCTTGCGCGACGTGGCGACCGTGCAAATCGGGCACGCCATCCGCTACGGCGCGATGACCTACAACGACCAAGGAGAGGTATCGGGCGCCATCGTGATGATGCTGAAAGGCGAGAATGCCAACGAGGTGGTCAAGAACATCAAGCAACGGCTCCAGCTGATCGCGGAAGACCTTCCGGAGGGGGTGGTCATCGAACCCTTCCTCGATCGGGCGAAGATGGTCAACAACACGATCGGCACGGTGAAGACCAACCTGGCCGAGGGCGCGTTGATCGTGGTCTTCATCCTGGTGCTCTTCCTCGGCAATCTCCGGGCGGGGTTCCTGGTGGCGTCTGTCATCCCGCTCTCCATGCTGTTCGCCGTCATCATGATGAACCTGTTTGGTGTGGGCGGCAACCTGATGAGCCTTGGTGCGCTCGATTTCGGCCTTATCGTGGATGGGGCGGTCATCATCGTCGAAGCGGTCCTGCACCAACTCGCGCATCCGCATGCATTGCGTGGCAACAAACTACCCGTCAGCCGCCCCGAAATGGACAAGAAGGTGGTCGGCGCGGCCAGCAAGATGGCCAACAGCGCGGTGTTCGGCCAAATCATCATCCTCATCGTTTACTTGCCGATTTTCTCGCTGCAAGGTATCGAGGGCAAGATGTTCGTGCCGATGGCACAAACGGTCAGCTTCGCCCTCATCGGCGCGTTCATCCTGTCACTGACCTACATCCCGATGATGAGTGCGCTGGTGTTGGGCAAAAAGACCGGCGGAAAGCCGACGTGGTCCGACCGCATGATGCTGCGCCTGGAACGCCTGCATCGCCACATGTTGGTGAAGGCGCTGCGGATGAAAGCGACGATCCTGGCCACCGTAGCCGTCCTGTTCGCGGTGGCGGCGATCTTGCTCGCCCGCATGGGCGGCGAATTCGTCCCGTCGTTGGAAGAAGGCGACTTTGCCGTCGAGATGCGCATCCTGCAAGGGAGCAACATCAGCAAGACGATCGAGGTGACCAACAAGGCGGCCCGGATCCTGCAAGATCGGTTTCCCGAAGTGGAAAAGATCGTGACCAAAATCGGCAGCGCAGAAATCCCGACCGAACCGATGCCGATGGATGCGGGCGACATGATCGTGGTGCTCAAGCCCAAGAACGAATGGACATCCGCCAAGACCTTCCCCGAGCTTTCGGCACGGATGAGCAAGGCCCTGGCGGTCATCCCGGGGCTGACCACGGGCTTCCAGTTTCCTGTGCAGATGCGGTTCAACGAACTGATGACCGGGGCCCGGCAGGACGTGGTGTGCAAGATCTACGGCGAGGACCTAGATAGCCTGTCCGTCTACGCCCAACGCCTGGGCGGCATCATCCGAACGGTCGGCGGGGCCGAAGACCTATACATCGAGCCAGTCGTAGGCGCACCCCAGGTGGTCATCGACTTCGACCGCTCGGCGCTTGCCCGCCACCACATCTCGGTCTCGCACGCCAACAAGGTAATCAACGCGGCCTTCGCGGGCCAGCAGGCTGGCCTGCTATACGAAGGCGAAAAGCGCTTCGACCTGGTGGTGCGGCTGGCAGACGAAAAGCGCCAAAGCATCGAACACATCCGCAACCTGTTGATACCCACGCCCACGGGCATCCAGATCCCCCTGTACCAGCTGGCCGATGTGCAGCTCAAGAGCAGCACGAACCAGATCCAGCGCGAAGACACTAAGCGGCGCATCGTAGTGGGCTTCAACGTCCGGGGGCGCGATGTGCAATCCATCGTCGAAGAGCTGCAGGCAAAAGCCTCGACCGACATGTCCCTGCCCAAGGGATACAGCGTCAGCTATGGCGGGGCATTCGAGAACCTCAACCACGCCAAGGCCCGCTTGGCCATCGCCGTTCCCGTGGCCTTGAGCCTGATTTTCCTCCTGCTGTTCTTTGCTTTCAAATCGGTGAAACAAAGCCTGCTGATCTATACCGCCATCCCCCTATCGGCAATCGGCGGCATCTATTTCCTGGCCCTGCGCGGCATGCCCTTCAGCATCAGCGCGGGCGTCGGCTTCATCGCCTTGTTCGGGGTGGCTGTGCTCAACGGCATCGTGCTCATCGCCGAATTCAACCGGCTCCGCAGACAGGGCATCCGCAGCGCGGCGCGCATCGTATTGCGCGGCTCCAAACTGCGCTTGCGCCCTGTTTTGATGACGGCCTGCGTGGCCTCGCTGGGTTTTCTTCCGATGGCGCTCAGCACCGGTTCGGGTGCGGAGGTGCAGCGCCCGTTGGCCACGGTCGTGATCGGCGGGCTCATCCTGGCGACCTTCCTGACCTTGTTCGTGCTCCCCATCCTGTATTTACTGAGCGAGCAGTCGGCCAAATCCAGGATGCGTAACACAACTCGCCGACTGGGCATATCGGTGCTGCTTGTCCTCCCGGCGCCCTTGGCCATGGCCCAGCAGCCCATCGCGCTGGACGAGTCCCTAGCCATCGCCCAGCGCAACAACTTGGAGCTGAAGAGTCGCCAGCAATGGAGCCGATACCACAGCAAACTGACCGAAACGGCCCTGGATATCCCGCAGACCGAAGTGTATGGAGAATGGGGACGGCTGGAAGGCCTGGAAATGGACAACCGGTTGGGGCTGAACCAACAGCTCGCGTTCCCGACGGTGTATGCCCGGAAGAAAGACGTGCTGGAGGCATCATGGCAAGTAGCCTTGCAAACGGAACGATTGGCGGAAGCGCAAGTGGCACGGGAGGTGAAGCACGTATTCTACCGGATACGGGTGCTTTACGGCAAAAGGACCCTCCTTCAGGACATGGACAGCTTGTATCGGGTATTCGTGGCGAAAAACGATCTTCGATTACGCGTCGGCGAGGCCAACATCCTGGAAGCCTCGGTTGCCGAGACGCAACGGGAACAGCTTGCCGTACAGCTCCGGTTGCTGGAAAATGCGCTGCAACAGGCCATCATCGAATTCCAATGGCTGTTGCAGGCCGACCGACCCTACGTGCCGTTGGCCGGCGACCCGAAAATGCCGCGCGCCATCCTTGGCGACGCCTCGGAGCTCGCTGCGCATCCGGAGCTGGTGCTCATGAAGCGAAACCTCCAGATCGGCGATGCCGAAACACGGCTGGCCGCCAGCCAACTGCTGCCCGAGCTGTCGCTGGGCTTCAGCAGCCAAACGTTTACCGGAATCAACGACGACCGCTTCCATGCGCTGCGGGTGGGTGTGGGCATACCACTATTCACGCACGGGCAACGGAACGCCATCCGTGCGGCCAAGCTCAAAACGCTTGCAGGACAGCAGGACCTGGCCAACACCGCCAGCCAACTGGACAGGGAATACCGCAAGTTAGCCGCGCAGCTTGCGCAACAGGACACAATCATGGCCAGCTACGAAACGAAACAGCTCCCCCGGGCGAAAACCATCGTACAGGCTGCCGAGCAGCAGTTCGCAGCCGGTGAAATCGATTACCTGCAATGGGTGATCCTGATCAATCAATCCGTGGCCATCCAAGCCGGCTACCTGGACGCATTGTCCGAACGGAACACAACCCTTATCGAATTACACTATCTCTTACAACAATGAAATCGACGAACGATATCCTATTGACACTCCTCATCGGAACGCTACTGCAACTGTCGGCTTGCGGCGGCGCAGGGCCCCACCCACCGGAAGCCCCCACCGCGGCAAGCGACGACCTGGAAAACATCCTGACGTTGCAACCCGCACAACTGGAGATGACTCCGCTTTCGTATGCCTCGGCAACGGTGAGGGACATGCGGAAAACGATGCGGTTCAATGGAAAGGTAGACATCCTGCCCGAATACCTCAGCTCCGTATCCCACCCGCTAGGCGGACACGTCACGGCCATCCACGTGGTGCCCGGACAGGTTTTCAAGCAGGGACAGCTCTTGGCCATGCTTGAAGATTACGCGTACGTACAGCTGCAAGAGGACTACCTACTGGCCAAGGCCAGACTGAAAACCGCCGAACGGAACTACAACCGCCAGCAGGAACTGAATGCGAGCAAGGCGAACAGTGACCGCGTCTATGAAGCCGCCGAAGAGGAATACGAAAAGCTACGCATCGGCATCCGTTCGCTGACCGAAAAATTGAAACTTGCGCAACTGGATCCGTCGACGGTTACAGAAACCAACATCAGCCGGTCGATTGCCATCCGCGCACCCTTTGACGGAATGGTGAGCCACATCAAGGTCAAAATGGGCCAATACGCGAATCCTTCGGACGTGTTGTTCGAGTTGGTCAATGCCGATGGGCTGATCATCCACGTCAAGGTCTTCGAAAAGGACTTACCTAGTATCGCGAACGGCCAGGAACTGACCGTGTACACCAACTCGCACCCCGACAAGCCCCTATTGGCCAAGGTGATGACCATCAACCACTACATCCAAGAAGACGGTTCTGCCGACGTGTATGCCAAGTTTGCGGAATCACCATACCGACTAGCCCTGGGTATGTACCTCAACGCGGTTGTCACGACATCAACCCACAGCACTTGGGTAATCCCTGAAACCTGCGTGGTGTCTTACGAAGACAAGCGCTATGTATTCGAGAAATTGGGGCCAGGCCGTTTCCGCCTTTTGCCACTAGAAGTGGTTTCCATTTATCAGGGCTATATCGAGCCCAAGGATCCGGAAAGGCTCAAAGGCTTGGACATCGTGGACACAGGGAGTTACGACCTGCTGATGGCCATGAAGAACAAAGGGGAGGCGGACTGAGCCCGTACATCGGCTAGGCGTTAACCAAAAAACTCCAGCTCCGCTTCGTGCACGCCAACTAGCCATCGCAAAATTAATCTGGAATTATCACCCACATTTTCAAGTGTACCTCGATTTATCCGGCTGTTCCGCGGGGCGAAAACCACGCAAAAAAAATCAATTATACTTGAAAAATATTACATTTGCACATTATCTTTCAAGTATGGTTGACAAAATAGACAGAATAGCGCGCTTCAACTTCTGGGATGGCCCGCTGAAAATCGGTTACCGAAGGGCGGTGTATCTGGATCGACTTAAAAAGTACCAGTCTTCAAACTTGGTCAAGGTACTGGTCGGCCAGCGCCGAGTCGGAAAAAGCTATATCCTGCGGCAGGTCATCCATGACCTGATAGCCTCAGGCGTATCCCCCAATGCTACGCTTTACGTGAATATGGAGTATGCGGAATATGATTTCATACGTGACGCTGACGACTTAATTGCGCTGGTGAACGCCTTTTTTACCGGTGACGAAATCCCGTATTATCTATTCGTGGATGAAATACAGAATATACCCGTATGGGAGAAAGCGATAAATTCACTGGCACAGGATTTCACGCGCCAAATTTTCATCTACATCACCGGATCTAACGCACAGCTGCTCTCCAGTGAATTAGCCACTTATCTATCGGGCCGATACATCAAAATGCTCGTGTTGCCGTTCGCTTTTGCCGAATACGCAGGCATGGTGGGCAGAAACAGGGACAAATCCACGTTCCTTACCTATCTGGGATCCGGAGGCCTTCCCGAACTTTTCAATCTGCAAGACGATGAGGCCAAGCGACAATACCTGAGCGCAATCTACGATACGGTCATCCTTCGTGATATCGTGCAGCGTCACCAGATCAGGGACATCGATTTACTGAAAGATATCGTAGCCTTCCTTGCCAACAACATCTCCAACCTGGTTTCAATACCCAACCTGGTCAATTATTTCAATAGCCAGAAACGCAAAACAAACTACGAGACGGTGGCACAATACCTGATATACCTTGAACAAGCCTATATCATTCATCGCTGTGAGCGGTATAACATCAAGGGCAAGGACATCCTCTCCGGCAATGTGAAATTTTACCTCAACGACCTGTCGTTCAAAAATTACCTGTACCGGGGATTCGAGCACGGGATGGGTTACCTTTTGGAAAATGCGGTGTACCTCCAGCTCCTGCATATGGAATACGACGTCTACGTAGGCCAATTGCGCGATGGCGAGATCGACTTCGTGGCCATGCGCGGCGACCGGCGCATCTACGTACAGAGTGCGTGGTCGTTGCTAGCCGAACAAACAACGGAAAGGGAATACAAGCCCTTGCTTTCGCTTCGTGACAATCATCGCAAAATCGTGGTGAGCACGGATGACATCGCGCTTCCCGATAACGATGGTATAGCCCATCGCTTGGTTTGGGAAGACTGGGTGAGTTGATTTGCAAAAAAGACAGACGCCGATTGCATCGGCCAGGCCCATCAGCCAAAAAACTCCAGCTCCGCTTCGTGCACGCCGTCGGGCGTGGTGTAGAACGGACGGCCCTCGATGACGGCGTGCTTCTGCTGATCGATACCCAACGCGTGGTAGATCGACTGGTGCACGCGCTCGATCCGGATGGGCTTATCGATGGTCTTGCACGGCCGCTCGTCGGCCGTTTTGCCATAGACAAAACCCTTGCGGACGCCGCCACCGAACAGCAGCATGGAACACCCGTCGGTGAAATGCCGGTGCATGCCGTAGTTCTTGATGTCGTCGATCACATCGGGTTGGTCGACTTGGTGCAACACTTCGGCCCCAGGCCTGCCTTCCATCACCATGTCGCGGCTGAATTCGCTGGCCACGATGATCAGCGTGCGGTCCAAATGCCCGCTGCGATCCAGGTCCTTGACGAGTTGGGCAATCGGCGCATCGACCAGCTTTTTCATGTCGCGTGCGCGGGTGTGCCCGTTCTCGTGGGTATCCCAGCCCATGAAGGGCTCGTACTCGGTCGTGACGCTGATGAAGCGCGCACCCTGTTCGGTCAACCGGCGGGCCATGAGGCAGCCCAAGCCGAACTTGCCGGTATTGTACACCGCGTAGCTGTCGGCGGGTTCAGTGCTGAGGTCAAAAGCCTTGGCTTCGGGCGATTTGAGCAGCATGTAGGCCTGTTCCATCGACCGCTTCACGGATTCACGCTGGTAGTCGCTGCCGTACTGCCCGATCGGGCTCTTGTCCAACAGTTCGGTGTAAAGTTGGTTGCGCCGTTCGAACCGGCTGAACGACATGCCCGCGGGTGGCTTCACCGCATCCAACCCGGCGGTGGGATCGGGTATCATGAACGGTCCGAACTCCGCGCCCAGGAACCCGGCGGTGTGGAAAGCCTTCAGCTCTTCGGCCTCGCCAAGCGTCATTCGCTGCCCGATGTTGATGAACGCCGGTATGACCGGATTCTTGGGACCCAGCTCCTGCGCGATCCACGAACCGATGTGCGGGGCGGCCACCGTCTGGGGCGGCTCATAGCACGTATGCCAGTGGTACTGATGGCGCGAGTGGAGGATATGGCCCAGATCGGCCGCCATATAGGAGCGGATCAGCGTGCCTTTGTCCATGATGGAGGCGATGGATTCCAAGCCCTCGGAGAAACGGATGCCATCGAGCGCGGTCGGTATGGAATCGAATGTGCTCAGCACCCGGTTGGAATCAAGCCCCTTTTCGAAAGGCGTGTAGGCCTTGGGGTCGAACGTGTCTGTATGGGCCATCCCCCCGGCCATCCACAGCAGGATGACCGTATCGGCGGCGGCCTGCTTGCGCCCACAAGCGCTGAAAAAACCGGCAAGCGGGGCGCCCGCTGCCAACGCGGCCACCGTACCGGCGCTGGCCGTCTTCAAGAAATCCCTTCGGTTATAGCTACGCATCCTGTCCATCAGTCTATGAATTGAAATTCGGGCAACAAGACCATCGCCCACAGGAGGTCTTGCACGGCCTCTTCGCTGACCTGCCCCTCGAATACGCCCTTCGCCACGCGCCCTTCCTCGGCCGTGGGCAGACGCCCTACGCCCCGCAGGTAGAGGGCCTGCACCAGCGCATCCGGATCGGAGTAGGCCGCCGCCCAGGCGGTGGCCCCTTTTGCCAACGTCTCGTTGAGCAGCGCGCCATTGGTGAGCTCCATGGCTTGCAGCAGCGTGGCCTGTCCCTCGCGCACGCTGGTGATGTTCTCGCGGCTGGGCCGCCCCAGCGCCGTGAGGAACGGATCGTTCTGCACCCAAGCCGCCCGGACGAACGGATTGGCCCGCCCGTACGCCTCGGCACTGCCGTGCGGGTTGAATTTAAGCGCATCCAAGGGATACATCGGATGCACCACCGCGCTGACCGCGTCGGCGAACTGCTCGGCGGCGAGCTTCCGTTTGAGCGCCCCGGTGAACACGAAGCCCGGGGCGTTCACCTTGGCCGGATCGTCGACGACCACGGACGGCTGTTGGTAGGTTTTGGATGTCAAAACCAGGAACAGCAGCTTCTTCATGTCGTACCCGTTTTCCACGAAATCGGCCGCCAGCCAATCGAGCAGGTCCTGGCTCCACGGCTCGTTGTCCATCTCATCGGTGGGCGACACGATGCCGCGCCCCATCAACTGCGCCCAGATGCGGTTTACGAGCGTACGGGCCAACCTTCCATTTTCCGGTTTGGTGAGCGCCCCCGCCAGCTCCGCCGATTTCCGCTGCACCGTGGCCGTTTTGCTGATCGCCCCCAGCTCGGGCCAGAGCACGCGCGTATCGGCCTGCTGGCCCGTCGGGATGTCGCACCGGTTTATCTCGAGCGGTTGCTCCGAGAAGATGTTGGCAAACGCATAGGCGTCGTCCAGCTTCCAGTCGCTCACGAAGCTATCGTGGCAGGAGGCGCATTTCAGGTTGACCCCAAGCAACGCCTGGGAAACGTTCTGGGCGGCCTGCATCGCGGTGGTCTGGCTGCTGTTCACCGCACCGCGCCACTGGATGCCCCGGATGAATCCCTTGGACGATTCGTCGGGATCCAGGAGCTCCCGGACAAGTTGGTCATAGGGTTTGTTGTTGGCCAGCGCACCGTAGAGCCACGCCGAGATGTTGAAGCGCCCGTTGGTGATGTAGCCCGTACCGGTGTAGTCGTTGCGCAAGAGGTCGTTCCAGAACGACGTCCAATGGGTGGCATACCCCTCGTCCATGGCCAGCAGCGCGTCGACCATCCGTCCGCGCTTATCCACGTCGGGATCCGCCTGGAAGGCTTCCAGCTGTTGCTGGGTGGGCGGCACGCCGATAACGTCGAAGTATACGCGCCGCAGGTAGGTCCGGTCATCGACCGGTTCGGCCCATGCCACTTGATGCTGCCCGAAATAGGCATTGACCCACAGGTCGACGGGGTTGGTAAGCCCGGCCGTGGCCGGTGGCAACGCGGGCTGGCGTGGGGCCAGTGGCGCCACCCTGAAAATGCTCGTGGCCTGGTCGGGCCATGGCGCGCCCTTGTCGATCCACAATTTGATCAACGCGATGGCCTCCCCATCCAGGGGCTTGCCCTTGCCCGGCATGGCTTCCTTGTGGCCGGGCGGCAACTGGATACGCCGCACGAGTTCGCTTTGCTGGGCATTGCCCGGTACGATCACCGGGCCGGACTCGCCGCCCTTGAAGACCAGGTCCTTTTGGTCTAGCCGCAGTTTGCCCTCGGTCTTGTCGCTGCTGTGACACTGGAAGCAATGGTGGGCAAGGATGGTGCGCACCCCGAGGTTGAGCTCCGTTTCCTGTTGTTCGGTCAGGCTGTCGACGCCGGCAAACGATGCCCATTGCACGGCGTGCCCGCCTTCGGGTGCACCCGGCACTTCGCCATCAGCGCCCCACGGCGTCACGCTGACCAGGTAATCCTGGCCATGCGTCAACGAGCCGCCGTAATGGCCTGCTACGGTGACTCCGACCGCACTGAGCAACAGCATCGCACGGTACCCGTTTCGCAAGGCGCCTGAACCCTTGCGGAGGGCAGCCCATAATAACAAGGCGGTGAGCATGCTCAATACGGCGGTGGCGATGCCCGTTGCTTCGTGGCGTTCGAAGGTGTCACCGGCATAGCTGCCGGTAGCGGCCAGGAGCCAGCCCAATCCCGCCGCCAAGAGCGACCCACCGGCGCCGATATAGACCAGCCAGTTGATGCCGCCACGAAGGCGCGAATGGAAGTTGCGCAGGGTGGCGAGCTCCATGACCGCGGCGAGCAGGAGCAATGAAACCGGGAAATGGACCACAAGCGGGTGCATCCGCCCGAGGAATACCCAGCCCCACCAAGGGTCTGCGGCCACGTTGACCAGCGTTTCGTCGTATAGCCAATTCAAGAGCATCAAGTTATCGCGTTTTCAGTATTGTCCTTTGTTTATAACTTCCCGAAAGTAACGAATTTTATCGGAAACCGCCATCCTGTGGTTACCTGTTCGAACGTAAACAAAATCGACGTTCATGTGTTCACCAGTTGATGAAACGGATACCCTCATTCTTAGCGATCGCATTGGCGATGGCACTGGTATCATGCGGTGGCGGACAGCGTAACGGCAATCAATCGGCCAATCACCAGGATACCTTGGATGCCATGCGACCCATCCTGCCGGACAGCCTCCTGATCCACCCTGGATTGTCCGTGGGCGGCATCCGGCTCATGGAAGCAGATACCACGTTGGTGGAGCGCTACGGGACGCCTGCCTATAGCGACGCTGCCATGGGCAAGGCCGTGTTATTGTGGTATACCGATACGAGCAATGGGCAGCCCAATACCTTGTCGGTGTTCGTGACCCGAGACATGGGCAACGACGAAACGGCCCGCGTCCGTCGCATCCGCATCACCTCTCCGCTATTCGAGACCGCAAAAGCCATCCGGACCGGATCGGCCCTGCCCGAAATCAACGCCGCTTATGCCGTCGAGTTACGCGAATCTTATGAAACGGAAGGCGTAGCCTACTCGGTATACGACGGCGCAGATGGGATTGCCTTCGAACTGGATCCGACCAATCGCTGCGTCGCAATCATCGTGCGCGCCAAGGAAGACACCACCGCCAACTACCTGCCCCTGCGTGGCATACGTTAAGACCCGTAATCCGACTATAGGGTACCGCTAAAGGGCCGCACACTGTCCGCATCTGGACAGCGGGTGTTCGGAATCGGACACTTTCTCGCCCGGCATCGCCAATGGTACGCTGACCATCAACCCGTTATGTCTTTGGCGCAATTGCTGTTTGACCTGGGTGTTTTGCGGTGAGTGTACGCTTAAATTGCCACAAAGAAATGACAATGAATTACCTGAAATCCGCGTGGCGGGCGATGATCAAGGACAAGGTGTATGCTGCCATCAATATCTTGGGCATTACGCTGGGCATCACCGCGTGCCTGCTGATCGGCACGGTGGTGCTCGATGAACGCTCTTACGATAAGCATTGGAGCCGTTCGGCCGATACGTATCGGCTGCTGTCCATTCGCAGCGATGGCGGGGCCTACGGCCAGAAAGGCGGCACGGTCATGTCGTCGCTCGCGCCGGCGCTGAAGCGCAACTTCCCGGAGGTGGAAGATTACAGCGAAATCTATCCCCAGCCGATTCACCTGAAAATAAGCAAAGCGGATCCGGCTCCGCTGAAGGCCGTGATGCTCCATGCCGACAGCGCCGTCTGGCAATTACTCGATGTCCCGCTGCTTTCGCATGAAGACCTCACGCCCACCGGCGGCATCAAGAAGGTCATCATCTCCGAGAAATTCCGCAAGACGCATTTCTTGGGCACCGACCCGCTAGGCATGCGCATCCATGACGTACCCAATTACGGTGAAAAAGCCAACGAATACGTCATCGCGGGGGTGATGGAAAGCCTCCCGCCGAATACGCACCTGCGCGCCGACCTGGTGTTGTTGCACGAACGTACCGAAGCAGCATTCACGAATGGCGGCCGGGGTGCGCACTACGCCAGGCACTACCTCCTGTTACGCGAAGGCACCGACCCCGAGGCATTTGAGCGGAAGGTCAATGCCTGGTACCGCGAAATCCCCGAAAACGACAAAGGCTTGCAATTCGCCTTGCAGCCGATGGCCGACATCTACTTGAAGACCGATTTCCCAGCCTACCAACCTGTAAAGGGCAACATCCAGCACAGCTACATCTTCATGGGCGTCGCGGCCTTGCTGCTGCTAATCGCCTGTGTCAATTACATCAACCTCAGCACCGCTCGCACCCTTAGCCGGCTCAAGGCCACCGGCATCCGCAAGGTACTGGGCGCTACCAGGCAGCACATCATGGGGCAATCCTTGGCTGAATCGCTACTCACGTTCGGCTTGGCGGGCTTGGTCGCCTGCGTGTGTTACCGACTCGCCCTACCCGCGCTGCAACAATTCATCGGGCATCCCTTGGCGTTCCGCTTCGGTGCAGGCTGGCCATACCTGTTCACCGCATTGGGCGTGTTCCTGCTGGTCTGCTTGCTCAGCGGCTTGTACCCCGCTTGGCTGGTCTCGGGCGTCCGTGCGGTGGGCAGCATCAACCAAGTATTGAAAGGGCACCGCACCAACCGGTGGCTACGCGAAGCTTTGGTGGTCTTGCAATTCACGATATCCATCGGCATCCTGGTGGCCATGTTCGTGGTGCAGCGCCAGGTGGCTTTCCTGAAAACCACGGACGTCGGCTTCGACACCGACGGGTTGGTTGGCCTCAACCACGTTTCGTGGGACAACAAAGCCAGCGTGTTGAAAGCCGAGCTGGCGCAACATCCCGACATCCTTTCGGCGAGTTTCAGCAATTGGCTGCCCACCGATGGCGCCGGGTACATGACCCGACTCATCGACGACCCACGCAACCCCGGCTCGAAAATCGACCTTTGGTACATTGCCGGCGACCCGGACATGGCGCAGACCTTGGGCTTGCGGCTTAACGAGGGGCGCTTCCTTTCGGCCCCAAGGCCCGGCGACGCCATCGCTGCGGAAGACCTCGAAGCGGAGTTCAACAGCATGCGGCCCTGCCTGATGACGGCGAGTACCGCGCACCTGCTCGGCATCAGTGCGTTGGATGCGCCGGTGCACGAAGCCAACATCATACCCGTGGGCATCATCGCCGATTTCAACAGTGAATCGTTGCATAAAACGACCGTACCCACCGTGATCGTGGGCCAGCGGGACCCGGCCTACGGCGCCTTGTTTATCCGCTGTCGTCCCGGAACGGATCACACGGTGATGCGCCACGTCGCCTCCGTATGGAGTGCCCTTTATCCAGATAAGCTATTGGACATGCAGCGGGTGCGGGATACCTTGGCGGCGCAATACGATGCCGAAACCAAACTCAAACACCTATTCCGGCTGTTCAGCCTCTTGACGATGCTGTTGGCGGCATTGGGCGTGTTGGGTCTCATCGTACACGTCACCGGCTTGCGCACCAAAGAAGTCGGTATCCGTAAAGTACTGGGTGCATCGGTGTTCCGCGTCGTCGCATTGCTCTCGACGGATTTCGTTAAACTGGTCATCATTGCCATTGCCATTGCGTCGCCGATCGCTTGGTGGGCGATGGATCGTTGGCTGGCTGACTTTGCTTACCGCACCGAAATCGCTTGGTGGATGTTTGCCGCGGCCGGCGCAGCCGCAATTGCGATGGCGCTATTCACCGTGGGCTGGCAGGCGCTGCGGGCCGCCATGGCCAATCCGGTCGATAGCCTGAAGGATGAGTAACGGGAAATTTTCCTTAAATTTACCCTGAGCTTGTTATCCTTTGGTCTAAAATTGCTTTCGATGAACGACTTCTTTCTTTGCTGTGCAGTGCTCGCGTTTGCGGTCGGCTGCACCCAAATGGGCGGAAAACCGACCAATAAGCCGGTGGCCCTGCAGCCCGCCACGCACTGTGCGCCCAAAACCGCAGACAAAGACTGGTATGCCTCCGACACAAAAGCGCCCCTACTCGGTGGTCTAGACGGCATCGATTTCAAGATCACCACCCGCAACGTCGAGACGCAAGCCTATTTCAACCAAGGGCTGATGCTGTCGTATGGATTCAACCATGCCGAGGCCGCCCGCTCCTTTTTCGAGGCCAGCAGGCACGACACCACCTGCGCCATGGCCTATTGGGGCTATGCCTACGTACTCGGCCCCAATTACAACGCAGGCATGGAAGAAGGCCATTATGAGCGCGCTTACGCCGCCGTGCAAAAGGCGCGGTTGCATGCGGCGGGTTGCAGCGAAAAGGAACGATTGCTGATCGAGGCCTTGGCCCTCCGCTACACGGAAACCCCGCCCGAAGATCGTGGCCCACTGGATGTCGCGTTTTCAGCAGCCATGAACACGGTGTATCAACGCTACCCGGATGACGCCGAGATCAGTGCGCTGTATGCCGAGTCATTGATGAACCTACATCCGTGGGACCTGTATGACAACAGGACGAAGGAACCCAAACCGTGGACCCCTGAAATCGTCGCCCTCCTGGAACGTTCGCTGCAAAGGCATCCGAGGCATCCCGCGGCACACCATCTCTACATCCACGCCGTTGAGGCCTCCAACCAGCCCGAACGGGGGCTGGAGAGCGCAAGGATATTGGAGGCGCTGGTGCCCGGCTCCGGCCATTTGCTGCACATGCCCTCGCACATCTATATCCGCACCGGCCATTACCACCTGGGTTCGTTGGCCAATGTCGCGGCCATAGCGGCCGACAGTGCTTACTTCACCGCGTGTCACGCGCAAGGCACCTACCCCTTGGCTTATTATCCGCACAACCATCATTTCCTGGCGGCCACGGCCACGCTCCAAGGCAATTCGAAACTCGCCTGGGCCGCCGCGAAAAAAGTGCAGGAAAACACGGCACAAGAACTTATGGCCCTGCCCGGCTGGGGCACGTTGCAGCACTATTACACCATCCCATATTACGTCGCCATCAAGTTCGGCCGCTGGGACGACATCCTCTCCATACCGCCACGCACAGATAGCCTGGTCTATCCGGCAGCGGTGCTGCATTACGCCAGGGGAATGGCGTACCTTGGCAAGGACCATGTCGCGAAAGCCGAGCATGAATTGGGCTTATTGAAAACACTTGCCCAGCATCCCCAACTCCATGCGGTCACGGTGTGGGATATCAACAGCGCCTACGATATCGTCCAGATTGCCGTTCACGTATTATCCGCAGAGATCCATCACAAGCAACAACGGTATGCGCAAGCAATACCCTTGTTTTACGCCGCCATTTCGGCCGAAGATGAATTGAATTATAACGAACCCCCGGATTGGTTTTTCTCCGTGCGGCACCAGCTGGGCCAAACGCTGCTCGAAGCGGGCAGGTACGCAGAAGCGGAGCGCATCTACCGGGAGGATCTAAAGAACCACCCCGAAAACGGCTGGGCCTTGATTGGTCTTCATGCAGCGCTGCAACAGCAAAGACGTACCGACGAAGCAGCATTCGCCAAGAAACGGTTTGACAAGGCATGGCAACATGCCGACGTAGTCATTTCCTCTTCTTCCTGCCTGTTTCGGCTATAGGCCCCTTTCGAAGAGACGGTGTCCATCCGTCGATGCGACTACTCGGAGTCGATTGGCGTAAGCGAGATGCCTAAGGGACCGCTAAAAACAAAGCCCCGAAACGGGGAGAATCGGGGCTTTCCTAACTAACCAATTATAAACCTAAATTATGAAAAGACAAATTTTACTAACTGATATTATAACGCAGCAACACCCTGTTTTGTTACAGGGGAATTGTTAAGGTTTGTTAAAAAACGCACGATTTTGGCGTAGCGGTTAACGTTCCAACTCGACCTCGCCGGATGGACGCTCAAGTTTCGCTGAACCACTTGGTTGGCCGAAATCCGGGTTTCCGTCGTCATCGAAGGTGAATGGCTGAAGGAACACGTGGCGGTTATTCCACCCGCCGTCCAAGCTCAGTTTCGAATGATAGTATATCCAGTGTTCGGTATCGTCAGGCGAAGTCGTCATACTGGCATGCCCCACTCCGTGCACGCCACCGGTGCCCTGAAACACCGGTTGATCGGCCTTGACCCATGCATCCGGATCCAAGGGGTCGCTTGCCGGCGACTTCAGCCGCAGTTGTCCCATTTTATAATGTTCGGTCCATGATCCGCGCGTGGAATACAGGATAAACACGTCATCGCGATGCTGCAACACCTGCGGGCCTTCCAGCAACACGATTTTATCCCCCTTTTCCCAAGGCAGTTCGGGTTTGGACAACAAGACGCGCTTGCCGAGCGTGTACGGATCGATCAGCTCCGCGATGTACAGGTATTGATCCACATCGTGGTGGTCGTGCAATGCGCTCCAGCCGGACCATACTGCATAATTTTTTCCTCGGTGCTGTAGCAAAGTCATGTCGATGGCCCAACAATTATCTTTCTTCGTCGCTGGGTCATCGCCGGTGTAAAACATCCCCTTGTCTACATAGGGACCGAACGGATTGTCGGCTTCCAGCACACCCGCGCGCTGGGCAAAATAGGGCGCTCCTTTATGTACCGAAGCGGCATAATAGATATACCATTTGCCATCGATGACATGGATTTCTGGTGCCCAGATGTTGAAGCTGTTCCAAGCATTTTCTGGCGGGATCCAAACGACAGCCGATTCTTCGAATTTGGTTAAATAGCGGGATTGGGTTACGGTTATCCCGCCTCCGCCGCTGAAAACGGTATAGTAGCGCCCGTCATACTTCATCACAAATGGGTCGGCCCCTTTGCGAAGCGGGTTATCGAAGGTCTTTTCCTGCGCCTGGATCTGGCCATGCGCCAGCAAGCAAACGAATAACAAGTGAATTGCCTTGTTCATTGAATTAACGATATCTGGGTCGAGTCCAAGTTTCAAACATACTTAAAGTTGCCTTTCTGTGCAATTTTAATCGCAGCCAATAAAAATGTGACAACATTAAGGTAAATTCGCCTTATGGACCGGCACGGCAATATAACTTAAAGAAATGAAACCTGCATGAGTTACCATAAACAAAAGGATATGAACTACGCGTAGCGATTTCTTGAACTCAAACAAGCAATGAATAAACAATTTATTCGGATGAAAAAAATAATAGCAATATGGGTGGTTCTCCTGGCCTGTCAATTCATACAGGGTTGCAGGCCTATGAAAATGCTGATCACGGACATCAAATTCGCGATGGTGGAAATGGAAATAACGCAGCACAAGAAATGGACGCAAACCACATACACGTGTACATCGCTGCTTAAGGACCAATTGATTTTCGCGATTTCATATGACCTATTGTACTTGGAAAGAGCGGCGCTTGTCGGTTTCGGGAACTCGGCATATGCCACTACGGTAGGCAAAGTGATCGTAAACCCGTTACTCGACGATACATTCGGCCTTCGATTCAACGAATCTTTCGTATTCAACGGTGAAACCATACCGCCCCACACCGATATCCTCGCCATTGACGCAATAAAGAAACATATTAAAATCGAGCATTCGAGTTTTCAATCCTGCCATGGCAACAACGACAAAATCATCACGTTCGACGACTATTTCATGTCAGCTTCTGATTTCCCAGCCGAGGCGTACATGGCCGTATTTACCTGCAAAACCAGTGAAGGGACAACGTTCGAACGTTCAACCAATTTCCGGACATCGTAGGCAACTTTGATTAAGGGCACCTCGAAACACCCAACACCCACCGCACATCGAATGCATCGGTGACTTCAACCAGCTTTTGGCCACCGTCATGCTTGGCAAAAATGCCCTTTTTGTCGGCTTGCAGCTTTTCGATCAGCGCCTGCCTATCGGACGAATCTTTGCATTGCAGAAAAATGGACACGTAATTGCCAAGTGTACGCCCTTCGTCGTGCACCAAGTCAGAGCCATGTATGGTAATGCCAGCGGAGACGAGCGCCCCGCAGATGACTGGCCTATCCACATAGCCTACAAGGTTCTGCCCAAACGTTTCGAATCGCAAAGTGCCGCCGAAACACGTTTGGTAATGGGTGAGTGCCGCCCTGCAATTACCCGAAAAGGTGATGAAAACGGCACTCACGAAACCACCGCCGTTAGGACCTGTCATAAAAACAAATCGAATCAAGCATCGGGAATGTCGGGTTCCACGAGTTTCATCAATTTCTCCAACGATTCCTGCCAACCCAGATAACACATTTCCAGCGGTATCACGGCCGGTATCCCTTCCTGTAAGACACGGAGTTCGGTACCGCACGATACACCTTTCAGCCACACCGTGGTGGTCATTTCTCCGGGCAGGTTCGGATCGTCAAACGTATCCGAGTATTTAATAAGCGAATTGGGGGCGATCTCGAGGTACGTCCCCCCGAAAGAATGCCCATGGCCAGTACCGAAATTGATGAACGTCATGTTGAACTTGCCTCCGACTTCGAAATCCATGCGCTGTACGGTGCAGATAAAACCGTAAGGTGGCAACCAAGTCGCATGCGCCAGTGGATCGGCAAACGCCTTGAACACCTTTTCGGGACTTGCCTTGATGACCCGATGCAATGAAACCGAATTATTTTCCATCGTATTTAAATTTAGCTGTATCGAACAGATTGGATTTTTTCGTTATACACGTAAGAGACCGCCAGGATACCCAACACCACCAGCGGCATCAGCATGAAACCGATGTTTTTATCCACACAGGCATGGCTGATGAACGCAAAGACCAGGCTGAACGCGAGCCCGGCATAGGCCCATTCCTTCAGCTTGGCCGGTGCTTTGGGAAAGGCTATCGCCGCTACGCCGAGTACTTTGAAAATGATCAATGCGTAGGCAAAGTAATCGGGATAGCCCAACGGTTTGGTACCCATGTTGACGTGTTGCGGTGAGAACAACAGGGTGCCAAGTGGCATGATGCCCTCCCAAAGGATGATGATGGCCGTGGCCACCCAGAAAATCAATTTTTGCTTCTTCATATACGTTAATTAACTATTTACAACGCAAAGGTAAATACAACCTTACTCGCCAAGCGGTTGTGAAAATGACAAACTGGGGGGTGGATTATGACAAAACTATTTTATACCTTGCAGCTTTATGTAGGGCATCTATAACCGATTGATATGCAGATTTCTGTCTTTGTACCCGAACATGGGGTCATTGAAGCGGTCACGCCGCCATTCCGGACATTCCATACCGCCAATGAATTCCTGGCCGCGTTCGGCAAAAAGCCGATTTTCAAGGTTGAATATGTGGGGATGAAGGAACATGTGCCAGCCAACAACGGCGAATACCTCATCAAGACCGATAGGCTGCTCATGGATGTGACCGAAACGGACTTGCTGATCATCCCGCCTGCGTTCGGCGACACCGCCAAGGGTGTCCTAGCCAATAAGGAGGCGATACCGTATTTCAGGAAGCTGCACGAAAAGGGGGCCAGCCTGGCCAGCCTGTGCATCGGCGCTTTCCTGCTGGCCGAAACGGGTTTGCTCAATGGCAAGAAGTGCTCTACCCATTGGGCACATGTCAATGAGTTCAGGGAACGATATCCGGAGGTGGAGGTGGAAGACGGCGCCATCATCACCGAACACGACAACATCTACAGCAGCGGCGGGGCAAGCAGCCTATGGAACCTGATCCTGTACCTGGTCGAGAAGTTCGCGGATCGCGAAACGGCGGTCATGATCTCCAAATATTTCGCGTTGGATATCGGACGGGATAGTCAGTCACAATTCGCCATCTTCAAGGGCCAACGCAACCATGGGGATGAAGACATCCAAAAGGTGCAGGATTACATCGAAACGTACTACCAAGAGCGGATTACGATAGACATGCTGGCGCAACTGATCAATACGGGCCGCAGGACGTTCGAGCGGAAATTCAAGGAGGCGACCAACAACACGCCCATCGAATACATCCAGCGGGTGCGCATGGAAGCCGCCAAAAAGTCTTTTGAGGCCTCTAGGAAGAACGTAACCGAAATCATGTTCGATGTGGGGTATACCGATACCAAAGCGTTCCGGGATACGTTCCGGAAAATCACGGGGCTAACCCCGATCGAGTACCGGAACAAGTTTGCGCGGGTGGCGAATGAGGTGTGAATGCCGAGGCGAACGGCTGCCTCTTCCCTAGGCCTTCATTGCCCACGAGCCCAAACGAACCAAGCAACTCCAACGCACCTTGTCCACTTCTTCGTTGAGGGGGTTCGTTTTTTTGGCTCGCTTGGCTGCTGAGGCCGTCGTCCACACGCCATGCCCGTGACGCACTCGGCATTCCTTTGGGATTTTAGGGATATTGAGGTGCATCCAGCGATTTCGCCAGGCGCTCCAGCCCCTCGCGCAACAACGCCCGCGGGCAGGCGATGTTGATGCGCAGAAACCCTTCGCCAGCCGCGCCGTAAAACGTTCCAGGAATGAGCCACAGTTTTTCGCGGACAAGAAGTTCGTCAGCGAACGCCTTGGCTGATGTTACCTGCGCGCGGCAATCCAACCAAACCAGGTAGGTCGCCTCCAACGCGATGACACGCGTGGCGGGCAGGTGGGTCTTGCAAAACGCCACCAGTTCGTTGAAGTTGTCCATCAGGTAGGCCTTGAGCGCTTCGAGCCAATCCGCCCCGTGTTGATAGGCCGCGATGAGCGCCTCGATGCCGAACGGATTCAATAGCACCATCTCCTGCGCAGCGAGCACTTGCCGGATGCTTGACCGCAACGATTCGTCAGCTGAAAACAGGTACCCCACCTGCAAGCCGGCTAAGTTGAACGTCTTGCTGGGCGAGCTCACCGTAATGGACTTCAACCCGGGCAAGCCAACCAACGAGGCGAATGGAATGTGCCGGTGCGGTGCGAAAACCAGGTCGGAATGGATTTCGTCAGAAAGCACGATTACGCCGTTGTGGACGCAAATCTCGCCTACGCGATGCAGCTCTTCGGCCGTCCATGCCCGGCCGACCGGGTTGTGGGGATTGCAAAGGAAAAACAACTTGACCGACGGATCGGCCGCCTTGGCCTCCAGGTCTTCGAAATCGATGGTGTACCGGCCGTCTAGGATTCGCAGGTTACTCTCGACCACCTCCCTGCCGCAATGCTTGGCGGTTTCAAAGAAGTGGTTGTACACCGGCGGTTGCAACAACAGCTTATCGCCGGCATCGGTCAGCGCGCGCACGATCGCCGACAGTGCGGGGATGACACCCGTGACGGGAATGATCCAATCCGTTGGCACGTCGAGCCCATGGCGCTTGCGCCACCAGCCGCCAATGGCCTCGTAAAAACGCCGCGGTGTTTGCGTATACCCGAATATGCCATGCGTAACGCGCTCCTGCAATGCGTGCCTGATGACTGGTGCGGCCTTGAAATCCATATCGGCAATCCACATGGGCAGTACGCCCGGTGCTGCCGCATCCCATTTGATGCAATCGGTGCCCAGTCGGTCTACGCGTTCGTCGAAATCAAAATCCATGGGCGGAAATTACGGATTTTTTTGGAGGTTGGCTGTCCGCTTTGCGCTGTTTGCTTTTTGCTAGGTCGTTTAAATGGAGGGTATAAAAAAAGATTGTGTAAACGCAGTCCCGACCGTCGGCCATCGTCACCGTAGGGGTGGCGTTCCGCGCGTTCATGCCGTTCAATGACTCCATGGTCAAGTAGTTTACTATCGCTTCAGTCCGTAAGCGCCACCTTTCGTAACGCCATCCCAATCATCTGTCCGAAAAGGCGCAGCGGGAAACCCTTCCTTGTTGAATAGGTTGCTCGTTCCGGCATCGTCTGCCCACGCGTATCGCACGGCTTTGGGTTTCTGCACCGCAGGCGAAGTAACGATGATTTGGTTTCCGCGGATGGTCGCCTGGGCAGGATGGAATACCCGGTCGCCGCCTGCGACCTCGAAACCGACCAGACCGCCAGCATCGGCTTTCGCTTCAAGCCCGCCACCAAGGTGGTCGAAATCAATGAAGACCCGGCTTCCATCCACGCGGTGCTTTCGGTAAACCGGGCCGCTATATACGACATCCCGTCCATAGCTATCGGCAAGCGCAATGGCCGCCAAGCGCTTACCGACGTCTTGCTTATTACGTGGATGGATGTCATTGGTATTGCCGATGTCTATCGCAATGGCTTGCCCTGTGCGTGGCAATGCCAGCGCGCGCTGTTGGGCTTCACGCAATTCCGCCCACGTGCTTCCGTTTTGGCTGTCGCCACCAAGCGCCTTGAAACTGGACAGCTGCACATGGTAAAAGGGAAAATCCCCAAGCTCCCACCTTATGCGCCAATCGTTTATCAGCAAGGGAAACGTCTCCCGGTATTGGTAAGCCCGGCCTGTATTGGCTTCCCCCTGGTACCAGATGACGCCTTTGATGGTGTAGGCGAGCAGGGGGTGGATCAAGGAATTGAACAGCAGTGTGGGATATCTATTGGGCTTTTCTGCTCGATCCAATGAATCTTTAGGCACCCTTTCAAATGCGCGTGCCGCCTCGCGGAGTTCGGCATGTTGATGCATGGCTTCAAGGCTCATCCAGCTCTCGAGCTGGGTTCCGCCCCATGCCGCATTGATCAGACCGATCGGCACCTTCAGGGCTTTGTGCAATTCCCTCGCATAAAAATAACCGACGGCAGTGAACTCGCCCACGTTTTCCGAGGTTGCGGTCTTCCACGCCAAGGGCTCCGCTACGTCATCCATTGGCACGGCGGCTGTGCGCCGCGGAATCACCACCTGCCTGATCTGCGGATAGTGGGCCGATGCAATTTCTTGTTCGGCATCCGCCGATTCCTTGACCACCCAACGCATGTTCGATTGTCCGGAACATACCCAGACCTCCCCGACCCACACATCGGCAATCGATACGCGGTTATTGCCCGATACCACGAGCTCGAACGGCCCGCCGGCTTTTTCTGGCAAGAGCGCCAATTGCCATCGTCCGTCGGCCCCCGCAACGGTCTCATCGCGCTGGTCCTTCAATTGCACGGTAACTCGTTCCCCCGGATCCGCCCAGCCCCAAATACGGATCGGCTGTTCACGCTGTAAGACCATGCCATCCGAAAAAATACGGGGAAGCCTGACATCGGCTAACGCAGATTGGGCCAACAACGACAAAAAGCCGCACAACAGACCTAGATATCCATGCCTCTTCATTTCGATTCTCGCTATATATTTCGTCAACACTTTTGCCTTATGCCAACCACCCAAAGGCTTACTCCAACCAGGCACGTTCAATCGCTACCTCAGCCCCTTTCCGTTCGGCCGACACGTAGGCCGCATAGATGGTAGCCATCGTATCCGCCGCCAACAGGCTGTCGCTTTCAATAGGCCCGCCACAAGCGATGGCCGAATAAAACGCGTTCATTTCCTGTTGGTACCCGAGAAACCAGCTTTCGTCTGGCGACACGTTTGACCACCCTTGTTTGGTCTCGGTCTTTTCGACGACATAGATATCCTTGAAATAGGTCTCGTTGGGCGTATAGGAGTGAATCGCATTGCTCGGGCTGATGTTACAGATTGTCCGATGATTATTGGCCATGATTTCCAGGTAGTTCTTCGTGCCCCCCAACGCAAGCTCGCTAGCCAGGGCATCAGCCACCGTCCCGTCCTCGAAAACGACGTGCACGCTTGCATAGTCTTCAACGTCACGATAGTGGCGCTTGAGATATCCCTGGTCATCATAAGATTCCATACGGGTAATGGCATGAACCCGCGCAGATACCGAACGTGGATGAATCGGCTTGCCATACTTGTGTTTGCCCTCCACATGTTTGAGATAGATCATTGCCGCCAACGGATGGCACCCCTTCCCGACCATGGATCCACCGCCCGAAAGTTCCCACCGCCCATAAGCCAACGAATGCGACCCCGAATGCGATTGTTCGCCAAGCATACGCAGCACCTGTGCGCCCGATTTGACGATGATTTCCTTTTCTTTCTGGAGTACCGGTGAATAGATCCAATTCTCGGCATAGAGGATACGTCCTTCGCTTTGCCTTTCGGCTTCGAGCATCCGGGTGATGCGCTGCAAAACGTGCTGCAACCCCTTTTCCCTCGAAAAGGTGTCGCCGTCAAAGCCTGCCCCGTCACCGAAATATCCGGTAAAAGGCTTTTCGACGATTACATGTTTGCCTTTTTCCAACGCGTTGACCACGATGGCCTCATGCGTGGCCGGGGGCGTGCAAACGTGTACCACATCCGAGTTTGCGATCAGGGCATCCAAACCATCAAAGGCCTGTGCATTGGCAACCCGGGCAAAGGCATCCCGGTGGGCCGCCGTTGCCGAATAAACACCCGACACCTCCACTTTGCAGCAATTGACATGCTGCAAAGCGGCTAGATGGAAACGGGCTGCAAAGCCTGAGCCTGCAAAGCCAGCACGTAACACATTCATCGATTTATCGAGTTTTGCACCAGCACACCCAAAAAGATTGACTTTTTTTCCATGGCTTAACCACTAGCATGTTTTCATGAATCGAACAAAATCGGCGAATGCTTCCTCCGGCTCAGGCAGCTCCGGATGCCATAGCTTTTCCCACTCAAAACTGTAATACCCGCTATACCCTTCCGCTTCCAGCAACTGTACCGCGGACGAGATGGGCGCCAACCCTTGCCCCATCATTGTGTGAATCGGCCCTTTTTCTCCCTTCTTTCCATCTTTAAGGTGCACATGCCTGATGTAACGCGCCAAGTGGCGGTACGCGTGCGCAGGCGTCTCGTCCGTGGCCACCCACATATTGAAAACATCCCAAAGCAGCCCGACATGCGGATGCGTAACCGCTTGCATGATATGCAGGATATTGTCGGTATAGACCACATCGCCGTGGGTTTCGAGCAACACAGCGACGGGCGACCCTCCGGCATACTCACCCAGTTCCCGCAATCCTGAGACAATGCGATCAAGGGTTTCCTGTTTCTGCTGTTCCTTGGGTAGCTTGTCCGGGAAAACGCGTACATACGGGCAATCCAGCTCAGCGGCCAAATCGATGAATCGCTTGGCTTCATCCAGCTGCTTCGTCCGCTCACTGCCATCTTGGATGTGCAGGCGGGTCGAAGCGCCGAAACCCACGAAATCAAGCGAAAGATCGGCCATGAGCCGTCGGGTGGATCGCCTCGCGGCCGCGTGCTGGAACCCGTTTGCCTTCGTGAGGTCCAATTCGCGCTGCACGCCCCGTAACTCGATGCCCTGGAATCCGTGCGAATGGGCATAGTTGGCCGCACGGGGCAAATCCCAATCAGGGCACCCGATGGTCGAGAAGGCCAATTTACGCTTTTGAGGGGCCGATTGAGCGGTCAGGAAAAAGCCAAGCGAGGCTGCCGCCAGTCCGGCCGTTTTCAGGAATTTTCTTCTATCGGTCATGCATCATCCAATTCGTTAATCCATAAGTGCAAACGCAACGTACTTGTCGCCAGATTTGGTATTCAGTTTACCTCCGCCACAGGCAATCACGATGTATTGCTTTCCATCGACCATATACGTACTCGGTGTCGCGTATCCGGCGGCGGGCAGGGCATGCTCCCACAACAATGCCCCCGTGTCCTTGTCGAATGCCCTGATCTTTTCGTCCCTGGTGGCCGCGATGAAGATCAATCCACCCGCGGTGACGACCGGACCGCCATAATTGTCCGTTCCCGTAGGGGGGATGCCTTGCAAGGACAACTCCTGGTATTCGCCCAAGACGACCTGCCATCGCCGCTTGCCCGTATTCAAATCAATGGCCGTCAATGTTCCCCAAGGAGGGCTATTGACCGGATACCCCGCATGATACCAACGATTGTATCCCGTATTGTGGTATGGCACTTCGCTCTTTCGGCTAACTTGGGCAACCGTCGTCGATTCCTTTACCAATACATACTCCACGATGGCTTTGCGCTCGTTTGCCGATATGTGCCCAAACGGTGGCATCATGCCCCGACCGCTTGCCAGCAATTGGTGCACTTCGGGTTCGCGCATTTTCTTGTCCAGATCGATCAATGTAGGGAAAGATCCATCGTGATTGCCTTTGCGGTCTTCGCCATGGCACGATGCGCAGTACAGGTTATATAACTTTTGCCCACCCATGGCGGCCTTCGGCATTGCCCGGTCTGCCCGCGGCTTCAATGACGTATAAACGGGCACCTCCTTGGCCGGCACATAAAGCACCCCGTCAGGATCGGTGGCGGCACCTCCCCACTGTGCCCCGCCGTCTGTGCCGGGGAAGAATATGGTCATTTTATCGGTGATGGGGATGTACGGGGAACCTGTGCGGGCAGCGCCCAACAACCGACCCAGGGAATCCCGATCCTCCATCAGGAACGACCTTAAATCGACTGACGTGAATTGCTGTCGAGTGAAATGTTCGGGCAGTACCGGAACCGGTTGGCTCGGTGCGGGCTGTTCGCCGTCCATCGCGTCAGACGGAAAACTTACCTCCTCGATTGGATAAACAGGTTCTCCGGTCACCCGGTCGAAAACGAAGGTATACCCCTGCTTGGTGACCAACGCGACCGCCTTGATTGTCTTTCCGCCTCGGCTGATCGTGACCAGGTTCGGCGTTGCCGGGGGGTCGCGATCCCAGATATCGTGCCTAACGAGTTGATAATGCCACAACAACCTACCAGTGGACGCGTCCAATGCCAACAGGCAATTGGAATACAGGTTGTCGCCCAAGCGGTTGCCGCCCCAGAAATCAAAAGCCGCCGAACCGGTGGGTGCGTAGACAATGCCAAGCTCGCGATCGATGGCCATCCCCATCCAGGTGTTCGCCCCGCCTATCCGTTCCCGTGGGTTCCCGGGACTCCAGGTTTCGTAACCCGCCTGGCCGGGTTCGGGAATGGTCTTGAATGTCCACACGAGCGCGCCGCTACGAACATCGTACGCCCGGATATCACCCAATAACGCGGTAGCGTTTTCGGCGACGCGCCCACTCACGATGATCAGGTCTTTGTATATGGTGTTAGGCGTATTCGACGAGATGAAATCATCCGACCCGGGCCGCCGGATGCCTTCACGGAGATCGATGCGGCCATCGGTCCCAAACGTGGTCACGAGTGCGCCAGTTCGCGCATCCAGTGCATGCAACCATCGTCCTGCACCGAAAAAAATGTACGTTTCCTTGCCGTCGGACCAATAGGTGACACCGCGGCTCAACGTGCCTTCGGTTCCTTCCAGATCACTTTGCCAGATTTCCTGACCTGTAGCCGCATCGATCGCGAATGCTTGGATAGCCGCCGAAACGCCATATAAAACCCCATCAACCACGATGGGATTGGCTTGCATCTGCGAACGGCTGCCCGTTGTGTCCGCACCACCGGATGCGTATTGCCAGGCGACACGTAATCGGGCCACGTTCGTGCGATCGACCTGATGCAGGTTGGCATAGTGGCTTCGTTCGCCATCGCCATGATATTCCGGCCAATCATGCCTTGTGTCCGGCCCGGACTGGCAGGCCGCCAAGCAAAATAAGCTCCACAGCAGCCCGGCAATGCATTCGAATGGTACTTGGCGCTTCATCGGTTATTTCCCTCCGGTAAGGCAAAAGCCACGATCTGGTTGCCCTTGGGCGTACCCAACTTCGTTCCGCCACAAGCGATCACCACATATTGCCTACCATTCACCTCATAGGTGGAGGGCGTGGCGAATCCTGCTGCGGGCAACTGATGATCCCACAGCAACTCGCCGGTACGCTTGTTGTATGCGCGCATCTTCCCGTCCCGCGTAGCGGCAATGAACAGCAAGCCTCCGGCCGTAATGACTGGGCCGCCATAGTTTTCGGTGCCCGTGGCCGGGATACCCTTGGCGGATAGTTCGGGGTACTCCCCCAGCACGTTCTGCCACAGCTTTCTGCCGGTGTTCAAATCGATGGCCGTCAGCGTGCCCCATGGCGGCGCGATGGCCGGGTAACCGTCGCTGTCCAAAAACTTGTTGTAGCCAGTGGTTTTAAAAGGTATTTGTCCGCGGTCTCCCCGGTCGTTGCCTACAACCCCCATCACTTCCTGTTTCTCATCGCCAAATAGGTAGGCAACGATTGCATTCCGCTCATCCGGATTTAGGTGCGTGAAGCCCGGCATCATGCCTTTCCCCCCGGCGATGATGCCCCTCAACTCATCGCGGCCCATGCGCTGGGCGATGCCTTCGAGTGACGGGTAGCCGCTCAGGTTGTTGCCCTTTAGGTCTGCGCCGTGGCAGCTTCGGCAATTGATGGTGTATAGGCGTTCACCGGCATTCATATGGGCCAACTCATCGCGCCTAGGCGCATCGACCATGGTCAATACCCATGCCATTTCGTTGGCATTGACATAGAGGATGCCCGCCGGATCCACCGCAGCCCCGCCCCATTCGGCTCCGCCATCAATGCCCGGGAAAACAAGCGTACCTTGCTTGCTGGGCGGGGCATAGTATCCCCGCTTTAGCCCCCGGAATACCTTTTTCAACGAATCCAAGTCCCTGCTATGGGGATTGAGTTCTTCCTCGTTGAGCTCCTGTCGCGTAAAGGGGGCCGGCAGTTCAACATACGGCTGCGTAGGCCAGGTGACCTCGCCTGGCAAATCGCTTTGTTCAACGGCCACTTCGGTGATCGGAAACAGCGACTCGCCTGTCTCCCGATCGAATACGAGCACATGGCCTGTCTTCGTGACCTGGGCTACCGCGTCGACCATCCGTCCTTCGTGTTTCACACGGACGAGGTTTGGCGGGGCGGGAAAATCGCGATCCCAGATGTCATGGTGCACGAACTGGTAATGCCACAGCCGCTTGCCGGTGCGCGCGTCTAGCGCCAGCAGGCAATTGGCGAACAGGTTCGCGCCCGCGCGGTTACCGCCGTAGAAATCAAACGCAGCCGAGCCGGTCGGCACATAAACAATTCCCCGTGCGCGATCCACGGCCATACCAGCCCAATTGTTTACGGCGCCGACACCTTCGTTTTTCCATGCGTCTGCAGGCCACGTGTCGTGGCCGAACTCCCCGGGATGAGGGATGGTATGGAATACCCAGGCCAGCGCGCCCGTTCGGATATCGAAGGCCTGGATGTATCCAGGTGCGGCATCGGCACTCTCCGCCACGCGCAACGGCATGATGATCAGATCGCCGTATACCGTACCCGGCGTGTTGGATATCACGAATTTGTCTTGCGCGCCCGCGCCAAGCCCCGCGCGCAGACTCGTCCGGCCCGAATCGCCGAAATGAAGCACCGGGGTCCCGCTGCGGGCGTCAAGCGCATACAGGTGCGGGCCGGAGGTATACAGGATGCGCTGGTCGCCCTTGCCGTCGCTCCAATGGACCACGCCACGACAGGTGCTGTGCGCGTTCTTCAGGGGTTCGCCATGCCGCCACAACTCCTTGCCCGTGGCGGCATCGAGCGCAAAGGCTTGCAATGCGGCCGAAACCGCATACAATACGCCGTCCACGATGATGGGGTTGACCTGCATCTGTCCGCTATCCGCCACGGCGTATGACCATGCCAGCTCCAACTGCCCGACATTCTGCGTATCGATTTGCAACAGCCTGGAATAATGGTTCCGATCCGGACCACCGAGGTATTCCGGCCAGTCGCCGGGGGCGTGCGTGTCGTTGCCAGCGCGGGAGCAGGAAGATAACATCCATCCAATGCTGGTAATACCGGTCAGGAGAAAAATTGCTGTTTTGCGCATTTAATCTATCAAACTTTATTTTTGCTTCTTGCTACTCATGTACTTCACTGCACGAATTCGAGATCGACGTATTCCGCCCGATCTTCCCGCGTCCGCTTCGCGACAACGACATTCTTCAAAATAACGGTCCCGATCGGTTTGCCTGGAACACCCACCAATGACCAGCCCGCACCGCCGACAGACCGGGCTTGGATATTCTCAAAGGTAAGGTGATCGAAATCTGGCGGGAAATTCCCTCCACGGTACCCATGGTAATCCAATTGGATGCGGATAGCGGCCTCTCGACAGCTATCAATGGTTAGGTTACGCACCCAAATATTCCTCACATAACCGCCGCGATCCAGGTTGGCCTTGATGTTGGTCGCGTTTCCGGTATTCCTGACGGTGCAATGGTCTACCCAAACGCCCTCCACGCCCCCAGACATTTCCGAGCCTATGCATACCCCGTTGCCGACCACCGTCTTCAGGGTACAATTACGCACGACTACATTTCGCGTGGCCGGTCGATGCCAAGCGTCCTGATCGCGTCCGGCTTTGAGGGCAATCGCGTCGTCATGGGTATCGATATCGCAATCTTCGATCAATACATCCTCACACGAATCGGGATCGATCCCGTCATCGTTTGTAGAACCGGTGCGAATCGTAAGGCCCCGAATCGTGATGTTCTTGGAAAAAACGGGATGGATGGTCCAAAATGGACTTTGCCTAGCAGTAAACCCTTCGAGGAGGATGTTTTCGCACTCGAATAGTTCAATAAGCGTGGGGCGAAGCCTATGATTGGCCCCAAACGTCCGTTGGTCTTCAGGGAGGCCGCTTTCGCCCATTCGCCGTAGGATTTTCTTGTCCGCTTCCTGATCGCGTCCATCGGGCTGTTTCTTCCACGCAAACCAGAATTTATCTGCCTGACCATCCAGTACGCCACTGCCTGTTATCGCGATGTTGCGTTGACCGATCGCGTAAACCAGCGGCGAATAGTTGTAACAAACGGTTCCCTCCCACCGCACCTTCACCAGCGGCAGGTAATCAGCCGGGTCAGTACCGAAACGAATCACAACCCCTTCAGAAAGGTGAAGATTGACGTCGGAAAGCAGGCGTATCGGGCCATTGCACAGGTAATCGCCAGGCGAGATGACCACGGTACCACCTTGCTGGCGATGACACGTTTCGATGGCCTTGTTGACGGCCTGTTGGAAACCGGATGACGCCGTATCGCGTGGCCCAACCGCGAATGCTCGATCCGCAAAAACCGGGGGTTGGATACGTGCGAGCACGCCATTGACTTGATTCCGGAAGGTTTCTTCCCGATGGCTGACCATGCCGCAAGACGCCAAGAGCACAAAAAAGGACAAAAGTCCTTGCATGGACCATTTCATAACATCCAATCCCCAAAAAAGTCAACAATCAAGCCTTCGTCATCCGTTTCGGTGCGTATGGCCAGATGGCCGGACACTTCTCCGTACCGCTCCCTTACCACAAGCATCTCGGCTTCAACGATTTCCGGCAGACATGCCGCGCCGGTTCCGTCCTTTACGTTGGCCAACAATAGTTTTCTCGGCGCCAAGTACGCGGCCAAGTCAGGCAAATCATAGGCCGTCAATACGGCTGGAATCGCACTTTCTATGTAATCCGATCGATAGTACCGGTGCGATACCAATGAATGGTAAGACACATAGGGCTCCTTGAGCATGACCCGGGCGATGGCCGGCTCAAACGCGGCGGCATGCAGCAACGTGGGCGCGAGTTCGCCAATGGCGATTCCGGCTACTTCCTCAACGCCTTCCTGACGCAATAAACCGACGAGTTTGACGGCATCGCTGGCCCGGACGCCCACGATGCTCCGGCCGATAAGCAACGCGCCATACCATACCCGGTAAGACAATTTCTCCATACGGGTGTGCGTAAAGAAATCGCCTCCCCGCCAATGTCCGGGCCCGGTCTCTCCGGTACCGATGATATCTGGAACCAGCACCATAAAACCTCCCCGTACCAATGCGACAACCTCCTTGTCTTCCGCTACCGCAGCTTTACCTAACGGCGAAAGGTAAAGGATGGCCTTTCCATTCCGCTTACCTGGTTTGTACAATAGGTACGGTATTACGTAATCGCCCTCGCCCTTGATATGGTATTTCTCGATAACGAAACCATCGCGCTGCAGCAGTCCGGATAACACGGGTTTGTCCTCGTTATCTGGCGGGCGATAACCGGATAACCGCTTGGCTTGCTCAATGACATTGGGCAGATGCACGTCCAGGTTTTGGCGCGATGCATTGAGTCCATCTACCAACCGATCCGCGTAACGGGCATTCAGGTTGAATACCGATGCACTATGCAAGGAAGTGGACACCTGACCGGTCTCGGTGACTTGCATTTCCGCATCCGCCAATAGTGGGATTTCCACCTCCGAGGCATCACCGGGATTTGCCAAGGCCTGCTGGAAAAATGCGTACATGGCTTCTCGATTCTTTTTTGTCGAGGAATGGGGTGCTACATCCTCCACCATGCGAAATTGGTCGCTTGCGCCGTAGGCATCGTATATGCGTGACACTTCCCGATAGGTGTCGCGCGTACCCTGGATGTTGAAATAATCGTTGACGGTGGCAATCAAGAGTGTCGGCTTTGGCGCCCGAACGGCCAAAAAATCCGGTTCGTCTATTCCGCGGGCAATGCCATTGGCCAACGTCTGCTCCGCGTCGGGCGGTCCCAGTGCCTGCAACAGACGGGTAAAATTGGTGATGTACCCCTCAGGGGCGCTCGCCAGGATACGTTCATCCAATGCGCCGATCATGGCGGTCTGCGTACCGCCTCCCGAGCGGCCGGCCATACCGATACGCCCTGCATCCACTTCCGGCCGCTCCACGAGGTAATCTATGGCACGGATACCATCCCACATCATGTAGCGCGCCTGCGAACTACCGGTCACGAATGCCTGTGCACCGGGCATGTCGTGCTCGCGGGTGGGCGACCCGACCCGTGACCTACCGGTCTCATCATCCAGGTATTCCACGCGTTCGCCCTGTCCCACCGGGTCGAACGCAAATACGATGAATCCCTTCTTGACCAGGTTCAATAAAATCCGTTGATAGGAACGATAGCCATTCGGTGAATGCCCGCTGCAATAAACGATCGCTGGCGCTTTGCCGGGAAGTCCCTCGGGAATGTAGAGCGATGAGGTGACGTAAAATCCAGGCTGCGATTCGAATACGATATGCTCCACTCGAAAATCCTCCTTTTGAACCACGTTCATCGTCTGTGCATTCAACGGTGTTTTTTCGGGGAAAGGTCCGATGACGTCCAACAGGGTTTCTTTGATCCAGCGTTGCCGTTGCTGCCAATCCGTCAAGGACTCCAGCCCGGCAACCTTCCGGCTACGGCTTTCCAGGTGACCTGCGGCCTCTGTATACAGGTGCCGGTACAGTGCATTGTCGTCGCTACGCAAAAAAAACCAGGGCCTCAGCACCTCGTATTCCTGTTGGGCCACCGACCGCATCGGTTGCACCAAGAACAACAACGCGAACAGTAGCCCGCTCATCGCGGGCATACCGTTCGCTTGCAAAAGACCTCTAATTATTCTCATACGCATAAGGGCCTACAAGATTGGTCGGGTCGACCCAACCGACCGGCAATGCGCCGTCTGTCCAGTTGTTGTCTACCATGGTCAGGTTAGCCAACGCGCCGGTCCGTTGGGCTTGCGGCGCATGGGGACCTGTATTGTTTGACACCGTACCAAACGTGAAGCCATAGGAATTGATCCTCGGCATCCCCCTTGGATCCCCCAGCTGATAGGTACCCGGTGTTTTCCGGAACCGGTTGCCTGCTATTAGCAGATTTCGAGTCCCCCCGATACCGATGGCGTTGACATGCGGGGCGATGATATCGTTGTTCCGAATCGTAAAATAGTCGAAATAATAGTCGTCTCCAGGCTCAACGTAGTTTCCACCGGTCATGGAATTGGGTACGATAAACATGCAATGGGTATATGTATCGGACAGGTCGAAGCGATTGCTTTCAATCAATACGTTCACACTGGCATGGTTTCCCGGATCTGCGTTGGCAAACTGGATGGCATCTGGATGACGCGCGGACTCGGGCGACCTGGTCTCGTCGATATAGTCATTCTCGACGACATTGTTTCGAATGGTCAGCCCGTCGTGCGGTCTAAAGATACGTATCGCGTCCATTCCCCGTCTGGTAAACCGGTTGTATTCGATGACGATGTCTACGTTTCGATTATTTGGTTCATTCAAGGTTTCTATCCCGATGTGCCAAAAATCAAATGTGCAATTCCGGAATACGACATCGGTCAGGAAACCATACCGGATAGCCCTTGAACTGGGATAACCGAAAGCGTCCGTGAGGCTGCTACCGTCAAACAGGAAACCGTCAAAGGTAAAGTTGGTTACCCTACGTAGCAGCAACCCGTTGTGCGATGCGAATACCGGCGGATTGTTGCGGTCCGCGGCTCGGACAACGACCATTTCGGACTTATGGACATTATTGACTTCCAGGGCATCATAGACACCCGGCTGGCAAAGGATCAAGTCGCCTCCTGCACTGTTCGTCATCGCGTTCAACAGCGCCGCGCTGTTAGACACTGTCCAAGTCTGGAATTGTTCCTGTATCAGGTTTACGGATCGCACCGGTCCCTGCAACCACTCGTTGATCGTAGCACTCACCGTCACATCGTTGGCAGCGCCCGAGCGGCCGAAACTGATGTTATAGGCATATTCGTAACCGGATGCAAATGACGTTGCCTCCAAGTTCCATACGAATACCTCCGCATCTGGCGTCCCGGGACGGAGCTCAAAGGTAACAGACACCGTATTCGCGGCAATTTCAGCCGGAAGGACAATCGCCTCGTAAGCCTGGCCATTGGTTACCGTGGCCGGAGTGATCGTGCCTGGTGTACCGGTAGCGTCCATAATACCGTTGGACAGGTTGAACGAAGCCCTCGTGTTCATACCGCTTATCGTGATGGCCATGCCTTGCAAATCTGTCCCTGTCACCCCCGCACCGGCGGAAGTGTTGATCAGCAGCCGTGTCAATTGGTGGGTAAAGGCCAGGTTGATCGGCCCGCTGGCGGATTGGCCATATCCCTGACCACTGTTATCTGCCGTCGCGTAGAGCAAATCGATGGCTGCCAGGTCGCTTTGGTCGGCCACGTCCACCGCGTAGCTACCTAGCCCGGCAATACTCGCATCGTGCGGGTAATAGCTGATGAAATCCACCTGGCCATTGGCTGGATAATACACTTCGCTACCCGATGCTGCGGCGAATGACCCGTTACCACCGGTCACATACCGCTTGTTCGCAGCCCCCTCCACGATGGTGGTGCCGCCGTTGGCCACCATGAATACGCCGATTGCATCGTTACTTTCCCAAGTGTTGTTGTTCACCGCTGCTGAAATATCGCCTCCCCGACCAATACTCGCTGTCTTCAACGGGATTGCCTTTTGAGCTGCATTGATATTCGACACGAACGATACGGCAACACGGTCACCGTCTTCAACCAACCTGTCAGGCTTTTCGCAAGAAAAAGCCAAGGCACACCCCGCGGCGAAAATCGCCGTCATTGTTTTTGCTTTCATCATGAATTTAGTTTATAAATTTAAAAATTGATTTGCATTGTCCAAACCTGATATGGCTACCAGCCAGCGTTCTGTTCTAACGCCGCATTCATCTCACGCTCTTGTCCGGGAATCGGCCAAAGGTAGTCGCGTTCCGTAAATACACGCGTATACTGTACTTCTCCGAAGAGATTGCGGTGCACCAAGCCGTTTAGCTTTTGCTGAGCGATTCCCCATCGTCTCAAATCGGAGAAGGAATGTCCTTCACCAGCCAATTCCACCCTCCGCTCGTGTACGATGCGGTCAAACAGCTCCTGTTTGGTCGTAACCTGCAACCATTCCGGACCGCTGTTCAATCCAGGCATGCCTACGCGGGCGCGCACCTTATTCAGCTCGACCACGCCCTTCTCAAGCTGCCCATCTTCGTTATAGGATTCAGCAAGCATCAACAAAACATCGCCAAGGCGAATCAGTGGGAAATTGAAAGGAGTATGTTCACGCACCGTAATCGCACCGTTTTCGTTACCCTCGGGTACAAACTTACGCCACATGTAGGTGAAACGGCCGGAATTGTTACGGGCCAATCCAAAGTTTTCGTTTACGCCTTGGGCAACCACAAATTGCAACATCCGGACATTGATGTTGCCTACAAAGCCTAGGTGATACGAGTACGGCACAAATATCGTAGCCATCAATCGTGGATCACGGCCCCGGTATATGTCGCCCAATAACGCCGTATCCGGCACGGAAGTAAGCGTTCCGGAACTTTGAGTTGCCAAAAGCGCGTTGCGCTTCACTTGGCTATCTTCGTTGAATCCTGGGATATATTCGTTCCAATCAAATGGAGTTCCATCCTTGTTTTCGTAACTGTCTGCAAGCTCTGTGGCAGGCAGGCCAAAATTCTGGCCGCCAAAAGAGCCACGGAAGCCAATGTAACTGGTAAATGGCAAACCGTAATTGAGCCCAACCCCACCCAATGTCTGGATAGCAAAGATGATTTCACTGCTTTGATGTCCTATCAACTTGAAAAGGCCCGCATAGTCTGGATAGAGCGCATGACCATGATTATGTGATCTGTTGTAAACCACCTCCTCAAAGTCTGCGATTGCATTCTTCCACTCTTTTGCATAAAGATAAGCCTTGCCGCGCAAGGCATAGGCCGCTGACTTGGTTGCTCGTCCGTATTCTGCCTGCGGCCACGATACCGGGAGATCGGCTATGGCTTGGGTAAGGTCGCTGATAATCGACGCGTAGACTTCCGCCGCGGTATTCCGGGGCTTCGTCAAGTTATTGAAGTCGGCATTCAAATCGATTGATTCGTCATAGATGGGTACCCCGCCGTAATAACTGACCAGCTCCAAATAATGCAGTGCACGTAGGAATCGGGCTTCCCCAAGGATAGGACCTTTGATCGCAGCATCCAATTCCGCTTCCGATACCCGCCGAACGACTTGGTTCGCGCGCTGCACGCCATCATACATGTGGCGCCAGTAATTGTAAGAATGGGCTGTCCGTTCGTTGGCCGTACCAATCATAAAGCTTAGGTACCCGTTTTCCTGCCAGCCCCAGGCGATGCCGCCCATGTTATCATGCATATTTTTCTTGCCGAACGCGTCGTCGCGCCGCAGTCCACCATACACGCCCATAATGGCCTGCTTGGCATGTTCGGGCGTCTTGTAAAAGGTTTCTGAACTGATTCGATCAAATGGTGCTGTGTCTAATTTAACACAACCAGCCGCTAGGTAGGCAATCAGTGCCAACACCAGGTATTTTACATTTCGTTTCATAGCTACTATACGTAGTTGATTAAAAATCGATGGTTAATCCGATGGTGGATTGTTTCATGGTGGGGTAGTTGAAACTGTCAATACCCGAACTACCTCCCCTGATTTCCGGATCGAACCCATTGTAATTCGTGAACGTGAGCAAATTTTCAAAGCTGCAGTATACACGGATCGACTCCAGCGCCATTCTTTTGGCCCAAGGTGACGGAATACGATAGCCCAATTGGACATTTTTAAGCCGAACATACCGTTTATCCACGATCCAAAAATCGCTGATCGCCTTGTTTACGGGTGCAGACCAATCCAACAACCGCGGGTAGGTTGCATCCGTCCGACCCGGTATCCATCGACCGTCGGCGACCTCTTTATTTATCTGCACTTGGGTCGCGGGAGTAGGTGTACGCCATTCATCCAACCAATAATCTTTCAATGAACTCACCCCTTGCACCAAACAGGAGAAATCCAGGCCTTTCCAATTCAATGCGAACGTAACACCATAAGAAAACCGCGGGGTATTTCCATTGCCCACAACGTACCGATCCTCATTGTTGACTATTCCATCGCCATTCAGATCTTTATACAGCAAATCTCCCAATTGAGGCGTCCCGAACGTTGCGAACGGATTGACCTTATTGCCATTGGCGTTTACAGGCGCATTGTCTATCATCTGCTGCACCAAGGCGAGATCCGCATCGGTTTGCACAATGCGGTCTGCAGCCAATACATACAACACATTGATCGGATAACCTTCTTGGAGAAGGGTCTCATCCGTAATCGTTCGTTCGTCGCCCTTGAATTTGGTCACGTTGTTTTTGACGTAAGCCAAGTTCGTACCGACTTGATAATTTACATTGCCGAGGCGGTTACTCCAATTGAGATCCAACTCCAGGCCTCGGTTATTGACCCGGGCTGCGTTTTGATTGGGCAGCGATGCGGTACCCCGCACGTGGGGTGCGGGTAGGTTAATCAAGATGTTGCGGGTATCCTTATCAAAATATTCCAATGACCCGGTCAACGAATTGTTAAGCAACCTGAAATCCAACCCGACATTAGCTACATACGTGCTTTCCCACGTAATGATGGCGTTGGCAATGGCGGTCTGGGCAAACCCCGTTTGCAGCGTCCCGTTCAGGATGTAATTGGACGAGGCATACAGTGCTTGGTACTCGTAGTTGCCAATGCTGTTGTTCCCCAAGCTCCCGTAAGAAGCCCGCAATTTGAGTTCGTCTATCCAGCCGACGTTACGCATGAAATCTTCTTGAGACAAACGCCAACCAGCCGAAACGGAAGGAAAGGCTCCCCAACGCGTCGATCCAGCGCGAAAGCGTGAAGAACCATCGTACCGCAGGTTGGCCTCCAACAGGTACTTTTCGTTCCAATCCAGGTTCAACCGGCCGAAATAGGAATTCATACCCCAATCCGAAGCGTTGCCACCAGCATCGGCATCAACCGTTGCCGCATCGATAACGGATAGCGAAGGATCGATCAAATCGTACTTCTGGGCTTCAAACCAGGATGATTTGTAATACTCTTGACTGAGACCTGCCATAGCATGGACATTCAATAACCCCAAGACGTTATTTTGGTAGCGTATCACGCCATCCCAAAATCTGCGTTGGGTCTTTTCTTGCCGATTCATCACATAGGTCCTTCCCGAAGCCGGGATAACGATTTCATTGGTCCGGAAATTCCAGCGATCGATAAAATTCGGCCGCTCCTCTCTCAGAAAACCGGTCTCCTCAAGGTTATACGAGCCCTCAAGGGTCAATCCCTTGATTGGGTTAAGAACCCCGAAAAATCGTGTAGCCAGCCGATCGCCACGAGCGTCTCCCTTTAATGTGTTAACCGTGGCTAAAAGATTATTCGTATTTGCCCCCAGCGGGCTGTTGCTACCGCCATAACGGCCGTCTGGATGCCGATACACCATGGCTGGATTAGTGTTCGCAATCCATCGAAAGCCCGCCCCATCCAATCGGTAAGACCCCAAGTCGGTGCCTGTACGCGTACCATTGGCCAGTACACCAACCGTTAGGTAGGGCTTTACCTTGGCTTCCAGATTAATCCGACCGGAATAACGCCTGAACCCGGTGTTCTCGATGATACCTGGATTGTCTAAGTAACCGAACGAACTGAATACCTTGACGCGCTCGGTACCACCCGTAACAGCCACGTTGTGGTTCTGTGAAATGACGTCAGACCCAAAAAGATCCCGCCAGTCGGTGTTGGAATACGCATACGGGTCGCCACCGGCGTTTGCGCGCCAAAGATCGATATGCTCCTGCAAGAAAGGCCCTTGCGATCCGGGGTTGGTATTGGTAGCAGACTCATTGTAGAGTTCCATATGCCTCGCAAAATCCGAAACCGTTTCCACAAGACTCGTAGCCCGTTGCGCGGCCAAATATCCGTTATAGTTGATGTTAAGCGCACCTTCCTTCCCTTTTTTTGTCGTGATAAGAATGACCCCGTTGGCGGCGCGAGACCCGTAGATCGCCGCCGAAGAGGCATCTTTAAGTACCGATATCGTCTCGACGTCCTGCGGGTTGAGGTTGTTCATGTTAGATTCTACACCATCCACGATCACCAACGGCGCTGCGTTGTTGAGCGTCCCTCTGCCACGGATGAGCAAGGTAGCCCCATCGCCACCTGGTCTGGCGTTACCTTGGTTGGCGGTAAGCCCGGCAGCCAACCCATGCAGGCTCGACGAAAGGGAGGTAATAGGCCTGCTTTCAGCCACTTCGCTCATATTGATGGTTGAAACCGCGCCGGTAAGATTCACTTTCTTCTGTACACCATAGCCGACCACGACCACCTCGTCCAAATCTGACGAAGCCTCATGGAGCACGACGGTCAACGTCGTTTGCGCCCCTACGGCGATTTGCCTTGGCGTGTAGCCAACGATCCGGAAATCCAATACTTCGTTCCGTTCAGCCTGGATCTGGAAATTACCCGCGTCATCGGTTGCGGTACCCCGCGACGTTCCGTGTACCAATACCGACACGCCCCCTAGTGGATTGCCGAGCGAATCCGTTACTTTGCCGCGCAAAACCAGTTGCAGCGCTTCTCTGGTCGGTACCGGTCGGCTAATGTCGTTAGGGGACACGGACGTTCGATTCAACACGACAACATTCTCCTGGATCTCGAACCCATAAGATTTTCCATGGAAAATCTTTTCCAAGGTTTGCGCGATGTCCTCGTTCTCGACGGCTACCGAGATTTTGCCAAGACCGGCCAGGTCCTTCTTGTTGTAGAAGAACGTATACCCGCTTTGTTGCTCGATTTTCCGTAGTACCTCAGCCAGTGAGACACCACGTTCATTCAACGTAATCCGCTGCCCGAAGACGTGAGCCGACACCTGGATGGAGCATGCGGTGAGTAAAAGTGCTATCAATTTGATGCGCATAATTACGCTATTGGTTAATAATGAAGCGATGCTTCGTTTTTTCCTACGCGGAATGCAGCAAGGTTTATTTATAGTCAGCCCCTTGCGCGATTGATCATAATTCATACATTTGTATGGTTGGGTGGACAATTAGTTACTATTCGAGAAAAACGGCTGTTTCCCCAGCACATGGTCGGCAGTGTTGCGAGCGCTTCCGACCATTCTGTTTTGGAAACTCCGGGCTACGTTGGTCTTCTATTTTTCATATCATCATATGCTAGCTTCATAAACTGGTATTATTTCTTTGGCATTATATGTAGTTGGCGATCCGCCTTCAGCTCGAAATTGACCCCCGTTCCCTTCAACACCCGGAGGGCCGTAGCCAGGCTGACCGTGCGCGGTATTTTTCCGACAAATAAATCATCCGCATCCATGGAGTCATAATGCACGTCGATATCGTACCATCGCGACAACTGATCGAGCACGGTATAGATATCCGCGTCGTTAAAATAAAAATAGCCATTTTTCCAGGCCGTGAATTCATCGACATCCACATCCTGCACCGTCAATCCTTGGGCCATAAAAACAGCCTGCTTACCTGGCACTAGGTTCACGCTGCTTCGGTTGGGATGATGTACACGTACCGCACCTTCTACCAGCGTTGTACGGATCTGTGCCCCTTTATCGCCGATATCGTACGCATTGACATTAAACTGGGTACCCAAAACCTCAATCTGTTGGTTTCCGGTACGGACAACAAATGGCACCTTTCTTCCAGCCTCTATTGGATGATGGACAGGCTTTACGTCGAAATAAGCCTCGCCATTCAAAAGTTCAACCTCACGGATCGTTGATGCGAACGACACCGGATACCGCAAGGCCGATGCAGCATTCAACCACACCCTCGAACCATCGGGCAACGTAACCTGATACTCGCCGCCTCTGGGGGTCGACAAGGTATAAAACTGGCTTTCATAATCGATGGCATCCGCCTCAAGCACGGCCGTACCATCACCATAGCGTAAACCGTCGTCCAAAATTAGCTCCCCTTGCGCTTCATTGAGCGCTATGGTACGTCCATCCGCAAATTGTAACGTTGCCCTATTGGCGCCCGGTTGCACATCATATGCCGCGTTCTTGACCGCAACGGTGTCGCCCGCGGATTGGTACCACAACAAGATTCCAACCGACAACAGCAACAACAGCGACGCCGCGACAGCGACAATCCGCGCATTGACCAACTTCCGCTTGCCAGGCTCCACGTTTGCAAATGTTTGCTTCACTTTTGCCAGTATACGATCCCTCAACACCGCTTCATCACCTGCAAAAGATACGGGAATAGCCAACTGGTCATCGTCGTGCGCATTGTACCACGCGGCGAATTCCGCCTTCTCGGACTCCGTTATGGTACCGTCGATCCATTTTGCTGCCAATTTCCGATATCGTTTATCCTCGGTCATAATTCTTGGTCTTTACGTTATGTACCCGATAGCCTATCGTTCCCTTACTTGCCGTATCTTTTTTTTTTCGATTGACATCTGCGTTGTCTATGGCAGGGGCTGGTCGTATGCATCTTTCCAATGCTGGGCGCATTCGGCCGCCATCGCTGCATTTGCCATGTGCACAGCGATGCTGCTCATTGCCCCCGATCTTGCATTGGATACCGGCAAGGTTCCATGCGTTATGCTTTCCGCGAATTCCCGGATCGCATTGGCCGTGGAATCCGCCAGACCATGCGCCTCGTCCACGCTGATCGGTATCCCTTCGGCTAGCCATTGCGCCGATTCCGTGGCTCCCGTTATACCATCTACAGGCAACGCATCTTCATGGGGATACCGCTCCGGGAAAAGGATTCCCTGCTGGTCGCTATCGCGATTGACCTCAAGGGTTGCCTTCGTGCCGTAAAACCTCATGCGGAATCCTTCTTTCGCGTTTGTGGTCAAAGCGGTAAAACGGGCCTTCACCCCACCCTCATATCGGTAAATGGCGGTGACGTTATCGAATGTTTCCCTACCGTCCCGCCAATAATCGATTCCGCCCATGCCCACTACGCCCGACGGATGACTTCCCAGCAACCAGTTGACCAAATCGACCTGATGGGAACATAATTCGGCCATCAACCCGCCAGAAAACGCGTTATACATCCGCCAATTGACCAACGTTTCCAGCCTGGGGTCTAAGACTGGCCGACGCCAGTCGCCGTTGCGGTTCCATTGGCAATCGATGTAGGTAATCTTTCCACAGGAACCGCTATCGATCAGCTTTTTGACCTGCCTGAACAACGGATTGGATCGCTCTTGGTAACCGACCTGAAAAACCGCCCGTGAATGGGATGCAGCAGCCCAGAGCTTAAGTGTCTGGCCGATATCGTGTGCCATCGTCTTTTCGCAATAGACATGCTTGCCGACGCTGATGGCATCCATGGCCATGGGAAAATGCAGGTGCAAGGGCGTAGCGATAACAACAGCATCGATGGCTTTATCGTCCAGCAGGTAACGGTAATCGCTGTAGGCGCCCACCTCGGCATCAGCCAATCGGCGACCAGCCGCCAAATGGCTGCCCATAACGTCACAAACAGCCAACACGCTCATGCCACGTCCCCTTTGCCTGACCGCCTTCATCAATTGCTGCCCCCGTACTCCCATGCCGATGAACCCTACGCTTACCGTGTCCGTTATGCGTCGATTGGCATGGGTTGCCACCGCCCCAATCCGGGGGATTCCGACCATCATCGCGGCACTGCCCCCCAAAAACTCCCGCCTATTCATCGAATGGTCATAGCTGTATATCCAAGGATCGGAAAGGCACATCCTGCGGAAGGATGTTTTGCTGCGCCGCCTTGGCAGCCAATTTGCCGGCAGCTTCTCCCATGGCGACCGCGTTACCGGTGACCCGGTAACTGGAATGTGCAATAAAGTCGCCGCTGATGCAACGCCCTGCCATCAACAAACCTCCGACATCTTTCGCGATGAGCGCACGGATCGGTATGTCGTACGGTTTGGCCTTGATGCCCTGGCTATAGCTCTTGCCGTCCAGCTCATCCGCTTTGCTGACCGAATGCACGTCAACCCCGAAGGTAACGCGGCAAATGGCATCATCGTGCCTTGCACCGCTCTCCAGGTCGCTCGTCGTGACGGTGTACAGCCCATGGATTCGCCTACCTTCGCGTATGCCGATTTGTTCTGCCGTGGTGATGAGTTTGACATTTTTCCATGCCCCGTCCAGTGATTTCAAGCCATCGACGATCGCGTGCAATTCACGCCTTGCGTTTATCGTACCTTTGGTAACATCCTTTGCGCTCAATCCCGAAAGCCCATACTCGTGGTTGGCCATGATCATGAATAGATCGCTATCGATCGGAAAAATGGTAGGAAGCGTATAGGAAGGCAACACGCCTCCCTTGACGATCTGTTCAAGGAGTCGTTTTTTGGACGATGAATCCCCGTCTCCAGCCCATCGGACGAATGGCTTGATATCCTCAAATCGTACACCGGTGATAAAGCCGAGCATAGACAATGGCTGGAAACCACCCGCCACTCCGCTGCCGAAATCAAATGAACAGCCGGCCAGTGCCGCCAAGTCGCCATCTCCTGAAGCATCGATAAACAACTTGCCGGCCCAAGCCTCACGACCGGATTTTGATTCGGTGATGATGTGCGAAATTCGGTTGTTGGACTCCTTTGCCGCAGCGACCACACGCGTGTGCAACAAAACATCGACATTGGCATCCAAACACATCGAATCCAACAACAACTTCATCTTTTCGACATCATAAGCCAGCCGATGGCCAGTCGCGATCGGCGATTTGGCACCCATACCGACCAGCCGGTTCTCCAACTCGCGCATGATCCCAGGCTTATTTTGCTGATCCAAAATCCAGGTAAGCAACCCGGCGGTCCACACACCGCCTAGGCAACCTTGTACTTCAATCAACAAAACACGGGCGCCGTTTCTTCCCGCCGCGATGGCCGCCGCAACACCCGCCGGTCCCGCGCCGCTTACGATCACATCGTACGAACCAGCCAACGGTATTGCTTTGGCAGGTTCCTGAAATACGGGCGAATCCTGCGCATTCCTATTCGAAAACGCTTCAATAACCGTCCCGGCAACCAACGTGCCCGTCGTTCCTATCTTGATGAATTTCCTTCTATCCATGAGCGAATCAATAATCGTCTATAATGGTTTCCTTACTATCATGTATCGCCAAGGACTTCGTTCCCTTAGTGACCGACTAATCTATTGCCGCAACCAGGCCAGCACGCGTTCATTCACATCGGTAATGCCTGCTTCTGCCTGAGCGTATAGCTGCCCGACCGCTTCGCCTGTGACAGGCCTGCCTCTTGCGTCAACTGGATTGACCAGCAAGACATTAGCCGAAGACATTGCCGCCAATGCAGGCAAGTCATATACAGGCAAAGCACCGGGTACGACCGATGGGATGAATCGTGGTTCGTAGTCAACGTGCTCAAGAATGGACCGGTAAGACACCAGTCCTTCCACCAGGACCAAGTCTTGTATGGACGGAATCAACAACGCCGCATGCAGCAGGTCGGCAGCCAAGGCTCCTGAACCGACTGCTGCTATTTCCGTAGCTCCAAGTTCCCGATGCATAAACCAGATGATTAATTGGATTTCCTCCATACGGATCGCTACTAGGCTTTTTTGGGTCAGGATTCCCATGAACCACAAATTAAGGGAAGTCCCATTGACGAAAGAATCGCCACCGCGCAGATAACCATCGCTTAACTCACCGACTCCGCTAAGATCCGGCATGACAACATCGTAGCCTGCTTTTACAAACTGTTCGGCGATTCCACCCGCCTTTCCGGCTTCGGCCTTGCCTTCAGGGTCAACGACCAACAACGCTTTGCCATTACTCAACAGCGCCCGGAAAACCAGTACCGGCAACATATACTTACCAGGCCCTTGCACCATATACTTTTCCACCATGATCTCTTCCCGATGCGATCGTCCTGAAAACACCACCTCCCCCATCGCCGGCGCGGTGTACCCGCTCAATTCCACAACTTTATCGGTCAACGCCAACGCATCTTCTTCGCCCCTTGGGTACTTTGCAGCTAACTCGGTCATCGTTGTTAGTTGGTCTTGGGCTAGCGAAAACATCGTCTTGCCTTGCATGGATGTATACACATTTCCGGTAGGCGTTACGGTCAGTTCATCATCGTCGAAACAATTCACCTCCATATCTTTGGGAGATCCTGGGTTATTGAGATGCTGCTGAAAAAATGCGTAAGTGGCTTCGCGATTCTTTATTGTCGACGCATGGCCGGCGTCATCTTCCACTTTTGCCACGTTGTCCGCATTTCCCAACATCCTGAAGGCCTCCTTTGCCTCCGTAAACATTTCCCGCGCCCCGTCGATGCTGAACATGTCGCGTGTCGTGGTGACCATCAGGGTCGGCTTTGGCGCCCGTGCCACTAGCAGATCAGTCAAGTCTAACCCCTTTGCGATCATGCCCATGAGATTTTGTTCCGCGTCTTGCGGACCAACAGACCGAAGCAACTTGTCAAAGGAGGTCAAATAGCATTCGGGTGCCGCGGCGCGGATGCGCGGATCAAAAGCCGCGATGTATGCACTTTGCGTGCCTCCCCCTGAACGGCCGGCTATGCCGATTCGATCGGCATCGATTTCCGCGCGTGTAAGCAAGTAGTCGACCGCCCTGATTCCATCCCAAATAAAGAAGTTGGCGGGAGGGATACCGGCCGCGAATAATTGGGCGCCTGGGTAGGAATGTTCATGTGTCGGTTTAAACGGCGAGCGGGTTTGTCCTCCCGCCCTTACCGAATCCGAATACTGGATTCGCTCACCCTGGCCAATAGGATCGAACGCCAGCACGGCAAACCCCTTCTTCACATAATTCAGCATCATGTGCTGGTACCCTTTGCTCCTGAAACCGTTCGCGCTGTGTCCGCTGCAGAAGACAATGGCCGGCAATTTGCCTTTTCTTGCTTTAGGCAGGAACAACGCCGCGGTCACGTAATAGTTGGGTATGGATTCATAAAAGAGCTTTTCGACCACGATACCATCTTTTTCCACGCGGCCGGTGATGACCGGATTGAGAGGTGCCTTGGTGGGGAAAACCCCGACGGCCTCCTGCAACCTTTGCCTCACGTCGGCCTGTCGTTCGAGCCATGCGGCACGGGTTGTCAACGTATCGATAGTCTTTTGGCGAACAGCCAGTTGTTCAAAAGCATGCTCGCACAGATGGCGATAGAGTGCCAGCGGTTGATTGTCGTAATACTTCCAGTACCCCATCACGGATAAGTCCTCCTGCGCGTGCGCGGTGGATCCATTGGTTGAAAACCAAAGAACAAAAACCACCAACACTTGCACCGTTGCGCTAAATCTAACCATCATAACCCGTTTGGATAAATCCCTGATTCGTTTCAGGTTTATTCGTAATTCCATTTCGTCAACCAAGGATGGTTTGTTGCTCGTCGATATCGTTTAACAGCTTCCATTTGGTTTACATATGGAATGTACCCAAACGGCGAAACATCCCTTAGTCAAGGAAAAAACATGGGCATGGCAATTGATTGTGGTCGGTTTGGGTACAACCGACAGGGCTATAGCAACGTCATCATAAAGCTAGCCAGCTTGGAGCGAAGTGTCTTAAAGGCCTTACCAAGATGGGCTTCTACCGTTTTTTCCGAGATTTGGAGTTCCTCGGCGATTTGCTTTTGGGAATAACCCTCTTCACGGCTTAGGCGGAATACCAACTGGCACTTTTCGGGCAATTGCTGCACATACTTAGCCAGTTCCGTTTGCAGTTCATCGAAGGCAAGCCATTCTTGCGTGGAATCATCGATCTGGCTATCGTACACCAAGGAGTCGACGTAACGTTGCTGATTATAGTACTTATCCAACGTTTTGATGACACGATATTTGACCGATACGGTCAAGTAATTGGCCAAATCGGAAGTGAGGGACAAGGTTTCCCTACGCCGCCAAAGGGCCGTGAAAATATCCTGGACAATTTCCTCCGCATCTTCCAAGTTGTTTATCCGCTTCGCAGCAACCACAAAAAGCCTCTTCCAATAACGGTCATACAGTTCCGTAAACGCCCGTTCATCGCTTTGTCGAAGCAATGCCAGTAATTCCGCATCGGTCTTTTGAGCGTAAGAACGCATAAATTGGGCGCTTTAATGCTATTGGTTAAATCGAGGGCTCCCTCCCCTTAAAACAAAGGTAAACATTTTTCAATCCGCTGTTGAACTTTTTTATCCAACATCGGATATTTCCGTACCTTTGCCGCCATGACCAAAGAACAGATTCAGGACTTGAGGGATAGAATAACTTCCCTGAGGAGGCATCTTTGACATCGATGTCCGCAAAGAAGAGATAGAGAAAGAACAAACCATTACGTTGCAACCCGATTTCTGGGACGATTCCAAGGCCGCGGAGAAAACCCTGCAATCCATCAAGAGCAAGAAGGTGTGGACCGACCATTTCGATGAAGTCGCTTCGGCCGTGGACGATGCCGTAGTGATGTTCGAGTTTTTCCAGGCGGGCGACGCGTCCGACACGGATGTGGATGAGCAATACGGCGCCGCCCTGGCCAAGGTGGAAGAATTGGAGTTCAAGAATATGTTGAGCGCCGAAGAGGATCAACTGGATGCGGTCTTGCAGATCACGGCCGGGGCCGGTGGCACGGAGAGTTGCGATTGGGCAGGGATGCTGATGCGCATGTACATCATGTGGGGCGAAAGCAACGGCTACAAGGTGACCGAACAGGACTACCAAGAGGGCGATGTGGCCGGCATCAAGACCGTTACCTTGCAGTTTTCGGGCGATTTTGCGTACGGTTACCTCAAGGGTGAGAATGGCGTGCATCGCTTGGTTCGCATCTCGCCGTTTGACTCCAATGCCAAACGGCACACCTCGTTTGCCTCGGTATACGTTTACCCACTTGTGGATGATAACATCGAGATCGAAGTGAAAGACTCCGAAATCGAATGGGACACCTTCCGTTCGGGCGGCGCTGGCGGCCAGAACGTAAACAAGGTTGAAACGGCCGTGCGGTTGCACCATAAGCCCACGGGCATCATCATCAAGAACCAGGAATCGCGCTCACAGCTGCAAAACAAGGAGAATGCAATCCGGCTGCTGAAGTCGCAGCTGTACGAAATCGAGATGCGCAAACGGCAGGAAGCCACCGCGGCGATCGAAGGGAGCAAGAAGAAAATAGAATGGGGCTCGCAGATCCGGAATTACGTATTGCATCCCTATAAATTGGTCAAGGACCTGCGCACCAACGTGGAAACGTCAAATACGCAAGCGGTGCTTGACGGCGAACTCGATGAGTTCCTTAAAGCATACTTGATGGAATTCGGCGGAAGCTAGAATTCGTTCTTCCACATCATGCTCTCCACGGGGCGCGTAGTCTTGTTGTTGTACTTGGCGTTGCCCTTGGTATTGTATAAGGTCTCGATATCCCCCTCTACCATAAAGTAAATCAATTGCCCGATTGGCATCCCCGCGTATACACGTACGGGCTGCGCAACGGATATCTCCAGTGTCCAGGTATTACAGAACCCCACATCGCCTTTACCCGCGGTGGCATGGATGTCGATGCCGAGCCGCCCGGTACTGGATTTGCCTTCCAGGAAGGGCACATGGTTGTGCGTTTCCGTATACTCGAGCGTAACGCCCAGGTAAAGCGTGTTGGGCTCCAACACGAAACCGGCCTTGGGAATTTCGAAATGAACGATTTCGTTGTGTTTCTTTGCATCAAGCACCCGATCTTTGTACGTAGCCAAATATTTGCCCAAATGGACATCATAGGAGTTGGTGCCCAAACACTCCCGCCGAAACGGTTCGATGATGATCGATCCTTGTTCAATTTCTTCCAGTATGCGCTTATCGGATAAAATCATTGTTCACTAGCTGACCGGCTATTCCACGAATCGCCCGGCCAAAGATAGCGTAAAATCCACCTGAACGTATCGCACATCCCAAAAAAAAGGTCGGCTAGCCTAACCCTTCGTAAAATCATTGCGAGGCCCCGCGGGGTTGCGGGGCGCTACGCAATGTTCTGCACACATGAAAGATTTTTCCGGGTATCGACCCAATTCGAATATACTATTATGTATGGGCCTACGCCCCAATGCTTTTTGGCTCTCCTTTAGGTGGCGTAAATATAGTAACTTATCTTAAACATGCAATAGCTTTTGTTATTTTTTTGTTACAAAGCCCATGTTGTTGTTTCAATAGCTGGCTAACCTTGGGGATATCCTTTTTTTTAGTGACCTTGGCTGGAACTATTCATTAAAACTGCCATGTCAAAACCACGATTTACAAGGTACCCTACCTGCGTCCGCGCGCCAAGGCTTATCGCCGTCGCATTGATTTTACATCTTTCAATCGGCTTCACGATTACGCCATCTATAGCTGCGCAAGCCGCGCTTGCCACCGAGCCGCTGCCGGTCAGAGGCTTCTGCATCGCCGCCCCCAGCCCGGAGCGGCTGGCGGAATTCATCAAGTTCATTGACGAAGAGCTGGCCACGCGTGGCGTGAATACGTTGGTACTCCGTGTCGATCACAATTACCAATTCAAGAGCAGGCCGGAACTGGCGGACGAAGGCGCACTTACGGAGGCCGATGTCAGGCGATTGGTTGCCATTTGCAAGCAACATTCCATCCGCGTGATCCCCCAAATCAACCTGTTGGGTCACCAATCGTGGGCAGGGCAACTCGGCACGCTGCTCCGCGTATACCCGCAATTCGACGAGACCCCGCATGTTCAATTGCCCGAAAAATACGAATGGCCCAATCCCGACGGACTGTATTGCAAGAGCTACTGCCCGAAGCACCCCGACGTGCACGCTGTCGTATTTGACTTGGTCGATGAAATCTGCGAAGTTTTCGAAGCCGATGCGTTCCATGCGGGCATGGATGAGGTGTTCTATATCGGGCACGATAGCTGTCGGCGTTGCGCGGGTCATGACAAAGCCGAGCTATACGCGCAGGAAGTCAATAAAATAACCGCTCACCTCGCGCAAAGCGATCGGCAACTGTGGATCTGGGGCGATCGACTCCTAGACGGCAAGACCACGGGTATCGGCATGTGGGAGGCCAGCATGAACAACACCCATCGGGCCATCGACCTGATCGACAAAAGCGTGATGATCTGCGATTGGCACTACGAACGGGCCGTACCTACGGCAACCTACTTCGCCATGAAGGGCTTCGGCGTGGTGACCTGTCCGTGGAAGAAGGGCGAGGTCGCTTTGGCCCAACTGGCGGATATGACGCGATCCAGGCAACAGGCCCCCACGGAAATGGCCGAACGGTACCAAGGCATGATGCAGACCGTGTGGTCGGGCGCCGGATCCTTCCTGGATCAGTTCTATGGCAAAAAACCCGCTGACGCGGAGAGCGAAAGCGCGTGTTTCAAGGCGCTATTCACGAAACTTGGCCACGACTGACGTCCCGGTTGGGACAATGCCAGATTCAATTTTTATCGTTACCTTTGCACGTATGATCGAACTCCCCGTCATCCCGGCACAACAGGTTCAGCGCAAGCCCGACTGGCTGCGGGTCAAGCTCCCAGTAGGAAAAGAATACCGGCACGTACGCGGGTTGGTTGACGAGCACAAGCTCCACACCATCTGCGAGAGCGGCAATTGTCCGAATATGGGCGAATGTTGGGGTGCGGGCACGGCCACGTTCATGATCCTGGGCAATATCTGTACGCGTTCCTGTTCATTCTGTGCCGTCGCCACGGGCAGGCCGCTCGCCGTGGATGTGGACGAACCCAACCGCGTGGCCCGTTCGGTGAGCCTCATGCAGGTGAAGCATTGCGTGATCACCTCGGTGGATCGCGACGACCTCAAGGACGGCGGCTCGACGATTTGGGCCGAAACGGTCAACGCCATCCGCAGGGAAAGTCCCGAAACCACGTTGGAGACGCTGATCCCTGATTTCAAGGGCATCTGGGAAAACCTGGAACGTGTGTTGGCCGTACGGCCGGAAGTGGTGTCGCACAACCTGGAAACCGTTCGTCGCCTCACGCGCGAAGTGCGCATCCAAGCCAAATACGACCGCAGCCTGGAATGCCTCCGCCGGATTTCGGCAGCGGGCCTGCGCACCAAATCGGGCATCATGCTGGGTTTCGGCGAAACCGAAGCCGATGTGATCGAGGCGATGACCGACCTGTATGCCGCCGGCGTGCACATCCTGACCTTGGGGCAATACCTGCAGCCCACGAAAGCCCACCACCCCGTGGTGGAGTGGATCACGCCCGATCAATTCAAGCACTACCAGGAAATCGGCTTGCGCATGGGCTTCAAGTACGTGGAAAGCGGGCCGTTGGTGCGCTCGTCATACCACGCCGAGAAGCATCTGTTTGATATGCAATAACCGGTAACGGACGCCTCAAGTGTCCCTGAAAACGCTCGGCGCAAGATTTCCCGCACGTGCTTACCGATATTCTCGCTGATTTTATCGATGGGTAAATCATCCGGGTCTTCACCGAACGGATCCTCGATTGATTCAGCGATGAGCAGGCCAAAAGCCGTCCTTTTTTGCTAACTTGCCCTTCGGTTCAGCATGACTATGCCCTTTAAGGAAGATCATTGGAAACTACGGTTAGCAGCGGGCGATGAGCAAGCCCTGAAGGCTATACTCGAGCATTATCATACGCGATTGCTCCAGATAGCCACCCAAGTGCTTCATTCGCGTGAATTGGCCGAAGAGGTCGTGATGGATACCCTGTTGGGCTTATGGGAAAAAAGGCACCGTGCCGAAGCCATCGACCGTCTTTCGGCCTACCTCTACACCGCCGCCAAGAACAAGAGCCTCAACCGCCTCCGCACGGTCAGGGCCGACAGACACGTAGCCCTCGACGACATCAACCCCGATTTGGTCTTGACGGTGTCGCCCGAGGAACTCATGGTGTCGGCCGAAGCCGTCGAGCGGATCCAGGATGCCATCAACCGATTGCCTCCGCGCTGCAAACAGATCTTCATCATGGTCAAGGAAGACAAACTGAAGTACCGCGAGGTAGCCGATGTGTTGCAGGTTAGCCTGAAGACCGTGGAAAACCAGCTGGGCATCGCCCTGAAAAAAATCCATGACGCATTAACCAACGATCGGTAAAAAATAAAACATCCCTTTGGGGGTAAATGGCCTCGACGCGTGTCTTACCAGTAAAGGGCATCTTTAAAAGGCATGCAACGTGGATAAACACCAAGAAGAACGACTGTGGCAATTGCTGGCCAAGCGATACAGTGGAGCGGCATCCGCTCCTGAATTGGCCGAGCTGGAAACCTTATTGACGGCAAGCCGAATCGCCGATTCGTCGCTTGAAAAGATTCAGTCCGTTTGGGATGCCTCCATAACCACGGCCGATCCGCCGCGAAGCGAAAAAGCGTGGGAAGCGTTGCAAGAACGCATCCCGCCACCCACGCGCCGGATCAGGAAACTGGTTTGGTGGTCTGCGGCTGCCGCCGTGATCTTGATTTCCGGTCTGTTCCTGTTTAATCTCGAAGGACCGGAACGCGCATCATCGGTATCCGTTCATGAGCCGGCAGCTCAACAAGGCACCGTCCATGCCGGCAACCAACTGAAAAAGAAGGTCGTGCTCAGCGATCGCACCACGGTTTGGCTCAAACCGAACAGCCAGATCGAATATGACCCGTCAACCTTCGGCCAGGAAAACCGAACGGTCAGGTTGGTCGGAGAAGCCTTTTTTGACGTTACGCACAATGAAAAAGTACCGTTTATCGTCCACGCAGGCGACTTGGCCATCGCGGTCAAAGGCACCGCGTTCAACGTAAAGGCCTATCCCGGCAAGCCCACCATCGAGACGCTCCTGGTGCATGGCAAGGTAGAAGTCTACCCCCGGAAATCGCCCACCAAGCGCTTCACGTTGGCTCCCAACGAAAAAATCGTCGTTCCGGTGGATAGCGCGGGAACCGCCGCTTACGCCCACGCGCAATTGACCGATGTGGCCGATAAGGCCGACAGCGAAACGGCCTGGGTAAGCCAGAAGCTCGATTTTGACAACGAGACCTTTGAAACACTGGCCTCCAAACTGGAAGATTGGTACGGCGTCAAGATCATTTTCAAGGACGGAACCGTCAAGAAACGTCGGTTCTCGGCGGTCATCGTCGATGAAACGTTGCAGGAAACCCTGGATGCCATGCAGCTGTCTTCGCCCTTCCATTACGAACAGAACGGCGACACCCTGTTGATCGATGTGGCACGAAAGCCAGAATAAAACGATGCATGAACTAGGATAAATAATCGATTGTTAACTCCAACAACCTCATTTATGGAAAATCCAAGGGACAACCCCACGTAGCGCAACATCCGGCCGGCATGTAACGGCCCGAAAAAAGGGAGATGCCACGAACACCTCCCCAGATTAATCACAGTTACATACCCCGACAACTTGCACGGAGCGGGGCATGTCATGGTTTAACTAATCACTTTCAAATGTATGAAAAAAAAGCATGTTTGCAACGCCTTTGCTAACCAAAAAGCGTTGCTAAGACTCTTGCTGATCATGAAGATTACCTGCTTAATAATGATTTTGGGGCTGCTGCAAGCCCACTCCGAAACGTACAGCCAGTCTTACATCACGTTAGACCTGAAAGACGCGGAGATCAAGGAAGTCTTGAACGAAATCCAGCGGTCGAGCGAATGGCGGTTTCTGTACAACGACGACCTGATCAGCAGCGAAAAGCGGTTTACCATCACGGCCAAAGACCGTCCGCTGGCCGACGTGCTCAACAGGCTGCTCAAACCGGCCGGTTTGGCGCACAAACAACTGAATGAAAACCTGATCGTCATCCTGCCTGAATCGGGCAAGACGATGCAAGACAGCGTCGTGAACGGCAATGTCCGGCTTGTCGACGCCGATGGCCAGGTCCGCACCGCGGCCGGCGTGTCGGTAAAAGTCGTTGGTACGGCCACCGGCACCAGCACCGACGAGTCGGGCAATTTTACGCTCAGGACCGTAGACCCCAATGGCGTGTTGGAAATCTCTTACCTCGGCTACGGCAGCATCCGCGAGCCGCTCAAGGGCCGGTCTATCGTCACGGTCGACCTTACATCCGCCAGCGTCCAGTTGGACGATGTCGTCGTCACGGCATTGGGGATTACCCGCGAACGCCGCAGCCTCACCTATGCCACGCAAACCGTCGCCGGCGAGACCCTGGCCGACTCACGGGAAACCAACATCACCAGTGCATTGAACGGCCGGGTGGCCGGCCTCACGATCAACAAGACGAACGCTGGGCCGGGCAGCTCGAATCGCATCGTGTTCAGGGGGAACCGCTCCATCACGGGCAATAACCAACCGCTCATCATCGTGGACGGCGTCCGAATCGACAACACGCCCAAGGCGTTCGCAGACGTGGCGCTCTTCGGCGCACGCGACAACGGCGATGGCATTTCAAACGTCAATCCGGACGACATCGAATCGCTTAGCGTGCTCACCGGCCCTTCGGCGGCTGCCCTCTACGGCTCGAACGCGTCCAATGGTGCCATCATCATCACCACGAAAACCGGCCGGAAAGGCCAGGGTGCCGCCATCGGGCTCTCTTCCTCATACCTCTGGGAAAACCCCATGATCTATCCCGAATTCCAGAACCGTTACGGGCAGGGCGAAGGCGGCATCTACTCGCCGCAGAGCGACCAAAGTTGGGGTGCCCCCATGGATGGTCAGTCGCTGCCCGGTTGGAACGGCCAGCCACTGCCCTACGCCCCACAGCCCGACAATTTCCGGGATTTCTTCCAAACCGGTGGCGAAGCCATCAATACGCTGACGTTCTCGGCCGGCAACGAGCAGCTCCAGACTTATTTGTCGTACTCCAATACCTTCGGGAGCGGCATCCTCGATGGCAACAACTTCAGGCGCAACAATGTCAACCTACGCCAGTCGGCCAAATTCGGCGAGCGGTGGACGGTCGACGCCAAGATCAATTACATCCACGAAGATGTCGTCAACCGGCAGGCCACCGGAGAAGCCAACCGCGCGGTTTCGACCCTGTACCGGATCCCGCGCAATATCAACCTGGCCGATGCGGGTGTCTTTGAATCGCTCAACGAGGAAGGCGACCTTGTGCAAAACTACTGGCGCCCCGGATCGCCCAGCATGCAGAATCCGTACTGGAGCATCTATCGCAACCTGTATGACCGGCTGCGCAACCGGGTTATCGGCTTGGCGTCGGTCAAGTACGCGATTTCGCCCAACCTCAGCCTGCAATACCGGAGCAGCCTCGATTTCTACGGCGACAACATGGACGAGCGGAACTACAACGACTCCTATTGGCTCAATACGCCCGGCAAGGGCAACTTCGTGGTGGCCAATGAAAACACCAAGCTCTTCATCAACGACCTCCTGCTCAATTACAACACGCGCTTCGCGACGCATTACAGCCTGAGCGTCAACGCGGGCGCCATGCTGGAAAAATACGATTTCAACGGAACCCGTACCAGCACGCAAGGGCTGAGCATCCCGAACCTATTCAGTTTGGGCAACGCCCTCGCCCCGGCGCCCACCTCGTCGCTGGCCCGTACGGAGACGCAATCGCTGTTCGCGGCCGCAAATCTCGGGTACAAACAATTCGCTTACCTGGATATCAGCGTCCGGAATGACTGGAATTCCACGCTGCCCGCCAGCAACCGTTCGTATTTCTTCCCTTCGTTCGGCGCGAACATCATCTGGAACGAGGCGTTGGACCTGCCCGCGGCCATTTCGTTCCTGAAAACGCGGGCTTCGTACGCCTTTGTGGGTAACGGCACCGGGTTCAACATGTTGCGCCCGTCGTTCAACATCGTGCAGGGTGGCGCCACCGGGCTACTGGCCATCGATCGCACGTTGCGCAACGCCGACCTGAAACCCGAGCAGACCCGCTCGATCGAAGCAGGGCTTGACCTCGGGCTTCATGGCGATCGGTTCACGCTGTCGGCCACCTATTACAAGTCGAATACCATCAACCAGATCCTCACCATCGGCCTTCCCAACCCATCGGGCTACGCCTTTCGCGTCATCAACGCCGGTAACATCCAGAATCAGGGGGTCGAGCTGCAATTGCAGGCATCCATTGCCAAACGCGAGCGATTCAGTTGGCAACTGAACATGCAGCTGGGCGCCAACCAAAACCGCATCCTGTCGCTGGACTCGCTTCAGAAACGCCCGCCGCTTTCCTCGCCTGACCGGATTGGCGTCATCGTCGCCGAAGAAGGGCGGGGGTATGGCGAGCTGTACAGCCGCGGGTTCAGGCGCAACGCTGGCGGGCAGATCATCGTCAGCGACAACGGGCTGCCCATGCTCACCGACATGAGCTATCACGCGGGCAACTACAACCCCTTGTGGACGGCCGGCATTTCCAACCAGTTCACCCTAGGCCCGCTATCGACGTCGTTTTTGGTGGACGTGCGCAAGGGTGGCACCGTGCTGTCGCATACCCAGGCCCTGATGGCCGGAGCCGGTGTGGCGGCGCGTACGCTCGCGCATCGCGGCGAAACGTTCGTGGTGCCCAATTCCGTCCGCGAAGACGGTACGGCCAATACGGTAGGGGTCACGCCAGAGAGCTATTGGACACACATCGGTGGCAGCGACCCCGTGGGCGAAGCCTTTGCCTATGACGGCACCAACGTACGCCTGCGCGAATTGTCGCTGGGCTACAGTCTCCCCCCGGGGCTCCTTTCCGGCACGTTCGTGCGGCGGGCCACGCTATCGGTGGTGGGCCGAAACCTGTTCTTCCTGTACAATGCGGCAGACGGCTTCGATCCGGAAACCGCCTTGGGCACCGGCAACAACCAAGGCATCGAATACACGCCCATGCCCGCTACGCGGAGCATCGGTTTACACCTGAAGGTTGATTTCTAACATAGCGATCCATGAAGATGAAAACATATATTTTAGCGTGCTGCGTAACCCTGTTCGGGCTGGCGGGCTGCACGTCGCATTTCGACAGACTCAACACCAACCCGCTGCTCATCACCGAAGTGACGCCCGCTACCGTGGGCAATGCCTTCGCACGGGCGCAGTATGAAGGATTATACAGCCACCCCGGGCTTTACCAACTGGCCAGGAACCTGTTCTTTGATTACTACAGCCAATATTTCGCCGTCCGCGATGCGAACATCCGGTCGGACCGTTACGTCATCGTGCAGGATTGGATCATCGTGCAGTGGAACTGCATGTACACCGTGACCTGGCCCACGCTGAAGGTGGTGCTCGAAACCACGGCCGATACCGACCCTGCTGCCCACGCCGTGGCCCAGATCTGGAAAGTATTCGTTTTCCATTCGCATACCGACTTCTACGGCCCGGTGCCCTATTCGGAAGCCGGCAAAGGCACCACCAGCATTCCGTATGACAGCCAGCAGGACATCTACCATGATTTCTTCACGCTGCTCGACGAAGCCGTGGGTACGCTATCGGCTACCGATCCCGCCCGGAAACCATTCGGGGTGAATGATTTGGTATACCAAGGCGATGTCGCGCAATGGATCCGCTTCGCCAATTCATTGCGGTTGCGTTTGGCGCTCCGGATTTCGGGGGTAGAACCCGAGAAAGCCCGGGTGGAAGCGGAGAAAGCCGTAGCCGCCGGCGTGATGGAAACCAACGCCCACAATGCGTTCATGACCGTCAATGCCAATACGGTACACGGGCTGAATGTCATCTCCGATTGGGGCGAAGGGTTCGTGATGAGCGCAGCGATGGAAAGTTACCTGAAAGGCTATGACGATCCTCGTATGGCCGAATATTTCAGCCCCGGCGTGAACAGCGGTGAATACCGCGGCATCCGCAACGGCCTCTCGACGGCACAGCTGGCCAGCAGTCCGAAAAACACGGCTGGCGCGGCGTCGAATGTCGGTCCGCGTTTCCATGTCGGCCGGCAAACCAGCAATCCGTTCTTCGTCATGTATGCTGCCGAAAGCTACTTCCTGCGGGCAGAAGGCGCATTGAATGGCTGGAACATGGGTGGCAGCCCTACCGACTTGTATGCGGCCGGCATCCGCACGTCGATGCACCAATGGGGCATCACCGACGAGACCATCGTTGGCGACTACATCGACGGTACCGGAACGCCCGTGGCGCTCGACGATATGCTGGCATCCGCGGCGGTGAGCGACGTGGCGGTGCGATTCGCTGCCGACGAAGCCACCCGCCGGCAGCAGGTGGCCACCCAGAAGTGGCTGGCCCTGTATCCCGATGGCATCGAAGCCTGGGCCGAGGTGAGGCGCACCGGTTACCCCACGCTTTACCCCGTGGTCAACTCAGACAACCCGGATATCCCCGCGGGCCAATTCATCAAACGGATTCCCTACGTCGATTATGAAAAGCAAACCAATGGACCTGCGCTGGCCGAAGGCCTCCGGTTGCTTGACGGCCCCGATGTGCCCACTACACGGGTATGGTGGAATCAATAGGCTAAAGGCGGTTGCCGACCCTGGTCGGCAACCGCCTCGCTTTCCGGTGATCGCCATTCAAGCCGCTTGCGTGGCACGCCTGATTTGCCTATTTTTGCTAAAAGGCCATGGAAGAAGCATTTATTCAGACCCCGCTGGGGCTTACCGCTATCCGAGGGGATGAAAACGGCCTCTCGGCGGTATCCGTGCTAAAGACCGCCGACGTGGAAGCATCTACGGCCATCCCGGTTTGCTTACGGGAGGCAGTGGCCCAGCTCCAAGCCTACTTTCACGGTACGCGTACCGTTTTCGAGCTGCCGCTGAACCCGCAAGGTACGGCCTTCCAGCAACGCGTCTGGCAGGAGCTCCTGCATATACCGTATGGCAAGACCATCTCCTATCGGGCGCTTTCGGAGCGGCTCGGCGACGTGAAAGCGATCCGGGCCGTGGCCGCGGCCAACGGCCAGAACCCGCTCTGGATCGTGATTCCCTGCCACCGTGTGATCGGTAGCGACGGATCGCTTACCGGCTATGCCGGTGGCCTTTGGCGAAAGCAATGGCTGTTGGAGCATGAAAGCCCATACCGGCAGCAGACGCTGTTCTGAGCGCTGAAAACCAGCTTTGAAAATTTTACTTGATTAAGTTAGTCATCCTAACTATATTTGTCCCGGCGATATTGCCAAACGACTTCAAACGTTATCAATCATGAGTAAATCCATCTTTTATCATGCCGGATGTCCGGTTTGCGTCAGCGCCGAACACGACATCATCAGCCTGATCGGGCCATCCAATGTCGACGTGGTGCACATCGGCGAAGACCGGTCGCGCATTGCCGAAGCCGAGCAGGCCGGTGTTAAATCGGTTCCTGCCTTGGTTACCCCCAATGGCCACGTCCTGCACATCAACTTCGGCGCATCCTTGGCTGACGTGAAGGGTTAAAAAAATTTGCCCCACATAGTTAGGAATCCTATCTTTGTGGGGCAAATTTGACGTTAGTTGAAACCGTATGGAAAATTCACCCTTTGACTTGACCTACCAGAACCAAGGTGTGGACGGCAAGATCATCGCCGCCCTTGAACGGGTGTCGCAGGCATTCCGGGTATTGCTCTGGAACGAGAGCAAGGCCTACTCGCTGAGTCCGATACAGGTACAGGTGCTCATTTTCCTCTTGCACCATACAGAAGAGAAACGGAAGGTCAGCTACCTCGCCAACGAGTTCAACATGACCAAGGCGACCATCAGCGACACCATCAAAACGCTCGAACAAAAAACGCTCATCACCAAAACCAGCGAAACCCATGACACGCGAAGCTATACGATCCACCTCACGCCCAAGGGGCAGGAAGTGGCTGCGCGCACTTCCCTATTCGCCCGGGAAATCCAGGCACCGATTGGCAGGATGCATCCCGCCGACCAAGAGAACTTGCTGTTGAGCTTGTTTGACATCATCCGCCACCTCAACAAGGCGGGGGTCATCACATTGCAACGCATGTGTTTCACCTGCGCCTATTACCGACCACGGCATGGCGATACCGAACATTTCTGTCAATTGCTCCATCGGAACCTCGAAAACATGCAACTGCGCATCGACTGCCCGGAGCATGCCTATGCGCAATGACAAGGGCACTGGGCAACACGCGCTCGCAAGGCGGTCATTCTACCGCCGCCGCTTCGGCCAGCCGGTAGGTGCTTTGCTGGGTAAACGTCCTGCCGAACATATCCGTGGCGCGCACCTCGATCCGGTGCTCGCCAACCGGTAGGTTGGTGGGTATATTGCCCCGCCACAGGTGCGTGCTGCTCACGGGATTGGATGGCCTGCGGCCCGGCATGAGCGTATCGGTCGTATCCCAACGGTATAGCAACCCAACGAAATGCGGATCGGGCGCATCGGTATAAGCCATCGGCTTCCAGTCGCCACCGTCTACGCGGTACTCGACTTTGTTGCCCTCATGCCCCATGAAGAAGTTGGCGAAGATGCCAGCAGACGTACCCCGCCCTTGGGCCACGATCTTGGGATGGAACAAGTTGATCTGGAAATCCGTCGGCTCGCCCGCCACCTGGTAGTCGATGGTATACCGGTTGCCGTTGATGCGGAGGAAGGCATAGCCCTTCGGCGTACCGTCGCGCATGGTCGAGGCGGGCACCCCTTGATGGTTGTATTCACCGGAATACCAGTCGCCCGAAGTTGTGCCCGCGTTGTACTCGTGGTGCGGTTTGTCCTGCCGCCAGCCATCTTCGCGCCCATAGAAATTCTGACGCTGCAAGTGGGTATGTGCCGACATGGAAAGCGTATGCGGATAATCCCGGAGCAAATCGAATAGCCGCTGGCGGTCGGCATTCCGGAACGACCCCTCATCCTGGTGGAGTAGCGGGATGTGGAAGGCCAGCACGATCAATTTATCGGTATCGACGTGTTTCAAATTGTTTTCGACGAAATCGAGCTGATCCTTGCGGAACCCACCCCAATATCCCCGTCCATCACGCGGATCGGGGTACAGGATATTGTCCAGTACGATAAAGTGCGCATTGCCGTAGTTGAATGCATAATTGGCTGGTCCGAAGCTGGCTTCGAACGTCTCGTCGGTCAGGGAATCGGCCACCGCGTCGTAATCCATGTCGTGGTTGCCCATCAGGTTGTACCAGGGCAAACCTACTTTCGCCACCGCTTGGATATACGGTTTATGCAGCGGCAGGTGGTCGCCCACCAGATCGCCGAGGCTCAACCCGAATGCCACCTGCTGCACGCCCTCCAATTCGGCGACTATGCCTTTCGCGAAATGCGCCAGGTCCTGCTCGGTGTACGCCTGCGGATCCCCGAATATCAAGGCGGTGAAATCGGCGGGTTCATCCTGTTTCACCAAGGCAAAATCCACCGACTTCGGCAGGGGGCCGGTTGGCGCCACGCCACCATACTTCAATTTCGGCGATCCCGCGGGTTTGTGGATGTAATAATACTTCGGCAAATTGTTTTCGTCTACGGGCACGGCATAGCCTGATGGCTTGATCACGAAAATGATGTTGTCGTCGCCCACCGGCAACGTGTAGCGGCCATCGGCATCCGTTACGGTTACCGCTAGGCCGTTGCTTACCGAAACCCCCGCCACGCCGCGTTCGCGCCGCTCGCGCTTGCCGTTGCCATTGGCATCGTCGTAGACGATACCGGTCGCGGTAGCCTGCGCCCACAAGGCCGTACTCGCGGCCAGCATGAGCATCGTTGATAATAACCCCTTCATGGCGAATCCATTTTCTGATAGCATATGCAAATAAACAACTTTAATCCGAGCGTTACGTTAACCGTTTGCTAAGTGATCGTTAACAGACAGGTCTACTGCACGGTTGGCCAATCGTCGGTGCGGAATGGCGCGACCGGCAACCCGTTACTGTTGAACAGGTTGGGCATTGCGGTTTCAGTAAAGCCGAACCGCACGGCCACGGGATGGGGCACGTTTGCAGACTTGACGTGCAAGGTATTGCCCTTGATGGTACCCTCCGCCTCGTGGAACACGCGGTCTTCGCCGGCAATATAGAGTTCCGTGATCCGGTTGCCTTTGGCTTGCAATCCATTTTCGAGGTGATCGAACGAGACAATCATCGTGTTGCCTTTGGTTTCGGCATGCGCATATATCGGCGATCGGTAATCGGCACCCTGGCTCACGCCATAATGTCCGTGCAGCGCCAAGGCCGCCAAACGATTGGCCACTTCGCGTTTCTGGATGGGGTGGATGTCCTTGATGTTGTCTACCAAGTCTGTGGTCACGGCCATGCCCGTGCCCGGCAGCGTTGCGGCCGTCTTGGCCTGCTGCTCGCGGAGCAGGGCGGCCAAAGGCTGTTGGTTGTTGTAGGCAAACGGTGCAATCTGCACGAAATAGAACGGCAGCTCCGCATTCCAGGCCGCGCGCCACGACGTGATCAACGTGCGCATCAGTTTGTCGTAATCGGGCCAGGTGCCCACGTTGCTCTCGCCCTGGTACCAGTAGAAACCGGAAACCGCGAACGGCGTGAGCGGGTGGATCATGCTGTTCCATAGTACGCCGGGTTGGTGCGGACGATAAGGCGCCGCACCCTGCTTCGCGGCGGCTTGCCGCAATTTCGGGTCGTTGTCGATCAAGTAATCCGGTGTCCACGCTTCGGCGGGCGTACCGCCCCACGACGCGTTGATGATACCGATGGGCACATCGAGTTGCTCACGCAGCTTCTTCGCCACGAAATAGCCAATGGCCGAGAACGGTTTCAGCGACCCGGCGTCTAGGTTCTGCCAGGTATTGGGGATATCGTATTGGGGATGGTCGGCCCCCACCCTGCTCACGTTCAGCAAGCGGATATTCGGGTCGTTGGCCTTCGGCAATTCCGCCAGGATCTCGGGGAGTTGCTGGTTGCCTCCCCACTCCATGTTGGACTGTCCGGAACACAGCCACACGTCGCCCAGCAGGATGTTGCGCAGGGTGATTTCCGTTCCAGCGGATGCGATGTACAGGTCATAAGGCCCTCCGGCCGCGGCGGTGGGCACCGCTACCATCCACTTCCCGCTGGCATCCACCTGGGCGCTGATCGTGTCGGGCAACCATGATGCCTTCACAACCACTTTGCTCCCGGCGTAACTCCAGCCCCAGACATTCGTTGTCGTGTTCCGTTGCAACACCATGTTGTCTGACAGCACGTTGGGGATACGCAATTGGGCAACGGCCGCGCTTTGCGCAAGGAACAATAGGCAACCAAGAAAAAAATTCCGTCTCATAACTACATTATAGGTGGCTAAAGATAGGAATCTTCCGGTAAAATGGCGAACCTGTTTCGATATGCAGGTTACGATCGTGCCCCATGGCCACGCTCACTTAGACAAGACATAGATCGGATTTGTCCAAGCAGAACGAAATCGGCCAATACCGCCCTTCACGTCGCGCCATTCATCATCGGCACGGGTTACCTTCGCCCGAACGTATTGTTCATGGCCGGTAATGCGATACGTTGCCTCGGTCGCATTGTCCCGTTGAAATACGATACCGTCTTTGGATATGATTTCAATGAGCGCATTCGCATCTGTTCGAACCGTGAGTGCATTGCCTTCAACGAGGATGGTCATGTTGGGACCCTGCGATGAATAGTAGTTTCCCGACCGCAAGCTCTCCATCACATCGTCCTTCGCCAGTTGCCCTCGGCTTGGCGCTTCGGTATGGATCACCACCCAGCCTTCTGGCGAAACCTCGCCATGCGTATCGTCTGAAGCAAACCCCATGATGCGATGACCTTTCCTGAGCAGGTAATCCCACTTTTCTTCCGCATTTCTATAACCACTGCGGGGCGAAAAATCATACCCCCGATTGCCGATCTCGAGCGCATGGGGTAGGTAGTTGAGGGAATCTGCTTTTTTTGGGGTATCTCCAAAAATCGTGTCCAACTCGGCATGGGTATAACCCGCAGACGTCCATCGTTGTGTTCCCGCATACTCGCCCTCGGTTTCCAATCTGGCATTCGGGTGCGCCAAGACGAGAAAACAGCCCATGTCTTCGGCCAATGCCCGGAACGCGTCGCCTACCCCACGACCTTCGCCTTTGGGGTGTTGCGCTTGTCGATACTTCAACGGGTGATAGGTTAACGCCGGGTGATCCGCACCGAATGTTACGGTAGCGCCGTCAGCTTGGGAGACCACCACCATATCCATATTCATGCTGCCCATGTATTTTTGACTGCTCTTCCCTTTTCGGTCATAAACCAATTCGAGTAGGTGTTTGCCGGATTGCAAGCCCGCGAGACTAAAAACACGGACACCGAATCGCTGATCACTGGCATGCAAATCCACGTCGCCCACCTTTTGACCGTCGACAAAAACACCCACTATGCCGCCTTCGGGTTCCTTTGCAGCAAACCACTCGACGCCCGTACCCACAAATGATAGCGCGATACGCGCAGGCATCTCTGCCGAGCGGTAAACCCAACCGCTTCGGGCCCGTTCGGTACGATTTTTCGCCCAATCGATTTCGGGTATTTGGTCTACGGGCACGTTGATGGCAAGGAGGTCTCCAAAGACCCCTCCTTGCTTATTATTCCCGATGTTGGTCTCGTTGCAGGGAATCCACAGCACGCTATCAACAGCCCAGGCCAGTGAATCTGATGCGGCACGGCCGCTCGGCACCACGTTCCACGGGGTCGTGACACGCTCATGGTCGGATATCCCCACGATCCCGTAAAGCGGCGCCGTGTCGTAGTCACGGTAAGACGTCAGTAATGCTACCGGCGGCGTCTTGGCATGCATGTATTCGGGATGGTACGCCGTATGGTTATGAAAAGACGCTTTATAGGGGTACCGCTTAACTTTTTGATACGGATTAACGAGTTCGAATCCAGCATTCCGTGATGAAGCGCACGCACCCAGCACCAGGCCCAGCATCAGGCAAGCAACAAGCTTCTTGAAAAATGGCAAACAAGGATAAAACATATACATCGCGTTTTCCTGTACAAAAATCGATCAATTGACACCGTTTGGATGGACGTCCCACCAGATAGGCGTGCTATACGCATCCGGGCCTCCCAGCAGCGCGACAGCTTTGGCTACTTCTTCGGGCTGTGATATCTTTTCGCTTTCTGGATAGACGATGCGCGTCATGATTTGACCGACGTTTACATTCACGTCTGCATTCAAGGAACCTCTCCGCTGGTAGAGCCTGGGCAGCCGGGTACGTCGGTATTCGGTCCAAGCTTCCCAAGAGTCGGGATACAATGCCAGCCACTTCTGCGTGATAATCTGTTCGTATTGTTTCTCGCTACTTGCCGAGAACTTAACGGGGATATCCGTCAATGCCCCATCGGGATATGGGAAGCTGTTTGGGTTTGCGGGCGGTGTTTCGCCATTCAGGTAATCATTGACAGCCGTTTGCTCAATTCCAGGCAACCATTGCCTCAAGGACGTGGCTATTCCCATTTCGTAGAATCCCTTGGCCGTTCCGCCCATATTCCACCCTTTCCAAGCGCCCTCTGCCTTGAGGAAATAAGTCTCCGCGGCAAATTTCAACGGAATGGGTACCTCTGTTGAGATGATGCCTGCGCCCGCCCACTGCGGCCCTGGCGCCGAATACATCCGAATGTAAACACGGTCTGCCGGGGAATATCCGGGCATCAACCCATGGTAGCCACCCACGTTGGCAGCGATTTCGGGAGGCATGCCTGCAATGTTCTGGTTGGCCACTGGAGAGAAATAGACAGGGAGCCGGGGATCGCCGAACCCTTTCATAAAGCTCTCTATGCTTGCATTCATCAGCATGGAGTTCCTGTTGCGCACCATGCCGTTTTCCAAGCCATTAAAAGTGGGTAGCTTCACGAGCCAGGCATTGTCGTCGTTCACATCCATCGTTATCCCGGCTGCCGCCGCTTCGGCTTCGGCTTTCGCCCGTTCGGGATTGACATTGGATATCCGCATGGCCAACCGGAGCCGCATGGTATTGGCAAATTTCAGCCATTTGGACGCTTGGCCTTCAAAAATGATATCGCCCGATCCAAATACATTCAGCGCCGGATTTCCCTGGAGCGCGTTCGCCAGGTAATCGGCCGCTGCGGTCAGGTCAGCAAAAGCGTGATTATAAACGGCTTCGACACTTTCGTATGCCACAGACTCCTGTCCGCTTCCGGCCTCTACATAGGGAATCGGCCCCCAGACATCGGCGAGTTGGTACATCATGTACACCTTCCAGATGGTAGCGACATGATACGCCGCCAAATCGCCGGTTTTCGTCTTCTCTTGAATGGTCACGATGGCTGGTATCGCCCTACTGAAAAACACGTTCTGCACGGTTGTTATGTGATCGTAGTTGACAATCATTTGCTCGGCATCATAGCTGTCGGTAACGAAGTATCCCGACTGCGGATTGGACCAGTACCGCGTAGCGCGACCGTACTGGTCGCTGGTCAGACAGGCAATGCCGTTGATCTGCGATCGGGTGAACAACCCGGCCAACTCCTTTTCTGTCACATCCATTATCTGCGTCTTATTGGTATTGATGGCCTCGAAATGGTCCGTGCAGGCATTCAACAACAAAAACAGCGACCCGAAAACCAGGCTATTTCTCGTGGATTTAATGTTCGTTATCATGATTAAAAAAGCTGAAAAGGATTACAAGGATAGTTTAATGTTCAAGCCGAGCGTCCGCGTACCCGGGAGAAAGGAGTTTTCGGCCCCTTGCCCATTGGCATCGGTGTTGTACGTGGTATCCGGGTCGAACCAACCGGCACCGTTGTAAAGGAAGAACAGGTTCCTGCCAACGGCAGAAATACGCAGTGACTTCACCGAACCCAATCGCGCAACCGGGAATGAATATCCGATGGACATCTCGCGCAAGCGCGCATTGGTTGCATCATGGCTGTACAGTTCTACCGGAATGCCGTTGGAGACACGGCCGCCTACAGTCTGGGCGTATTGCTCGGCCGTGATGGATACGTTGTTCGGCGAGCCGTCGGCCATTACCCCGTCAAAGACGAAACCCTCGCGCCCATGCAACGAGGCCATGCTGTTCCCGGCGCCCATCATCCGTGATTCGGTGGCCGACTGCCGTACGCCGCCGTAATTCAAGTCGACCAGGAAATTGAAATGCCAACGTTTTAATACCAATGTGTTGGACAGTCCGCTTTGCCAATCGTAGTTGAAATTGCCTAAATAACTGTTTCCTTCCGTGGTGATGAGCGGGAGCCCGGCGTCGCTCACCATAATGCGCCCAGCGTCATTGCGCCTGAACGCGTAGCCGTATAATTCGCCATAGGGCCTACCCACTTCGACGTAGGCCGTGCCCAATGCCAAATCGGCCGTACTGAGTGGGTAGCGGGCAATGTTTCGATATAACTCCTTTACGACATTCCGATTGCGAGAAAACACCAAGTAAGTACTCCAACTAAAATCGTTGCCCGTTATCGGCGTACCGGCCAGCATCAATTCAAGGCCGCGATTCTGGATGTTGCCTGCATTTATTTGCGTAGACGAATAGCCAGACGTCGGTGGGGACGTAATGCTGATCAATTGGTTGAGTGTATTCGATTGGTACCAGGTGAAATCAACCGAAAGGCGGTTTTCGAAGAATTTCAGTTCGGCACCGGCCTCCCAAGATTTTGACCGTTCGGGCACCAGATTTTCTGCGACCTTGGAGGAAGAAGTGGTGATTTGTCCAATTGGGCCTGCGGTATTCCGTCCGTAGGTCTGCAAGATGGCGGCGAACCCCACACCGTTACCCACTTCGGCATAGGATGTCCGTAGCTTGGCCAACGTTATCGCGGCCGGGAGTTTAACCATGTCGGAAACAATGGCCACCAAGCCTACGGATGGATAAAAATAATCGTGTGGGGGAGGCAAGGTCGAGTTCCAATCGTTTCGACCGGTGATGTCCAAGTATAACATGGATTTATAGCCGATTTGCGCCGTGCCATAGACACTCTGCAATTGCGTGTGCGATGCGCGATCGGTCGTGGAATTGAACGCACCATAATCCAGGGCAAACTTATTTTCGACCGTCAATCCATTGGTGGTCGACGACTGCGACCTCCCTTGCTGATCCCGGATTTCGCTACCGAGGAGTACGCTCAATGATAGGCCATTTGAAAACGTCTTGTGTATGTTGATCAGCCCGTCGGCGGTCAGGCTCCGGCTATTGGAAAAAGCCGTATAGTAGTTCCCCCGACCAGCGTTGACGTAAAGCGCATCCCAATAGATCTTCTCTTCGGCGTTATCGTGAATATGATCGAAAGAGACTCTGCCCTGCACGTACAACCAATCCGCCAGATCATACTTGAGTGTGGCAAAAGAAGTAAGGCGATCACGGAAGGTCGGTGCGATACGCCGATGAATCGCCCAATAGGGATTGCTTAATGTCGTGGAGCCTTCTGGCACCCAGATGTTGTGCTTCAGCGCACCGTCTTGGTCGCGGTAATCGTACTGTTCGATATCCGAGGTGCGAAGGCTTCGCGGCATACGGATAAAGCTTTGCATCGGATTGAAGTAATTGTCGCCCGCAGCCGTGCGATTGGCCATCCGTTGGTCGAAATACGTCAATTTCACATCGAGGTTCAATTTCGGAAGCAACGTAGCGGTTGCCCGCAAATTGATATTATTCCGTTGCAGCTTGTCGGTCTCGATCAATCCTTTCGATGACGTATTCGCATAGGAAAAATAAACCGATGACCGGTCATTCATTGCGCTGTAAGAGAGCGTATTGTTGAAATTGTAACCCTGCTCGAAAAAATCCTTCACATTATTGGGTTGGGGTGAAAAAGGTTGTTCCTTGCCCGTCCAGTCCACCACGGACTGGCCAGCCATCCGGGGTCCCCAACTGCCACCCCCTGCTGCAAGCGAGAAAATTCCGCCAGCCCCTTGCCCGTATTCATCCTGGAAATCGGGGTAGAGGTACGGGATGTCCATCGTGGCGATGGAATTGAACTCCACTTGCGGCCTGCCTGCTTTGGCCTTTTTCGTGGTAATCAATAGGACACCGTTGTTGGCCGCCGATCCGTAGAGCGCCGCTGCCGCTGGCCCTTTCAACACATTGATGCTTTCTATGTCGTCCGCATTGATGTTTGATATCCCGTCAAACGACCCGACGTCCCAATTGTTGAAAGCCGAGCTGACCAATCCGTTGCTATTGTTATAGGGTATGCCGTCAATCACGATCAAGGCCTGGTTATTGCCATTTATCGATCGGTTCCCCCGAATGACGATCCGCGAACTACCGCCGACGCCAGCGGCGCCAGACGAGCTCGAGATGGCAACCCCCGCCACTTTCCCGGACAAGGACGAAGCCAGACTCGGATCGCGCACATCGGTAATGGACTCCATGTCGACCTGTTCGGTCGCGTAGCTTAGCGTGCGCTTACTGCGTTCGATGCCCAAGGCCGTCACCACCACCTCGCTCAACGCCCCTACATCGTCGTTCAATGCAAAAACCACCGAGGTGCTCTTGCCGGACACCACGGCCACACCGGTTTTGCGTTGTGTCTCATAAGACAGGAAAGTAGCCTCCAAGGTATACGTCCCCTGCTGGATACCAATGGAGAATGTACCATCGGCATCCGCACTGTAGCTCCGGTTTATTTCGAGGATACGTAGGGTGGCTCCGCCAAGCGTTGCACCCTGGGCATCGGTGATACGACCGACGATCCGACCCGGGGCCTGTACTTTAAAGAGGGTGATCGTGCCCGATTTCTCCTTGAACGCAATAAAGCTGTCATCCAATAAGGCGTTGAGCACCTCGCCCAATGGCTCGTCGCGAAAATACACGTTTTCGCGCATCAGGTTATCCAACCCAAGGTTGTCGGTAAAGGCGAAATTAACCCCCATTTTCCGTTCGATATCTTGGATGATCCGGTAGACATTGGTCTTTTCATAAGACAGGTCTATCCGTTTGGCCAGTGCCTGTCCGTGCAAGTTTTCTGCCATGATAAGTTGCGAGGCAGCTGAAATGGCTATCGTCATAATCAATGTGATACGCATAAGCTTCTGCAATAGCGGTAGGTATGAATTCATCTAATTATTCCTTAGGCCCGAAGGAAGACACATTATTTCCTTATTTTTGGGCGTTGGTTATTATTCAGTTAATGACTACAGACCGGCTGTAGCGCAGCGACGAAACTTTAGCTACAGCCCACTTACGCACAGGTGCTGCACTTTGCAGTGCCTGTGCTATTTAGCACTAGAAGATTTCTACGATTCCCTCCCCCTCCTTCTTATAGGTTTTGCCCACGATTGTACAGATCAGTTCCATGGCGTCTTCAAGCCGCAGGGTAGACTCCAGGGTCAGGTTGTAGCGATACGACATCACCTGGTCATCGTCGGTGGTCAATTGCACATCATACAGATTGGCCAGCGTCTGTGCCAATTCGTCAAAGGAGGCCATTTTGAGCTCGGCACGTCCCTTTATCCACGATGGGCGTTCGGCCACCATCGCCTTATCCACCCGATAGTCCCCCGTTGCCTTCTGATACACCAACGACTGGCCCATGGTCAGTTCAGAAAGCCTTGGCGTCGAAGCACTTTTGACCAACACCTTCCCGGTCGTTACAGCCACATTGACATTTTGCAGCCGCTCGTACGATTGGATGCTGAACGATGTCCCCAAAACCTCGACGACCACGCCGTCGGTAGCCACCAGAAACGGACGCAGCGTATCACGCTTTACTTCAAAAAAAGCTTCACCCGACAGCTTGATCCGCCTTTCCCGATCCCCGAAGGCCGCAGGCACTTCCAATGCCGAATGCGCATTGAGCCACACGATCGTGCTGTCGGGCAACCGGACTTGTTTCAACTGCCTGCCTGACGTGGTGATGGTGTGCGGGGCGTGTCCGGGTTTGGATGGGTGATGTGCCGATGGCGTTGTGGTTTGTGCGATCCAATAGAGCAATGTCGATATCGAAACCACGAGTGCCATACTGGCTGCCACCCTTACCCCGGGATGCCTATGCCACTTCGTGCGTTGCCGCCTATCGTGTACACCTTGCCATATCCGGGATCGGATCATCGCCTTTTCGTCCACTTCGGCCATGCTGGGATGTTTCTCGCCACCACGGTCGAGCGATTCGTACCACCGATCCACCACGTAGCGTTCTGCTGGCGTGGCGGTTCCGTCACGGTACTTTTTCAATAGTTGCTTGAATGTCGTTCGTTTCACCTGTTTACCCAGTTACACCCATATAGTGCAAGCTAGGTGCCTTTGGTACTCCAAAAAATTCCGATTATCGGTCAGTGGCCGATAAACAGCGTCAGTACGAGGTAAAATGAGGGGGGTATTTCGGGGTGCTTTTCGGCCAAGACCACCCGTAGGCGGCGTAGCGCATCAGAGGTATTGTTCTTGACCGTTTGTTTGGAAAGTTTCAATGCATCGGCGATTTCGGCCACGGTAAATGCCTCGGTCCGCATCAGGAAAACCTTGCGCATATTTTCAGGGAACCGCTGAATGGCTGCTGCTATCGTTTGGTTGAGCTCGCCCACCGCCAACAGGTCTATCACCGCATCCTCGAGTTCCTCCATTTGGCTCAACAGCAGTTCCTGTGTCCGCCGCCGCAGATTGGCTTTGGCGGCCTGCCGAATGATCTTGTATTTCAGCGCTGCTTGCAGGTAACCCGCCAGCGAGGTCTTGATTTCAAGCGTATGGCGGCGTTTCCAAACATCGGCAAATATGTCCTGCACCATATCTTCGGCTTCTTCCTGATTGCGAAGCCGCAAATAGGCCTGCTGATGGAGCTTCTCCCAATACCGATTGAACAATTGCTCGAACACGTCCTCCCGATCCTGCCGGAGGCCGTCAAGTAACTCGATATCCGTGAGGTTCGCTACCACTCGCATAAAGACAAAGATAGTAAAGCAATATTATTTCCATATTAAATTGAGCTTGTTTAAACTTTATTTTTGATGGGCGAAATTGATGCGCCTTTTGTCCGATCGAGGCGCATGGTGCCGGGTTTACGCATTGCATACGCGCGAGACCGCACAGGAAATGACGCCGCCGTATCCGTAATTTATTAAATTAGCGGCATGTTCTATCCGTCATTGGTTGCCGTGTTGGCCAGCGTCGCGTTATGGCTCAAGCAACCGCGTTTCGTGGCCGAAGCCATCGGCAGCCCCCCGGGGATGGTACAAGGCATGGCCATCGGCGACGTGGACGGCGACGGCAAGCCGGATATCCTCCTCGTGGACAGTACCCAGGTCTGCTGGTATCGCAACGGCGACTGGAAACGTTTCGTCATGTCGGAGCTGCCATCCGGGCCTGGCACCGCCTGCATTGCCGTGCGAGACCTAGACGGTGATGGCCGCGTGGAAATCGCGGTCGGCGCGGATTGCGTCTATTTCCTGGTACCCCCGGCCGATGCCACCCAACCGTGGACGCCGACGCCAATAGGCCAGGCACACGGCGCCCGCGGCATGCGCTGGATCGACGTAGGCAACGGGGGCCATCGATTGGTCGTTTTGCCAGGCCACGGCAACGATTACGTACCGCATGCAGACCTGTTCGCTTATGAAGTGCCCCGGGATCCGACAGCCCCCTGGCCACTACGGATTATCGGCCAGCCCATGCCACAGGCCCATCACCTGACCGCACAGGCCTTTGGCGACCGGGAAATGCTGTATGTAAGCGGTAGTCAAGGCATCGTGGGCTTCTCGTTCTCGGGTGGACGCTGGACACGCCAGCCGGCCGATTGGCTCGCGCGCGGGCGGCCCGTCCAGGAAGCGCACGTAGGCCATGTGATGAGCCGGAACGCGCACGTGATCGCCGCCATCGAGCCGCCCAGCCGCAGCTTGGCGACGCTTTACACCCCGCGGCTTGCCGACAGCGCCTTGGCGCACGATAAGATCAGGCGCGTGGTGCTCGACCGGAAAATGGATGACGGGCACGGATTGCGCATGGCCGATCTGCTCGGCATCGGCCGCGACCAGGTCGTGATGGGCTGGCGAACAGCGAATGCGGACGGCGCCTTCGGCATCAAGCTCTACGTACCGTTCAATCCGTACTGGGAGGCCATCGATGTCTATTGGATCGATTACAAAGGCATTGCCTGCCGGGGCCTCGACGTGGCAGACCTTGACGGCGATGGCAGGCTGGATATCGTCGCGTATGGCGGTGAAGGCAACACCGACCTCAAGATTTACTGGAATCGCTCGGGATAGCCTGCCTTTTCTTCCTACCCTTTTTTTTCTTCCGCTTTCCCCACCAGACGTAAAACCCGGTAATGGGCAGGCTCGCGCAGATCAGGCTGGCCATGAAATACATGATCTTGGTTGCCAGCCCGCCGAAGTATCCCGTATGCAGCGCATAATTCGACCGCATGGTCCATTCCGTGAGGTTCGTCTCGGCCATGGGCTTCTGTGCACGCGGGAGCAGCTCGAGCGTATGCCGATCGAACGATAGATCGCGCCACGTGCCGTCTATCATGTCCGTACAGGCATAAATGGGTTCATCGTGGTGATCGTGATCGTCATCCCCATGGTCGTGGTCGTGCTCATGCGGAAAATGCACGATCACCGCCTCCTTGTTGTACCGGGCAATCTCCTTACGCACCTTCAACCAAACCTGGTCGGCCGCCCAAAGCGCCGCTGGCGGCTCCTCCTCGGCATCCGCCGCCTGCTCGATACGCTGTTCGGTCTGCGGGCGCTTCGGGTAACCGCCCGTGAGCCAAACCACGCTTTTCCGCATCCAGGGAAAGGCCATGATCAGCCCCGTCAGGGCCATCAGCAAGGCGATCGTCAATGAATAAAAACCCAATACGTTGTGCAAATCATAATTCACGCGTTTGAGTTTCGCCTTCCAGTTTATCGTGAATGCCTGTCGCGTTTGACGCTTATTCCATTTCTTGGGCCACCAGAGCACAACCCCGCTGATGGTGATCAAGAAAAACAGGAACGTTGCCCAACCCACGATGGGGCGTCCGATGGCGGGATCCATCCACAGGTGGCGATGCCCTTCATCGATGAAGTGGATGAAATCTTCATGATCTACCTGGCCCATGACCTCGGCGGTATAGGGATTTACGTAAACCAAGCTGTCGCTCCCTTCGACACGTACCTTGACCGACCTGTCCAGTCCGTAATACCAGACGCTGCCCACCTCCTTATCCGGGTACCGCACCTTCACGGCCCGGTAAATGGCCGACGGCGGCAGCTGGCTATCGGCATCTTGTGGTTCCACACGGGCGAAATCGCCGAAATAGTATTTGATTTCCTCCTGGAATACCAGCACACAGCCTGTCAACGACAGGATGATGACGACGATACCGGAAGTAAGGCCAAGCCACAGGTGCAGCCAGGCGTTAATCTTACTAAACATGGGATGTTGTCTATTGTTAGTTGTAGTTGTTTGTTTATCGTAATGATACACCCCGCACCGGGCGATAGCGCCAATGCGAGGTGTGTAAAATTATCGCGGTGTACCGCGAAGCAATTAATTCAATTTATACAGCATGGGGGTGTCGTTGTCGGCGCCATCGACCTTGGCGCCCCTGGTCAGTTTATCGGTATTGGAATCATACTCCCAGATGTATACCGCATCGGCACCCGGATCGTTTACGGCGATGTATACCTTGCCGTTATGCACCACGGCCGACCGTGAATTGCCCAGCAACGGGAAATCGAGCGTACGCACGACTTTCTGCGTCTTGACGTCGACCACCAAATATTGCCACATGGCGGCATACCACCAGTCGTTCCATTCCTTTACGTTGGTTTCCGTGTCGTGCGCACTGATCAACAAGGCTTTGCCGTTGCCCAAGTATGCCACCCCCAGTTGCTGATCGCCATCCCTCAAGGCAGAAACATTGAAAAAATAATCCGGATCTATTTTGTACGTACCATCGTTTACGCGGAAGAAACCGGTCGGCAAATGCGGTTTGTTCGCTCCAAGCGGGATGGGGTGGGTCAGGATATACGTATTCCCTTCTTCGGTGAAATTGGCGAAGTAACCGTTGCGAAGCGCACCGATGGGGGCCGAACGCTCATCTTCGCTCGTTACCTGCAGGTTCGTCAGGCTGGGGAAATCAAGCACCGCGGTGTACGACTTGTCGTAATGAACTTTGGTCTCTTCGTTGTAAAGCCCGTAGCCCAACAACAGCTTGGTGCCCTTCGGAATCACCGAAAACACACGCCGCGTGTGGTTTGCGGGTATACCCGTTTTGTCGAATTCACCACTTTTGGTGACCACCATGGTCTTCACATTGACGATGGCGTAGTAGTTGGAGCTGCGTGGCCCGAGGATCAATTGGTCGTCGTCTATCCAAGTGTGCCAGCCGATGTACAGGGACGGCAGGTGCGAAAACGGGATTTCCTGAATGGTCTTCAGCACCCCATCCTCAAACCTGTATTTGCCGAACTTGGCCGCATTCGGATCCACATGGTAGATGTCTCGGCCTTTCTGCACCACGTTTTCTTCCCAGGTCAGGATCGTCGACACATCGGTGCCTTTGCCCACCGGTGAGATGGTACCGCTCATCAGGTCTTCGACCGGCAGGAAAAACCGGCCATTGCCCGTACCGACGATGATCGCGAATTCGGGATCATCGATCACCTCCGGTGCCGTATTATCATTGTTGTTACAGGCCGAAAACGTGGTGGCCATCAAGGCAGCGCCCAGCCACAGCTGGACTCGCTTACCGGAAATTGCAGGTATATTCATGTTCATAAAACTTATTTGATGTTCAAATTATAGCGAAATTTCAAAAACACGGCCCGGCCGGGTTTCTGCAGTTTGGAGTTGTCGTAGGCTATCTGGTCTGTCAGGTTCCTGCTTTCCAGCGTAACGTTATACCGTCCATGTTGTATCGAATACGTCAATGCCGCGTTCTGTATCCATTGTGCCGGGATGTAATATTTCGTATTCGGTGCCGCCAACTTGGACCAGGTATAGGCATATTCGTTGACGAACTGCATGAACCAATTGAATTCCAGCCGTGTACCCTGTCCCAACAGGTCGTCTTTGCCGATCGCGAAATCGGTGTTGCCATAGAGCCAGGGCTGATCGGGCAGGCGGCTGCCGTAAGAGACCTTGACGCGGTTGGTACCGCGCACGAACTTCTCCCTATCCACGGCGTTTTCATAGCTCAGGTTGGCGGTAAACCGGATGAGGTTGCCCAGCGCATACTGCACCTCCACTTCGGCACCTTCCACCTTGATTCCGCCAAAGTTGTAATAGGAGGTGAACGTACCTCCGCTGTTGTTGTCGAGCGCCGGCGTGCTGTGGATGTAATTTTTGGCATCACGGTAAAACACCCCGGCCGTAACGCCCACGCGGTGCCGGCCGAACCATCGGTTGTAAAACGTGCCCAGGTTATAGTTGTCGCTATTTTCCGGCGTCAAGCCCGGATTGCCCACCACCTCGATGCCATTCCCGTACAGCTCGATCAACCCGGGCAAACGGTAGGCATGTTCGTAAGACGCCTTGACGCCCCACGCCGGGATGATCAGGAAACTCGAGGAAACGCCATAACCGAAATAGTGGGCGGCTTGGTTGCTCACGCTGCTGTCGCGAGCCACCACCTTGCCCGTGAACCCATAATACTTGCCAAACAGCGAATTCGTCCATCGGTTGGCTAGCAGCTGGTGGTTGTAGCTCAGGCCTACCAAGTGTTTGTTGAGCCGATTGGACTGGTCGCGGCTGTGGTTGTACGGATCGATCTCGTTGTAGCTTTTCCGGTAATGGCTGTTGAAGGTGTAGTTGAGCATGAGCAAGTGATCGCTGGCCAGCTCGTAGTTCAATGCCGCCTGGGCCAAGTTGTTGTAACCTGAATAATGCTGGATGGACTTGGTGGTGGCCAGCTCGCCCGCCTCGGCGAAATACGCATCCGGGCGCTGGTCCCACCGATACACCCGGTAGGAGCTGGTGTCGGTTACCACCGACTTGTCGTTGGCCAGGTTGGCGAATGCCGAAAGCGACAGCCCCTCGGTGAATAGCCGGGCCTTCCGGTAGCGGATGTTGGGCACCAAGCTGTTCGAGCGGTTGTTGACATGGCCAATCACCCGTTCCTGGGTGGCACCGGTCTGTTGCTCGTTGTACACGTTATTGTAGGTAACGCCCACCACCATCAGGTCTGCCCATTTTTTGTTGGATACGCCCACTTCGAGTTGCCCCATGTAAGACCGGTAGGCATCGTGGAAGCGCCTGGCCGACGCGATGGTGTCGAAGCCGCCTCCATCTTCGGTCAATACCCGCAGGTATTCGTTGGCCTTGGGGTTGGTGCGCATGAGGTAGTCGTTGTCGGAGTGGTTGAAATACCCATTGAAGTTGACCTGCAATCCGGTTTCGGGTTCGGTGTAGTTGGTACTCACGGCCGTGCGGTGCGTGTTGAACGAGCCGTATGAGTAACTCACGTCGATGGCGCGCCGCCGGTCGCGGTTGGTTACGATGTTGACCGCGCCGCCGAGGGCATCACCGGCGAAATGTGCGGGTACCACCCCTTTGTACACCTCGATCCGCTCGGCGATGTTCACGGGGATGTTATTGAACGACATGCCGCTGCCATAGGCCTCGATGGGGATGCCGTCGATGAAGAATTTGATGTGGTTGCCCGAGAGCCCATTGATGGCAAAGGTGTAGTTGGAACCCAACCCGCCCTGTTCGCGGATCTTTACCCCTGTACTGCGGTTCAGGATCTGGTTGATATCCGCGTTGGTATTGGCATACTGGCGGGTTTCGATGACGTTGACGTTATAGCCCGATTGCCGTAGCTGTTCACCTGCTGTCCGCCCGCTCACGTCGACGGTACCAAGCGACCGGTTACTGGCGGCAAGCACGATGGTGACCCCCGTTTGCAACGGCCTATCGACGGCGATCGCGTGGGTAAGGGCCTCGTAGCCCACCCCCGACAGCTCCACTTGGTGGTTGCCGTAGGGAACCTGTTGGAGTACAAACCAGCCGCCTTCGCCCGATACCGTAGCGATGGTTTGCTGCCGGATCCTGATGGTAATGCCTTCGATGCCGCTATCGTCCTTGCTTACCACGCGGCCTTTGACCTCTCCGACCTGCTGCGCCCAACCGCCCACTACCGACAGGCATAACGCCACCGTTATTCCCGCTACCCGTGCTATCGACATCGTTTAATTATATTGATTTTAAATAACTACAGAAGTAGTAGCACAACGGCCGGTATACCGAAGTTCGGTTGGCCGAAAAAAACAAGGAAAAAGATAAGGAACTGGCTGTTAACCGAATAATCTTCGCCGGCTTATTGGAGTTCCAGGCGCACGATGTAGTCGGCCCCGTCTTCGATGGTCAGGCCTGGGGAGATACGGCCAGACCGGATGTCGTAACACCAGATGCGGTGGGCATCGGTCGCATCATCGATGGCAATATAGGCCGTGCCATCCGCCACCAACACCGACTCTTTGCGCGTGCCCTTGTCAAATGGCAGATCCAGCTTGGTTAGCGTACCTTCGGTCAGGTCCACCACGTGGTACTCGAATTGGTACGTATTGTGGTGGTTGGCAAAGTCGGTATACCGGTCCTTGCGCTCATTGCGGATCACGGCCTTGCCATGCCCCAGGTACCACAGCCCGTAGGCGTCGTTACCGATCTGTTCGGATATGTTGACCCAGTAATCCGGCGCAATCCGATCGGATTGGGCGGGAATCCTGAAAATGGCCGTGGGTTTGCTGGGGGTATTGCCCAGCGCAATGCCCGGGCAGCTCATGAAGTAAAAATCGCCCGCCTCGTCGGTAAACCCGTATTGCTGCACCGTATTGATTCCGCCGGGGTATGCCGATCGCGCATCCCTGTGGATGGCCTGTACCTCCATGGTTGGGTAGGCCAACGTCGCGGTGTACATCGTATCGATGGTGGTGTATTCCGTGTTTCCGGTGAATTTGCCGTAGCAATAGCCGATCACCATGCTCCGCTCACGCATCACGCTGAACCCGACGGAAAGCCCGCCGTAGTCGCCGATTGATTTGGGCAGGTCTACCACGCCGCGATCCAGGGTCCTGAAATCGGCCACATCGATGATGTGGTATTCCAGCTCGCTGAATGTCTTGTTATCGAGGGTAAACAACACCAGTATCCGGTCATCGGCCCAGTACGTGTTCTCGATGTGCTTGTCGACCATCGCGATGGTGCCCAGCGGCTGTAGCCCGGCGTGTGTAAGCGCATATTTCATGAACCTGTCGGCCGCTTCGTCCACGTGGTAGTAATACCCGTCTTTGACGATGATGGACCGGTCGAGCCGCTCGGTTTCAAGGGCGAATCCATCGGTCGCCACCGATAGCTGCCCGTGCGCAAGGTCGTTGGCTACCAAAAGCGTACTCACCCCCGATTTGTTAAATGTAAAGAGGGAATAGGCCGCCGTGAGCCGTTGTGCGTCTCCGACCGGCTTCGAATCGCCACGGCATGAAACGATCAGCAATGCGAGCGCGAAGGCATAGACGGCGCCACTCATATGGTCAGCTCCTGTTTGAGCTTCCGCTGCATGGCGGGGGGCAGGAATGTCAATTCATTGCTTGAAAAAATAAATCGATTGCCCAGCTGCGCCCCTTCGAGGACAAAATACGTCTCGCCACGCTTCAACAGCATCATCCCATCGCCGTTCTGGATCTGGATATCGCGTTTTGGCCGGAAGACCAGGTTGCCTTCCACCTCCAGTTTCCCGGTACGGATGTCTATCGTTGCCCGGGAGGCCTCGCCCACCAACACGTCATAACCCGACTGTTTGTACCAAAGCGGCATCGCATTGGCCCGATTGTCCAATACGTCTTCGCCGCTACCAGCCATCGGCGGCCACAACCAGCAAACCAACGCCACCGAGGCCGCTGCCCCGATGGCATAGCCCAGCCATCGCCAACGGACCGGGCGCAAGCCCCTTCCGGGTTGTTCTTCAACGACGATCGCTGACGACACCGCCTCCCAGATGTGGCGTCGTGCCACCGTTTTCAACGGTTCGGGCACGGTCAGGTCGCCTTCCAGCGTGGCATCATCCAGCCAATCTTCAACGCACTTCCGCTCTTCAGCCGTACACTGACCAGTGTGGTATCGCTCGAGCAGTTGTTTGTTGACAATCATGTTGATTTCTTTATCGACAAAAATAGCGAAAGTTGGCTTCAATTACAAGCAAGGCACAAGGCGTTCAATTGATATAATCGGCAAGGTGCGCCTTGAGCGTGCGCAGGGCCCTGCTGATGTGGTATTCTACCGCACGTTCGGAGATGACCAGTTTACTGGCGATTTCGCGGTTAGACAGTCCTTGTTCGCGGCTTAGCTGGAACACATTGCGGCACTGGTTTGGCAATGTGCTCACCGACTGCTTGATGCGCGAAAGCAATTCCTGCGCCCCCAAATGGTCTTCGGTATAACAGGTTTCGCTGCTTCGGCCGATCGCCTCGTGGTGCTGCGCCCGGATCGTCCGGTTGCGGATGTATTCATAGGCCCTCAGCTTCACCGATCGGATGAGGTAACGCTCCACTTCCTGTACATGCAAGGTCTCCCGGCGCTCCCACAACGATTTGAATACCTCTTGCACCGCTTCCTTAGCCCCTTCTTCATCGGCTATCGTCTTTAGGCAAAACGCGTACAATCGTTCCCAATACTGGGCGTATAGTTGCTCGAAACTGCTGCTGGTGATGATGAAAACGTCTTTGCCGGTATCCATGGACTTGAAAAACTCAACGAACACGGCAAAGGTAATATTATTTAGATTCAATTTAAATAATATTGGCAAAAATGGCCGTCACTCGCCAAACCGGTACGTGATTGACAAGACCACGCGACGATTGTCGGGACGTTCGTCGCTAACCGTATATAAGCTGCCGAACGATGCCGTGCTTTGGGGCCTGGCATTTCGCACCAACCCCGTGCAGGCGAGCTTCACGTTCGCCTTGTCGGCCAGCAGCGAGCGGTCGATGCCCACGTCTACGCCGTACCGGGATGCCGTATGGAGGGCCCCGGCTACCATGCCTGAATGATAATACCCCAGCAGTTCCATACGGATGCGATACGCCTGGAACGTATGTCGGCTATTGGCAGACCAACTCGTCGCATGGTTGTCGAGCGTCGCGCCGCGCGACGAACCCTCGTATCGGTTATGGAACAGGTTTGCGTATTGGTTTACTTCCCACCAACCGGTCAATCGCGCACTGTAGAGCACGCTGATACCGTAATTGGTGAAGCTCCCCACGTTTTCGGGCCTGCTCAACGTTTCGCCTACCCGTGCACCCGGCCCGGTGATGGACACGATGGCGTCGCCGCTCCGATTCAAGGTGAGCGTGGTGAAGAACTTGTTGTCAAACACGTGAACGAGTTCGAGCGCGTGCGTCTTGGACGGGGCCAACTGCGGATTGCCCTCAAAATAATTGAACGGATCGGCATACACCCGGAACGCGTTCAAATCATGGTCGCCAGGACGCTTGATGCGCCTGCTGTAGGCCAGCCGCAATTTTTGCTTTTCCGTTAGCGGATAGCCCAGGAATGCATTTGGGAACAGGTCGACGTATTGGTTGCGTGTCGAGGAGTGGATCGTGACCTGCTCGGCCTCGGTACCCGTATACTCCATCCGCAGCCCCGCCTGATACTCCAATTCGCCCCACTTCCCGCTGAAAATGCCATAGGCCGCCTGCACATGCTGGCCATACCGGAACCGGTTGCTCGTTCGGTCGTCGACATCCCATTGGATACCATTCCGCAGCGTATCGTTGCGCACGGCGTTGGCGATCCACAAATAGGTTGCCCGCCACCCCAGCTCCAGCTTCCGCTGCGCGCCCAATGGCCGCACATAGTCTATGCTACCCACGTATGTGGTGTTCGAGAGGTCCTGTACGTTGGTTCGCGCCGCCGGATTGCCCACCTGCTGCCCGGAACCATCGTGATAAATGGTATGGAAACCGTTCCGAAAGTCGTTTCCATGCGGCGCATAATCTGCATTAGCCGTTAGCTCGTGCCCTTCGGCATCGAACCGACGGGTGTATCGCGCATTGAATGTCAGGTTATTGTATCCCTCGTCAAACCGATTCTGTGTCACGTTCTGCTGCATCCGCGTAACCCCGCCTTCGAGCACGTGCATCATCGCATCGGCAAAGCTCTGGTAGCGACCTTTGATCCAATGCACGCCCGCGCCGAACACCTGGCTGCTGTCTGCCGCATACTCCACATCCGCCTGCAAGCCGTAGTTGCGTCCCGGATCCAAACGGCTGTCTTCCCATTGCCGCGTGATGGTGCTGGGCGCCGGGCCACCGCCGAATCGACGTTCGTTGAACGAAGATTCCTCCTCTTCGTCCCGACCATGGCTTCCGCTCGCCTGGAAGGCCCATTTATCCGTTTTCAGGTTCATCCCGCCGCCCAGGGCATACTCCGGCCTTCGGCCGTGGCCACCGCGCATGAACGCATCTCCGCCCAACCCAGACCGTCGGTTGGTTTTGGTAACGATGTTGATGATTCCGCCGCTCCCTTCGGCATTCTGGCGGGCCGATGGGCTGGACATCAACTCCACCTTCACCACGTCGCGCGCCTGCATCCCCCGGAGCAGCAACGCCAATTGCGCGCCGGAAATGTAGGTAGCCCGGCCGTTGATCATCACTTGCACGCCTTGCCGCCCTTGGATAGCGAAATTACCTTCGCCATTGGATGTCACGCCGGGCGTGCGTTCCAACAACTCGAGCACACTGTTTCCTACGGTGAGGGCGCTCCCTTCCACGTCGATGGTCATCCGGTCTACCTGATGGGTCACGCTTGGCCGCCTTCCCAATACCGAGACAGCGGCCAGCTGCGTCACATCCGTGTGCAGCACGATCGTTCCTACCGAAACCAGGCCGACTGCGAGCGGTTGGCTACGATAGGTCCGATACCCGAGGTGCGAAACCACCAAGATGCCCGGCCTGCTCCCAACGGCTGGAATACTGAACGTACCGGCTTCGTCGGTCATGGCCTGCGCCAAGATGGCCGAATCCGGCATGGCCACCAACTTCACCGCCGCACGGCCTACCGGCAAACCCTGCTCGTCGATGACGCGGCCACCCAACGGCTGTGCGACCGATGCACCAAACCAGCCGACCGTCAGCACGAGTGCCAGGCAACCCCGAAACAACTCCATCATCGTCGTTAACGCTTTTCGATTTTCTGGACCGTGTTTCCGTTTGGTACCTTCTCGCCTCCGCGGCCAGCCTGTTTATTGGTTACGTAAACCGCGCCCGTGGCGGGATCGGCACTGAGCGTATTGGGCAATCCGTTGGTCGCGATGCGTTCGGTAACGGCATACGTCTTTGCATCGACCACCGCGACCTCCTTCTTGTTGCGGTTGGCGGTAAACAACACATCCCGCTCCGCATCGTAAACCAATCCGATGGGTGAGGTGTCGTACCCCATGTACACTTTATTGATGATCTCGCCGGTATCGCCATCCACCACCGTGATGTTGTTGTCGTTAGACTGGCTCACGAAAAGGCGGTTGCGCCGCTGATCGATCGCGATGTTGAGCGGACAGTACGACCAGGTCTTGAACTTGCCCTTCGGGCCGTGCGTATCGGCATCGAACGCCAGGATGTTCCCTTCCATCGTGCTTCCGTCGGTGGTGTAGACCGTTCCGCGTTCCGGGTCGGTGTTCAACCCCAGGATATAGCCTTCCGGGCATTCCAGGTAGTTCGTTATGGCATTACTGGCACCGTCGATGACCCAGATCGACGGAACACCGTGATCCGAGACGTAAACCCGGTTGCGTGTTTCGTCCACCACGATCTCGCGTATCTTGGCCTTTTCGCGATCGCTCTTGATGAGCTGCCGGCGCCCGGTGTTCAGGTCGATGGCACTCACGGACTGTTGCAGGGAATGCCCCACGTACAGTACCTGCGTCTGGTTATTGAGCGCGATGCCAAAAGGCAGCGATTTGCCCACGCTGATGGAATCGACGACCGCAAGCGTCGCGCCATCGAGCACATAGATGAAATTTTCGGCCTCGCGGTTGAAACCGGCCTTCGGCCCGGCCACGTAGACCAATTTCGAGGTGGGGTTATAGACGAGTTGGTACACCTCGGCATTGACATGCTGCACGCCCGATACGTGATACGCCGGGGCCGTCTCTTGGCCATAAGAAAAGCCAAACGTGGCTAACAACGCGGCATTGAATAGGATTTTGATCATGGGATTCCGATTTTTACGCTAATGAATATCTAATCATGTGTTCACTACCTTGTAGTAGCACAAGTTGGCCATGACCGTAAGCCTGCTTGGATTTTTTTAGCGAATCCGGATCGAGCGGCTCAAAAAGCCTCCACCTGCCAGTCGCCGTCGGCCAGGGGCGCACGGAGGGATATGAAGAAAGTTTTCGCCGCAATTGGCCAAGCATGTCTGTGCAAGCGTTATTGGAACGTGTGCGCACACGTTGCCCTTTACCGTTTGCGGTTTTCGATCATCCCCTTGAATGTCGGTACCAAGCCACGTCCACCGGACTCCAGGACCCGGAGATCGGCGGAGGTACCCATCGGATCTGTTGATGCCACTTTTGAAATCGCATTCGACGAAAAACTGCCTACGGTCAGGTACCCGTGGGCCGCCGCCAGGGCCGCTTCCCGCAGGTCACCGAAATCATACCGCGGATCGTCGTATTCCTCATAATCGGGCGCGATCCCGCCGTAATACCCGCCTTCATCTGCCGCATTGCGCGTTTCGAACATGCTGTAGTAAATCTCGAAGCCGCCAATGGTGATGGGGAAAAAACCGACCGGTTTGCCGTAGGTCTTTTCGCCGACCAGTTTGACCGGAACATAAGGTTTCAGCGTATTGGCCACCATTTCACTGGCCGAAGCCGTATTGCCCGTTACGATGAACACCACCGAACGGATTGCGGTGGGCCCGCCCTGCTTTTTGAAAGCAAACGTGTTAGCCTGCAAGGAATAGTCGTAGTCGGCATACGTAAACCGGGTACCCGCTATGCGTTGGTTCTTCAATATCGCCACGTTGCCCGATTGCATGGTCGCGTTGAACCGTTCGCTGTACATGGTCTTTCCGTCGTGCGCGGCAGGAATGATCAGGTTGCACAGGTATTCGGCCGTTTCGACATAGCCGCCGCCATTGTAGCGCAAGTCTACGACAAGCTGGCCCACCCCTTCGGTGGCGAAGCGATCGAAGGCCCGGTCCAAATCGGCCTTCACCTGTTCGAGGTTATTAAACTGAAAAAAGGCCAGGTATCCGATCTTGCCCCCTGCGTGGGGGTAGATCGAATCGCGGAGCACCATGGAAGGCCTGTAGGCCGTTGCCGACAACCGTTCAGAAAACCTGGAGCCATCCTGGCGAACCCCCTGCAGGGTCACCTGGCCTCCGGTTGCGGGCGCATAAAAGGTGTCATAGATGGTCTCCTGTTCGGTACCGTAGCTCGAGCCCATGCTGGCCCCGTTGATCTGGGTAATCCGGTCGCCCCGCTTAAAGCCGAGTTTATCGGCTGGCGACCCATCAAATACCGCTTGGACGTACAACGCGTAATTATTTACGCCTGTGCCGTAAGCGCCCACGAGCAGTCCGAGATCGTTGGCCTCGCCGTCGATATCCACCAACGACGTGGACCGGGGCGCCGATGCCAATGCGCCATCACCACCGTCGGCGTCGACGTATGAATATTTGGGAACGCCGGTGTCGTATTCGTCATACTCAAACGAACGGCCGGTTTCGTCATTCAGGGCATAACCGGTGATGGCCAATAGCTCCTGCTCGATTCCGCCGAGCGTATTTCCGGGCATCGCATATTGCCTCGGGTTGAATGCCGCGTAGGTGGGCAGCTGTTCATTCCAGAGGTAAACGGTCTGGGCATACAGGAAAACGGAATCCGCGATCCGTTCCGCCGCGCTTGCCGCCGTTTCCTGCCGTGTATCCGCATCGGACACCGACGCGCCGTCCGGATTGTCGGGAAATTTCTTACAGGCCGATACGATCACCCCCATGCAGCACCCTGCAACCACCAACCGACTACGCAGCAAACAAGCCATAACCAATTCAACATTAATACCTTACGAAGGTATCAGGTTTTTAGGTTAATGAATGTTAAATTTTGTCAAATAAATGTTAAAACATGCACGCAGGACACGGCAGCACGGGTATTGGGCGTTCGGATGGATTGACGTATATTTAGCCCTTCATTCAGAAAGTTAGGTAACATGACCGTTCGTTTTAGGCAACTTGCCATCGTCTTATTATCGCTTGTGCCGCTGGCGGCCACAAGCCAAACCCTGGTGGAGCGTCTGGGCTATCCCAAAGACGCCATCCTATTGATCATCAACAACGATGACGCCGGCATGTGCCACGCCGCCAACACCGGGACCATCAAGGGCATGCGGGACGGGCTGATTTCCTCGGCCACGATCATGTTCAATTGCCCCTGGGCCACTGAAATCGTCAACTTCTCCAAAAGCCATCCGGACCAGGATTTCGGCGTTCACCTCACCCTCACCTCGGAGTGGAAAAACTACAAATGGGGGCCGCTTGCCCCGATCGGCCGTGTCGGCTCACTGGTGGACAGCAACGGGTATTTCTGGAAAGGCGTACAGGACGTGTACCGGCATGGCAAGGCGGAGGAGGCTTACCTGGAAGGCAAGGCACAGATCGAAAAAGCCTTGGCTTACGGGTTATCCATCACGCACATCGATTCGCACATGGGCACGTTCCAACTGGATCCCGCCTATTTCGAGCAATATGCCCGGCTGGCCAAGGAATTCGACCTTCCGTTGCGCATGGCGTCGCAATCCACCCTGGAGAAATTCGGGCAGGGCGGCCTCCGCGAAAAATGCAGGCAATTGGGGTTGGTATTTCCCGACTACCTCATCTATGAAGAATTGCGGGCGTATGGCGAGGTGGAAGATTTCTGGGTGAACATCATTGAGAACCTGAGCCCCGGCGTTACCGAGTTGTACCTGCACGCTTCGGAACTGACCCCGGAACTGGAAGCCATCACCGGCACCGCCCGTCAGCGTGCCGATGAACTGGAAGCCTTTACCGGGAGCGGGAAAATCAAGGAAGCCCTCGCGCGCAAAAACGTCCAACTCATCAGCTACAGGCCGTTGCTGGAATTGCAGCGGAAGTAATCGGGGGCGTTACCCGCCCTCATCCGCCGCCATGTCCTTCGTGCCGACCGGGCCATCGAGATAGTTGATAATGTTCGGGTCTTTGATGACGAAGCGGACGGCGGTGGTGCCCGGTGCCGGTTCGAGCTTGTCGAGGAGTCTGGGGAATTTGCCCTGACTAAGTGTCGTGGTGATTTTTCCGATTTCCTCCGCGAAAGTATTCAGCTCTTTTTTTGACACACCCGGGTTTAACTTGATGAATATATCTTTAGCTGTACGAAAGCGTTTAAAGTATCCCGATGCAACCAAGCTGTGAAGCTGTTTGGCGCGGCCTGGCACACCGTCGGCCTTGTTGACCGCCTTGGTTTTCTCCAGGTTATTCTTTTCTTTTTGTTGCTGGGCCCTTACCTTGGTGATTGCTTTTCGGGTCGTGGCTGGAAGTTGGTCAAAGGTAGGCGCCGGGAGCCGGGGGTTACTCAGCTCATAGTGTTTGACACCAAAAAAGCCAGCATAACGAATCATCATTTCTAACGACAGGTTTGTCAAGCCTTTCTCTAACTTGGAAATATAAGAACTGCCTGTATCCATGAAATACGCAAATTCTTGTTGCGTAAGGCCTGCGGCTTTTCGATAGACCTGTACTTGCCTGCCAAACACCCCTACTTCTTTCGAAACCAACACAGCGTCAACAAAAACTTTCAATATTATTTTTGAATTATTTTGTCACAAAATATTTTTTATTACCTTTGCTTCATTGGTACTAAACAGCGGTCAAGCTCGCTGGACGATGAAAACGAAAAAGCAATGTATATGGCATAAAAAACGACATGTAAAAACCTTGGTGTAGGTATAGACATTGAAGATCTCGTTCGTCTGAAAATCCCACAGTTCTACGAGGCAGCAGGTTTACACCCAAATCCGCACAATTGGTTATCTTTGCCAATTGTTATGGATTGGGTCTGCTGTTAGCACCCGAGTTACTGTGGGAACTTTAAGACGACGGGGAGGCAGATTCCAATCCATACTTTTTTCCATCAACTGGACTGGCTCCTACCCACCTTCGTATGCGTTCCCTACGCCGTTAACTAATCAACGGTAAACATAGCTAAAGTTGCCGAAGAAAACAACTTTAGCTATTTCTACGACACCGCTGACAAATAAACATAACGGAGTAAACATGATAAAAAAATCCAAAACTTCGTGCGGCATGTGCGCATTTGATGTGCTGTTCCCGCGCAAACCGAAGAATCCGATTTAGGGGAAACGGGATTTCCAAATGAAATCGCGATTGTAGAGACGCCATTTTATGGCGTCTATCCGATGCAGACGCGGTAAACCGCGTCTCTACGGCCCAATCGGATTCCATGCCCTTTATGGGCGAATGTTTATTGTCTTCGACGAGCCCTTCGGGGTTCGCCGGTACGAATTCATTTTCTAACCAAATGCTAACGTAAATGAAAAAATTCATACCCATAGGGGTACTGGCCATGCTTTGGCTTGTCGTACCCAACGATTTGTGTAACGTCGCCCATGCGCGGGGCGCGGCCGGCCCTTCGGTCGCCCCCGTGTCATCGGGCATGCCGTTGCAGGATACTACCAGAACCATCCGCGACACGCTTGCCATCGACGAGGTCGAGATCAACACCGGCTACCAGCGCATCCCGAAGGAACGCGCCACGGGCAGCTTCGTCTTCGTGGACAGCGCTTTATTGAACCGAACGTTTTCCACCGACATACTGAGCCGCCTTGAAGGCATCGTCGGTGGCCTCCGATTCGACCGGACCATCAATTATCCCGACGATAAGGAATTGACCCTCCGCAGTCCGGGCACGCTGATGGCCGCGAGCGCCCCCCTCATCATCCTTGACAATTTCGAATACCAGGGCGGGCTGGGAAACATCAACCCGAATGACATTGCCAGCGTCACGGTCCTCAAGGATGCCGCCGCGGCCAGCATCTGGGGCGCCAAGGCGGGCAACGGGGTCATCGTCATCACCACCAAGCGCGGTCGGCATGACCAGCCCACGCGGGTCGATTTCACCACCGGACTGTCCTTCCAGGAACAGGGCAACCTGTACGCGGCACCCACCATCAGCAGCCGGGACTACATCGATCTGGAAAACGACCTGTTCGCCAGGGGCCATTACGACCGCTTGTTTTCCGACATCAATCGCCCGGCCGTCTCGCCCGTGGTCTGGCTCCTGCAACAACGGCGCCTGGGGCTGATCGACGAAGAGGAAGGCACCGCCCGCATCGATGCGTTGCGCAACATAGACACCCGCGATGACCTGGGCCGTTACCTGTACCGCGCCCAGCACGTCCAGCAATATTCGCTGGCATTGAGCGGCGGTGGCCCGCATAACCAATACTACGCATCCGTGGGTTGGGATGACACCCGCCAGAACCAGGTCGGCAACACCAAGGACCGGCTTACCTTGAACCTGAACAATACCATTGGCCTGCTGGTCAACCGGCTCACCGTGACGACGGGCATCTTGTATACCCGGACAGGCGCCACCGAAAATGGGATTACACAGATCCCGAACTTCAATTATCCGTACGGCCGCTTGGTGGATGACGCCGGATCACCGCTGGCCGTAGCGCAGCATAACCGGGGATTCCTGGATACCGTTGGTGGCGGAAGGCTGCTGGACTGGGAGTACAGACCCGTCGAGGACGTGGACCTGACCGACAGGGGCACGGCGGTTGACGACCTGAAAGTCAATGCGGCGCTGGCCATGCAAGTGACCCCATGGCTGAAAGCGTCGGCGCTTTACCAATATTCCCATGGCGGGACAACCGACAGAAACCACTATCCGGTGTCCACCTATTTCGCCCGCAACCTGATCAACCAGTTCTCGTCGATCGGCCCCGATGGCAGCGTGAACCGCCCGTTGCCCCTCGGGGGCATCCTCGATCTCCGGGACGAACGACTGGTGGGCCACCGCGGCCGGGCCAACATCGAGTTCAACCCATCCTGGAACCGCCACCAGATCCAAGGCATCGCCGGGGCCGAGGTAAGCGACGATACGCGCAAGAGCCACCAACAGCGTTACTACGGCTACGATGAGCGGCAGCCCACCCCCGTGCCGGTCGACCCGGTCAATCCCCACGTGAACCTGGTCACCGGCCGCCGGGATATCCGGATGACCGCAAACCAAACCATGTACCACCTCAACAGCAGGTTCGTTTCGCTATATGCCAACGCCAGCTATGGGCTGGATGGCAAGTACTGGCTTTCGGGCAGCATCCGGCGGGATGGATCGAACCTGTTCGGGGTGCGCACCAACCAGAAATGGTCGCCGTTTTGGTCCGTAGGCGGCCGGTGGGACGTGCACAAGGAAGCCTTCTTCCCTGAGGGCGTGCTCGAATCGCTCTCCATCCGTTCCACCTACGGCACGAGCGGCAACGTACTACCTTCGCTTTCGGCGCTGTTGGTGGCCCGGTCGTCCATCGCGAATGCCTATGGGAGCCCCAGCATGACCATCCGGAACCCGCCCAACCCCCTACTATCGTGGGAGACGGTCAGTACCTGGAACCAGGCTGTCGATTTCTCGCTGCTCGGCGGACGGCTTTCCGGCACGCTCGAGTACTTCCGAAAATGGAGCTATGACCTGATCGGCCATTCCGAACTCCCCCCGTCTTCAGGGATGGTCTCCTTCCAGGGCAACACCGCGTCGATGCTTGGCTGGGGATATGACGCCACAGTGACCGCCCGCATCTTGACCGGTGGGGTCGGCTGGACGACGACGTTGCTGTACAATCACTCGGCAAACCGCATCACGGAGTACCGCATGAAATCCGCCGGCAATTCCACCTACATCAACGGCACCTTCGTGGTGGGTAAGCCGCTCGAATCCCTCTTTGCCTACCCCTTCGTGGGCCTCAATCCGGAAAACGGAAATCCCATCGGTCTCATCGACGGCGAGCCATCCGAAAACTATGCCAGCATCGTCTCGGGGAACAACCCGGACAACTTGCTGTGGGTGGGTACATCGCGACCCAGGCATTCCGGCAGCGTGCTCAACGCGTTCACCTGGCGCGGCCTGTCGCTGTCGTTCAACATCCTGTTCAAGGCCGATTATTATTTCAGGAGACCGTTGCTCACGATGGCCAGCCTGTACGCCGGCAACTACCAGGCGCAGGTGGCCGACTACGCTCGCCGTTGGCAGCAGCCGGGCGACGAGCGGAACACCGACGTGCCTTCGTTGGTCTACCCTGCGAATACCGCCCGGGACAATTTCTACAATGGTTCCAGGCTTGCCTTCGAGCGGGCGGACTTTATCCGCCTGCAGGACATCCGCATCGGCTATCGGGTAACCGGAGTGCCTGGAATGCCCAGGTACGTCCGCTCGATGCAGCTCTTTGCCTCCGCTACGCAGCCCACGATGCTCTGGAAAGCCAACCGGCTGGGCTACGACCCCGATTTCGGCTACGCCAACCAACGCCCGACATATGCTTTCGGCCTTCAATTCACCCTTTAAAAAATCCAACGCCCCATGCATTATCTTAAATTTTCCGCAGCGTTCCTTTTCCTGTCGGCATCATGCACCGGCTTCCTGGATGAAATCCCGGATCGCGCGCTCGCCGTGCCCACCACGGTCGGTGAGTTCGAGCAGCTCCTGAACTTCGAGTCTCATTATACGGTTTCGCCCGCCATCTCCGAATTCGGCATCGACGACTTTTTCTTGCCCTACGCGGTATGGAATGGGGCCAGCGCCCGCATACGGAACACGTACGGTTGGCGGCCGGACATCTACGAGGGCAACAACGGCGCGGGCGTGTTGCAGGACTGGAACGGTCCTTACGGCGTAATCTACGTGTGCAACGTGGTATTGGACGGCCTTGACGCGCTCAAGGACACCGGAAACCCGGCCCATTATCGGAATGTCCGCGGCCAGGCGCTGTTCCTGCGCGCATTCTACCACTACCAGCTGCAGGAGGCCTACGGACAGCCCTTCCGGCCGACGACCGCCGGTAGCGACCTGGGAATCCCCCTGCGGCTTGATGCCATCGTACAGGGGCGCATAGCTCGCAACACCGTTGCGGAAACCTATGCCAGCATCGTAGCCGACCTGCGGCACGCCCTGGATCTGGTCACGAAGGAGCGGCCGGATGCGGACAGGCTCTGGGTTTCGAAAGCGGCTGTCCACGCTATGCTGAGTAGGGTTCACCTCACCATGCAGGCCTATGCTGAGGCGAAGACCCACGCCGACGGATCCCTGGAACGCTATGACCGCCTGCTGGACTTCAATGACCTGCCGCTCACCAATGCGTTCCCCTATCCCGACCACGCCGAAATGCTGACCCGCCTGACCTCCGGGGCCAGTACAGGCCTCTTCCTCCGCACCACCACATACGTGGATACTTCGCTGTACCAGCTTTACGAGGAGGCCGACCTGCGGAAGACGCACTATTTCAAGCCTGCCCCGGGTACCTCGTATGCCAATTTCCGCAACCTGTACTCCGGTAGCAGTAGTCCATTCGCGGGGTTGGGGGTGGATGAGGTATTGCTCAACCGTGCGGAATGCCGGGCGAGACTGGGCGACCCGAACGGGGCGCTGGATGACCTGGGCAGGTTGCGCAGGCACCGCTACCGGGCCGGGGATTCCGCGCCGTTGGCGACCGACGACCCAGCGGATGTGCTGGGCGCGGTGCTGCTGGAGCGGCGCAAGGAGCTGTTGTTCCGGGGCACCCGGTGGACCGACCTGCGGCGGCTCAACCAGGATCCTGCCACCGCGACGGTGTTGGTACGCGAGCTGGGTACCGATGCCTCCTTTACGCTCCCTCCCGGCGATGCACGATACACACTTCCCATGCCGGATATCGAGATCGCGCTCAATGGGTTCACGCAAAACCAGCGCTGACATGATGGCTCGTTTCTTCACCGCGATCTGCCTGGCGTTTCTGGCCGGCAATGTCCATGGCCAGGCTACGGCGCTGGACGGACGCGCTTTCGAGTCCGCGTACTTCGTTTCCCAAAGTGGCGAACTCGTCGGTTTGGCGGATTTCGACGGCAGGCCGCTCATCATCGACTTTTGGTTTACGGGCTGTTCCAGCTGCAGCTATTTCTACAAGAACAAACTGCTGCCCCTGTTGGCCGAGCTGGATCCAGAGGGGAAAGCGGCGGTCATCAGTATCTCCACCGACCGGGATCCGGTGCAATGGCAGGCCAGCATCGCTTCGGGCGACTTTACCAGCGAACGGGCGGTGAACCTGTATACAGGGGGGCGAAGATTCAAGCACCGGTTCCTGGCCGACCACGGCATCCGGCTTTACCCTTCGCTGATCGTCCGCTCGGCGGACGGTGCATCGGCGATCGTCCATGGAGCGAACAGTTTCCCCCTTGATGAACTCGCCTCGCTGCTTGCCGCCTACCTGAGGGAATAGCGAATAGGAAACGGCGGCCAGTCCCCCGTATGGAAACTTAGCCGCCGTTTCTTACCCTAGCCTGAACGTCGGTGCCTAATTGTAGCCTCCCATGCCCAGCACCGTATACTTGCCCGGGTCGTCGTCCACGAAGTTGTCGCTGCCTTCTTCCTGTATCGGCAATGTCGTCGTATCAAACTGGATGCGGCAAGGGTAGTCTTCCTCGCCGCAATCCCCTTCATTGGGCAGGACAGGCAATGGCGTGAGCTGCAAACGCCCCCCTGCACGGCCGATGACTCCGTAAACCACCGTAGTCGCCGATTTCTTGACAGTGCCCCTTTTGGCCATCGGCAGCTTCTTCAGCCACGCGGGGTCGATGATGGCAAGCGCTTCCACCACCTTGTCCAGGTTGTGCGCAACCGTGTTCACCTGCACCGTTTCCACCTTCACGTTCTCCGCGTTTTCCGACGCTTCCTTCCGCGCTTCCTCACCGTCTTCCACCGTGGTGAATGACATCAGCAATGTTCCGACCACTGCCGTGCCCAGCAGGATCACACTTTTGGCCTTGACGGCCATCCTTTTGAAAATTAAATTTGAACTATACATTTTTGGTAATTTTAACTGTTACTGTTTTTGTTTTTTGGAGACGCGATCAACCGCGTTTCCTATTGGACGCAAGGCATTGCGCCCCTACGATTCGTGCCATGGCAGCAAACCGCTGCATCGTCAAATCTTCACATCCTCCACCTCCTTTCTCCGCTGCGCGGATTGATCGTAAACCGTTATTTCGGCCTTCGTCGGTTTTTCCCCAACCGCTCCCGGGATGGCTATTTTCCGTATCGTTTCCATGATGCTAAAGTAGGGGGTATTGGGGCGGGTCGGCTCGGGTCTACACCCGAATTTGGGGGTGGAAGTATGCACCTTGTTCGGGCGACGCTGCTCCATTGCGGCCCATTGCCATACACCCCGGGCGGGCCGAAGCCGCTTCGCTTGGACGGCCCTTACATTCGGATTCGCTTCGCGGTTTATTTTCTACAAAGGGTGTATGGGCTGCTGGCCGCTGCTTCCTCAGCTCATTGCCCGCACAAGGTGCATACTTCCTGGGTAGTGGTTCAGTAGGGCTGCGAGGGGACTTTTTGGTCGTCCCTGCGGGAGGTTAGGCCTGAAGGGGAGTCTGCAATCAATACTGTTTTATGTGTTCGCGATGCGACAGCCCCCATTCCAGCAATGCTTTGGCGACGGGAATGAAAGACATCCCGTACGGCGTAACGGCATATTCCACAGTGATCGGTTTGGTATCATGCACAACGCGCTTGACGAGTTTGTTCATTTCCAAATCTTTCAACTCTTTGGAAAGCATTTTCCCTGAAATACCGGATATTCCCCTTCCTATTTCCATGAAATAATTCTTGTTGTTTGAATTGATGGTGAGGTAGAGCAAAATCATCAACTTCCATTTCCCGCCCCAGATATCAATGGTATCCCTTAACGCCAATATCGCCTCATTGCACTGTTCCGGCAAGACGTCTTCGTGTTGTACATTATTCATAATCAATATAGTTACCAATAAGAAAGTGGTTACCAGCAGTTAACCCATTACAAATCTACACCATTAAATCGTGACATTTGCTTGCAAAAGAAAAAACATGAAGACAATAACAATCTTTGGCGCAACCGGACGGATGCAACATCTGTTGGTACAAAAGGCCCTTGACAATGGTTACAAGGTTATCGGCTATGCCCGTAACGCATCGAAAATGAAGATAAGCCATCCCAACCTTCGCCTGATCGAGGGAACCATGTTGGATGAAGCCGGAATGGAGCGCGCCGTGAAGGGAAGTGACGCCGTCGTCGAGACCGTGGGATGCGTGAGCGAAGGCACAAAACTCGTGATCCAAGCGATGAAAAAACACGGGGTAAAGCGTCTTATCGTCGTTTCCACTTCGAATGCCAAAGACAGCCGCGATCTGCCCGACAAAAAATTCGCCCTACTGCTAGGCGTCACCAGGGTTGCGTTGAAATTCTTAGGCATCTTCAACAGCCAGTATGGCAATGCCGTGTATGAACTTCGAAAAATTGCCGGGATCGTCAGGGACTCGGACTTGGACTGGACATTGGTCAGGGTCGCCGGCCTGAACGACAGGCCCGAATCCGGCAACATCAAGGCCGGGCATTTGGGACAGGGAATCATTGGATTCCAAACGTCCCGTGCCGACATGGCCACCTTTATGTTACAACAGATCGAAGACTTGACCTACATCAGGAAAGCCCCAGCCATCAGCAGTTGAAACCATCGAGCGGCTTAGCCTTCCGCCAGTTTTTTGATGATTTTCAGGGCTTCTTTCATGGCGGCGTCCATTTCGTCGAAATATTGTTCGGGCATCTCGGAGCTCACCGCCAGCGTGGTGACGCCCTCTTTTTCGTCAAGCAGGTATTGTTCCCGCATATTTCCGAAGGATTGTCCTACGTTGCCGTCCGCGATCTCATGGAGGTGCTCGAAGGTGATCTCGCGGTTCTCGGTGATCGACGCGACCCGGCTTTCCATGCCGTTGCCGCTGCCATCGTGGAACCTGATCAAGCCATCTTGCTGCAGTTCGCCGCTATACGTTGAACCTTCCATGAATGCTGCCGCCCATGTTTTGTAATGCGCGCTGTCCCACAATACCTGCCACACCCGTTCCGCCGTGGCGTCGATGCGTATTTGCTGCTCGATTTTCTTGGTTTCCATGTTGCTATTCGTTATCGATTACATCGTTCACATATTCAAGACCACCCAGCGGTGGCCGTCCGGGTCGGCGAAACGCATCGCCCACCATCCCTCTTTCAGCTGCTCGGGCGCGCTGATGATGGTGGCGCCGATGCCGTTGAGCGCTTTTTCCCAGGCCAGCACGTCTTCCTTGCTGTCGGCCGAAATGCTGAAGTTCACTTCGTTGCCGCTGGCCGTATCGGCAACGCTTGCCTTCACGCCGCGCTCGAAACGGTCATCACGGAACAGGTTGATGATGAATCCGCCATCGCCTACCGTGAGGTTGATGAAATCGTCTCCGTCATGGGTATGCTCCCGCACGGTGAAGCCCAGGGCGCTGTAGAATTCCTTGGACCGCTTGATGTCTTTCACGGGCAGGTCCGCCCAGATTTTCGATGGTCGTGGTGCCATAGTCGTCGTGTTTTATTTATTGTCAAATGTATGGGGTACATTGCGCAATAAACTTGCCATAAGATAAGAAATGGTGGGGTTGAAGAAACCAAGGCGCACAGGCTACCTGCTTCCTTGGCCCTCATTGCCCGCAAGCCCGAACGAACCAAGCAACCCCACCGCGCCCGGCCCTTCCTTCGTTGAGGGGGTTCGTTTCTTGGGCTTGCTTGGCTGCTGGGGCCGTCGTACACAGGCCAAGCCTGTAGCGCTCTCGGTTTCTTCTTGGGATATGGGAAGGGCTATCGACCAAATCCGTGCACGGGCCAAGCCCTTCCATCCCGCTACCTAATCAGGTTCAATCAATCGAGTTCCTGCACGAGGTATCCGTCGATGGCTTTCTTTTCGATGTCGAACTTGATACCGATGGCCACTTTCTTTCGGTCATCGAGCTGGAATGGGCGAAAGTAATCCTTGTCGATGATCTGGCTCAGCGCTTCTTCCGCCGAGCGGTCACGCTTGAACTCCAACACGTAAATGTGCGTCTCGGTGAACACGGTCAAGTCGGGCCGCGTGCCGGCGTAGTTGCGGTCGCTCTCCATCAGGATGTCCAGCAGGCTGAACGTGTTGTGGATGATGGCATGGAAGAAATTCTCCTTGGCTCCGGCCCACAGCGTGTTGGGTATGTTCACGAACAGCGTATCGATGGTCTTCATCACCGCGTCGATATCGCCTGCCTGGAACGCATCGTTGATCTTCAGCACCATGGGCCGTGCTTCGCTCGCCTTTTGGTTGCCATAAGCAGACAGCAGGAACACCTGCGTGCTCTCGCGCACTTCAAGGTTGGGATAGTCCAGCCGATAGGCACGCCGCCGCGGATCGTAGCCTTTCACCGTCAGGTAACCCGTCTGGAAAAGGATGGTCACTGGATCGATGGATGCGGGCCCGCCGTATGCCGATTGCTGGTCGAGCAGGTCGAGGATGCCCTCCGGTCCGACTTCCACCTCGCCCTCCGGGAATTTCATCTTTGGATCGCGGTGGATCATGTCAGCGAAGAAGGCAGGGGTGCCCGTGTGGAACCAGTAGTTATCGAACTGTTTGAAACGCAAGAGGTTCAACAGCGAAAACGGGTTATAAAGTGTATTTTCACCTCCCCAGGAATAGCCGTTGTACCAACGTTTGACCTCGGCAATGGTCTCAGGCAGGGTCTCGCCACGCTTTTCGGCCAGTGCCGCCAGGTCTTCCATGAACACGGTTTCCAGTTCGCGCTGGTTTATGCCGCATACATCATTGAATTCTTCGATCAACGTAATGTCCGGCAGATTGTTGATGTCTGAAAACAGGCTCACTTTCGCAAAACGGCTCACGCCCGTGAGGAGTAGGAAGCGGATATACTCATCGGCATCCTTCAGCACCGAATAGAACTGCTTGAAGATCGAACGGTTCTCATCGAGTTTTGCCGGGTCGTTCAGGTAATCGATCAATGGCTTGTCATATTCATCGATCAGGATCACCACCTGGCCGATTTGCCTGGCCGTGGTTTCGATCACCTCCCTGAACTTGTCTTTCAGGTCGCCCTGGGACAGGGAGATGCCCAAGTCTGCGGCGATAAGGTCAAGTTCCTTGTTCAACGCATCGTAAAGCCCGATTTTCTGGTAATTGGTTTGGCTGATTTTCAGCTTGATCACCGGATTGGTCTTCGACCAGTCCCACTGGTTTTCGATCCAGAGCCCTTCGAATAAATCCTTGCTGCCTTTGAACAGCTCTTCGATCGTATCAACCAGCAGGCTCTTGCCAAAGCGTCGCGGACGGCTCAGGAAGTAATAGTTTCCTGTAGTGACCATCCGGTGGATGAGCTCGGTTTTGTCGATGTATACAAAACCGCCTTCTCGGATTTTCCGAAAACTCTGCAAGCCGATGGGATACTTCCTAACCATTCCACGAAGGTACGTTATTTATACCAATTACGCATATTCGCATTAGCTAACAGCCAAAAATCCGGGCACCCACTTGGGGCACCCGGATTTTTGGTGACGGACAGGATAGCGTCCTACCTGGCGATGAGCGAGACCGGCTCCGACCAATCGCTGAAACCGACGCCGTTGCGCGCACGGGCGCGGGCGTAGTAGGTCACGCCGGGCATGACCGGGGCGATGACGTTGCCGCGGCTCTTGCGCGTGGTGAGCGGTTCGGGCCACGTGATGCTGCCGTCGGCCTCCTTCTGGCTGCTCACGGCGTACTCGTACATCCACGCCTCGGGCACGGGGTCGAACAGCAACTGCGCTTGGCCGCTCTGCAGCCAGTCGGCCAGCCGCAGCCGTTCGGGCGTGGCGGGCGGCAGCAGCCGCACCGGCAACCCCGACACGGGGAAGCCCGAACTGAGCACGATGGACAGCGAACCGTCGGCCACCGTGTTCACGTGGAAGGCCAGCCGCTTGAGCAGCCCGGCCAATACCTCCTTGGCATCGTTCTTCAGGCTCTTGTCGAGCGGGCTGCCTTGCCTGCTGGCTGCCTCCAACTTGGCCTTGTAGTCGTCATAGGCCGCCTGTACCGTCGGCAGTGCCGGTTCGGGGGTGGGGAAATTGGGGTTGCCGTCCACCGCCAGTAAAACCGTGCCTGCCTGGTTGAGCAGGTCATTGTCGCGTAAGTACTTAAAGCCACTTCTGGCTGTTCTTTTTGCCATTTCTTTTTTAATGGTTAAAAGGGTTAAACATTTAATGAACTAATACGGGGACAAACATAGGGGTGCGGGGGTGGGGTATCAAGTTGTGGGCGGGGTTGATGCCGGTTGACGTTGCATGGCACCACCTGATTGCGGCAAGCATATCCCTAGCCATCAAACTTGAGATCACTTGTGGCCCATTTGAGACCACTTGTGAAGCATTTGAGATCACTTCCAGCGCATTTGAGATCGCTTATGAATCAAAAGCCGACCTCATATAGGCCGCAAGCGGACACAAGCGATCCGGTTGGGTACGCTTCCGGGGCGCTTTGCAAGTCAAGTGATCCGCAAGGGAGGCAAAGCCGAACTGCCGTGTACCGGAATGGCCCATTGGTGCACCAAACCCTATCGGTTGACGTGTCAACCGCGCCATTTGGGTATTCAACTGATTCAGTTGACAAGCAAAATCGCTTACTTGATTCCACTTGCTGGCCGTTTTGGGGGTCACGCCGAGTACATGTGACCAAAACCGGCACGGACGTGTTCGCAGGTGACTCACTTGCGGACGCTTTCAAACCCTATTGGTTCACTGGTGGGGCGAAAGCGCCTTCAACCGGTGCACGCGTGGACCGAAGCCGTCCATATGACTATCCAACCGCCGCGAAAGCGACATAAAAAAAGAGGCCGGAGCCTCTTCTGGTGTTGTGTGTTTGGCGAGGAACCCGACCGATCGCCGGGTTTCCTTGACGCGCCGCAGCAGGTCGTAGACCTCCTCGCGGTCGTAGTACTCGCGCGTGCCGATGCGGAGCACGGGCGTGAGCAGTTTGCCGCGCACGTTGCGGTAGAACGTGCTTTCGCTGATCTCGAGGTAGTCGATCACCCAGTTCGCGTCGCCGTGCTGCGGCGGGTCGGCCTTGGGCTCGATCGTCCGCGGCAGGAACTCGCGGATGTCTTTCACCACCTCCACGATTTCGGTGACCTTGATGAGCAGTCGTTCATCGGTAGTTGTGTCTTGCATAAGCATTCGTATTTTAGTTAAACATGGCCGCAAGATAGCGGGTCCGGAAGCGCCCCGGCTCGGGCCTGCGCCCGATTCGTCGCGCAGGAACCTACACCTGGGGCCTGTTCTTGCGCACGGTGTCGACGTCAAGCCCCAGGAACGAGGCGACGCACTGGTTGGACAGGTAGCGGTAAAAATAGGGGTACCGTGCCTTCATCCAGCGCAGCTTGCCCATGGCATCGGTGTAGGACAGTTCGGCGTGCATCGCCAGGTGCCGCGCCTGCTGCCACTGGCCGTGCGTCCGCACCAGCTCAACGGCCTGCGGATGCCGCGATGCCAGTTCCAGAAAAGCGTCCATGCCAATGACCACGAGTTCGGTGCCGCCCACGGCCTCGGTATGCAGCGGGTGGCGACCGAGGGCTCCCGTCCACCACGGGAAGATGAACGAACCCGCGGCGTGCAGGTCTACCACCACGCGTTTGCCCGCGTGGGTGCCGGGCCGGCCGTGGCGCACGTAGGTGCACAGCCCGCCCTGTGCCACGTAGGCGATATCGGCCAGCGGGCGCGCCGGATCGGCCAGCCGCCACTTGTCGCGCAGCGTCACCTGCGTGGCCAGGCGGAGCAGGTCGCCGCGGAACGTGGCATCGATGGCCTGCGGTGCCAGCAGCGCTTCCGCGGCGCCGGCCAACGCATCGAGCGCCATGCGTTCGGGAAGCCTGTGGACGATGTCGAATGCACCGGCCATTATCCGACGTGGTCTTCGTTGAACAGCCCCAGCTGGAAACAAGCCACCACGACCTCCACGCGGCTACGCGCACCGAAGATGCGGTAACAGTCGTTCACGTGCTTGTTCACCCCGGAAACGGTGATGCCCATCTCGCCGGCGATGGCCGCGTAGGTCATGCCGGTCTTCAGGTGCAGCAGGAACTCCCGTCGCTTGGGCGTGAGTCGTTGCTGGATGGCCGTGAGCTTGGCCATCTGGGCCAGCTTCCTGATTTCGGGGTTTTCGCGGCCATGCACGTACCACCCGCTGGCGCGCACGGTGCGGATGGCCGTCTCCAGCTCGTCGGGCGAAACGCCCTTGGGCACGAAGCCGTGCGCACCGGCCTTGAGCATCTCGTCGGGCACGTGTTCGGGCGACATGCCCGACAGGGCCAGTATACGGGTATCGGGGTGGTGCCGGCGCAGCCACGCGGCGGTCTCGTAGCCATTCATCCCGGGCATCCCCACATCGAGCAGGGCCACGTGGGGCGCCCCGTGCTCGGCGATGAGGCCGGGCAGCTGCTTGCCGTGTTCCGCGGTGAAGAGCACGCGGCAGCCGGGCATTTCCATCAGCAATTTCGCGAATCCCTCGCGGATCAATCGCTCGTCCTCGACCAAGGCGAGGGTAATCAGTTGTTGGTAGGTGAACATGGTTGTGTAACGTCTAGTGTCAATGAAAAAGGATTCGTGTCAGACCGGTATCGACAGCATCACCGCGGTGCCCTCGCCGGGCACGGACAGGATGTCGAGGCGCCCACCCAGTTCCCGGGCATACGCCTCCAGGTTGGCCAGCCCCATGCCGGGCGCGAAATCGGCGGCGGTACGGTCGAACCCGCGCCCGTCGTCGCGCACCGTGAGCAGCAACCGGTTTCCGCTGGCCGACAGGCCGATGTGGAGCGTGGTCGGGTCGGCGTGCTCCAGCGCGTTGCCCAGCGCCTGCTGCACCGCCCGGTAGGCCAGCAGGCTGCGCCCGGGATCCAGCTCGGGCACATCGTCGGCGATGTCGAGCACCGGCCCGTGCCGGGCGTAGGCACCGCCGCCGAACGCTTCGCGCAGCATGCCCGCCAGCCCCTTGCCCGTCCACGCCCGGGCATCGATGGCCCGGGCCAGCTGCCGCGATTCGGCAAGCACCCGGTCCACGAGCGCGCACTGCGTATCGAGTTGCCGCTTCACGGCCTCCGGCATGGCCATCCGGCGCATGGCCTTGAGGTTGCTGGCCAGCAATGCCTGCAACTGGCCCACGTTGTCGTGCAGTTCGCGCGAGACGTGGCGCCGGGTCTGCTCGGCCACGTCGAGCTGCTGCTGGGCGAGTTGCCGGGCGTGTTCGGCCTGCTGCCGTGCCATCCGCTCGCGCTTGAGGACAATCCGTTGGCGGCTTACCTGCACCACGGCCACGTAACCGCCCGATAGCAGCAGCAGCGCCAACGACCCGAACACGATGAGCCAGGCGATCGCTAGCTCGCTGCCGTGCATACGAATGCCATTATCCAGGCGCCGTAGAGCGCCGCGTTCGAAACGCCGAACACGAGCGCGTAGGGCGCGACCCCGAGAACGGTGTCTCCGCTGGCCCAGAGCAACGGCAACCCGGCCACCGCCAGCAGCGTGCCCAGGTAGAACACGGCCACGCCCACCGCCCACCACAACGGTGCATGCCGCCACAGCGGCGACCCGCGGTCGGTGCGGACCAGCAGTGCGAGGTACAGCACCCCACCCGCGGCCAGCAGCAGCGAAAGCAAGGCGACGCTGCCCGTGGCCAACCGGCCCCATCCGCCCAGGGCGAGCTCGCCGAGGTATGCCGCGGCGACGGCCAGCCCGGCGGCCAGGTACCCGTACCGGACGCGCCGCGGGGCCATCGGCCGGAGGAGCCGGTACAGGAAGCCGCCCACGAACAGGCCTTCGACCGGGAGGTACAGGTTGTAGAGCAGGTGGTTGCCGGCCGGGTCGTCGCGCAATGCCACGGCCGCGACCTCGACGGCCACGACCAGGGCGAGGTAGCCGCGGTGACCCTGCCAGCGGCGCGTTTCCCTATCGGTACCGTGCAGGTACCGGAAAGACGCCGCCAGGCAAGCCACCTGCGCCATCAGGTAGGGGGTGAGGTAGACAGCCATGGGGATAGCCTCGTCCGTTCGCGCCCTACAGCGTGGGGCCTCCATCGGGCGGGATCACGCCACCCCGGTTGTAGGCGCCGCCGCCACCGTCCAGGTGCTGCGTCCGCCCGGCCACGGTCTCGCCGTAGGTTGGCACCATCAGCAGCGTGTTGTGGCCCCAGTACTTCGCCGGCGGCGTGAAGTCCGTGCCGGTGCCATCCGGGTAGGCGTCCGAATACGCCGACAGGTGGAAGCGGATGCCGCTGCCGCCCGCGTCGCGCACCTGGTGCACCAAGGCCTCGAGCAGGGCGATGTCGAACCAGACGGAGCGGGTGTTGGGCAGCGTGTCGGTGCCGCGGATCACCACCCCGGCACGCGGCGCGTAGTTGGCGATCATGCGCTGGGCCTCGGCGGGCGGCACCAGCGCCGAGTCGAGGGGGCCTTGCCCGCTTCGGTGGGTGGATGCATCCCCGGCGTTGCCGCCGGTACCGCAGGCCAGGCAGATCGCCAGGCCCATCATCAGAAAAAGGATTCGTGTAACGTCTTTCATGATTGATAAATCTGTTGTTAGAAAATTGATTAATTGTAACGGTGTAAAACTACCAAACCGTTCGATGCCCGTCCAGTGGATGAATATACACCTGTGGGGAATAGCCTGTTTTACCGCCGTGATGGGGGGATAATGCCGGGGGAGCGCTTTCGGGTGAAGTTTTAGGTTTAGGAATGCCAAGGCGCACGGGCAAGCCCGTCGCGCGCTTGGCATTCACTGTGGGGGTTAGGTTATTGCGGTACCGATCCTGCACGGGCGTGCCGCCGCCCGCTGGGCGCCTATTGGCTGATGCCGTCGGCGTCGGACCAGATGTCGATCTCGCCTTCCACGGTGAATTCCTCGCCCGCCTCGAGCGGCTTCGCCAGCTTCAGGCCGATGGTGGCCATCTGCACGTTCCGGAGCTTGCCGCCCTCGAGCGTGCCCGATATCAGTTGGGCGAACGGATAGCTGAAGAGCGCGCCCATGCCGCCCGTCATCCGGATATGGCGGCACACCGTGAAGTTGTTGCCCGAACCGATGATGAAGGGCTTGCTGAGTTCGTCGCCCTCGTAATAGCCCACGTATGACACGGCGATGGCCGACCCTTCCTGGCTCGCGATCTTCAGCGTGAACCCTTGGGCCACGGTATACCCCGGCGCGTTGCCGATGCCCGGGGGATTGTAGTTGTCCTTGTCGAAACGCCAGGGGGCCAGCAGGTATTCGCCGGTGATGGTGGGCGGGTTGCTTCCCTCGTGGATCGCGAAGCCCATGGCCTTCGCCTCCACCAGGAAGGCTTCGGGCACCAATTCGCCCAGTTTGCCACCGGACTGGGGATCCGCTCCTTTGTCTTTCTTGCACGCCACCAGCAGCGCCGCCGCCGTCAATACGATTATCGCTCTTTTCATGATCTTTTTTACCCCTATATCGGATGGGGCGGAAAAGGTCATCGTTCTTCCTATCTTTGCGGTGAGAATCAAATCTCCGGCCTATCCCCGCCCCGACACAAGCTTCCTGAACCACAGCTCGAATACGGGATCGAGGAAGTAGGAAACACCGTTGCTTCGCTATTTATCCAAACCTTATGAGACAGTTGCTGCACGTAGTAGGAATGATCCTGCACCAGGGCTGCCAGCTTATCCGCCAGCTCTTCGCTGATGCTTTTCCCTGTCGCCTCAAATTTGCCGGTTATGAATTCTACCCAGTCTTCCCGGCTTATCTTGCTTGGGTAGATCACGTCCCCAAACTTGTAAAAGGGCATGGATTGACGCTCGAAAAGCTCCATCATCATGTGTTGCTGGCTCCCGTACAGGCAATAACTTACGCGTTGCTGGTGCTGCCATTCGCTACTTAACCTTTTCTGGAACAATAAGGGATCACGGAATATGCCCATGTTCTGGAACTCATCGATGCATACGATGATGTGCAGGTTCTTCTCCTCGGCTATTTTTTCGGGAAGATTCAATATTTCCTTGTAGTGGCGTTCCAAGTCCCGCCAATGCAGCCACTCCTCCACTTTGTTTCCGGTAGCCTTGATGGTTTCCGTGGCCAACAATTTATAAAACTCTTCTTCGTCCCTGATTCCCAACAGATCCATTTCCACGATCCGGAGCTTTTTGCTCGCCACCTCACTCGCCACCCGCTTTACCAACGACGATTTCCCCCACCGTCGGGATGAAATCAACATGGCATTGACTTGATTGTCGAAGTTATCCTTCAATCGCTTTATCTCCTTTACTCTATTGGTAAAGCATGCTGAACTCGCCGTTCTTCCGAATAAAAAGGGACTTTTCATGCACAAAGACGATGACTATTTGTTACCAAGTGGTAAGTTACCGATTGGTAAGTTACCACTTGGTAAGTTTATGGATTACGGAAACCCGATGTTGCGTTACCGCTCATGTTGCGCCAAGCTGTATGGCTTTTTCGGGTACTACCACGTCCTGCAGGACATCACGGAGGTTTCCAAGCCGCCGCTGGGCGCGTTGCCGCTCATGCTGGTGAAGGGCATCAACGACCTGAAGGCGGCCAGTGCGGAAAACAGCCGTATGCTGTTCCGGCTGCGGTGCTCGCCGGCCATCTCGCCGTTGCGGCAGTTCCAATCACACCATCCGGCGGACTTAGGCCATGAACTCGCGCTTACTCCCGCTCCACGAGGTTGTCCACGTAGTGCCGTACGCCCAAAAACCGCCGGTACAGCACAACGTCGATACTTACCCGAAAGATGCGCTTGATTGTCCTTCAATAATTCGCCATGTTCGACATCATTGAGTAGATAATAGTTGGATAGCACCACAAAGGCAGCCACTTCGTTAGGTAAATCCAAATTCTGCCCATGAAGTTGTCCGGATTCGTATAGGCACACGCGGCACGCGTGCGCCAGCGTAGGTGCAATGTATGTTACGCAACGTCCGTCCCTATGGCCTCTTGCGCCGCATTACCAAATTGCCATAAATTAGCAGGACAATGGTAAACTTCTACTTATGATATACTGCAAGATCATTTCTTCCGCGACGCTTATTAGGTCGCTTATAATCCAATAACTTGTAAATCGGGACATTGAAGGTTCAGGATACAACATATACTCAACGCTTTGCGCAAACAGGCCAAGCCGAAAACCTGTAAAACAGAGTAGGCAATAATTTAAAGTTTAGCTTTTTGATGTATAAAAGCACGTGTATTATGAAAACTATGAAAATGATTTTTGCAAGTCTGACGGTTGTCGCTTTACTTTTTGCAGGATTTGCGTTCTCCTCAGACAATGAGACGAAATCTACTACTAATGACAAGAAAGTGAAGGTACTTGCACAGGAGAGATTTGGTAATGTTGGAGGTGGCAATTACGTTAAAATAGGCGCAACAGATCCTACTGGTTCCTGTGAAGAAGCAGATGATAACCCTTGCGTAATTTTGGCTGAAACAGAAATGACAGAGTTCAACATTGATGATGCCGGAGCACCTGCATGGACGCCGGAGCCAGGTTCAGCACAAGCGCTTTATTGATGCTTTTCCAATTTAGGAATGAAGTCCGAGCCTAAGAACTCGGACTTTATCTTTCACAAATTAGAGTTTACATTTTCCTTAATAAGTTGGATTAAGTATTCACCTTTATCACTTCTTATGTCTTTTGGTCTTGCAGATAACAATATTCCCTTCTTACCTATGACCATTAGCTGGGGAAAACCTGTAATCCCATAATGAAGGACAAAAGGATCATTTCTTCCGCTTCCAATCCCGCTTGTTTTAAGATGAATTTGCCCAGGACATGTATACTTTTCACTTGCCAAACCCTTTCTCCAGGTTTCATAGCTTGAATCCACGCTTACACTAAGAAAGGTGACGTCTCTATTTTCCTTAAATTGTTCTATAATTGGTTTCAAGATAGGCGGTATATTCGTGCAAGGCTTGCACCCCGTAAACCAAAAATCTAATACAATTAATTTGTCGGCATAGTCTGAAAGCGTGTGCTCCTTTCCGGCTTCGTCGACAAAGCTGAAAGGAAAAGCCATTGCCCCAACAGAGAATTCCTGTTTATACTTTTCTAAAGCACAACGATACTCGGCGTCCTTGATGATAGATATGGCTTCGGGCAATAACCTTAACGCCTCATTATGTTGTGGTCTACTGTACTTAGTAGTAAAGAGGGTATAAAGAACACGATCTCGTAGAATTCCAGAATAACTTTCCTTACAGCGATCATAAATCCATTCAAAATAGGATTTAGTTGACTGAGTACCGACAGTTTGATTATACTCATATTCAATGCCATTTAATAAAATTAAAAAATCAGGGTACGACGGGCTTTGGCTTAACGTAGGATCCTCTCGTAGAATTGAAACAGGATTCATGGTATGCTCCCTCCAAAAATCGACTATTTCTTCCTTTTTTCTCTGAAGAGATGTTCTGGTTAAAATATAATTAAGTCTATAAACCAACCAATACTTCCGTAAAGCAATTTCGTTATTACGTATTTGTCGAAGGATACTTTCTTCCACATATCCAGTAAAACTCTCTATAATTGCACTTCGGTTCATCTGATGACGTTCTTCTGTTTTTATTAAATCCGTATAGGGTTGCGCGGGTGCCGATGGAGTATAATAAAACCCTTTCATTTCGATAGGTCCATCACCATATCGGTTTAATAAATATTGGCAGTTTAGTTTCTCAGAACCCCTGCCCGAAAATAGTGCATTGTTACCTTCAACATTGATAGACAGAAATACGCTATCTCCCTTCTCGGATAGGTATGGCGTCATCACAAAATCCCGATTTAGTTTGCTAATGTAAGTTTCTCCGGAATAAACTTGAATGGAAAAATAAAACAGATCCGAAGGAGCTTCAAAATCAATTGTGAATTCCCCGTTTCGATTCATTTGAACATGGATGACTGTATCTGGTAATTTGCCTCTATGTAAGAGGAGGTTTTTGTTTAGTAGTAATGAAACCTTATTTGTATCTTCTAATTGAAGACCTTTGATTGCGCCTGAAATCCGATTGGTGTACGATTGAGAGGTTACTGTACCATTTAGCAATAGTGTGAAAATTGTAATTAGAAATAAGAATCTCTTTTTAATTGCCATGTTTATCTCAAATTTTGTTGTATATTACTTGCACTAATTTCATCGTCCGGGATTGGAAATACATACCGTGGATCATTCGGTGGTAAAATATATTCCACGCCGTTTAATGTTCGCCTCAATACTATATCTGCACCCATCTTATTTAATCTTTTGATGTCACTCCACCTTAATCCTCTCCAAATTAATTCCTTTTGCCGCTCTATAATAATTAGGTCAATCGCTTCACTTGAATTTGATGCTAATTTTGGAATAAAATCTTCGGTGTTTTGGTATCTTTTTAGCAAAAGTCGATTAAGCCAGTCCATTGAATTGATTATATCTCCGCGCCTAGCCAGACATTCCGCTTTTATCAAATAAACCTCATCTACCGCTAATCCGTGGAAGGGCCTTGTGCTGCTATTTAAGTATCCCCTTTTAGGACGAATATTTCCCCCTGGATTTTGAGCAAAATACAATGTGCGTCTTAAATCATTTGATTCGTACATATTCAGTATATTATCATTGATTGTAACTGCTCTATTCGTGGCGGAACTTAATGTAATTGTGTATAGGTTTATTTGGACGGCACTAAATAGTACTTCGTCATTGTCATCGGCGAAAGGACCTTCATCAGTCTTTGATAAACTATTATAATCCATCAGTTTATCATAAATACTTAGTGAACGGTCGGCATGTATTTCAGCTTCCACATATTTATTCATGCTAGTGTAAATTCGTGCCAACAGCGCGTTTACAGCTACCTTCGATGGCCTATTTCGCCGTGTTGGATGGAAAAGGTCTGGCAGCAGTTCACCTGCCTGTTCTAAGTCGCTAATAATAAAATCATAAGATTCCTGAACAGAAGATCGTTGTTTTACTTCGTCAACGTTTGGGCTTGATCGAAGCGGAACGCCTAAATCCGTATTAGCGGTCGCCGGATCGTACGCAGGAGAAAATGTCCTGAGCAAGTCATAATAAGCGTATGCTCTAACAAACAATGCCCATCCTTTAATAAAGTCTCGTTCGGAAGAAGATGGAAACTGTCCCTCTTCTATGGTTTGAAGAACATTATTTGCAAAAAAAACTGATTGATAAGGCCAGTTCCAATCGCGAATTTCCAACGTTCCCTCGTAGAGGTCTTTTGACCAGATATAGGAATTGCGTTCAACAACGGTAGAGGTTCCCTGCCAAGCTGCGTAGTCAACAAACTCGTATTCATCCCCAGCCATCTGACCAAGTGCAGAAGTATAGTTAACCAGGTTAGTGTTGTCCAATAATTTAGATAATTGATCCAATTCTTCTGGAAAAATGAGGTTCGTGCTGGGTTTGACATCTAAAAACGAACCTGAGCAGCTTCCAAAAGATATAGCTACAATAATCAGTAACCTTATAAGTGATTTCATCCTGTTCATAATTAAAAACGTGCGTTTAATCCTATTGATATGTTACGGGTTTGCCTCATATTAGGGCTATCTGGGTCAAGATCAAATTGGTTGGCTTTCCAAATCAAACCGAGGTTACTTGTGTAAACAAAAGCAGATAAGCTCCCAATATGGATAGCTGTGGCATATCTATTTGGTACGGAATAGCTAAATCTTACATCTCGCAGACGTACATGATCTGCCTTGTAAACGTGAATATCGGAATTTGTGTAAAAGTTGATCCTCTGATTATTTACAGGGTAAAGTAAAGAAGGAACGTTTGTTATAAGTTCATCACCAGGTTCTTTCCAACGTTTATTATAATCGGAATGCTGAGTCCTTGATAAGGTAGTTGTGTAAGGATTACCTAATGCATTTGTATTTCGCAAAACGTATCCTCCCTTATAGGATACCATGAATGACAACTCAAAACTGTTCCATGAGAGGGTATTCATCAGTGAACCAAAAACCACGGGGGTCCTGGGACCGTTATAAGTAATGTTATCTCGATTTCTTGAATTGAGCATCGCGGCGTAGTCTGTACTTACTTCTCCGTCCAGGGATCCTTTGGGCGCTCCTGTGTTATCTAAACCATCCCATTTAAAACTAAATAGGGCGCTATATGGATAATCCACAAATGGACCTCCGTAGTTGGCTGCATTCGATACCTGAAGATTTGTTCCGGGTTGTACATGATAGGTGGCAACCTTATCTTTTACATAATTGAAAAGCAGCATTGACGTCCATCTGAAGCTCCTGTCAATATTTATGGTATTGATCACGATGTCCAAGCCCCTCGTTTTTAGGTTGGCGGTGTTGCCTGTCATATTAGTCACGCCGGTTTGTGGCGCTACTGCCGTTGCCCCCAATAAGTCCATTCCATGCTTGTGGTAGTATTCAATTGATCCGGAGATTCTGTTTCCTTTCAAAGCGAAGTCAGCACCAATATTGATGTTTTTTACTTTTTCCCAGCGTAGCGATGGATTTGGAGGGTTAGTGATATAATGCACGGGGTACCCTCCAATACTGGTTGTCATCGAACCAAGATTTAGTAAGGCGGATACCGTATTGTCTACATTACCATTGTAACCAAAAGTCGACCGAAAGGAAAGTACCGGAAGGAATTCAAGGTTGTAAAAAGGTTCTTTTGAAGCCTGCCAAAGGGCACCGATACTCCATAAAGGTACACCTTTGTTATTGCTATGTACACCAAATATATTGGATTGATCCTTCCGTGCGCTGGCGGATAGCGTATAGCGGCTTAGGTATGTGTAGGATACGTTACTATAATACGATATTTTTCGATCCACATTGCCGGAGTTGTTGATTCCTGTTGGGATCGTACTTGATCCACTGCCGACATATCGCGGATAGGTTCTGCTGAAGTCTATGGTATTGTTTGTATTTGTACCTGTCGATGGATTGTATCCGTACAAAGTCAGGGAACCTGCATCTGAAGTAAATTCAGATATTTCGGTGCCTGCAATACCAGTTATGTTATGGTGCTGGGCGAAATTTTGATCCACGTTAACCTGAAACCGGCCAAAATTACTTTTAAGTGTAGTTTTTCTGTTTTGGACAATGTCTCCGATTTCTATCGGTCGTATAATAGCTCCCGTTGTAGGATTTATGGACGAGATTTCATTAATCCGGTTTCGTGTGTCATAAGAGTTTTTGTCATCCAATCGCCGATAATCCTCAAATCCGTTTTGATACGTGTGAAAAGCGGAGATGCTTACTGATGGTAAAATTTTGAATGTTACATGGTTCTGGAGACGAAAGTTTAATGCGGAGCTGAAAACATTTGGTCTGAATTCATCTAATGGCCGATAATACCAGTCCAATAAACCTTTATCTTGCTGGGCTTCTATGTAAGAGAAACGGTGATTCAAAGGTACAGGTAACGGGTTATCGCTATCATCAGCCAGGTCGAGATAGGGGTAGTATCCGAAGGGTGTATGCAGTCCGGACCCCGATTCGGATTTGTTATGGGTAAATTGAAGTCCTGAAACCACTACTAGCCGGTTCTTAAATAACTGATAGGTGTTTTGTCCGTTAATGGAAACACGCTCAAAGCTATTCTGAACGTCCTGTTGTAGGTTCTTGTCATACCCACCTGAGAGATAATATTTTTGATTTTCGCTCCCACCTGATATGTTCAAATTGTATTGCTGATTAACGGGTACCCGGTAGAAATATTCCAATAGATCATCCCGGGTGTCGTACTGGCTAAGCGAATCCAGCATGGCATCACGTCGGGCTAAGTCGATCTGGTCATTGCGATGCCTCAGTAAAATTTCTACGGCGGGAGATAAGGCACCGAATCCGTTATTGATAATCGTATTATAAGCACCACGCTCAAAAAGAAAGGTTTCAATTTCAATATATTCCTGGCTGGATAAACCGCGTTGCGTATATAGCCGGGGTTTCTGTCCGACGGTTACGTTACTTACTAAATTGATGTTGGCCCTTTGATTAAACTGCCCTGATTTTGTTGTTATGACGATAACACCATTACCCGCACGTGTACCCCAGATGGATGCTGCTGCTGCGTCTTTTAACACGGTGATTGAGGCAATATCATTGGGATTAACACTGCTTAGATCACCGTTGTAAGGAAAATTATCTAACACAATCAATGGGTTTGCGTCTCCATTTATCGTACTTCTTCCTCTAATGCTGATCGCGGAGCCATTGAATGAGCCACCGGTCGGAAGCGATTTATTGAAAATCAGACTGCTGGTCACACCGTCCAATCGCTCTAAAATATTGGTGGTCACACTCCTGTTTAAGATTGCACTGTCGATCTGCACAAAGCTGCCTGTAACCCGTTCTTTGGGCAGTGCCTGATAACCGGTACTTACAACTACTTCCGATAATTCGTTGACAATCTGTCTCATAATGATATTAATCTCCGGCGTATTAGCTGGCACCTTGATGGTTTCGTGCCCCATAAGCCGGAAGACCAAATTAGCCCCGGGAAGGACATCGTTAATGACGTAAAAACCTTCCTTATTCGTAGCTGTTCTGATTGGCGTTCCTTCAATCTCCACAATTACCCCGTCAAGCGGTTTCCCAATGGAATCCGTTACGCGACCTCGAAGGGTTTCCTGAATGGCCTCTTTTTCCACGCGCATGCCCACTCCCCCTCGGGCCGCAGCGCTTCCCCCATCCGGGACCGCCTGCGGCTTCCGCGACAGCACCACATTCCTTCCCTTCACCTGCCACTGCACCGGCCTCCCTTTCAGCAGCACCTCCATCACCTGTGCTAGCGAGGCATCGGTCAAGTCCACGCTTACCGTCGCGCTCCCATCAAGCGTTGGCCTGCCGTAGATAAACGTGTATCCCGTCTGCTTTTCGATTTGTTGGAAAGCCTGCTCCAGTGTGATGGACTTGCTTATCAAGGTGATTTGTAGGGTGTCGGCCGGGCCCCTGGCCCAGACCAACGCCGGCAAAAGCAGCATCAAGCAAAAAAACTGCCTCATGGGTTGACTTCTTAAATAATTCATCTAAATATATGGTTAATTTTTGATGGATTAATGCGAGGGTCATAATTTCGGGTGAAAGGACAGTAGATTTATTCTTCTTGTAAACAACTGAAAGTAAACGTACATTTGCCGCCAGAAAAAAACGATAGACTGAACATGAGAAAAACTTCAACCTTGATCATGGCCATATTGGCCTGCTGCGGCCTTTATGCCCAAACTTCCCAACCGGATACGACAAGGCTCAAAGCCAGCGAGAAGGCCGTGGCCACCGAACTGAACTTCAACCCGTTCAACGGCCAGATCAACCTCAACAACTCGCTGAACCAAATCAAGTTCCGCTACTTTGCCAAGGAAGACCTGGCGCTGCGGCTGGGATTCATCGTAGGCGCCGAAAAGACGCTCAACGACAACCAACAGCCCTATGGCACGAACAACTACCGGTTCAAGGACGAGAAAAGGAGCAATACCTTCGGCGTGAACGCCGGGGTGGAAAAGCACTTCAAGGGTACGCGCAGGCTGTCGCCCTACATCGGCGCGGACCTCACCTTCGAGCGCAGGACGCTGGGCCAGGAGCTGATCGAAGGCGAGTCGATACTCGACATCGATGGCGGCTGGTACCAGACCGTATTCAACAACAACGGTACGTATTACCGGTCTGTGGTGGAATACGGCCACACACGCTTCGGCATCGCCGCGCTGACGGGTTTTGATTTCTACATGTCAAAAAACTTCTTCTTCGGCTACGAGTTCAACATCGCCTTCGCGAAGACGGTGTATGACGAGGTGGAGGAGCAGCAGAAAGGTACGGGCACCACCAATACCAACCATTTTACGGATAAAAGCGACAGCAGCTTCGGCCCCAGGATCACGAACGGCATACGCATCGGTTACCTCTTCTAGGCTTGCATACGATGGGAAACGACAAAATGACCAACACGCGTCTCGGGCTGCTGCTCGGCGTGGCTACGCTGCTGCTGGGCGGCTGCAAGAAGCACATGCAGGACCATCCGCAGATCGTGACCGAAGACCCGGTGGTGAACAGCGTGAACAGCGTGGAGTTTAAGGCAGAGATCAAGCAAATCGGCGATTTTGCCATCTCGGATTATGGGTTCGTATACAGCAGCAACGGCTATTACGGCAATAGCCTGGATATCGGGACGGGCGTAAAGGTCTCGCTCGGCAACGCCCCCACAGCCGGCAAGTACAGCAGGATCGTGGAAAACGTGCTGGAAAACATCTACAGCAACGTGATACAGGTGCGATCGTACATCACCAACAGCAACGGCACGGTTTACGGGGCGGTCAAGATCGCGACGCTGCCGGTGCCGTCGGCATCGTCGGTGGCCCCGATGATGGGCAAGGTGGGCGACGAGATCACCATCAACGGACAGTTTTACACGACCAATGCCGAGGAGGTGAAGGTATTCTTCGGCAACGTGGCCACCGCGGCGAAATCCGTGGAACGGACGAAAATCGTGGCCCAAGTGCCTTCGGGCATCAACGCCAGGCACAACAACACCATCGAGATCGGCGTACAGATCGGCCAGCAACGGTACCAGGCCAGCCATGGGTTCACCATCCAGGCGCGCGTGACCGATTTCGCGCCCAAGTCCGGGCTGATCGGATCTGCCGTGACGCTGATCGGTGAAAACCTACCCTATTCGTATTATTACGACAACGCGAATTTCAGGCTTTTCTTCGGCGACGCGCAGTCGACCAGCGCCTATTATTCGGAAACGCCGATTTTCTACGTACCCGACAATGCCAAGGAAACCTCCAAGGTATCCGTCTGGGTGAACAATGTGCAGACCGAGCTGCCCGGCGAGTTCACGCTCATCAAACCGGTGATCTCGTCGTTGTCCGCGCAGCAGGCCCTGCCCGGCCAGCCCATCGACCTGATCGGCACCGGCCTGTATGGCGGCACGAGCAACTATCCGATCGTGAAACTGGGCAACACGGTACTGGAAATCTACCATGTAAGCGAGGATAGGGTAACGGTGTATATTCCCGAAAGCGTCCCTTCCGGGACGTACGCGCTGTCCTATGCCATCGGGCCGTTCAACCTGACGGCGGCGGGCGCATTCAAGATCGTTGGCCCCACGGCAAGCGGGTTCAGCCCGGCAACGGGTGCCATCAACACGGCGGTGACCATCGCGGGGCAATTCCTGGCCAACAGGCACTACGAGGTGAGTTTCGGATCCGTCCGGACAGGCGCGTACACCGCTTCGAATCCGTCGAACCTCCAGGTGCACGTGCCCTACGGTACGCCTGCCGGCAAACATAAAGTGACCATCCACTTCGCCAACGGCGACGTTGTCCTGCCGGGCACGTTTGAGGTCTTCGGCCCCGAAATCACGTCGTTCAGCCCCACTTCGGGCATACCCGGCAGCGTGGTGACCATCACCGGGCGCGGCTTTTCGCCCGACACGTGGTCTACCAAGGTGCGGTTCGGCACCGTGGAAGCCACATCGATCACCTCGCTGAGCGAAACGCAGATCCGGGTGCTCGTGCCTTCGGGGGCTACGGTGGGCGCCATGAAAATCAATGTGGAAAGCAACGGCCAGATCGTAACCAGCAAGGATGATTTTACGGTGAAGAACTAGCCGAAGCCAAAAAAACAGGTACTTTTGCGATGAAGCCGCCCGGTGCAATGCCGGACGACTTCATCGCATTCCCTTGCAGATAACCGACCGTTTACCTATGTTTGCCAACGACATGGGGCCGAATCCCGATATCCTGACGTATGAAACGCTGTTCAAATGCCACTACAGCGAGCTGGTGCGCCATGGCTATGCGCTGACGGGCGACCTGGACGCGGCCGAAGACATCGTGCAGGAGACCTTCCTCGCGCTGGTGCAGAACCGGGTGCTGGAACGCGACATGGAAAACGTGGAGGGCTACCTGCACCGCGCGGTGCACAACAACACGCTTTACTGGCTGCGGCAACGGAAACGGCGCGATGCGGTGGAAGGTGCCGCGGCGGCCGAAGGGCTGCCCGTGGACGACGCGGCCGACGGGGAAGCCCGTGAGCGGGAATCGGACCTGCTGGAGCGCGTGGCGCAGGTGCTGGATGCGCTGCCGCCGCAACAACAGGCGGCGTTCAGGCTGGTGCACGTGGAGCAGCGCAAATACCAGGAGGCGGCCGACCTGCTGGGCGTGAGCCTGAATACGCTCAAGACCAACCTGAAGCTGGCCATGCGCAACATGCGCCAGCAGCTGAAACTGATCGCGCCGTGGATTCACCCGATGCTGGCCCTGCTGCATTACCTTACCAACCATTGGACACCATGACGAGGGAAGAGATCACCATATTGCTCGTGAAGGCCCACTACGGGCTGCTGGAGCCTGCCGAGCAGGCCACGGCGGAGGCCTTGCTGCGCGAGAGCGCAGTGGCGCGCGAGGTGAAGCGGGAGCTGGACGAGCTGACGGCAACCGATGCCTTCCTGAGCGAGGCGGCGGTGGCAGACACCTGGCAACAGCTGGCGCCTCGCGTACGCGAAGCGATGGGCGGCGCGGCGGACAATGCCGCCGACGAAGGGCCGGCGGCGGGGCGGAAGGCGCGCCGCCTCTGGCTAGGGGTGGCCGCCGCGGCGGCAGCGGTGCTCCTGTTCGTTACCGCGGCGCTGTTCTTCTGGAAACCGGCAGACCTGCCCCCGCCCCACCTGGCCACGCTGACGCTGGGCAACGGCAAGATACTCCCACTGCAAAGCACCGGCACGCAGTACCTCGACGCCGACGGGGCCACCATCGCCAACACCGACCGGGTGCTATACCTGGACGCGGCCGATGCGGGCGCGCCCGTGACGTGGAACACGCTGACCGTACCGCGTACGCTCGATTATAAGATCTTACTACCCGACAGCAGCATCGTGTGGCTCAACAGCACGACCGTATTGCGTTTCCCTTCGCGCTTCGCCGATGGCGTGCGCGAAGTCTACCTGGAAGGCGGTGAAGCGTATTTCGAGATTTCGCGCGATACCGAAGCGCCCTTCACCGTGCATACGCCGCAGGGTGAGGTGCGGGTACTGGGCACGGCATTCAACATCAACGCCTACCAACCGGGGCAGGTGCTGACGGCGCTGGTGTCCGGACGGGTGGCGGTGGGCTACCAAGGCCAACGGGCCACCCTATCGCCCATGCAGCAGGCGGTGGTGACCGATGGCGCACCGGAAATCCGCATCCAGCCGTTCGACCTGGCCAACACCGTATCCTGGCGCGAGGGCATCCACTACTTCAGCGATGCGCCGGTGGCCGAGCTGGCCGTGATGCTGGAGCGCTGGTTCGACACCCGCCTGGTGCTCGACAACGACAGCGTGGGCCACGTGCAGTTCCGCGGCAAGCTAGATCGCAACCGTCCGCTGCAGGAATTCATCGACGCCATCAACCTGACCGGCGATGCCGAATTCTATTGGAAGGATGGGGTGCTGCATGGCCGGTAGGCGCGCGCCCAATTCCCACTTGCATTTACCGAATAACTTGCCTAAGTTTGCCAAGACCGGTTACTCCTAGAGGTTCTCATCGCTTTGTGTTAACGGGAGGAAATATGGATCAAAGCCACCGAAAGCAACAGGCTTCTACCGACGAAGCCCTCGTCTTGCGCATCCAGCAGGGCGACAGGGACGCCTTTACCGCATTCTACGAGCGCCATCGCGCAACGATGTACCTGGCGGCCTACCACTTGCTGCGCGACCGCGACGACGCCCACGATGCCGTGCAGGAGCTCTTTGCCGATGTGTGGCAACGGGCGGAGCGGATCGACGCCACCGGTAACATCAAGGGCTTCCTCTATACGGTGCTGCGCAACCGCATCCTCACGGCCATGAGCCGCAGCAAATATTTCGACGAATACGTCAACTCGTTCCTGGCTTTCGAACAACAATCCGTGAGCGCCACGGAAGAGACCGTACTGGCCCGCGAACTGGAACGGCTATTGGCCGAAAAGATCGGCGAATTGCCACCGAAGATGCGGGAAGTGTACGAGCTGTCGTGGCACGAAAACCTGACCAACAAGGAAATCGCCCTGCGCATGGACATCAGCGAAGGCACGGTGAAACAGCACAAGCACCAGGCCACACGCATCCTGCGGGGCAAATTGCAACGGTTGGTCTCCTTGCTGTTTTTTTAATCCGCGCCGCCACTATAACATGACCACCCCCCATTCGTATACTAGTTATACCAACACGAATTCAGAAAAATGACTGCAATGAAATTTTGGCTGCTTGCCCTCCTGCTTCCCTGCCACGCCGCGCTGGCCCAGCTGCCGGACAGCGGCATGCACATCTACATCCTGATGGGCCAATCGAACATGGCCGGCAGGGGCCAGGTCACCGAGGCGTACCGATCCATGGGCCACGAACACCTGTTGATGCTGACCCAGGACCTGCAATGGGTGCCGGCGCGCCATCCGCTGCATTTCGACAAGCCCCAAGTGGCGGGCGTGGGCCCCGGGCTTTCGTTCGGCCTGTCGATGCTCGAAGGCAGCGACGGGACCACCATCGGCCTAGTGCCCTGCGCGGTGGGCGGCACGGCCATCCGGAAATGGGCGCCCGGCGTACCCGACAGCGTGACGGGCACATTCCCATACAACGATGCCGTGATGCGGATCATGGAAGCCATGAAACACGGCGAGATCAAGGGCGTGCTCTGGCACCAGGGTGAAGCCGACAGCAACCCGGAAGCCGCGAAACTGTACGTGGCGCGCCTGGCCACGCTCATCGAACGCATCCGGTGCGTGGTGGGCAACCCCGAATTGCCGTTCGTCATCGGCGAATTGGGCCCCTACAAGGCGCAATTCGGCAACATCAACGCCGTACTGCCCGAAGTGCAGCAGCGGGTACCGCATACCGTCGTGGTGTCATCGGCCGACCTGGTGCACAACGGCGACGGCACGCACCTGGACAGCGAATCGGCGACGCTATTCGGCCAGCGCTACGCCGAGGGGATGCGCCAATTGCAAAAAAAATAACGCAACGACTATAACCTTTGCCTTCCCCATCCGTATAGCCCTATATAAAGGGATGAGAACCTTTTGGAGCCAATTGTAAATTTATGCAGAAACGCGAAGACATCAGGCAATTATTCGAACGGTACCGACAGGGCCTTTGTACGCCTGAAGAGCAGGCGCGTATGCATGCGTGGTTCAATCGGTATGCGGAGCACGAAGCGAGCGGCTTGGACGAGTTGAGCGCCAGGTTTGAAGCGGAACAAACCGGGACCCGCAGGCGGGCGTTCCGTTGGGTGCCTTACGCGGCGGCGATTTTCTTGGCGGCGGTGGCGGGCACGTGGCTGTTTTATGGCGACCGGATAACGGATCGCAGGCCCGCCGATGGACAAGCCGAAATCGCGGAAACGGACGATATCCAGCCAGGCGGCAACCGCGCCACATTGACCCTCGCCGATGGGCGCAGGATAGACCTGAGCGAATCACAAGCGGGCATCGTCGTCGCGAACGGGATTTCCTACCTTGACGGAAGTGATGTGCTCAGTGAGCCAGTCTCACAAACGCTCACGCTCACCACGCCCAAAGGCGGCACCTACCAAGTCACGCTGCCCGATGGCAGCGACGTGTGGCTCAATGCCGCCTCGACGTTGCGGTACCCCAGCCATTTCGGGCCCGGCGCACGTGTGGTCGAAATCGACGGCGAGGGTTATTTTTCCGTCGCCAACGATGCCCAACGTCCATTCAAAGTCGTCAGCCACGGACAGGAAATCGACGTGCTTGGCACGGAATTCAACATCTCGGCCTACCGGGATGACGCCGAAACCAAGACCACGCTGGTGGAAGGGATGGTACGGGTATCAAACCTCGAATCCAAAACCGCAAAGCTGCTGTCGCCGGGCGAACAGAGCGCGGTGCGCGGTGCCACCACCGAAACGCGCCGCGTGGAGGTAGAGCCCTACACGGCTTGGAAGGACGGGGTATTCCATTTCGACAACACGCCGCTGGAAGCGATGCTGAGGCAACTGGCGCGCTGGTACGAGGTAGACATCGTCTACGAAAGCAGCGCCCCGAAGGAACGCTTCAGCGGCCAGCTACCGCGCAACGTGACCATGCAAACGGTATTGGAAATGCTGCGGGTTTCGGAAATCGACTACCGATTAGCAGGCAATACACTGATTATCAAATAACCAACAAAATCAATGATTATGATGACAACGGACACCACGTAAGCGAGCGGCTGGAAAAAACATACAGGGAAGACGAACCACCATCCTCCCTGCGATGTTGGATAACGCAACTTTAGGACTAGTTAACGAACAAAATCACCATTATCCATCACTGCAAACTTAAGAAAAAAGTATTGCGGTGGCAATTATATGCCATGAATAGGAAAATCCAGTTTCCCGGCTTTGCAATATCCGGGCTATATCGAAAACAAGTTTTTCGCATCATGAAATTGACGGCACTTTTCGTGTTTATCGGATGCCTCCACCTCAGCGCGACGTCGTATTCCCAGACGATTACCTTGAATACAACAGGCGCTACGCTGAAGGATGTGTTCAACACCATCCAGCAACAGACCAACTACAAGGTGGTCTACAACGTCAAGTTTTTGCAACACGCCAAACCGGTGAGCATATCGGCAAAGGAAATGCCGCTGGCCGCTTTCCTGGACGCCGTACTGGACGAACAGGCGTTGACCTACGACATCCGTGAGATGACAATCCTGATCGGCCGGGAGCGGCGCGCGGGAACCCCACCGCCGGCCGAGCCTAGCGCCGCGCCCGCGCAGCAACGGGTGATAACGGGCACCGTGACCGATGAAACGGGCCAGCCCTTGGAGGGGGTGACCGTAACGGCCAAGGCTTCTGCCGTGCAAGTGACCACGAACGCCGCTGGCCAATTCAGGATCCAATTGGCCAACAACGACCAGGTCCTGGTGTTCTCGATGATGGGTTACGAATCGCGGGAACAGGCCATCGGAAACAGCGACCAGCTCAGCGTGCGGCTGGACGTTTCGGTAAGCGACCTGAGCGAAGTGGTGGTGGTGGGCTACGGTACCCAAAAACGTCAGGACGTGACGGGATCCATCTCGTCGATCGCCGAATCTGACATCCGGAACGTGGTGATCACCTCGGCCGACCAAGCCTTGCAGGGAAGGGCCGCGGGCGTACAGATGACACAGACGTCTTCGGCTCCCGGAGGCAACGTCTCGGTGCGGATACGGGGCGGGAATTCGCTGAGCGCCGGCAACGAGCCGCTGTACGTAATCGATGGTTTCCCGATCTACAACGACAACGGGCAGTATACCGCCGGGGCGCTGAACAACGGCCAGCCGGCCAACGTGCTGGCCTCGCTCAACCCGAGCGACATCGAATCCATGGAAATCCTGAAAGACGCTTCGGCCACGGCGATCTATGGCGCCAGGGGCGCCAACGGCGTGGTCATCATCACCACGAAACGGGGGAAAGCGGGGCAGTCTAACATCAACTTCGAATCGTACTACGGCACGCAGCGCGTTGGCCGCGAAATCCCGTTGCTGAACGCGACGGAATTCGCCCGTTTGGCCAACATGCAGGAGGCGATGCTGGGCAATCCGGAACCCTACCCCAACCCCGAGTCTTACGGCGTGGGCACCAACTGGCAGCGGGAGGGCTTTCAGGTAGCCCCCATCCAGAACTACCAGCTGGGGTTCAATGGCGGCGACGCGAAAACGCAGTATGCCATCTCGGGCAACTATTTCGGGCAGGAAGGCATCGTGCGTGGGTCTAACCTGCAGCGGGGTTCCGTACGCATCAACCTGGACCGTTCGATCACCGATAAGCTGAAGCTGGGGGCCAGCGTCAACGGTTCGCGCACGCTCAACAACCAGATCACCTCAGACACCGATCCGGCAGGTGCCGGTTCGATCGGTGCAATCACCTCGCTCATCACCACCACGCCCGTGGAGCCCGTCTACGACGACGCGGGAAGCTACAACCGGTTCTTTGCGGAGAATGGCAATTTCATCGTAAACCCGATAGCCCGGTTGCTGGAAACGGTCAACCTGGCCAAGACAAGCCGCATCCTGGGAAACGTGAATGCCGACTACAAAATCCTGGATGGATTGGTGGCGCGCGTGAGCTTGGGCATCGACCAGATCAACGTGAAGGAGGATTATTTCCTGCCGGCCGCCATCCAGGACGAAGGCGTGGATGCCGTAGCCAGGCTGGGCTTCATCCAGAGTTTCAGCTGGCTGAACGAGAACACGCTCACCTACCAGCGCACATTCGACGAACGGCACGCTTTTACGGGCCTCGTCGGGTTCACGCGGCAGGCGTTTACCCGTGAATCCGCCCGGACGGGGTCGCAACGGTTCGTCAATGACATCCTGGAGCACAACTCGCTCAACAGCGGGGCGTTGACCATACCGCCGCAATCATCCCGGCGGGAATGGGCACTGGAATCCTACATCGGCCGGGTCAATTACGGTTACGATGACCGGTTCTTGGTAACGCTGACGGGCCGCATCGACGGGTCTTCGCGTTTCGGCGCGGATAACAAGTACAGTTTTTTCCCCTCGGGATCGGTAGCCTGGCGGCTGTCTGAGGAACGGTTCATCCAATCGCTGACCTTCGTGGACGAATTGAAGGTACGGCTGAGCTACGGGCGGACGGGCAACCAGGAGATTCCGCAGTACCGGAGCTTGGCGGCGCTGTCAAACAGCAATGCCCCGATCGGGGGTGCCATCGTGAGCGGACTGACGCCCAGCCGGGTGGCCAACCCCAACCTGCGCTGGGAATCGACCGAGCAATACGACGTAGGGCTGGATGTCGGGCTGTTCTCGAACCGCATAAAACTGACGGCCGATTACTACAACAAACGGACGATAGACCTCTTGCTGGACGTGGCCATCCCGAACAGCTCGGGCTTCGAGACCGCCCTCCAGAACATCGGGAGCATCGAAAACCGGGGGTTGGAACTGGCATTGAACACGGTCAACGTAGACCGGGCTTTCAAGTGGGAGAGTGCATTCAACATCACGTTCAACCGCAACAAGGTGCTGGACCTGGGCGGTGAATACGAACGGCCAGCCGGCCAGGCGAGCCCCGGCAGGCAGCTCCCCTTCTCGGGCATACTGCGGGTGGGCGAACCCGTGGGAACGTTTTACGGGTACCTCACCGACGGGCTTTTCCGCACGCAGGCAGAAATCGATGCGTCGAGCCAACCCAACGTGCAACTCGGCGACCGCCGCTACAAGGACATCAACGGCGACGGCGTGCTGGATGCCGATGACCGCACGATACTGGGTTATGCGCAACCGGATTTCTTCTATGGCTTCACCAACACCTTTTCGTACAAGGACTTTGACCTGAGCGTCTTCTTCCAGGGTGTACAGGGGAGCAGCATCCTGAACCTGAACCTGAACGCGGAGCTGAACAACAACGTGCCAGAGGCCGTGAACCGCTGGACGCCGACCAATACCGATACGGATATCCCGCGGTCGGCGCTCGGCTCGCGCATCACCAACAAACAAGTGGAAGACGGCTCATTCCTGCGCCTGCGCAACGTGAACCTGGGGTATAACCTATCGCCCCGCTTGGCCGCTGCGGCACGCCTGCGTTCCATCCGCGTCTATGTAAGCGCGCAGAACTGGCTCACCTTCACCAACTACAGCGGCTTCGATCCGGAAGTGAGTGCCTTCGGCCACGACAACCTGAGCATCGGTGTGGATCGCGGCAGCTACCCGGTGGCCAAGACGTTTATCTTCGGGCTGAATATTGGTATCTAACGTTTAACATTACCCCAACATGAAAAGGATAGATTTTCACACGACTGCCATACTGATCGCCGCCTTGTTGTTTTCGTCATGCAGCGACTCCTTCTTACGCGAAGACCCCAAAGACTTCCTTTCGCCGGCCAATTACTACAACACCGAACAGGAGGCCACGGCCGCCCTGGTGGCGGTGTATGCGGGTTTGCGGGGCCTATACAGCCACAACATGTACTTCATCGGCGACATGGCCGCTGAACAGACCTATCAGGGAGAAGGCACGAACATCGACCGGATAAACATCAATAATTTCCAGTTCGAGCCGGAGAACGGCATCACCACGGGCTTATGGAACACCTGCTACAACAACATCAACCGCGCCAATGCCGTCATCGACCGCGTGCCCGGAATCGCGATGGATGCCGGGCGGCGGGACATGATCGTGGCGGAGGCCCGGTTCCTCCGGGCATTCCACTACTTTACGCTGGTACGCGTATTCGGCGGCGTGCCGCTGCGTTTGCAGGAAACGGCGTCATTGACGGGACTTGGCCTGGGGCGCGCTTCGGTCGATGAGGTGTACGGCAGCATCATCGCCGATTTGGTGGCGGCCGAAGCGGCGTTGCCCGACCAGCAGACGGGGGCGAACAGCGGACGGGCCTCGAAAGGCGCGGCGGCCACCCTGTTGGCCTATGTATACCTGACAAAAAAGGACTGGCCGAACGCCGTCAGCAAATCGCAGGAGGTGATCGATCGCGCCGGTGCCTACGGCTATGGCCTCTACGACAATTACGCCGACCTGTGGGTAATCGCCAACAAGAACAAACTGGAACATATCTTCATGTGCCAATACCAGTCGGGGCCGGAGAACGTGGGCAACCACATCGGCCACTTCTTCATGTCCCGCCAGGCGAACCCGATCCTACTGGGAGGCAGCGGCTACGGTGTCCACTTGGTGGAAGAGGCCTTCTGGCTGTCTTTCGACCCGGAGGATGAACGGCGAGATGCCTCGATCCTGTCCCGCTTCGTACACCCGCAGACCCAGCAGGTGCTGAGCTACGAGACGGGCGAGCTCACGCAGCTGAGCATCTTCAAATATTACGACCCCGCGCCATTTGCCCGGAACAACAACAGCAACAACTACCCCATCCTCCGCTACGCCGATGTGCTGCTGATCAATGCCGAAGCCCGCAACGAGGTTGACGGGCCGACGACGCAGGCCTATGAAGGCATCAACAAGGTCAGGCAACGGGCGAACCTGGATGACCTCCCGAACGGCCTGTCGCAGGTGGAATTCCGGGACGCCGTGCTCCAGGAAAGGAACTGGGAGTTTTGCTTTGAGGCCAGGCGTTACTTCGACCTGATGCGCACGGAAAGGGTGGTACCCGTGATGACGGCGGCCGGAAAGAACCCGCGACCGGAAAACATCCTGTTCCCGATCCCGCAGCGCGAGATCGACATCAATGACCAATTAAGCCAGGAAGACCAGAACCCGGGCTACTGACACGCGAATCCGTTATGAAATCACGAAAGAACTACATCATCGCCTTCGTGTTCACCGCTTGCGCGACGCTGTCGGCATTTGGTCACACGTTGGTTGACAAAAACGGGGGCCTGACGCTGCAGGGTAGGCTTACGCTATTCGTCCATCCGGAAGAACCGCAGGCGGTCCGGTTGGCCGTGGCCGACCTCGCGCGAGACATGGAGCGCGTGTTGGGCCATGCACCGGTACTGACGGCGGAACTGCCCACCACCGAAGCACCGCTGATCGTGGTGGCCACCGCCGATCGATACGCGGGATCGAAACCCGGTGCGACGGGCTGGGAAGCGCATCAACTCTACGCCGATGGCAACCGCGTAGTGCTCAACGGGGCCGACACGCGCGGCACGATCTATGCGGTCTACAGCTTCAGCGAGCTGTTCCTGGGCGTCAAGCCACTATGGCGATGGACATCGGAACAGCCCCAGCCACGCAGCAAGCTGGACATACCGGCTGCTTTCCACCAAGCGTATGCCTCGCCCGACATCAGGTACAGGGCTTGGTTCCCGAACGACAGGGATCTGCTCGACCCTTGGCAGGCGCAATCGGAAGATAATTTCGAAGCCCTATACGAGACCATGCTCCGGCTCAAGCTGAACACCCTGGAAGGCGGACTGGCCGACGAACGCAGCTACCGCCCGCCCTACCCGCTGGGCCGGGAAGCCGCCATGGCCCAACAACGCGGGTTGTTCGTGACCGGCCACCACATGCTGGTGTTCGGGTCAAGCTACCGACATTGGGACGCCTTCTGGAAAAACGTGAAGCAGCAAGAGCCGCCGCCCCTGGAAATCGCCAATGTCGAAGCCTTGGCGGAATGGTGGCGCTACCACGCCGAGCTGGCCGTACGCCACGGCGTGGAGGTGATTTGGTTGGTGGGTTTCCGCGGCAACCGCGACATCCCCTTCTGGGAATTCTTCCCCGATTCGCCGAAAGACCCACAAGGCCGAGCCGACGTAATCGATGCCATGGTGAAGCTACAGATACAGCTGGTGAAGGAAGCCACGGGCGACCCCCATCCATTGATGCGGCTGACCCTTTACAACGAGATGTCGACCTTGGTAGCCAACGGGCATTTCAAGCTACCCGACGAGCCTTCCCTGATCCGGAATTTCGTCGCCGCACGCCGCGATCATTTCCCGGCGCCCGACGTCATGGGCCATTCCTTTTCGGGCGAACCGGTGGGTTACTACCTCAATTTCCAGTTCACGTCTTCGGGCTCACACCTGGCGCAGGCCGAAGGCCCCCGGAAAATGGAGCAGAATTTCAGGATGGTGGATAGCCTGAGCGGCGGCAACCTCGTGTTTTCGGTAGTGAACGCGGGCAACATCCGCGAGCATGTCATGGAGCTGGCCGCCAACGCCGACATGATGTGGAACTTCGACGCGTTCGAGGTCCGTAACTTCCTGACGCGATTCTGTACCGATTACTTCGGCACGGAGCTGGCGCATCGAATCGCCGACCTCTATCTCGATTTCTATAAATCCTACTGGCAGCAGAAGCCGGGCGACATCCCCGGCTTCGAACGCCAGTACCTGTTTCAGGACATGCGTTATGCCCGGGCCGCCGAAGAGCTGATCGGCGACATGGAGCGCGGGGCATTCCGCCCCAATCCGCTGGATAACCACCCGTTGGATAACCCGGACAAGGGCAGCCCGGGCTACTTCCGGGTTCCTTCCTCCACGGGCGGCGACACGCAGCTGCAGTTCCTGCTGGAGGGCACATCCGAAAGCATCCGGAAACTGCAACGCGTAGTGGAAGGAGCGGATGAAGTATACGCCCGCCTCACCAGCGGCAAACGGTTCTTTGACGACAACCTGCGCGGACAGGCTTATTTCATGCTGCACCTGAACCGCATGCTGCATGCGTTGACGAACGCTTACCAATCGACGGACGGCATGACTCAACGACGCAAGCACCTGCAAGCAGGCTTGGTGGAACTTAAAGCCGCCGCCGACCGATTGCGCCAAGCGGAACATGGTACGTTTGAAGGCTGGTATGCCAGCGACACGAAGTTCGGTTTGGAGAAAATCCGGCAACGGGTGGAAATACTGTTGGGCAATTGATTTTGCCCATGCTTTGAAATATTGGCGACGTAGCCTATATTTGCTACGACCAATATGGATAACCACGAGAAGTCGGCAGCATACTGGGCGTCTGCGTTCCAACATCGGAACGCTGACGCCTTTGAGTACGTATTCGATTTGCACTACCGTCCGTTGTGTTACTATGCCCGATCCTTCCTGGCCGACCAGCATGAAGCCGAAGACGCGGTGGCCGAGGTATTCGTGAAATTGTGGGAGAAGGCGGCCGACTTCGATAACCTGAACAGCATCAAGGGGTTCCTGTACATCAGCACGAAAAACAAGTGCCTGGATGAACTGAAAAAAGGCAAACGCCAACACACGGCCTTCAACGACTATCGCCAAACGGCAGAAACCACCGAAGAAATCGCGGATTTCGATCGGTTGGAAGCGGAGGTGCTCGAGCGGCTGTACGAGGAAATCGAACGGCTCCCCACGAAAGCCCGTGAAATCTTCAAGCTCATTTTCTTCGATGGCTTGAAGACCGACGAAGTGGCCGAGCGATTGGGCATTTCGGTCAAGACCGTGCGCAACCAGAAAGCCCGGGCCATACAATTACTCCAAGTGGTACTCCTTAAGAAAGGCAACCCAGCCTTTTTGATCGCCGCGCTATTCTCGCAACTATAGGCACCTTTTAGGATATTTCACTTTTTTTTGGGCGTTTTACCGAGGCCGTCGTTTCTATTCAAAATTAGGAATCGATTATGCCCGAAAGGAACGTTGAGCTGACCCGATTGATTACCAAGCACCTCCAACATGCGCTTACCGCGCACGAGCGGGAGTTGCTGGACGCCTGGTTGGCTGAACGGTCGCAAAATCGGGCATTCCTCCAGTCATTGGAAAACGAGCGGAACCTGCAGGAAAAGCTGCACACTTACCACGCTATCGACCGCCAGCGGGTATGGAGGCTTGTCCAGGCCAAATTGGCGGGGCAGCCCGCTACACCGGTTGAGCGTACCAGTCGGCCCGTCAGGTGGTTTGCCTATGTTGCGGCGGCGGTTGTTTTGATGGCGCTAATCGGTACCTGGGTATTTTTCCCCGACGAAACATACGAATCGAACACCGGCATGGTAGGGCAATCCATGCACGATGTCCCACCGGGAGGCAACAGGGCCACGCTGACCCTCGCCGATGGGCGGACGGTCGATTTGAGTGAGGCGCAGGCGGGGATCATCGTAGCCGACGGAATCACCTATCTGGATGGAAGCCAGGTATTGGCGACCGAAGACCGGAGATCGAAGACCGAAAGCCAGGAAGGCAATCCGTACGGCATAACGAAATCAAACCCAACGACGAGCCACTATGCACTGAGCACGCCCAAGGGCGGCACCTACCAAGTGACCTTGCCCGATGGTACACAGGTTTGGCTGAATGCCGCATCGACGCTGCGGTACCCTGCCCGGTTCGATGGGCACGAACGCCGGGTGGAAATAGACGGCGAAGGTTATTTTTTGATTGCGAAAGACGCCAAAAAACCGTTCAGGGTATTCAGCCAGGGGCAAGAGATCGACGTGCTGGGTACGGAGTTCAACGTTTCGGCCTATGGCGATGAAAACACGGTGAAGACGACGCTGGTAAACGGTGCGATAGCCGTCCGGAATCCGGCATCCGATCGGCTGGCCAAGCTATCGCCCGGACAGCAAAGCACAATCCGAGGATCCGAGACCACGATCGAGCAGGTAGAGACCAATCTCTTTACCAATTGGAAAAATGGTGTGTTTTCGTTTAAGAAGACGCCCGCCGGAGACGTGATGAAGCAGCTTGCGCGGTGGTACGACGTGGAAATCGTCTATCAGCGCGCGACGCCACCCACGGCTACGTTCTCGGGCGAGATGAGTCGCGACGTAAGCCTAAGGACCGTACTTGAATTCCTCGAGCTCTCGGGTATTGGATTCAGATTGGAAAACCGTAAGTTAATTATCGAATAACCATTTCCATAAACCCTCAAGAATGATGCGATGAAAAGAAAACCGACTTAGCGACATCCAATAAAACAAACAGGGAAGTGTCTTCAGCATCTCCCCTGTTATGTTCGGAAAGCCATTTAGTAGCTAGCGTAAATAACCGATTTCCAAACCCTGCAAACATAGGGATAAGTTGCTTTCTTTCCAAAGGTTAGGCAATCTGTCTCCATGCGCGCAGCAGTACCAAGAAACGAATGAATAAAATGAGGAAACCCGCCGGTCGTGGCCGTACGCCGACACGGGCAAACCAATTACTATTGACCATGAAAATCACGGCTTTTTTGATGTTGTTGGGCTGCATGCACCTGAGTGCGGCATCGTTCTCCCAACACATCACCCTAAAGGCAAAAAAGAGGCCGCTGGCCGACGTACTGAACGATGTTCAGCGCCAGACCGCGTTGCGGGTCATCTACAATGACCATTACCTATCGGAGGCGCAGCCTGTGACGATAACGGCCAGGGGCATGCCCTTGGACGAGTTCCTGACGCGAATATTGGATGGACAGGCGCTAACCTTCAGCATACGCGAAAACACCATCATCGTTGGGAAACCGAAAGCGGCGATGCCGCCAACCGCCCAATCGCCAACACCGGCAACGACGCAACAGCGGATCGTCAGTGGAACCGTAACCGATGAATCGGGCACCCCACTGGCGGACGTAACCGTGACCGTGAAAAACACGCGAACGGCGGTAACCACCGATGCCCAAGGAACCTATCAGCTACGGATACCGGATGGCGAAAGTGTCTTGGTGTTCACCATCGTCGGGTTCGAACCTTCGGAGCAAACGGTAGGAAGCCAAACAACGGTAAATATCGCCATGAAGGCCTCCATGAGCGATCTCGATGAGGTGATCGTGGTCGGCTACGGTACCCAGAAGAAAGTGAACCTCACGGGCGCGGTATCGACCATCGGGTCGGAAATGCTGAACGCACGTCCGGTATCGAACGCCGCCCAGGCGCTTCAAGGGGCGGCTCCGGGCCTCAACATCACCCAAAGCGGCGAATTGGGGGGGAGCCTGGAGAATCGGCCCAGCATCAACGTGCGGGGTATCGGTACCATCGGGCAAGGATCCAGCGGCGCGCCGCTGATCCTGATCGACGGCATGGAGGGCGACATCAACGCCATCAGCCCGCACGATATCGACAACATTTCCGTGCTGAAAGACGCTTCGGCTTCATCGATCTATGGTTCGAGGGCGCCCTTCGGCGTCATCCTGGTAACGACCAAATCCGGCAAATCCGGAAAGGCGGTGGTGCAGGCGAACGCCAATTTCCGCTCCAGTAGCCCCGTGCTGCTCCCCGAGATGATGGATTCGTACACCTTCGTAAACTTCATGAACGATGCCCGCCTGAATTCCGCCCAGGGGGTGTATTTCACCGAGGAGCGCATACAGCGCATACGGGATTACATGGATGGGAAAATAACCACCACGCTCGTGCCGCGACCAGGCCAGGAAAACATCTGGGGCGACGGATACTTTGAGGGCAACGACAACGTAGACTGGTACAAGGCGATCTACCGATCGAGCGCGCCATCGCAGGAGTATTCGCTGAACGCGAGTGGCGGCACGGAGAAAGTGACTTACTATGTAGCGGGCAATTACCTGAACCAGATAGGTTTGATGCGGTTCGGCGGCGACAAATACGGCCGTTACAACACAACCGGTCGGATCAACGGCACCCTGTCTGACAAGACGTCGCTCACGTACATCTTCCGCTATAGCCGGGAGGAGTTCGAACGGCCCAGCTACATGACGAATTCATTGAATGAGAACATCGGCAGGCAGGGCTGGCCGGTACTGCCCCTCTACGACAACAACGGCCACCTGTACGATAGCCCAACACCGGCATTGAGCCTGCGTGACGGTGGCCGGGGCGCGCGGCAGACCGATCGGCTGGCCCAGCAGCTGAAGTTGACGGTAGCGCCGATCGAGGGCTGGAAAGTGATGGGCGATGTCAACTACAGCACCACGGACGTGTTCTACCACTGGGACCTCCAGCAGACCTTCAACCATGACGTGAGCGGCCAACCTTATCCGGCGCAGCGGGCGTCGGAGGTGCATGAGGAGGCAGGTCGCGACAATTACCTGAACGCCAACATCTACACGGAATACGGCCGGTCATACGGGGCACACCAGGTGAAGGCATTGATCGGCGCCCAGACCGAACTGATGAACACGCGCGGCTTGATGGCCGAGCGCCAAGGCGTGATCGTGCCTTCGCTGCCGGTATTGGACGTGACCTCGGGCAATGACCCCAACGGGAAACCCGTGCCCCCGGAAGTGGCAGGCGCCAACCACCATTGGTCTACCTTGGGGTATTTCGGCCGCATCAACTACAATTATGACGAACGCTACCTGTTCGAAGGCAACCTACGGTACGACGGCTCGTCGCGTTTCCGGCAGGACAAGCGTTGGATCTATTCGCCCTCGCTTTCCGTAGGGTGGAACCTATCGAGCGAGGACTTCTGGTCGCCGTTGCAACGGCACATCAATATGTTCAAGATCAGGGGGTCGTATGGCGAGCTGAGCAACCAGAATACCGAAAATTGGTACCCTACGTATGTGGTGATGCCGATCAACAGCTCAAATGGCAACTGGTTGGTGAACGGATCGCGGCCGAATACCGCGTCGGCCCCTGGGCTCATCAGCTCCACCTTGTCGTGGGAACAGGTACGGACATGGAACCTCGGGGTCGATTTCGGCTTCTGGGGCAACCGGCTCACCGCAACGGTCGACTACTATACCCGATACACCGACAACATGATCGGACCGGCGCCCGAACTTCCCGTCAACCTGGGCACGGACGTGCCGCGGACCAACAACACCGACCTGAAAACATCGGGCATCGAACTGGACGTGGCCTGGAACGATCGGCTGGCCAATGGCCTGGGCTATAACGTGCGCTTCATGGTGGCCGATTCCCGGAACAAGATTACGCGGTATCCCAATCCGACGGGAAAATTGGATACGTACATCGCCGGACGCATGGCGGGCGAGATCTGGGGGTACAAGACGCTGGGCATCGCGAAAACCCAGGCGGAAATGGACGCGCACCTGGCCACCCTACCCAACGGCGGGCAAAATGCGTTGGGCAGTAATTGGCAGGCAGGCGACCTGATGTTCGTAGACGCGAATGGCGATGGGCTGATCAACAACGGTGCCAATACGATCGGCGACCACGGCGATCTGGTCATCATCGGGAACAATTCACCAAGGTACCTCACATCGCTCGACCTGGGCGCCAATTTCAAAGGAATCGATCTGCGTGTGTTTTTCCAGGCGGTATTGAAGCGCGACTACTTCAACAACGGCCGCTATTTCTGGGGAGCGGTGGGCTCTGTCTGGGACTTGGTAGGCCTTAAGCAACACACCGACTATTTCCGTGACGACCCCGAACACCCGCTGGGATTGAATACCGACGCCTATTATCCAAGGCCGCTGCTGAGCGACAAAAACCACCACGCGCAAACGGGTTACCTACAGGACGCCTCTTATGTAAGGCTGAAAAACCTCCAAGTGGGCTACTCGCTCCCCGGGCAACTCATCCAGCGGATAGGCGTGCAACGCGTACGGGTATATTTTTCGGGCGAGAACATATGGACCATGACCAAGATGGCCAAGATGTTCGACCCCGAAACCGTGGATGGCGGATGGGGCGGAAACGCCTACCCCCTCTCGAAAGTGTATTCCTTTGGTCTCAGTTTAACCCTGTAAAACGATAACGAATGAAAAGGATCGATATAAATTCACTGCTGCTGGCGTGCGTGGCCGTGCTGGCGCTCCATGCATGCAACAAAGGGTACCTGGAACGTCCTCCGCTGTCTGACGTGACCCCTGAAAATTACCTGGTGGAAGAATCGCAGTTGGCGGCCTATGCCATCCAGCAATACGATAGCTTGACCCTATTCATGTCTTTCGACAAAGATATCCATACCGACGTCCAAGCGAGCAGGGCCTATGCCAATCGCTTCGTGCCTGGCGAATGGAAAGTCGCCCAAAGCGGCGGTGCCTGGTCATTCGGTGGGATTTTCCAATGCAATTATTTCCTGCAGACGGTCGTGCCGCGTTTCCAGGCGGGAGAGATCGCCGGCAACAGTGCCACGGTGGGCCACTACATCGGCGAGATGTATTTCATGCGAGCCTGGAATTACTTCCAGAAGCTCCAGGCGTTGGGCGATTTCCCGATCATCAAAACCACCCTGCCCGACAAGATGGATGTGCTGACGGAGGCGAGCAAGCGCGCCCCGCAAACCGAAGTGGCGCGTTTCATCCTCTCGGACCTGGACTCGGCCATCCTGCTGATGAACACGGTGGCGCCCGATGGCAAGAAGAACCGGCTGTCGAAAGCCTGCGCCCAATTGCTCAAGTCGCGGGTGGCGCTCTACGAAGGCACGTTCCTGAAGTATTTCAACGGTACGGCGTTCGTGCCCAACGGCCCGGAATGGCCGGGGAAGGGCAAAGACTACAATGCCGCGTATAACTTCCAGTCGGGAAGCATCGAGGGCGAGATCGATTTCTTTCTTACCCAAGCGATGGAGGCGGCAAAGGCCGTGGCCGACGCCACGCCGTTGGTGCCCAATTCGATGACCGCGCGCGCGGAAACCGAAAACGAAGCGTTCGCGCTGGCGAGCGAGGCCAATCCACTCGCCCGGCAATTCAGTGAGACCGATCTGTCCGGCTTCAGCGAGGTGCTCTTATGGCGCGATTACGACCTGGGGCTGGGCATCATGAACGACATACCGAACCGGGTACAGGAACATAACGGATGGGGGTATACCCGTGGCTACGTGAACAGTTTCGTGATGGCCAATGGCCTTCCCATCTATGCACCGGGCTCGGGCTATGAGGGCGACGACTACATCAAGGACGTACGGACGGGTCGCGACGGCCGCCTTTGGCTCTTCCTGGCCCAGCCGGGACAGATCAATATCCTGCACCCGTCGCCGCTGGGCACCCATGCGACCCCGATCGTGATCGTTCCCGACATCCTGAACGTACTGGGCAACCACGACAACCCGACCGGCTACATCGCCCGCAAAGGCAACGTCTACGACGGGGCGCAGCTGGGCAATGGGCGGGGCGATGTGGGGAGCATCGTATTCCGCGGCGTCGAGGCATACCTCAACTACATGGAAGCCTGTTACGAGCGGAATGGAAGCCTGGACGGAACGGCCCGGTCCTACTGGCAGCAGATCCGCGAGCGGGCCGGCGTGGATCCCGATTTCCAGAAAACCATCGATGCGACCGACCTTACCATCGAAGCCATGGGAGACTGGGCGGTCCATTCCGGCGGGCAGCCGGTCGACAAGGTGCTGTACAACATCCGCCGTGAGCGCAGTTGCGAAACGATGGGCGAAGGGTTGCGTTTCATGGACCTGCGCAGGTGGCGTGCCCTGGATCGCCTCATCCAGACGCCCTATCACATCGAAGGATTCAAATTGTGGGGGCCCATGCAGCACTGGTATGAGCCCGCGATGCTTACCTATGGCATCGGGGATCGGAGTGCCGTGTCCGACCCGTCGATAAGCCCTTACCTGCGGGTGCACCAGAAGACCCCCACTTCGTTGGCGTTCAATGGCTACCGCTGGACGATGGCGCATTATTTCAATCCCATTGCCATCCAACACTTCTTGATCACGTCGAGCGACAACGCCGGCCAATCATCACCGATTTACCAGAACCCGGGATGGCCCACCGAAGCCAATGCCGCGCCAATCGGTTTTTAGGTACAGGCCGGTCGGGAAATCCCGACCGGCCTAGAACAAACGATCAAGGACAATCTTTTCAATGGACTGTAGGTCATAAAAACAATCGGTTATGGTTAGACAAATTATTTATGCTTCGCTCATCAGCTTTGTGTTCCTTACCCAAGGCTGTAGCACGACGTCAGCACAGACTGATGATCGTGCGTTGGACTTAAGCGGCGATTGGCGTTTTTCAATCGATCCCGACGATGCGGGGCTAAATGAAAGCTGGTACCTAGAAACATTGCAAGACCAGGTCAAACTCCCCGGTTCGATAACGACAAACGGGAAGGGGTTCAACGTAGACGTGAATACGCCTTGGACGGGAGGTATTGTGGATTCGTCTTGGTTTACAGCTGTCGAATACGAGCGTTATCGGCAGCCCGGCAATATAAAAATCCCCTATTGGCTGCAACCGAATACGTATTATAAAGGGGCGGCATGGTATCAGCGGGATATCACGATACCCCATACCGGTTTCGGCGATGGCGCCGAGCTATTCATCGAGCGGGCACATTGGGAAACCCGGGTTTGGATCGATGGTCATGAGGTGGGGATGCAAAACAGCTTGGCTACACCCCATCGTTTTGACCTCAGCGATTACCTATCGCCCGGCCGGCATACATTAACCATCCGGGTCGATAATCGAATCAAGGATATCGATGTGGGGCACAATGCGCACAGTATAACCGATCATACGCAGACCAATTGGAACGGTATGGTCGGGAAACTTAAGGTTTACCCGCTGTTTTCCACGGCCATATCCGACGTGCAATTGCACCCGGATGTCGACGCAGGGCAGGTGAAAGCCAATGTCAGCATCAGGCACAGCGGCAGTGGGTCTACGCCTGCGGTATTGAGATTAACGGCATACGAAAAACAGACCCGCAGGAAACTGAAGGAAGTAGCGAAGCATATCGTATTGACTAATGGGCTCTCCGATACCGAAGTCGTCTACGATATGGGTGAAAAATTCGCCATATGGGATGAGTTCGATCCGTTCCTATATGAAATGGAGACCACATTGGTGTGCGAAGGGCTGGAAAGGAAATCCATTCGCACGCAGTTTGGGATGCGCAACGTTACGGTTGAAGGAACGCAACTAGTGGTGAATGGCCGACCGGTATTTCTCCGTGGAACGTTAGAGAGCTGTATCTTTCCGAATACCGGCTATCCCGCCACGGAGGTGAACGAGTGGGCCCGCATTTTTGCCATATGCAAAGCGTATGGAATGAACCACATCCGCTTCCATTCGTGGTGTCCTCCCCAAGCCGCGTTCTTGGCAGCGGATAGTGTGGGCATCTACCTTCAAGTTGAAGCAGGTGCTTGGACGGCAGTAGGGGATGGCGCTCCAATCGACGACTTCATCTATGAGGAGAGCCGACGGATCGTGAGCGAATATGGGAATCATCCATCATTTTTATTGATGGCCTACGGCAATGAACCCAGCGGACACAATCGGGAGGAATTTCTCGTGGGATTTGTCGAGTATTGGAAGAAAAAGGATCCAAGGCGGCTCTACACCACCGCTGGTGGATGGCCCGCCGTGCCGGAAAACGACTTCAATAACATCCCGGAACCACGCATTCAGGGCTGGGAAGAAGGATTAAACTCGATCATCAACAGCCGTCCGCCTTCTACGGATTATGATTGGCGAGACAGAATTGCCCACCATGCCATACCGACGATCAGCCATGAAATAGGACAATGGTGTGTCTACCCGGATTTCAAGGAAATTGACCGCTATAAGGGTGTGCTGAAGGCCAAGAATTTCGAGATATTCCGAGACAAGCTGAATAGAAACGGCATGGGCCACTTGGCAGCAGATTTCTTGATGTCTTCAGGTAAACTACAAGTGATATGCTACAAGGCCGATATCGAAGCGGCATTCCGTACACCGGGCTTCGGTGGGTTCCAATTACTCGATTTACACGACTTTCCCGGGCAGGGGACAGCGCTTGTCGGCGTATTAAACCCCTTTTGGGAAGAAAAAGGCTACGTGTCGGCATCGGAATTCCGCCAATTCAATAATACGACGGTGCCGTTGGCTCGATTCGCCAAGATGGTTTTCCTGAACAGTGAACTATTGGAGGTGCCTGTGGAGGCTGCCCATTATGGCAAGGCACCCATAACCGGGGCCGCTGCCTCATGGCGCATCATAAAGCGGGGTGGAGATACGTTTGCCAAGGGCGAATTCGGCAAGATTGACCTACCCTTTGGAAACAATATCGATGTGGGACGGATAAGCCAGTCGCTCGGAAAAATCGACGAGGCAACACAGCTGACCCTAGAGGTGGCTATAGGTGACTGCCTGAACCAATGGGACTTTTTCGTATACCCAGACGAAACGTACCGCTACGACGATGAAATCCACATCACCGATAGGCTGGACGACAAAGCGAAATCGCTGTTGGCGCAGGGGAAGTCGGTCCTTTGGTCGCTCCCCAAATCGACATTGCGCGAAGAAAAAGGCGGCGATATCGCTGTGGGTTTTTCCAGTATTTTCTGGAATACCGCATGGACACGTGGGCAGCCGCCGCACACATTGGGCATCCTATGCGATCCGGAACATCCCGCATTTGCCAAGTTTCCTACCCAATACCACAGCAATTGGCAATGGTGGGATGCGATGACCTATTCCAATGCCATCAACTTACAGACGGTGGATGAACGGTTGCAGCCCATTGTGCGCGTTATTGACGATTGGTTCACCGCCCGGCCGTTGGCGTTGGCATTTGAGTGCAAGGTCGGCAACGGGCGGCTGGTGGTCTCGGGAATCGACTTCCATCAAAACATGGCGGAAAGACCCGCGGCACGCCAACTGTTGCACAGTTTTGTAACGTATATGAAAGGAGACAAATTTGAGCCCACCGTATCGCTGGATGGAAACACGATCAGCGCATTGGTCGAATAATCGCTTCATGAACAGGAGGAACGCAATATGTTGAAGAAAATCGGAATCTATAGTGCCATAGCCGGAGCCGTTGTACTGATCGGGCTGTTGAGCATACAGCGGGAAGAACGCGTGGATTTCAGCATGCAGGTGAAGCCGATCCTCAACAAGCATTGCATCAGTTGCCATGGCGGGGTGAAGAAAAACGCCGGATTCAGCCTGCTGTTCGAGGAGGAAGCCTTTGCGGCCACCGAATCGGGCGAGCCGGCGATCAGGCGCGGAGACGCTGCGCACAGCAGCTTTATCCAGCGACTTACCGAAAAAGACCCGGAACTCCGGATGCCGTACAACGCCGCCCCATTAAGCGAAGAGGAGATCGACGTGTTGACGCGGTGGGTGGATGAAGGGGCTGAATGGGGGTCGCACTGGGCCTATGCTTTGCCCAAGTCCGTACCCGTGCCGAAGCCCCGGTTTTCATTTGGTGCCCTTTTCGGATGGGGTGCAAGCCGGTTCACCAGCGACATCGATCATTTCATTGGCGAGAAGCACAAGGAAATGGGCATGGGCTTTTCGCCGGAAGCCGACAAGGAAACGTTGCTCCGCCGCCTACACCTGGACATCGTGGGCCTGCCGCCCACGCTGGGGCAAGTGGAAGCTTTCTTGAACGACACGCGCAAAAATGCCTATGAGATCCGGGTCGATAGCCTGCTTGCGTCGCCGCATTTCGGCGAGCGTTGGGCATCGTGGTGGCTTGACCTGGCTCGGTATGCCGACACCAAGGGATACGAGCGCGACGGTGACCGCGAAATCTGGGCCTACAGGGATTGGGTGATCAAGGCCTTCAATACCGACATGCCGTTCGATAAATTCACCATCGAGCAGTTGGCGGGCGACTTGCTGCCGGAGCCCACCAAGGACCAATTGATCGCCACGGCGTTCCATCGCAATACGATGAACAACGACGAGGGCGGCACCGATGACGAGGAATTCCGCGTGGCGGCCGTGATGGATCGGCTGAACACCACCTACCAGGTATGGTTGAGCACCACGTTCGAATGCGTGCAATGCCATAGCCATACCTACGACCCGTTCAGGTTCGAAGAGTACTACAAATCGTATGCGTTCTTCAACAATACGCGCGACGAGGACACCTTTGGCGAACACCCGAAGCTACGGATGTATGATGCCGCCGCGCAGGGGCGGATAGACAGCATAAAAACCTGGCTCGGGCGGTATGCAACGCACGACGAGCTCGCATCGGTTTCGCACTTCCTGACTACCCTGGAACCCAAGTACCATGCGCACTATTGCGACTCGTTGCAAAACGGCGCGTTGGCCGATACCAAATGGCTTGCCATGCGCAACGGCGGCACCGCCCGGATGAAGGCCATCACGCTCGACGGGAAGGAATCGTTTTACCTCAATTATTTCGGTGCCGCACCGGGTGGTCGGATGGAAATCCGCGCCGGCTCGCCGAGCGGCCGGGTATTGGCCGATTTCGCCCTGCCCCCCACACAGGGAAGCCGCGTGATGCTGGCCCCGATGCACCCGATGGCCGGTGTACACGATCTTTACCTGACCTTCCGCAATCCGTCTATCGCGTCTACCCAGGCCGTTTGCATGATCGAATGGATGGCGTTCCGGCCAACGATGCCCGGTGCGGAAGACCCGGCGTATGCCAGCAAGGTCGCCGATTTCGTCGAATTGCTGAACCAGCAGCCGGCCTCGGTACCGATCATGGTGGAGAATCCGCCCGACATGGCGCGGACCACGCACGTCTTCGAGCGCGGTAACTGGATGGTGCATGGTGAGGCCGTTGAACCGGCGGTACCGGAGATACTGAACGACTTCCCGCAGGGAGCGCCGGCGAACCGGCTCGGATTCAGCCAATGGATCGTGAGCAAAGACAATCCACTGACGGCCAGGACCGTGGTAAACCGGCTGTGGGCGCAACTTTTCGGCCGCGGGCTGGTGGAGCCGTTGGGCGACATGGGCACCCAAAGCAACCCGCCCATACACCGCGAGCTGCTCGACTGGCTGGCCTTGGACTTCATGCATGCCAAGGATTGGCGCATGAAGGCCCTATTGAAGGAACTCGTCCTATCGAAGACCTATCGGCAATCGTCTGCGATTGCCGAAGGTGCGATGGAACGGGATCCGGCGAATGCGTATTATGCGCGCGGTCCACGGTTCCGGTTGGGAGCGGAACAGATCAGGGACCAATCGCTGGCCGTGAGCGGCCTGCTGAGCACCAAGATGTTTGGCTCCAGCGTGATGCCCCATCAGCCCGAGGGGGTTTGGATGACGGTGTACAGCGGAGCGGCATGGCGGAAAAGCGCGGGTGAAGACCAATACCGGAGAGGGGTGTATACCTTTATGAAACGCACGAGCCCCTACCCTTCATTCATCACGTTCGATGCGTCGAGCCGGGAAGTCTGCGTGGTTGACCGCATACGGACAAACACCCCGCTGCAGGCACTGACCACGCTCAACGACCCGGTTTACCTGGAGGCTGCCTACCACCTGGGCAAACGCATGGCCCGGAGCGGTGCGGATGAAATCGAAGCCGGGATACGGCTGGGATACCGGATGGCCATGCAACGCAACCTGGTGGAAGAGAAACAAGAAGCGTTGCGTAAGCTATACGATGAAGCGTATGCCTACTATACGGCAGACGCCGACGCGCTGGCCAAATTCAACAGTGAATTCAGGACGACCGAGCCGGGTGATGCGCGTATCGCCGCATTCTCGGTGGTGGCGAACGCCCTGCTCAATTTGGATGAATTCGTAACTAAATCATGATGACCATGGATATCGATAGGTTGGTAAAAGAGGCGCAGCGACATCAGCTGCAATCGGTGACCAGGCGGCACTTCCTGAAGGAATGCGTGGCCGGCATCGGCGGAATGGCGCTGGGGTATATGCTCGGCGGGTGTGGGCCGTCGCATTCGGACCGCGCGCCAACCGGAATGGCGGCGCTTGACTCCATGAACCCGATGGCCCCGCGGGCCCCGCAATTCGCCGCCAAGGCCAAGCGCATCATCTACCTGCACATGGCGGGAGCCCCGTCGCAATTGGAGCTGTTCGACTACAAGCCGGAGCTCCATAAGCTGCATAACCTGCCGTGCCCCGAATCCATTCTGGCCGGGAAGAAGTTCGCCTTTATCAGGGGGGTGCCCAAGATGCTCGGGCCGCAAGCCCAGTTCAAGCAGCACGGCCAGAGCGGCGCATGGCTATCGGACTACCTCCCCCATTTCAGCCAGGTGGTGGATGAGGTGAGTTTCCTGAAGGCCATGCATACCGAGCAGTTCAATCATGGCCCGGCACAATTGTTCATGCATACCGGCCATGCGCGGCTGGGAAGGCCCAGCATGGGTTCCTGGGTCACCTACGGCCTCGGAACCGAAAACAGCGACCTGCCCGGATTCGTCGTACTGACATCGGGCGGCAAGACGCCCGATGCGGGCAAAAGTGTCTGGGGCAGCGGATTCCTGCCTTCGGTCTATCAAGGGGTACAGTGCCGGTCCAAAGGCGAACCGGTCTTGTACCTCAACGATCCCGGAGGCATGGGCAGGGACCTGAAGAAGCAGACCATCCAGGCCATCAACGCCGTGAACCAGGAAGAGTACAACAGCTATGGCGATCCGGAAACATTGGCACGGATCGCGCAATACGAGATGGCATTCAATATGCAGGTGGCCGTGCCGGAAGTGATGGACATCGATCGTGAGCCCGACTACATACACGAACTCTACGGCACACAGCCGGGCAAGGAATCGTTTGCCAACAATTGCCTGCTCGCCCGCAAGTTGGTGGAACAAGGGGTGCGTTTCGTACAGTTGTTCGATTGGGGCTGGGATAGCCATGGAACCAACGCGCGCGAGGCGATCGATATCGGCTTCCGGGAAAAGTGCCGTGAAATAGACCGGCCGATGACGGCATTGCTCCTGGACCTTAAGCAACGGGGCTTATTGGACGAGACCCTGGTGGTGTGGGGCGGCGAATTCGGGCGCACACCCATGCAGGAGAACCGCGACGACAAGGATATGCCTTTCCTCGGACGGGACCACCATACCGACGCCTATACGGTTTGGCTGGCGGGCGGCGGGGTAAAACCCGGTGTGTCCTATGGCGAAACCGACGACATCGGCTTCACCGGCATCAATGGCAGGACATCGGTACACGACCTCCATGCCACCATGCTGCACCTGATGGGTTTCGATCACGAGCGGCTCACCTATGATTTCCAGGGTCGGCCCTTCCGGCTCACCGACGTGGAGGGCGAGTTGATAAGTGCCATTGTATAGCCAATAATGGAGAACGTAGGTGATCTATCCTTGTTTTTGGGTCGGTTGCATCCCTTGTTGGTGCACCTGCCCATCGGGATATTGTTTGTTTCGTTTGTCATCGCGTTGGTTTCCAAGAGACCTGCATATTCAGGTCTTGTTCCCGCCGTGCCATTTACGTTGCTCATCGGGGCGGTAGCCGCCGTGCTGGCCAGTGCCTTGGGGTTCCTGCTCGCCAGCCAGGGTGGCTACGACATCCGTACGCTTGATTTCCACCAATGGTTCGGCGTGGCGGTGGCGGTGCTGAGCATGGGGCTGTGGTGGATCTACCACCGCGGTCCCGGGCGAACGGCTGGAATGCGGATGTTGTTCAACGGTCGCCTTGCGATCTTCGGCGCATTGATGGCGCTCCTGGGCGTGACCGGCCATTATGGCGGGACGCTCACCCATGGCAAAGGGTATCTGACAGACGCCATGCCACCGGCTTTGGTTGGGTTACTGGGTGTGGAGCGTGTGGAGGAACCGTTGGTTTTCGAGAACGTACAGGAGGCCGCGGTGTACGATGGGCTGATACAACCCATTTTGGCCCGGCGTTGCCAAACCTGCCACGGGGCCACCAAGCAGGAAGGTGGATTGGCGCTCCATGAACGGCGGAGCCTGCTGGCGGGCGGCGACAGCGGAGCCGCAATCGTACCGAAACAGCTGGACGAAAGCGAACTCTATGTCCGATTGATCCTTCCCGCAGGCGATGACAAGCGAATGCCGCCCAAGGGACGCACAACGATCACACCCGACGAAATCGCCTTGATCGGCTGGTGGATCGAACAGGGTGCGCCGTTTGAAGGCCTAGTGGCAGACGTTCCACAGCCGGACGAAATCAGTGCGACATTGGCGCGACTGGAAGCGGGAAACACCGAACAGGTGTTGCCTGAAGCGCCACCGCTGGACGGCGCAGCGGTACAGCAGCTCGCGGCGCAGGGCATCAAAGTGATTCCTGTGGCACAGGGAAGCAACCATGTGGTGGTCAGTGCCATCAACGCACCCGACTTCGACGACGCGGATGCCGAACTGCTGGTACGGCTCAAAGACAACATCCTACAGCTTCAACTTGGCCGGTCGGCGATTTCCGATGCGGGTATGTCGCACATTGGCAAGCTCACCGGGTTGAGAAAGCTCCATTTGGAACATACGTCGATAACCGACGAAGGGTTAAAAGCACTGGCAGCTTGCGTGCGGTTGCAATACCTCAACCTGTCAGCGACCGCCATCGGAGACAACGGGCTCGACCAGCTGAAGGCATTGCCGGAGTTGACTCGCCTGTACGTCTTTGGCACCACCGTTACCGGCGAGGCGGTTGCTGAGATCCAGCAAGCCAAGCCCGAGTTGTCGGTCGATACCGGAGGGTATACGCTATCGATTGAAAACCCGTTGATGTGATGCGCGAACTCACTGCACCACCTTATTCGCGCACGCCGAGCTCGCGAACGCTTCGGGCTTGGCCTTGAACACGAACCCCATGCTCAGGATGTAACCCATCGCATCGTGCAGCGCTTGGTTGGACTTGAACATGGGGTTGGTGTTGATGTCTGCATGCACTTCCAAATCCACCTCATAGCGATCCAACGTATCGCAGAGGGTGTATGCGATCTCGATGGAGCGCTGCACCTCGGCCAGCATCCGTTCCTTGATGCTCATTTTTACGGTGGTGCGATCTTGGTGGATGTACATGAAGCCGCCTTTTTTCTCGCGCACGAACACGATGACGGTGGCGAATTCGGTAATGGCGCCCTTCACCTGCGAGTCGGTGCCGATGCAGACCTTGAGCTTGTTGCCCAGGCCGTATTCGCGGGCAATGGTGGTGGATACTTCGTCAAGAATGGGCTGGCGGATGGGTTCGCCACTGAATTTTTTCCAAGTCATAAAGATGGGGTTAAAACGATACGGAAAAGAACGCAACTGAATGCGATATAAAGTTACCGATAAAACCCGCTTGATCCAAACAACTTAGTATGAAGTTTTTATTAACAATGCAATCTTTTTCAACACTGTCGCCTATGCCTTGGCGCCATAGGCCAGGTCGCCGGCATCGCCGAGCCCGGGAACGATGTACGCTTTGCTAGTGAGCTCGCTGTCTACGGCACCCACCCAAAGCTGCGCTTGGGGGATGAACGCCCTGACGTGGGCGATCCCCTCTTCGCTCGCGATCGCCGACACGATGAAGAGCGAACGGATCTCGAAATCATCGAGCAGTTCCTTGCAGGTGAGCACGGCCGTCCTGCCGGTCGCCAACATCGGGTCGATCAGGATCAAGGTGCGCCCGTCGAGGTTCGGCGTACCCACGTATTCCTTGCGGATTTCGAAAGCACCGCTCTTTTTCGTTTTCCGGTAGGCACCGATGAAGCCGCATTCGGCTTGATCGAACACATTGAGCATGCCCTGATGCATCGGGATGCCCGCGCGCAGGACGGTGGCCAACACCGGCTGTTCGGCGAGCAGCGACGTTTCGGCGATGCCCAGCGGGGTCTCCACTTCCACGGGCTCATAGGCCAGCGTCTTGCTGATTTCATAGGCGAAGATTTCGCCCAATCGCTCCAGGTTCCGCCGGAACCGCATGCGGTCTTGTTGCACTTCGACGTTGCGAAGTTCTGCCAGGAAATGGTTGGCGATGCTGTTTTGTTGGGTCAGGATATGTAGCATGTGTCAAACTTAATCAATTCATCTGTCATTAACAACCGCGTTGCCGCCGGTTTGTTGCGCAAAAAAGATTATCTTTGTATTCCTTTGACAATCCACATGAAATTCGAACTGACATCCGAATATAGCCCTACGGGCGACCAACCCGAAGCGATCCGCCAGTTGGTGGATGGCGTGAATGCCCGCGAAATGTACCAGACCTTGCTGGGCGTGACGGGTTCGGGCAAGACGTTTACCATTGCCAACGTGATCCAGCAGACGCAGCGCCCCACGCTGGTCCTGAGCCACAACAAAACGCTGGCTGCGCAGCTCTACGGCGAGTTCAAGCAGTTTTTCCCGGAGAATGCGGTGAACTACTTCGTGTCCTACTACGACTATTACCAACCGGAGGCCTACATCGCCTCCAGCAATACGTACATCGAGAAAGACCTGGCCATCAACGACGAGATCGAAAAGCTGAGGCTGCGCACCACCTCGGCATTGATGTCGGGCAGGCGCGATGTCATCGTCGTGTCGTCGGTATCCTGCATATACGGCATGGGCAATCCGGAGGATTTCTCGCGATCCGTGTTCCGGTTCGGCGTGGGCACGGTGGTGAGTCGCAATGCATTCCTACACCGACTGGTCGAAATCCTGTATTCACGCACCACCACCGACTTCAAACGGGGCACGTTCCGTGTAAAGGGCGATACCGTGGATGTGTTTCCGGCCTACATGGACGATGCCTACCGGATATCCTTCTTCGGCGATGAAATCGACGAGTTGAGCGTGATCGACCCCATCTCGGGCAAGACGCTGGAAAAGATGGAGACCATGGCGCTGTTTCCGGCCAACCTGTTCGTGACACCCAAGGAAAAGTTCACGAATTCGCTGTGGGCAATCGGCGCGGAGCTGGAGCTGCGCAAGGAACAGCTGCTCGCCGATGGCAAACCACTGGAGGCCAAGCGGCTGGAAGAGCGCGTCAACTATGACCTGGAGATGATGCGCGAATTGGGCTACTGCAGCGGCATCGAGAACTATTCGCGTTTCTTCGACGGCCGCGATCCGGGCATGCGCCCATTCTGTTTACTGGATTATTTTCCGGATGATTACCTGATGGTCATCGACGAAAGCCACGTGACCATCCCCCAGATCCGGGCGATGTACGGTGGCGACCGTTCCCGCAAGCTGTCATTGGTGGAGTTCGGCTTCCGGCTGCCCGCCGCCCTGGACAACCGGCCCCTGAACTTCCCCGAGTTCGAATCGCTGGTGGCGCAGACCATCTATGTGAGCGCCACACCGGGCGACTACGAGCTGCAGAAAACCGAGGGCGTGGTGGTGGAGCAGGTGATCCGCCCGACGGGCCTGCTCGATCCGGTGATCGAGATCCGGCCCATCATCAACCAAGTGGACGATCTGCTGGATGAGGTGGATCGCGTGGCCAAGGCAGGCGACCGGGTGCTGGTGACCACGCTCACGAAGCGCATGGCCGAGGAACTCACCAAGTACATGGCCAAATTGGGCATCCGCGTGCGGTACATCCATTCGGAGGTGAAAACGCTTGAACGCGTGGAAATCCTGCGCGGCCTGCGCCTGGGCGAATTCGATGTGCTGGTGGGCATCAACCTGCTCCGTGAGGGCCTGGACCTTCCCGAGGTGACGCTCGTGGCCATCCTGGATGCCGACAAAGAGGGCTTCCTGCGTTCGGAGCGATCGCTCATCCAGACCATCGGGCGCGCCGCCCGGAACGACCGCGGACGGGTGATCATGTATGCCGATACCATTACGGACAGTATGCGCGTGACGATAGACGAAACAAATCGCCGCAGGGACAAGCAAATCCGCTATAACGAGGAGCATGGCATCACGCCGCGAACGGTCGGGAAGTCGCGCGAGGCCATCCTGGAGCAGACCTCCGTGGCCGACTTCAGGGCCAGCGACGGCAAGCAAGGTAAAATCTACGTGGAGCCGGAACCGACCGCGAGCATCGCGGCCGATCCATTGGTGCAGTACATGAGCAAGGCACAGCTCAAGCAAGCCATCGACAAGGTGCGCAAAGACATGGAAAAGGCCGCCAAGGACATGGACTTCCTGCAGGCCGCCAAGCTCCGCGACGAGATGTTCTCCTTGGAGAAAACGTATGCCGGGCAATTCGGCGAATAACGCCCTTGCCCCGAAAACCGATCGCGATTGCCTAGCTTACCGTACAAATCGGGCGAACGGGCCTCGCAAAAGCCAAAAAATGGCCTGCGACACGGATCACCTAACAACTTAGGGATTAAGGGAATCCGTAGAAACTTTCCACAAAAATCGGCCGATTTCCACAGCTGGCATTATTTTTATGACTAATGTTAACGGATTAACGAAACAAAAATCTACCCAAGCGGTTGATTATCAACCGTGTTGCTAACAAGCAATAAAAAAAGATAGCATTGTAGCATTTCGGAATCATATTTCGTATTGTAGACGATAGGTTTTTAGCTGTTACTTTTTAGTTTTAATTCCGAGCAATATGATGATCAGTGAAAAGGCAAACCGCATTTTCGAACGAGCGATCGAGAACTACCACATCTTCGACTCCATTGACTGTCCCTTCAATAACCCGTACCCTGCGCATAGCCTAGAGCATCTTTTATACCGGAAATGTTGGATTGACACCATGCAATGGCACATGGAAGACGAGGTACGCGATCCGGATATCGAGCCATCCATCGGCCTGGATTGGAAACGGCGGATCGACGAGTCGAACCAGTTGCGCACCGATACCGTGGAATTCATTGACCACTATTTCCTGCGTTACTTTACGCACGTGAGGCCGCGCAAGGATGCACGGGTCAATACCGAGAGCCCCGCGTGGGCATTGGATCGGCTTTCCATCCTGTGCTTGAAGGTTTACCACATGCGGCAGGAAACCCAGAAAATCGATGCCGCTGCCCAACACATCGCATCGTGCATGGAAAAGCTGATGGTCTTGCTCCGGCAACAGGAAGACCTCTCGCAAAGCATCGATGAATTATTGGAGGATATCCGCACGGGCAGGAAATACATGAAGGTGTATAAGCAGATGAAAATGTACAACGATCCGGCATTGAACCCGGTACTCTACGCCGCGAGGAAGTGATGGACAGGGGAAGTAACCCCACATTGCTGGTATTCCGGTTTTCGGCCATGGGAGACGTGGCCATGGTGGCAAGCGTCTTGCGCGAATTCGTTGAATATCACCCACAGCTTACCGTGGTGATGGTGAGCAGGGCCTTTTTCCAGCCTTTTTTTGCAGACATACCCCGACTTGTTTTCCATCCTTGCCGGTTCGACGGAACGCATCGCGGATTCGGTGGGCTGAGGCGGCTGTTTATCGAACTGAAACGATATAAACCTGCCTTCGTGGCCGATTTGCACCATAACATCCGCAGCCGGCTCCTGGCCTTTTCATTCCGGCTGATCGGGATAACGGTGAGGCACCTGGATAAAGACCGCACAGGAAGAAAAGCGCTTACCCGCCCGCGACATAAAATCATGAAACCCCTCAGGCCCATGCCCGAACGCTATGCCGATGTGCTGGCCAAACTCGGGTTTCCGATGGCGCTCCGCCACGCGTTGCGGCCCCATCGGCAATCGCTGCCGGAAACGGCAAAACGGCTATTCGCCGATGGCGGCGCCACCTACGTCGGCATCGCACCATTCGCACAACACCAGCCGAAAGTGTATCCGCTGAATCGGATGGAAGCCGTGATTGCTTATTTGGACAAGAAGGGCCACCACGTCCTCGTTTTCGGGGGTGGCCCCGATGAACAGCGCCTCGCCGAAGCGTGGCAACGCGCATTCGACAACGTGCATAGCCTCATCGGCCATTTCTCATTGGCCGACGAGTTGGCGATCATCTCGAACCTCGACCTGATGCTGAGCATGGACTCGGCCGGCATGCACCTGGCCTCGTTGATGGGCATACGGGTACTGTCCATTTGGGGGCCCACCCACCCCTATGCCGGTTTCCTGGGTTATGGCCAGCATCCTGAAGATTGCATCCAGGTCGATCACCCCGCGCGCCCGAGTTCGATTTACGGCAACAAACCCTGCAGCTGCGATGGAAAAGACAGCATGGAGCTGATCGAACCCGAGCTGGTCATTGCCAAATTACAGGAAGCCGGTTTATGAACATCGGCTATGAAGCGAAGCGGGTGTTCCATAACCGCACCGGACTGGGCAATTACGGCCGGGACCTGATCCGTGTACTGAGCCGATATCATCCGGAAAATACGTACTATCTCTACAACCCCAAGCCGGCAGACCGGCCGCTTTTCGTTCCCGCGGCACCCCAAGTGATGGAGCGACTGCCCCAAACCGGCTTCGGCAGGCGCTTCCACAGCCTCTGGCGGCAACGCTTGGTGGTGCGCGACTTGCGGCTCGATGGCATCCAGCTGTTCCACGGCCTTTCCGGCGAACTCCCGACCGGCCTCCGGCAACGGGGCATCCGTAGCGTCGTTACGATCCACGACCTGATCTTCATGCGGTACCCCGAACTCTATCCGTGGATAGACCGCACCATCTATCGCCGCAAGTTCAGGCATGCCGCCCACGGGTCGGATCGCATCGTGGCCATCAGCGAGCAAACCAAACGGGACATCGTGCATTTCCTCCAGGTAGACGACACCAAAATCGACGTGGTGTACCAAGGGTGCCACCCGGCTTTCAAGCAGCGATACACGGATGCCGAAAAAGGCGATGTACGTATGCGGTACGCGCTTCCCCAAGATTTCATACTCAACGTGGGCACCATCGAGAAACGCAAGAACGCACTCGCCATCGCCAAGGCAATCACGCGCCTGGACGTGCCGCTCGTCATCGCCGGGCGCCCTACGGCCTACCAACGCGAATTGGAGGCTTACATCGCGCGACATGGCTTGGCCAAACGGATCATCTTCATCCACGGTGCCGACACGGCCGATTTGGCGAAACTATACCAAATGGCTCACCTATTCGTTTACCCTTCGTTGTTCGAGGGATTCGGCATCCCCATCGTGGAGGCGCTGTTTTCCGGCGTGCCCGTGATCACCACCGATGGCGGATGTTTTCCCGAAGCTGGCGGATCGCATTCGCACTACGTGGATCCGCAGGATACCGAAGCGCTCGCGGTTGCCATTTCGGGCCTGCTGGATAACCGATCCCTTCGCGGAACGATGATCGCACACGGGCAGGAATTCGCACAGCGATTCGACGACGAGCGCATCGCGAACCACATGGCCACGCTTTACGACTCCCTGCTACCGTAAATACGCAAAGGCCGACGATTGGATTTGCCGTTACCTTTCCGTAAGTTTGCCTGCAAAAGCGGGGAAACCAATCAACTACGGAAGCGTACTTCATGAAAGTCAGCTTGATCATCTCGGTGTACAAGAACACCTCATTCCTCGGCACGGTGCTTGATGCGCTATGCTGGCAAACCACCATGCCCGATGAAGTGATCGTCTCCGAGGACGGCGACAGCCTTGAAATGCGTGATTTCCTATACGGCTATGCACTCCCCAACAGCAAATTGGTGCACTTGACCCAACCCGACGTGGGCTGGCGGAAAAACCACGCGTTGAACCGGGCCATCCTAGCGGCTTCGCACGATTACCTCATCTTCATCGATGGCGATTGCGTATTGCACACGAGATTTGTCGAAAACCACGTGCGATCATCGAACCCCCGGCACATCCTAGCCGGCAAACGGGTGAAATTGGGGCCTCGGTTCAGCCGGGAACTCCAAGAGAAGCCGATAAACACATTCCAGAAAAGCTTGCCATGGCGCATCCCGCAATTGTTGCGGGATGGCGCCAAGTTCGTGGAAGAACTCATCTATGTGCCGCTGAATGCGCTGACGAAACCCATTATCCAACGGCTGGGCATCAGCGCCATAAAGGGCTGCAATTTCTCTTGCTATAAACAAGCGCTATTGGCCATCAATGGATTCGACGAAGATTACGTCCGCCCGGCGGTGGGCGAAGACTATGACCTGGTCTGGCGCTTCCAAGGACTCGGATACCGGATCGTGTCGGTGAAGCATTTCGCGGTCCAATACCATTTGCACCATCCCGAAAGTTGGGTCTCCCAAGCGGAAAACCTGGCATTGCTCCGCGAGAAACAGGCCAGCCAATTGTATCGTTGTCTCCATGGTATCGAAAAGATCAGGTAAGGTTATCTATACGGCCATATTCGGGGGCTACGAGGGTCTGCTACCGCAACAGGAACGACCCGGCTGGGATTTTGTCTGTTTCACGGACGACGATTCGTTGGCCGTAGCGCCATGGCGCATCGCGGTCATCGCGCCGCCTGTACCGGGCGACCCCGTCCGAAGCAGCCGATTCGTGAAGATCAACCCCGACCTGTTTCTACCCGACTACGCCGTCAGCATCTTCATGGATGGCAATTTCCTGGCCATCGGCAATCCGGATCGGTTGGTGGATACGCTATTGAAAGACACGCCGATCGCCTGCTTCGACCATGCGCAAAACACGCAGGATCCACGCGATTGCATCTACAAGGAGCATGCCGCGTTGGTGCAGCTGGCCGAAACGCGCGGCATCCGAAAGGACGACCCTGACTTGATGCGCCGACAGATGGACGTGCTCAGGGCGGAAGGCTACCCCAACGGTAACGGGCTGGTCTATTCCGGCGTTTTGCTCAGGCGGCACCGAGAGTCTGCCTTGATCAAGGCCATGCGCGATTGGTGGGAGATGGTCAAAAATTACAGCTGCCGGGACCAATTGAGTTTTGACTACGCGCTATGGAAAAACCGGCTGCATTACGCCATCATTCCGGGTGATTCGAGACGCGGAAATGGTTATTTTTACATGTTGGGAAAGCACCGGAAAGACTGGCGGGCCAAATTGCTGGGATTTCGCCTGAAAAAAAGGTTTGGAATGATAAAAACGAATGGATAGCCTTATACCCCCCATACAAGCGCTCGTGGTCACCCCCGTGAAGGACGCCATTGACGGCACCCTTGAAACCATCCGGGCCGTACGCCGGAGCAACGTGCCCGTTCAGCATGTCGTTTACAACGACTATGGCACGCCCGACACCAAGCAAGCACTCGAGCGGCACCAAACCGAACTGGGCTACACGCTGATCCATTTGGAAGACCTGATCGACCATCCCTCACCGAATTACCGTACCGTGCTGCAGGATGCCCAACGGCGCGCGCTGGCGGAACAGGTCCCGCTCATCATCATCGAATCGGATGTAATCGTGAACAACGACACCTTGCAACGGCTATTGGCATTCTACGGCCAGCACCGACCGTTGGGCTTGGTCGGAGCCGCCACCATCGACGAGGCGGGGAACATCAATTTCCCCTACCTGCGGTTCAAGGAGCAATTGGAAGAAGCCGATGGTTCGGCCATCGAGACCAAAAAAAGCCTCAGTTTTTGCTGTACGTTGATCTCGCCCGAATTCCTGAAACGCTACGATTTCGCCGGGCTGGACGACAGCAAGCACTGGTTCGACACGACCATCTCCTACCAGGCCACCGACATGGGCTTTCGCAATTACCTGCTGCCAACCGTAGCGGTGCTCCATAAACCGCACGGCAGCAGGCCCTGGAAACACCTGAAGTATACCAATCCGCTGAAGTACTATTTCCTGAAATTCATCAAGCGACGGGACAAGATCTAGTGTCGTGTCAACCTGCTACCAATTGGACAAACCCAATCGTTTCAACAAGGTGTTGTAGCGTTTGGAGTGTGTCCGTTGGAAACGCAGCGGACCATTGAGTTGGGCATGGATGAAGTCGCGGTGCTTGCGGTTGATGTAACCGATGATCTTCCGTTTGCGCGCGCTGGTCATCCCTTTGCGGCGCGAGTTTGACCGTATCCGGTAATAGAAGCCCACGTTGGGCAGTTTCACCACTTCCCCCCCACCCTTCAGCATGCCGATCCAGAACTCCCAGTCTTCGCGGCCCCATACCATGTCTTCGGCATAGCCCCCGCACGCGTCCCAATCCGCCTTGCGGTAAACCGCGCTCACGAAAATCATGTTGTCGCGCGCCAGCAATGCGTGGCTGAACGGCTTCAGGTTCCAACGCCCCGTTTTCTCGCCGAATTTCTCCGCCTCGCAATAGACCACCTTTACTTCCGGCCGTTGCGCCAGCACCGCCACGGCCTCCGAAAGGTAGGTCGGCGAAATCAGGTCATCGGCATCCAACGGCAGGATGTATGCCCCCTTGGCCTGGCGGATGCCGTTGTTGCGCGCCCGGGCCGGGCCGCTGTTGGGTTGGTGGATGTAGCGTACGTTGGCATGCTCGCGCTCCAGCGCCCGTGCTACCGCAGGCGAGTCATCCTTGGATCCATCATCCACGATGAGGATCTCGACCTCGGGATAATCCGATCTCAAGACCGACTCCACCGTTTCGCGGAGGAATGCGGCGTGGTTGTAGCACGGGATGACGACACTGACCGGTTGATGCTGATCCATGAAGACAAAAGTAGGATTTCCAAGCAAATGCCCATAATCCTTGTTATTTTTGCAGGCAGATTTTTGAAAACCTTTTTCAGGACGGGTTGTATCATTACCGATCGACACAACGTCATGAACACAGGAAAAGCAGACAAACAATGAACGTATCGTTGCTGATTTCAACGTATAACTGGCCCGAAGCGCTTGATTTGGTGTTGCGGAGCGTGGTGCGCCAAAGCCGGCAGCCCGACGAAGTGCTCATTGCCGACGATGGCTCGGATGAGCGTACGGCCGAACTGATCGGCAACTACGCCGGGCGGCTGCCCATCAAACACGTGTGGCATGAAGACAATGGCTTCCGCAAGAGCGTCATCCTCAACAAGGCCCTGCGCCAAGCCACCACCCCCTACATCATCGAGATCGACGGCGACATCATCCTGCATCGGCACTTCGTGAAGGATCACCTCAACGCGGCCGAGCGGGGTTACTTCGTGCAGGGTAGCCGGGCGATGATTGGGGAACGTAAATCGAAGGAAGCGCTGGCAAGTAAACAATTGGACTTTTTTGCCTGGACGAGTGGCATGACCACGCGTTTCAATGCCATCCGTTTTCCGCGCTTATCCGGATTGTTCAAGACCGATTCGCAAAGCTCCCACAATGTAAAAGGTTGTAATTTGGCATTCTGGCTGGACGATTATAAAAAGATAAACGGTTATTACAACGGTTTCGAAGGCTGGGGTTGGGAAGACTACGAGTTCGCGGAGCGCCTGATCAATGCCGGCATCCAGAAAAAGCGGCTTAAATGGGCGGCGGTGGGCTACCACATCTTCCATCCGCTCAGTTCACGCGGCAATTTCGAACCCAACGAGCAAATCTATCGCGAGACCGTGAACCAGAAATTGGCCTACAGGGAGCCGGGATATCTGTCATAGTGGAAGAATCAACGACACAATCAGCGGAACGTACAGGTTTGGTATCGGTGATCGTACCGAACTACAACCACGGAGCTTTTTTGGAGCAACGCATTCAATCGATACTGGATCAAACATACACGAAATTCGAACTCATCTTATTGGATGATTGTTCGAACGACAACAGCCGCGACATCATGGCGCGGTTTAGGGACCATTCCAAGGTCTCGCATGTCGTTTACAATGAACGTAATTCCGGCAGCCCGTTCGTACAATGGCAAAAAGGCATTTCCTTGGCAAAAGGCGAATGGATCTGGATTGCAGAAAGTGATGACTGGTGTGAACCTACGCTGTTGCAACACCTCGTGGAAGCCGCTGCTGGACACGAACAATGCGTCATCAGCTATTGCCAGTCGTATTGCGTGATGGGCAATACCATCAAATGGCAATCCAGCCATCCGAAGCTTTATGAAACCGTGCAAGGAGAGCGATTCATCGGCCAGTACCTATGCCCAAACCCTGCCATTTTCAACGCGAGCATGGCAATCTGGAAACGCGAGAAATTCGACGTGATACCCAAGGACTTCATCAATTACAAGTTCAGTGGCGATTGGGTGTTCTGGATTGAATTGGCCAAAACAGGCGATGTTTGCATCAATGGCCGTTTGCTCAACTATTTCCGAAAGCATGAAGCGGATGTCAGTACCGATGCCTACGCCAGCGGCTTGAATTTCGCAGAGGGATTGGCTATCTTGGACAAGATGTTCAAGGCAAACCTCATCGACAAAACAGCATACGAGTATGCCTACAAAAAGAATTACCGTGAATTCCGGAGGATTGCCAATTCCCTTCCGGCAAGCGTTCGCCAGCAACTCGATGCCCGATTCCGGAATCCGCTGACGTCGCGAGGGCTGTTTTACAGGATATGGTTGAGTGCCGTATGGCGGGCAATAAAAGGCAGAAAATGAACAGACAACAAACGGAAACCCTGACCCCTGGCGTATCGGTCATCCTGTGCACGTACAATGGTGCGAAGAAACTGACCGAAACCATCCGGCACCTGACTACACAGCAGCTACCGGCGAACGTACCCTGGGAAGTGGTTTTCGTCGACAACAATTCGACCGACGGCAGTTTTGAGATTGCGGTCGAGGCCTGGTCATCATACGGGCCAAAACACGTCGGATTTGTTGCGCTCCGCGAGGCAAAACCTGCCAAATACCATGCGCTCCAAACCGCGATGGCGCATCTTCGCCATTCATATTTCGTCATTTGCGACGATGACAATTGGCTAGCCAACGACTATCTTTCGCGCGTTTATTCGCTATTGGAGCAACATCCGGAAGTCGGTGCGGTTGGTGGTAAGGGCATCCCCGTATTTCCGACCAATTGGCAATCGCCTTCGTGGTTTGCGACGTACAGCGAGGGCTATGCGGTAGGGCAACAGGGTGGTGAAACCGGGTACGTGACTAAACGAGGTTACCTTTGGGGCGCAGGATTGGGATCGAGGACCGCAGTTTACCGTGCATTTTACGCAAAGTACCCTTCCTTTTTGCTCCTGCACCCCGACAGTAGCATCATGACGACCGAAGACACGGAATATTGCCTGCGGCTCGTCCTTCGCGGCTACGACCTGTATTATGACAGCGCATTGACGTTCCGGCATTTCATCCCCGAAGACAAATTGACGGAAAGGTATATGCACGAGTTGTATCGGAAGAATCATGAGGGATTTGTCGTTACCGGCAATTACTACCTGGCAATCAAACTTCACGATAAGCGCGGCAAGATAAAACCGCTGACCAAGCTCCGCTTGAAATTACTGACGCCCTTGCGCCTTTGGTTGGCCCGGACGCATAAAAAGCGTACCCGGGAACAGACGATCATGTCCTACTTGTTTCCATCGGCCACCAGGCAGAACCCAATCACCGCACGCGTGGTCGAATTCCTCAACGATCAAACCATCCCACGTTATCCGGCATGAATTTTCAGCATATTTGCAACGTTTAACAATTGATTGACGCATGTCTCCCTTAGTATCCATCATTGTTCCTTGCTACAACTACGCCCACTTTCTTAGCGACACGTTGGCGAATATCTCATCACAGGAATTCGAAGACTGGGAGTGCATCATCATTGACGATGGATCCACGGATCCGACTTCGGAGGTAGCCGGCAAATTTTTACAAGTCGATCCACGCTTTCGATACCATTACAAGCAAAACGGTGGGTTAGCGGCCGCTAGAAACAGCGGACTTATGCTGGCAAAGGGAGAATTCATCCAATTCTTGGACGCGGATGATTTCATTTCTCCCGATAAGCTATCGCATCAAACCCAATTCATGATCCAGCAAACGAGTATCGATATTTCGTATACACAGGCCTTTTATTTCTTCAGTGATCGTCCGGAAGAACGATATGGCTCATTTTCCATTACGGATCAAGCAACGGTGGAAGTAAAAAAGGAACATTGGATACCCCAGATCACCGGGGCCGGCAACGCGGTACTCGGTGATTTGGTGCTGTACAATATTGCGCCTGTCAATTGCATGTTAACGCGGAAAACCTTGCTAGACAAGGTAGGCGGGTTCGATGAATCCTACAGCTGTTTGGAAGATTGGGATCTTTGGCTCAGGTGTGCATTCAATGGTGCCCGATTCTCATTCCTCGATCATCGCGACGCCTTTGCTACCGTCAGGATACATACCACTAGCATGAGCCACAACAGGTTTGACATGTCGCTGCAGCGTATTCGCAGGCTCATGCAGTCCAGAAGAATTATCGAAGAAAAGCAGCCAAGCGACCTCGATAGGCTAGTACCCACGTTAAATCCAGAACTCGCAAAAGGGAATCTGTGCAACTTGATAAACAAAGCGGGTTACCTAAATATCCCGAAACTGAGCCGAATTTCAAAAATCCTAGGAAGGGCCACTTTCATCAAGACCTATTTTTCAGCCCTGAATCGGTACATCAAAGGGGCATATTAGCGCAGGCAACAAAAACGTTGGCACATTTTCATACTTTTGCGCCTATGCCGATGGTATCTGTGTTGATGGCTGCGTATAATGCGGAACGGTACATTTCGCATGCGATTCAAAGTGTCTTGGACCAGTCGTTTCAAGACTTCGAATTGATCGTATACAATGATGGGTCGACCGACGACACTGCCGCTGTCGTCAAAAAGATTTCGGATTCCCGTATCCTGTTCATAGACAACGTCATCAACAAAGGGCTTCAGCACGCCAGGAATACCTTGCTAAAATCCGCAACAGGCAAATACGTGGCTATCCTGGACAGCGACGACATCGCATTGCCAAACCGCTTGGAAAAACTGTATCACTTTTTGGAAGCCCATCCAAGGGTGAGCCTGTGCGGCGGGAACGCGCTCGTGATTGACGGGGATGGTCGCGGTGACGGCACGCTATATTGCCCATTGTTCAAACCGCAGGAGTTGAAAGTCGATTTCTTTTTCAACAATGTTTTCGTGAATTCAAGCGTGATGTTCCGCAGGGATGTTGCGTTGGAAGTGGGCGGATATCGGGACCTAACCATCGGAGAAGATTACGACCTCTTTGTGCGCATGGCCGATCGGCATGAAATCCATGTCTTCCACGAGCCGGTGGTCCATTACCGCATCCATGGGGCGAACATTTCCCTAACCAAAGTGAATACAACCGCGTCACAATTGCGAAAGATAAAGGATCACCAGCTTTGGTTAATCGGTGTCGACCCGGTGCAGTATGGCGCTATATTTGATGCCCACTTATCAGGACGGGTCCATGCGTACCCGCTCCAAGATTTTTATGCGATGTTCGTAGCCTTGAAAAACGCCAACCGGCTGAGCAATAAGTTACCGATTGATTTGTTCGAGCGGGAACTCTACAGACGGTGGTACGAGTTGGTGGTTTCCATAACCCCGAAAAAACACGTGGCCGGTTACCTATTGAAAAAGGAATTGTTCAGCCTATCCCACCTGACGGCCAAGCAGGCCCGGCGTATCGCTAAATTTTGGCTACGCTCGCTTTTTTAATGCAACAAATAATGAGCTTGTTTAAACTTTATCCTTCGGTCTGCAATTGCGCCTCTTTCGCCCACTCTTCGGCTATTTTTGAGCGCGTAGCAACCCACTACGAACTCAAAAACGAGCCTCTATTGAACAAAAGATGCATCAATTTCGCCATCAAAAATAAAGTTTAAACAAGCTCTATACCTATGTGGAAAAAACCATGGCAAAAAAGAAAAGAAAAACAAGGCTTACCGAAAGCGTTCATCACTGAATATCAAGCCATCGTTGCGCAAGCGCAACGCACATCCACGCGCTTCCGGGTCTCGGAGGGTTTGCTTCATCCCTGCCTGGACGACGCAACCCGCGAAACGGGCTTCGACAGGCATTACATCTACCACCCTGCATGGGCCATGCGGATCGTCACGAGACTGAACCCGAAACAACACATCGACATCTCTTCGACGTTGCATTTCTGCTCCATGTTGTCGGCGGTGGTGCCAACGGAATTCTATGATTACCGTCCGGCCGACTTGGTGCTGGATAACCTCACGTCTTCATTTGCTGAATTGACAAACTTGCATTTCGCCGATAACAGCGTCGCATCGCTATCGTGCATGCACACCATCGAGCACGTGGGACTTGGTCGATACGGCGACCCGTTGGACTACGACGGAGACCTCAAGGCCATCGCCGAAATCAAACGGGTGCTAGCCCCCGGCGGATCGTTGCTATTCGTCGTCCCCTTGGGCAGGGAGAGCGTAATCTGCTTCAACGCGCACCGCATTTACGATAAGCAGCATGTGTTGACCCTATTCGCCGACATGGAATTGATGGACTTCTCGTTGATACCCGAAGACGGGAAAGATGGTGGGCTCGTGAGCGACCCCTCCGACGCGCTGCTGCAAAAGCAATTTTACGCCTGCGGATGCTTTTGGTTCAAGAAGCGGGAGCCGACGCCATGAAGATCGTCAAATTCCTGGGCGGCCTGGGCAACCAGCTATTCCAGCACGCGTTTTTCCGTACCTTACAACAAAACTTCCCGAATGTCAAAGCGGATCTTTCGGAATTCGAGACGTATGACCGCCACAATGGCTACGAGTTGGAACGAATCTTCGGGATCAGGCATCCCGAAGCCACCGCATTTGAACGCAAACTTTTCGACCAACGGGATCGGCGTTGGCTACAACGCAAACTCCGCCGCTTATACGGCACGAAAAACGGCCATTACGAAGAGCCTGTGCCGTTCGGCTACGATGCCGACCTGCTCCGTGAGCGCCGGAGCCGCTATTATTGGGGTTATTGGCAGCACATCGACTACATCAAGCCCGTGGAGCGGCAGCTGCGGTCGGATTTCACGTTTCCCGCGTTTACCGACGGGCGGGATATCGAATTGGCCCAAGAACTCGCCACGATAGGCGCGGTGAGCGTGCACGTGCGTCGGGGCGACTACATCGGTGACCCGTTGTTGGGCGGCATCTGTGATGAAGGCTACTACCACCGGGCGCTGGCCCACATGCAGGAACAACGACCATCGCCCAGATTCATCTTCTTCTCCAATGACATCCCGTGGTGCCGCGAAAAATTCCCGCTTCCAGGTGCCGTCTACGTCGATTGGAACAGCGGCATGGACAGCTTCCGTGACATGCAGCTGATGAGCCTGTGCAAGCACCACATCATTGCCAACAGTAGCTTCAGTTGGTGGGCGGCGTGGCTGAACAACCGTCCCGATAAAATCGTCGTTTCGCCAAAGCGCTGGATAACACTGGAAGGATTGGACCTTTCTGGGATTATCTTGCCGGAGTTTTGTGCGATTTGAGTTTTGCAAACTCAGAATTTGGTGGTCAGAAATAATAATTTAAGAGAACAACCTACACTAGCTATGACTTTATGCAAATTGAGCCACTTCAAGGCCGCGTACAAAGGGCAGATGGAGCTCTACCTGAGGTGGCTGGAAAGCAGAAATGGTGGAAGGCGAAAACACGCCCCTGGGACTGATCCTGTGTACGGAAGGCAATCGCGAACAGGTGGAACTATTGCAACTTGATAATGCCGGAATCAAAGTAGCTGAATACCTAACCCAACTACTAAGCAAAAAGCTGTTGAAAGAGAAGTTGCACCAAGCAATAACGATGTCTAAAAACCAAATCAAGTAGAAAAAGCATTCATTGCCAGCAGCCCCCGATACCGCGAATAGCCCCAAGGTAGAAATAGTACACGAGCGAAGCGGGGCTGAACGTGTTACGGTTCGGTGGATAAAAAAATCCAATACTTTTCGTATTTTTGTCTTTATCCTGGATATCCATTCCACGCTACGGCCGTGGTGATAAATGTGGGACTTAGGGATAATAAGAAAGGAAACCGATGTCAGCCTCTAGAATTCCGCCGGATGTCGTATTCATTGGCTGCGCCATACTGATGTGGTTGCTGTCGCATTTTTTGACCGGACTGCGCTTCGAGATGCCGATGCGCGGGCTTATTTCAGGTGCGGTATTGCTTTCAGGGCTTGTCGTTGTTTTCTCGGCCAAGGCCAGCTTAGCCAAGCACCGGACTTCAGGACAACCCGATATACGGGTTCGATCCGGGATAACCGTCTTGGTGACCACCGGCATGTATGGATTTTCCAGGAATCCCATCTATCTTGGAATGGCGATGTTGCTGGTCGGGTGGTGGGGCTTCCTCGAGAACTGGGCATGCATCCTAGGGGTGATTGCTTTTACGGGCTTGATTGACCGGTACCAAATCGTGCCGGAGGAAAAGGTGTTGCAATATGTATTCGGTGAGGATTACAAACGTTACAGATCCCGTGTGCGGCGTTGGTTGTGAATCAGCCTATCCGTATGACGGGAAGGTGCCTGATCGGGAAATTCACCGACCTGGCAATGAAGCAGTATTTGCCCACCTGCCCATGCAAGGCTTCCGCTTTCTCGACCATGGCGGCGTCCCCGACGGTAACCGTCGGATGCAAGGCGACCTCCGTGAACCGGCCGCTTCCATCGGCTGCCACTTCCATCGTTCCGGTCGCATGGTCCACGTAACCGGCTACGATCACACCGGCCTCCGCACAGAGGTGCAGGTACCACAGCATGTGGCATGCCGAAATGGAAGCGACTAGCAGCTCTTCCGGGTTATGGCGGGTTGCATCGCCGAGGAATGCCGGATCGGATGAGCCCGGTATGTCCCCCTTATCCTCCACACTGATCACATGGTCGCGGCTGTAATCGCGGTACCCGGTTGTGCCGAGGCCCCGGTTTCCCGTCCATTCGTTTACGATACGGTAGTGATGCTGCTTTGCCATGGCTGTTTAATTGATAAAGACCGGATCGGCCGATAGATTTATTGTCAATTCCCCTTCACGAACCATGGTGTCCAATGGATTCCCGAACAGATCCTCCGCCATTGCCGCCGCGTGTGGCCATGGAACGGTAACCGTGCTGTCCGGTTGGTCCTCTCCGGAAAACGCATCCCGCCTTTCCCACAAAACATAACGCGGCCGGCCGTCAACGAGCGAAATATGGAAAAGGAAAATGCGGGAATCACCGGTGTCCACTCGCTGGATCCGGTCGAATGGACCCAGGTGCCTAACCAGCCGTCTGATCACATGCGGCATGGGTGTGGCGCTCGCCAGCTTGCCCCCACGGTATTCCATGAGCTTGTTCTTCCCATACATCAATGTCATCAGGTTCAGCGTATCGGCTGTATCGTGCCAGAGGTCCCAGTAATACGTGTGTGCAACGCCTGCCGAGAACGCGAGCAGGTTGCGCTGGACGATATCCCGGCACTGGATACGGTAGTACTTGGCGTCCAGTGCGCTGTCACATCCCATAAGGAACATCTGGGTAACCGGGGCCAACGACGCGATACTGTCGTACAGCGACTGGATGGGATTGGCGATAGCCTTATACGCCGCCGTGTCCAGGTCGGCCACCGATCGCTGCCACTGCATCGCCAGGTCTATGTAGGCCCGGTTTTCGGGGAAGGCATAAAAACCGGGGCCATTGTATTCCGTACAGATCACGGGTTGGCCATTGCCGAGCGTCTCGAGCCGCCCACGGAAATACGACACCCGATCCGGGATCGTATACGGATCGCCGTAGAGGCGCAAATCGAAAACATCGAAGTACGCGGTGCCTTCCCGGATTACCCGATCGAAGAAGGCCAGGCTTGCGGCCTGCCCGGGATATTCCCGCATCCCCGGCGGATTGAACAGGCCGTCGTACCCCCCCACCACGACCTGCGCGTCAGGGTCGGCGGTTTTCACCGCCCGGTGGAACACCTTCAGTTGGCCGATGAACTCATCCGCACTGCCGTTCCAGTACACCGGGTTATTCGGTTCACAATCGTTCTGCCAGTACCTGATCCGCCCCTTGCAACGGGACACAAGTTCCACGATAAACCGGTGATACGCTTCCGCATCTTTCGCCGGTGAAGGCGGCAACATGGTTGTACTGACCCGTGTCGCCCATCCGGAAGCCGACCAGACCGCGATAAGCGCTTCGTCCCCTTCATCCAGCTGCGCCAGGAACGCATCCACGGCCGTCCAATCGTACCGGCCTTCCACGGGCTCGATCTGTTGCCAGAACAGGTAGAGCTTGGTGCGGTTTACGCCCATGTCGCGGAGCGCAGGCATGAACACGGGATGGCCCCCGGCTTCATGGCCATAGGAAAAACCCCAAGCCACCCCAAGGCCGGACGCGCCCGTTTTGATGGACGGAACCTGTCCATGGGCGGCGAAAATGAAGAGGATGGAGATGAGCGTCGTGAAATTCCGGAAGGTTGCCATGCTAAGAACCCGATTTTGCTGTCAGAAGTTGCTTGGTGATTTCGCCCGTCTGGTTTACGTATATACCGGTCAGGTCGGCCATGAAACGGGTCAACGTATGGATGTCTTCGTCACCGTAGGACTCCAGCAGCGAAAATACGGCCATGCCCAGCGGCTGGTAATGGCTTTTGGCCACTTCCATGTCCTTGTCCGGATTAACGATGACCACCACTTTCCGCCGATCCAGTCCATCCCGTTGGCGCTTGACAAAGCCTTTATTCTCCAACCGGTCAATGGCCGCGGTAATGGCCCCCGTAGTGAGCCGGGTAAGTTCAGCCAGCTCTCCGGCTGTGCAGGCTCCATGCTCCATCAGGTAGTCCAGGCATTCGGCATCGGTCACATTCAGGCCCATCCTGCGGGCTATCATGTACTGGTGCATCAGCGTGGATCGGGTCAGTTCCCTTATCCCGGCCATCAATTTGAATACAGCCTCCCCTTGCGTATTTCGATTATCCATTTCCATCTTGCTAATCAATGCGCAAATATATCTTAATAATTGAGATATTCAATAATTAAGGAAATAATTTCTTCCGTACCCGGTTGAGAAATATGGGTGTATATATGGAAGATTTCTTAAGTCGCAGAAAGAGAAGGCGAAAGGCCTGACATAAAAATAGCCACCCGATAGGGATGGCCATTCGCATTGCATTGGCATAATGCGGCTAGGATTCCTGGTGGATCTGCAGGTGCAACGTGACGACGGGTTCCAACGGGATCGAATAGAACGTGGCGGGCGAAGACACGTGGTACCGCACGTAACGCAGGTACAGGCCCTGCCCGCAGAATCCGGCACCACGATACGACCAGCCTTCGCGCCGGTCGGCGAACTGCTCCATGGCCAGCTGCTCTTGCAACGGCTGTTCCGGGAAACCGATGGTAAAGGGTGGCAATCGATTCTCCGGTTTGATCAATACCTGAAGTGAAGAATTTCCCATAATCTTGATCAGTTAGGGTACAACTAATCGGCTTGCCCATGCAAACCGAAAGCTAAAGTGCTGGAAATTATCGGAAAAGCAAATAAAAACAGGCGTCCACCGGGCCAACCCGATGGACGCATGCGTTGGCGACGGAATCGAGCCTAGTCTCCAAACCTGAACGTGCCCACGTCTGCCAAGCCCGGTTGGCGCTGCGAATCGTGGCCCGAAACGGGTACCAGTTTGAAGTAGCGGAACGTCTTTTGCGCCGGCAGGTCGACAAACTGGTTGTCGCGATCGATGTTGGCCAAGCCGAACAGTCCCAGGCTTTCCCACGTATCGTTGTCGTTACTCACCCGTATTTCCAGCTCCCTGATCTTGCGATCCCCATTCTTTTGGGCGAAGTAAAACCCATCCACGGCCAATGCTTCGTTCATGTCTATGGTGACCCAATGATCGGGGTAATCCGTCGCAGGCGACGAAAAGCGCGCGATCCAAAACGTCTCCGCCGTGTTGTCCAACAGATTCGCCACGGCATGCCGGTCGCCGTTGTTTTCGGAGCTGAATCCGGCGATCGACCAACTTTCCTTCGTATAGGGTGTCCGGTCGCCTGCCATGTAATCGGCCGGGTCTATGGTCTGCGTGGCCGCATAAAACGTATCGATCGCCAACGGAGTGGGCTTATACAGCGTACGGAACGTAAACTTCGTGTCGTCCTGGAACCCCGGCAACACCGTTTCATTCACGCTGCGCCGGGTAAAGACATGCGCCGAGTCGCCGGCTGTGGTGAGGTACGAGATTACCGTACCCAACAGCGTCGAATCGGCGGATTCCGAAAACCAATTGACCACCAAGCCTTCCGCATCCTCGCCGATGAAATTCACGATCCGGTTATTGAGGTTGGCCTCGTAACCGGCGCCGTATACGCGACCGAATATTTCGGATCGCATGGATTGGTTTCCTTCGACATCCATCGTCCGGATCTCGAACGTGTAAACCCCTTCGTCAATGGACGGGATGATCACCTCCTTGAACTTGGCGATGTCTTCCGGCAGGATGGCCGTCTCGAAATGCTGGTTGTTTCCCCATGATAGGCGCATGTGCGTAACCCGCGAATCCGTACTGATGCGCGAACGGATCGCCGCACGGCCGTTGCCAGGCATGAATTCGATGGAGTCTACCCTGCCTGGATAGGCCTTATCCGCATGCTGCAGGTAATCCCTGTAGTGGTAATCGATCGGTGTGCATCGGGCAAGCAACACCACCGCCGCGGCCCACCATAGCACCATTAAAACTGTCTTGTTCTTCTTCATTGTTCCGTTCCGAAAAAAGTCAATTCACCCAGCGCCACATCTGAGTTACCGCCCCAGGTATCCAATGTGCGCCAGCGCCAATAACGGTAGGGTTCGGCTTGCTCCTCCACGTCAAACTCTTCGCCCGCCCGGGCGTACTCGATGTCTTCCGTCGTTTGTTCGCCAAGGGGCGAACCGGAAGGCTTCACCGAGGTGTACGTACCCACCAATGTCCACGACTCCCAGCTGCCATCGGGGTTGGGCGCGTTCGATCCCCAAAGCTCGAACACCTTGGGGTGATTGAACCGATACTCATGGTCCAAGCGCGAGTACATGAGGAACCGGCTTAATGTGGCCCTCACCCCCATATCGAACGAGAAATGCTGCGGGATGCCCGTTCCGGGCGCCGTATGGAAAATCGTGGTCGCCACCCGGTCATTCCCGTCCCACAAAACCTCCGGCGTCCGGAAGCCGGAATGTGCCTGCCAGGTATCGTTGGGCAGCCGAAGCTCGGCAAACCGCGATTTGACCATCATTTCCTCGAAGACGGGCAGGAACACGCCCGTGAGCGTATCGGATCGGTTGTTCCAACGGTCGGTCACGAAGACGCCGAATTCGCGCTCCTGCGCAGGAAAGCCCCGCACGTTGAACACCCCCGCCGGCAGCCGGGTATAGAGATTGCGTGCCTCCTGCCAGCGACCGTCGTCGTCTTTGGCGATGACGTGGATCACCAGCGGCGCTTCGGTTTCATTCTGGAAACGCAGGCGCACGCCACCAAACGTGGCCTCGAGATTGCCCGCTTCGGCCAACAGTTCCATCGTTTTCAGGTAGGGCGGTGTCAGCGTCGTGACGCTCACCGGGGTCGGATCGGACTCGACCTCGCCCACCCCAACGGCCACCAGGTTTACCGTGTAGTCGCCCGCCGCGGCGAATCCGTCGACCAAGAGCTCATTGCGGTATACCGAGGCCCGGTTTTCGCGGACACTGCCATCGGCCAATGCGTAGACCGCCTTGACGTAACGCAAATCGCGGCTATTCGGCAAGTCGTAGGTAATGATCGCGCCACCGGCGACGCTCCGCACTTCGTAGGACGTAACGGGAGCCGGTTTTTCGCCCCGACGCGACGGGGCGGGTTCGAGGCTTTGCTCGCAGCCTGCGAAGCCGAAGGCTATACCGGCCATCGCATAAATCAGTTTCTTCAAGTTGTTCATCATCGTTTTATGCTGAATCATCATTGGGATGGGTTACCACAACGGCGCTTGCCGCAAATCATCGTTCCGTCGCAATTCATTGATGCTTATGGGCCAGAAATAATCGCGCAACGTGAACGACCGCGTATACATCACCACACGTCGGTAGTAGGTCTGCGGCGTACCCTGCAAGATATCCCAGCCATAGATCGAGGTATTCAATTCGGTCTGTGCCGTCTTCCAACGACGCAAGTCCCAGAATCGTTGCGATTCAAAGGCCAGTTCGATCGTCCGTTCGCGCTGGATGATTTCGCGCAGCCCCTCTTTGGTGTTGGGTTTATTCGGAAAGATCGAGTAGTCGGACCACGACTCGCGTACGCTGTGCAGCCCCGCCCGCTCACGGATGGCATCGAGGTAGTGGAACACGTCTTCAGATGGTCCATTCGCCTCATTGAGCGCCTCGGCACAAAGCAAATACAGGTTGCCCAACCGCATCATCGTGAAAGGGTACATATACGGGGTAAAGGCCCCCTGGCTTGCGCCGATGACGTTGAAATAGCTGACCAGTTTTTTTGGTGTGTAGCCCGTACCGGAATACTGCGTCGGCGAATTGGTGGCTGCCGTATTGCCACCAGGCAGCGAACTGATGGGATAGGCCTGGGCGTCGTCAGTATGGTTGCTCATGAAATACCGGCTGCCGTCAAAAGCAAGCGAACCATAGAAACGGTCTTCACGGTCGAAATGCAACCCAACCGTGGTATGGCCGGCGATGAGGTTGTATTGGTAGGGCGACTGGCCCAACGGCACTTCCCGCAGCGTGAAGCGGTTCTCGTAATCCCAGGTATAGTCTTCTTCGATGGGCACGCCGTTCTTACTGTAGAACTTCATCGCCATGTTCAGCGTAGGGGCCATATACCCCCCAGTGGCGTTGTTGTTGACGCGCTGTGGGTCCACGCTCCGTGGCATGAACGCCAGTGCCTGCACGCCCGTGCCGGCAGCACTCCGGTTGTTCACCCAGATCTGCTCCGGATTGTCCCGTCGTTCGGTCACCGCCTGGCGGATGCTCATCTGGTTGATGGTGCTTTGCTGCGGCGGGGTGATCATGTTGGATGGTGCTGTCCATTTATACAACGATTTGCCCACGGCTTCCGCGCGTTGGATGGCGTCGAGGCACGCCTCGGCCGCCAATTGCCATTTTTCCGGACTGAACGTGGCGCTGAACAACGGCTGGCCCGCCGCATTCACGTAATCCGGGTAGTCCGCGTTTCCATTGAACAAGGGGCTGGCAGCCGTCACCAGCATCTCCGCCTTCATCGCGCTGGCTACGATGCGGGTGATCCGTCCATTCTCCTCGGCCGGTTGCATCACGTCTTCCAGCAATGCGGGCATGGCCGCGTCGATGGTCTGCACGATATAGGCAAATACCTCGTCCACCGGTTGCCGCTCGAAATGGACTTTCTCCGGATCCTCGAACGTAGGCGTGTTTTCGTCGACGATCGGTATGGGGCCATAAAGGCGCAGCAAGTAGTAATGGTAGTAGGCTTTGAGGAAACTCACCTCGGCGGCCCATTGATCCTTTTCCGTTTGCCCCATGTCGGGTACCCCTTGGATGTTCTCGAGAAAAATGTTGCATTCGCGGATACCGCGCCACAAGGCGATGTTCTCGTGGTTATTGTCGCTATTGAACCCTTGGTTGTTCCCATCCCAAAAGTTGAGCAGGGGGCTATTCACGTTCTGCGCGCCCATGGCGATGTACCAGTTCGGCCAACCGGCCTGACCGACACCGCCCTGGTTGAAATTGGTCGTGGAGTTGAGCCAGAACTCGTCGCCCGCCAACAGCGCCGGATTGGCACGCAGGTCGTAGCCCCGCGGTATCCAGCTGTAGCAAGTGAACAGGTAGCGCTCGGCCATCGTGCGCATCGAAAAAGCCTGCTTGAGTTCGGCCACATTGTCCGGAACGATGTCCATGTAGTTGTTGCAACTCGCCGCCAGCAGCATGCCGCACAACACGCTTATTTTGATACTGTATTTCATCTTCAATCGTATTTTGGTTTCCATTGATCCGTTACTGGTCAGAGCGTCACTAACACCCCGAGGTTAAATACCCGCTGCAGCGGGTAGCGCAATCCCGCCCCGCCCATCTCCGGATCCCACAGATCGAAGGCGCTCAACTTGAACAGGTTGGTTCCGCTGGCATAGACACGGAACCGATCCACGCGAAACCGTTGGGTGAAATCGGTGTTCAACGTATAGGCCAATTCCACTTGCTTGAGCCGCAGGATCGCCCCGTTGCGCATCCACCACGTGCTGGTTTGGGTGTTGTTCGCCAACGGGTTCTGGCTCAGCCGCGGCCACAGTGCATAGACGTTGCGGTTATCCTCGGACCAATGGCTATCGGCCCAAACCTGCAGCACGGCATTCGGCGATGTCATGCTGCCGAAAGGCGCCGATCCGCTGTTGTTGGCATCTCCATTGGTCGCGTTGATGTGCAGGGACGTGCGGCCCATCCCCGTGAAGAAGAACGAGCATTCAAACCCCTTGAAGCCGGAAGTCAGGCCAAAACCGTAATTGATTTGCGGTGTGGTCGGAAAACCGATCGGCACCATATCGTTGGCATTGACCACGCCATCGCCGTTCACATCGAGGTATTTGATATCGCCGCCCATCACCATCGTACCGAAAGACTGTATCGGGCTGTTGAACACTTCCTCGTCGTCGATGAATAGCCGTTCGGCGAGGTACCCCCGGCGCTGATTGGCATCGAGTCCAATGAGGCTCAGGTAGGCGTGGTCGTAGTTGGGTTCCTCATAGTATACGTACTCGCCCCGGGCGAACGTAAACGTACCCCTGCCCTGGAACCACAGGTTGCTGTTCACGTTGTGGTTGTACACCAGTTCGGCATCGAAGCCCTCGCTCCTGTATTTACCCAGGTTGGCCAGAACGACCGCCGACAAGCCCATGCTGGAGGGCAACGCCGCCCGTTCCTGCACCACATTGCTGCGCATTTGCCTGAATACGTCGCCCGTGAAGGTGACCTTGCCGTTGAACAGCCCCAGATCGATCCCCAAATTGGTCTGTTGGGAAATCTCCCAACTTACATACGGGTTGGCATACCGGTTGATGGATACCCCGTTCCGGTTGTAATTCTCGTCCCCTTGGCTCGTACCGAAACTAAAGCGACGCTGGTTGTTATCCAGATTCACCTGGGAAAGATAGAAAAACCGCGTATCGCTGATGTTGTCATTGCCCACCAAACCATGCGTCAAGCGCAACCGAGCCGTACTCAACACGTCGCTCAACGGCTCCATGAACGACTCGTTGTGCACGGTCCAGGCAATGCCGGCAGACGGGAAGAATCCCCACCGATTGTTCCGGGCGAACACCTCCGACCCGTTGTACCCAAAGGTAAACTGGGCGTGGTACCTGTCATCGTACACGTAGGTGAAGTTTCCGGAAAAGCTGGCATTGCGGAACGGCAGCGTATTGATCACGTTGCCTTCTTGGTCGCGCGGTAGCGTAATCCGATTGCGGAGCGTCGAAATCAACATCCCGGTCACGTTGTGCTTATCGTTGAATCGACGGTTGTAATTGATGGCGTTCTCCATGTAGAACAACGATTCCTGCCCCCGGCCGTTGTCGCTGAAATCCAGGTATTCGGTGCCACCCAATGGATTGATGTTGAAATAGGTATAGGCCCCGGTACCGGGGTCTATGGATGTAGGCGAGTAATAGAATGGGTTGTATTGCCTCCGGTACTCCATGTATGCGCTACGGGAGGCATTGGCAAGCCCACGGTAGCTCAGGCCCTCCACCCATTGCGACAGGTCCTGCCGCAACTCCACCTGCACCTGCATGTTGCTCTGCGACCATTCGGAATAGCCGCGCACGATCTGCGCATAGGGGTTCAGGTACAGGTTGCCGCTGCCGTCCTCGAAATTGCCGAACAGGGGGTGGCTGATGTAGGCCTGTTGCGGCCCGGGTTGGTAGATGGGCTGGAACAGCACCGGATTGGCACGCGTCGCGTTGCGGAACGACGAGCTCCCGCCTTCCGGCGGGCCGCTGTAGTTGCGGAAATTGACGATCGCACGCACCATCAGCTGTGTCGATTTGGTCACGTTCACATCGATGTTGCTCCGCAGGTTATACACCTTGAAATCGACGTTGTTGTTGAAGTTGTTTATGGGGTTTACACGGATGAGGCCGTTGTCCTGCGTCAGGTTGCCGCTCACCATGTAGGTGGCCGCCTGGCCTCCGCCCGCAATGCTCAGGTTATAGTTTTGGGTATAGGTGTTCGGTTTGGTCACTTCGCTCAGCCAGTCGACCGCCGGGTACCGGAGTGGATCGGCCCCCGCCGCCGTCATGGCGATCTTTTCTTCGGGATACAGGGTCTGCGCGAGCGGGTCACGTGTCAGGATCGCCTCGTTGTGCATGCGCATGAACGTGACCGGGTCTGCAAGTTGCGGCATCTGCGTCGGGGCGGAAAGCCGTTGTTCCGCACGCAGGGTTATTCGGGGGCGGCCTTCGGTGCCCAGCTTGGTGGTGACCAGGATTACGCCGTTGGCTCCGCGTGAGCCGTATACGGCCGATGCCGTGGCGTCGCGCAAGATCGAAAAGCTGGCGATGTCATCTACCGGGATGCGTGCCAGGTCATCGGCGGTCACCTCCATGTTGTCGATCAGGATCAACGGCCGGGCGTTTACGCCGAACGTACCGACGCCGCGGATAAAGAAGTCGGCGTTGTCCAGGCCAGGTTCGCCGCTGCGCTGGAATGCGATCATTCCCGCCACGCGTCCCTGCATCGCTCCGGTCAGGTTGCTCATCGGCATGCGCAGTTCCTCCGGGTTGATGGAGCTTACCGAGCCGATCAGGTCGGTTTTGCGTTGCCGGTTCCCGAACGCGGTTACCACGGTCTCCTCGATCATGAACGCCGATTCCTTGAGGATCACGTCAATGACTTCCTTGCCGGCGATGCTCATTTCGACCGTTTCGAAACCAATCATGGTGAACACCAGCACCGACCCGCCCGGCACATTCAGGATGTACCGCCCGTTCAGGTCGGTGGTTGTGCCGATGGCTGTCTTTCCTTTTACGTATACGCTCACGCCGCTTAGGATCTTTCCGGTGGTATCGCGCACGATGCCCCTCACCTGTTGTTCCTGCACCAGCTCGCGCGCCGCCACGTTTGCCGGGGCATGAAACCTGGGCTTCGCGGGCCTGCTCTTGACCACGATGGTATTCTTGTTGATGGTATAGGTAACCGGCTGCCCATTGAACACTTCAGCGAGCACCTTTTCCAGGGGCACTTCGTTGAAATCGGCCGTGATGGGCGTCGCTTGGGTCAACGACAACGGGTTATACAACACGTTGTACCCACTCGCCTTCCTGATCTGCTGGAGCGCGTGCTCGAACGAACTCTTTTCGAGGCGCAGCGTAATCTGTTGGCCGAACGTAAAAGCGTTGACTTGCACAACGCCTGCAATGGTAAGCAAGACAATGATTCTCATGACTTTCCATAACATTAAGTCATTACAAAGGCTACGTGCATTTTGTAATGCAACATGGATTTTATACATTTGGTTCCTTTGGTTTACAATGAATGATTGCGTGATTTATCTAGATCTATGTATTGTTTTGTTGTACGACCATTTTTGCATAGACCGGGAGCGTGCCAGCGCTTCCGGTTGCTTATTGCGTCGGTTCGTGGTAAATGATCCTATTCCATAACCGTGATCCTCCTCCCTTCCATACGGAAACGTACGGTGCCTGTCGCTGCCAGCATGTCCAACACCTCCTTTACCTGTTCGTAACGCGACACTGTACCGGTGAATGCTTTGCCCTGCATGCTTCCTTGGTATGCGATTTCCACATCGTACCATCGGCCAATTTTACGCATCACCTGTTCGACGGGCTCGCCGTCGAACATGAAGTCGCCGCGTTGCCAGGCCATGACCACTTCCGCGTCGAACGGCTCGCGTCTCACGGCTTGCCGCCGTTTGTCAAAAACGGTCCGCTGCCCGGGTGCCAATTGGTAATCGGCACCATCGACGGTTACGCGCACGCCTCCTTGCAACAATGCCGTCTGCACCGTGTGGTCGTCGGGATAAGCCGACACATTGAAACGCGTCCCCAACACCGTAATCTGCTGACCATTGCCATTGACGATGAACGGCTTATCAGGCATCTTCGCGACCTCCAGGTACGCCTCACCGCTGATTTCCACCACCCGTTCGGCTGCCGAAAACTCGGCCGGAAAGCGAATGGTGGATGCCGCGTTGAGCCAAACCTTCGTACCGTCGGCCAACACAAGCTGGTATTGCCCGCCCCGCGGTGTGCTCACCGAATGAATGGCATTGGCTTCGCCGTGCGGGTTGCCCCCGCGTTGGCTATAGGTGAGCTGTCCATCGGCCAACTTGACGATCGAGACATTGCCCCGTTCAGCAAGCGCACCGGTCGTCGCTTCGTCCAACACGATCTGCGATCCATCTTCCAGTGTGAGCACGGCCTTGTTGCTCCCGGGCAGGATGGTCTCCTGCCGCATGGCCAGTGTATTTTCCGGCAGGCTGTACCGATACACGACCAGCGCCACGACCACGGCCACCAGCACCACCGCAGCGGCAAGATACCGCTGCCAGCCTAGTCGCATGATTCGCCATCCGCCGCCGCGACCGCCGTACACAGCCGTCATCAGCCGCCTTTTGATGCGCCCTTTGGTATCTTTTTCCCGTCCCATCGCGGTTTCGTCCCAAGGACCGTCTTGCCATTCAAACGCATCGCGATAGGCCTCGAGCAACCGCATCTCCTCGGGCGAAGATCGGCCTGCAGCGCATTTCTCAAATAGGGCCATATAGGCTTCCTTGGTCATCATAGCAATGGTTTACTACCTAGGTAGAGCCCAAATCGGCAAGGCACACACACACTTTTTAATTTTTTTTTTGATCCTGTTTATCCATGTCGTTTCGTATGTTTGCGTAATGCGAGGTGAGGCTAGTCTGAAAAACGCTTACGCCCACTGCACCGGCAGACCAATTGACGCGGAGTGATTATGGCAAACCAACGGGACAGTGATGAATTGTTATGGGACGCTGTCGTGACCGATAGTGACACGGCCTTTTCCGTGTTGTTCGATCGCTATTGGTCGGTCACTTACAAAACTGCGTTTTCCTACCTCAAGGATCGGGAACAAAGCGAAGAGATCACGCACGATATCTTCTTGAACCTGTGGCAGCGGCGCCATGCCCTATCCATCCAATCCTTTTCGGCCTACCTGAGGGCATCGGCTAGGTACCATGTGTACAAACACTTAAAATCCGCCAGGTCCAACATCGTGGATTACACGGATGATTGGGAAACCATGGGAGGTGCACCATCGGCTGGCAACGACGGCGAGCAACGGATCCTGCAAGCCGAATTCGAGCACGAAGTCGAGGCCTACCTGGTCGATCTGCCCGCCAGGTGCAGGGAAATATTCCTGCTCAGCCGGCGAGACGACCTATCCAACCAGGAAATTGCCGACCGACTCGGCATTTCCAAGCGAAGCGTGGAAAACCAGCTCACCCGTGCCTTGAAGCACCTGCGTGGTCAGCTCAAGACGCTGTGTATCGGCGTGGCCATTACCATCTGTACACTGTTGGCGGGCTAAGGAAGGTATAGGCATGGTTCTTGCGGCGAATCGGGTATGGCGAAGCATCTATACATTATCAGGCATGCGAAATCGGATTGGGGATTCGATATTTCGGATTTTGACCGACCGTTAAACGCGCGCGGATTGGCGAATGCGCCGGAAATGGCCAAACGGCTCGCCAAGCATACCGACCAGCCCCAGTTGCTCATCAGTAGCCCTGCCAAACGGGCCATCACGACCGCGGAACTGTTCGCGGAGCAATTGGGTATCAATTCGAACGCCATCCAGACCGATGAACGGATCTATGAAGCCTCTCCCCTCACCTTGATGAAACTCGTGGAGGACCTGGACAACGGATACGACCACATCGCCATTTTTGGCCATAACCCTGGCCTTGGCGCCTTGGCCAATCACCTCGCCGGTGAAAACAGCCTCGGCCTACCTACCTGTGCCGTCGTACACCTGCGATTCGACGACGCTACGGGGTGGCCGATGGTACACGGAGGCACCGGAACCGTGGCTTGGTATGGCTATCCAAAGGACGGCGAGTAACGCCTCGACAGCATCGAATCATGGACAAACGGATGTATGTATTATTAGGGGCTGGCCTTGTCGGCCTCGCGCTGGTTTATTCGTGTAGCAGCATTCCGGAAAAAGCTGAACCCGTTACGGGCTTCGAATTGGATCGTTACTTGGGTAAGTGGTACGAGGTAGCACGCCTCGATAACCGGTTCGAGAAAAACCTGGATAACGTGACGGCGGAGTACAGCCTTAACGAGAACGGCACCGTCAAGGTGGTCAATAGCGGTTTCGACACGGTGGAAAACAAGGCGAAATCGGCAATGGGACGCGCGAAATTCCGGAAAGGGAATGACATCGGCGCATTGAAGGTATCCTTTTTCGGGCCATTTTACGCGGGTTACAACGTCATCGCCATCGATCCGGACTACCGGTATGCGCTGGTTGCGGGCAGGAACCTGGACTACCTATGGATCCTGTCACGTACCGATACGATACCGGCTGGCATCAGGCAAGATTACCTCGACATCGCCCAAGCGGTGGGTTATGATACGGCGGCGCTCGTGTGGGTGACGCACGATCTCGTCCGTAGCGGCAACTAACGTCGCGATTATCGGCACGGTATTTGCTTTGCATTAGCTAGGTTTAGGTTGATTAAGAAAGGTCCGGTTATCCCAAAATACCGGGCCTTTCACTTTAGGGCTATCCGTGGCCCAAAGCGCCTTTCCAAGACCTGATAGCGATAATCAAAGATCTGCACAAGTTTCCTCCTCACGATCGGGTGGGCGAGCCTGCCCAATGCGCCGAAAGGCAATTGGTAATCGACCGTGTCGTGCATCAACACGCCGTCTGCATTCGGCTCGAACTCATGGTGGTGATGCCACAATCGGTACGGTCCCTTTTGCTGGAAATCGGTGAAGCTACGCTGATAGTCGACATGGATGATCTCGGTCTTCCACGGCAACCGGATACCGAGCAATGGCGACACGTAATAGTCGATGAGCATCCCCTCGTGGATGGGCGTATCCCCATGGTTGCTGCGCACCGTGAATTTCATTTCCGGCGGCGTAATCGCCGCCAGGTTGCCGGGCGATGAAAAGAATGCCCAGGCCGTGTGGATGTCGCAATACAACTGTTGCGAACGGGTTATGCGATGTGTTTTGCCCATGGCGTCGACGACCATTCTTGGATTCGCAAGGCAAGATACGCATTTTGGGCACAATAACCGCTATTAGGAAAGTCTACTTGCATCGGGAGACCGCCTTACAACGCCGCGTGGATTTCCAAAGCCAGCATAAACTCGTCAGCCACGATTTTGCGATGGCCCTGGAAGAAACGCACCGATCCGTATTTGGCTTCGCGCACGGTGCGATCCACGCGGATTTCGGGTACCATGGCTTTTAGCTTACCATCGGCTTCCATGACAGCGTGGAACGCATCAGCGAATCCGTTTCCTAGGCATTCAACCCGCCATCCATCAGGATGTTCTCGCCATTGATGTAAGCCCCGGCGTCCGATGCGAGCAGTACGACAAGTCCCTTGATGTCGTCGCGGTTGGCCATGCGTCCCATCGGCACTTTCCTGCAGTAGTTTTCCAAGAATTTTTCGGGCTGGTGATTGAACAGCCCTCCGGGGCTGATGCAATTGAAACGGATGTTTTTGCCTTGATGTATCCGGGCCATATAGCGCGTGAGGTTAATCAACCCGGCGTTGTGGAAGAAGTAATCCGGCGGCGGGTTGCCCATGTCGGTACCCTCGTAATTGGATAGATCGGGCCCCTTCATGCCCATCATGGAGGCAATGTTGATGACACTGCCGCCTCCGCTTTGCACGATGAGTCCCGTCAGCTCCCGAAGCAGGTGGAACATACCCGTGGCGTTGTCGTGCATCGACGCAGCGAACCGCTCGAGCGGTGTATCGTACCCTTTCATGGGCCGCGACACGGCGTTGTTGACAAAGCCGTGCAATCGACCGAATTGGGCCTTGATGCGCTCGACAAGCTGCGTAACCGAAGCGGGATCGGCCTGGTCTACCGCCATGGCCCGCACGTCGAGCCCGGCGGCACGGAAAACGGCTGCTGTGCCTTCAGCGCGCGCCAGTTCCCGTGATGTCGTAATCACCGTGGCGTCGGCTTCGGCCAAGCCCTCCACGATGCATTGCCCATACATACCGGATCCTCCGGTAACGAGGATAACCTTATTTTTTAAACTGAATAGTTCTTTTACGTTCATATCAGGATAATGTAATGCGTTTACCGCCCTGTAGCCGGCTTTCGTTGGCTGCAATGACCACTTGCATGAGTTGGTGGGTTTTCCCGAAATCCAACCGGGGCTTGCCTTCCTGCACCGAGCGTACGAACTCCACGAGGTTATCCCGGAACATGGAATAGGAATTACGGATATCAACCACCTTCCATCCGTGTTGCCCGAAAAACGTCAGCTGAAAGGTACCTGAGATGGGATTGAACAGGTGCAACGTGATGTCGGCGCCATCAACCAGCCGTACGTGCACGACCTCGCGATCCAATTGCCCAACATGATGCACGCTTGCGGGCTGCGGGTCATCCAATACTGCGAAAACGGCTTCCAACAGGTGAATGCCGTATTTCTTCCAATCCTTCTTGCCTACCGCGGTGACCAGCTCGATCTTTCCTAAGGAAGCCAATTCCTGCTTGGCGATGCGGCACTCGTTGGCATAGCGCATGGACGAGCAGGACATGATGAATTTGCCCTGCCGATGCTGCGCGGCAAACCAGGCAAGGTCTTCGCGCGAATAAGCCAGGGGCTTATCGATGAAAATGGGAATACCCGCATCGATGAATGGCTTGGCCATGGCCACGTGGTGTTCCGGGTCGTCGCGACCGAGGATGACCGCGTCCACCTGCCCCACCAACTGTTCCAGCCCATCCACCACATGCTCGATGACGGAGGAACCGGCGATGCCTTCTGCAATCTCACGGTCTTGGCACCACACGTGCGTGACCCGCGCACCGGGAATGCCCAGGGTGTCCTGGTTGGCCTGCAGATAGGCTGCCACCGCCGGGTAGCCTGCGCGGGCGATCGCTGCCGCGTCGTATTGCCCATTGATGATCGATGACCAGGAGTAGGGATGGGCGTTCCCTTCGCTCATGCCAATCATGCCGATATTAATCATATCCATCCGTTTTTATCCCATTGTGCCAAATTGAGGAAGGCAGGCTCGGGATAGGCCAAGCGCTGCAGCTGGGCGAGCAAGTTGTCGGGCATCGGGGCACCCGCCGTGGCTGCCAAAGCGTCCACCAAATACTGTTCCTTATCGATACCCACCAACACCGATGATACGGCCTCATGCGCCAGCGCAAACTTCGTGGCGAGTTGCGGCAACCCGCTAAACCCATCGTGTAGCAACGGCCGGTAGCGGCCGATATGCTGCTCTACCCCATGCAATGCCGGGTGCAGCTGCTGCATCCGGTCGGTAAGCAGGCCGCGCATGAGTACCGAACGCACAATGATGCCTACGCCCCGCCGCGCCGCTTCATCGAAATGCGCGCCATGGCTTTGATCCATCAGGTTGAACGGCAATTGGATGGCATCCCAAATACCGGCGTGGATGGCCTGCTTTGTTTCTTCCGACCGATAGACCGAGACGCCAATCGCCTTCACCTGCCCTTCCGCTTTGATGGCGGAAAAAACAGCCGCCACCTCATCGGTTTGCAGGATTTCCTCGTCGGCATAATGCACCATATACAGGTCGATGCGATCTGTCTGTAGCATCCGCAGGCTTTCCTGCAGCGAACCCCTGATGTACGCTTCGAGTCCGGTTCGCGGCACCAACCGTCCATCTGCCTGTCGCAGGTGCCTGCACTTACTTGCCAATACGACCTGCTGCCGCCTGTCCTTGAACGCCAAGCCCATGATGCGCTCGCTATCGCCGTACAGCCTCGCCGTATCGAAGAAATCGATGCCTTCATCTACCGCTCGATGCAGCAATGCGACCGCCTCCTCCTCCGTCAGCATATCGGATGGGGTCTTCACTCCTATTCCGTAAGGCACGCCGATCTCGACGCCGCCGAAGGCGATTTCCGACACCTGCAATCCCGACCTGCCCAGTTCTTTCCGGTTCAACTTCGTTTTGTTTATGGTTCCAAATAGGATTTACCCGTTCCGCCTGTTTTGCCAAAAGCCGACACGATATCCTGGCAATAGTTCTTCAGCCCCACCACATCAGCGCCAACACTGACGAAATGGTAGCCCATGTCCAATAGTTCCTGCAGGTTGGCGGCCGACCCCACCGTGGCAGCGAATTTACCGTATTTATTGGCGACCTCGGCCACCCGCTTGCGCGTCTCAATCAGCAACGGATGGTCCCACTGCCCCGGGGCACCGATGCCCTGGCTGAAATCGCCCGGACCGAAGAACAGCATATCGAAACCCTCCAGCTTGGCGATCTCCTCCAGCTCATCCAACGGCTCAGGGTCTTCGATCTGCAGTGCTACGAAACGCTCCCGATTGGCGGACCGCAGGTATTCATTGAAATCCATGGCGGTATACGCCCCATCGGCGTTCCCGCCATCGATCGGCCTGCGGCCAATCGGATGGAACCGGGTCATCCGGATGACTTTCCTGGCATCTTCCACTCCCATGATATGGGGCACCAGGATACCGGTGGCATCCAGTTCCAGCGGTTTGATATAATCGCTGTACGAACCGCGCGGCACGCGCACCATCAAATCCACATCGTATGCTTTGCTGGCCCAGACATGCGAGGCAATGGTAGACCAATCCTGGCCAATGTGTTCCAAATCGACCCATACGCAATCAAAGCCGCTGATGGCCGCGATTTCGACCGACTGGGTATCCTTGAGATTCACTTTGAAACAGCTGGCCGTTTGGCCCGATCGTAAGAGTTGTAAGATTTTGCTTTTTCTCATCACCATCAAAAATAACATTATTCTTCATCGCTTCCCGATTTCGGCCTGAGGCTGAACAGCAGCAATGAACAAATCAACATACTAGCCGCTGCGATCTGAAAAATGAGACTAAGATTCACCTCACCATCTCGCAAAATACCCGCCGCGTAAATACCGATTCCGCCGATGAGGCAGCTACACAGGTTTAAAAACCCGTACCCCGTGGCAAGGTAACGTTTATCGGCAATCATCCCTAAAATCGGCATCATATTGGCATCAATGAACGGCCTCGTCAAGGCATAGACCACAAATCCTGCCACCGTGGCCCATAGTACGGCCGTATAACTGGCAAAAAACACGGCGGGTACCGCGACCAGAAACCCAATAGCCGGAAGCCACAGCCTTGCCCTCGGGTTTGTCTTCGACCACCAATCAGCCAATGCACCGCCACCGATTACGCCGATCAGCATCGCAGGAAAGAAATACGCGGTTGAGTAAACGCCCGCATCGGTTTGGGAAAGGCCGAATTCCTCCTTATAATAAGTTGGCAACCAGCCACTGACCATCCAACTGATGGCGCCGGCAATGCCCCACACAACCAATAACAGGATGAAGGACGGGTTGCCAAACAATCTACCCAACGCCTGCCGGATGTCGGATTGCGCAGCGGGAGCGGCGTTTTTGATAATCCCTTCGTCAACGGGGAAGGCCTTCCGGTCGTGCAAGAAGAAAATCAGGACCACGGCATACACAACCCCGATGATCCCGAATATGCTGAACGCATAATTCCAACTGTGGCTTTCGGCCAGCCAACCGCCGATAAAGCCGAGACTTTGACCCACCATGACACCGGCCACGTGTATACCCGTGGCGGTGGACCGTGTCCTACCGGTATGCCAGTCCATGATCAACGCCATGGCGGCAGGGATGTAGAATGCTTCGCTGATACCCATCAGCGCACGCGCGGCCAATAGTTGTTCGAATGTCGTGGCGAGTGAGGTGAGCCAGGTAACCAATGACCAAACGAAAAGGCTACCGATAATTACCCTACTCCGGCTATAACGATCCGCAATGAACCCCGCAACCGGACTCATCAACCCGTAGATCCATAAAAAAACAGACGTCAACAAACCAAATTGCGCATCGGTCATCGGTATTTCTTCCACAATGCTGCTACGCATCGTCACGATTACCATGCGATCCAGGTAATTCAGGCAGCCTACGATACATAGGAGTGCCACCAGCAGCCAAGGGTAATATTTTCGATTGGTCATTCTTTGCGGCAAATCAGTAAACAGCAAATCTGTATGGGCTGGCAGCAAATATACGGGCAAATACCAATTTGGTAATCGCTCATTTGGTGGAGTTAGTTTTTAAGACGGCATATGCTGCAGCCGCATGGATATCCGCATCGTATCCAGCGGCTTCGCTTTTTCGGACACGTGCATACAACGATGACAGCAACAGGCGATCCGCTTCCGTAGCTGATTCTGCTAAAACATAGAGCAGGTTCACCAACACGCCACTCTTATTTTTCATCGCCAGCAGTTCCCGCTTAACGCTAAACAAGTACTGTGCATCGACCCCGGGCAATGCCGTCATGCTAACTGTGGCCAACAATGCCGACCGGATTCCGTAAGATCCGCTAAACGCTAACGCACATTCGCGGATACGGTCCCAATGCCCTGGGCTAACAGGCCTAAGGTTGCGAATGACAAACGACGATACCGACAATGCCCGCTCATCATATTCACGGGCCTGAATTTCCAACAAGGAAACCAGCAACTCGTGTATCGCCTCGACATTGGCGTTGGGTTGATAGGCGGCATTCCAAATACGATATAACGTGAAAGCATCCGAGCCATTCGAAATATTGAATCCTGAGATGTCTGCAACGACGGCATGCTTCAACTTGGCTAATGTCTCAACGGCATGCAATCGATCCGGGCCTTCTGTCTCTTCATAAGCCTTCACGATACGATTAACCCATTCACTCCGTTCTTTCCCGGCTGAAGTAGCCTGGGCCAATACCCGCCATATACCGATACGGTATTTGGCGATGTGGCCATATCGCCGGTTTTCTTCCAAAAACTCCCTACGGACCTCATCCACACATTGGCCTTCCCACAATAAGAATTCGGCTACGTGAACTTTAATCCATTCCTCTTGTGTATAAAGAAGCTCCCTCAAATCAGTTAATGCTTGCTGTGTGATATTGGATTGGGGCATTGCCTGTGAGTTTACTTCTTTCACCATAAACAACGTCATAACGGGATACGCTAAAAACAACTTCCACGGCAAACACCTGAGCACTACCAACATGTCCAGCCTCCATCAACAACAATCGTCTGGCCTGTGATGTACGATGCGGCATCAGACAAGAGAAAAGCAACGGTTCCGGCAATCTCAGTGGGCTGCCCAATCCGCTTCATCGGAACACGGGCTTTAAGACGCTCAATAAAATCGGGATGCTGGCTTTGGACCGTAGGGTTGGGGAACGGCCCGGGCGCTATCACGTTGCAGCGTACCTGTTGCTCTGCCCAATGAACAGCCATATATTTGGCCATATGCCGTAGGGCCGCCTTGCCCACGCCATATTCAATGGGGTTTTTATTCATCGGCTTTTCATACACCGACGGATAAGGAACCACTACGCCATACATACTGGAACACAACACGATACTTCCTTTGCGTTGGTCGGCCATCGCCTGCCCGACCAATCGACCGATGTGAAAGACGGCGGTGATGCCTCCGCGGTTGGCTTCATCGAATTCGTCAGCGGTAAGTTCTTCGAACGCCCTGCTTGTAGCGGCATAGGTCAGGTTCACCAATCCATCCGGACAGCCCTGGGATGTTATTTCATTCGCCACAAATGAAGACACCGCATCCAGGTCCGTTGCATCCAAACTGATGGGCACTACGCTTTCTTCCAATGCATGCGCGGCGACAAACGCCCTTGCCCGATCCGCCAGATCGATACACAACACCCGCGCCCCCATTTCGCTCAATAGCGTTACCACGGCACTGCCCAAATAGCCGGCACCACCCAATACCCAAACCGATCTGCCGCTCAAACTAAATAAGTTACCCATAGCCTATTGAATCCGGAAGCGTTTATTTGTCTGCGTCAATTTCCATGATGGTCCCGGCGATATGCCTTAACCCATTTTCTTTATTGAAATAATAAACCACCAGCACGCGGTTTTCATCCAATTGTACGGGCCAGGTATAACCCAGATCACCGTTTCCGCCGTCCGTCCGTAACACGATCTCCTGCGCCGTATCCCAATCGGTACACTCGGCGTTCAATATACGCGCCCGTATACCAAAGGGCTTATGCCGATACCCATAGGTGACCAATACGCGGCCATCGGGTAATTGCAGCGCATTCAGTGGATGTCCTTGAAACCGCATCGATTGCCAATGGAAGGTTTTTCCGCCGTCCGTCGATCGTGCGATCACGGCCTGGTCGTCAAACCCGGCTGTCCGCAGCAAACCCACAATGTCCCCTTTGGGTGTTTCGATGACAGACGCCTCGTTGAAGGAAACGGCAGGGTCTTCCGCAACCACTCCCGAATATTCCCAGGTCAACCCCTTGTCTTTCGATACCAACAGGTAATTCGATGTTTTCTTAACACTGTCATGTGCAGCAACGATCCACAAGATACGCCCATCTTTCGCTTCATACAAAGCGCCCCGGTTATAGGCGGGCACAGGTTCGCTAAACACGTTATAATGTCGCTCCTGCGCAACGTGGGGTGGATAGTAAGGTCCCTCCCAGGTTTTACCGCCGTCGGTGGACCGTACCAGATATCCCCCCAGGAAAATAAATCCGCCCGACTCAAAATAAGGCTGTTTCACTTTTACGTCACCCCTGACGGTTGTCCATCCATAACTTGCACAAAGCAGGGTCCCGTCCTTGAGCTGGAGCAGGCAAGGGTCCTGCGATCCGCCGAATGCATGCGCATAAATCAAATCCGGATCCGGCGTCCAGGTCTCTCCATCCATGGAACGCACACCGACCAAATAACTGTTGTGGTCGACGTGATTATTGTTTTGCTCGCCGTACATGTTCCGGTTCGGCGCGCGCCTGAAAGCCACTAGCAACTCCCCGTCGGGTTTCTTTACCACCGAAGGGAATGTGCTGTAAAATAGCGAATCCCGATAGATAACCACATCTTTAACCTTACGCGCGCCAGCGCCTACCTGCGCAGTCGGTTGGCGGGCTTTCAAATCGGCGAGGGGAATTTCGGTTAAATAGATCGAGCTTTTCCCTTCGTGGCTGGAATAATAAACCACATGCAACGACCCATCGCGAATGACCATTCCGGGATAACTGGAGTCCCCGTTACTCGGCAGCGGGATGGTCCTTTTTACATTACCGGAAAGGTCCGTTACAAAAAGGGCCGTCTGTGCGGTTTGTCCTGTATGTAACCGCGAGCCCATGATCAGTTCTTCATCGGTTAAGAACAAGAAATTTGGTCCGCCCAGCCGCCATTCCAGCGATGAGAAAGACCATTTGGTATAGGGATACACGCTGGTAGCCAACGCCCCCATCCTATCACCGGCTTCGCGCCGGATCATTACGTACATTTTCCCCTGCGCATCAAACCGGATGGTGCTCTCATTGGGGTTTCCATCGATGGGGATTTGCGATACCTTCTTATAGTTCTTGCCATCCTGCGTTGAAACCAGGTAAGCCTCCCACGGCGCACTGTTCCGCTCGAGCGGAAATTTGTATAAAATTCCATACCCGACGCCTTCGTTCCAGGTGACCCGCCAGATCCAATCTAGCCCGGCAGGTATGGCAGGATCCACCTTAGCCAACTCCAGCGATGTAAAATCGGTGCCTGACTGATTGGAAAACGACACATACGGACGCAAGGATTCGTAGCCGTTTTTCCATACGCCTGCAGCGATGGTCACCAGCAACCTCCCATCCGGCATGGACGATAACCTGGCTTCCCTGACGTCGATGCCTTTCAAGGCGTATTTTGCAACGGTTTCCCAGTTTTTTAAATTTTTCGATCGGATAATACGCACCTGGCCGTCGTTGTTTTGGTCCACATGACTGGTTCCCTCCCGAAAGGTACAATAGTAATAATCATTGAAAAAATACAAATCCGGAAAGGCGTTATGCTTGGCTTTGTCCCAAATTTTCGTAACCTTGATTTCCGTCTGCGCAAATATCCCACCTGCACCGAATAGCATGACCAGTCCAACCAAAAACGTTTTCAACATGCAAAGTTTTTTCATATTCTTAATCTGTAGTTTCATAACCTGGGTTTTGCCGAACCTTTGGTTCAAGGCTCAATACCGAATTGGCAATCGGGAACAACCTGAGATAGTCCTTTCCAGACTGTGCCTGCAATGCCGGAACCAATTCGAAAGCCTTGTCAAAACGCAAGAGATCCCACCAACGTTTACCTTCATACATCAATTCCAGCAATCGTTCCTTAAGGATAGCGCGATCATTGGACTCCCGGCTTCCACTGGCAAACCGGTGATCCTCAAATGCAGTGCCATACGCGCGTTTCCTCACCTCGTTGATTTCATCCGACGGATCCTGTCCCAAGGCATTTTTAGCCTCGGCTTGCATCAACAGCACGTCGGCATACCGGTATAGGATTACATCGCTTGAAAACACCCGGTTACCGCCAACAATGACGCCGGACCCCTTCAGGCATACATTCGTATAATAAGTGCTATCTCCATTTGCATCATGGGTATATACTTCAAAAAAAGAGGCGGCCCTTCTCGTATCGTCGTCAACAAACTGGTTCCGGACAAGCTGTGTAGCCACCATAAGTCCCTGCCCACCTCCGACCGGCAACAGGATTGCCTTGGCTTCTTCGGTGATATTGGAGGGTACGGCAGAACCAATGATCCACATATGCCAGAAATAATTACCGCCTTCCAGGTCATTGAACCGAACGCCTGTGATCACCTCGCGGTTGCCTTTGTTGTTATACCTGAATACATCGGCGAATGATGGCAAAAGTGCCACATCGGCTGTACGCACCGCTTCACACGCCGCAAGTGCTGTTTGGAGATCCGGTTCTCCGCCTCCCATTGTCTTCGCCGTCCACAGGAAAACATCCGCTTTAAGCGCATTTACCCCGGCTTTCGACCACGCTCCGCGTTGATCCCGAAAACCATTATCCGGAAACAGTTGCAACGCTTGCTCGATGTCATTCTTGATGAGTGTAAAGATCTCCGCTTTAGGTGAACGTTCTTTGATGGTCACAGCCGGATCCGCTCCCTCAATCGGTTCGGTACGGATAATCAGGTCTCCCCACGTCTTCGACATGATGAAGTAAAGAAACGCCCTCACGGCATGGGCTTCCGCCAGTATCCGGTTTTGTTCAGTTGTGGAAGCAAATTTGATCTGCGGAACATACTTCAGAATTAAATTCGCGCTGTTGATCGCTTTATAGTATCCGGACCAATCGGGATGACCGGGAACATCGGGTGTCATCGAATTGGTATGCAGGGTATAGGTACCTCCCCCATAGACGCCCCCCTCGTATATCTCACTACGCTGGTCTCCGGTCATAAAAATAGCTTCCGAGGTGGCCCTGAAATCTACATACATGCCATAAAGCGCGCCACGGGCATCGTCTTCCGATTTCCAGAAAGAGCCGGTTGTAATGACGCTTGTCGGATCTACATCCAATGACTTTGAACAGGAGGCGATGCCTAAAACCGCAATTGCCCCTACGAAATACATTAATCTCTTCATCACTGTGTTAATTTTTTCAACTAGATATTCCATTGAACCCTTCCGGTTAAAACGTGATATTGGCACTAAAAATAAAATTTCTGGGCATGGGGTAACGGCCGTTGTCGCGTCCCCCCTCTTCCGGATTCAACCCATCATAGCCAGTCAAATAGTACAGGTTATTACCGGTAACATTCAACCGGAGCCCCGCCAATTTTATCCGGTTGACAAGCGCGTGAGGAAAGGTGTAACTTACCGTCAGTTCCCTCAAGCAAAGAAAGTCCCCCCTTTGGTAGAAGATAGAGTTTGCGCGATCGGTTACGCCCAAAAAATTATTACGCTGTGTACGCTCCCCTCCCCAATAGTACCGCGACTGCGTCGCGTCATCCCCCTGCTGCTTCCAGGAGTTTTCATATTTGTCCTTAGTGAACGTACCGTCGGAATATCCATTCATATCCAAGAATACTTTACCGTAATTGAAAACCGTATGCCCGGTTGTATAATCCATCCTGAGATAGACGCCTACACCTTTATAAGAGAGGTTACTACTGAAACCTCCGGTCCACTTCGGATACGTATTCCCGACATACACTTGGTCACGGCTGTCTATGACGCCATTCCCATCGCTGTCTAACCATTGGGTATCCCCACCAAATTGGGTTTTATCGGTTCCAACGATATAGGTGTAAATGGGAGCATTTGCAGCTTCTTCATCCGTAGCGTAAATACCTATTTGCTTTAAGGTATACATATCCCCCACTCGCCCCCCTTCCTGTAAGCCGCCCTTCCATACATAATCCTGTTGTCCGGCATCCCATACGTAATCGCCGCCGACGCGATTATTTTCCACACCGTTTTCAGGAAGACTGAGAATTTTATTCGTTACTTTTGAAGCGTTAAAAGATATATCCCAGTGCCAAGGTGAAGTTGCTGACAGTAAATTCGCCGTGAGTTCAAATTCGACACCTTTATTTTGCAGGCTACCCGAATTCGTTAATATACTGGAGAAACCTGTAGACAACGGCAAAGAAAGGCTTGTAATCAAATTATCCGTACGACGGACAAAATAGTCAAAAAGTATCCCGATACGATCGCTCCAAATACCCAAATCAGCCCCCACATCGTAAGTTTTCGATTGTTCCCATTTTAGGTCCGGATTCGGCAATACGGAATTCTGAATAGCCGCATTGCCATTGTACCTGCCCCCAACGTTGTAGGCGCCCTGCGCCTGAAAATCTGATAATCCACTGATATTTCCATTTACGCCATAGCTTCCCCGCAATTTGAATCGTGAAATTACGTCAGGCACTGCTGCCCAAAAGTCTTCTTTGTGCGCATTCCACCCCAACGAAAGCCCCGGAAAAAGCCCCCAGCGGTAGTTCAGGCCCAAGTTCGAGGCGCCATCATATCGGGCGTTTATGGATATCAAATATTTTTGATCGTAGTCATAATTGACACGACCAAAGTACCCCACGATTACCTGATCGGAAATGGAACTACTTACCGAAGTAGGCTCTCCCGCTGCATTCAATGTAGGGATCAAATCCGTAGAGGCTCCGCGTCCATTGGCATTTAAACTGGCATTTTGACGCGCGTAGTAAGAAAAGCCCGCTTTAGCGTCCAGATTGTGTGAACTTTGAAATGTTTTCGTGTATGAAAAAACTGCGTCAGCTTGGTATTGACGCCAACGCGAGTTCGCGGCGGTAGCGTTGCGTGAGGTCACATAAGACGCCGGCCCATTCCAAAAAGCAGGTTGGAACGTATATCCGTCGTTATTAACGCTAAACATTGACAATTGCGGATCAAATGTCAATCCGGGTGCAATCTGCCATTTCCCGCCTAACGCAATTGTCAAATTATCCACGGAATTCTTATCTACCAAGGTATTCATATGGTACAACGGATTACCGATACTGGAATTGGTTCCAGGCGCCAAGGTTCCGTCTTCAAAATATACCTTCGCTGTCGGGGCCAGGCCAGCCGATCGATAAAAGGTTACATCCGTCCCAAATGAGGAGTTTTTCTGGCTTGCATTCGAGAAATTTACCCGCCCGAAAACGCTCAGTTTATCGTTCACCTCCAGTTGACCGTTCAGATCTAAGTTATAACGCCGGTAACCGGTTGTAATGACGGTACCTTGGTTATCCAAATAGCCGGCAGCAGCAAGAAAATTTGCCTTCTCTCCACCTCCGGAAACCGACAAATGGTGATTTTTGGAAATGCCTGTTTGGTAAGTTAGCGCCTGAAAATCGTTATCTTGGAAAATCAAGGTTTTCGACGGATCTGCGGGATCCGGCATACTTTGCCAACCCTCCCTAAGCTTGTACTCATTTTCGGGAGTTAGGTATTGGGTTGTAAAAGCGGTATTATTGGTCAAATCGTTGCCCACACCATAACCCATAGGTAACGTAAGCCGCTGTACGGCGCCATCTCGTGTCTTATCCGGTTCATTGACAGCACTACCTCGATTCAGCTCCAAATATTCCCTCGCACTAACCAAATCATACATTTTCCCAACTCGGGATACGTTATGATCAAATGAATAGCTTACCTGCGCGCCACCTGCTTTTCCGGATTTAGTCGTAATCATAACAACGCCGTTGGATCCCCTAGCTCCGTAAATTGCAGTGGAAGAGGCATCCTTCAGCACTTGCATACTTTCAATATCGTAAGGGTTAACGTTATTCATATCCGTTCTGACGATGCCGTCGATGATATATAATGGGGCTGCGCCATTCGGGTTATTTATTGAAGTCCCCCCTCGTACTATAACACGTGGCGCAGCGCCCGGTTGCCCGGATGTACTCTGCACCCGAACCCCCGAAACGGCCCCTTGCAACGCTGCGGCCGCATTAGCATAAGGAATGTTCTCCAATACTTTATTGTCTACTTTTGAAATGGCCGTCGTCAGTGTTTCGCGCGACTGTCTACCATAGCCTACCACAACGACTTCATCCAAGTTTCTTCCATCTTCCTCAAGGACAACATCAATCGTGTGGCGACCCTTAATCGGTATTTCCTGTAACAACATACCGATGTAGGATACGACCAAAATTCCCCCTTCCGATGGAACGGTGATTTGATATGCCCCCCCTTCCCCAGTTGAGGTAACAATACCGGTTCCCTTTATAGCAATACTTACTCCAGACAAAGGCTCGCTTTGTGCGTTTGTTATACGTCCCTTCAGCAGCGTTTGGGCATTGACTACGCCAAAACCAAACATGGCTATTACAAAACAACATAACGCTTTGATAGCTTGTCGTGTTGTCGGCCTTAAATACTTGGTCGCTATCGAAGAACCGGCCCGATAAGTTCGGATAAAACTCATTTTCATAATTGCAACGTGTTTACATTAACTATTTTTCTACGAACATTTAATTCATAAAACATCTTTTATGGACGCCCACGCTCACTCATTTAATAATATTCAAATTGGTTATTTATCATTTCAAAGATAGGGGCGTTACAGCCCCATCCCTACTACTTTTATTTATATAAGTAATACAATATTTCTGCATCCGCTGATCTGAAAGGCAAATTGTATCAGGTATTTGAAATTTTGGATCAAAGGGGATAATTCGGGTTGGAGACACGCCACGGATATGGTGTCCGGGAATAAAAAAAACCCTCAAGATCCAGCACTTGGATCTCGAGGGTTTTCTGGCAATAAGGGTTTGACTATCTCGCCAACGAGTTGATATACGCCGCGATCTTGAGCGCATCGGCCTTGGGCACGTGCGGCATCGGCGGCATCTCGGTGGCATAGCCCGGCCAGTTGGCCGGCTGCGGGTTGTAAATCAATTGCACCATCTTCTCATCGGTATACTTGCGCTTGGCAATATCGGCATAGGATGGCCCCACTTGCTTCTTTTCGGGGTTGTGGCAGGCCATACAGGTATACTTAGCCAGCAGGCCTTCCACCTCTTTGTAGGTCGGGGCCTTGGGTTTGACCGGGGCGGGTTTGGCCGTTTCGGCCGCCTTCGCCGAAGCGGTCTTGCCAGCTGCAGCCTTCACCGTCGGTTCGGGCATGGGCTCTTCCTTCACCACCGGGATGGAGCTGTCTTTAGTGCTCACCCCAACCATCGATAGCTTGGTGCCTTGCGGGATGCTGTGCAGCGTATAGTAGGCCGTGGGGTGGATGAGCGAATAGAAGTTGTCGCGCTCGCGGATGCCATCGAGCGTGATGGAATGGACGTAATGTTCCTTGAGGCTGTCTACCAAGAGCCGTGCCGTCAAGCCGTCAGCCGATACCTTGACCCCGCGGATCCTGTGCGATTTCATGTCCACCGGCGGGCTACCGTATACAGGGTGGTACTTATAGGTATAGCTGTCCACGGCGTAGGAGGCCAGGTCGTTGGCCGAGGCGGTGTCCACGGGCTGCGTGAAGGTAATCTCGAAACCGTCGGGCATGGCTTTCACGTTCAGCATCTCGAACGGGATCTTGCCGTTCCAGGTGAGCCGCTCCAAGCCTTCGTTGGCCTCGCCGGCCGAGCCCCACCCACGGTTGGTCTCGCCCACGAAAAGTGAACCGTCGGGCGCCCAGGCCGTACGCAATATGCCCGAGCGGAAGCCGCTCCGGAAGCCGATGGCCGCGCCCTGCAGCTGGCCGTTCACTTCCTCAAGCATCACACGCGAGAGCATGCTCATGCCCTGGTCACCGACCAATACCTGGCCCGCGAATGGGCCGAAGACGCCTTCGGGGATGATGGTGGGTTCAGAAGACGAGATGCCCAGTATCCCGTGCGGGAGCCACACGGCGGGCAACCGGAATTCGGGAAAGGCCTCCTTGGCGTCGACCGCCGTCTTGTAGTCTTCCACGATGATGTTCTCCGGTTTGATGTAACGGCCTTGATCGTTCTTGAGCCGCCGCTCGTCCATGCTGGCCAGGAACTTTTCGGTGGTGAGCTTCATGGGCGACCCCTCGAGCCCCGACCAGCGCAAACCGGCGGGATGTCCCATGAAGTCGCCTTTCTCCACCTGCCACAGGCCGCCGGAACCAATCCAGTCGCCCTGATTGTCTGTATAGAAGAACTTGCCGTTCAGCATGCCGGGCCCCGCGGGCGAGCGCATGCCGGTGGCCCACGGCGTGAGCTTGCCGTCTTCGGTGATATTGAAGGCCCAGCCGCGCCAGGGCACCCGGCTCTCGCCGCGCCACCACTCCTCGTCGCCGAAGGCCACGTTGCCCGTCACGAAGAACGAGCCGTCGGGCGCGATCAGCGGCCCGAACGAATATTCGTGGTAATGGCCCGAGAGCGGCCAGGCATGGATGGTCTCGTAAACGTCGGCCCTACCGTCGCCATCGGTATCGATGAGCTTGGTGAGCTCGCCCCGCTGTGCACAGTACAGCGCGCCGTCCTTATAGGCCAAGCCCAGGATTTCGTGCAGGCCGGAGGCGAACCGTCGGAAATAGGGGTTGCTGCTGGTGGGGTTCTCGATGATGTAAACTTCGCCGCGGCGCGTGCTGACACCGAGGTTGCCATCGGGCAGCAAGGCCAGCCCGCCCACCTCCAAGATGATGCCTTCGGGCGTACGTACTTTCCTGACTTGGAAAAAGTCTTCTTCCTTGGGGCTCTCCTGCGCCAAGGTGCTTGCAAATGGGATGATCAGGAGGGCCATCAACAGGACGGCCATTCCGATCGTAGCGATCTGTTTCGTTGTCGTTGTCATGTTGCCTGTTTAAAAGATGATGGAATAACGCACCGTCGACCCCACCGGGATGAGCAGCTCGCGACCGCCCTGCCCATCACGGATAACCGGTTTGGCCCCGCCGGTCTCTTGTAGGGTAAGGTACCATCCGTTATCACCGATCACGTACACGCCTTTGCCCTGGTCGGTGATCTTGGGAGCGACGGCCAGGCGGAGGTAGCTTCCGGCAGGAAGCGCGCTGCACAGGATCGACCGGCTGAAGCCGTTGCCTTGCGGCAAGGGCTGGATGGCGTCTTCGACCTGCCCGCCATGGACCTGATAGCGGAACGTGGGGAGGCCCGCCGCATCCACCCGATAGCCATTCGGTTTGAAACCGCTACCCACGGTATCGGTGGGCCATGGCGCGTCGGCCGAGCCGAGCCGGGCCACCGTAAGCGCCGGGGCGCCGAAACGCACAGGGCTGCCCAAAGGACGCGCGGTTCCGTTGCCACGCTCATGCCACATCGGGGTGGCGTCCAGGAAACCTCCCCGCCAAACCTGGAGGAGGCTGCCCTTGTTCAGATCATACGTGTAATGAACCTGCTGGGGATGGCCAAGCGAGATGGCGTGCGTGATACGCGGGGCATCCGGGATGTCCATGAAGCTGCGGTGCATGGTGACCACCGGAGCGGTGATGATGATGGGATCCGCATTGCCGGTATTGGCCGGGCCGGGCAAGTCGGTGAGCTGCGTGGCCTTGGCATCCTTGATCGCGACGACACCGCGAGCGGGTGCGATGCGGAAGGGGGCCGTTGCCTGCACCGCCGTACCTGCGGGCGGCTGCAACGCGATGTTTTCATGGATCACGACCCCATTGAGCTCGGCACGGACCAATCGCGCAGGCACATCACCGGCAGGTGCTTGGAAGACGACCTGAAGGTGCTGCCAAAGACCCGGTGCCCGACCGACCGACTGGCGGGGTGCGTAACCGGGCGTGCCACCGTTACTGCCGGCGGTAGCCACAGATGGGTTGCCGTCGTCGGCGAGCGTGATTGGATAGACACCATGAAGGAAGAGCGTGGCCTCTGCCCCTGCACCAAGCAGGTAGCTGAACTCCAATGCCATGTTGCCGTAAGCGGATGCCGATTCCAAGGCACCGGCCGCTGTCTTGCGCGCAGGGATGTGTACGAGCACCCCCTCGCCCGTCGTGGCGACCGCCGACGCAGGTTTGGCCAACGGGATGGTCACGTCGCCCGCCACTGACCAGCCGCTGGCTGGCAGCTTGAATAGCTCGGGCTGCGCAATGAGCTGCGAAGCCGACAGCACCATCAGGCCTAACAAAATAGGGAAAGATCTCATAAAGACATGTTCTGTGGTTTGTTACTAAAAAAATACAATTGCTTAAACGTTTTATCAACAACAAACAAGCATACGGAAGAAATCGGCAATGGATTGGTCTTTACAAAAATCACTACGTATTGGTCTGTTTGCTGTACATAACTCTGGACTGCAATGATAGCGTTTTTGTGTCGATTTAGAAAATACAGAATGCTATTTAACGTTTCCTTTAGGTTTAGGGCACCGCTAGCGTTTCCTTGCGGTGACCGGCCAATAATCGGTTGCGTGGCCAGTTTGGACAACCGTGAGCCGGTCATACAACGCGACGGTGGGGCAGATATGGATGGGGAGCGCATAAAGTACGTCGCCCACGCGGTAGCCGTGGCCAGCTGGCGCGGCCAGCACCAGGTGTTCTTCGCTGTGGCTCACGGGCGTGAGGCCTGGGGTATCCAGGAAGTGGACGCGCCGATCCAGCGGGCTTTCGGAGGCGATGGCCTTATAGCCTAGATCGACGCAAACCCGGTCGGCGGCGGGCAGGGAAACGACACGGCACAACACGAGGGCGGCGGGGAGGAATCCCTGTTCGGGCAGGCTGTCGCCATAGCCCTTGTCCCAAAAAACGAACGTACCGGGGCTGCATTCCACCTCGGGGTATTGCACATAGACCGGAAACGAGGGCGAACCGCCGATGATGATCGTAGGCTTTTGCAATCCTTCGGCCTGCAGCTGCGCGATCATCTGTGCGACGGGCTCGAAATTCGCTTTGCATAGCTGCTTGCGTTTCTCCAAATCAATCTCGCGCACATGTCCGTCATAGGCATGGAAGCCGCGGATGGCCAACCCTTTGGAAGCATCGCAATAGCGATAAAGCGCCAATGCTGCCAAGCCGGGCCGGATTCCTGTACGTCCCATACCAATATTAAGGTCGATATAGGTATCTAATTGCTGATGGTTTGCCCAAGCGGCTTCCGAAAGCGCACGGGCAGACGTTTCGTTGTCAACAACCGCCGAATAGCGTGTATCGGGGAAGCGCTCGATCAGGGCGAGCAACCGATGGATTTTGGGGCCGTTCACCGGGTAAGCTAATAATGCATCGGGTGCACCGGTTTCGCCTAGTAGCTCCGCCTCGGCAATGGTGGCGCATTTGTATTTGGTGATACCGGCAGCGAGCTGAAGCTGCAGGACTTCCTTGGTTTTATGGGTCTTGATATGCGGACGCAGGCGAGCCACGTCGCCAATCATCTCGATGGCTGTTGCAATATTACGCTGCACACGCGCCGGATAAACCAGCAATGCCGGTGAATCCACGTCATCGGCGTTATCGAGGAGATACCAATTTTCCATGTTATGTGCTTTTCTGTAAATCCTTCAATTGTTCGACCAACTTTTCTCGTATGGTCTCTTCGGCGTGCGGCGCCAAAAAGCTCGTTCGACAACGCCAGGTTTCATACCCTCCCCTTTCCAATTCATGGGCAGGGGGTACGTAACCCACGTAATCATTGGCCAGGCAAATGGTGAAATACTTTTCGTTTGGCCATGCGGCCTTGATGTTGAGCCCGGTCTCGGAAAAAAATTCACCACCTAAAGCACCAATGGCGCCATCGCCTATCCGGAAACTTTGAACGGAGATGCTCCGGTAATCCGGAAATTCGGCGAGCAACACCTGTTCCCGCGCATATACCTGCTCGAAACACCGGGGCTGGCCGAATTCCACGCGTTCGTAATCCGTTTCTGACACGATTCGCCTGGCGTGTTCCACCTCGGATGGCATAGGCTTCCGAACGCCGACGGAAGCGGACGTGTGCGCCATACCCAACGCTGGATTGGACTCCCATTCGATATCGCCCAGCGAATCAACGGCGGCTGCGGCCAAATCCCCGCCGATGAGCGCACTCTTCTCGTGATCGCCTTTGGGATAACGGTCGGGATGCTGGAAATCCCAGATATTGACTTCCCCACTGGTGCCATTGCTCATCATGGCAACAAAATCGGAACCGGCGCCTACGCCGGATGCGACAGCCCGGGCGAAATAACCAAAATAATCGGCACTAATCGTGCCGCGCGGACAATCGCCTACGTAATGGAGCGAATAATTTGCAAGCAGGCTGATCCACTGGCCATCCAATTCCTGTACGGCCAGGTAACGTAAGCCGGGATCCGGTACCGTGGTAGGCTCGATAATGCGCCCTTCATCGCCGAACGGATTGGTCTTGACCAAGTCCAACCCACCAGTGACCGGATTGACGGCCCGGTATCCGCTTTCCATGCGGTACCTCCGGCATAGCAGGTGCTGGGGTTGATCCACGCTGCCCCACCCAATCCGAGCAGGTGCCAGTCTGGCATAGGCTTCCTTGGCCGCCTGAACGATCAGCCCTGCCAATCGCTGGCGATACGCCCAATCGACATGCCCCATCAACAGGTCGGCCACCGAACCCGCCGAATGGGTGTGGGTGCTGGCGATAAGCTGGTTAACGCGTGAAATTCCTAGGGTACGTGCTATTTCGGCTTTGACTTCATCCAGAAAATCGCGTTGCATGGCGCAGGTATCCACCATGACGATGAGCAGTACGGAACACCTATCCTGCAACACTAGAGCCTTGGCAAACAGCGAATCGGCGATCCTATTGGCATAGCGGCTTGTAAATTCACCATTAATAACGGTACCCAACGGAGGCGTAACGTCTACCTGCGCAGCACCTGCCCGGAATGTATGACTGTCCATATACTGTTTAGCTCCACGCTTGCCGTAAAAACCGCAGCCAATTGCCGTGGAAAATGTTGTCGATATCCGCGTCTGCGTACCCTCGACGCCCGAGGATTCCGTCGAATTTCTGGAGGTCGGCGATGGAATTCAAATCCCAGGGGCTTTGCTCCGTGCCAAAGATGCCATCCAAGTCGCTCCCGATGCCGATGTGATCGGCGTTGCCCGCAAGCTGGCAGATGTGATCCCAATGGTCTACCATACGCTCCAAGCGGATGTCTAGCTGCCACGGGTCGGAGGTCTTGTCGATGAATCGATGATCCATGGCCCAGCAATCAAGCATGCCCCCAATCACTGCGCCGCGCGACACCAACCGCTTGATCTGCTCGTCGGTAAGCTGGCGCTGCACGGGCACGAGCTGGCGCACGTTGTGGTGGCTGGCCCAAATCGGCCCTTCGTAGGCATCCAACGCCTGGTCGAATCCTTCATCCGTAAGGTGGGTGACGTCCAGGATGATGTCGAGCTCGCCCATGACCTTCAGGAGCTCCAAGCCCTTGGGGTGTATCCTGCCCATTGTCTTGGTGCCATCCGCGTACCGACCGGGGCCGAAATGCGAAAGCCCCACGGCCCGCAGCCCGTAAGCGTGTGCCCGGTATAGGTAGTCGATGTCGACCAGTGAGTCGGTGCCTTCCAGGCTGAGGATGTAGCCAATGGGCTTTTTGCCGTTTGCCGTCCGTTCGTCCGTCCATCGCGTTAGGTGGGTTTCCAACGAGGCTAAATCCGTAATCTGTACCATTTCACCCACGGCTTCCATCTCCCGGTACCAAGCGAGCTGCGCCTGGGTCATCGCCCAAGCTTGCTGCGGTGAATTCCAGGCCGTAGGCGTGTAGCTGGAGGGCCGATAGCGCGCGAGTTGCGTGGCCACGACCAAACCGATCTGGCCATCGCGCAATGCGGGCAGGCAAACCGTGCCCTTACCCCGATCGTTCTTGTCGGTCATGTTCGATTCGCGCTGCCGGATTTCTTCCAACGGAAGGGAAAGATCCCGGTTCCATTCGATGGCATTCATCGCCAAATCCAAATGCGCATCAACTATCAGTCTTTTCTTCATCTATTTCAGGATATCGTTGCATAAGTTCCCGGATTTCCTGGCTGAAAACGCGATAACGTTCTTCCAGCCGACGCTCACCGCCATCCTGGGCCACCGGCCCATTACCGCCCAACAGAAGCCGCTCGATAAAGGTAGGCATTTGCGCGGCATTGCACAACTCCGGATTAAGGTCTTTCATGACCATGCCGTACGCGTAGGTGCCCATGAGGTCCATGTACCTGAAATTGCCAGCGAAAGGCAGGTAGTGACCGGCATCGTTGCGACAGGCCCGATCCACGCTTTCCACCGAAGCGAAGCCGTTTTCGACCAGGTAACACGCCTCCCTGGCCCAAGCGGCCATCATCCGTGCCCGGACACTGAAGCCGGTTTTGACCGTATAGGCCTGCTTGCTCCAGGCGGCCTGCGCAAGGTATTCCAAAAAACGCACGTGCTTGGGAGCCGAAACCGGATTACTGATGATTTCCAGGAAAAAGGTAAGGTCTGCAGGATAACACCAATTCAGTCCCAGGATACGATCGGGAGTCCGCGCATCGGCTTGCAACACTTCCAACGGGATACCCTCGGTATTGACGGCGATGAGGGTGTCCTTGTCCACGCGGTTTTCCAGCCGCTCGATGATCGCCTGCTTCTCCTCGGCATCTTCGGCGGTGACGCAAATGACCAAGGCGTAAGCAAGCGATGCTGGCCAAGCCGACATCAAGGTCAACGTTTCGGTTTTTGAGTCGTCCCCATCGGTGACGGCAAGCCCGGCCGCATCCACGTGCGTCGTAAGCAATGCGGTCTCCTGGCCTGCCGACAACAACATGCGCGCGATGCTGTAGGCTACTTTCCCATCGCCGACAACCAAGACGGCAGGCAGATCGTTGTTCGTTTCTAACATGCTATCTTAAAAATCCATTGCTATATTCCCTTCATCACCTCGGCCGCGACGGCGATGGCGTGGTCGATCTCCGATTCGGTATGCACGGCGCTGATGTACCAAAGTCCACGCCCGATTACCCGCACGCCCCGATCGTGCAGGCCGGCGATGAAAGCGTTCAATTTGGCTTTGTCTGCCGTTAGCGTGTCCCGGTAGTCGACCACGCGCGCCAGCGGGGTGAACGCGGTATTGAACATGGGGCCCATACCCTGCACCAGTAGGGGCTGGCCTGCTGCCTTCGCGCCCTCGCGCAGCCCTTCCATCAACCGTTTGCCCAGGCGGAACAGCCGCGGATAGGTATCGGCATCGCGCTCCAACACACCGATGGTGGCCAGCGCTGCGGCTACCGTGGCATTGCTGCCATTCATCGTACCCGCATGTATGACCCGAGCCGACTCGATTTCTTCCATCCATTCGCGCTTGCCGACGATGGCGCTGATGGGATACCCACTGGCGATGGCCTTGGCGAAAATCGAGAGATCTGGCGTAATGCCAAAATATTCCTGCGCGCCGCCCAAACCAAGCCGGAATCCGGTGATGACTTCGTCAAAGATCAACGCGATACCGTAGGTGTCGCAGATTTCCCGTAGTCCCTCTAAAAAACCTTCCGCAGGCGGAATGCACCCGTTGTTGCACATCACCGGCTCGGTGATGATGGCGGCCAACTCGCCTTGGTACTTGGCGACGGTTTGCCGAACGAGCTCCAGGTCGTTCCACGGCAGGATGATGAATTCGTCGCGCGTACCCGTGGCCAGTCCGGCCGACCAAGGGAACGCTTCGGGCGTGTCCCGGCTGCCCAAAACGTCTGCCGATGGCGTACTGACGCCCCAGGCCACGTTATCCAGCCAGCCGTGGTAATGGCCTTCGAAACGAAGGAATTTTTGTTTGCCCGTTTTGGCGCGGGCTACCCGGAACGCGGTCTGCACCGCTTCCGAACCGTCCAAACAGAACCGCATCAGCGCTGCCGACGGGATGAGGGCGTTCAGCTTCTCCGCGAGCTCGATTTCTTGGATATGCTGGCCGGCGTAAAGCTGCCCAAGGGCAGAATAGTCTTGGATGGCCGCCAGCACATCGGGATGCGAATGCCCCACGATGAGCGGCCCTTGGCTCAACGTGAAATCCAGGTATTCATTGCCGTCCACATCGTAGATGCGACTGCCTGCGCCTTGGCTGTAGAAAAGCGCATGGGGGTGGTTGTATTTCCTGAACTCGGAGGAAACCCCGCTGGCCAGGACTTTATTGGCCCGGGCCAGAAGCCGGGCTGATGCTTGATAACGGTTCGCTGTCATGTACTTATAGGGATACGTTTGCTGGTGTGTTGCCCACGGGTTGTTCCTGACGGTACCGCGCGGCCAATTCATAGATTTCACGGTTGAACCGGGCGAATGCCAATTCCCAACGCTTCGCGCTGGCCTCGTCATAGGGGTATAGTCCCCGCAGGTTATGGATGCCCCTCGCCCGTTCGGCAACCTGTCGTTGCATCACCTGCGGCACGTCTTTTCGATTGCTTAGCGCTGGAAACACGCGTTTAAATGCGGCCAGGTAATCTGACTCGCCCAAAAACGCCATCCGCTGGAAGATACCCATCATCGTAATCCACGAACCGGCGTCGTAACGGAAGGCCTTGTCGGCATCGGCAAACGTGGTATGGCCCCCTTCTATCAACGTGAGCGCCTCGCGATATACCGCATACATCAATCGATTGGTGATAAAGCCGCGGATATCTTTCTTCAGCAACGTGGGTTCTTTGCCCCAAGCCTCGCCAAGCGCAACGATGTATTCGCCGATTGCCGGATTGGTGTCCTTGCCACAGGTGACTTCAAGAAACCGGGTCATGTAGGCAGGCTCAGCCCAGTGGATACCCAAGAACCGTGCGGGGTGTGGCACGAACGCCTGTAGATCACTGATGGGGATGGCCGAGGTATTGGATGCGATGATCGCATCGCTGGATACCACGGCGGCGATTTCATGATAAACCGTCTGCTTGATCGCGGGGTCTTCCACGACACACTCCAGTACGATCCGACAGTTTGCCAGCTGCTGGTATTCTTCCACTAGGCACAGCGCGTCTATGCATCGCGTGATGCCGCCCGGCAAAACCCCGGCGGCATCGGCATGGCGCAATAAATCGCCGATATGCACGGCAGCCTTTGCTTTTTCTCCGGGTATCGGCGCCAAAGCAACAACCCGATGGCCGGCGGCCAGCAGCGAGACGACGATGCTGCTGCCCATCAAGCCCAGCCCTACAACGCCAATCTGCATCGATTTTATCACTTGTTGTTCCATGGACGGCTACGGGAGTTTGACGACGCAATCGATTTCCACGCGGATGCCTTCGGCCAGCACAGACTGAACAGTGGTACGCGCTGGGCGGACGCCGTTGAAATACGAGGCGTACACCGCATTATAACGATCGAATTCGCCGATATCCGCCAAATGAACGGTACATTTCACCACATCGTTCATCGTGGCACCGGCGGCTTGCACGATGGCCTTGATGTTATCCAACGTGCGGATGGTTTCTTCTTCGATGGTACCCAGCACGAATCGCGAGGTATTGAAATCGACCGCGGCTTGCCCGCTTACGAAAAGCAAGCCTCCTGCGATTACACCATCTGAATAGGCCCCTGTGACAAAGTTGGCATCGCGGTCGGGATGTACGATTTTCTGCTTGCTCATACGCGCTGTTTTTGCTTCGTTTCTGCTATGATTAATTGATAAACAAAGGTAACGCGATGCCTAACGGGGGTCTATTACATTTATTTGCATTTGTGGTATTATTTTTCGGACGTGAAAACCCCATAACCAAACTTAATATGCCCTTAACCTTGATGTAAAATTCCCTCCCCATATTTGTATGCAACATGGAGTATCTATTGGAATTGTCCATTTGTGCCATCATCGGCGGCTTGACCTTGTTCGGGTACTTGTTTGCCAAGTACGTAGACGTCAAGTTCGAGGATGGCGAAGAATACTGACCCCTACCTATGAATAAACGGAATGTTGATTTGGTGGTGATATCCGATGTACACCTGGGCACCTATGGCTGCCACGCCAAGGAGTTGCTTCGTTACCTCAAAAGCATCAAACCAAAACAAATCCTCCTCAACGGCGACATCATCGACATCTGGCAATTCAGCAAACGTTATTGGCCCGAATCGCACATGAAAGTGGTGCGTCGCATCTTGAAATTCGTGGCCGAAGGCGTACCGGTGACCTACTTGACGGGCAACCACGACGAATTGCTGCGCAAATTCTCGGACTTCCAATTGGGGTCGCTCACGCTGACCGACAAACTCTCGCTGCGTGTCGGGAAAAAACGCGCTTGGGTGTTCCACGGCGATATCTTCGATGTGACCATGCAGCATTCCAAATGGCTTGCCCGGCTCGGTGCCATCGGGTACGATTCGCTGATCCTGTTGAACAGCTTCGTGAATTGGATGCTGACGAAAATAGGACGCGAGAAGATGAGCCTTTCCAAACGGATAAAGAACAGCATCAAGAATGCGGTGAAGTTCATCAACGATTTTGAGGTAACCGCAGCGACGTTGGCCGTCGAAAAGGGTTACCAGTACGTCATCTGCGGACACATCCACCAACCCGAAATCCGCCAAATCGTAACCGAAAACGGCACGGTGACCTACCTCAACTCAGGCGATTGGGTAGAAAACCTCACGGCACTCGAGTACCACCGAGGTAAATGGCAGCTATACCGATACCAAGCTGCAGATTTTCCGGCGGACGACTTCGAACCAGACAGCCCGGAAAACGACAGCCTGGATGGAAAACTCGACATCAAACGATTGCTGGACCTGTTTAAAGCCGAACCCGTCATTAACGGGTAACCCAACCGATGGCCATTGTCTACGGTTAATCCAGGTTGCCCCAGGAATTAACCATTGACAATTGACAATTAACCATTATTATTGCAGCGTGATCGATCAGTTTCGGAAATACACGCCGCTGAATATCCTGTTTTTGTCGGTGTTCGGTTTGGTGCTCTGCCTCGGCGTGTTCACGCACCTGCCCGAGAACCTCATGCCGGTGTTTTTCGAACCGGCCATCAGCAACTTCACGGGAAAGCTATCGCCCGACAACCTGTCGCCCCAACTGAACGTGCTCGTTACATTGGCGCTAACCATTATCCAGGCGCTATTGATCAACCGGTTGGTGAATCATTTCAACCTGGTGGGCCGATCGAGCTTCCTCGCTGCATTGCTATACATGACGTTGGCAAGCCTGATGCTACCGTTCCTGGTGCTATCGCCCATCCTCATCTGCAATTTTTTGACCATTTGGATGTTAGACAAATTGTTAAGCATCTATCGACGCACCGAGATCAAGCCATTGATGTTCGACCTAGGCATGATCGTCGCGGTGGGCAGCCTTGTCTATTTCCCTTTTATCGTGATGTTGCTGCTGCTCTGGTGCAGCCTGCTGATTTTCCGCCCGTTCAACTGGCGCGAATGGCTCACGGTACCCATCGGGTTCGCAGCGGTCTATTTCCTGTTGGGGGTGGCTTACCTATGGTTCGATCGCATGGATGCGTTCTACGAAATCTGGCTTCCGCTCACCTACCCACTACCCACGTCGTTGCGCATCGACGTCTACGACTACCTCGTGCTGGTGCCCGTAATCCTGATCCTGGTCTTGTTTTTCTTCTCATTGCGCCAGAACCTGTTCAAAAGCGTGGTGCACATCCGCAAGTCGTTTCAACTGCTGTTCTGCATGTTCGTATTGGCCACCGCATCATTCTACCTCCAAGCGGATTGGTCCGTGAATCATTTCCTCCTGTCCGTGCCGCCAATCGCTATTTACATGACCTATTACTTCAACTATGCCACCAGACGATGGTTCTACGAAAGTGTATTCGCCTTTTTGGTAATCACCATACTCTATTTTCAATTTTTCTAACGCATTTGTAAATAACGCTTTAACCTTTTTTAACAAAATGAATGGCTGGCGGCAACCAAAATTTAGATAGCTTTGCGCCTTAACAATAACAAGGCATTATCTTGACCCCTTTAGTACAGCTCATGCAGCAAAGCGCTAGAACGTATTATATCCGTCTCAAAACCCATACCCTGAAAGCCTGCGTACTTCTTTCGTTGCTATTGACGAGCATGTGGGTACTTGCGCAGCGCTCCACGTCCAGTTCGCCCTATTCGCGTTACGGCTTGGGAGAACTGCGCGGCGATTTATTGCCGCAGACCCGCGGCATGGGCGGTATCTCGACCGGTATCCGCTACCTCAGTGGCGCTGGCAATATCAATGTGGCGAACCCGGCTTCATACAGTGGGCTAGGGCTTACCACCATCGATGTGGGTGTGTTTGGCAACATCACGGAGCTCAGCAAAAACCGGCTCTCGGAAAACTCCTATAACTTTTCGCTCGGCCACATCAACTTCGGCATGCCGCTGGGTCGCCCGGGTGGCATCAGTTTTGGTATCCTGCCATTCTCTGACGTTGGCTATAGCTACGCCATCCCTGGCAGGATAGACACCACCAACATCCGAACGGTGTACGCGGGCGCAGGTGGAACGACCAAGGCCTATTTGGGCTATGGCGTACAGATAAACAAGAATTTCAGCGTAGGGGCGAACCTTGGCTACCTGTTCGGGACGCTGGAAAACATCAGGTCCATCGAATTGCCGGGTGACGTCGGTGCACTGAACGTACGGGTGGACAGCAGCCAATATGTCAACGGCTTCAGCTTTGACTACGGGGCCCAGTATTTCCAACCCTTGGGCAACAACGTGAATTTGACCATCGGGTATGCCGGAACAGCAGGCACATCGCTGAACACCAGTGCCTCACGCGTGATAACCCGAACGGCCACTAGCGTGGAGGACGATTTTGAAAATTTACCGGTGGATTCCATCGGCAACTATGAAGGGCAGCAACAACGAATCGCCATGCCCATGAAACATAGCGTCGGCTTTAGCATCGCCAAGGGGAACAGTTGGCTCATCGGCGGCGATGTCAATTACGCCAAATGGAGTGACTACCGCGTGGGCACCCACAATCCGGGATTGACCGATAGCTACGGGTTCGCGATCGGTGGCCAGATCACACCCGACGTGACGTCGGTGAAATATTTCAATGTCGTGGATTATCGACTCGGATTCAAATACAACAAATCGTACATCAACATCAGCGATCAGGACATCAAGCAAATGGCCCTGACCGTTGGCTTTGGGTTTCCCTTGCCATCGCTGTTCGGGACTTCGTTTTATAAAATCAATTTTTCCACCGAATTCGGCCAGCTAGGCACGCTGGAAAACAATTTGGTACAAGAACGTTATATCAATTTCAATCTGGGCTTCACGCTCAACGATCGCTGGTTTAGACGTAATCGGTACGACTAACATCATCCATGAAACAGGATGAACCATGAACGCAAAGGGTAAACGTGGACGTGCTTGCATAATCTTGGTGTCGTTATTGGCAACCTACCTGTTTGGCGCTTGCGAAACAGACCTGAAAGAGGTAGACCGTATCGCTGCGATACAAGCAGAAGAACTTGTGGATATATCGACAAACGTGACCGTGATCTACAGTGATTCGGCCGTCGTAAAAGCCCAGGTAACAGCTCCCGAAATGCGAAACTACCAGACCGACACGCCTTACTTTGAGTTTCAGCGAGGGATAACGATTGTTTTCTATGATGAGCAAGGCACGGAAAGCCAACGCATAACGTCTGACTATGCCATCCAAAAGGAAGCGCAGGAATTGATTGAATTCAGGCGTAATGTGGTCATTACACGCGCCGACGGCTCGGTCATCAAAACAGAAGAATTGATCCACGACCAAAAAGCCAACACCTTCTATAACCATGTACCCATCCAAGCCTATTTCAAGGACGGAAGGGGCAATTTCATGGGTTCTTCGTTTCATTCAGACGGCAACTTCGAGCACATCGAGGTGCAGAATGCCACGGGGCTTTATATCTTCGAACCCGGTGAAGGGCCGGCATTCCGGTAACGGTTGCCACAAAAAAATTATCAGATAAATTTCAAACAGGCACTAAAAGTCGTATCTTGCGCCTCATTTTGAAAAGGGCATAAGTAATGTCCTGAAAACAAGGTTTTAATCGTACACATAACAGCTTAAAGAAACAGTTTTATATAGGCTATGGGATTCATGAATTATTTGCGTAACCGGGCAGGCGTGGTTATCGTTGTTTTTATCGGTTTCGCAATCGTCGCTTTTTTGTTGGGCGACATCATCAATTACGGTACGCCGTTTTGGGCACGCCACCAAAACCAAGTCGGTGCCATCAATGGCGAAGGCATCGACATCAATGACTTCAATGCCCAAGTGGACCAGACCTCGGAGATGTTCCGTCAGCAAATGGGCGGCGGCACCCTTAACCCACAAATGAAATCTTGGGCGGTACAACAGGTGTGGGGGCAATACCTGAATCGTGAATTGTTGAGCGGTGAAGTGGAGCGCATCGGCCTTTCGGTAGGAAAGACGGAACTGAACGACCTCGTTCGGGGCGATAATCCGTCAATGCAGATTCAGCAAGCGTTCCGAAATCCGCAGACGGGCCAGTATGACCCAAGCCAATTGAACAATTTCGTCTCTCAAGTTGGCACATTGCCTGCAGGACACGAGGCACGCGGGCAATGGGAAGCGTTGCTACAGAATGTAATCGACGAGCGTCTGAGCGCGAAATACACCAGCCTAATCAACAACAGCGTATACGTAACGACGCTCGAGGCCACCGAAGAGTACAACCAACGCAATAAGTTGGCGAATTTCGAATACGTCTTGCTGGATTATGATTCCGTGTCCGATTCGGCGGTAACCATCTCGGAACAAGACTACAAGGAATACTACAACGAAAACAAAGGGGTATTCAAGAATCCGGAAGAGACGCGGAGCTTGGAATACGTCGTTTTCGATGCCAGCCCAATAGCGCAAGATACCGCACGGGTAAGGAGTGCAATCGAAGAGCTGCGTGCGCAATTGGCCGAGTCTACGACCGACTCCTTGTTTGCAGCAGTAAATTCGGAGACAAAACACCCCTATATCTTCCGCAAGGAAGGCGAATTCGGCCCGGCGTTGGATACCCTGGTCTTCAGGGCGCCAGTGGGAACAACAGTAGGTCCCGTACTCACGAACGGACGCTTTGAAATCGCCAAAATCGTGGAAACCAAAGTTGGCCCCGATTCGGTGAAAGCCAGCCACATCCTGCTCAACCCCGCAATGGAGGGAGGCATCGATAAAGCGAAGGCCAAAGCGGACTCCATCAAAGGCTTGATTGAAAAGGGCGACAGCTTTGCGGCGTTGGCCATCCAATTCAGCTCGGATGAGGGCAGCAAGATCGAAGGCGGTTCGCTAGGCACCTTTGGCCGTGGCCGTATGGTGCCGGCATTCGAGAACGCAGCTTTTGACGCGCGCAAAGGCGATGTGGTGATCGCGACATCGCAATTCGGCATCCACATCATTAAAGTGGAAGACCAGTTAGGCTCCTCCAGGGTGGTCAAGGCTGCTGTCGTCGACAAGCAAGTGAATAGCGGCACCGAAACCATGGAAGCGGCCTACAACAAGGCCACCCAGTTTTTTGGAGCCATTAACAAGAATAATTTCCAAGAGGTTGCCAGCCAACAGGGTGTTGCCGTGCTGAAAGCGGATAATATCACGGCTATGGAAACCATGTTGATGGGTACGGAAGTGCCGCGCGAGCTGGTTCGCTGGGCGTTTGATGCTGACAGAGGAGATGTAACGGACAAAGTATACGAGTCGGACACGAAGTATGTCGTAGCCCGTCTGACCGGCATCCGCAAAAAAGGCCAGCTACCCCTCGAAGCGGTTAAAGCCGACATGGAGAGCGCGGTGAGGAACCGTGTGAAAGCCAAACAGTTGATTGCACAGGCCGAAGCTGCCGCCCAAGGGGCGAATTCCATTGCGCAAATCGGCGAAAAGCTGCAGAAAACACCGGTATCGGCCGAAAATATCGTATTCGCTAATCCCGTCATCCCTGGCGTGGCCCAAGAAAATACGGTGGTAGGCACCGTCTTCGGACTACAGCCGAAACAGCCTTCGAGGCCGATCAGGGGATCACAGGGCGTCTACGTGGTCGAAGTTTCTGGCTTTGTCAACCCTGCGGCACCGACAGACCTGAATACGCAACGGAGGCAACTAACGCAATCCTTGTCACAACGGACATGGTCATTGGCATTCCGCGCGCTGCAAGACAAAGCGGATATCGTGGATAACCGCGCCCGTTTCTTCTAGGAGGCCACCGCCAAGATTTATTTTCGTAACTTTGCATCCGGATGTGCTATTCACAATCCGGATGTTTTTTATGATGGATATTCAGGAAACAATCGTCAACAAAGTAGCCCAAAGCGGGCTGGTGACCGTCGATCTTGCCGACTTTGCGCCTCAGGGTAAGCGGGTGCGCTATGATATCAAGGATAATCTGTTCCATGGACTTATCTTGCGCGAGAAGGATTTCAGGGAATTCGTGAAGGAACACGATTGGACGCAGTATGCCGACAAGTACGTGGCAATCACCTGCACCGCCGATGCCATCGTGCCTACATGGGCGTACATGCTCTTGGCCAACCGCTTGGAACCTCACGCCAAGGACATTGTTTTCGGCGACCTCGCTACGCTTGAAACCGTTCTCTTTGAACGGGAGCTCGCGAAAGTCGACATCGCGCGTTTCGAAGACCAACGCGTGGTGGTGAAAGGGTGCGGGGATATCCCGATTCCGGAATCCGCATTCGTCAAACTCACGTCCATGCTAAGTAAGGTAGCCAAAACCATCATGTACGGCGAACCCTGCTCAACAGTACCGGTCTTCAAACGCAAAGCTTAGTTTGGACGGATGGCCAAAAGCGGCATTTTATTTGCAAGTAGGAGGGCATGAAGAAGACGGCTGCCGCTATCATCATGGGGTTTTGTATCGGTATGGCTGCCCATGGCCAATCGCTACCCTACCTCAAGGAACCGTCATTCCAAGCGGGTGAGGAATTGACCTATCGCCTACGCTATGGCGTCATTGCCGCGGCGACAGGTACGCTCAAGGTCGAAGACTCCAAGATTAAATTCAGCAGTCCACATACGTTCCACCTCACGGCCCGTGGCCAGACGTCCAAGGGATTCAGCGTGTTTTATACCGTAGACAACCGTTACGACTCGTACATTGATTCACGGAATTTCTTGCCGCACTATTATACCGAAAATATCCGAGAAGGCAATTACAGGCGAACGGACATCGTGCGGTTCGACCATCGCAAACGTACCGTGCAAGGCAACAAAGGCACGTTCCAAAGCGAGTCGCCCCAGACGTTCGACCTGCTTTCGGCCTATTATTTTTCGCGAAACCTGGACCTCTCAGCCGTAAAGCCTGGGCACTCGTTTACCATGACGTATTTCCTGAACGACGAAATCGCAACACTGGGTATCCAGTATGTCGGCATCGAATCGATCAAAACGCCACTGGGCACGTTGGAATGCCTGAAATTCAGCCCAGAAATCAAACCCGGCAGGATCTTCAAGAAAGACAGCAAGCTTTACCTATGGGTAACCAATGACGGCAACCGCATACCGGTGAAGGCCCAAGTGGAGATACTCATCGGCACCGTGACCCTGGAGCTGGCAGATGCCAAGGGGCTTAAGCATCCATTAGGAGAGCGATTGGTAGGCGTATCAAAATAACGGGAATGACGATGATTGAAGTTGGGTCGGTATTGGTCAGCGAAGAGCTGATAAACGAGGAATTCGTGTGCAACCTGAGCCGTTGCAAAGGGGCATGTTGCGTGGAAGGCGACGCCGGCGCACCGTTGCAGCCCGATGAGCTAGCGGAATTAGCTGCCGTATACCCGAAGGTTAAACCCTACATGACCGAAAAGGGCATCGCTGCGGTTGAAGAACAAGGCACACACGTAATCGATATGGATGGCGACCTGACAACCCCCTGCGTGGATGGTGATAAAGAATGTGCTTACGTAACCTGGGAAAACGGCATCACCAAATGTGCCATCGAAATGGCCTACGAGCGCGGGGACGTCGACTGGAAAAAACCGATTTCGTGCCACCTTTATCCGATCCGTACTACGGCGTACCCTGAATTTGACGTACTGCACTACGATCGATGGCATATCTGCCATTCGGCTTGCGCACTCGGCCGTGAACTCAAGGTGCCGGTGTATGCCTTCCTGAAAGCCCCGCTCGTCCGGAAATATGGACAAGCCTGGTATGACGAATTGGAAGAATCGGTGGCGCTGCTATAGCCTACTATGGAAATATCTTAGTATCTTGCACCGGTTTTATACAGACAGGTCATTGGTGTTCGCCGCCCATTTTACATGCTCAAACTAAGCGAAATACAGCAGCCCATTGCCGCGGAACTGGCAATTTTTGAAGACAAATTCAAGGAGTCGATGAAAAGTTCGGTTCCGCTACTCGACCGCATCACGCATTACATTGTGAAACGCAAGGGCAAACAAATGCGTCCGATGTTTGTCTTTTTCTCGGCCGGGTTATGTGGCTTGATAAACGAGCGCACGCATCGGGGAGCTGCATTGGTGGAACTGCTGCACACCGCTACATTGGTGCACGATGACGTGGTAGACAATGCAAATGTGAGGAGGGGATTCTTTTCAATCAATGCATTGTGGAAGAATAAAGTGGCTGTTTTGGTCGGAGATTTCCTATTGGCAAAAGGAATGCAGCTGTCCCTGAACAATGATGATTTTGGCATGCTCAAGATTGTGAGTGACGCCGTACAACAGATCATCGAAGGCGAATTGCTTCAATTGGAGAAAGCACGGAGAATGGATATCGAAGAGTCGATTTATTTCGAGGTCATCCGGCAAAAAACGGCTTCACTGATCGCATCGTGCTGTGCTTGCGGCGCAACCGCTGCAGGTGCTGATGAAGCAACCGTGGAGCGAATGCGCCTTTTCGGCGAAAAAGTCGGCATCGCCTTCCAAATCAAAGATGATTTGTTTGATTTTGGTATCGATGATGTGGGCAAGCCACTTGGCAATGATATCAAAGAAAAAAAACTCACCTTGCCGCTGATCCATGCATTAAAGCAGGTGACTAAGTCAGAGAAGCGATACATCATCAACCTGGTCAAAAATCATCATGAAGACCAGAAAAAAGTGAATGAAGTAATCACTTTCGTAAAAGCCAACGGCGGTATGGAATATGCCACCTCGCAGATGTTCGCGTACCAACGGGATGCATTCGAAATCCTTGCGCAATTTCCCAAAAGCGAACATCGGGATGGGTTGGAACAATTGGTAAGGTATACAACTGAACGCAATAAATGACATGAGCAACGAAATTCTATTCTTTGGCGGTTTCCTTCTTTTCATTATCCTGATGCTGGCCATCGATCTGGGCCTTTTCAGCAAAAGCAATAAAGCGGTGAGCTTTAGGCAAGCGGCCATCATGAGTGCGATATGGGTCAGTTTTGCCTTGGGTTTCTATGTGGTTTTACGGATTTGGGGACACGAATTGCATGATATCCAGGATTTCGACCACCTGGCGGAAGTGACCAAAAAACACTTGCACAACATTACGTTGATACCTGGCGATTTTGCGGCAAGCCTAGCGTTGTACAACAACAACCTCGCGCTTGAATACATCACGGGATACGTGGTGGAATATGCTTTATCCGTGGATAATATTTTTGTCATGGTGCTCATCTTTGGGTCTTTCGGAGTACCCGCACAATACTACCACAAGGTATTGGTCTGGGGTATCATCGGCGCCATCGTACTCCGTTTCCTGTTCATTTTCTTGGGGGCCGCACTGATTGCCAAATTTGGTTGGATTTTGTATCTGTTCGGGCTATTCCTGGTGTATACAGGCATCATGATGTTCATCCACCGCAATCAGGAAGAGGAGATAGACCCCCAAAACCACGCGGTCGTCAAATTCGCCGCTCGGTTTCTTTCGGTATATCCCAATTTCGTCGGCGGCAATTTCTTCCACAAGGAGAATGGGAAAAAATACGTCACCCCCCTGTTCCTGGTACTCTTGGTCATTGAATTCACGGACCTCATCTTCGCGGTGGATTCCATCCCGGCGATCTTTGCGGTAACCAAAGACCCATACATCGTGTTCTTCTCAAACATCTTCGCGATTTTGGGCTTGCGCTCGATGTTTTTCCTGTTGGTCAATGTCATCCACAAATTCCATTACCTGAAGACCGGGCTGTCGTTCCTGTTGGTATTCATCGGTGCGAAAATGCTGTTGCACCATTGGTTGAGCGAATGGGGATTCACGACTTCCCATTCGTTGATTGTGATCGTCTCCATCTTAGCGATCAGCGTGGTTGCTTCATTGCTATTTCCGAAGCAAGAAACCGCCGGTACACCAGAGAATCGATGAAAAGCGTATTTGCCTTTTCCGTATGCGTATGCTTATGGGCCGGATCCACGGGCCTGGCCCAAGACAAACGCGACTTGGAAAAGGCTTTTCGACAAATCGACGGGGAGGTATTGAATCGCTCGGAGGCCTACGGCCGTTTGGGTGAATGCATCGATCGGATTGGCCATCGGCTCACGGGTTCGGCCAACGGCCAGCAAGCTGAACAATATGCTTTCGATCTTTTAAGGTCGTATGGTTTTGCCGATGTGACCTTCCAGCCGTTCTCCATCAACGGCTGGGCTCGTGAATCCCTTCAATTGCAAGTGGGTGCCGACAACCAAAGGTTGGCTATACGGGCGGTAGCCTTAGCCAGTACGCCGAAAGCAGCTCATGCATCAGGCGAGTTGGTCGATATGGGCAACGGCCTGGAAAGCGACTACGCGACAAACCCGGCCAAGGCCAATGGGAAAATCGTGCTGGCCTCGCTGAATCTGTTGCCGGATGCACCAGCGGGCACGGTAAACCTGCACCGCTCCGCGAAAGCCGCTTTGGCCATCAAATACGGCGCGAAAGCCCTCATCTTATTCAATAGCGTCGCGGGAGGCACCCTGCTCACCGGCACTGCATCCGTAACCGGCGAACTGCTACCCATTCCGGCACTGTGCGTAGGCTTGGAAGACGGCTGGCGCTTGAAAGAACGAATAGCCGGTGGTGCACTACAAGCCGACATCCAAATGAAAAACAAAACCGGAAAAATGATGGCCCGGAATATCATCGCCCGGATCGCGGGAAGCGAGCTGCCCGATGAAAAAATAGTGGTGGGTGGTCACCTCGATAGCTGGGATCTGTCGCCGGGTGCGGTAGACAACGGCCTCGGTGCCTTTGCGGTGCTCGACATGGCCCGAACCTTCCACGCGTTGGGTATCAGACCCAAACGCACAATCGAATTCGTACTGTTCATGGGCGAAGAACAAGGATTGCTAGGCTCGAAAGCCTACGTGCGACGCGCACTGCACGATGGTACCGTCGACCAAATCCGGTTCATGTTGAATTTCGACATGACGAACGACCCGAAAAGCTACTACGCCAGCATCGAAGGCGCCAAGGAGTTGTTCGAAGAAATCGGCCGGGCAGTTTCGGTCATCGACACCTCATTCAATAAGCGTTTTTCGGCTCGGGTAGGACTCCACAGCGACCACCAGCCTTTCATGTTGCAGGGTATACCGATCGGTGGCGCCACCGACGGCACCTTGAGCCGGGATGCCCTCGATTGCTACCATGCCGATTGCGATGTGTTCGAGTTGGTCAATGAAACCGAAATGAAAAACACCGTCCGATTCGGCGCGATGTTGGCCTACGGCCTGGCTGATGCCCCCCGCATACCGGTACACCGCCTATCGGACGATGAAGTACGCCAAATGATGATTACCAGCAACCTCGAGGAGGCGCTGCGCATCGGTGGCCACTGGCGATGGGATTAACCCCAGTTAGAAGAGAACATCGCCTATTTCAGAATACCGTTGGAATACGCTTTTGGCGTAAGGGCACAACGGCATGATTTTGAGGCCATTTTCGCGTGCAAATCCGACTGCGGCCATGACTAACCGCTTCCCTATCCCCTGCCCCGAAAAATCCGCGCCCACTTCGGTATGATCGATGATGAATTTCTGCTCGCCGGCCCAAGTATACGTCATCAAGCCTGCCTCCCGATCATCGACCAATGCGCTGAATTGCCCTTTCTTCCCGTTGTCGTCTCGTTGTATTGCTATCATTGTTGCCTCCGTTATTGTCCAGTAGTGTAAACAGTTGCCGTTTGCTGGAGCAGGAATGCCCATTTATCCGCTTGCTCGGCAATAACCATTGCCGTGGGTTTGCCCGCTCCATGCCCCGCCTTGGTCTCTATGCGAATCAGTACCGGATTCTCGCCCCGATGGAATTCCTGCAACCGTGCCGCGAACTTGAAGGAATGTGCGGGTACAACACGGTCATCATGATCGGCCGTGGTGACCATGGTCGCGGGGTAGGTCGCACCCTGCTTCAACGCGTGATAAGGCGAATAGGCATGGAGGTACTTGAACATTTCTTCGTTCTCATCGGCCGTACCGTAATCGAATGCCCATCCGGCACCGGCTGTAAATTTATGGTATCGCAGCATGTCCAACACGCCGACGGCCGGAAACGCCACCTTGAACAGCTCGGGGCGTTGCGTCATGGCCGCGCCCACCAGCAGCCCGCCGTTGGATCCACCGGCGATACCCAGCTTAGCAGACGATGTATAGCCTTCGGCGATCAGGTATTCGGCCGCGGCGATGAAGTCATCGAATACGTTCTGCTTTTGCAATTTGGTACCCGCCAGGTGCCATTTCTCGCCATACTCCCCGCCTCCTCGCAGGTTGGCCACGGCAAATACGCCGCCTTGTTCCAATAGGACGATATTCGATGTACTGAATGAAGGCGTAAGGCTAACGTTGAAACCTCCATAACCGTAAAGCAAGGTTGGATTACTGCCGTCAAGTTCCAACCCCTTTTTGTGGGTGATGATCATCGGTACTTTCGTGCCGTCCTTTGACGCATAGAACACCTGTTTCGATTCATAGCTCGTGGGGTCGAAATCCACGCCTGAAGCCTTGTACAAGGTGGATTGACCCGACCCGATATCATACTTGAAAATAGTAGGCGGATAAACATAAGACGTAAAGGAATAGTATAGGGCCGTGTCGGCCTCCTTGGCGCTGAAACCACCGGCAGATCCGACATCGGGCAATTCAATGGAGCGTTCCAACTGACCTTGACGGTCGTATTGTTGCACCAACGACGTGGCGTCCTTGAGATAATTGGCGAATAGCTTGCCTCCACCCGTCGCGATGTTCAACACATTGTCGGTTTCGGGAATCAGATCTGCCCAATTGGCCGGGGCGGGGTTGCTTGCGTCAACGATAACGACCTTACCATTTGGCGCATTCAGGGTAGTGTAAATGAACAATTTCGTTCCGTCATTGTCGACAACGCTGTGATCTTTCTCGAAATCACTGACCACCGCGACGATGTCGCCGCCGGGTGTAGCCAAGTCTTGGATATACAATTCGCCGCCGCTGGTCGTATTGGCCGCCGAGATGACCAGGAAACGCTCGTCTTCTGTCAAGTGCCCACCGATGTAACGCCGCGGTGTCTTCGCCCCGCCGAAAATCAGCTTATCGCTGCCCTGTGGGGTATTGAGTTGGTGGAAAAACAACTTGTGCTGGTCGGTGATGCCAGACAGCGCACTGCCGGCGTCAGGCTTGTCATAGCTGCTGTAATAGAATCCTTCATTTCCCCGCCAAGCCAAACCACTGAACTTCACATCCACCAAGGTGTCGCCCACGACCGATTTGTCTTCGGCCCGTATCACCACCACCTTACGCCAATCGGAACCGCCTTCTGAAAGCTGGTAAGCCACCAAACTACCGTCCTTGCTGAATGCGACACCAGCCAACGACGTGGTTCCATCTTCAGAAAACGTGTTGGGATCCAAGAAAATCTCCGCCGCGCCCTCATCCCCTTGCTGGCGATACAGCACGGATTGGTTCTGAAGACCATCATTCTTATAGAAATAGGTGTATTTCCCTTCCTTGAACGGCGCGGAAAACTTCTCGTAATTCCACAACTTTTCCAGCCGTTTGTAGATGGCGTCACGGAAAGGGATTTGCTTGAGGTAATTATCGGTTACCTTGTTTTGCTCGGCCACCCAGGCTTTGGTATCGTCAGCGGTATCATCTTCGAGCCAACGATAAGGGTCGGCCACTTCCGTTCCGAAATGGCTTTCGACGACGTCACCCCGTTTGGTATTGGGATACGGCAGCAGGGCGATTTCCGCCGCAGGCTTGATTTCTCTTTGATTTTGACAGGCCATAGTCAGCATCGTCAGTACGGTAATTTTCAGTTTTTTATTCATGTTGCAAAGCTTTTTCGCGGTGGGGTTCCTACCGCGACAAAGCAAAACTAACAAGAATTTCCTATTTTTCGCTCACGGACGACAAATCGATCCGCTCCCTTTAGCAACATGACCATTGCACATAAAGGAAAATTAGCTAAGTTTGGACGCCATGGCGCTACGCGACAAGATTTATTTCGCTTCCGACTTCCATTTGGGGGCTCACCCGCGAACGCAATCACCCGAACGCGAGCGGCGCATCGTACGGTGGCTGGATCGGATCAAAGACGATGCGAAAGAGCTCTTCCTGATGGGCGATATCTTTGACTTCTGGTTCGAATACCGGACCGTCGTGCCCAAAGGGTATGTCCGTTTCCTCGGAAAGCTAGCCGAACTGGCCGATTTGGGCGTTAAGATCACGCTGTTCAAGGGCAACCACGACATGTGGATGTTCGGTTACCTCAAAGAGCAACTGGGCGCCTCGATCGTCGACGACGAGTTGGTTTTGGAGCGGGATGGGAAAACATTCTATTTGCACCATGGCGACGGGCTGGGGCCCGGCGATAGGAAATACAAATTCCTGAAACGGATTTTCCGCAGCGGGCTGTGCCAATGGCTGTTCGCCAGGCTACATCCGAACCTGGGCATCGGCATCGCGCAACGCTGGTCGGCCCATAGCCGCCTCGCATCGGGCGGACAGGAAACCTTTTTCGGGGAAGACAACGAGTGGCTCGCCGTGTATGCGAAGGAAGTACTCAAACAACGCCACATCGATTATTTCGTTTTCGGTCACCGCCACCTTCCGCTCGACATCGGCTTGCCGGACAACAGCCGATACATCAACCTGGGCGAATGGATAAATTACAATACCTACGCCGTTTTCGATGGCCGGAATCTGACGTTGGAGAAATGGGAAGGTTAAGGGGCCATGGAAATCCGTGATATCATATCGGGCGTGGCACCGCTTCCCGCAGGTGCAATGGACGACATCGTATCGCTTGTCCAGCCCGTCGCCTTCGCTAAGGGGCGCTTGGTATTCCGCGCCAACAAACTGGAACAAAGCGTCTATTTCATGGCAAAGGGAATCGCACGCGTCTATTACTTCCACGGAACGACCGACGTGACGCTTTGCTTCGTCACGGAGGGCGAGGCACTCCTATCGCTGACAAGTTACATCCAACATCAACCAGGCTATGAAAACATCGAACTACTCGAGTCGAGCATGTTATTCAGGTTAAAGACAACCGACCTTCATCGCCTTTATGCTGCGGATATCCATATTGCCAATTGGGGAAGGAAGTTGGCCGAACAAGAGCTATTAAAAACCGAAGGACGATTGATATCCAAGCAGTTCAAAACCGCAAGCGAACGCTACAAAGAGTTGATCCAGATGCGCCCGGATCTGTTGCATCGCGTGCAACTCGGATACATCGCCTCCTACCTAGGGATCAGCCAAGTCACACTAAGTCGTATCCGCGCGGACATCCGTTGACTTTTTTATCAAATGTTAAAAAAAACAGGGCAATCGGTACCGATATTTGCTCTAAAATAAAGCAACTATAGATTCGGATATGAATTGGATTATTTTAGTTATCGCTGGATTGTTTGAAGTAGGCTTTACGGCGAGCTTGGGAAAAGCCAAGGAAACCAGCGGCATTGAATCGTATTGGTGGTACGGCAGCTTCGCACTTTGCCTCGCGATCAGCATGACGTTGTTGGTCAAAGCCACTCAAAGCTTACCACTCGGTACGGCTTACGCCGTTTGGACCGGCATAGGGGCCGTCGGAACAGTGTTGGTAGGGATTGTCTTCTTCAAGGAACCCGCCACCCTATGGAGGTTGGTTTTCATCACCACGCTCATCGGGTCAATCATCGGCCTGAAGGTTGTATCAACGCATTAAAACCGTACGGGCAAAGTACCGTCCGATTTTCGACCCGTGAAACCACAAAAAAACGTACTTTTGTACGCTTTATGCCATCGCACGAAAGCCTGGCATCCAGCAACAACAAACGTGACGTATGCTAGAAAAACTAAAGGCGATAAAAGATCGTTGGGACGAAGTGGAACGCGAATTGACCAGCCCCGATGCGGTCAGTGACATGAAACGGTTTGCGCAACTTAGCAAGGAATACAAAGACCTAGGCAAAATCGTGGATCAGTACCATATCTACAAAAATATGGTAAGCAACATCGAGGCCAACAAGGATATCCTGGCCAACGAAAAGGATCAGGAATTACGCGAAATGGCGAAGGAAGAGTTGGACATCCTGTTGGAACAAAAGGATGCCAAGGAAGAGGAAGTTCGCCTCATGCTCATTCCCAAAGATCCGGAAGACGCCAAAAATGCGATTCTCGAAATCCGCGGCGGCACGGGCGGTGATGAAGCGGCACTTTTTGCCGGCGACCTATACCGGATGTACACCCGTTATTTCGAAGAGAAAGGATGGCGGGCGGAAGTGATGGACGTGACCGAGGGTACGGCCGGCGGCTATAAGGAAGTCATCCTGAAGGTATCGGGAGAGGATGTATATGGCCAGCTGAAATACGAATCGGGCGTGCATCGCGTGCAACGCGTGCCCGATACCGAGACGCAGGGACGGGTACACACGTCTGCGGCGTCAGTGGCCGTATTGCCGGAAGCCGAAGAAGTGGATGTCGAAATCAATCCGGCAGACGTTGAACTGCAAACCTCTCGTTCAGGTGGTGCCGGAGGACAAAACGTAAACAAGGTAGAAACCAAGGTGCAACTTACCCATAAACCGACAGGAATCGTCGTGGTATGCCAGGTGGAACGATCGCAATTGGCCAATCGCGAATTGGCCATGGAGATGCTGCGTTCGAAACTTTATGAACTCGAGGTACAGAAAAAACATGGGGATATCGCCGCCAAACGCAAGACAATGGTCTCTACCGGCGACCGTTCGGCAAAGATCCGTACCTATAATTATCCCCAAGGCCGTGTGACGGAACACCGTATCGGGCTGACCATGTACAATCTTCCGGCCATCATGGACGGTGATATCCAAGACATTATCGATGCGCTTCAATTCGCCGAGAATGCGGAGAAAATGAAGGACGGGGCAACGGTTTAATTATTTTACTTTTTTTGTTTGCAAATAGAGAAAACACGCTATATTTGCAGACCCGAAAGGGAAAGCAGGTTTGGTAGTTCAGCTGGTTAGAATACATGCCTGTCACGCATGGGGTCGCGGGTTCGAGTCCCGTCCAGACCGCTTAGAAAAAAGAGGTTGTCTTAAAAGGACAGCCTCTTTTTTTATTTATCGCTTTTTGTCTTTTATACCCCAACAAAATAATCCTTTTCCCCCCGAAAAAACAGATTGGCAGCTATTAAGCAAACAGCGAAGCTAAAGACGAATACGAAGGGATGACATCGTTCGATTCTGAATTGGAGCGGCCACGCGCTAACGTTCGGTCGTAGCCATCCGGCGAAAAACGGCCATCAAAAAAGATATTATTATTAGTAAAAATAAACTTTATCTTGCTTTCATAAAAAGCAATTTCTAATTTTACTAAAAAAAATAGATAATATGAATCCCCTGTTTTCATCCCCGCTTACGCCCCAGCTAAATGAATACTTGCTCATTATAGCTCCTGACGAGCCAGTACAGCGTCAATTGCAGGCTTTTAAACGTGATTTCCTGTCCAAACATCCGTACGCAAACGCAATCGTTTCGAAGAGCCACATCTCCTTGATGAGATTCTTGCAATATGATAGCTACGAAAAACAGATCGTACGCGAACTTCAGCTCTTGGCCGCATCGGTTATGCCTTTTGATGTCGAATTAAGGGATTTCGGCAGCTTTGGCCACACCATTTTCGTTGATGTCAAATCGGTCGATCCGATACTCGACTTGGTATCAAAACGCCGGAGCGCGTTGAGCCACCTATTCAGTAAATATAAGGGATTTTCTCCACGATTCGTGACAAAGCCCCACATCACGATTGCCCGCAACCTTACCCCGATGCAAGGCAACTACGTTTGGCCCATTTGGAACAGGACAAAGTATAAAGGCAGCTTTAGCGCCAAAGACATGGTCCTATTGAAACGCAAAGCCGGCGCAAGCGGATATACGGTGGCAAACAAGTTCCAATTCCTTGGCTTACCCCCGGCCTACAGGCAAGGCGAGCTATTCGCATAGCCCGCTATCCGGATTAGCCGATTTTCAATGCCAACTCTTTACCGTACATCATCTTTCGAAGATTGTTGAGCGCATATCGCATCCTGCCCAAGGCGGTATTGATGCTCACGTCAGTGACATCGGCTATTTCCTTAAAACTCATTTCGCCGTAGTGACGCATAATGAGCACTTCCTTTTGGTCGTCTGGAAGGAGTTGGATCATTTTCCGCAAATCTTTGTGGGTTTGCTCACGAATCATCCGTGTTTCGATGCTCTCGTCCGAGAATTGCAATACATCAAAAATATCAAACCCTTCGTTGTTGACGACGACAGGCGTACGGCGCTCCTTCCGATAATAATCAATAACAAGATTGTGTGCAATGCGTGTCACCCATGGCAAGAATTTACCTTCTTCGTTATACCGCCCGCTCCTAAGGGTATTGATGACCTTGATGAAGGTATCTTGGAATATATCTTCGGCAAGATACTCATCCTTCACCAGTAAATAGATGGAAGTATATAATTTGGATTTATACCGATCTATCAAAACTTCCAGTCCCTGCTCATCACCAGACACATATGCCCGGATAAGCTCCTGGTCGGTTCTTTGCTCAAGCTTCATATACGCTACTTTCGTTTTTACTATTCTCAACAAATAAGTAATTTTTCTTTTGTAGCCGTATTTCCTATAGCTGCTCTCCTATCTATGGTTTTGTTAACTAGGCCAAAAAAAAACAAAATTTTCAGAAATTCAAAGTTTTTGTTTGATTTTCATTCAGGAAATGCATAAACGGGAGATGCATGTAACAAAAAAACCTTGTCCTCCGCGCGTAGGGGACAAGGTCATCGGTCAGGAAAAATAACCTGAATTACTTATACAGTGGGTATTCGTCCATCAATGCCTTTACCTTATTATGGATTTTTGCCAGCGCGGCATCGTCGTCATGCTTGATCAATGCCACGTCAATCATTTCAGCGATTTCCAACATCTGCGGCTCTTGGAGCCGACGCGTCGTGATGGCGGCGGTTCCCAATCGGATACCGGAAGTGACAAAGGGCGACTTATCATCAAAAGGCACCATGTTTTTGTTTATCGTGATGCCTGCCTTGCCCAAAGCAGCTTCTGCAGCTTTGCCACTGATGCCCTTGTTGCGAAGATCGATCAACATCAGGTGGTTGTCGGTCCCGCCTGAGCTGATCTGATAGCCTTTAGTCACGAATGCCTGCGCCAATGCGGCCGCGTTTTTCTTCACCTGAACGATGTAATCCATGTATTCGTCGCTCAGCGCTTCGCCAAAGGCGATGGCCTTGGCCGCAATGATATGCTCCAGCGGGCCGCCTTGCGTACCCGGGAAAACCGCTAGATCCAGCAAGGATGTGATGCTACGTATTTCTCCCTTGGGCGTCTTTATGCCCCAAGGGTTTTCAAAATCCTTGCCTACCATGATCAGTCCACCGCGTGGTCCGCGCAACGTCTTATGCGTAGTAGTCGTCACTACATGGCAATGCGGCAAAGGGTCGCTTAGTAGACCGCGGGCGATAAGCCCGGCAGGATGTGAGATATCCGCCACCACCAATGCACCGATTTCGTCGGCCACCTTCCGGATGAATGCGTAGTCCCAATCCCGGGAATAAGCGGATGCCCCGCATATGATCACTTTGGGCTTTTCCTGTATCGCGATTTCTTCGAGTTGCTTGTAATCAATCAATCCTGTCTCACGGTCTACACCATAAAATAACGGTTGGTATAACTTGCCTGAGAAATTGACCGTAGCGCCATGTGTGAGGTGCCCACCGTGAGAGAGGTCGAAACCCAGGATCTTATCGCCAGGTTGCAAGAGCGCCAAAAACACGGCAGCGTTGGCTTGTGCTCCTGAATGTGGCTGCACATTCACCCATTCAGCACCGAAGAGTTGCTTTGCACGTTCGATGGCGATCGTCTCCACCTCGTCCACGACCTCGCAACCGCCGTAATAGCGCTTGCCCGGTAGACCTTCGGCGTACTTATTGGTAAGCACCGAACCGGCTGCCTCCATCACCTGTCGGCTAACAAAGTTTTCTGACGCGATAAGCTCGATGCCTTCCTCTTGGCGCTTAAGCTCTTCACGGATTAAGTTAAAGATCTTCTCGTCTCTTCTCATTGCGGAACAAAGAATTGAATGTTAAAAAGTTGCGCAAAGATAAGAACTTGGATGCAATATTCAACTGCCCAACTCACTTTTGATCGCTTTCAGCGCGAGGTGATACGGATTTTCTTCTTGTTCTGCGATGTGAGCGAGCAAAATCTTGATGAGTTCGTTTGCTGTGGCGGTGGCCGACAGCCCACTCCCACCGTTGCGGATCAATGCAATGGTGTCTTCCTTGAGCCGCCTGACCACCGACCACGCGACGTCGCTCACGTATAACTGCTGGGTGACATTGTGTTGGAACTCCGCCCGAATCTCGGCGAGCAACGCCTCTTGGAAATCGACGGCGCTCAAACCGGGGATATGAAGACGCAGCAACAGGTTGTTGGGGTCGAGTCGCTCCACAAACAAGACAAGCCGCTCGTAAGCCTGTAGCCTCAGCGGCAACAATTGTTTGTTTGCCTCGCGCCTTGACTCCAATAGCTTCATCTTGAACACGTGTGCATTGTACTTGGACCAAAACATCCAGTTGGCCAACCCGACGACCAGACTCCCGGCCAAAGCGTACTTGACAAATTCTATTGCGAACGATGCGATATCCATGTATCGTTTGTTTATGGAACGTAAAAATCCCTATTAGCCAACAAAAGTGGTGATTTTTATGTATTTTTGTATGTTTTTGAATTTAAATAATCAGCGATGAGTACAGCAACACTTTCCCCCGCGGCGCCGTTGACATTGACGCCTGGAGCCATAAAAGAACTCAAAAAGTTGAAAGAGCAACAGGAGATATCCGACGACTTCGGGTTGCGCGTCGGCGTTGAAGGTGGCGGCTGTGCCGGCATGAATTACCTATTGGGGTTTGATCAAAAGAAGGACGGCGATACGGAATATGACATCGAGGGGATAAGGGTTTTCATGAATAAAGCTCACGGCCTATACCTTGCCGGCATGGAAATCGATTTTCTGAGCGGGCTTGACGCCCGGGGGTTCACGTTCAACAATCCCAACGCCAGCAAAACGTGTGGATGCGGTTCGTCATTTTCCGCATAGGCCGCACACCCGATTGCCAATGGGGGGCTACCGCCCCTGCGTATATGCGCATCCACTATAGGCTTACGCCTCTTCGCCGTTGTTGGCAATAGCATCCCAAGCTTTTTCCTTTCGCTTTATTTCCTTATCTTTGCAGCCTCGTTTTTGCAGACAATATATTGATGTACAAGGAATACAAGCAGCTTAATTTACCTGAAATAGGCAACGAAATACTGACTCGGTGGCAAGCGGAAAAAATCTTTGAAAAAAGTATTACGCAACGCCCTGCCGACCGTCCTTATACCTTCTATGAAGGTCCGCCCTCGGCCAATGGCATGCCTGGCATCCACCACGTGATGGCACGTACCATCAAGGATATCTTCTGCCGGTATAAAACGCTAAAGGGTTATCAGGTAAAACGCAAGGGAGGATGGGACACGCACGGCCTACCCATCGAGCTCGCCGTGGAAAAGACGCTCGGCATCACCAAAGAAGACATCGGTAAGTCGATATCCGTGGCCGACTATAACGCGGCCTGTCGAAGAGAGGTGATGAAGTACACCGACATCTGGAATGACCTGACCGAAAAGATGGGGTATTGGGTCGATTTGGGAAACCCTTACATCACTTACGAAAATGAATATATCGAAACCCTATGGTGGATCCTGAAGGAACTGTACAAAAAGGGGCTGCTGTATAAAGGGTACACCATCCAGCCGTATTCGCCCGCTGCGGGTACGGGGCTGAGTTCGCACGAACTCAATCAGCCCGGCACCTACAAGCCCATCAAGGACACCACGATCGTCGCCGAATTCCGCATCAAAAAGGATCAAGTACACCCTGCAATACCAACCCTTTTTGAAGATGACCACGAAGACACCGTCCTATTGGCTTGGACGACCACGCCATGGACCCTACCCGCCAATAGTGCACTGGTTGTCGGTGCAGCTATCCAATACGTAAAAATCCGAACGTTCAACCCGTATACCTTTGAGCCGGTGAGCGTGATTTTAGCCAAGGATTTGGTGAGTAGGTTCTTCAAACCCGAAGGGCAAGATATCGCGTTGCAAGATTACAAACAGGGCGACAAGATCATCCCGTGGGAACTCCGGGCCGAATTTTCGGGTTCGGCATTGACCAATCTACGCTATCACCAGTTGTTGCCCTACGTAACCAACGAAGTATTGGAACAACACGGCTTCCGGGTGATTGTCGGCGATTTCGTGACGACGGAAGATGGGACGGGTATAGTCCACTCTTCTGCCACGTTCGGAGCCGATGACTTTCGCGTAAGCAAGGAAAACAACATCCCAGGCGTATTCGTGACCGATGGAAACGGCAAGGACGTGCCTATCGTGGATAAGCAGGGGCGATTCGTCAAGGAAATCGGCGAATTTGGCGGGCGTTTCGTCAAGGAAGAGTATTACAGCGATGCGGAACGTATGGCGGAGGGTTTCAAGCCCACTGACGTATTGATTGCCATCAAACTCAAGGAAGAGAACAAGGCGTTCGACGTCAAGAAATACGAACACAGCTACCCCCATTGCTGGCGCACGGACAAACCGGTGCTTTATTATCCGTTAGACAGCTGGTTCATCCGCACCACGGCTGTTAAAGATGAGTTGGTGGCACTCAACAAGACCATCAACTGGAAGCCCGAGTCTACGGGGACTGGCCGCTTTGGCAATTGGCTGGAAAACCTCGTGGATTGGAACCTTTCCCGTTCGCGCTATTGGGGAACGCCGTTGCCCATTTGGCGTAGCGAAGACGAAAGCGAGGAAATTTGCATCGGCTCGATCGCTGAATTACGGGAGCGGATCGAACAAAGCCTGGCCTCACCTACCCTCGATGAGACGGAAAAGGAAGCCTTACGCGAATACTTGCGCACGTTCGGCACCGACGAGCTCGACCTGCACCGCCCGTATGTGGATGACGTGGTATTGGTGTCGGAAGCCGGACAGAAGCTCCGCCGCGAACCCGACCTCATCGACGTGTGGTTCGACAGCGGCGCGATGCCGTTCGCACAGTGGGGATTGGACTCCGACAAACTCGCGTCAGGTAGCGATTCACCCTTCAATTCAGGCTTCGACGGCGCCTACCCAGCGGATTTCATCGCGGAGGGCGTTGACCAAACCCGCGGATGGTTTTTCACGCTACACGCCATTTCAACCATGCTCAAGCAATCGGTCGCGTTCAAGAACGTGGTTTCCAACGGGCTGGTACTCGACAAAAATGGCAACAAGATGTCGAAAAGGCTGGGCAATGCAGTAGATCCCTTCGCCACGATCGAGAAGTACGGGGCCGACGCTACGCGCTGGTACATGATCAGCAATGCCGCCCCGTGGGACAACCTTCGCTTCAACGAAGAGGGACTGGATGAAGTGCGTCGAAAATTTTTCGGCACACTGTACAATACGTATGCCTTTTTCGCGCTTTATGCGAATATCGACAGATTTGCCTATGTAGAGGACGAGCTTTCCATCGAGACACGCCCCGAAATCGATCGTTGGATCATTTCGTTGCTCAATAGCCTCGCGAAGGACGTGGATGGCTACTATACGGATTTCGAACCGACCAAGGCGGCACGTGCCATCCAGACGTTTGTCGACGAGCACCTAAGCAACTGGTATGTGCGGCTGTGCCGTCGCCGTTTCTGGAAAGGTGAATACACCCATGATAAAGTTTCGGCTTACCAGACACTTTACACCTGCCTCAACACGGTTGCCAAGCTCATGTCACCCATCGCTCCGTTTTTCAGCGATCGGCTTTTCTTGGATTTGAATCGCGCAACTACCAGGGAACAAGCCGAATCCGTCCATCTCGCCGACTTTCCGACCTATCAAGCAACACTGGTTGATGTCGATTTGGAGGAACGGATGGCGCTGGCGCAAGACATCTCATCGCTCACCCTATCGCTTCGGAAAAAAACGGGCATCAACGTACGGCAACCGCTAAACAAAATCCTGCTTCCCGTACTTGATGAGGGATTCCAACGCAACGTCGAAAGCGTAAAGGAACTGATCCTCTCAGAAACCAATATCAAGGCAATCGAGTTCATCACCGATACTTCCGGCATCATCAGGAAGAAAATCAAACCCAATTTCAAGGCGTTGGGGCCAAAAGTCGGCAAAGGCATGAAGCAAGTGGCGGCGACCATCCAAGGTTTCAAGCCCGAAGAGATCGCTACCCTGGAACGCGAAGGCAGCATCCAGCTAAGCGATATCGCTTATACAGTAAGCCTGGAGGACGTGGAAATCGTTGCGGAAGACGTTTCCGGATGGGAAGTGGCCAATATCGGGAAGTTAACCGTGGCACTGGACGTGACGATTACGGATACCCTGCGCAATGAAGGGATTTCCCGTGAACTCGTCAATAGAATCCAAAACATCCGCAAGGAACGCGGATTTGAGGTGACCGACCGAATTAACGTGAGCATGAGTGATATCCCGGATATTACGGAAGCCGCGAAAGGTAATTTATCTTATATTCGCGCAGAGATATTGGCAGACTCTTTGATATTCGAGGATAGCTTGACGAAGGGCGATACCATCTCCATCGCTGAAAGGGAGATGAACATTATAATTGAAAAAGTATAAAATTATGGCAAATAACAACGAAAAAACCCGGTATAGTGATGCTGAACTGCAAGAGTTCAAGGAAATAATCCTCGAGAAGCTTCGGATAGCGAGGGAGGAATTGTCTGCCTTGACCAAATCGTTGAATAGTAGCAACGCCAACGGAACTGACGATACGGCAGGCACATTCAAGACCTTGGAAGACGGTTCTGCCACATTGGAGAAGGAGCAAACCAACCAACTGGCGGCCCGTCAAAAGAAATTCATCGATAATTTGGAAGCTGCGTTGGTACGCATCGAAAACAAGACGTACGGCATCTGCCGAGAGACCGGCAAGCTCATTCAAAAGGAAAGGTTGCGCGCAGTGCCGCACACGACACTGAGCATGGAAGCCAAGTTGAAACAATATTAATCCAGTAGCGTCCGAAAGATACCATGAAAGGTTACACCAAACCCGTCATCTTGGTTTTGTCGGTACTGCTCGTCGATCAGCTTTCCAAACTCTGGATCAAGCTAAACATGACCCTTGGACAGGAGTACAAGATTTTTGGCGATTGGTTCATCATCCATTTCACCGAAAACAACGGCATGGCCTTCGGTCTGGAATTCGGCGGAGAGGCGGGCAAATTGGCGTTATCCCTATTTCGTATCGCGGCGGTAATCGGTATTGCCTATGGCCTGCACCATATGGTCAAACACAAGTACCACCGGGGGTTCATCCTCAACGTAGCCCTGATTTTTGCGGGTGCTATGGGCAACATTATCGATTCGACGTTTTATGGGGTGCTATTCAGCGAAAGTACATGGTTCGACAAGGCACGTTTCTTGCCAGCGGAAGGCGGCTACTCCAGCTTACTTCACGGCAAGGTGGTCGACATGCTCTATTTTCCCATCATCAAAGGTAACTTCCCTTCTTGGTTCCCATTTTGGGGCGGCGAAGATTTCCTGTTTTTCCGGCCTGTGTTCAATATCGCTGATTCAGCGATTACGGTCGGGGTAGCATTGATCCTCATATACCAGAAGCGCTACTTCAAAGAGGAAGTGGTAGAACCAGCGAGCTATAACAGTGAGGTCGTAGAAGATTAAAAAAAAGCGGCTTTCGCCGCTTTTTTTATGCATCGTAGGTTGTGGAAGACGTCTCGCCTCCCCTACCGGTCCAGTTGGTATGGAAGAATTCGCCGCGAGGCCTATCCAACCGCTCGTAGGTATGTGCACCGAAATAGTCTCGCTGCGCCTGCAACAAATTGGCCGGCAACCGCTCGCAGCGATAACCATCATAGTAAATCAAACCTGCGCTGAGGCAAGGCACGGGTATACCGTTGGTTACGGCAGAAGCGATGACCTTACGCCAACCGACTTGCGCTTCTTGGATTTTTTCGCGGAAAAAATCGTCCAAAATCAAGTTCCGCAAAGCCGGATCCTTGTCAAACGCCTCCTTGATCTTGCCCAAGAACGCTGAACGGATGATGCATCCTTCACGCCACATCAACGCGATGCTGCCGTAATTCAATGCCCATCCATACTCTTTGGCGGCCGCAGCCATCATCTGATAGCCCTGCGCATAGGAAATCACTTTCGCCGCGTACAGCGCATCCCGCAAATCATCGATAAAGGCCTGTTTGTCGCCATCGAATGCCGGCGTTGGACCATGCAAGACTTTCGAAGCGGCGACACGCTCGTCTTTCAACGCCGAGAGGCAACGGGCGAACACGGATTCGGCAATCAGCGTCAACGGCACGCCCAAATCGAGTGCTACGGTACCCGTCCATTTGCCCGTTCCTTTCTGCCCTGCCGTATCCAGGATCTTATCCACCAGCGGCGAACCATCTTCGTCCTTGAACGCAAGGATATCCCGTGTTATCTCGATAAGGTAACTATCCAACTCACCTTCATTCCACTCCTTGAACACTTCATGCATTTCGTCGGGGTTCATGCCCAATACATCCTTCAGGATGTGATACGTCTCGTTGATGAGCTGCATGTCACCATATTCGATGCCGTTGTGCACCATCTTGACGAAATGGCCGGCTCCTCCGGAGCCCACCCAATCGCAACAAGGCGTTCCGTCTGCTACTTTCGCGGCGATGGACTGGAATATGGGTTTCACCGCCGGCCAAGCCGCTTCCGACCCCCCAGGCATGATGGATGGCCCTAACAGCGCGCCCTCTTCACCACCGGACACGCCGGTTCCGACATACAGCAGTCCCTTGCTTTCCACATATTGTACACGTCGCTCGGTGTCTGGAAAGTGTGAATTACCTCCGTCAATGATGATATCTCCAGGTTCCAAATAGGGTATGAGCAATTCGATGAAGTCATCAACCGGTTTGCCCGCCTTGACCATCAACATCACTTTCCGCGGCCGTTTCAGCGAGCGTATCAAGTCTTCGATGGAAGTGGCTCCATAAATGTTCTTGCCTTTCGCGCGACCGTTGACGAACCGCTCGACTTTGTCAACCGTGCGGTTGTATGCCGTCACATGGAAACCCTTACTTTCCATGTTCAGGATGAGGTTTTCACCCATCACTGCGATACCAATCACACCGATATCAGATTTTTCTTGCATATGTTTATCCTTTTAGCTTCCAAAGTTATACTTTACCCATGAAGAACAAATAGAAAATTGAGGAAATTTACAATTCTGGCACATGAATTAATACCGATATTACCCCCCGGATAACTATCTTTGCCAACATGAAACGTGTGCTTGTTACCGGAAGCAATGGTCTTTTGGGTCAAAAAATTACCGATTTCGTCTTGGCTGGAGATGGGGTTGAATTGATTGCCACGTCCAGGGGCGCCAACCGTCACCCCCAATCGGGTGGTTACCGCTATATCGACCTCGATATCCTGGACAAGCACCGGCTTCGTGACGTCGTGGCGGCCGAGCGCCCAGATGCCGTCATCAATACCGCTGCGATGACGAATGTGGACGCATGCGAGAGCGACCCTGAAGGTTGTCGCCAACTCAATGTCGCTGCCGTGCAGACGCTTGTGAGCCTCGCCGAAGATTTCGGCTTCCAGCTGATTCACCTTTCTACGGATTTCATCTTTGACGGCGAAGCAGGGCCTTATGCAGAAGACGCGGTTCCCAACCCGCTAAGCCTTTATGGCCGGAGCAAACTGGATGCCGAGCACCTGATCCAAGCTTCGTCTTGCAAATGGGCGATCTTGCGGACCATATTGGTTTATGGTATCGTTAGCGACATGAGCCGCAGCAACATCGTCCTCTGGGCAAAGGGCGCTTTGGAAAAAGGGCAACCGCTCAATGTGGTTAACGACCAGTGGCGCATGCCCACGTTGGCCGAAGACCTAGCCGAAGCCTGCCTACTTGCCGTACACAAACAAGCGGAAGGGATTTTCCACATTTCTGGCAACGACTTCCTGGCCATACACGAACTGGTTGCCGAGGTAGCCGATTTCTGGGATTTGGACAAATCGCTCATCCGCGAAATCAGCTCGTCGACGCTCAGCCAAGCCGCGCCGCGTCCCAAGCGTACTGGTTTCATCCTCGACAAGGCACGCCACATACTCGGTTATCGACCGCATCGGTTCAACGAGGGGCTGGCCATCGTTGACAGTCAATTGAAAGCACAACATCCTTAAAATAAGTTTGCACCATGAATGAAAAATTTGCCCGTGAATCGTACACAATCATGAACGAATTGGTGTTGCCCAATGACACCAATACGCTCAACAACCTGATGGGTGGCAGGCTCCTCCATTGGATGGATATCGCCGCGGCCATCTCCGCCCAAAAGCATTGCAACCGCATCGTGGTCACCGCGTCTGTAGACAACGTTTCGTTCAAGCACCCCGTCAAATTGGGCGATGTCATCAGCATTGAGGCCAAAGTGACCCGTTCGTTCAACACGTCGGTAGAGGTGCGCTTGGTCGTGTGGGCCCAAAATATCCCTTCGGGCACGAAAGTACGATCCAACGAAGCCTTTTACACATTCGTTGCCATAGACCAGAACGGAAGAACGATCGCGGTTCCACAATTGGTACCGGAAAACGATGAAGAAAAGCACCTTTACGAAGAAGCGCTGAAACGCAGGCAACTTCGCCTGGTCCTGGCGGGCAAGATGAAACCGGCAGAAGCCAAGGAACTACAAGACTTTTTCAAGGAAGTGGCGCAGGATTAACCAAAGCGCCTATTTTTTTCGTGGAACGATCAATAGGACCGCGCCAACCACCAACACAATCCCGCCCACATAGGGTGGCCAATTGACATGTTCCTTTTTATCGGCGGAGATTTCGAGCGCGCCGATGTCCACCACTTTCTCTTTTCGGGTAAACGAAAACCCTGTCCATACCAGCATCACGATGCCGATAACCACCATGATGATTCCAATTGTCTTAGTCATACTGTTTGCTTTTCAATGGCAAACAGTCCAAGGCGAAAAAAGTTTGGCCAAGACGAAGCCCGCCAAGCTAGCGCCGGCTAGTTGGCGGGTATGACGGTAATCTTGCGGAACTCCACCCCTGTGTGATCTCCCTGCAAGTAAATCGGCCCCGGTTCGCCCTCACGACTGTCTAGCGCACCGCCCGTGATACCAGGGATCTCCTGATTATGGATGATGGTCTTGCCATTGGCCACGACCGTGATCATGCGCCCACGAAGGGTGATTTCATACTTATTCCACTCGTTTGGCCCAAGCGTGGCCATTTCACTGGGCGAAAGGAAACCGTACACCCCACCGAAATACAACGAACCGGGATGCCTGTCTTTGGGTGAATCCTCGATCTGCACCTCGTAACGCCCACGCAGGTATATGCCCGAATTGGCTCCTTCCACGTAACGGAATTCCGCGATCAGCTTGAAATCTTCAAACCGCTGTTCGCTGATTAGGTTGGCGCCCGTCCCTTTGTTGATCAGGATGCCGTTTTCCACCACCCATTGGCTGTTATCGCCCGATGCCTTCCAGCCGGTCAAATCCTTGCCGTTGAAGAGTTCGATGGGTTTGTCCCATTTCGCCTCGCCCGTCCGCACCAAATAGGGAGCTTTGATGCCTTTGAACGGGAACGTATTCCCTTTATTCGTGGTGATCGTACCCTCGATACCCTCGCCCACAAGTTTCCCTTCAACGGTGAACAAACCGCCTCCACCTTCCCATTGCGGCGGAATCTGGAACGAAAAAATGCCATTTTGAAGCGAGATGTAAGATACCGGCCGGCTGCTGCCCGCATCGGCCACAAACGCACCGACGAGCACATCAAAACCAGACAATTTCACTTCCAACCATGACGGCACGTCCTTGCCATCCTTATTGACCGTAAGGTCCCAACGCCCAATCAATCCCTGCGCTTCTTCGGGTACCACCTGCGTGGCGGCATTGTGTATTTCTTCTGCCTGCTTCTCGGTCGTTTTCCCGCTGTTGCACGATACTACGCTCGCAAGCAATGCGTATAGCAATGGACTCACGATTGCATAACTTCTTACCATATCCGTCATTTTTTTAATCAATGTCGCTAATCTACTCATTTTCCTGAACCCAGCAGCAAGACACGATCGAACTCCGCTTGGGTTACTGGTGTAACCGACAGCCTGCCTTGTCTCACCAATGCCATATGCTGCAGCAACGGATCGCCTTTTATGGTTGCCAGGGTCACCGGTTGCTTCAACGGCTCTAGCGGAGCAAGGTCTACCACCACCCATTGCGGGTCGGTTGTCGTCGGATCCTGGTAGTGTTCTTTCACCACCTTGGCGATGCCTACCACCTCCTTGCCTTCATTGCTGTGGTAAAACAGCGCAAGGTCCCCTTCCTTCATGGCCTTCAAGTTATTACGGGCCTGGTAATTCCGTACGCCGTCCCAGAACGTCCGTTTGTCTTTTACGAACTGTTCCCAACTATACTTGAAAGGTTCGGATTTGACGAGAAAATAGTTCATATCAATTCTGCTTCTGTGTCACTTCCATCTTTTCCGCGAAATGATCGCAATAGTCGCGCAAATCGCCGATCACTGCCTTGGCCATCGCGTCATCGCCCGATGCACGGATGAAGGTATCGCCCAGGGTCTGCAGTGTTTCGTAAAAGAAGCGCTTCATCTCATCCAACGGCATGTCTTTTGTCCAAAGGTCAATGCGCAACGAATTTTTGTATTGGTGATCCCAAAGGGCAAGGAAAAACGCCTTCGCCGGCAATGCTTCCTTGTTTTCCCCATCGGATGATTCCCAGATAATCTGATCCGGCACGTTGTTGTCATCCAGCTGGACAGTCAGTTTTATTTCTGCTTTTTTCATGTTTAGTTTATCAAATGTCCGCTACAAAGTTGCTTTTCAGCGGCAGCGGAGAGACCGGGATCACCACAACCTCAACACGCCAATGACCAGCACCACCAGCAACACAAAAATACCTTCGGCCAACCAGATTCGCTTCAGGCTCCGCAGCATCAAGCGAAAGAACTGGTCGGCAATGACGAGCACCAACAAAAGTAATAAAAACCACCCAATGGTGCCCATGCTAATTTTGTCCTCCAGCGCGCGCCAAGCCAATCCGGCAGCCAATATCGCCGAGGCGATGTTCAACGGGGTAATCCGCAGCGCCCTCATCGCCAGCGCTTCCCTCCAGCTTTAGGCTTCGGATTCCTTTTCTTGTCGGTCAACTGCTTGCTGTTCGCCGCTTTCAAGTTAGCCGCCTTTTTCTCGTGGAATGCCCCTTTGAAATCCGGATTATCCTTCCTTTTCTGCGCATCGATTTCGCGCGCGATGGCCTGCCGTTCGTCATAACCGGTTTTTTCGACAAAGACACCTTCCGGTATTTCCTTCATCGGAATCGGCTGTCGTATCAACTTTTCGATTTTCTGGATGTAATAGGCCTCGGCAGGATTACAGAACGTGATGGCATCACCGGTTTGCGAAGCCCTACCCGTACGGCCGATTCGGTGCACATAATCCTCGATCACGATGGGCACATCGAAATTGATGACGTGGCTTACGTTGCTCACATCCAAGCCCCGCGCGGCAACGTCGGTTGCCACCAAGATGCGCACATCGCCATCCTTGAAGGCATTAATGGAATTGATGCGTGTATTCTGGCCTTTGTTGGCATGGATGACCCGCACATTCTCCGCACCGTACTTACGCCCCAAGAAGCCGAACACATTGTCGGCCACGGTTTTCGTTTTGCAGAAGACGATAAGCCTCGAAAACGCTTCATCGTCTTCCAGCAGATGCTGCAATAGGTTTATCTTCGTTTTCAAGTTGGGTACAAAAAAAAGCGCCTGCGTTACGGTTTTTGCCGGCGTAGCCTGTTCGGTTACCTCCACCCGTGTGGGAAACGCCAGGAAATCAGCGGCGATTTTATGCACCAAATCGCTCATCGTGGCCGAAAACAACAAGTTCTGTCGTTTTCGGGGCACCACTTCAAGGATGCGGTGCAACTTTCCGATGAACCCCATATCCATCATTTTATCCGCTTCATCCATCACCAGCACGCTGAGCGATTTCGTGACGATGTGGCCTGCAAGATAGAGGTCCAGGAAGCGTCCCGGTGTCGCAACGATGATGTCTACCCCCTTGCTCAGCGCTGCAATCTGCGTCTTCGGGCCCAGCCCACCGTACAACACCACCGTACGCAAATCCAAGTACTTGGCGAACAAACGGATGTTTTCTTCGATCTGCATGGCCAACTCACGCGTGGGCGAGAGGATCAACGCCCTCGGATCGCTTCCCTGGGCGTAGTTCAGCTTCCGTAGGATAGGCAGTACGAACGCAGCCGTTTTGCCAGTGCCGGTTTGCGCCACGCCCATCACGTCCTGGCCTGCCAGAACAGCGGGTATCGCCTTCCGCTGAATGGGCGTAGGCTCGGAATACCCCGCGTCTTCAATGGCTTCCAAAATCTGCCGGTTAAACTTGAAATCCGCAAAGGTGATCCGCTCCATGCGGCAAAGATAGGAAAAATTACTCCCGGAGCGCGGCCGCCAATTCAATGGGCAAGTCCGATTCCAGGATGGAAGCCCCATCGGCTATCACTGCATGGTAGGCATGCGCACGTGCCTCCTTCGTTTCGAGTTTGTCATACGTCGGCGCTGCAGAGATCATGCACATCACACCCTCCGCATTTAGCAAACGGTACATTACGCTGTTTTCGGGTTTGACTTTGGGCCCTATATAAGCGATCATGCGGTTGAATGGAACGCCAGCCGCCCGATACGCTTCGAACGCATCGGGTGTTTTGATGTGGGCCGAAAAAAACTGGTCGGCGTTCTTGCTCAGGTAAAAATTTGCTTGTTCAGGTGAATGAACGGTAACCATCACGAATGCATAGGCATCATGTTTCTGGATAATCGCAGCCGAACGCGCTACGGGAACATCTTTTTGATCCAGGTTCAGTACGGTCTTACCCCTCGCCCATTCAATGGCGGCCTCCAACGTGGGGATACGGTAATCGGTCAAATTCCCTTCACGGTCCTTCAAGCGAAGTTGCTGCAATTCGGCCCACGTATGGTCCGACACCTTGCCCGTGCCATTGGTGGTACGGTCTAATGTGGCGTCGTGCATGAGGATGACCACGCTGTCTTTGGTGAGGCGGGGATCGATCTCAAAAAAGGCCGGTGTATGGTGCAGCACCGCTTCCATGGCTTCGATGCTGTTTTCGGCTAATCCGGATTCCATGGTGCCGCGGTGACCGCTGACGACCACTTTATCGGCTTCATAAGCAAAAAACCGATGCAGCTCGGCCGGATCCTTGAAAGCTAGCCGATGAAGAGTCGGCTCCGGTTCCTGCACGCATCCGCTTAGTGCCAAGACCGAAGCAGCTATGCCGGCCAGCAGTGTTCCTTTCTGTAAGCGCATCATGATATCAAGTGTTTAGTTTCAATAAGGAAAAAGGTTCATCGCCATCGAAGCGAATCGCCGTGAGCGCTGAATTTTCCTGGACGATACGCCGATAATTGCGCAAAGGCATCCCCAGCTTATAGGCCAGGTACAGCCGGTTCACGCCATTGTGTGCCACCACCAATAACGTCTGGCCATCGTGCCGCCTTTGCATGTCATCGAAAAAATCGTCCACCCGCTTCACGACCTGCAATGCGGTATCACCGTTGCCGCCAGCTGCTGCATGTGTTGGATCGGCATCCCACGCGTTCCACAGTCCGGGGTCTTCGGCCGTGAATTCCGACCTCGTCTTTCCTTCCCAAACGCCAAAATCAAGCTCAATCAACCGATCGTCTTGCACCACAGGCAGCCTTCCGCCCGAAGCGATCTCTGCCGTTTTGTAAGCGCGTTCCAGCGGTGAGGCATAAACGGCATGGATGGTTGTGCCGCGCAACAACTCCGCGACCCGTTCGGCCTGCGCGAGCCCCTTGGCAGTCAATTGGGCATCCGTGCGTCCGCAATACCGGTTGCCATCGGCATTAAGTGTTGTTTCGCCATGGCGCAGTAAATACACATTCAACATACTCAGTAATAATTCCTTTCCTTCAGTTCGGTTACGAATCGGGCATAATGTTCGTCATAGGCATCGGCTAGCCAATCCTCCGGGCGTATCTCCCGTTCAACCGCTGTCATCTGTTTGGCAGCCGAAGCCACCGAATCATACCGGGTCCCAGCCGCCGCGCAGATGGCCGCACCTACCGCACCGCTTGCTTCCCGGCATTTGTAGATTGGGCGTCGCAGCACATTGGCCCTTATACGGAGCCAGGTGTCGCTATTACTGCCCCCGCCAGCCGTATAAACGGCTTCTACCTGCTCACCTGCCAATTGTTCGATCAATTCATAGGCCATCCGTTCGATGAACGCCACACCCTCCATGCGCGCCGCAAAACCTACTGCCGCCGATAAACCTTCGGGCGCAAAGCCCCGGGCCGCGTTCGCGATGAATGGAAACCGTTCGCCAACCTGCTTCAGCGGCCAAGCCAGCTTCCCTGTAGGGATACATGCTGACGCTTCCACATCGAGCGCCTGCAGGTCCGTACCGAAATCGGCAGCCACCCAATCTGCGCCCGTATTACTTGCGCCTCCGGGCATCCAATAGCCATCGGGATGCCGATGGCTATACACCCGGCCCTCAGCATCATGAACGGCCTGTTCAGTAACACCCTTGATGACCAAGGTTGTACCAATGGTCGTATTCCATTCTCCAGGCTTGACGGCACCCGAAGCCAATTGCGAAGCGCACCCATCGGTCATACCGACCACGACCTGCGCATCCGGCATTGCCCAGCGCGCGGCCAATGCATCCCGCAATTTCCCGATAGGAGTTCCAGAAGGCACCACGTCTTGAAACCACCCGGCTTCCAACGGGAGGTGGTCGATCAGGTAACCCGGCCAACGGCATCGCGCCACGTCATAGCCGGATTTAAGGGCGTTGGTGTAATCGGTCACGTCAAACCGCCCGCTCAACATGCCCGTGATGTAGTCTGCGGCGTGAACCCATTTCCGGATTGAAGCCACCCGATCAGGATACGACTCAACGAACCACACCATTTTGGAAAGTCCGCTTGATGCATTGAATCCGGTATACCCGCCTGCCGCGAATCGTTCAGCCAACGATTTGCATCTTCGCCCTTCGTCGGCGGCACGCGGATCGCTGTACATGATCGCGGGATGCAATGGCCTATTGGATACATCGAGCGGAATCACGGTCCCTGAGGTAGAATCCACACCAATGGCCACCACCCGGTACATTCCATGCGCGAGTACGTCCGATGAGACGAGTTCGTCCATCATTGCCAGCGTGCCGGCCCACCAGTCGTCAGGCGATTGTTCCTGCCGCATATCAGGCGTGAGGACAAATCGCCGGGCCGCTTCGAACAGTACATCACCCCCAACCGTCACCAACGCCACGCGCACACCTTGGGTACCGACATCTATTCCAACAAAACAATCCATCATCATTCGGCCATTTGCCTAAACGTATGCCTAGCACGTTTCCATTCCGCATAAAGTCGCTGGAAAAGCTCACGGTCTGCTGGCACCACCTCGTCATGCAATGCTGGATTTACCCGCTCCATGCCCAAGGCTTCGGCGCAGATAAAGGCCCCTCCCCACACCGAGGACTGCCGATAGGTATCGCAGGTACGGATACGCTTGTCGGTCAGATTTGCCACAAACTGCCTGAGTTTACGGCTTTGGACACCGCCACCGCAAGCCCAGATGTAATCGCGACGATGGGCCGAGATACTGTCTAATACCTTGTAATTCTCGTAGATGCTGCAAGCGATGTCCCATAGGATAGCGAATATGAATCCCCCGCGCGTTAGCTGATGTGATACCGGTGCATTGAAAATGAACCCACCCTTCGTTAACGGTGCATCCTCATCGGCCACCAACGAGCCCAACGATGCCACGCATTGCGAATACGATGCCTCATCCAACTCTTGTTCAATCACTTCATAAGGCTCGTTGGGATAAAAGATCTCCTTCAATCGCTGGTAATTCAGTCCGGTCACCCCCGCGTTGGCCTCAAACATGAAGCCATCAGCATCGATATGGCGTCCCGTCCACGTACGCTGCCCTGCATCGGTTATGTATTTATCGACAAGTTTGATGATGGGCGTCGTGGTGCCCGATACAATCACGACGTCATCGGTGTCCGGACGGATGCTGTGAACGGCCAGTTGCGTATCCGCGCCACCTACCACCACGAGTGCCTCCGGCGAAATCGCCAACTGCTCGGCTACGCGGGCAAGGACGGGGCCCAATACCGTACCCGATGACCGCAATGGCGGGAGCAACGCTTCGGGCAAACCGAATACCGAGCACAACTCCGTTGACCAATCCTTCGCGCTGACATCATAGAGCAAGGTCTCCGACGCCTGGGAGTGTTCGTAAACCAGCTTGCCTGAAAACTGGAATTCCACCCAATCGCTGATGCTGGTGAACTTTCGAGCACGATTCCACAGACCGGCCTTCCGTTCGCGCAATCCCACCAGTTTCAACGCTGAAAACAATGCCGTAGGGTACCGACCCGTCAACGAGTAAACCCAATCCTTATCGGCAATCATCGATTCCCATTCACGCCCGCGGTTATCGTGGTTGGACATGCCAATCAACGGCTGTCCAGCACCATCCAGCACCACGATCCCCTCGCGCTGGCTGGTTGCGGTCACCGCACGTACGCTTACCGCACCTGCATCCGCAAGGGCCTGCACGGATAGCCGCACAATCTGTTCCCACAACTGCCCCGGATCGAAATAGATCGAATCGGGGTAATCTGGATCCTTTGCGTATTGCACATTTTCCCGGCGTAGCGCCAAATGCTCGTGGGTGGTCGAGACCACGGCCGCCCGTACGTTTCCAGTACCGACGTCAATGATCAAATAAGCGTCTCTCGTATAATCCATCATGAAGAAAACGTCGTATTCATTGCCAATATTTCCCGATTCACCAATTGTTTTACCTCTCGACTACCTTCTTTGAAAAAACGAGTCAGGCATTGATTCAGGATCGTCACGTGGTGATCTTCGACTTCATGGGTGGCACCTGCGATGTGCGGCGTGGCCAGCACCCTTGGGTGATTGATCAGCCGATAGTCCGTTTCATCGGGTGGCTCATGGTCAAACACATCGAGTATAGCCCCCCTGATACGCCCCTGCTCAATGCAGGCCAACAACGCCTCTCGATCGACCACAACGGCGCGGGCGGTGTTTACAAAAATAGCCTCGGGTTTCATCAGCGATAACAGTGGCTCACCAATCATCGCTTTTGTTTCCGTGGTCACCGGCAGGTGTATTCCTACCACGTCGCTTGTACGGAACAACTCCTCCAATGGCTGCTTTTGGTACGCCGGATCATCTGTCGTAAAGAACGGGTCGTAGTAACCGATGTCGCAAGGGAATGCCTTCAGCAGCGCGGCGATGGTCTGTCCAACCGCGCCGAATCCAACCATGCCTACCCGTTTACCGGCCAACTCGTTGCCCTTGAACTGCAGGTAGGACGTGTGTGCACCCACACCCCATTCTCCACCCGCTAGCCACGCCGCGCTCCGCAAGGTATGGCGCATGAAGGTAATCACGTTGGCAATGAACAGCTCGGCTACAGCCTGTGCATTCCGGGCCGGTGTATTGAATACCGGGATACCGAAGCGTGTGGCCACGCCAACCGCTACGTTTGAGGGCGTACCCCTGCACACGCCAATGAACCGCAATCGTGGATAGGCCGCAATAACGGCTGCCGTTACCTCATCGTGCTCCGTAATGAGTGCTTCGGCTCCGGTCTGGCTCAACAATCCAATCAATTCATCCGGCCGGTATCCCCGGCCATGTTCCTTCCAAGGTCGGTAGATCACCTCACCGAAAAGCCGCGCCAACTCTTTCCTACCCGCGTCGTGATAAGGCGCTGTAACCAATATCCTCATATCATCCGTTAGTGTTTGTTAAATCGTTTCAATTTCGGCTATGCTTCTACCTCAGGTCCGCTTCGGTAAGGTGATGAACAAGGTGAGCAATGCGCTGATGAAATATAACCCCGCCAATACCCATATTACCCCTTCATCGCCGATGGTTGCAATCAAGCCCCCTACCAACGCGGGCCCTACGAACACCGGCAAACCAGCGCCCAAGTTCAGAATGGCCATGGCGGCACCCTTGTCCTTGGATACCAAGGAAGGCACCAACGCTGAAAGCGGCACATAACCCGCCAACAACGCCCCCCACAACACGCCGCTTAACATGACGGCCCAAAAATCGCCTCCGAACCATACCGGCGAATAAAAAAACAACAGTGTCGTCAGCCCGCATCCAACGCCGCCGAACCACATGATGGTATTCCGCCAGCCCAATCGATCGCCCACAAATCCGAAAATCAGGTTGAAAGCAATGTTCGCTGTAAAAATGGTCCCCCAGATTTGCAGCCATTCTTTCGTGCTGAACCCGTGGGTAGCCATATAAATCGGCAAAAAGACGGGGAATGCGAACTGTGCCGTGGTATTGATCACCCGTACCACACCGCCAATCAACACCTTGGGTTCTTCCCTGACAATGGTCAAGCCCTTTAGCATTTCGGCAAGTTTCGAGCCGGCGTCCACCGCTGGGACAAACCGATCTTTGTTCAGTACCAGTGCAAAGAATGCCCCCACCAATACCCAGAATATCGAGCTCCATAACGTGTTGTGATAGCCCATGGCTTCAATGGCCCAACTCGAGTAGTATGCACCGAATACGTTCAACCCGCCTGTGAACACGAACCAGAACCATCCCACCGCACGGCCCAATTTGGTTTGGGGTGTTCGATACGTAATCCATACCAAAAAAGAGTAGGCAAACAACGGATAAGCGAAACCGCGAATGGCATAGGTAATCAACATCACCGGATAATCCAGCCGCTGCATGCCCATCCCCACAAAACCCACCGTGCCGATAATATAGAGCAACAAGCCCAGTATCATGGCCTTCCGTGGCCCGTAGCCCTCGGCCAACACGCCCGAAAACCACGATGAAATCGCTATGGTTATTCCGTAAACCGTAAACATCAATGCCGATTGCTGCATCGACAGTCCGTGCTCAATCAAGTACGGGCTCAACCATCCCTGTTCCACCCCATCGCCCATCATGAAAATCAGGATGCCCAGATACCCCCAAGCAAGTGGTTTGGGGAGACCGGATTTCGAAAAGAAATCAGCGTTACCTTGTACTGTCGGATTCATCGTGTTTTTAATTGGTTATTCATCTTTACAAGGCCAAATATAACAAAATTTAATATTATTAAATATAATAAACAAAGTAAACAAACAAATTTAACAAATAGACAAAGAAAAATATAAGGTTATTCAACAATACCCTTGACTTCCGCATAATAACCGATTGGGGTACGGTCCGTAAATATTCCAACTTTCACAGCTGCTGTCGGCTCGAAAGCAAGAACGTTGACATTTTTCTTCAGTGTTGCTCTGTTGGCTTTACGTAATTCCATTCAGGGATAACTGCGACTTTTCTTGTTTGGAAATAAGCTTCTGCTTTAACAACCAAGTCGGGATTTGCCGACGCGACATTGTTCATTTCGCCCTCGTCGTCCTTCAGGTAATACAATTCGATCGTATTCTTATTGATTTTCTTGATCGCTTTCCAATCGCCGAATCTTACAGCCTGGGCCCTTTTATCACCCTTTTGATGAGATTCCCAATAAAGAAACTCATGTTGCTGCTGTTTGCTCCCGCTGTCCAGTAATGTGGGCAAAAAAGATATGCCGTCCGTAACGGGATGCTCCCTAGCCTCGGCAACATCAAGAAATGTCGGCATTAAATCCCAAATTGCGCAGAGGTGATCGGACACGCTGCCTTTTTTAATCGAACCCGGCCAATGGGCAATGAATGGAACCTTTATACCTCCCTCATAGATGGTCCCTTTTCTTCCCCGCAATCCGCCACTGCAATCAAAGTAATCCGGGTCGCAACCACCGGCTACCGCCGCTCCATTATCGGCCGTAAAGACAACCAGCGTTTGTTCGGCAATTCCGCATTCCTCCAATGCATCCATGAGTTGTCCGACATATTCGTCCAACAGTGAAATCATTGCCGCATAGGTTGCCCTTGGATATCTATTTGGCAGGTAACTACCGCCTTTGTAAGGCACATCGTCGAATTTTCCTTTGTATTGCTCTAGGTTGCTTGCCGGCACCTGCAATGCCATATGAGGCAGCGTAAAAGCCATTTCCAAAAAGAATGGCTGATGGCTGTTTTCTTTGATGAATTTAATGGCTTCGCTTGCGATCGTATCCGGCGCATAGACCGTACCGGTGTATTTCGCGTATGAAGCGTCGTCATATGGATCCAGGTGCGTAGGCAGTTCTTGGTGAGGGCTGAAGTAGTCATTTGGCAACGGTTCCCATACGGTGTTACGCCATAAGTGAGTCGGGTAATAATTATGCGCTTGCTTTTGGTCAAGATACCCATAAAACAGATCTATTCCATGCAGGTGGGGAGCCCCGGTAGACCCTGGCCCGCCAAGCCCCCATTTCCCCATCACGGCCGTCGCGTAGCCGGCCTTCTTTAATTCGGAACCCAGTGTACTGATGTTCAGCGGCAATGGCATCTGTCCGAATTCCAATGAATCCGCAAACCCGCCTAATTCATGATTACCCCGAATCATGCCGTTTCCGGTGTGGAATCCGGTGAGCAAGCTTCCGCGGCTTGGAGAACACAAATGATTGGTATAAAACCTGGTCAATTTCATGCCGTTACTTGCCAGTTTATCCAGATTGGGTGTTTTTATTTTTTGCTGACCAAAGGCTCCGATACTTTGATATCCCATATCGTCGCCCAAGATGAAGATAATGTTTGGTCGCTGCTGCGCATAGCCAACAACGATGGCCGCGAATGCCAGCAGTCCAGCCATTACATACTTCCTGACACCTGAAACTTGTCTCATCACATCACTCCTTTTCATAAATTAAACGCACTTAAATCCAACGAATCACGTAGCTCGGTCTGCAAATCAATCAACCCATCAAACAACGCCTGCTTTCGTTCACGATAACTCGTGTCCTGCGAAAGATCATGCAGTTCATGAGGGTCGGCATTTACGTCGAATAACAACGACGTTCCGAGATTAGGATACACAATAAGTTTAAATCCATCTTTTCGAATCATGCGTTGGTGGGTTCGATACCCACCATAAACCGCAGGATAATATGATGCTGTTCGCTCCCCTCGGATGAATGGCAATACACTGTTGAACGCGAGATAATCCGGTTTCTTCACCCCGCCAATATCCAATGCAGTAGCCATCGCATCCTGCAAATAGATATTAGCATCGATGACCGCTCCTTTGGGCACGTCTGGCCCCACCACCACAAAAGGCACCCGGATTGAATGATCATATAGGCTTTGTTTGCCCATCAATCCATGGTTTCCCATCGCAAGGCCGTGATCCGACGTAAAGATGATGTACGTGTGGCTTGCTTCACCGGAAGCTTGCAGGGCATCTAAAATCCGGCCTATTTGTGTATCCAGGTGACTAATGATTGCGTAATATTCACTGAGGTGTGTCTTTATCGCAAATTCCGTCCGCGGAAAAGGGGCCAGGCTTTCGTCTCTTTGGCCAAGTTGCAAGCCGATTTCATCACTTCGATAAGGATTTTCCGGCATATACGCTTTGGGAAGCGGAATGCTGTCCAATGGGTACCTATCTACATATGCTTTGGGCGATTGGCGCTGATAGTGCGGTGCATTGAAGGCAATGTACATGAAAAACGGTGTGCTATCCGCTTTGGCTTCGTTTAAGAACTGTATGGTATTGTCGGCCAGTACCTCGCTCCAGTGCACGCCGCCTTCCCAATAGCCCCCCAATCGCTTATCCCAGGGTACCCAGGCGGTATCGTGGCTACCCAACGGGCGGTTGTACCCTAGTGGCATCTTGCTCATATTCCCACTGGTTATCGCTTCGATAAATTTTCGCCGATTAAATCCATCCTCGGGCATCCCGGGCCTTACGTCCTTGACGCGATCGAATAGGAGCACGGGATCTGACTGGATGTGCCATTTCCCGGACATGTAGGTCCGGTATCCCGCTTTTTTCATCAACAGGCTCCACATCTCCCCGCGGTCTACCAAATCACGTTGGTTTTGCTCATAGGCATGTGCATCCCAAAGCGACCGACCTGTAATCAGCATGGCCCTACTCGCCACACACACCGCACCGCTCCATGCGCCCATGTTATAGGCATGTGAAAAGGTGGTGCCGTTCTCCACCAACCTGTCCATGTTCGGGGTATTCACCGTTGCATTACCCAATGCCTGTACCGCTGAAAAAGTAAGGTCGTCCGTTAGGAGCAACAGGACATTTGGTCTTTTTCCATCACGTTCATCGCTTGTTGACGGACTACAGCAAACCAAGAGCTGTACCAATGCAAACAGGCACAACACGGCACTAAAAAATTTCTCAATCTGCATCGGGTTGCGTTATGACTAATTTTATAATTTCTCCTGTAAATGCAAATGGACCCGTATAGGCGTCCAAAACCGGTGAGTCCATGCTTTGCCCTACGGTTATCCCCTTACTCTGTGTGGTATTTCCTAAAAACCCTCGCGCTCCGGGCAGTGGCTTGGTGGCTACGGGCGTTCCGTCAAATGCCATCTCGATGTTGCTTTTATCAACTGAAATCCGGATTTCGTGCCTGCCGTTTATCGCTGGCATTGCTGCGGTTAATGACACCGTCTCCATGGCCCTATTCAAGACATAATTTAGCTGGCCATCCTTGATAAAAAGTGCTGCACCACCAAACAAATCACCGTGCGCAAAAATAATCCCAGTATCCGCTTCGCCGCTAAGTTCGACGTCTGCGGCAAATCGAATCGGTGTCTTTTTGTCCAATACCACCGGAATCCTAGCCGTCGTTTTTCCGAATATCGTTACACTCGGCTTGGAAGTTTCCTTCGGCGTCCCTTCATGGAAACTCCTGAGCGGATAGACATTATTTTCGGCAGCCTCCTTTTCAAACAATGCCTTCAGTTCATCCAGCTTGTCAGGCAATCGGTCGGCTAGGTCCTCCGTTTCGGTCCAATCCTCATCCAGGTGATACAACTTCCATTTCCCGCCGTCAACATCCAGTGGCGCCCTGAAATTGACATCACGCGGGTCTTCACCCGTACCGTCCCATTCGACGTACGTCTTGGGATGGTACACCGCGGCTTTCCAGCCTTCGTGGTAGATAGCTCGCCCCGTATGAATCTCATAATATTGCGTTTGCCGTTTGGAGGTAGCCGTTGAATCATCAAACGAATAAACCAGGCTGATGCCTTGAAGCGGCATTTGCGGATATCCATTGATCACATCGGGATATGTTGCCCCTGTGAGTTCCAATGTTGTCGGCAGCAGGTCAATCACATGGCTGTACTGTTGGCGCATTCCGCTTTGCTGCAACTTTTTGGGGTAATATACGATTAATGGCGCATGGCTCCCTCCTTCGCCATTGGCATCGCTTTTCCAGTATTGAAACGGTGTATTGGTTGCGTGCGCCCAACCCAATGGTATGGTGGGGTACGTCCGCTCAGATCCCAATTCATCGTACCGCTCCATCAAGTACGCCAACCCCTCACCATCGGGGTCGCCCGCAGAAAAACCGTTTCGTGTGCCAGCCCGTCCCATATAACTACCTTCCTTCGTCGCGCCATTGTCTCCAATAATCAGAAAGATTGCCGTGTTTTCCAGTTGCTCCGCGTGCCGGAGGAAATCGATAAGCCGTCCGATTTCGTGGTCGGTATACGATAGGTAGCCCGCATATACCTCCATAAACCTAGCCAGCACCCGCTGCTCATCTTTCGAGAGGCTATTCCAGGGTTTCAGGCCTTCCTGACGGGGCGGCAGCCGGGTTCCTTCCGGTAAAATCCCCATGGCCTTTTGCCTGTTGAATACGACTTCTCGGTAATCGTCCCACCCTTCATCAAACCTTCCCGTGTATTGCTCGATCCACTCCTTTGCTACCTGTGCAGGTGCATGTGTCGCTCCAGGAGCATAAAACATGAAAAACGGCTTATCCGGATCCATCGATTTCAGGTTGGCGATATATTCAATTGCCTTATCTGTAATCAATTGATTTAAATGCTTCGTATTGGGTTCGAGGTTCAATTGTGCTATTCCGTCATAAAGCTCAGGATGCCATTGGTCGGTTGCACCCTGCATGAAGCCATAGAAAAAATCAAACCCCCTGCCTGTAGGCCATCGATTAAACGGACCTGCGGGCGTGATCTGATCCGGCCTTGTAGAATGCCACTTACCGATTGCAAATGTGCGGTAACCGTTTTCCCGAAGCGCCTCCGATATCAATCCAGCTTCAAATGGGATATTACCATTGTACCCAGGCGTTCCGAAGGCCCAATCGGGGTGGTGCCCTACCCCGACTTTATGGTGGTTACGCCCCGTCAATAACGCAGCTCGCGTGGGCCCGCAGATTGCGGCGTTGTGAAAATTAGTGTACCGCAGACCGTCGTTTGCAAGAAAATCAAAGTTGGGTGTCTCGATTAGTCCTCCAAATGCACTTGCGGCACCAAAACCGACATCGTCCAGCAATATCCAAATGACGTTCGGTGCATCGGCGGGGGCCTCTTCAACGGCCGGCCAATGCTGCTCAGTTTCCGCCACTGTTCTTCCGATCTTACCCTGAAAAGGCTTCAACGGATCGTGCTGACCGAAAGCCGATCCGATGCCTACCATTAAACCAATCCCAATGCTTAATAGGTTATTCATGCTATTCGTTATTTATCACAACTTCATCCGGCCACGGCACCTGTTGCCCGCCTTCTTTAAACGATGGCATTGGCGAATTCCAGCCTTTCAGTTTATCCGTAAGCAACCGGGTCAGTTCACGCACTTTGTCTGGATGTTTCCCGGCAATGTCGTTTACTTCCCCCATATCGGTCGCCAAATGATAAAGCGAAAGCTTGCCTTCGGCCATATGGTAAATCAGCTTCCACTCTCCCTTTCTTATCGCACTCAGGTAATCGATGGTCGCGAAATCTTCCTTTTTCCATTTGTTGGGGTAGTGCCAAATCAAGGCCCTCGACGTATCCACCGCATGCGTTCCTTTGAGCAAGGGCATGAAACTCCTTCCATCGACGCGCTGTATCGTCTTTGCCCCCTTGTTGCCCGCAACTTCCAGCAATGTAGGGAAAAAATCCTCAACAATAACCGAACGATGCTCGCGGCTCCCTGCTTTGACATGCCCCGGCCATTTCGCTATCATGGGCACCCTGATCCCTCCTTCGTGGAGCGACCCCTTCCCTTCCTTCAGGGGAAGATTCTGGGTATGTGCCTTGCCGCCTTTCCTTGTATTGATGCTGTGCCCACCGTTATCAGAGAAAAAAAGAATCAAGGTCTCATCCGCGATGCCTTTTTCTTCGAGGTAATCCATCAATTCACCTAAGCTGTGATCCATGCTTGCGACCATACTGGAAAACTTCGCGGCTCCGGAGTCCAGGCCGGCGTCGTAAAATCGCTGCACGAACCGTGGATCTTCGTGAAGGGGCAAGTGCACGGCATAATGCGCCATGTACAGGAAAAAGGGAGTTTTTGTCTTTACGGGATAATCTAGCGCCTTCAATGCCTCTCTCGTGATCGCTTCCGTTAAGTAGGTTGACGTTCCATAATATTCCGTCAAATCGTGAATGGCGATATCGGTTGTTTTCCCCTCGATGTTCCCGTAGTTCTGCTCGCCATAATAGCTTTGCGGCATACCAGCCATATTACCTGATTTATTGACCACAAACCCCATATTATACGGACTGGCGCCGGGCGTGCCGGCAGCGGCAAAATGCGCTTTCCCTACATGGATGGTAAAATAACCTGCGTCTGCGAGCAATGCTGGTAACGGTGTGCCGTATACGGTGTGTTCAATATCCGCAACCGGACTAAATCCATTATAGTTCCATACAGGTGTTTTCAATGGGTTGGTTTCACTGTCGAAATCCGACGGTATATCGCGGGGTCTTGATGTCCAATTGGTAACACGGTGGTGGGCCGCGTTCATCCCCGTCATCAAACTCACGCGCGTCGGTGTGCATACCGAAGTGGCATAGGCATTGGTAAAAAGCATACCCTGTTTTGCCAAACGTTCCATGTTCGGCGTATGAAACCATTGATTACGCGGCATCTCGGCATCGCAAAACGGCACGGAAGAATCCATCCAGCCCATGTCGTCAACCAAAAAGACGACGATATTCGGTTTCTCCGAACCCGTTGCCACATGCCAGCAACCGGCAAGAAAAACCAATTTGACAACAAATCTTTTACCTATACCCATTGTTTGTTGGATCAGTAGTCAGCAAATTCGGATTCAATAAGATTTCTTCCTCAGGAATCGGGAACAAGACATGATGCGGCATGATGTTTTCTGCCGGATTGTATGTACGTGTTTTGGTGTTTTTGACCACATCTACTAGGATTCCCCATCTAATTAGGTCCATTCTCCGATGAAATTCAGCGGCAAGCTCCCATCTCCGCTCGTCATAGATTGCCTGCCTGAAATGCTGTTGGCTTAAACCATGCAGCGGTTTCTCCGGAGCATACGCACGTTCCCTGATTTTATTGACGTATTGGTAAGCTTGATCCGGACCGTTTGCCTCGTTTTCAGCTTCCGCAGCCATTAAATAGACATCAGCCAACCTAAACACGATGAAGTTATCGCCGTGGTTGCCTCTTGGCGAATTAATCTGATCTAGATTCCACATTTTCGGCATGTAAGGATAATTCAAATCAAATCCCAGATAGTTCTCTACGATATTATGCGGCCTTCTTAAGTCATCCCGTGGAAAATCCTCAACAAAGCCCAGCATTGGTGCAGCCAAACCATTACCTGTAAAGCCCTCATTTCTCGCCTCCAATGCCGCCCTTAACGCAGGCCTTTGCGAACTCACTTTAGGCTCATCACTTAACCGGGGCACGAAAATACTAGTAAATCCCTGAGGATTAATATCCCTGACGAAATCGATACACCATATCAGTTCGTCGTTGTAAGCGTTCGCTAGCTTAAAGACATCTCCATAATGAGCCAACAATCTGTGAGGGGAACCAACTATGATTTCAACGGATTTGTCACGGGCTTCAACCCACCTTTCTTGCCAAAGCAATATCTTTACCGCTAGGGTAGCCGCAGCCCATTTTGATGCCCTACCTAGTTCGCTAGTTTGGTAATTTCCAGGCAATGCATCCTGCGCGATTTGCAAATCGGCAATCAAGTCATTGCGAATAAGATTCTTATTGTGCCGCTCCAGCACCTGGACTTCGTCTATGGAAAGATTCTCCCTGTAATACGGTACATCCCCAAAAATATTGGTGAGATTGTAATAGGCAAAAGCGCGTAAAAACAACAATTCTCCGGTAGCCTGGCTTTTATATTGTGTACTTATTCGTTCATTGTTTTCCAGTTTGGCCAAAGCCACGTTAGCATCCTGGATCATTTTATAAAATGAAATCCATACTTCACGACCTCTAGCACCCCTCGCTTCGGATAACGTGTAATTGCAGATATCATTCAGCGCCCCGTCACCAGACCTAGTGGGTTCCAAATCATCGGCACCGTACCCCAGCGCATGGTTTATGCCATGTTGCCGATATAGTCCATCTGTGTATAGCGCAGCATATACGCCATTGACCGCTGCCTTCACTTCAACATCGGAATTAAAGAAGTTTTCGGGTGAGAGCACAGCTCTTGGGTCTTCCGCCAAAAACTTGTCACAAGAAAACAGCATACCTATGGCCAACACACAACCAGTCAAGCAGCTAAATTTTTTGTTATTTTTCATATCTTCTTCGATTATTCGATATTAAAATGTCGCCTTTATCCCGAAAGTCAACGTTCTGCCATATGGGTATTCACCAGCAGAGAATCCGGCAGCTATATTGTCTTGCCCATAACTACTCACTTCCGGGTCGAATAGCCTAAATTTTGAAATCAGTAGCAAGTTGTTTCCGGAAAAATACACGCCGATATCCTTAACACGTTTTATACCCAACTCTTCCGCTCGCAAATTATACGATAGCTGAACTGTTTTCAGCCGGATGTGCGAACCGTCTTCCACCATTTCCGAGTTGCTATACACCGATCCTAGGGTAGCCACGGCACCGGCCCTTGGGATATTCGAATTGGGATTATCCGGTGTCCAGCGATTTAACGTCTCACGGTATTTATTTGACTCTGGCCGTCCGAAAAACGCAGTTTGGGTCAATGTATTGTAGATTTCGTTCCCGTAAGTCCCTTGCACGAAAACATCAAGCGTGAAATTTTTGTAGATAAACGTGTTTTGTATTCCGCCGATAAAATCTGGTTGGGCACTGCCCAATACCTCAAAATCATTCAATGTCAGCACGCCGTCTCCATCCGTATCCTTAAAACGAGGCCCGCCCACCTGTTGCTGCCCGGATTGTCCAGAGGCATCGATTTCAGCCTGCGATTTCCAGGTACCGAGATATTCGACTCCTACAAATACGGGAACCGGCTGTCCTACGATAATCCGGCCGCCTGGGCCAGTTGTTGGAGACACCACGTCAATGAAGTCAACACCTCCCAAATTCAATACCTTTGTGCGGTTTCCCGAAAGGGTTAAAACAGAATGCCATTCGAAATTCGGACGGGATACATTGGTCGAGTTGATTTTCAGCTCAAGTCCCCTATTTCTTATGGATCCTAAATTCTGCAATTTGCTCTCAAATCCTGTCTGGCGGGGAATTTGGACATTGAGCAACAGGTCTTTCGTTAGCTTATCATAGTAGTCTAATTCGAAGCCTAGTCTGTTGCCAAAGAATGTCGCCTCCAAACCGGCGTCAAACTGATTCGTTGTTTCCCACTTGAGGTTATTGTTAAATGGTCTTCCGTTCTGGACAGCATATTGCGGAATGTCATTAAAATAGGCCGTGACATCGCTTAGTAGCGCCAGGCTTCTATAAGAGGGAATAGCCTGGCTACCGGCCGAACCATAGCTCATACGTAACTTTAGGTTATTGAACACATCGAGATCTTTGATAAATCGCTCTTCGCCCAATCTCCAAGCCACGGCAGCCGAAGGGAAAAATCCATAGGCATTGTCGGATCCGGAAAACCGTGATGAACCATCTACCCGTCCAACTAGTGTAAACAGGTATTTGCCCTTTAATTGGTAGTTGGCCCTCCCTAACCACGATACCAATTGCCAGCTGTCCCAGTCTGACCCGATTTCGTTGCGTATGGGATTGGATCCATTGGCAAGGCTATTGTATTGGAGGACATCATTTGGAAATCCATAACCAAAGGCCCTGCTGTTTTCTGCCTGATAGGTTTGCCAAGTAAATCCTCCCAAAACATCTAGTTCATGGTCTTCTCCGAGGACGGGCACGTAGGTAATTAGGTTTTCGTTTAGCAGTTCTATACTTGAGTTTGTGATAATCCCACCATCTCCGCCGATATTAATGACCAGATTCTGTGGGAGAAGTCCCGGGTTGTACTGATTGACCTTAAGATAATTAAGTTTTGGTCCAAAACTGGACTTAAAAGTCACGTTATCGAATAACTCATACTCGAGGAAAAGGCTACCGAATAAATTCGTCACGAGATCGTGGTCTACTTTCAGGTCGATATCCGCCTTGGGATTTCTGGTAACTACCGTAGACACCGGATTTTCATAGGTATACCTCCCTTCATCATCATAGACCGCTCTATTGGTTAACGCCGCTTGTCGCAACAAGGCACTGAAATTAACCTTCGTATTGTCCCTATTCAATCGTGAAAGATTCATATTCCAACCGATCTTAAGTTTATCAGACAAATCAATATTCAGGTTCGACCGGAAACCGTACCTTTTGATCCCGCTACTTTCAATAATACCAAGCTGATTAAAATAATTTCCTGAGATATAGTAGCTTATTTTTCCTTCGCTGGATCGACCCGAGACAGAAAGGTCAGCATTAGCAATGGGCGCATCCCGCGTGATTAGATCCACCCAGTTGACGTTAGGCACGGCATCAGGATTAATGAACGGCAAGGTAGTTCCACGAAATTCAGCGTCTTCATTGGCATACGCTGCATGTTGATACCCATCCAAAAATTCGACTTTATTGTTTAAGTATTGTATCCCATAATAGGTATTGAACGCAACTGTAGACTGCCCCATGGCCTTTCCGACTCCACTTTTTGTCGTAATCAAGATGACACCATTCGCACCACGCGTTCCGTATATCGCAATAGCCGTCGCATCCTTGAGGATATCTATGGATTGGATATCATTGGTATTGAGGTTATTCAAATTAAAATCCGACCCCACAATAAAACCGTCAATGACAAATAGCGGGTCATTGCTACCTTGTATGGAATTCCCTCCCCTGATTCTAATGACGCTCGGAGCACCAGGTGTTCCATCAACTTGTGTGATATTGACTCCCGTTACCCGCCCTTGAAGCGATTGATCCACCCGGGGCGAAGGGATATTCTCCAAATCCCTTCCTTTTACAGAGCCGACGGCCCCCGTCATTTTCTCTTTCCGCATTGTCCCGTATCCGACGACTACCACCTCATCCAAATTATAGTGTTCTGGCATCAGTTGCACCTCCAGCGGTTGCTGCCCTTCATAAACCATTTTTACCGTCTGGTAACCTACCAGACTGAAAGACAACTCTTCCCCTTTCGTTATGTCCAGCGAAAAAGTACCGTCACCCGAGGACAGCGTGACGTGCCCCGAACGGGATGCACTGATGGTGGCTCCCTCAAGCTGTTGTCCCTGATCATCCGTTATCTTGCCACTTATACGCGTCTGTTGCTGCGCCAAGGCAAGATTGGCAAACAACAAACCCAATACTAACAAATAATAGATTCGTCTTGTCATTGTGATTAAATAATTCATGAAAATAATTAGTTAAGTGGCTTGGCGCCGTAATAGTGCAATCGCGTATGCTATCCCATGCGGAATCATGTAAATAGTATCTCAATAAGCTGTAGTATACTTCAATGTTTTTCGTACAGCGTCTACAACGATATCGGCCAGCTTTTGGTAGCCTTCAACCGTATAATGCACGTCACCATCCCCGCGTTTGTGCTCCTTGTGAACAGCTACCGAATAGCGATGTAAATCCAATACCTCCACGCCATACTTATCCATGATGGCGGCAGCAGCCTCATTATAGGTAACCTCGTCGCCTTCGAATCTGCCGGCTTCATCAGGTGGGATTACCGTAGAGGTGACGAAGATGAGCTTGGCCCCCGTCTTTAACAGGCGTTGAACCAAACCTTCCATATTCGATTGATAGCGATCTACAGTAAAGGTAATTTCACCATTCAGCTTGTCTCGCTGCCCCTGCATATCGGAGGCAGGATTCCGATAACACAAATCCCACAATCCCCAGTTGAACAGAATGACATCATACTGGCCATCTCCCAACCATTTATCCAGAAGCCGAAGGCCGGTACCCGTATGCTGGGCATTACCCGGGTTATGCGACACTTCGGCATCATTTTCCAATGCCTTCTTTACGTGAGGAAAATAGCCCAATGATATGGAATCACCTATAATGAATATCCTTCCATTTTTTTGAGGTAACGCGAACGCAAACAGAAAAGCAATAATCCCTAAACTTAAAACGACATTACTTTTTTTCATATTGGGTTTGATATTAAAAATTAGTTAGTTAAAAATCAATTGGCATTACCTTATAGTCGGATATTACGCACCTCAATAATCACAACTCGCAAAACAAAACCACAAGTCAACATGACACCGCATAAAAGAAACCCATAACTACGAAATCTCAAGGCTTACAACAGTACAAATTTAACAAAATAAAATATTAAAAAACAAAATAAAATAAAAAATAATATTTATTTAAAGTTTTATTAACACAAATAAACTTTATATCGGCAGCAAATAGTCATAGAAAATCATTGATTACCTTTCAATAATTAAAGAAAATCAGCTAACATTGCATAGCCCGTGGCGGCACCGCGGATTAAACACAAATTAACATTGGGGAACATGAAAAACATCACCAAACGCCATCAGTTCATTCTTGAACGGCTCAAGGATAAGGGACAGATTACCATCCCGGAGTTAATCGATTTCACGCAGGTGTCTGGAGTCACCATCCGGAAGGACCTTAAGTTCCTGGAAGACAAGGGACTTATCTTTATTACACGTGGGGGCGCATCCCTAACCAACCCTTACACCATTGACAGGCCTATCTACGAAAAAGCGACGATCAATGCCGACCAGAAAAAAAGGATAGCGCAAGCGGCGGTAAAACTGATTGGTCAAAATGATGCCATCATCATAGGCTCGGGCACCACGGCGTTCGAATTTGCGCACCACCTGCACCCCGCCAAGCCCCTCACGGTAATCACCCCCGCGGTCAAGGTTACGATGGAACTCTCCGATCGCCCCAACACCGAAGTCCTTCAGCTCGGCGGCATTATACGCCCCAACTCATCTTCGGTGGCAGGTTCGTATGCTGAATATATGCTTGACCGCATATCGTGCGGCGTCTTGTTCATCGGCGTTGATGGCATTGACTTGGATTTCGGCTTTTCCATTAGCAACCTCACCGAAGCCAACATCAACCAGAAAATGATCAATGCATCCCAAATCGTTGTCGTACTGGCGGACAGCTCAAAATTCGGCAAACGCGGCATCGGAAAGATATGTGATTTGGAACAGGTACAATATGTTGTCACGGACGACGGTTTGGCCCCCAATACGCTAAAAGCATTGGAAGAACGGGGGGTCAAGGTCATCCTGGCCTAGCAAGGTGCGGCCGTAAAACAAAACACGAAGTCCCTTCGCATACCGGCCGCATGGCCGGCCCATATACGAGGGTCAAAAATCTCCGAAGCGCAAATTACTGCTCCCTCAGCAAGCGCTGCAAACGCTCCGGCTCATCGGTCGTGATTACGTCCATGCCCATGTCTATGAACTCCCGCATGTCGTCCTCCGAGTTGACCGTCCAAACGTTCAATACCAATCCCAAGTTTTTGGCCTCTTCCACCCATTCCGGATGTTTGCGGAAAACATTCATGTGATAATCCAGGCCATAGAACCCATCCGCATGGGCCTGCGCGGGTGGAACCTCACCGTTCAGGTAAGACACCTTCGCCTCCGGATCAAGTTCGATGATTCGCTTTGCGGCATCGTAATCAAACAAAATGTATTCGACCTGGGCCTGGGCCCCCAACCGCTTTACGAGGTCTACGGTCAGGTCGGCTGCCTCCACCGACCGCGCTTTGCCGAGCGCCGAGGGCTTCAATTCGAAAACCAACTTGGTCTCGTTTTGTTTCATCCCTTCCCGGAGGCACGCTTCGGCTGTGGGAATCGACTCGCCGTTTGGGAGCTTGATCGCCAATAATTCGGCATAGGTAGCCGTAGCGATGTCGACACCCTGATGGTCTTTATCGTGGCAAAGCACCAGTACATCATCTGCCGTTAGGTGCACGTCAAATTCACTGCCATAGCAACCCAGCTCAATCGCCCGTTTCAAGGACGCGATGGAATTCTGCGGCAGGCCGTCGGCTTTCCAAGCCCCTCGGTGGGCAATCACGATATTCCGGTCATCACCCATCGTTGCTTCGGCTTCGGGAAAAATGCAGGCCAGAATCGGCAACAAGCAAAAAGTAAACGCTAATTTCATTGTCTTGAATCCTGTTATGTGACGGAAATTCGGCAAGATGGCCGAAATCACTTGCAATTATACGAAAGTAATATGAAATTAAAAGAAACAAAACAACAACATATTGCTGCCAACTACACCCCGTATCGGACATAAAGGCAATAGCCCAAGAAACCCCATTAGTTTTTACGGCGTACCAACAGCACTTCGTCATTCTCGAGCAATAGGTATCCATATTCATAGCAAAAACGGTAGTGGATACCTTTGCTCGTTTCATACATATCGGTGATGTAGTCGAAATTGAACCCTTCGTTCACCAGCGCCTTCCACTTAATCTTGGTTTTTCCTTCCGGGTTCAGCGTTTCCAATATCCTGCGGTTTCGCTTTAGGATACCATTTACCCTGCGGAGGTAGCCGCTGTCCTCTACATTGCGCCGGTTGTTGTAATTGCTGCGGCAAGCGTCGTCGCAGAACTTTTTATCCGCGCGGCCGGCCAACGCCGAACCGCAGTCCAAGCAAGTACGTGTATCCATGGGTAGCTGATTTGGATGCCAAGGTACGATTTTTTGGTTACGGTTGGCGGTTCATCAGGTCGATTTGTGCTTCCAATGCCGCGATGGCCTTTTCCTGCGCAGCGATCGCTTTTTCCTGCGCGCGGATAGTGAATCGCAAACCATCGACAATTGTCTCTAATCCGAGACTGTCCGTTGCCGACGGACCTGATTCGTCTTTCGCTGCATAGCCACCGGCTTCGCTTTGCGCCAAAAACATCGACCCTTTGCCCGTCAGTAGCCATGCCGCGCTGAGTCTTTCGTCGCTTTGAAGCACCTTCCGCAGTATGGTTTCGCCCAAATCTCCGTTCCGTTGCCGGGTCGTATTGAGGTAACCGTTTGAAATCCCCACTTCCTTTTCGAAGCGCGTATGCCGCGTCTTCCGTCTTTCCAAGTACTCAAATAACCGATGTATCGCCTTCTGTTCCAATCGTTATCGAAAAATTATAGATAAAAGTATACAAAAATCGCCTTAAAATAAAATATTGTTTATACATTTGCCGCATGAACAACAAGCACTTGCCGGCTATCAATGCCGTGCAAAAACGACAGCCGAATGAAACAAAAATAGTGAATGTCATTCGGTTTCGTGCGATAAAACATGAACGAAAATGCCATGACCATCGTCAAGAAGAAAACGAAAGCCCATCACGAAAACCCCACAAAAGACCATGTCGTCACCAATCTTATCCGGATTACCGATTATGACGACGCCAAAATCGCCGCGTTGACCGACTCAGGCGCAGCACATGTGGCCCGCATCCGCAGGCAATTGCGCAAGGCCAGTCAAAAAGACAACCGATCACCGATAGCACCACGAAAACCATGAAAGACATGAACCATGCAGTATTCCGGTTCCTTGACGGAGCCGCCTACCGAGCCTTCCTGATCTGGACCACCGTTGCCAAACAGCACATTGCCGGATTGGAGATTCCCGAGATGGATGGCGATGCGGTGACCGCTGATTTCCACGATGCCGTACAAGGCGCATTGACGTCTGCATGGAAGACGTACGGCCACCCGGTAGCGGTCGGGGCCGAACCCCGCTTCAAGGAACATGTACAGGGGTATGTGGCTGGCGAACTCGGGCTGGTCTGGTCGTACCGCTATTTGCCGCCGCCACCTTTCCTCGACTATCTGCTGTGGCTTAAGGCCTTCGTGATATTGGGGCAATTGCACGGGCAGACCCGTGCTTGGGCAAATCGGCTATTCGTTACCCTTAAGCAATGCCATCCCACGTTGGGACTGAACCTATCCACGGCCGAGGCGTTTCCGCGAGACGGAGACTACGCCGCCCATTGCGCCGTTTCCGACTTGCAAGCAGATAACAACTGGATCAATTTCATGGCCCTATTCGAGCGGTATTTCGCAGCGGACGTATCGTGCTTGACCCAACAGTTCTGCCAAATCGACTTTCCGAAACAGGCTACCCTCTTGTCGGATGATCAATTGGACAAACTCCTGCAGCTTGATCCGACACAGGTGCCTCCGAACGCGGATGCATAAACCGGCTACTTCAAAACCGACAATGAGTTGCGCGCTTCCCGTAAGGTGACGGCAAACCGCAGAGACCATCCGCCTAACCTAGTCAAACAAGTTCCCAGCCACATCGCTACCCAACTACGGAGTCAAACGATTGCGCAGATTACGCAACCGTTTGACTGGCTTATTTATTTTTTATTTTAAACTAAATACATGATAATTGTCCTAACGAAGGCTTACCAATTAGTCTACCGGAGATACAATTGAGGTCAATATTTTAAAGCTTTACCTTGTTTGGGAACAAGGAAGATTTAGGTTTTTGGTAAACAATGCGTACCTAGTATGGAAAATAAAAATTCGTCCAACCGCATATTGTCTCTCGACGTCACCCGGGGATTGATCATGATCCTCTTGGCAGCCGAAAGCTGCAGGGTCTACTTGTCCTTAAACAAAGCGTTTCCAGACGGGTGGGCAAACGTCTTGATCGGTCAATTCTTCCACCATGAATGGCATGGGCTGACCTTCTGGGATCTTGTGCAACCCACCTTCATGCTGATTGCTGGCTCGTCCTTATATATATCGTGGATACGACGACGCGACAAAGGGATAACCTATGTCGAAAATTTCAAGAGCGTTGCCTGGCGTTCGCTGAAATTGTTCTTGTGCGGCGTTGGCCTACATTGCGTATATTCAGGCAAACTGGTGTGGGAATTGTGGAATGTACTTACACAGCTCGCTTTTACGACGTTGATCGCTTATTCGATCATCAGGTGGTCTGTAACGAAACAGTTTGTGGTTAGCCTCCTGTTGCTTGTCGTTACGGAATTGCTTTACCGCTTGGTACTGGCACCCGGGTACGACCAGCCATTTGTCAAAGGGGAGAATTTCGGCGCCTATTTCGATATGCTCATCATGGGCAAACACAATTCGGGCGGATGGGCGGCCATCAACATCATACCGACGGCAACCCACACCATCTGGGGTGTATTGGTGGGCAAACTATTGATCAGCGAAAAGACCATGCAACAGAAAATCGCCTACCTCATCTATTGGGGGATAGGCTGCCTGGCGTTAGGCTATGCAATCGATTGGACGGGGATCACGCCCATCATCAAGCGCATTTCCACCAGTTCATTCGTCATTGTCTCCGGAGGGTACGTGTTGCTGATGGTTGCCTTCCTATCCTGGCTGGTAGACCTTAAACAATGGAATCGGTATGCATGGATCATCGTCGTGGTGGGCATGAACCCCATTTTCATCTACCTGTTTTTTGAAACCGTGGGCAAGCAATGGCTCAACGGCGTGGTTAACATATTCGTTGGCGGGCCCTTCGAATTGATGGGCATCGCCGGAACGGGCAGCGCGGTGTTGGTCGCGCTGGCCACACTGGCCGTCGAGTGGTATATCTGCTACTGGCTTTACAAACGAAAAATATTTTTCAAGCTCTGATCCGGATCGGGGCCTCCACATAAAACTACGACGTTCTTATTCGGTCGGGTATGCCCATCAGTTCGCCGCACGCGCTTGCCGTCGGGAAATCGCATGGGTAACGGTGTATCGCATCATTCATTAACCCTTCATTTCTTAAGTATGAAAATAAAAATTCCAAAAAAAATGCAGATCGTTTGCCTGGGGTTGTTACTGCTTAGTGGCGCAGTAAAGGCCCAACAGGTTACGGGCAGGGTCGTTGACGCCGGCAATGAACCCTTGGCAAATGTCACGATCGTCGTGCAAGGCACGCAGCAAGGCACAACCACGAATGCCACGGGCATGTACACATTGGGTAACGTACAGCCCTCATCCGTTTTGGTTTTCTCCTCGGTCGGGTATACCCCCAAAGAGGAAGTGGTAGGCAACCGCACCACCATCAACGTGGTATTGGAGGAGCTAACCACCACGCTAGACGATGTGGTGGTGGTTGGGTATACGTCCGTAAGAAGGAGTTCACTGACAAGCTCGGTCGTTACGCTACAAAGCGATGCCATTACAGACAATGTTACGCATGACCTAGGGTCGCGGCTGCAAGGCAAGGTCGCCGGGCTCACGGTCACGAACAGCAGCGGTGCGCCCGGCTCGTCCGCACAACTGCGCATCAGGGGTATCGGTACGATTACCGCCGGCCAAAGCCCATTGGTTGTCGTTGACGGTATTCCCGGTGGCACGTATGACCCCAACGATGTCGAAACGGTCACCGTCTTGAAAGATGTGGGGTCGACGGCCATATACGGTGCCGACGGTGCCAACGGCGTCATCGTGATTACGACCAAGCATGGCCGTCGTGACCAAGCCCCCGAAGTCAATTTCAGGGCCAACGTTGCCAGCACCAACGCACTGTTTGGCAGGTTCCAGCCCATGGATGGCGCGGAGCTCTATGACCTTTGGACAACATGGGGCATCCCTAATTTCGAATCGAACTATCCCCAGTCACTTCGCCAGCAGAACTACGATTGGCTCAATAATACATTCAAACCGGGCAATGCGCAGGAGTACAACGCATCCATTCGGGGAGGGACTAAAAATACGTCCTATATGGCCAGCGTCAACCATTACAACCAGAAAGGCACGATGCCCGGCACCAGTTTCAGGCGCAACAACATCCGCATGAATTTCAACGTGCAGGTCGCCCCCAAATTCGATGTCAGCATCCGCATGAACATGCGCGAAAACAAGACGGAAAACCTATGGTCATATACCTTTAGTGAAATGGCCTATCGCGGTATCCCTTGGGATAACCCGTTCGATGCTTCGGGCAATGCGATTGATATATCCGGCACGCCGGTGGGCGAAAAGACGTGGTACTACGCAAATCGGCAAAACCCTTGGCATGGCATGCAATACAACTACGATCGCGAAGGCGGCACGAACATGAATGTCGATGCCGTGCTGAACTGGCAGGTCCTCCCGTGGCTAACGGCCACCAACACCACGCGCATGGGTAGGTCACAGGGCTGGAACAAGGTTTACTACGATGCACGCGACGCCAGCCAGACCTGGAACGGCATCACACAGGGCAGTCGCGTCGAAGACGAAGCGACTTATCCCTTGGGCAGCTACACCAATACGACATTGCTCAAGACGCTGCACGACATCGGCGACCATCACCTAGCCGGGCTCGTGGGCTATGAATTCGGCAAATCGGACGGCACCTACGGTTTTGGTGTCACGGCCGAACAGCAGCCTACCGGTATGGACGTGGCCTCCGCGGGAGCCGCATCAACCATGCGAGCCCTGGATGGGTATGCCACGCCAAGTGCAGGTTGGTCTGCATTCTCGCAAATCAACTATGCGTTCGCCAACAAGTACCTAGCCAGTGTCTCATTCCGTGCCGATGCCAACAGCCGTTTCGCTCCCGGCAAACGCGTGGGCTACTTCCCCGCTGCCAGCGCAGGCTGGGTTGTTTCCAATGAAGGCTTCCTGGCAGGCAACGACATCCTGACATTCCTGAAACTACGGGGAAGTTACGGCCTGACCGGCAATTCGAACATCGGGGATTTCGTATACCTGGACGCCTACACGTTTTCAGGGGTGACCTACCTCGGTGTGCCGGGGGCGCAGCCCACCCGTCTCGCCAATCCCGACCTGGGTTGGGAGTCCGCCACGATGGCGTCGGCGGGAATAGACTTCGTGTTCTTCAAATGGCTGGAGGGCAGCATCGATGTTTATAAAAACCGAAACGAAAACCTGCTTTTCGCCGCGCCTGTAGCGCCGAGCACCGGATTCTACAGCTATACGCGAAACATTGGAGAAGTGAGCAACAGGGGACTCGAAATCGCGCTCACCAGCACGAACCTCAATAAAAACAGCTGGAAATGGAGCACGTCATTCAATATCGGTTTCAACAAGAATACGGTTGAAAAGCTGCCGAGCGATGAACCGGGACAGCCCGGCAAGCCCATCATGGTCGGTTCGGCAGACGCTGCCCGCCAACGCATGGAAGAGGGCAAAGAACTCTACGGATGGTACATGCAGGAATGGCGTGGCGTCGATCCGGATAATGGCGATCCGCTTTGGACGGCCGAAGATGGCGGCGTAACGAATGACTATGCGAGCGCCAAAGTAGATTGGCTGGGCTCGTCGCCCAACCCAAAATTCTCCGGCGGCCTGCAAAACACGGTCTCATTCAAAGGCTTCTCATTCGGTGCCAACATTTTCTTCCTTTACGGCAACACGATTTACAACGGGGCGCGCGGATCCATGGACAACGATGGTCGCCAGGCGCAATACAATCAACTATCGATCGACAATGGCTTGGGGTGGAGTCGGTGGGAGAAACCGGGCGATATCGCCACGCACCCACTACCCGTATATGGGGGCAACAAAAATTCGGCGAGTGCCTCTTCCCGCTACCTCGAAGACGGCAGTTTCCTGCGGTTGCGCAACGTGAATGTCGGGTATGACTTCTCAAAGACGTTGTTGCGCGATCTGGGCGTGAGCAACGCCCGCGTATTCCTGTCTGCCGATAACCTATGGACCTTCAGTAAATTTTCCGGCGCTGACCCCGAAACCAACCTCAGCGCGAGTGGGATCAATGACGTTGCGGGCAGCGTGAACTGGATCTACCCGGTGAACCGCACGTTCTCATTGGGTATTGAAATGAAATTTTGATGCATCTGATTAATGACTTATAGCATGAAAAAAGTGATATTGGCAACTACGGCGGTACTTTCATTCGGCGTTATGAATTCCTGCGTAGAAATGGACCTGAACCCGAAAGACACGATGACTTCCACCCAGCTCGCTACCGACCCCGCGGGGATCGAGTACACCACCATCGGTGCTTACCGGTGGTTCAGGCAAAACCGCACGGGATTGACCGGTGGATCCTCAAGCCGTAGCGTATATGCACGCAATTGGTTCCAGATGAACGAATTCCGTGGCGACAACATCTTCATCGCCGGGGTCACGTCAGACCCGTTCATGAAATCGTATGAGTACTCCGATATCCAAACGGAAGAAACCGTCCGCTACTTTTGGTACGTTTCGTATTCGATACTCAATATCGTGAACACCAACATCGGTGTCGGCGCGGAAGGAAGATCGCCCAAGGATGACCATATCCTCGGCGAGAACTACTTCTTGCGTGCATTGGTGTACCTCAACCTGTGCGATATCTATGCTCGCCCCTATTCGCACGGGGCGGACAACCCGGCCGTGGTGCTACGTACTGAACAACCGTTAACCGGAGACATCAAACGGGCGACGATTGGCGAGGTATACACGCAGGTGGAGCAGGACCTTAACAAGGCCATCCAGTTGATGGGCAATTTCCGCCGATCCACCAATGCCAGCTATGCCTGGAAAGGTTCCGCGCAGGGGCTGTTGTCGCGTCTGTACCTCAACATGGGCAGGAATCAAGACGTGGTGAACATCGTGAACGAAATGCTCAATGGCCGTACGCCGAGCGATGTCCTTGATGCAAACCTCGCCACCTATTTCACCCGCACGCAGGCTTCGGAAGAAACCCTATGGTGTATCGGGTATCTTCCAAATGAAAGTCCCGGCACGAGTTCTGTCGCCTCGATGTACCTTACCGACCCGATAAGCGGCGCGGGATGGGGCGAAATCTATCCATCAGACCCCATGTATGCGCTCCTCACGCGTTACGCAGACGATGATATCCGCTGGAAAGACTTCCATCTTTTCCAAGCCATCCCTGCACCCGGTGTAACCTTGAACGGGCAGCCGGTTAAATGGATGGCCAATTGGGCCATCCCGAATCCGGCAAGCTGGTACTATGGCCTCCAGTATCGTTACCTCGCCGAAGATGCCGGTGGCCGATACATTGTCTTCAGCGATAACCCGGGCCTGAACACCCCCATCGATGACGACTATTTCACGAACACGGGAACCAAAATCTACATCCAAGAGGAAATCGTCAATACCTATCCCAAATACTTCTTCGTATATAACGGCACAAGGGTCGATGTAACCGTAACCCCCGCCACGAACAACCGCATGAGTTACCGGAAGATTTTCAACACGAAGTTTTCCTATCAAGACGGCAACGCCATGCTGTGCTCGTATCCGATGATCCGTTGGGGCGAAGTCATCCTCAACCGTGCCGAAGCCTACGCGAAGTTGAATGACCCCACCGCTGCCCTGTCTGACGTCAATGCCATCCGCAGCCGGGCCGGCCTCTCGGGCAACCAGTTGATGACCGCAGGCAATATGGCGCAACGCGGTTACGCCGAGGTGCTTGACGTGGTCCTGGACGAGCGGCGTCTCGAGCTGGTTTACGAAGGATTCAGGTGGAAAGACCTGTTCCGCAACAACAAGCCCATGGATCGCCGCTATGGGGGTACGCACCCCTGGGAAGTCATCCAGCCCACCGATGCGCGGATACCGCATCAGCTATCCGGAGACGAAATGCTGATAAACCCGGGCGTATTACCCAACCCGCGATAACGAACACCAACGCTGGGAAAAGCGGGGATGAGCGCACTCCTTCTCGCCTTTCCCGGCTTGTTAACCGATAGAAGCCGTATGTTTGGTAAAAACTATTTATGTGCGCTGTCTTTGATCGTCGGCGCTGCGAGCTGCCAGGAACCACTAGTCCTGCAGCCGCTTGACTACACGGAAAACCCCGTTGACATCCCGAATCCCGACAGGGGTCCGTATCGTGGGCGGTGGCAGAATATCCCGCCCCAATTCACCGATGAAACCAATTCGCCGTTCGGCATCACGCCAGAGGTGGATCACCGGGTTCCGGTCGATGCCAACTCCGTGCTGTACCACGGCCGGCAGGTACCTCCGGTAGAAGGCGACGACATCGAAACGACCGAGTTCTACAATGGCTTAAACCAGCTGGAAAAGCCTTACGTCGGTGGCACCGGCGTTACCGCGCTTCCATCGATATCCTTCATGTGCTTTGACTTGTGCAACTTCTCGTCAAACGCGTTCCTTTCGGCGAAAGGCGCATTTGGCTACCAGGCAGACGGCCGATTCGAAGACCCGGCCACTGGCGTGCGCAGGACGGGGAAGACCGGTCCGTTGACGCCTTTTGCACTTGACTACATGCGGGGTTTGCTCCAAAAGGTAAGAGACGGCAACGGGGTGGCCTTTGTGAAATTTTCGTATGACGGCAACGGCTTCAATTACATCGAACCCCATAAATACCCCGAATCGGACCTCACCGAAGGGCTTATCCAAGGACCCGAGCCCACCTACGTAACGACCAACAACCCATCGGCCCTATGCGATGTGGAAGGTCATACGGAGAAAGACTGGATCGAATATCACATCTGGCAGCTCAGACCGATTTTCCACGAATATGAAGACGTCATCATGTGCGTCAAGACGGGTATGCTCGGCCCGTGGGGCGAACAGCACTCATCTCCTTTGGCCCAGGATGCAGCTGCCTATAACAAGCTACTGCGTGCTTACCTGGATGCCGTGCCCGGCTCGCGCCCCTTGTTGACACATGCCGGTGCATTTTTGGCATGGTACAACGAAACGTACGGCACCGAGTACACCTTCACGACCCTAGACCGCATGCCAGCGCCACCGAAAGGCTCGCCCGAGGCGCGGTTCGGATTCTTCAACGACAGCCACGCTGCGGGTAGTTGGAGCGACAATGGATCGCTTTCGGAAGGCAATGCGATGATAAAAAGCAAATACGGCGAAAGCGATTATGACCGGTACGGCGTCATCGGCTGGATCAATAAGCAAAACCAGATCTTCCAAGGCGAGGGCGGTATCGGCGACAACGTCTTTGGGCAGATGCCTGGCGCGATACTGGAAGCCCAGCAACTTCGCGTTGCCGCGTTGAACATGCGGCACGGCCGCTACGACCGGTGGAGCGACTTCATTTATAATGAGGCCAACGTAACCAAACCCGTCCAATTCCCGGCCAACGAACAGGAAACCGAGCGTGGCACCTACACCGGACCAACGAAAACGGCTATCTTCGATCCGGTATACGACGGCCGCAACGGCCTCGAATACATGCGTGACCGGATGGGGTATCGGTTGGTGTTGCGCGAAGCCAAAACCAGTGCATCGGTCAAGCAAAACGAAACCCTCCGGTTTGAAGGCAAGATCCAAAACGTAGGTTTCGGCAATGTGGTCAACCGCAAAAATGTC